>NZ_KI783301.1:379103-1666182 GCF_000510645.1 Thermicanus aegyptius DSM 12793 | reverse complement strand
CCACATCAAAGCTCTTACACCTCAAGCTAAAGGACGAATCGAACGCCTTTTCGGAACTTTACAGGATCGTTGGGTGGTGGAGTTACGGCTTCACTCGATTCATTCCATCGAGGAAGCGAATCGAATTCTTCCCCATCTCATTGAAAAACATAATCGACTCTTTGCGGTTCAGCCTGCTGATCCGGAACATGCATATGTCCCTTTGAGTGAAGGAGAGACACAATATGATCCTGTGCTGCCGTATTTTGACATGGCTGAGTACTACGCATGGCGTGAGTAGCAGCAAAAGAGGGCGAAGGAGAAGCGTGACATGAGAAAAATTAGTTGACATCACTCATCTGCCGATGAGGAGCGAATTTTCACCACATTATGGACTTGATCATCTTTTATTTCGTCTGCGTTTTTCTTTAGATAATTTTTTCCATCTATCTTTCTCTTCTAATTGTGCTTTTTTGTTTGTTTTCATATGTAAATATTCTAATTCTCTCATCATCTTCCTATAGTTATTCAAGCGATTCTCATCTAATTTTCCTTCTTTTACAGCTTGTTTAACTGCGCAATTCGGCTCATGTAAATGCTGACAATCAATAAACTGACACATGGACGATAATTGTTCAATATCTTCAAATGTATCTTTTAATCCCTCATCCGTTCCCCATAATTGCAGCTCTCGCATTCCAGGAGTGTCAATCATACATGCACCCTGAGGAAGGAAGAATAATTCTCTAAATGTAGTTGTATGCTTGCCCTTATCATCGCCTTGGCGTATTTCTTGGACCCTTTGTGTTTCCTCACCAAGTAAACAGTTAATCAAAGTCGATTTTCCCACACCTGAGGAACCGAGTAAAGCCGCTGTATTTCCCTCTTCAAGATAGCGATCTAATTCTTCTAGACCTTGTTTGTTGATTGCACTAACCACATGAATTGGCACACCTAACGAGATCAATTCTAATTGTGAAATTTTCTCTTCAATCACGCTGTTAGACACTAAATCTGCCTTGCTCAAGATAATGACCGGTTTTGCGCCGCTTTCCCATGCCAACATCAAATATCTTTCCATCCGTCGAAGATTAAATTCTTGGTTCAAGGAAGTCACTAAAAACACTGTATTAATGTTTGCAGCCACAATCTGCTCTTCCGTTTTATCCCCTGCCGTTTTCCGAGAGAATTTGCTGATTCGTGGCAAAACGGCATGAATCACTGCTTTTCCTTCACCTTTCCGTTCCTTAATGACAACCCAATCACCGACTACAGGGTAATCATGACGTCCTATCGCCTCATAACGCATTTTTCCGGTAACATCACCTAGACATTGGCCATGTTCAGTATAAACTCGATATATATGTTTATATTGGGAAACAATTCTCCCAACCGTATACCCCATAAGGCGAAAGGGCTCAAAATGAGCTTCGAAAAAAGAGTTCCATCCTAATTTTTTTAAATGCACTATGTTGTCCTCCTAATGTGTGTGTTTATCTGATAAATTCATACTACATATTTTCGGTTTTTCCTTCTATAGATGTTGTACGTCTGTGATATTGTCATATCGTAACGCTTCAGAGAAAATGTCACTATGGGACAGGAGAGAATCACATTGACCAAAAAAGAATTGAAGCGTTACACGGTAATCATGAAGCACATTAACGGGCTTATCACAGTAAGCGAAGCTGCGAATGAATTGAAGTTAAGTATTCGTCAGGTTTTTCGCCTTAAGAAAAAAATTTTGGAGGAGGGAGTAACCGGTTTGATTCATAAAAATCGTGGGCGAAAACCTGCACATGCTCTTTCGAAAGATACACTTCAATCCATTCAACAGCTTATGACTAGCGAACCTTATCGTCATTGTAATGACCATCATTTGGCTGAATTGTTGGCGGAGCATGAGGGGATTTTCGTGAGCCCTTCAACGATCCGTCGCATCCGCTGTCAATCCAATTTCCCACCTAAACGAAAACGGCGTCCCCCTAAAGCTCATCGTCCAAGAACCAGAAAACCCCAAGCCGGAATGCTGGTTCAAATCGATGCCAGCTTTCATCGATGGTTAGAAGATACCGAGCCTTTCGCATTACTGGCAGCCATTGATGATGCAACGGGAGAGATCATTTCTGCCACTTTTCGTCCTCGGGAGGATACAGAAGGGTATTTCCTTTTACTCAAACAGCTGATCGAACAAAAAGGAATCCCTATGAGTCTATACTCCGATCGGCATACCATTTTTCGTTCTCCCAAAGAGGATGCTTTGTCTGTGGAAGAGGAACTAGCAGGTGAAACCTCTCCCCTTTCTCAGTTTGGTGCTGCCTTGCAAGAATTGGGGATTACCCACATCAAAGCTCTTACACCTCAAGCTAAAGGACGAATCGAACGCCTTTTCGGAACTTTACAGGATCGTTGGGTGGTGGAGTTACGGCTTCACTCAATTCATTCCATCGAGGAAGCGAATCGAATTCTTCCGCATCTCATTGAAAAACATAATCGACTCTTTGCGGTTCAGCCTGCTGATCCGGAACATGCATATGTCCCTTTGAGTGAAGGACAAGACATCAATATGATCCTGTGCTATCGAGAGAAACGTACGATTGGCTCAGAGGAAACTATTTCTTACGGAGGAAAAACCTACAAGATCGCAACGAAGAACGACAAATTAACCATACCTGTGAAAACTCGTGTTGAAATTCGTGAAACCTTAAACGGAGAGCGGTTCATCTGGTACAAAGGGAAAAAATACCCGCTGGAAGAAGTGGAAAAACCCAACCGCCAAAATCCTCCTCAAAAAGAAAAGGCGAGCCATGCGAGGAGCCCTCACAAGCCCGCTGCCGATCATCCTTGGCGAGAATACAACAAACCTAGTAAAAGGGTACCACAACGGACTTGATTTGGCTATAGCAGTTAAGGAATACTGCTAAAATTCCTTTCACCCCTTATTCGCCTTCTATGCCTGGACCGCGAATGAATCAAGGGTGAGCGAAGCGAAGGCCTTGGGCCTTTACCCTTGATGAAATGAGCGGGCCAGCCCACAATCAAAACACAGGGTGAAAGGATAAACCATAATCGATGTGACAAATTCACTGACGCGTAAGTATGACATTTTCACTGACGCTTGACACCACGAGCCTACGCTCACAACCTGTACCGAAACAAGGGGGATCACGCCATGTTTTTCACATAAACCACTTTCCCTGCATCCCGTAAATCATACCCCCCTAAGGATTCCAACTCTTGTCGAAAGTCGGAAGAAGTGATAATCTCAATGAGCAACTTTCCTGCTTCGCTTTCATAAAACTCTTTTAAAAACAGGAGCTCATAGTGTTCTTCCGCCACTGGGATGAAGTCCAGATCCATCACCTTCGCTGCCGAATAGATGCCCAGTCCTACATCTGCAGCCCCCCCTTTCACCGCTACCGCCACACTGAGATGGGAGAGAGATTCTTGCTCATATCCGTACACTTCCGCCCTTGAAATCCCTTTCTTTCTCAGGAGATCATCGAACAAGAGTCTTGTCCCAGCACCGCGCTGTCGATTGATATAGATAAGCCGTTTATTGACGATATCGGTCACATCGTAGATCTTGTGAGGATTGCCTTTGGCCACAATCCATCCTTGCGTGCGATAGGCCAAATGAACGAGAACCGCCTCTTTTCCTTTGAGATATTTTTCAAGAAAAGGAATATTGTAACTTCCTGTTTTCTCATCAAAGAGATGAATGCCGGCCACATGGGCTTCTCCCTTTTGAATGGCAAGTATTCCTCCCATGCTTCCCACATGGGAAGAGATAATATGTCGTGAGGGGTCCCGACGGCGCAAATGGGATTGCAATAAATCGAGGGAGAGATCATGGCTTCCTGTAATGAGAATACTCCTTTCGATCTCCTCCACGGGACGATAAAGTTCAATTTCCGCCTCTTCTCCTTGCTCATAGCCGAGATGAGAGGGGGGAATGCGGAGTAAACCGTCGGCACGCACAAGGGACATGGTGACCCCCGCCGCACGTGTGAGAGGATTTGCAACATATTGCCCTTGGATAAAACCCACCGTCATGCGCACAAAATCTTCCGCCCCCATCACCGAAACCACCCTCCGTCCCATCTTCACTCTGAGCTTAGGACGGCTTGGTTCGATGAGTCCATAGTAGCGATATAAGAGAGGTCGTACGAACCATTCCAAACCAAAATAGGCAGAGACCGGATAGCCAGGGAGTCCGACGATAGGCTTTCCGGAAACCTCGCCTAAGACGACGGGTTTTCCGGGACGGGTCCCCACACCGTGTGTAAAAACCGTTCCCAACTCATGAATGACCTGATACGTAAAATCTTCGGTCCCGGCGGATGATCCGGCATTTAAAAGAACGAGATCATAATGTTCGACAGCCTCACGGACCCCCTCGCGGATCGCCTCATATTCATCTTGGACGATGGGCAGAATGGTCGGCTCAGCCCCCCATTCCTGCAGGTAGGCGCCGAAGACGGTGCCGTTAAATTCAATGATCTGTCCGCTTTCTACGTGCTCCGAAGGCGGGATTAATTCCGTTCCCGTAGGCATGATGGCGACTGCTGGCTTGCGCAGGACGGGAAGTGTGAGAATTCCACCGGCGAGGAGCGCTCCCAAGTCAACGGGACGAAGACGATGGAAGGCAGGAAACAACATCTCACCCGCGATTACATCTTCACCGATCGGGCGGATATGCTGCCATGGAGCCGCTGCCTCACGAATCTCCACCGTTTCCCCATCCACTTGATGCAGATCTTCCACCATGATCACTGCGTCAAATCCAGGGGGAATGGGATCTCCTGTATCCACAATTCGGTAATCCTTCTCCTTCTTAAGGCGAATGGGATTCAGTTCATTAGCAGTGAACGTTTGTTCTGCTCGGACTGCAATCCCATCCATGGCAGCGGCATGAAAGTTGGGCATGGAGACCTTTGCATAAATATCTTGTGCGGTTACCCTTCCCAATCCCGCCTGTGTGGGGATCCACTCGATCTTCCTTTCGAGGGTTACACGACGCAGAAAATCCTGCTGTGCTTCCATGAGCGGTTTATCTTCCAAATAGATTTTTCGCATTGACGCCACTCCTATTATCTCGTCTGATCCGTTACGAAGAATATCGTTTTACCCAAACTTTTTCACCGGTGTAAATTCCCTCTTTTTCTGCCGGAATCTCCATGATTCCGTCACTTTCAACCATCGTAAAGAGGAGACCCGACTTCCCGAATACAGGATCGGCCCAGAGTTCACCATCCTTCTGGACCAATTTCACCCGAAGATAATCACTCCGCCCGACGGCAGAGGCGAGGTTCTTCATAGCCTTGGCCGGGATTCGTGTTTCACGCTCCACTACCCTTTCTCCCGACAATCGTTTAAGAATCGGGAATCCAAAAAGCTCGAAAATGACCATAGCCGAAGCGGGGTGCCCCGGTAACCCAAGAATGGGTTTCCCCTCGGCCATCCCGAAAATCGTAGGTTTTCCCGGTTTTACAGAGACCCCATGAACCAGAATTCCCGGTTCCCCCAGCTCACTTAGGACCTTTACCGTATAATCCCGGGAACCTACCGAACTTCCTCCAGAAAGGATGAGGAAATCGACTTGAGGAAAGAGCTCTCTGACACGAGCCTTCATCTCCTCATACCGATCCTTCACGATCCCCTCATAGATCACCCTTGCGCCCCCGTTTTTCGCCATCGCTGTAATGGTAACTCCGTTCATGTCACGGATCTCCCCAGGATTTAACTTAGGTTGATCGAAGGGGACAATCTCATCCCCTGTGGAGAGAATGCCTACAATGGGTGACGGATATACCTTTACCGTTGCGATGCCCAAGGCTGCAAGTAAGCCTAACTCTTGTGGGCGGAGTCTTACGCCCTTCTCAAAGAGTAGGCTGCCTTTTTTCACATCATCTCCTGCTCGAATCACATTTTCGCCGGGAGCCACTTGTCGATACACATTCAAAAGATCTCCAATCTCCTCGGCATGTTCGATCATCACGACACTATCACAGCCTTCCGGCAGCATTCCCCCGGTGGGCACGTAATATGCCTCTCCCTCGTGACAAGTCTCCCGGCTCTCCTGTCCCATTTCGATTCTCCCTATTAAATCGAGGAAGATGGGGAGTGAATCGGAGGCCCCGAATGTCTCTTTCGCCCGTACGGCATAGCCATCCACCGTTGATCTCGTAAAGGCCGGGACATCCTCCCCAGCTACGATATCCTCTGCCAGAACCATGTTTAACGCCTCCAACAAGGGCATTGAGATCGGATCACGCAAGGGAAACACGTAATGATGAATGAGAGAAAGTGTCTCCGAAACCGACTTCACTTGAAAAAATTCCATCTACCATCCCTGCCCAACTGATTGTTTTTCGTCTGTTCTTCACGTCACATTTTAGATATAATGAGGAAAAATGGGAAAGGAAGGATTCCCGATGAAGGTAAAAGTGTTTGCCAATTTTCGAGAGATTTGCCAAAGCCCCGTTGTGGAAGTGAAGGCTACGGGAGATCGTGTCATCGATATCTTGGAAGCACTGACCCGTCAATATCCCGCCCTCGAAACGGAAATCTTCGACGCGGAAAGAAAATTAAAGCCTTTTGTTCATGTTTTCATTAATGGAAGAAACGCCATCCATGAACAGGGATTAGAAACAAAGGTGAAAGCAAGCGATCAATTCGCCCTATTTCCCCCTGTCGCAGGAGGCTGATTCTGTGGGACTTACGTTTGAACAAATTTTAGAGTTTCGTGGAATTTCTTTAAACGAACATCTCCGCTATTTGTCTGAACTTGGTTTCTTACCGGAATCCCTCATGGTAGAAACGAAACCCGCCTTCCCTCTCCGTTTCTATACTTCAAATTGGAAGGTGGAGATTTTAAGAGAGGAGAAAGTGAGGATTACCTCCACCTTCATCGTTGAGGCTCTTTTTTTTCGTTTTCAAAGTGACACCGAAGAAGGCCTCAACCATCTCATCTCCCTCTATCGCAAAAAAACCATGCGCGCCGGCGGGTAAAGGAGGAATATACGTAGTGTGAAAGAATAAGTCTTGCTGATCGCAAGACTTATTCTTTAAGGAGGTGATGAATCTCTTAAAACTAGAGGATTTCTAATTCTTTTAATTTGGTCTCAGGAACGACTCCGTTTACCCATCCGCGGGCTTTATAATATTCATCCAGCATAATCTCCATCCGGCTCACATATCCAGCACTATTACCGGTGCCCGGTTCCTCCGTAAAGCGTTTCGGCAGATAATCATCCTCCCGCTTGTTAAATCCGGCGAGGTTATTATAATACCTTTCCAGATTATAAATCCGTTCTCCAATCTTTAATACGTCGTCCGCACTTATTTCGTGGCCGGTCATCGCCGAATATTGTAGAGCGTAATGCTCCGCATTTTCCGAGAAGGAAGAGAATTTGCATATATCCATCGAATCGGAGAAAGCGTGAAGGTCTTGGAAAATTTTTAACAACTCCCCTTTCCCCTCTGCTTTCAGGCGATCTGTCGGTTCCGGGATCCCTGCGATCTCACTGGCTACCGTATAGCCCCGCAGATGGCAGGCGCCACGGTTACTGGTGGCATAGCCGAGGCCAATCCCCTGGATGCCGCGCGGATCATAGGCAGGAATTGATTGTCCCTTCACCGACATGGAGAGTTCCGGTGCTCCCAAAGAGGCGGCGAAACGGGCCGGCCCCTCCGCCAGTCTATCTCCCAGACCGCGACGGAATGCCACGTCCTCAATCAGTTGAATCATCTTATCGGCATCGCCCCAATGGATCTCTTCGTGAATCAAGCCGCGCTCATAAGCCTCCATCGCCACGGAGAGGGCATTTCCGATTTCGATTGTATCGATTCCGTATTCATTACATTGGTCAATCATATAGGAAATGGCCGCCGCATCCCCCAGACCGCAATTGGAACCAAGTGCCCACCCGGACTCATATTCAAAGCTTTCTACCCGCGTCTTATATTTCCCGCTCTTTACCTCCACCTCTTTCTTACAGGCTACGGGACAGGCATGGCACGTATTATCCGCAACAAGTAGCGTCGCATTCACCGTTTCTCCACTATGGCCTTCCGCTTGGTCAAAATGCGTATATTTGGAATTCATGGTGGGGAGGGCACCCACTTCATTAATGATATTGGTCAAGACATTGGTGCCATAGACGGAAAGCCCCCCCTTCTTCGGTGACGTCAATCCCCCTTCCATAATTGCCTTTAAAGCTTTTTGGTTCGCCTCCTTATACTTTCCCTCTTCCGCCGGACTCGGCATATTCCCTTTCTGTGGACCTTTGATCACGATGGCTTTCAGTTTCTTAAATCCTGCAACCGCACCGGTTCCCCCCCGACCGGCAGCCCGATCGTTCTCATTAATAAACGATGCATACCGGACGAGATTTTCTCCCGCTGGGCCGATGGTAATCACACTAAGATCCTCTTTGCCATAGCGGTCCTGCATCGCTCTTACCGTTGCCCGTACTCCTTTCCCCCAGAGGTCAGCGGCATCGTGCAATTCGGCCTTTCCGTTTTCAACTAAGAGGTAGACCGGTGTCGCGCTCGCCCCTCTCACGATGATATTATCGATCCCGGCCCATTTCATCCGCGCCGCCGACCAGCCACCCATGTGGGAATCGGTCACGGTTCCGGTTAAAGGCGATTTGGTCACCACCGCCAAACGACCGCTCATCGGGGAACGGGAACCGGTGACCGGTCCGGTCATGAAACAGAGGATATTCTCTGCCGATAGCGCTTCCACCCGAGGCCCATTATCAAGGACATACTTCACGCCCAATCCTCGCCCCCCAATATACTTCCGTGCCAGCTCCTCATCGATCTCCCGGTAAGATACCTCCCTTTTATTTAAATCCACCAACACTTCACGATTCTTAAAGCCTCCCAGCATCTCAACCTTCCCTCCTTATTATTTCTTTCGCGTATAATGAGCGGACATCGACAAAGGTACCTGTTTAATATCATTAATTATTCGCCATGGAAGTAGAAATTCCTTCTTCTACTGTGAATATAAAAAAAATTTTTAGAAGGAAGGAATTCCTTCTTCTTTTGTAGAATAGAAGCAAAAAATTTATAGAGGAGTGGTCATCCTGAAATTTCTCAGATCCTTTGGCTCTCTTAGTTTATTCCTCCTGTTATTTTTATCCCTTATCGGATGCAATGAAGAGAACGCATCTCCTCCAAAGCAGGAAATTATCCTCGCAACCACCACTTCCACCCAAGATTCGGGATTATTGGATGATTTAATTCCATTTTTCGAGAAAGAAAGCGGTATCGGTGTGAAAGTGGTAGCGGTGGGCACAGGTCAGGCGATTCAGATGGGGAAAGATGGGAATGCAGATGTACTATTGGTTCATAACCGTCCGGCGGAGGATGAGTTCGTTAAGGAAGGATACGGGTTTAACGCTTATGATGTAATGTACAATCAATTTTACTTGGTGGGTCCCAAATCGGACCCCGCCGGCATCGCTTTGGTCCATACCGCCAAAGATGCTTTTAAAAAAATTGCAGAACGACAGAGTCTTTTTATCTCCCGTGGGGATGATTCAGGAACGCACAAGAAAGAATTGAGCCTCTGGAAAGCAGCCGGCATCAGTCCTGGTGGGTCTTGGTATCTCAGTTCCGGGCAAGGGATGGGGGATACTCTGCAGATGGCCAACGAAAAAGAGGCTTATACTTTGACGGATGAAGCCACCTACCTCAGTTACAAAGGAAAGATTGAATTAGAGATCCTCCTGCAGGGAGATCCATTATTATTTAATCCCTATGGAATTATACAGGTAAAATCCTCCAGCAAGCCGGATTTGGCCGCCAAACTCGTTCAGTTTTTCGTGGACCCCAAAACGCAAAAACGGATCGGGGAATTCGGTGTAAAAGAGTATGGAAAAGGATTATTCGTTCCCGATGCGCGCAAAAGATAGTTTCGTCATCACACGGGATCATTCCCGTCAAGATTCGATAGAGAGAGGGAGATGGATCTGTCTATTGAATTTATCGAAATCATCCTACTATCCTTACGAGTCTCTATCACGGCTGTATTGATCGGTGCAATGGTAGGCATACCGATCGGTGCTTTTCTGGGGTTAACCCATTTCACCGGGCGAAATTGGGTGGCCACCCTTCTTTTTACCTTCATGGGAATGCCTCCCGTACTGATCGGTGTGATCGTTTACTTGCTCTTATCCCGTTACGGACCTCTCGGTGCATGGAATGCCCTTTTTACGCCGGAGGCCATGATCTTCGCACAAGTCTTGTTAGTCACTCCGATTATTACCGGACTCACTTTGATCGCGGTGCAAGCAAAAGAGCGCGCCCTTTGGGAAACCGCGATCACCCTTGGAGCGACACGCTTTCAGGCGATACGTACGATCCTTAAAGAAGCAAGGAAACCGATCTTCTCTGCCATCGCTACCGCATTCGGGCGTGCCATCTCTGAAGTGGGAGCGGTGATGTTGGTCGGAGGAAACATTGAGCATCATACCCGTGTGATGACCACCGCCATTATCTTAGAAACACGGAAAGGAAATTATCCCCTCGCATTATGGATCGGGATCGTATTACTCAGTATCAGTTTTCTCTTCAATATCATCCTGGTACGTGAAATGCTGGAAAATCTCCAACCTTCATCGGAGAGGAGGGATTAAACCTGATCAAAATTAAAGATCTACTCATCCAACATGAAGGGAAAATGATCCTAAACCTCCCCGTTTTTCATCTCGTGCCTGGGAAAATATCGGCTCTCATCGGACCAAATGGGGCAGGAAAAACTACGTTACTCCGTGCGCTCAATCTCCTCGAAAAACCCCTCCATGGAGAAATTGATTTTTATGGACGGGTCCTTGATCTTGCAGAAAATCAATCACGTCAAATTCTTGAAGTACGGCGGGAAATGACACTGGTGGCGCAACGCCCCACCCTATTTCAGACAACCCTTTATGAGAACATTGCCATTGGGCTCCGTTATCGAAAGGTAAAAGAGGCGAAAATTCGTGAAGAGGTGATGCGGGTGTTGGAACAGGTGGATTTAGTGGGGAAAGCGAAACAACCGGCCTATACTCTCTCCGGCGGAGAGATACAGCGTGCGGCACTCGCCCGCGCCCTAGTCCTTAAACCAAAACTTCTCTTATTGGATGAAGCGACCGCCAATCTTGATCCGACTCAAGTGGAAATCATCGAAGAAGTGATTCGTAGCGAAAACCGTGAGAGGCAGACGACCATTCTTTTTGTCACCCATCACTTCGCTCAAGCCAGACGTCTTTCCCATTACCTTTATTTCCTCTATCAAGGAAAACTGATCGAAGAAGGAGAAACGGAAACCCTCTTCATCACACCAAAAACCCCCCTCTTACAAGATTACCTTCAGGGAAGAATGATCTACTAATCGCTCGATATAAAAAGTATAATAAAGATAGACCGCCCACCCGTTTCGCCGGATCAATAACGGTCCAGATAAAGAAAGGAGAAGAATAACCGTGGATCCCTTTTTACATGCTCGCTATTCCCGCCAGATTCTTTTTCCCGCCATCGGGATGGAGGGTCAGAAGAAGTTGGGCGCATCCCGTGTGGCCATCGTAGGGATGGGAGCACTGGGAACCGTCCTGGCCAATCATATGGTTCGCGCCGGCGTTGGATTTATCCGCTTGATCGATCGGGATTTTGTGGAGGAGAGCAATCTTCAGCGGCAGATGCTCTATGATGAAGAGGATGCGGCACAATTCCTTCCCAAGGCGATTGCTGCGGCGAAGAAGCTCAGGAAGATCAATTCCAGCATTCGGATCGAGCCCCATATGGTCGATCTAAACCCGGAGAACGCCGACGAATTACTGTCCGATGTCCATCTGATCTTGGACGGCAGCGATAATTTTCAAGTCCGTTATCTGATCAACGATGTAGCGGTAAAATATAGAATTCCGTGGGTCTATGGGGCTGCGGTCCGAGCACGGGGCATGTTCACGGTGATCCGGCCTGAAGCCACTCCCTGTTATCGCTGCCTCTTCCCCACTCCACCGGAAGGGCGAGGGGAAACCTGCGATACCGTGGGGGTCATCGGACCGATCATCCATGTTGTCGCCTCGTATCAAGCGGCGGAAGGTCTAAAGATTTTACTTGGGGAAGATCACCACCTCAATCCCCATCTGGAACAATTCGAGCTATGGAAGAACGAACACCTGCAGATCGACGTCCGTCGCGGAAGGAATCCCGATTGCCCTACCTGTGTTCATCGTCGTTTTGATTTCTTAGATTTTCATTTGGGGAGTGAACAATATACCTCCCTCTGTGGACGGGATACGGTGCAGATTCTCCCCAGAGGAAAAAGGGAAGTGAACCTCGCCGAGATCGCGACTCGCCTCACTCCTTTAGGTAAGGTGCAAAAAACGGAGTATCTCGTTCGTTTTGACATTGAACCATACCGCCTCATTTTCTTTCAGGATGGACGCGTAATGGTTCATGGAACGAACGATGTCACGGCAGCCAAAACGCTGTACGCAAAATATGTGGGGAACTGATGAGTTTAAACCCAACCGCTTTGTAGTGTGATAAAAAATTTGGTAGAATAATCACGGAGAGGTGATAACCCATGGAGAAGATGACTTTTAAGGATTTTGTAAAGTTAAAGTTGGAAAAAGGCGGCGGCTCCTACCTTTTCCTCATGATCTTTCAAGATTATTGCCAACGAGCTAAGATTAAAGACGAAATGACCTATGAAGAATGGGAGGAACTGTTAGAGGATTTTGGGAGAAGGCCCACCAAAGATGTCTTTGAAACCTGGTTTTAGATGGTAAAAACATCTAACCTATGGGTTAGATGTTTTTTTTACCTTTTTTCGGATAGCGATCTTCCAATAATTCTTCTCTTTATGGGTATAAAGGAGTTGATGGCCCATCTTTTGCGTCCAAATCGGGATATCCCGAACCGAACTTTGGTCATTTGCCAGAATATGAACCACATCTCCCTCCTCCGAACTTTTTAGGCTTCGAATGAGTTCCATCAGTGGGATGGGCGATTCGCTTCCCCTGGCATCAATCAGCCGAATGATGGTACACATCGGAATCCCCCCTTCTTGGGAAACCTCCTTTTCTTTTTATTTTAAAAAAATTTCATTACTCCTGCCATATCTTTTTTGTGAATTTTATGTCTGTTTTTTTACGATAAAAAACCCCTCTTGTGTTAGAGGGGTAGAAATTTGAATCATATTAATTTTCCCTCCATGAAGCTCCCCACCTCTTAAGGAACAACATGAGAAAGGTCAATCCTTGCCGAACATCAGGATCTTTCATCATCCCGGCGATTTGAAACATACCCATGGGCTTTTCAAGTTTTCCAACATCTTGTTGAGCCTGATCCAGAGCTTCAACCATTCCCCCTGCCAAATCCAGAACTCCCTTTTGAACCATATCATCAACCAATTCAAGCCCGGCAATCGCCCGTTCCATGGTGTCGGAAATCATGGGTCCCGTCATTGAGGACTTGGCGATCGCGACAAAATCGGCCAATTCTGCCAAGGTAGCGAGAGTACCGCTTTTCTCCATTTTTTGGACATATGTTAATGTTCGTTCTAAACTGGCACTTACCTCCGGCAACTTTTGAATGAGGGCCAACACTTCCGGCTGCAACAGGTCATCCAGCATCTCAACAGCCCTCACGGCTTTTTCGGTCAGATCGGTTACCATATTGGGAGTGAGGGAACTGACTGCCACATCCATCAAACCCGTCACCTGTTCGAGGCGGCTTTTCTCCATATCCGTTGGCATCTTACTCCCTCCCTACATTAATCCACGGGCTGTTAACCAGTAGAGCTCGTTGTACATCGCCTTAAACCAATGGATTAGTTCGGAAGTATCGGCAGGTTTCGGAGGATGGTTATAATCAAAGATGATGAAGCTGGCATCCCCCAAGCTATTCTCCAAGAAACATGCCACTCTTCCGTCATAAAGCTTCGTTTCCGGAAGTCCCCGGATGCGGCTTATGAGGTTATGGGTTAATGTCTCGCTTTCATAGTGGGCGGTAGATCCAGCTTTACTAATGGGCAGATTGGTCGCATCTCCGATCACATACACATCATCATGCCCTACCATCTTCAAAGTGTACCGATCTGTGGGGATAAAGCCTGATTCGTCGCCAAGTCCGGAATTTAAGACGACAGGAGCCCCTTTATGCGCCGGAATGGAGATGAGCAGATCAAAGGGATGCTCCGCTCCATCCATGGTGTTTACCGTTTTCTTCTCAGGATCAATGCTTTCCATATTAAAATACGTTTCGTACTGTATATTCCGCTTTTCAAACTCCGGTAAAGCCCAATCCGCGACCGGTTGCAAGGAATGGATCCGACCAATGGGATAGGTGTAGAGCAATTCCACTTTATCCCGCATGTTCCGTCTGCGGAAATAATCATCCAACATAAGGGTTACCTCCAGGGGAGCCGCCGGACATTTATGGGGAACATCAATGACAATCATGATTTTTCCCCCTTCAAAAGTAGCCAGACGATCCCGAAGTTTTTCTGCTCCCTCCGGAGTGTAAAAATTATAAGTGATTTCCTTCATACCTGGAACGGCATCAAAATCAGGATAGGAACCGGTAGCAATCACGAGATAATCATAGGCATACCGATTTCTCTTGGAGAGCAGCTCTTTTTTCTCCACATCGATCTTTTCCACATCATCATAAACCATGGTGACGAGACGATGAACCAAGCTCTTTTGAGGCCGTATAAAATGATCCAAAGGCTTTTCGTTAAAAGCGACGAAGAGATAACCCGGTTGGTAAATATGTCGATCCGTATTGGAGATGAGGAGGACCTCCGCTTCTCCTTTTCGGATTTCATGAGACAACTGCCTGGCTAAGCGGTTAGCCAAGGTTGTCCCTGCCGTCCCTCCGCCAAGAATTGCGATGCGTTTTGCCATTGAGCTTCCCTCCCTAACAGGATCCCCTATTTCATCTTTCTAACGGCGATCTTCCAATAATCTCCCTCTTTTTCCGAATAAACCATTTCATGCCCCATCTTCTTCACCCACTCGGGAATATCTTTTGCAGAACCGGCATCGCTGGAGAGGACCTCGATCACATCCCCAACCTGGGAGCCTTTCACCGCTTTAATTAACTCCATGAGAGGACCGGGACAAAAGGAACCCCGGGCATCCACTTTTTTCGTTACCTCGCTCATCATCCATTCCTCCTTTAGAAAAAACATCGATCTCCATTTATTCTTGCCTGTTTTTAAGTTGAACCTTCTTTTCCCATTTCTTCTTACCTGAAACTCATTAAGAACCCTCAAAAACTACATGGTAATAATCATTCCCCCTTGGGAAATTCCAAAGAATGCGGTTACGCCGATCACATCGTCAAAGAGGTCGATCAGGTCTTCCTTTTTCCATCCTTTCACGTCCATGGCTAAAGCACAAGCATACACCTTCAAATTGCCCATTTCTTTCCCATTCTCGATCAATTCATAGAATGGTTGAGCTTTTTCCACCAGCGCCTTCCCAACCGTCCCTGTTTTAAAGTTCTTCGAAGCGACGCTCTCTTTCAGGAAAGGAACCAGTCCATTCATCGTCACGAAGAAATTGACCTCCATCCCGGACATGGCGGCTACAGAGCCTACGAGAGCAGCTGCATGAACCTTTTCCAGCTCCTCGGACAAAAGAATGATGGAGAGCTTCGGGGCTTGCTGTTCCATTAAACCTTCCTCCTTTTTAAGGTATTTTTCCATCTTACGCTTCCCCTTATCAATACCCCTACATGTTACGGTACTATTATAATCCTCTTCTATTGTGAAATAGGTTACAAGTTCGTGAATTTCGTGGCAAAATCGTGAAGAGTCGCTCACATCTTTTTTGTTTTTTCCTTTATATTTAATAGATTTCTAATTTATGGATTTTCTTCGGGAATCCCTGATCTAAAAAGAACATAAGAAAAGCCGGACCTTCTTGGGTCCGACTTTTCTAAGACCTTGAGCGCACCTCATAGATCGCGAATTTCAAGTAGTCTCCTTCATCCACCCCGACAATCTTGGGATGATCAACTCCCGCTCCGCTGAAGCGGACGAGGCGGAGGATTTTGTGGGTATCAAAAGCGGCATCCTGGACCATTTCCTGAAACATGGTTGCCGTAACCGGAGAAGAGCAGCTTGAGGTTACCAAAAAACCCCCATCCCGAATCAATTTCAACGCATTAAGATTAATCTCTTTATAACCGCGCAAGGCCGATTCGATCCGGGATCTGTTCTTGGCAAAGGCGGGAGGATCTAAAATCACCACATCCCACTTTTTCCCTTCCTTCACCTTCTCCCGTAAAAAATCAAACGCATTGGCCACGACAAACTCCACCTGTTCTAAAAAGCCATTCCTCGCCACATTTTCCTTAGCCATCTCGATGGCGAGCGGAGAAATATCCAAGGCGGTCACCCGTTTTGCACCATGTTGTAAGGCATTTAACGTAAATGAACCGGTATGGGTGAAGCATTCCAGCACTTCCACTCCCTCCCCCCCTCTATTCATCAGGGGAGCGATGCTTGCCCTGTTTTCTCGTTGGTCAAAAAAATAGCCGGTCTTTTGGCCCTCTTTAATATCAACCAAAATCTTTAAGCCGTTTTCTTCGATTTCAATTTGCGTGGGAGATTCCCCATACCAGAAGCCTTTCTCCAAAGGAAGCCCTTCCAGTTCCCTTACCGGTACATCGTTCCGTAGATAGATCGCCTTGGGATGAAAAACGTGAAGAAGAGCGGACAGGATCTTTTCCTTTTGCCTCTCCATCCCTAAAGAGAGGATCTGCACCACGAGAACCTCTTCATATTTATCGACAATGAGCCCTGGGAGGAAATCTGCCTCTCCATAGACCACCCGTAAGGAACGGATGCCGGGAAGAAAACGCTGCCGGTAGTTCCATGCCTCCTCCACTCGTCGCAGGAAGAAGGAGTGATCGATCGCCTCTTTTCGGTTCGTAAGAAGACGGACGATAATTTGCGAACGGGGGTTGACCATGCCGATGCCTAAAAAAAATCCTTGGTGATTTGCCACATCCACCAAATCCCCTGGTTGAAATTCGCCTTCTATTCGTTCCACTTCCGATTGGTAAATCCATGGATGCCCCTGTTCCAACCGTTTTTTCCGTTGCCTTTTCAGATAAATTGTAGCCATTTTATCCTCCGAACGATCATCAACCCTCCCCCTTATTCATAAAATGGGACAGGAGGGGTGATCCATAATGGAAATTCAAGTTTTTCTTCCGATTTTGGTGGGACTTATCCTTTTTTTCTTCGGTCTTGCCCTGATGCGAACGGGATTAGAAGCATTGGCCCAAGGAAGAAGGCAGGAAATCATCGCCCGGTTCGCCCGGACTCCTCTCTACGGATTCATCACCGGAACACTCGTCACTGCCTTTTTACAGAGTTCCAGTGCAGTTACGATCCTGATCGTGGGATTTGTGAATGCCGGGATCCTCACCTTTTCCCAATCGATCGGCCTCATCTTAGGCGCCAATGTGGGAACCACCTTAACCCTCCAAATCCTCGCATTTTCATTGGAAGATTTTCTTCTTCCCTTGTTTCTCATAAGTTTTCTTTTTTGGCTTATGCCTGAAAGGAGGGTGAAAAGGATCGGTTTGGCGATGGGAGGTGTAACTCTCATGCTGTTGAGTCTTTCGGTGATGGGCTCGGGAGCTCGGCTGTTACTGGAAGATTCCTTTACCCGTCCTTTTTTTCTTCGGATCAACGAGAATCCTTTGATTGCCTTCTCTCTCGGTCTCCTCGCCACGGCCCTGATTCAAAGCAGTACCGCAATGCTGGCGACGACCATGATTTTCATGAAAAATCAAATGATCTCTTTGCCGGCCGGTGTAGCCATTCTTTTGGGAAGCAATATCGGCACCTGTTTGGATACCTATCTCTCCAGTATTGGGGGATCTCCGGAGGGAAAAAAGGTGGCCTATGCCCACATCCTCTTAAATGTGGGAGGAGCTCTCCTTTTCCTTCCCCTTCTTCATCCTTTCTCTACTTTCATATCCCATCTTTCCCCTGATGCAGAGAGGCAACTGGCCCATGCCCAAACCCTGTTTAATCTGGTCACTTCCTTATTTGTCCTTCCCTTTTCCGCCCATTTCGCCCGCTTGATCGAACGGATCACAGGAAAGGAAAAATCTCCTTGTTAATGAGAGATCCTATCAAGGGGATGGGATCATTTCTACGATCGGTTAGTACGCTGAACCGAATTTCTGCCCTCCCGTTACGATTTGAACCCCGCTGCTTGCTCCGATGCGAGTTGCTCCCGCTTCGATCATCCGGATTGCCGTATCATAATCCCGGATTCCTCCAGAAGCTTTTACTCCCATCTGCTTTCCCACTGTTTCCCTCATCAGACGGATATCCTCAAGGGTTGCTCCTCCTTTTCCAAACCCGGTGGAGGTTTTGACAAAATCCGCCCCGGCCTTTTCAGACACCC
Source organism: Thermicanus aegyptius DSM 12793 (assembly GCF_000510645.1). Taxonomy (NCBI): domain Bacteria; kingdom Bacillati; phylum Bacillota; class Bacilli; order Thermicanales; family Thermicanaceae; genus Thermicanus; species Thermicanus aegyptius. Next base: position 1,647,757 of record NZ_KI783301.1, on the reverse strand, counting down.
GACAAGCTTTCACCTTTTCCTCTCGGGTAAGATAGCCCGTCTCTAAAATCACCTTGACCAGAGCGGTTGGTTTCGCCGCCTCCACCACGGCGTGAATATCCTCTTCAACCGATTTCCAGTCTCCGGATTTCACGCTTCCCAGCCGGATCACCATGTCCACCTCGGAGGCGCCATCCTTTATGGCTTTTAAGGTTTCATAAACCTTTGTTTCCGTCGTGTTGGCGCCCAAAGGAAATCCGATAACGGTACATACCTTCACATCGCTTCCTTCCAATTCGTCTTTGCAAAGGGGAACCCACATCGGATTGACGCAGACGGAAGCAAATCCATATTCTTTGGCTTCCCGGCATAATTTCACGATCGAATCCCGATCCGCTTCCGGTTTAAGTAAAGTATGGTCGATATAGCGGGACAACTCTTGTGCTTCCATCATAATCTCCTTTCATCCCTTGGGGAAAAGATTGAGCGTCATTTTGCTTTATCGCAATTGCCTTCGGTTTAAATAACGATGCTATGTATCGGCCGGAGAAATTCTTCGATCAAAAAGGAGGCGCCCCTTCGGAAAAAGGGTGCGATCGTAAACTTTTCAAGGGGAACATTCCCGATTCGAACGATCTTCAGGTAGAGAAAGTCCAAGTTTGATAAAAGCTTGTTCTAAGAGGATGCGGTTATTCTCATACCCCTGTTCCACCTGCTTCTTCCACGCCGCTTCCGGAGAAAGCCAATGTACATTGCCTATCTCCTCGAACTGGGGCCTCGTCTTCCCGCTCACATACTCAACGAGAAAATAATCAACCCTCTTCTCCCCTCTTCTTCCTTCCGCTTCATACCGGTAAGAGATGCTGGACAAAGGAGCGATGATTTTCCCTATGATCCCCGTCTCCTCCTGAATCTCCCTCAAAGCCGTGTCCTCCGGTTTTTCATTCCCCTCCGAGTGACCTTTTGGGTAGGACCAATGCCCAAAGCGATCTTCAATCATGAGAATTTCGGTCCCTCCCCCTTGGCGGCGGTAAACGATCCCTCCTGCAGCCACTTCAGCCATCTTCCTTCCTCCCCATCTTTCGTACATTCCCCACTTATCTTACTCTATCCTATCCACCACACACAACATCTTTTCTACGGAGATGGTATTCAATGCGCCAAGAATAACTCTTCCACACATAAAAGGAGAATAACATTCCAATGTCGATCGTGGCACCCTAGTCTTCAAGGAGAATTAGTTCTAAATCATGGACAAGTCTCCGCCCAACGGGGATATACTTCTCCGGAACCGCTGCATCCGGATCTTGCGGTTCGGAAAATTGATTTATTGCAGCGCTTAAGACACCTATCTCGGAACGATCATCCGGTCCGGCTTTAAACTTATGCGACAATAAAAAAGGGGTGCCGGTTTCGACCACGGTTCCATACGAATCAAGCTGTTCTTTCACCGCTTTAAACGGAATGCGCAAAAAAAGATACCCCCCCGCTTCACCGGCTAGCTTATAATCAAATAACCCCTGATCATAATCCCAATTTCCTCCAATCGTGAAACCCAGCGGTTTCAATTTCTCCTCCAGTGTATCAAGCAAGAAAGTTTTCCCTTCCAAACGGGATGGAATTTCAATCATGTGTAACAACCTCCTTTTCTCCTTAGGATTTCCTAATCAACCGTTCGACTTCATCTATATCCTGGAAGATTGATGGGATCGTGGTGCAGAAAAAAGAAAAGCCCTTTCTGCAACATAAGGGCTTTTCATCTTATCATACATTCTCAGACGGCGGGGCTGTTTCTACGATTCCCTGCTTTCTACACCGAAGCCGGCTCCAATACCCTGGCAAAGGTTCCCTCACAGATCTCGGACATCGCTTCATCGAGGCGGACACGGCACACTTTCCCGAACAAATCCCTAGATCCCATGAAGGCAATGCGCAAATAATTATCGGAATAACCAACCACTTTGCCGCTTTTCGGATCACCATCATAATACTCTTCCGGAATCACTTCGAGAACCTCCCCTTCGAATTTCTTGGCATAACGCAGAGTTAATTCTCGATTTAACTCCAGTAGACGATCTACCCGCTCCTTCTTTACCTCTTCCGGCACCTGATTCGGAAAGCGGGCGGCAGGTGTCCCCGTCCGCTTCGAATAAGGGAAGACGTGGAGCTCAGCAAAACCAATCTCCCGAATGTAATCATACGTATTTTGAAACATCTCCTCCGTCTCCCCAGGAAAACCGACGATCACATCGGTGGTGATGGCCACATGGGGGAGCGCTTCTTTAATCTTTTCGATCTTTTCTTTATACTGGGCGGTTGTATATTTCCGATGCATGCTCTTAAGGATCGTATCATCCCCCGCTTGCAACGGGATATGAAGGTGGCGGCACATTTTCGGGTTATTTCGGAAAACTTCAATCATCTCTTCACCGATTTGACTCGCCTCAATGGAGCTAATCCTGATGCGGTGCAATCCTTCAATCTCTTTTAAGTCCATCAGCAATCGGGGAAGGGAATAATCCTCCAAATCTTCCCCATACCCTCCGGTATGAATCCCTGTGAGCACAATTTCCCGATATCCATTGGCCGCGAGAGTGCGGGCCTGTTGAAGGACACTTTCCGGTTGACGGCTTCGGGAAAGACCCTTCGCCCATGGAATAATGCAAAACGTGCAAAAATTGTTGCAACCTTCCTGGATCTTTAAGAACGCCCTGGTCTTCTCAGAGAAAGTGGGGACACTTAGCTCCTCAAATTCCTTCTGTTTCATGATATTTGCCACTGCATTGATCGGCATGCGGGAATTCTTATATTCCTCCACATAATCAAGGAGTCGATCTCGTCCCTGAGTCCCAATGACGATATCCACCCCTGGAATCTCCAGCACTTTGGCCGGCGAAGTCTGGGCATAACAACCGGTCACCGCCACCACCGCATTGGGATTTTTGCGAATCGCACGGCGGATCATCTGCCGGCTCTTTTTATCCCCTGTATTGGTCACCGTACAGGTGTTGATCACATACACATCGGCTTCTTCTTCAAAATCTACTTGGGTATATCCTTTATTCTTAAACAATTGCCAGATCGCTTCTGTTTCATAGAAATTCACTTTACATCCCAGGGTATGAAAAGCAACGGTCGGCATCTCCATTCCCCCTTCCATTCATACCATAATAGAATCATTATAGGGAAGGGGAATAGAAAAAGCAACGTCACAATATGGATTGAACCGCTCTCGTCCTTCTACCTCTCCATCCGCCTATAGATGCCCAACTTTGCTTCTTTCCGCAGCAGAGCGGCCTCCTCCCTTGGGTTTTGGGCTTGACAAATCGCAGAGATCAAAGCGATTCCATCCGCCCCCGCCTCCGTAATCCTCGCCGCATTTTCCCTCGTGATCCCGCCAATCCCTACAATAGGAAGATGAATCCCCTGATCCCGCAACTCCCGTATAAAGGCGGGGCCCACCGGCTCTTTCGCATCTTTCTTCGATGAGGTGGGATAGATGGGACCAACGCCCAGGTAATCGGCCCCCTTTTCTTGCGCGATATGTGCCTCTTCCACCGTATGGATAGAAACTCCCAGAATCTTATGGTCCCCGATTTTTCTCCTTACTTCTTCAATCTCTCCATCCTCCTGGCCGATATGGACCCCCTCCGCATCGAGGAAAAGGGCCAGATCCACCTCATCATCCACCAGAAAGGGAATGCGATAGGCACGACAAATCTCCTGCAACGCCCTTGCCCATTCCACCTTTTCCGCTCCTCGTGCAGCCTTCTCCCCTTTCTCCCGAAACTGAAAACAGGTAATCCCTCCTTGGATCGCCTCCTGCAACACCCAGAGAGGATCATGGGGGGTATTATGGCTTCCCATGATGAAATAAAGAAGCAAACTCTCTTTCATCCCCAATGTCTCGATCATCGTATTCTCCTCCGCTCTTCCATTTGTCCGGTTATCTCCTTCCCATCCTGCTTATGAAAGCAACGATTCTGCCGTGGCGTCATCCGATCCAGGCCAAGCCCACATTCTTCGAGCACATCACTCCTTGCTACTGGTAACTCATCTGTTCTATGGATGATGAAACGTTGATAAGCCCAGTGATTGGTAGGGCCATGCCCCCCGCCGATCTTTAGGGAATGGAGAATTGCCTGATGGACAAATTCCTTTCCCGTTTCTATCGCTTCTCGTAGACCTTTTCCCTTTGCCAATTCCGCCGTAATCGCCGCAGAAAAGGTACACCCTGTGCCATGGGTATTTTCCGTAGGTATCCGCGGTTTCCCCAACTGAAGAAATTCTTCCCCATCATAGAAGAGATCAATCGCCCATTCTCCTCCCTCATGCCCCCCTTTGATCACAACACTTCCCGCGCCCATCTTAAGAATCTCTTTCGCCGCTTCCCGCTTTTCTTCTTCCGTTGTAATCTTTTTCCCTACCAATACCTCTGCTTCGGGAAGATTGGGAGTAACCAGGAGAGCAAGAGGGATTAACTTTTCCTTCAGAACCTTTATGGCGCTCTCTTTCAGGAGAGGAGTCCCTCCTTTTGCCACCATGACCGGATCCACCACCAGCTTCCTCCATCCATAGTGAGCAATCCGTTCGCTTACGGCTTCGATGATCTCCGCGCTAAACAGCATTCCCGTCTTTAAGGCATCCACGCCAATATCGGTGGCAATCGCATCGATCTGCTCCAGAATCCCTGCGGTCTCAACCGGATATACCCCTTTCACCCCAAGCGTATTTTGAGAGGTGACGGCTGTTACGGCGGTCATGCCGAAGACTTCCAGCTCCTGAAACGTTTTCAGATCCGCTTGAATACCGGCCCCGCCGCCGCTGTCGGAGCCGGCAATGGTTAAAGCTTTATAAACGGGCCACTTTTCCATACGTAAGCACCTCTATTCCCGACAGGAGAGCGAGCCGGTCGAGAAAAGCGATTTGGAACCGTCCCGGCCTTTCCTCCCCGATTTCTTCCATTGCTCTCTCCGCAGCCACTCCATAGACCACCAACGCCGAAACCGCAGCTTTTAGCAGATCTTCTTCCACCGCCGCAAAAGCTGCGATGACGGAGCCTAGGAGGCAACCGGTCCCCGTCACCCGTGTGAGGAGAGGATGACCATTATCAATCACATAGGTTTCTTTTCCATTCGATGCCACATCTTCCCTCCCCGTCACAACGGCAACCGTACCCAATTCCCGGGCCACTCTTTCCGCGATTCGAACCTTCTCCTCCCTGGAGATCTCTTCCGCATCCACCCCTTTAATGGTCAGAACCTCACCGACGGCATTGGCCATCTCAGCGGCATTCCCCCGGAGAATATCCACTCTCACCTGTTGAAGGATCTCTTTGAAGACTTGTAGACGGTATGGGGTGGCCCCCAACCCCACCGGGTCCATGACGACGGGAATGCCACGGCGGTTGGCCGATTTGCCGGCTTCCACCATAGCGTTCACGATCCTGGGATAAATGGTCCCTAAATTGAGGAGCACCCCGTCGGCCACCTTCGCCATATCGGCCGCTTCCTCCTCGGCATCCGCCATTACAGGGGAAGCCCCCAATGCGAGGAGCCCATTGGCCGTAAAATTGGTCACCACCGTATTGGTCAAATTGTGGATGAGAGGCCTCTCCTTTCTGATTTTTTCCAGCAATTCTCCTACTTCCTTTAACTCAATCATTGCGCAGCTCTCCCCTCTTTTTCTTTTCAAATAAAAAAACAGATCCATGAATTGGACCTGTTTACTCCTCCATTCCCTGTCTACGGCAGGAACGCTTCCTACTTTCCTACGCCGGTATTACCCGGATCAGGTCCAAAGGGTTGAAGGGTCTCCTTCTCTCAGCCGCAAAACGGCACCCCTAGTAGTGCAATCGCGCTATGAACTTAATTACCAGTATACTCTTCATCCACCTTAAAAACAAGAGTGAACGATCCCCGCTTATAAATGCTGGGTGTCGCCTTTGTGGATCTGGGGTCACATCATGGACAGGCTGAGGTTGATCACCCCGATGTGCAGCCATCGTTTGACAGATAAAAGCAGTGTTTACAGCAAACAAAAATAAAAAGAATCGTCCATCTTTGTGATACAATAGACAATGAGCGGAGGAGTGAATGCCATGGATTACTCGCATATGTGTCCGAAATACGAAGCGGCCATAGAGATCCTAGGAAAAAAGTGGACAGGACTTATTATCCGTGTTCTTCTTCACGGGCCGAAACGATTCAAAGAGATCAAGGAACAAATCCCCCAGATGAGCGATAAGATGCTCTCCGATCGCATGAAGGAACTGGAGTTATCCGGTATTCTGGAACGACGCGTCTATCCAGAAACCCCTGTGCGCATCGAATATGTACTCACGACAAAAGGAAGAGATTTAGAACCGATCATTGAAGCGATCCAAGCCTGGGCGGACCATTGGATGAATTAGCCAAGTGTCCCAACTCTTCATCGGTTGCTCCCGAAAAACTCAATCGGTTGCTCCCGAAAAACTCAGAAGTAGGTCTCCCCGATTTCCAGTAAGAGGCTGCGAAGTTCCATTCGTCTTACTCCCAGGACCTTTACACCCAACCCGGCACCGTAAGGAAGAAGTGTAACCCCTCCGATCCTCTCGGGGGGACGAGAGAGGGACGGGGCGATAGAGTCCGCCTCCTTTTGCCCCAATCCCTCTCTGATCAGATAAAGGGTGCCAAGTTGGGTATAAGAGCCAAAGTGAAAAAGATCGGTAAAGGACTCTCTCCCTGGATTCCAATCGCTCTTTTCCCAAAGAATGAACTTTCCCCCTTGGTAGATCTCCACATTTTGCTTCCATGATTGAAACTGAAAAGCTTCCCCGCTTCCTATTCTTCCCGCAGACCATAGTTCAAGATAAGCCAGTTTCGCACCTTCCTCCAATTCTATGTGTGCTTGCCCATTAAAAATCGAACCATGAAACGGGATATTCCCTTCCGGAAAAAATTGAAATGCACCTCCACGACTTACAAAAATCTTCACGTATTGCCTAACCCCTTTTCCCAAGGAGGGATGGATTTTCGTGGCCGATTGGGTGGTAAAAAGAAGGCGGGCTCCCTCACCCACCGTAAACTGAAAGATTTGCTCATCCCCATCCAGCATCCCGGCACACGCATCCATCCCGATCAGGTGAACGGCTCCATTCCTGTTGAAAGGGCGGGATAACTTCAGGGGAGCTTGCCAATACGCCTCCGTTACCGTTGAAATTCCATCCACCAACTCGACCGTAGCTTCGATCCTACCCTTCATGGAGGAACCCGTCATAGCGCTTATCATGACCTCAAATCCTCCAGCAAAACATGGCGCTTAATCCAACCGATAATCTCTTGAAGGCCCACTTCTTTCATCAGATTGGTCATGATATAAGGTCGATCCCCCCGCATTCGTTCCGTGTCCCTTTTCATCACCGACAAATCGGCTCCCACATAGGGAGCAAGGTCGATTTTGTTAATGACCAATAGATCAGAACGGGTGATTCCTGGCCCTCCTTTACGAGGAATCTTATCCCCTTCCGACACATCGATCACATAGATAAAAGCATCGACCAACTCAGGACTAAAGGTGGCGGCCAGATTATCTCCACCGCTTTCGATAAAAAGAATTTCGATGTCCGGAAAACGGGAGAGAAGCGTCTCAACCGCCTCTTGGTTCATGGAAACATCTTCCCGAATCGCCGTATGGGGACATCCTCCCGTTTCCACCCCAATAATCCTCTCCTCCGGTAAGATCCCGTTTCTTACTAAAAAAAGGGCATCTTCTTTTGTATAGATGTCATTGGTTACCACCCCAAGACTATACTCATTCGCCATGTGGCGGGTTAATTTCTCAATCAATGCCGTTTTACCGGAACCGACGGGACCTGCCACGCCGATGCGAACCGCTCCCAATCTTTTTCACTCCTTCCTATTCAACGATTGTCATCCGATGAACCAAAAATCATGATTCGAATTGGTTCCTCATAATTTGTTCCTCAGAATTTGTTCCTCCTAAGGATAGAAATCCTCCCAAGTTCTCCCTTCCGCTGTAGATAAGAAATCATGACATAAAAAGGCGGCTATATAGCTGCTCATGCTTCATGGCCATGATCTCATAGAGTGGGGAAGAATTACCGAAGGAGATCTCTCCCTCCATCACCCGCCGGACAAGTTGGATCAGATCGGTTTTTAGCACGTGAAGGATTCTTTGTCCATCCAATGGGCCCAGCGGAATCGCCCGTACCCCATTATTCACCATGACGACGCTCTGATTATAGAAAAACCCTAGGAGGGTCTCCTCCTTCTCCATACCAAGACGGTAGGCTGTCCAACCATAGAGGGGGGCCGGATGAACCGGCATCTCTCCCCAGGGGTAAGTCATTTCAAATGTCTTGGCAGCCAGAACGGCAAAACGATTCCCCAACTTTAAAGAAGCTTCTCTCCCTTCCCGGGGGAGCTTTATGGCCGTCAATCGCTCATTCACAGCCAAGAGTGAATCTGCATCTTGGGCTTTTGATGCTTCCCATGCCCATTTTACAGGAATCCCATCAATCGGAGCCACGGAATGGAAGAGATAAGATAAAACCCATTTTTTTAGGCTCTCCGCATCGTAAACATATCCTTCCTGAATATAAGTTTCTAATCCAAACGAATGGGAAAATCCCCCAATCGGCCATTGGCTATCGTTCAATTGCAGGAAATGCAGAAGGGAACAGGACATTCCTATCGACTCCTCCGTTCTTCCGCTTCCATCTTTTACCGGGGAAACGGAGGAAGATGCCGCTCCTGGGTTTGCCGGTTTTCTTTCCGGTGGGAATGGGCTTTTTGGGGGATGGGGCGAAAAGGTTGTTCCTCGATGGTAAAGGGAATGTTCAGTCGTCGTAAAAGTTCTACCGACGGTTCATCATGGAGGATGATCAAAAACGGCATCCGGATTTCCAGGGGGAGATGCCGGTTTCCCACCTCATAGGCTAAACGGATCATTTCCATCTGATCCCTGGGTTCGATGACGATCACTTTCGAAGGAAGAAGGGAGATTGTTCCCCAAAAATTCCCTTCCTTGAAAAGAATGTCCCCTTCCTCCAAACGCTTTTCCGTTTCCAGACGTATCCCGATTTCTCTCCCTCGATCCGAACGAACCCGCAAAATTCGTTTCTCCAATTCCTCCCAATGAAGAAAAACTCTTTCCCACTCTACTTGTTCCAACTCTATAGCCGGTGTCTCCTTCACATTGCCCAACACCTTCGTAATCAGCATTCCTACTCCCCTCCTCCCTCTATCTCTGGGTTTTCTGTGAACTGAACATTCGGAAATGTGATTTTTACAATATTTTGGTTATGGATTCCCTTGATCATGTTCAAGTTTTTTCGCCCGAAAAAAGGTAGGGTTTACCTTTTTCAATACCACCAATTAAAATAGGAAATACCGCTGCGCCATGGGAAGCTCTTTCACCGGTTCACAGGTGATGATCTCCCCGTCCACACGGACGGTATACGTCTCCGGATCCACTTGGATGGTAGGGGTTTTGTCGTTATGAATCAGATCTTTCTTCGAGAGGTTGCGGCAACCTTTTACAGGAACAACTCTCTTTTGTAAATGGAGGAGATTCCCAATCCCTTTTGCATAGGCCGCCTGTGAGACAAAGGTAAGGGAGGTTTCGGAGAGGGCCCTCCCAAAAGAACCGAACATGGGCCGTGGATAGACCGGTTGCGGGGTAGGAATCGAAGCATTGGGATCCCCCATCTGGGCATAGGCGATCATCCCCCCCTTAATCACCATCTCCGGTTTCACGCCGAAAAAAGCCGGTTTCCACAAAACGAGATCCGCCCACTTTCCGTTTTCAATGGAGCCCACAAATTCGGAAATGCCATGGGTGATGGCAGGATTGACGGTATATTTTGCGATATACCTTTTCGCCCGGACGTTGTCATTCTCCCCCGTCTCTTCTGGGAGACGCCCCCGTTGCCTCTTCATCTTATCTGCCGTCTGCCAAGTCCTGATGATCACCTCGCCCACCCTTCCCATCGCCTGGGAATCGGAAGAGATCATGCTGAGCACCCCCAGATCATGGAGCACATCTTCGGCTGCAATGGTTTGCGGACGGATGCGGGAGTCGGCAAATGCCACATCCTCGGGAACACGGCGATCCAAATGGTGGCAAACCATCAACATATCCAAATGTTCATCGATGGTATTCTGGGTAAAAGGACGCGTCGGATTCGTGGATGAGGGAAGAATGTTCAACTCCCCGGCTACCCGGAGAATATCCGGAGCATGCCCCCCTCCTGCCCCTTCCGTGTGATAGGTATGGATCGTCCTTCCGGCAATTGCTTCCAGCGTAGATTCCACAAAGCCTGCCTCATTTAAGGTATCGGTGTGAATCGCCACCTGGACATCATATTCGTCGGCCACCTTAAGACATGCATCAATCGCCGCCGGCGTGCTTCCCCAGTCCTCATGAAGTTTAAGACCGATCGCCCCTGCCTCCACCTGTTCTCTCAACGGAGGGAGGGTGGAGCAGTTCCCCTTGCCGAGATAGCCGATGTTTACCGGAAATCCCTCCGCCGCCTGTAACATCCGTGCGAGGTTCCATGAACCGGGGGTACAGGTGGTCGCATTAGTCCCGGTGGCTGGACCGGTCCCACCGCCAATCATGGTGGTAATGCCGGAGGTGATGGCCTCTTCCACCTGTTGGGGACTGATGAAATGGATATGCGCATCAATTCCTCCTGCCGTCACGATGAGTCCCTCCCCGGCGATCACCTCGGTCGAAGCCCCCACCACGAGGGATTCATGGACCCCCTCCATGGTATCCGGATTTCCTCCCTTTCCAATTCCCACGATTCTTCCATCTTTCACCCCGATATCCGCTTTCACAATCCCCCAATGATCTAAAATGATCGCATTGGTGATCAAAAGATCAACCACGCCTTCACTGCGGGTAAGACGGCTGTTCTGTCCCATGCCGTCTCGGAGCACCTTCCCGCCACCAAACTTCGCCTCATCTCCGTAAACGGTAAAATCCTTCTCAATTTCGATGATCAAATCCGTATCGGCCAAACGAACCCGATCTCCCACCGTAGGCCCATACATGGAGGCGTATACTTCCCTCGGAATCCTCTGCGTCACGCCGGGTTCACCCCTTTAAACCCCTTCTCCATCGCATTGGCGATCGCCCTTTCTTTCCTTTCTTCAGTGATTTCTCCGTCGGTTAAGCCATTGAATCCCATCACGATTCCCCCTTTAGGAAAAGCGGTGAGGGGAACCTCCTTCCGTTCTCCCGGTTCGAAGCGGATGGTCGTCCCCGAGGGAATGTCCAAGCGGTATCCGAACGCCTTCTCCCGGTCAAATTGAAGATAGCGATTGACTTCAAAGAAATGGAAATGAGATCCCACCTGGATGGGGCGATCCCCGGCATTCACCACTTCCAAGATTCGGCTCTCCCGTCCTTCATTGATCATGATGGGTTCAGAACGTAGAAGAATTTCTCCCGGTTTCATCCCTCATCCTCCCTTGTCAAATAGCGTTTTACCGTACCGAAGCCGCGCACGCCTTCACAGGTGGAAGATCTCTAGAGGGTTCTAGAGATTTGATCCCCATGAAGACGGATGGTTTTATCTTTCGTACAAATCTCATGAATGAACGCGTGGAATCATCGAAATTACCAAAAAAGATGGTGGCGAAAAGTACCAACCTTAACCCCAAAAAGTGTTCTTTAAGGAAAGAAGTCTTAACTTATATTTAGAAGCGAATCGGCTGATGCACCGTGACCAATTTCGTCCCGTCAGGAAAAGTGGCCTCCACCTGAATCTCTTCAATCATCTCCGGCACTCCCTCCATGCAGTCCGCTTTCCTCAAGATTTTGGTTCCGTAGCTCATCAGCTCCGTAACGGATTTTCCCTCTCGAGCCCCTTCCATAAGCTCCGAAGTGATGATCGCCACCGCCTCCGGATAATTTAGTTTCAAACCTCTGTTTTTCCGCTCACGGGCCAGGTTTGCCGCCAAATAAATGAGCAACTTATCCCTCTCTTTCGGTGATAAATGCATATGCGATCCCCCCTGCTCTTCCCTAACTATTTCACTATACCGCGAGATATTGAAGGATTAATTGATCATTCATCTCCTCAATATCTCCCGACGAGACGATCATTCCTTTCTCCATCACATAAAAACGATCCGCAATTTTTCCAACAAAATCAAGCTTCTGTTCCACCAATAAAACGGCGATCATGATGAAAGAGATAATAGAGAACAATATTAATCTATCATATGTCATGTTTTCTTACAATATTTAAAATAAACATTTACATCTATTGTTCATTCAAGACCAACTATACTTCTCCTCATCCCAACATGCTCTCCACGATAATCATCACTCCGATCACCGCACTTAACACGGCTGCACCCATGGGAAGAACATGGCTAAATCGAAAAGATTGTCGATTTAAGAGTTTGGTAATCAGGGTTAAACTAAGAGAAAAGAGGGTCATGCTTAAAATGGTTCCTAAACCGAAACTAGCCAAATAGGCAATCCGTTGTATAGGATCCGATACGGCCGCGATGGTTAACACCATCACCGCACCGGTACCGGCTAACCCATGAACCGTTCCGATAAGGAAAGAATGGCTCCCTTTCCAACCATGGTGCTTCTCCAAATGCCTTGGAGAATCGTCATGAACATGGAAATGCGTATGGTATCTTTCCCCGTCATGTTGATGGACGTGAATATGGAGCTTCGAACGCCTCATCCTCCTCCACGATCCTAGTGCGATGAGGATCAGCATGACACCCACTCCTCCCTCTAGCCATCGGCCGACCACTTCCGGCAATCGAATGCCCGACAGAATCAATGCCCCTCCGAATAGAAAGAGTACCAACGCATGCCCTACCCCCCAACAAAATCCAATCCAGCCTCCGCGTAACAGATTCCTTTCTTCTAGAGCCATGGTAGAAACCGCAACCACATGATCCGCATCTAAAGCATGTCTAAGGCCTAATAAGATTCCGATTCCCATCGCCATCCAAAACATGATTTTTACTCCTTCCATCTTTCGAAAATTGAAAACCTTTTCAACTCTCATTTACCACCATTTCCGGCTCCTGCCACCCGCCTGTTTTCCCATAAGACTATAAAATTTTTGAAGTCATACGTTTATTTGGGTATGTAAAGTTAATCAAAAGGAGGTAAGGATCATTTACTCTCATCATACCATGAACCTTGTAAGCTGCCAAAAAAAAAAGAAAGAAGAGAGGTTCAATATTCTTCCTAAAACAAGCTTCCCTGAGAATCTGACGGAATTATGCATTGGGGAGATTCGTTTTGCGGAGAGTTGACAAGAGTGGAGACGGGGTGAGCTTGGAGAGGCAATGTTCTTAAAGAGGCAAATCGTGCTTGCAATTGTGAAGGGGTAAGTGCGTGAGAGGCAGGATCTAGCCAAGTCTCTTCTTCCCCTTTTGGCAAAATGAGAGGCATTCGATCATGGATGGGGCGGATTTCTTCAGCAGCCTCTCTCGTGATGATGGTGCAGCTAAAGATCTCTTCACCGGAAGGAGCCTGCCACCGGTCCCAAAGACCGGCCATGGCAAAGGGTTCCCTGCTCGGAAGAAAAAAATAATAAGGGATTTTCCTCCTCCCTTCTCTCTTCCATTCATAGAACCCGTCGGCAAGAATGAGGCATCGGCGTTTTACAAAGCTCTGTTTAAAGCTGTTCTTGGTAAGTACCGACTCAATACGGGCATTAATGAAGGAGTTTCCCATGGACGCCTCCTTAGCCCAGAACGGAATAAGCCCCCAACGAAAAGTGCGAAGAATTCTCTTCCCTCCTTCTTCGGTTACTGCCAGGATCCGCTGTGTAGGAGCAATATTATAACGGGGAGCGTAGCTTTGGGAGATCTCTCCAAGAAAAAATTCGACCTCAAAGCGTTCGATTAATTTTAAAAACTCTGTATAGAGGGTAAAACGTCCGCACATGATCCTTCCCCCAATCAACCCTTCTCTGTTTCGTTAAAGGATCTTTCATAGTGGTGCACAAAGACGGAAAGGGCCACAATGGCAGCCGTCTCTGTCCGCAAGATGCGTTTCCCCAAAGAGACAGGATAGATTCCTGCTTTTTCTGCTCTTTGAACCTCCTCTTCGGAGAAGCCCCCTTCCGGTCCGATGACGACCAGAATACGGCGATTGACCGGAATTCTCTCCACAAAAGGAAAAAGAGAACGGCTCCCTTCTTTCTCATAAGGTATGAAAGAAAAATCATACCCCTGAGCCATTTGAAGTAGTTTCTCATAGGGAACAGGTGGGAGAATCTGGGGAAGATGGGTACGATGACACTGTTCGGCTGCCTCCTTCGCGATCCTTTGCCAGCGAAGAATGCGTTCCTGTTCTTTCGTTTTATCCAGTTTCACAATCGTCCGGGATGAAGTAAAGGGAAGAATAGCAAAGACCCCCAACTCCGTAGACTTCTGGATGATCCAGTCCATCTTTTCTCCTTTGGCCAGTCCTTGGGCGAGGGTTACTTTAACGGGCAGCTCCCTCTCTTCATAAAGAGGCTCCAAGATGATCCCTTCTCCCTTTTTTGGAGAAAGGGAGGTAAGCTCGACCAAATAAGCTCTCTCCTGGCCATCTCCCACAATCACCTTGTCTCCCACCTGGAAGCGCATCACATGGAGAATATGATGAAGATCCTCTTCTGTAAAAATGATCTTTTCTTCTATAATCTTCTCCTTAGACAAGAGATACCGCTGCAACCCTACACCGCCTTCCTGGCGATGATCGCATACCAATCTTCCATCTTCCGTGCCTCCACCACGTGGAATCCTGCCTCTTGCAACGCTTGCCGGACCATCGGTTCCTTCGTCTGAATAATCCCTGAAGCGATAAAATACCCATCCTTCTTCAAATGGTCATATGCCTCCGCAGTGAAACGGAGGATCACTTCGGCCAGGATGTTGGCCACAATGAGATCCGCCTTTTCCACAATCCCATCCAAGAGATTATTTCGCTTCACCTGCACTTGTTCAGAAACCCCATTTAACTTGACATTAATGCGGGCGATCTCGACGGCCATTTCATCAAGGTCTAAAGCCAACACCTTTCCGGCACCCAACTTGGCAGCAGCGATGCCCAAAACCCCCGTTCCGCAACCGACATCAAAGAGAGAAAATCCTGGTTTTACATAATCCTCCAAAGCCTGAATACAAAGAACGGTTGTGGGATGAGTGCCGGTGCCAAATGCCATGCCGGGATCCAGCTCGATTACCACTTCATGCTCAGATTCCTGTACATATTCCTCCCAAGTTGGGGTGATCACAATGCGGTCGGAAATACGCATCGGCTTATAATACTTCTTCCATGCCGTTGCCCATTCTTCTTCATGGACTTCCGAGAGGCGAACGGTACCATGGCCGAGATCGATATCATAGAGAGCGAGGTTATTTAATGCTTGTTTGATCTCTTCCACCGTCTCCCCCAGAAAGCTGTTTACAGGTAAATATGCTTTTACGATCACCCCTTCTTCCGGATAATCGGCAGGATTCAGTTCATAGATCTCTCCGTATTGGTCTTCCCATTTTCGGGTTAGATCTTGAGGATCTTCGATCACCACGCCGCTTGCTCCGGATTCATGGAGAATGTTGGCTACCGCTTCAATTGCTTCCTGGGTGGTATGAATACTGATCTCAGACCATTTCATCCGCATCTCTCCTTAAGACGAACCTATGAATGGAGTGCCTACTCCCCACGAAACGCCTTTTTCATTTTATCAAAAAAAGTATCTTGGTGAAGAGGGAGCTCTTCTGCAAAGATTTCCCGCAAAAGCTCCTTCTGCCGTTCGGTGAGATGCTTCGGGGTTACGACAATCACACGGACATGCTGGTCGCCTTGTCCGTTTCCCCTCAGGCGCGGAAAACCCTTCCCTTTCAGCCGGAAAAAGGTGCCTGATTGCGTCCCTGCAGGAATTTTAAGATGAACCTTTCCTCCCATGGTGGGAACCTCGATCTCTGCACCAAGGGCTGCTTGGGCGAAGTTGATGGGAACCTCGCAATAGAGGTCATCTCCCTCCCTTTCAAAGAAGGAATGAGATTTCACCCTGAGCAGAATATAGAGATCTCCAGGAGGTCCCCCATTGATTCCGGGCTCTCCTTCCCCCGAGATCCGAAGCTGGCTCCCGTCATCTATACCTGCCGGAATGGTTACGGAGATGGTCTTTGTCTGCCGGATGCGCCCGCTTCCTTGGCATCTCGGACATTTTTCTCTAATGATTTTCCCCTTGCCGTGACATACATGACAGGTTCTGCGATTTACAATACGGCCAAAGGGGGTCTGCTGTACCGTTTCTTCTTCTCCCGTCCCACGACAGAAGGAACAAGTTTCCGGTGTTGTCCCCGGTTTCGCGCCGCTTCCATGGCATTCCGGACAAATTTCTTCTTTCGGGATGCGGATCTCCTTATTCGCGCCAAAATAAGCTTCTTCAAATTCGATCGTCAACGAATATTGTAAATCGGCACCTTGGCGGGGAGCGTTCGGATTCCTCCTTCTCCCCCCACCGCCGAAAAACATATCGAAAATGTCGCCGAAGCCGCCAAAATCAGAAGGATCGAATCCTCCGGCTCCTGCCCCGCCGGCTCCTGCCCCCTGATTGACTCCGGCATGGCCAAACTGATCATAAGACGCTTTCTTCTGGGGATCGCTTAAGACTTCATAAGCTTCTTTTATCTCTTTAAATTTCTCTTCCGCATCGGGGGCTTTATTCACATCCGGGTGATATTGCCGTGCCAATTTCCGATATGCTTTTTTAATCTCCTCCGCCGATGCTCCCCGATTTAGACCCAACACCTCATAATAATCCCGTTTGCTCATCCTTCACACTCCAAAGGCCGAATTTCCCTCCGTTATCATATCATAACTTGGCATTTCAATGTATAAAAAGTCAAAGCTGATGAGAGCTTTGACTTTTTCCATGATGCAAAAGGATTGAAGAGATTTTTATTTCTTATCGTCTTTTACCTCTTCATACTCCGCATCCACCACATTTTCTTTCTTCCCTTTCCCCTCATTTTCTGCGGAAGCATTCTGTTGCTGTTGGGCTACCTTTTCATAAAGCTTTACGGAAAGCTGCTGAACCACTTGTGTGAGGTTTTCTTTTTCCTTCCGGATCTCTTCCACTTCACCTTTCTCCAACGCTTTTTTCAGGGATTCGATCGCGGCATTCGCCTTATCTTTCTCAGCTTGGTCTACTTTATCCCCCAGGTCTTTTAGCGTTTTTTCCGTCGTGTAAATCAGCTGATCCGACTCGTTTTTGAGTTCAGCCTGCTCTTTCTTCTTCCGGTCCGCTTCTGCATTGGCCTCTGCCTCTTTTACCATTCGTTCAATTTCCTCATCCGTAAGTCCACTTGAAGAAGTAATGGTAATGTGCTGTTCTTTGCCTGTCCCCAGATCCTTCGCCGACACATGGACGATTCCATTGGCGTCAATATCAAATTTAACCTCAATCTGTGGGATCCCCCGAGGCGCAGGAGGAATATCGGAGAGGATGAAGCGGCCTAAGGTTTTATTATCTTTTGCCATCGGGCGTTCCCCTTGCAAAACATGGATCTCCACAGAGGTTTGGTTATCCGCGGCGGTGGAGAAAATTTGCGATTTACTGGTGGGAATGGTGGTGTTCCGATCGATCAGTTTGGTGAACACACCGCCAAGGGTCTCGATCCCCAAGGAAAGAGGCGTCACATCCAAAAGGACGACATCCTTGACATCCCCCGTAAGAACCCCTGCCTGTACCGCCGCTCCCATCGCCACCACTTCATCAGGGTTTACCCCTTTATAGGGCTCCTTGCCGATTAAGTTTTTAATCGCCTCTTGGACGGCCGGAATACGGGTCGATCCACCGACGAGAATCACCTTATCGATCTGATTCGGCGTAAGGCCGGCATCCTCTAAAGCCCTGCGGGTCGGCCCAATGGTACGTTCCACCAAATGCCGAGTTAATTCTTCAAATTTCGCCCGTGTCAACGTAACTTCCAGGTGTTTTGGTCCCGTCGCATCCGCCGAAATAAAGGGAAGGGAGATGGTGGTGGTAAGAACGGAGGACAAATCTTTCTTCGCCTTCTCGGCGGCATCTTTCAGCCGTTGCAAGGCCATTCGGTCTTTGCTGAGGTCAATGCCGTTTTCCTTTTTAAATTGCTCAATGAGATAATCGATAATCACCTGGTCGAAATCATCTCCCCCCAGATGGTTATCTCCGCTGGTAGCTTTCACCTCAAAAATGCCGTCGCCGATCTCCAGGATCGACACATCGAAGGTCCCACCACCAAGGTCATAGACGAGAATGGTATGATCTCCGCTCTTATCTAACCCGTATGCAAGGGCGGCTGCCGTAGGTTCGTTCACAATGCGGAGAACTTCAAGTCCGGCGATCTTCCCGGCATCTTTCGTAGCCTGTCTCTGGCTATCGTTAAAATAAGCAGGGACCGTGATGACGGCTTTATCAATCTTCTCTCCCAGATAGCTCTCCGCATCGGCTTTTAATTTTTGCAGGATCATGGCCGAAATCTCTTGGGGAGTGTACGATTTACCATCGATGGTCACCTTATGGTTCGTACCCATATGCCGTTTAATCGAGATGACGGTCCGATCCGGATTCGTGATCGCCTGCCGTTTAGCCACCTCACCTACAAGCCTCTCCCCATCCGGCTTAAAAGCAACCACGGAAGGTGTGGTACGGTTTCCTTCCGCATTCGGGATAACAACAGGGTCTCCTCCTTCTAAAATGGCTACACAAGAGTTTGTGGTTCCAAGGTCAATACCGATCACTTTGCTCATTTTATTTTGCCTCCTTACTTATGTAGGTTCTCCCGTCATTTAGGAAGATACCTTGACCATCGCAGGTCGAATCAATTTATCCTTTAGCATATACCCTTTTTGAAACTCTTCTACAACAATTCCCTTCTCTTCCCCCGTTTCCACCTGCATGATCGCCTGGTGAAAGTAAGGATCAAAGGGCTTACCGACGGTCTCCAAGGGAACCGCCCCTTCTGCTTTCATCGCATCCATAATCTGCCGGTAAACCATCTCAACACCTTGAATAAAGGACTCGAGATTGCCGTTTTCTTCCGTTTTGGCCGATTGTATTGCCCTTTCCAGATTATCGACGGCAGGGAGCAATTTCTCGAGAAGAGGCTTCACCCCATACTTGGTTAATTCTTCTCTCTCTTTCATCATCCTCTTGCGGTAATTGTCAAAATCGGCTTGACTGCGAAGGTACTTTTGATAGTAATCCTCCGCCTTTTTCCTTTCTTCCTCCAACTGAACTTGCAAGGAATGAATTTCTCCTTCTTCCAAGGTATGACCTTCATCACGATCCGTGAATGAAGGATTCCCCTCGTCGGTGGAAGGATCGATCTCCTCCACCCCGGTAGGTTCATGTTGTTGCTCCTTCCCTTCAACTTCCGTTTTATCTTTTCTCTCCAACGATTTCACCTCTTTATCCTTCATATCACAGGATAGGGATAAAAGCCCTCTCCTTATCCTGATTTATAAAAGCGGCTAAAAACATCTGAAAGTTCGAGGCTGATTATCTTTAGAATACCCATTACACGGCTATAATCCATGCGAACAGGCCCCAAAATTCCGATGGTCCCCACCGCGTTGTTGCCCGCTTCATAGGTGGCACTTACAATACTACAATCTTCTATACTTTCGTGATTGTTCTCTTTGCCAATTCTTACTAAAACTCCTTTACCCTTCCCATGGAAGAGTCGGATCACCTTCTCGTCCTCGTCGAGAAGTTCCAAGAGGTTTCGCACTTTATCCACATCGCGAAACTCCGGTTGAGTCAAAATTTGTGATTTCCCCTCTAAAATGAGTCGATCTTCTTGTTTCGGAATGAGCAACTGGCTAATGAGACGTTGAATCTCCTCATAATGAGTTAAGTTCCGCTTCATCGCGTCGGCAAACTCGGTAAAGAGCTTTGCCTGTAACTCCGCAATCGTAGTTCCCCTCAAGCGTTCATTCACCATCTGTACCAATCTCTCAATCTGTTCCGTGGAAACGGACTCCGGGATATCTACGAGACGGTTCTCCACTTTTCCCGTATCGGTAACCAAGATGGCTACCGCTTTTCTACCTTCTAACGGGATGATCTGCAAATACCGCAGTTGAGTCTGGAAAATCTCCGGGCCCAATACAATGACGGTATAATGGGTAAGCTCTGAAAGGATATGGGCCGTTTGGCGGATGGCCTGGTCAAATTCGAGGTAGTGTTTCTGGAATAAAACACGAATGTTCTCCAGTTCTTCCGCTTTTATTTCTTGGGGTTGCATCATATGATCCACATAGTAGCGATATCCCTTTTGGGAAGGGATTCTACCGGCAGACGCATGGGGTTGCACCAAGAAACCCATCTCTTCCAGATCAGACATCTCATTCCGGATGGTTGCGGGACTAAAGGGTATATCTGCCTGTTTGGCGATCTTCCTCGACCCGACAGGCTCGGCATCACGGATGTAATTTTCTACGATCGCTTGGAGGATCGCTTTTTTCCGTTCAGAAAGCATTTTCTCACCACCTGCTGTTAGCACTCTTCATGAACGAGTGCTAAACTATACATAAAAAAAATATCAATTGTAATCCGTTTTGTCAATTGTCCTCATTATTTTTCTTGCAAAAAGGCGACAAAAACCTCGTTGCTAAGGAAGCGACCCATAGGAGTAAGACGGATGCGGTCCTCTTTTTTTTCCAATAACCCCTTATTCGTTAATTCCTCAATTTGTACACCATAGATCTGGTTCATCGACACGTTCCAACGTTCCCTAAATCGGGAATCCGAGATTCCCTCCGTTAATCTTAGACCGAGGAACATCATCTCCTCCATTTCCTCTTGTTCCGTGACGGGAAGGATCTCCTCCCGAGGAAGACCCTTAATAGAATGGCGAATATAGGGTATGAGTGCCCTCATGTTCCCATAGCGTTCTCTTCCCAGGTAGCCCCAAGCTCCGGCGCCAAATCCGTAAAAACGGTGATTTAGCCAATACCCCAAATTATGTTGGGAGCGAAAACCGGGTCTTGCAAAATTACTTAACTCATACTGTTCTAAACCGATCGAAGACAACTTCTCGATGATCCGTTCGTACATTTCAGCTTCTAACTCTTCCCCGGGAAGTAGAAGGGAACCTTCCCGTTGCCAGCGGCCAAAGTGGGTATTCTCCTCCACTTTAAGGTTATAGGCAGACAGATGGGTTAGCGGCAGTTGGGAAACCTGGTCCAAATCGCTCAGTAAATGGTCCATTTCCTGCCCCGGCAACCCGTACATGAGGTCGATGTTGATATTATTAAAACCGGCTTTCTCTACCATGTAAACGGCATGGATTGCCTCTTTGGCGGTGTGGTTCCTCCCGATGCGCTTCAAGATGGCATCGTGAAAGGTTTGGACCCCTATGCTGATCCGGTTCACTCCTCCGGCTTTTATGATTTCCAATTTGGAGGGTGTAAGTGTCCCCGGATTTGTTTCCAACGAAATTTCATGGTTCGGAGTCCTAATAGGGAAGTAGCGTGCCAATAGGGAAAATAATCGCTCCAATTGACTTTCATTGAGAAGGGATGGGGTTCCGCCTCCTATATAGATCGTCTCTACCCTAGGGAGAGGCTGATGATCTAAAACGCGGGAAATCTCATGCTCAAGAGCCCCAAGGTATTGATCCACCCAATCTTCTCCCTGCCATACAAAGACGGCAAAATCGCAATAAAAGCATTTTTGGGCACAGAAAGGGATATGGATGTAAACATGTTTCGGGGAGGTTATCTCTTCTTGGTGTTCGTTTTTATCCAATCTCATTTCCCCCTTCATTGCTCCCTTACTCATCCATTTTTAAAACGGCCATGAAAGCCTCTTGGGGAATCTCGACGCTTCCTACTGCTTTCATTCGTTTTTTCCCTTCTTTTTGTTTTTCCAAGAGCTTTCTTTTTCGGGAGACATCTCCGCCGTAACATTTGGCCAAGACGTTTTTCCGCATGGCCTTAATGGTTTCTCGGGCGATGACCTTATTGCCGATCGCTGCCTGAATGGGGATTTCAAACATCTGCCGGGGGATGAGATCCTTTAATTTTTCACAAAGTGCCTTCCCTCTGGCATAAGCACGGTCCTTATGAACGATGACCGAAAGAGCATCTACCGCTTCTCCGTTTAAGAGGATATCCATTTTCACCAGATTGGACGGACGATATCCGATCAGCTCATAATCAAGGGAAGCATACCCTTTCGTGCTCGATTTCAAGTGGTCAAAGTAATCATAGACGATTTCCGCCAAAGGGATTTCATAGGTAATTTGGACCCGCGATTCGTCCAAGTAACGCATATCTTTGTACTCGCCCCGCTTATTTTGGCTTAGCTCCATCACAGCCCCTACATAAGCATTCGGTACCATGATGGTTGCCTTCACATAGGGCTCTTCAATATGATCGATTTTGGAGGTTTCGGGCATCAATGAAGGGTTGTCGATCTCGACGATGCTCCCATCCGTCCTTGTTACCCGGTAAACAACGCTGGGAGCGGTGGTAATCAGGTTAATTTTAAACTCCCGTTCCAAGCGTTCCTGAATGATTTCCATGTGGAGTAACCCTAAAAAACCGCAGCGAAAACCAAAGCCCAAGGCTTGAGAGCTTTCCGGCTCGAATTGAAGGGCCGCATCATTTAGTTGAAGTTTTTCGAGCGCATCTCTTAAGTTATTATAGTCGTCCGTCTCGACGGGATATAGGCCCGCAAAGACCATGGGAGTCACTTTTCTGTACCCGGGAAGGGGGACATCGGCTGGACGGTTGGCATGGGTGATGGTATCTCCAACCCGTGTATCCTTTACCGATTTAATGCTCGCGGTGATAAATCCCACATCCCCGACGGATAGTTCCTCCACCCGCATTGGATACGGTGCAAAAACACCCACCTCACTCACTTCA
Organism: Thermicanus aegyptius DSM 12793; assembly: GCF_000510645.1. Lineage (NCBI taxonomy): Bacteria > Bacillati > Bacillota > Bacilli > Thermicanales > Thermicanaceae > Thermicanus > Thermicanus aegyptius. The sequence goes on along the minus strand of NZ_KI783301.1, from coordinate 1,624,870 downwards.
AAGACTTTTCCCGTCGCCATCATCTTAATCTTATCGCCTACTTTAACCGTTCCATTTACGATTCGAATATAGGCAACCACGCCGCGATAGGAATCATAAAGAGAGTCGAAGATCAGGGCTTGCAAAGGAGCATTGGGATCGCCGGACGGAGCAGGGATTTTCTTAACAATTTGTTCCAGGATCTCTTCGATGCCAATTCCTTCTTTCGCCGATGCGAGGACCGCTTCACTTGCATCTAAACCAATCACATCTTCAATTTCCCTCCTCACTTTTTCAGGATCTGCACTGGGTAAATCAATTTTATTGATCACCGGAACGATCTCCAGATCGTTCTCCAACGCGAGATATACATTGGCTAAAGTCTGAGCTTCAATCCCTTGGGCAGCATCCACCACCAGAATGGCCCCTTCACAGGCAGCCAAACTCCTGGATACTTCGTAGGTAAAGTCCACATGACCGGGGGTATCAATGAGATGAAGGATGTACTCGACCCCATCTTTTGCTCTATAGGTTAAACGAACGGAATTTAACTTGATGGTAATTCCGCGCTCCCTCTCTAAATCCAATTGATCCAGGAACTGGTCCTCCATCTCCCGTTCCGTTAAAGCTCCCGTAAATTCAAGCAAACGGTCTGCTAAGGTCGATTTACCATGGTCGATATGAGCGATAATGGAAAAATTGCGGATTCGCTTCTGCCGTTCATTATGATTTACCGACATAGAAAAAACCCCCTGATGGGTAAATTCATACAGAGAATTATATCAAAATGATTAAACGTTGAGCAATAAAAGAAAAACCCGGTGTAAATCCGGGATCATCGAAGCTTCGGTTTCGTCTCTTCATAGGTTTTCCAATCACATGGTCCACTGTAACTGCCTGCCGCCGATGAGATGGTAGTGAAGATGGAAGACCGTCTGCTGTCCATGAAGTCCTGTATTTGTAACCACCCTGAAACCATCCCGATCCACTCCCATCTCCTTCGCCACCTGTTGGATGACAAGATGAAGGTAACCGACCAGTTCCTTGTCCTCCTCCTTAAGGTCTAATAAGGAGGGAATATGTTTTTTCGGAATGACGAGTACATGTACGGGAGCAATCGGATTAATATCATGGAAAGCGACAACCCGATCATCTTCATATACTTTCTTGGATGGAATCTCTCCGTCAATAATCTTACAAAAAATACAGTCGCCCATCTTTTCACTCCCCTTGCGAAGATTCCCTTTCATTATAGCCTATTCCCTGAAAAGATGCTATGTCCACATCCATCCTTTAAGAGAATTCTTATCCTCCGTGCCACACACTATCTCCTATTCTCCCTTTTGTATTTGGCATATATTCGTTCTTCAATGCCGGAATTTTGCGGTCGGTAAAACGTAACCCCCTCCATCGCTGTGGGAAGGTATGTGAGTTTTGTACCTGGATGGTCAATCGGATTTACGTATAAACCGGTGCTGTTCTTCAAATGATCTGGGACAGGTTGGGAAGGGTTCTCTTTCACCCATTCTAAAGCATGGCCGATTGCCTTATAAGCCGAATTCGATTTAGGACTTTCGCATAAGAAAATGGTTGCTTCGGCTAACGGGATTCTCGCTTCCGGCATTCCAATAAATTCCACCGCCTGTTTCGCCGCCACCGCCATTTGAAGGGCATGGGGATTGGCCATACCTATATCCTCCGCGGCGGAAATGACCAGTCGACGGGCGATGTATAAGGGGTCAGTGTCAATGTAAAGAAGGCGAGCAAGCCAATACAAGGCTCCATCGGTGGCCCCTGCCCGGACCGATTTAATGAAGGCCGAAATCAGATCATAAAAATCGGTGGTCGAGGTTTTTGTAATCCGAACCGCCAAAGCCGCCTTCACCGTGTCAAGGGTAATCTTCTTTCCCTCTTTTACCGAATAAGCGGCCATTTCTAAGGTATTGAGGGCACTACGAATATCTCCATCTACAATGTCTATAAGGTAATGCAGGGCTTCTTCGGTTATGGTTACTCCTAGTTCCCCTAATCCCCTCTCATCATCGGCAATTGCTTTAAGGAGGATTTCCTTCATCTCTTCTTTTGATAGCGGTTTAAGTTGAAAGACCCTGCAGCGGGAGACGAGAGGTGGAATGAGATCATGCATGACGCTCTCCGTGGTCGCCCCGATTAAGATGATCGTTCCATCCTCCACAACGGGGAGAAGAGTCATCTGTACATTCGACTTCAACGCATGGATCTCGTCGATGAAGAGGATCGTCTTCCTCCGGTACAATCGGCGATTCTCCTTGGCCCGCTCCATCGTCTCTCGAAGCTCACTTGTGGTAAGGCTAACCCCGTTTAGCTGGATAAAATCCGCTTGGGTACGATCCCTAATCAAATAGGCAAGACTTGTTTTCCCGGTCGATGGAGGACCTTGCAAGATCATAGAGAGAAGATGATCCCTTTCGATCAGCTCTCGCAAAGGTTTTCCTTCCCCTAGCAGATGCTTTTGCCCATAAAACTCCTCCAAGGTACGGGGACGCATCTTTTCTGCCAGAGGAACGGACAATCGATTAGGCTGATAATCAAACAGATCCATGGTTTTCCCTTCTTTGCTCGGTATCACGAAATGGATTTTTACCTTCATTATAACAGAATCGTAGCTATAAAGAGTTGGGCGGTACCATACGTATCCATCAAACAGGGATCTTCTTGCTCCGTTTTTTCCCTGTCTCAGCCATGGCTAAAATCCGGTCAAGGCGAAAGGTTCGCGGTTCCCTTCGTAAAAAACAATAACCGAAGAGATGAGTGTCGTCAAAGTGATAAACCTGAATGACCCGTTGGGTGAGAAGGCCTTTTTCATCCAGGTAGATCACTTCAATGGGGAGTTGTTGGGATAAGGCTTTCCTTAAGAGAACTCGCATCTTCCATCAAACTCCTGAAAACAAGAACTACTGTTTCCATTATATATCACTGTGAAGAAAAAGTAAAACATTTGTTCCTGTATCCTAAATTGATTCTTTTCAATATAAAAATCCTTTCATTCTCATAAAGGGAGTTTCTACCCATGAGAAAGAAAGGATATATCCGTCTTATAAAACTTGTTCAATTGGTTGCGTAAGCGAACTTAATGAAGGTTGGAGGCATTTGATTCTGCCTCTATACAATGACGCAAGAGAGATGTAACTTCCCTGTAAAAGTATGGCGCCTCGATGGACTGCAACGCCTTTTCAAACTCTCCCAACCAATCCAGATGATCTGAAATAAATCCCTTCCACAATTGTTCCTCTTTTTCTTTGAAAAGAAGAGAGAGAAATTCTAGAATAAGGCTTAAATGATCCGGCATGCCGGAGTAATTTTCCGGAATTTCTATTCGAGCCAGTTTATACAGGTATCTCATGTGCAAGGCAGAATCGCCTAAGAGATACCCCTTGCTGCGGGCGATCTGCAACTCCACCGTAGGATCCAAGGTCCATTCTTTATAAACCGATTCGATCGGTGGAGCATAGGGCTTTACGATGCCTCGAAAAGAGCGGTCATATGCTACCTTCATCTCTTCGTAACTCGAAAAGTGGTCTTTTAAATGAAATTCGTGAGTTGGATATCCTCCTTCATACATCTTCTCTTTCATCCATGCTTCGGTCATTCCCTGATGAACTTCTTCAAAAAATTCCGGCGTGGGTTCCTTATAAAACTCGGCAAAGGTTAAATAAAGTTCTCCTTTCGCTTCTAAGGGAGAAATAGGAATAAGATGCATGCCTTTACCTCCTTTCATCGGCCATCCTCGCTGGGGGCCTTTTTAACCCTAGGTCAAAGGGCAAAAAAACGAGGATCCATCTTCCGTTTGCGACACACCTCACATTCTTCTTCGATTCCCCTTGTTCTAAATTCTTGTCCGCAATTAGAACAAATTTTACGTAAAAAAGAAGGAAGTCTCCCCCTGACAAGATGCTGTTTCCCGGTACGGTCATGGGTTGAAATTATAAGGCGAAGCGCTCCTTTCGGGCATTGGGTACATTTCCTGCAATATACACATGATTCACTCTGAAATTGAAGATGGCTCTCTCCATCTTTTTCTTCCCAATAAAGAGCTCCGGTAGGGCAGATTTTCTCACAAACGGCACAACCGTCACACTCTTCATCAATCCGGACCGAGATCTGAGCTCCGACACGATTCATCTCAATCGATTCCCAATTGGGATCATTTTTATGGCCATTTTGCTTTCTTTGGGATTTAACAGAGATTCCTCTCTCTTGAATCAAATCTTCCTCATGCAGATCAGACGGAGCATTCGGGCGATCTTCCCTTCTCATCGAACTTATTAAGGTTAAAACTCTTTTCCTTTTTAAGATCATCCTTTCCCTCAGAGGAAGCAGATCCTCCTTCTTCTTCCCCCCTTTCCATCGCTCATTCCATTGTTCCCGCAGATTGGAAGGGGAGAGCATCTTAAGCAGCTCTCTCCGACTTATTCCTTCCACTGGTTTCTCTTTCTCCTTCGGAAGGGCTTTATCGGTAAGGAAAATGCGTGTTTTACAGCATAAACGATCCAATTCTCCTTGAAGTTTTTCAAAATGATGCCTTATCTGCTCTTTCTCTCCCTTATTACAACTTAAACAGGGATAAAGGGAAAAGGTAATTCTCTCTTTCCTCTCCGCAAAGCTTCCCAAGAGTGTGAGATCAAGGTAGAGATAACATGGGACTTTAATTCCGTTTGGATGTGTTATGTCTTGTTCGCATGTGATGGAGCGGTCCGGATGTTTCTTTATTTGCTCCAGAATAGAAAGATAGGGTTTGTGAGGAAAATCAAAGGCGAGTGTGGGACATGTTCCAACACAGGCCCCACACTCGTTGCAGGAAAAAGAATGATAAGAAATGGGATTTTTGGCAGAATGGGTGAGAGAGAGGGCCTCTTTAGGGCAAGAGGAGATGCAGATGTGGCATACCTCCATGCGGTTTAAATAATTAAGGCATGCTTCTTCCGTAAGATGTACTTTTTCACTCTCCAGGAGATCTAAGATCCCCATCTTCCTCCCTCCCCTTACAAATTTTTTGGCTTGGGCTCTATTTATGTCCGTTTTCTCCTTTCACACCCATACTTTTCTCTAAATCTTACCTAGAAGAGCGTAACAAAGGTGCCGGCCGCCAACAAGAGGAAACGAAGTAGATAACCGCCGATCAGGACGAATCCCTCGGTCGCGATGGTTAACGCAAAAGGGCTGCTCCCCGTACCGCTTGCCGTCGCTTCCACACCGGCAGGTGTGACTTGCAAGGAGCGGGAATGAAAGAGTTCCAATCCCTCCAACAACAGGGGAATAAGAAGGCCCACAACGATGAGACCAATCCAAAACCATAAACTCCATTCCCCGGTCAGAAGGGACATGACGGATTGAAAGGCAGTTTCATTCGCCGAAGAGGTGATGTAAACCATGATAAAGATAAGCAGTCCTTCTAAGATCATAAGCCCAAAGTGAATTTTTTTTAAGCTTATTAATTGGCTACAGGCATTCTGGTCCGTCAAGGTAGCAAGGAGTACCGTCATGGCGATCCCGGTGGATAGAGCGGAGACGGTAAAAAGAACGGGCAAGATGGATGTGTTCCACAAGGGGACTGCTTTTACCACACCGAGGAGAAGACCGGTATAGGCCGCAGTCCCGAAGGCGAACAGAAGGCCCACACCTGTCATCCATCCTGGAGCTTTTTTACCTTGAAAAGTAAGATATGCTTGATAGAGAGTAATGAGCATAAAGATTGAAATGATATAGGTGCCATCCGTCATCATGGAACCTGGAACATTTGTAAAGAGATAGAGAAAGCGCCAAGGGTGAAAGAGCCCCGCCTCCGCATCTATGACTAAAAGAAGGAGCCCGGCGGCCAATAAAGGAGGAGCCAGATAATAACCTGTCCGCTGTATCGTAACCGCTTGGGGGAATTTCCAACCGACCCAAACCGCAGTGCAGTAAGCTCCGGCGCTTACCCCTGCCAAGAAAAGATACCATGCAATGATTGAACCCCAAACCATTCCCATCACCTCACATAAAAAATTTTCGGTTTCGTCCCTAGATCAGGGCGCAAAGGCTTCGCCTTCTTCTTGGCAATCGCCCTTACGATCTCACTGTTTGGATCATCCAGATCTCCAAAGATTCTGGCATTCCCCACACAGGTTGTGACGCAAATCGGTTCTTTCCCCTGCCTTACTTCTTCGATGCAGAAACGGCATTTTTCTACAACGCCTGTTTTTTCGCTGACGACCCTGGCCTGATAGGGGCAGGAAACCATACAATACTTGCAGCTTATGCATTTTTCTTCATTGACGAGGACAACCCCCTCCTCCGTTTGATAGCTGGCGCCGGTCGGACAATTGGCTACACAAGGGGGATTTTCACAATGCTGGCATTGAACAGGTACCGTATAATAAGAAACATGGGGATAGGTCCCCTCCTCCTGTCCGTAAAACTTAATAAACGATTCTTCCGGAGGCAATCCGTTTTGCATCTGACAAGCAACTCGGCAAGAGAAACATTCGATACATTTGGTGGTATCGATCAGCATCCCATAACGTGCCATTTGCTTCACACCTTTCTGATCTTAACGATCACTTCATGTATCATGGAGGTCCCCCCCATTGGATCGATGCGATAGGGTACATGATCCATGTAACTAAATCCAACCCCTTTGGCGAGTGTGAGGTAGGGGGAGTAATTTCCATAGGGAGAGGGGATAAAGAGAGCTTCCGGATGAATGCGGTCGGTCACCTTAATGCGGATTTTACTCGTCGCCTCCGATGAGGAGACTTCCACTAAATCTCCATCCTTCAATCCCATCTCCTCGGCCCGTTTCCGGTTCATCCAGAGTCGCTCTGATTCGTAATCTTTGGTGATCTGCAGGAGATAAGGGAGATTTACCGTATAAGCATGGGTGTGGAAACTTTGTTTTCCGGTGATCAGGCGGAAGGAATCTTGTTCAGGTTTCACCAACGGTTCCTTCCATTCTACTACGGGAGAGAAGCCTGCTTTCTTAAAGCTTTCATTATAAAATTCGATTTTTCCCGAAGGAGTTTTTAATTTCGGAACCTCCCCCATCTTCACCGGGTCATTCAGAACGATCGTCCCTTTTTCCCGAAGTTCTTCCAAGGAGATCGAGAGTGGGGCTAGGAGTGCTCTATTTAACTCCTCTAAAGTAAAATTAAAATATTCTCCGATTCCTGCCGCTTTAGCAATCTCGGTAAAGATCTGATCTGCAGGGACGGTATGGGGATAAACCTTTTCTATTACCTTCTGGCGCAGGGCAATAGCGGGTTTCCCCCCTGAAATTCCTTCGATCACATCATCCCGTTCCAAATAGCTTGGCTCCGGTAGAACATAATCGGCAACAAGGGCGGTTTCAGACATCAGCACATCAATAACTACCATGAGTTCCAATTTCTCTAAACTATCCGCCATAACTTTTGGGTTGGTATAGCCTCGAACCGGATTGGTTTGGCAGATGAAGGCCGCTTTCACTTTCCCCTCCTCAATTTTCTTAGGAAGAATGCTGGCTACTCCGTTATGGGGATCTACCAGCGAAAATTCCTGGTCGATACGGGGAAGAGAACTCTTTCCAGGTTCCGGATGACGCGTAGGATCCAGCTTCCCTAGCTGAGGCGGTTTCCCAAAAATATAACCGCCGGGCTGTTGAAAATTCCCCAGCAAAGCATTAAAGAGAGCGACCGCCCTTCCGGTGTCGACACTGTTTGCATAGGTGCAACCAAATCCCCCCCGCCATGATTGTTCAATCACCGCCTTTGGTTTCGACTTTCCCATCTCCCTGGCGATTCGCGTGATGGTCTCTTTTGGAATGCCGGTGATTTTTTCCGCCCATACAGGAGTGTAAGAAGATACCTTGTTCGCAAAGTCTTCAAATCCCACCGCATATCTGGCAATAAACTCTTTGTCATATAACCCTTCATCAATCAGTACGTTGGAAAGGGCAAGGACCAGGGCCAAATCGGTTCCAGGGCGTATGGAGAGCCATTCGTCAGCCAATGGTGCCGTATTGTTTAACCGCGGGTCTACAATGACCACATGAGCGCCATTTTCTTTCGCTTGGACCAAGGCTTGAACGGATGCGGGACGAACGCCGTCACCATAGCTCCTCCCGATGAACAGGATATATTTACTATTGGCGATGTCGGAACCGGGAACCGCACCAATGGTGTGTAGAAACCCGGTATCTCTCGCATTGGAGCAAACCGTCAAATGGTTAAAATAATTGGGGGATCCGATCGCAGCTAAAAATCTCGGACCGTAGAACTTTCCGGTGGGCCTTGGGTCCTCTACATAAACCACCTTCTCCGGACCATCCTTTGCCACAATCTCTTTCAGTTTCTGCCCAATCTCCTGATAAGCCTGTTCCCAAGAGATCGGCTCAAATTTCCCCTCTCCATTTTTCTTTAAAGGCTCTTTAATTCGGTCCGGAGAATAGGCCAACGTTCCTAGACCATGGCCTCTGGCACATATCTTCCCTTTGCTGTAGGGATGATCGGGATGGCCTTCTACTTTCCAAAGCCTCCCGTTTTTTGTGTACACCTTAATTCCGCACTTGCTGGAACAGGCGTTACACAGGGTCGGTGTTACCTTTACTTCCCCTTCGCGTTCTGCATTTAAGCGCTGCCAAGTTTCCAATTCAAAAGTCCCAAGGGATAAAAGGGCAGCGGTAGCCGCAGAAGCTTTTAAGAAGGTCCTGCGTGATATCCGGTTCGGGATCATAGCTCTTCCTCCTTTGCTACGTTCTACTTTCATTCTAACTTTCTCAGAAAACGTCCAGGTAATAAAACCTTTTGATTGCGCTATAAGCATCTCTTAGAACATTCCTTTCATATCTACCGGGCATATGTTTCTTTGGAAACAAGGAAAAAAGCCAATCCCATTTCAGGATTGGCTTTGAATGTGAGTCATTTTTTATACATAATTGTCATTTTTTTATCCTCTCACCTGACAAGATGGAAGCAAGTGATAATAGATGCAAAATTAACAGCAGTGATAGATCGAAATGGCCGCTCCATTCTTCACTCTTATCGTATGGATCGCTTTGATATGCTTTTACAGGATGATTAATCACGGTTCATATAATGAAAGACCATAAGGCGTGAGGTTTCATAGGAGGCGATTTGCTCTTCGTAAGACTCAGTTATCCCAATCTCATCTAATCCTTTTAACATCCTCTCTTTGTGAACCGGGTTCACGGTAAAGGAAAACTGAACCCCTTCCTCTGCGAGGACAACTTGCTTCTCCAAATCTACCTTCAAGATAAGCCCTCCCTTCTCTGCCCTTTGAAAGAGCCAATCAATTTCTTTCTCAGTTAATTGGACGGGAAGAATCCCATTTTTAAAACAATTGTTATAAAAAATATCTGCGAAAGAGGAGGCGATGATCACCCGGAACCCGTAATCAGCCAAGGCCCAAGGAGCGTGTTCCCTCGAAGAACCACTTCCAAAATTTTGTCTGGATAAAAGGATGGTCGCATTACGAAAGTCCGGCTGATTCAGGACGAAATCAGGATTCTCCTCTCCATTCTCCTTAAAGCGCCAATCGTAAAAAAGAAATTGTCCATAACCGGAACGTTCAATTCTCTTTAGAAACTGCTTCGGGATAATCTGATCCGTATCTACGTTAGAACGGTCCAAAGGGGCTACGAGTCCTTCATGCACGGTAAAGGGCTTCACCTTTCTCCCTCCATTCCTTTTCCAAATCCTCAACGGCGATAAATTTCCCTTTCACGGCAGCCGCCGCAGCCATGGGGGGACTTACCAAATGAGTTCTAGAATCTCTTCCTTGCCTTCCTACAAAGTTTCGATTTGAAGTGGAAGCACATCTCTTTCCCGGAGGGACCACATCGGGATTCATTGCCAAGCACATACTGCAACCCGGTTCACGCCATTCAAACCCGGCTTCGATGAAGATCTTGTCTAAACCTTCCTCTTCTGCCGCTTTTTTTACCGCTTTAGAACCTGGAACCACGATAGCGGTCACCTTGGGAGAGACTTTCTTTCCTTTTACCACTTGGGCAGCAGCCCGTAAATCTTCAAGACGCCCATTGGTACAAGAACCGATAAATACGTAATCCACTTCCACATCGGTCATTTTCATGCCCGGTCTAAGTCCCATGTACTCGAGGGATTGGATGACCGTCTGTTTTTCCTCTTCATTTTCGATAAACGCCGGATCCGGGATGGTTTCACGGATCGATATCCCTTGGCCCGGATTGGTCCCCCAAGTGACCTGCGGTTCTAAATCCGAAATATCAAAGGAGATCTCCTGGTCATAGGAGGCGCCTGCATCGGTCGTTAAACTCCTCCAGTAGGCGACTGCACGTTCCCATTCTTCACCCTTGGGAGCGAAGGGACGCCCCTTTAAGTAGGCATACGTCACCTCATCCGGAGCGACCATGCCGGCCCTGGCCCCGGCCTCGATGGACATGTTGCAGATCGTCATTCTTTCTTCCATGCTCATGTTGCGGATTACTTCTCCGGTATATTCCAAAACATATCCTCTGCCGAAATCGACACCAAAGCGGGCGATGAGGGCGAGGATGACATCTTTCGCCGTAATGCCGGGTTTTCTGGTCCCTGTGATCTCTACCTTCATCGACTTTGGTTTATTTTGCCAGAGGGTTTGGGTAGCAAGGACATGCTCCACCTCGCTTGTTCCGATGCCGAAGGCCAAAGCTCCAAATGCGCCATGGGTCGAGGTATGACTGTCACCGCAAACGATGGTTTTCCCCGGCTGGGTTAAGCCTAATTCCGGACCGATGATATGGACAATTCCCCGCTCCATATTTTCCAGGTCGTATAAAGGAATCCCAAACTCTTTACAATTTTTTTGAAGGGTTTCGATCTGTTTCTTCGCGATTGGATCCCTAAGATCAAAGGGATCAACCGTGGGAACATTGTGATCTATGGTTGCAACGGTGAGATCCGGTCTTCTCACCTTACGTCCGGCCATTCGCAAGCCTTCAAAGGCTTGAGGAGAGGTGACCTCATGAATGAGATGAAGATCAATATAGAGAAGAACTCCACCTCCCTCTGCTCTTGCCACTTCGTGATTTTCCCATATCTTTTCAAACATGGTTTTTGATGTCATCCATTTCGTTCTCCTTTCGCCAGCGTTCGGAATTTTTCCCGGATCACACGACCCATCTCTTCAGTTCCTACCCACTTCTCATCTCCGACTGTGAGATCCTTCGTCCGATATCCCTCATCAAGCGCTTCTTCCACCGCCTGGTTAATCCAGCGGGACACCTCTGTGAATCCAAAGGAAAGCTCCATCATCATGCTTACGGTTAAAAACATGGCTACGGGATTTGCGATTCCCTTCCCCGCTATATCCGGAGCAGAACCATGAACCGGTTCATAGAGGCTGGGGCCATTTTCACTCAAACTGGCTGACGGAAGCATCCCGAGGGAACCGGCTAAGGCTCCGCCTAAATCGCTTAAGATATCGCCAAACATATTCTCGGTCACGATCACATCAAAGGTGTTCGGCTTCAAAACCAATTGCATGGCGGCTGAATCGACCAGCATATGCGTAAGCGTAACGTCGGGATACGCTAGTGCCACCTGTTCCGCTTTCTCCCGCCACAAGCGACTGCTTTCCAAAACATTAGCCTTATCGACGGAGAGAACCTCTTTTTTTCTCTTTCGCGCCAATTTAAAAGCAACGTGGAGAATTCTTTCGATCTCATCTTCCGTATACGTTAGGGTATCTACCGCCACTTCTTTCCCCTCTACCGTTCTGCGCTCCTTGGGCTGGCCGAAATAGATCCCACCTGTTAACTCTCGTACAATCATGAGATCAAGTCCTTTTACTCGTTCTTCCTTTAACGGGGAAGAAGAGGAAAGGGAGGGAAATAGATGAACGGGGCGAAGATTCGCAAATACATTTAATACCTTTCTGATTCCCAAAAGACCTGTTTCCGGTCGTAAGTGGCCCGGTAGGCGATCCCATTTGGGACCTCCCACCGCTCCCATGAGGATGGCATCACTATGTTGGCACAACCGAATGGTTTCTTCAGGCAATGGGGTGCTGTACCGATCAACAGCTCCCCCTCCTATCGCCCCTTCCTGAAATTGAAAGGTTTCTCCGATGACTGCTCCGACTTCTTCCATAAGAAGTACCGCTTCTTTGGTTATCTCTGGACCGATCCCGTCTCCGGGAAGGAGGGCGATCTTCTTCAATGGGCAATAACCCCCTTATCCTGTACTGTTTCGGAATTCTCTTCGTCGATCTTTCTCTTCATATAAGCCCTGTTCACTGCATCGGCAAAGGCCTTCGCAGAGGCATAAAGGACATCGTTATCTACCCCCCGACCACTCGTGGTCATGGAACCGATCTTCGCCTTTACATATACCTCAGCCAAAGAGTCTTCTCCCCCGGTGGTTGACTGAATGCGATAATCGAGGAGTTCAATCTTCTCATCAACCAACTTTGCGATGGCATTAAAGATCGACTCCACACTTCCTTTCCCCGTTGCGGACTCCTGCTTGAACTCACCCAAAGGGGTCGTCATGCCTATGGTGGTTGTAGGAATCATGTTGGAGCCATAAGAGACCTGAAGGAAATTGAATTCATATTTCTGTCCTGGGTTGGCATTTTCAACCACCAGAGCAAGGATATCATCATCGGTAATCTCTTTTTTCTTTCCTGTTAATTCTTTGAAGGCGGAGAATAGACGTAGAATATCCTCTTCCTTGAGCTTAAGACCAAGTTCCGTCAATTTCTCCCGAAACGCGTGGCTGCCGGAATGTTTCCCTAATACCAGCTTATTGCTTGAGAGACCCACCATCTCCGGTGAGATAATTTCATACGTTAAGGTATTTTTTAAGACCCCATCCTGATGAATTCCCGATTCATGGGCGAAAGCATTGGCCCCAACCACCGCCTTGTTGGGCGGAACAGGCATCCCGGTTAATTTGCTCACCAGTTTGCTGATGCGAATCGTCTGGTCAATCCGAAGTCCTGTTTCTACCTGATAATGATCTTGGCGAACCTTTAAGGCCACGCCGATCTCCTCTAGGGAAGCATTTCCTGCCCGTTCGCCGATTCCGTTTATGGTTCCTTCAATTTGGTCTACCCCGCTCTGAATGGCAGCTAGCGTATTGGCTACCGCCAATCCCAGGTCATCATGGCAGTGGGCAGAAAGCTTTACCCGATAAAGATTGGGCACATGCTCCTTCAGATACTGGATCAGTCCCACATACTCCTGAGGCTGGGTATATCCCACCGTATCCGGGATATTTATCACGGTCGCCCCCGCATCAATCACCTGGGTAATGATTTTGGCGAGAAAGTCCCACTCGCTACGTGTCGCATCTTCCGCAGACCATTCGATATTGGAGAAAAAGCGGCTGGCATACCGGACGCTTCGAACGGCGTTTTCCACCACCTCTTCCGGTTTCATGCGTAATTTATACTCCATATGGATGGGAGAGGTGGCGATAAAAATATGAATACGGGGGTTGCTCGCCTCTTTTAAGGCTTCCCATGCCTGATCGATATCCTTCTCTACGGATCGGGCCAATCCTGCCACACTTACATTTCGAATCTCTTTCGCAATTCGTTTCACAGCCTGAAACTCTGCGGGGGAAGAGGCCGGAAAACCTGCCTCCATGATATCTACCCCGTATTGTTCCAGCGCATAGGCAATCTCCAATTTCTCATGGAGATGAAGATTTACTCCGGCCGATTGCTCTCCATCTCTTAAGGTCGTATCAAAAATCTCTACCCTCCGCATCTTCTCCACCTACTTCCTCTTTTTGATAAAGGGCATTTTCTCCCTTAATTCCCTTCCTACGACCTCTAAGGGATGTTCATTCTCCCTACGCCGAAGTGCGTTAAACATCGGCCGATTTAATTGATTTTCCAAGATCCAACCCTTCGCAAAAGCGCCGGATTGAATCTCTTCCAAAATCTTTTTCATCTCTTTTTTCGTCTCTTCCGTAACGATCCTCGGTCCGGAAGTATAATCTCCCCACTCCGCCGTATCGGAAATGGAATAACGCATCCGCTCTAATCCCCCTTCATAGAGGAGGTCAACAATAAGCTTTAATTCATGGAAACACTCAAAGTAGGCGATTTCCGGCTGATAACCGGCAGCCGTCAACGTCTCGAAACCGGCCTTCACCAAAGCGGTTACTCCTCCACAGAGGACCGCTTGCTCTCCAAAGAGATCCGTCTCCGTTTCCTCTTTGAAGGTGGTTTCGATGACCGCAGCCCGCGTCCCCCCAATTCCTTTGCTATATGCCAAGGCAATTTCCATCGCTTTTCCGGTCACATCTTGGTAAACCGCCACAAGTCCCGGAACACCGCCTCCTTCTTCATAAACCCTACGCACCAAATGCCCAGGCCCTTTGGGCGCAGCCAAAAAGACATCGACAAAGGGAGGAGGGACGATCTGATTAAAGTGAATATTAAATCCATGGGCAAAGGCGATGGCTTGCCCTTCCCTCAATTGGGGAGCAATCTCTTCTTCATAGACCTTTGGTTGCCGTTCGTCGGGAAGTAGAATCATGATCACATCCGCCTGGGCTGCCGCATCCGATACCGAATATACCTTAAAACCATCTTCCTCCGCCTTATCCCACGACTTCCCGTTTCTAAGTCCCACAATCACATCCAGACCGCTATCTCTCAAATTTTGCGCATGGGCATGACCTTGGGAGCCATAGCCGATGATCGCGATCTTTTTCCCCTTCAATACCTCTAAATTCACGTCTTTGTCGAAAAAAATGCGAGCCATTCTATTACTCCTCTCTATCGATTGATTTGTCTACGCGGTATGACGAGTTTGACGATGACCGGAACCGTACCGTTTCCCTTCTTTTAATCAAATATCTTTCTCTTCAAGCACGGATCGATTCTTTCTCTCTCTGTTACTCCGATCTCTCCTAAACTCCAAACTCTTTTACCTTTTTGGACGTTTTACGCTGTTGGTAGGTTTCTCTCCATTTGTTCTCTTTTTCATTTTTCTTTTTTTCTTTATCGTCGCCGTTCTTTCTCTCCACTCCCGTACTTTCTATATATCATATCTTACCTTGCCGGCCGCTCCGTTACGCGCCCTTTACACCGGTTCCATCTCCCGGGTGAAGGCGGTGATACCCGTACGGGCCAATTCCTTGATCCCGTAGGGCCTTAGAAGTTCGATTAAGGCTTCTATCTTGTCGGAACTTCCTGTCGCCTCAATGGTAATGCTCTCACGCCCTACATCAATCACGGTCGCCCGGAAGGGCTGAATGATGTTATAAAGCTCCCCTCGATTCTGGAGGGAACTGGAGACCCGAATCATCGCCAACTCTCTTTCCACGGCTGCCCGGCCGGTTAGGTCGATCACTTTCAGAATATCAATCTGCTTATGGAGCTGCTTTACCACCTGTTCCGCTCGCATGGGATTTTCCACATCGAGAACGATCGTCATGCGGGAGAGCCCTTTTCTCTCACTCCGGCCCACGGTGATCGAGTCGATATTATATCCCCGGCGAAGGAACAAGCCCGTCACCCGATTTAGAACACCGGCGTGGTCATTTACCAGGATCGCCAGGATTTGTTTCATGGCTTCACCCCCTCCATCTGGTGAATTCCCTTTCCTGGAGGAATCATTGGATATACATTTTCAAAAGGAGCCACCCTACAATCGATAAGCACAGGCTCATTATGGAAGAAGTTGTTGGAAAAAGCTTCGTAAGCCTCCTCCTCCGTTTGTACCAAAATTCCCTTTATCCCGTAAGATTCGGCCAACTTCACAAAATCAGGTTGGGTCGGAATCAGGGATTCAGAGTACCTTTCATTGTAGAAAAGCTCCTGCCATTGACGAACCATACCCAGCGCAAAGTTGTTCACGATCACGATTTTAATCGGCAGATGATACTCTTTCACCACCGCCAACTCTTGGAGCGTCATTTGGAAGCCCCCATCCCCTACAATCGCAATCACCAATTCTCCGGGTTTTCCGATCTGAGCCCCTATACTTGCGGGGAAACCGAAACCCATCGTACCGAGCCCTCCGGAAGTAACCCAGCGGTTAGGGGTTTGAAAAGGATAATACTGGGCTGCCCACATCTGATGCTGCCCCACGTCGGTGGTGATAATGGCTTCACCCTTGGTGATTTCATGGATCATTTCGATGAGGCGTTGCGGCTTTAAAGTCCCCTCATCCTTTTTGTACCAGAGAGGATACTCTTTCTTTAAGGAATGTAAGCTCCGAATCCACTCTTCAGCATCGCACTTTTCCAATTCTTCTTCGAGTAAAATGCGAAGTGTCTCCCCGGCATCTCCCACAACAGGAATCTCTGTAGGAATGATCTTCCCGATCTCAGCCGGATCAATGTCGATATGAATCACTTTTGCGTTGCGAGCAAAATGATCCGGATTTCCCGTTAAACGATCATCGAAGCGAGCTCCAATATTTATCAATAGATCGCATTCATAAAGAGCCCTGTTGGCCGCATAGGTCCCATGCATTCCTCCCATCCCGAGAAAGAGGGGATGATCCGCCGGCATTCCTCCCAGCCCAAGGAGAGTATGAACAACCGGAACGCCAATCCGTTCCGCGAACTGCCGCAATAGGTGGCTGGCACGGGCGTGAAGAACTCCGGCTCCCGCCAAAATAACGGGCTTCTTCGCCATCTTTAGCGCCTGCACGATCTTATGAATCTGCATCATATTCGGGGAGTAGGTGGGATTATACCCCGGCAGAGAAATCTCTACCTCTTCATCAACGATACTTGCTTTCGAAGTAATATCCTTCGGCAAATCAATGAGAACCGGACCTGGCCTGCCCGTGCTGGCGATATGGAACGCCTCTTTTAGGATACGTGGTAGTTCTTCAACCGATCTGACCTGGTAGTTATATTTCGTAATCGGCATCGTCATGCTAAAGATGGGAGCTTCCTGAAAAGCATCTGTTCCCATGACCGAAGTCCCAACCTGGCCGGTAATCACGACGAGGGGTAACGAATCAATCATGGCATCCGTTAATCCCGTAATTAAATTGGTAGCCCCTGGCCCGGATGTCGCAATCACAACGCCAGGTTTCCCGGAAACCCTAGCATACCCTTCCGCCGCGTGGATTGCCCCTTGTTCATGCCGGGTCAAAACGTGGGGAATTCCGCATTCATACAAGGCATCATAAAGGTAAAGGACAGCACCTCCCGGATATCCAAAGATCACTTCCACGTTCTCCCTTTTCAATGCCGATACTAGGATTTCCGCACCTGATTTGGGAGACGGCGTCTCGCTTGTCTCTATCTCCTTAACGGTGTACTGACCTGTCATGAAAATCCCCCTCCTTCTTCCAAAATCGGGTTCTACCGACGAGACTTAATCCACTTTGAGAACGCCTCCTGTATTTGCAGAGGTAACCAATCTTGCGTAGCGAGCTAAATACCCCTGTTTCACTTTAGGCTCCGGAGGAATCCAATTTCTTCTTCTTTCTTCCAATTCTTCATCTGAAATCATGAGGTTGATCCTTCGATTTGTAAGATCAATTTGAATGAGATCATTCTGCTGTATAAGTGCGATAGGTCCCCCCTCCTGGGCTTCCGGAGAGATATGCCCGACAGCAATTCCCCTTGTAGCCCCAGAGAAACGGCCATCGGTGATGAGGGCTACTTTCGTCCCTAACCCTCTTCCCACAATCGCAGAAGTAGGGGCTAACATTTCAGGCATTCCAGGCCCACCCTTTGGTCCCTCATATCGAATCACCACCACATGACCTTCCCGAACCAACCCATTATTAATCCCGGCGATCGCCTCCTCCTGAGAATTGAAGATGATCGCCTCCCCTTCGAAGAAGGTGATGGAGGGGTCTACCGCTCCGACTTTTATCACGGCGCCTGCCGGAGCAATGTTTCCATATAGGATCGAAAGGCCACCTTTTTTACTGTAGGGGTTTTCTACAGGACGGATCACCTCTTCGTTCTTGATCTGCCCATCCGAAATCACCTCTCTCAAGCTTTTTCCTGAGATGGTGATCCGATCCGGATGCAATGCTCCCTCTACGTTCATTAATTCGCGGAGAATGGCTTTAATCCCACCCGCCGCATGCACATCATCCATGGAATATCTCGAGGCTGGGCTTACTTTACATAGATAGGGCACCCGATCTGCAATTTGGTTAATCCGTTCCAGGTTATATTCAATTCCTGCCTCATGGGCGACCGCCAACGTATGAAGAACCGTATTGGTTGAACCTCCCATGGCCATATCCAGGGCAAAGGCATCATCGATCGCTTCTTCGGTAATGATATCCCTGGGGCGGATATCCTTTTCGATCAGACTCATCAGCGAGCTTACCGCCTCCTGAATCAGACGATGCCGCTCCTTCGAAGTGGCGACGATTGTTCCGTTTCCTGAAGGGGCCATTCCCAAAACCTCAAGCAACGTGTTCATCGAGTTCGCTGTAAACATCCCGGAACAGGATCCGCAACTGGGACATGCATTCCGTTCCAATTCGAGGAGCTCTTCCTCCCCAATTTTGCCGGAAAGATATCCTCCCACCCCTTCAAAGACATCAACCAAGGAGAGGTTTTCCCCTTTTTTCGATTTTCCCGCTTCCATGGGTCCCCCCGTCACAAAAACGGATGGGACATTGGTTCGAACGGCAGCCATCAACATTCCCGGGGTAATCTTATCGCAATTGGGAATGAAAAAGACTCCATCAAACCAATGGGCATTGATCACCGTCTCACAGGAATCGGCGATTAATTCCCGGCTGGGTAAAGAATACCTCATGCCGATATGCCCCATGGCAATTCCATCATCTACGCCGATGGTATTAAACTCAAAGGGGATTCCTCCTGCCTTTCGGATCTCTTCTTTTACCACCTCCGCAAACTCTTTTAGATGGACATGACCGGGGATAATATCAATATAAGAATTGGCAATTCCGATGAAGGGTTTCGCCAAATCTTTCGGTTTTACCAAGCCGGTGGCGTAGAGTAAACTGCGATGAGGAGCTCGGTCTACCCCTTTTTTAATCATGTCGCTTCGCATTTTATCCCTCCATCTTCTCATGCTGAATCAGAGACATCTTAATTTACGGCTTTAAATCGTTAAAATAAATCGTTGAAAAGAATCCATGCAGTTGAATGGGATTCGGTTGGCTTCCCGATTAACCGGCTTGAGAGACCCGCTCAGGGTAAATCTTTCTCCCATCCGTAGTTACGAGCTGCCTAAATCCTTCCAATAGATGCTTTGTCACCACACCTGGTTTTCCATCGGCAATCGGCCGTCCATCCACCTTGACGATGGGAACCACTTCAGCAGCAGTACCGGTTAAGAAAATCTCATCAGCCGCGTAGACATCATGAAGAGTAAAAGGCTGTTCCTTAAGCTCATATCCCAATTTTTTAGCAATATCGATAATGGCTCCCCTGGTAATCCCCTTTAAAGCTCCTAAATAAACAGGGGGGGTAAGGATGACTCCATCCTTTACCAAGAAAACATTCTCTCCTGTCCCTTCTGCGACATACCCCTCCGTATTGAGCAAAAGAGCTTCGGAAACTCCCGCCTGATGGGCAGAAATCTTTGCCAGAATATTATTTAAGTAGTTTAAGGATTTCACATTAGGACTTAAAACATCGGGGCGATTCCTGCGCACAGAGACGGAGACCACTTCCAAACCTTTTTCATATAACTCTTTAGGAAATAAAGCCAATTCTTCCGCAATAACGATCACTTGTGCTTTTTCGCACTTATTTGGGTCTAAACCAAGATCCCCAACTCCCCTTGATACAATGACCCGGATATAAGCCGAATCAAGCTCGTTTTTCCGGAGCGTCTCTACAATAATCTCTTCCATTTCTTCCCGGGTATGGGGAATGGTAAGGAGAATTGATTTTGCGGAATCGTAAAGCCGATCCACATGCTCTTTCAGGCGGAAAACATTTCCCGAATAAGCTCGAATCCCTTCGAAGACTCCATCTCCATAAAGAAAACCATGGTCATAAACAGAAATCTTCGCTTCTTCTTTTGGGACATATTCCCCGTTTAGGTAGATTAGTAAACTCATCTTACCCTGCCCTTCTTTCATTGACGTTTTTTAAGAAAAGGATAAAGGGAAACCTCTGAGAAGGTTGATCTTCCATAAAGCCAGAACCTTCCGCAGAGGTTTTTCTCCTCACGGTGTACAGGGTTGCCCCTGTTGATATCGCTCGGTCCAGTCCCTTTTACGGCGGAACCCTAGATACCCTCCTGTCTTTCCCTTTCTTTTTTCGAATATTCTAATACGCAAATTAAAAGAAAGCAACATGCTTTCAATAATTTTTTTTATAATTTGAAATCATGTTGAAAACTTGTAAACGCTTACTGCCGCATGGGATTTGGGGTCTAAATAATTGTGACAACTTTGTAAAGTTTTTGAAAGCGGTTTATCAGATGTCATTTTAATTTACACATTAATCAAATATGCCGTCTTTACGTCCCTTTTTTGTGATTATTTATATCATGTAATGTTTTATTTTCTATCATTTATTGTTAGGTTAGAGATATCATGATGAAAATGAATCCGACCGCTTTCTCTTTGAAAAAAAAAAAAAAGAGACCATGTGGCTGCATAGTCTCTTACCCAAGACTCTATTGGCACGATTCAACACTTTTTAACGGGTCGCTGCCGAAATGGCCTGATCGAGATCTTCGATGAGATCTTCTACGTTCTCAATGCCTACGGATAAGCGAATCAGATCCTCTGTGATTCCCGTTTGGGCGATCTCTTCCGGGCTTAATTGCTGATGGGTCGTGCTGGCCGGATGAATAATCAAGCTCTTCGCATCTCCTACGTTTGCCAAATGGGACCAGAGTTTTACGGAGTTGATCACTTTCGCCCCCGCTTCCCTCCCCCCCTTAATCCCAAATGTGATCACCGCGCCTGCACCTCGGGGGAGGTATTTCGCCGCCAGGTGATGGGAAGGATGTTCGGGAAGTTCAGGGTAATTGACCCAACTTACCTGAGGATGTCTTTTTAAGTATGCGACGACATCCCTGGTATTTTTAATATGTTCTTTCATCCTGACGGCTAAGGTTTCTAATCCTAGGGCAAGTTGAAAGGCATTAAATGGGCTGATGGAAGGACCTAAATCCCTAAGCAATTGAACTCTCGCCTTGACGATAAAAGCAGCATTTTGAAAGGCTTCAGAGTATACGATGTTATGATAACTTGGATCGGGAGTGGTAAATTCGGGGAACTTGGGAGAATTCCAATCAAAACGTCCTCCGTCTATAATTACTCCCCCGAGTGTGGTTCCATTGCCGCTGATCCACTTGGTCGCCGAATGAACCACGATATCTGCCCCATGTTCTAAGGGCCTTACCAGATAAGGAGTTCCAAAGGTGTTGTCCACGATGAGAGGAATGCCTGCTTCATGGGCGATTTTCGCCACTTCTTCAATATCGAGCACATCCAGGCTGGGATTCCCGATCACCTCTGCATAAATCGCTTTTGTATTGGGTGTAATCGCCTCTCTAAAATTTTGAGGATCGTTCGGATCTACGAAACGAGTACGAATTCCATATTTCGGAAGGGTGGTGGAAAAAAGATTATATGTTCCTCCATACAATTTTACAGAGGAGAGGATCTCATCTCCAGCTTTTGCCAAGTTGAGGATGGTCAGGGTGATCGCGGCAGCGCCGCTGGCTAAGGCAAGAGCCCCTACGCCCCCTTCCAACTTTGTAATCCTTTCTTCAAAGGCGGTCACCGTGGGATTATGGATCCGTGTATAGATATACCCCGTCTCCTTTAATGCAAAGAGATTGGCCGCATGCTCCGTATTCTCAAATTGATAAGCGGTAGACAGATAGAGGGGAAATGCCCTCGCTCCCGTTACCGGATCCGGTTGTACTCCTCCATGGATGGCTACAGTTTCAAAGCGGTACTCTCCCATTCCTATTCCTCCTTGTTTTAAGTATCTATCTCACTTCCCCTTTCTTAAGATAGGGAAGAAGATTTCAGAGCGTCGGTGATGAAACCTCCCCAGCGGTCAAACTCTGTTAAAAATCCGTCATGACCAAAATGAGTGGTTACTTCATGATAATCTGCTCGGACTCCTTTTTCTCTGAGAAGTCCTACGAAACGGAAAATTTCATCGGGGGGGTAAAGGAGATCTCCTTGAAAGGCCAGGGCAACCACTTGGCTGCGATATCCTTCAACCGCTTTTTCCACCCCTCCCCTTCCCCGTCCGATATCGTGATAATCCATCGCTTTTAAAAGATAGAGATATGAGTTGGCATCAAAGCGCCTAGAAAGTTTCTCCCCTTGATAGGTTAAGTAGGATTCAACCTGAAATGCGATCTCCCTGTGGTCGCTCCCCCATCCCCCTTTCATCTCCCTGGAGAAACGATGATTAAAGAGTTTCGGTGTTCGATAGGTGAGAAGCCCGGCGATTCTGGCGATGGAAAGTCCCATGATAGGTTGTTCCTCAGGATCATACATCCCCTCTTTCCAGGCGGGATCATTAAGAATGGCCAATCGACCTATGGCATTAAAGGAGATAGCATAGTCGGAGAGGAAAGGTGTAACGGCGATCGGGATGATGAGATCCATAAAATCGGGATAAAGGAGACCCCATTCAAGCACCTGCATTCCGCCTAACGATCCCCCTATAACCGCCTTTAGATGGGAAATCCCGATTTTTTGAAGAAAGCGGTGTTGGGCATGGACCATATCCCGTACTGTAATAAAAGGGAAATTGGATCGATAGGCTTCTCCCGTATTGGGATCGGGGCTTAGCGGGCCCGTCGAACCGTTACAACCCCCGATCACATTGGTGGTAATGACTTGAAAACGGTTTGTATCAATAAAACGTTCGGGGCCTACCAATTCCCTCCACCATCCAGGGGCAGATTCACTCCCTACGGTGTATTGATTTCCCGTTAGGGCATGGCAGACCAGGATGGTAGGTGCACTTTCCGGACCCACACGTTCATAAGCAATCTTAACATTCGGCAATACCTTGCCGGATTCCAGTAGTAAGTCCCCAATGGGGAGTACCCCTGTATGGGGTTGAATAGCTGTCCCAGCTTTTGTCAACCTGATCCCCTCCTTCTCCTTTTTCTCTTCGCACTTCATTTCCCCAATTAAAAATCCCTCTTCGATAAGAAGAGGGATTTTGTCACACCATCACACTCATCTTATCTCTCAGAGCTTTTAAAGCTCTGCAGGAATTGGCACCGCGTTTTTAAGCCTTTCCGCTTAAAACCGGTTGCCGGGCGTCATTGGGCCAGTCCCTCAGCCTCTCTGGATAAGAGAATCTCATTTCTTTTCAATTGTGAGTTCATTGTGAAATCCTATTTGCTATATAGCATAGTCGACCTGGATTCATTTGTCAACGGTAATTTTTATTTTTTCCTTTTTTTTTTCGAATACTAACCTGTAAAGGAAAGATTCCCGATTCGATGCACCGCTCAAAAATGAAAATAACGGTCCAAGAATCGGACGAGACATACCCCGATCCCTTTTAAAAGAAAAAGGATGATACGAATCGCCTTAAAACCTCAACAATCGTTAGAACCAAAGGAGGGAAAGGTGTGATCTTCATCTCCAATAGCCTCATGAAATTTTTATTTTTCCCCCTTCTTCTGCGCGGAGGAGGGATCAAAAGATGGTTAGGTGCAGGAGTTCTTCTGGCCCTTATAGGATCTGTGGCAGATCCCATTTGGTTGTCTAAGATGGGAGCAAAAAGGAGTCTATCCATTGGACTTCCTCTTATGTACTATCTCCTCCGCCGATTGGGGAGGGAATCTTTAGTTAAAGGATTATGGGGAATAACCCTCCTTGGTCTTATCGAGTTCCTGCTCCATGAGTGGGTGATCGACAAAAGAAAAGAAGAGGGAGATGAAGAATATCTTTCATGAAGGGCGGGGAGATCACACCTTAAATTTGCCCACAAGCGCCAGAAATTCCTCCGCCATTTTTGAGAGGAAAGCGGCAGACGATGAGATTTCCTCCATCGATGCCAACTGTTCTTCGGTGCCCGCCGCTACGTTTTGGGTTCCGGATGCGGTTGCCCCTGCCACGCTGGCAATTTGGTTAATCGAATGGACTACTCGATCTGTTCCCGTAGAAATTTGCTTTGTGGCGGCTGATACATCTTGCGCCTGCGCCACTACGTTATTTACCGAGCGCTGAATTTCTTCAAACGATTCACCTACTTTGTTGACAACTTTAATCCCATCAGACACCTCTTTTGTCGTGGTCTCCATCGATTGAACCACATGATTCGTTTCATATTGGATCGAGTTAATCAGTTCTGCAATTTTTTGTGCTGATCGAGCCGATTGCTCGGCCAATTTGCGAACTTCCTCAGCGACTACAGAAAATCCACGTCCGTGCTCCCCGGCTCTGGCGGCCTCGATCGTAGCGTTTAAAGCCAATAGATTGGTCTGTGCGGCAATACTTGCAATCACATCTACAATCTGTTCGATTTCTTGGGAACTTTTACCCAATCTTTTCACCGCCTCGGCCAGCTCATTCACCGTAGTACTAATGGAATTCATCTGCTTGATCGTCGTCCGAATGGCAAGATTTCCTGCGGATGCTGTTTCCGAAGCTTGAATCGCAGCAGCAGAGACACTTTCTGCATTGTCAGCAATTTGTTGCACGGTGGTGGAGACTTCATAAATCGCACTTATGCCGTCACTTACACTGCGGACTTGATTCTCGGAACCCATCGCCACTTCTTGCATGGTCGAAACAATTTGTTCGGTCGCTTTGCTGGTTTGTTCGGCGCTGGCTGTCAATTCCTCTGATGACGCGGCGATCTGTTCCGCACTGGTTTTGATCTGATGGATTAGACTGCGAAAGTTTGTGGTCATCTTATTGAACGAATTCGCAAGATCTCCAATTTCATCGCGGTTTTTTACTCTGATCTCCTCCGCAGTTAAATTCCCTGTTGCAATTTGTTCCGCAAATTTCGTCATAGACGCAATCGGTTTTGTGATCTTCCGGGAAATGACGAGACCGATCAAAATCGTTACAATAAAGGCTCCTATGGAATAGGATGAAATACCGTTTGTAATGCCGAATAAAAAGGCGACGAATAAAATAAAACCGACCAGTTTCACCCGAATTGGTATTTTGATCCTCATTTTCATCTTCAACTCTCCTTTCTTTCAGACGTTCTCTTCTATCGAAACCGCTAGCATTCCCTTACCCGCTCTCCAACAACATTTCAATCGCCTTGGCGGCCCCGTCCGCAGTAACATCTTCTGCAACGAGATCCGCCGCAGACTTAAGCTCTTTACAAGCATTTCCCATGGCGATGCCGAGATGTGCGGAGCGGATCATCTCGATATCATTCGGTCCGTCGCCGATGGCGGCCGCAACGGATTCATCTAGTGAAAACCGTTTTAACACATGGTGCATTCCAATCGCTTTGGAGTTGGCGAGAGGATTTATGTTCGCCGCGGACGAGGCTACATGCCATGGATAAAACTGAAATTCTTGTCCAAAACGTTCCTGGTATAGGGTTAGTTCTTCCATCGGCGCGATCAGTTCCATTTGATAGATAGGATGGGTTTTCCAATACGATGGGTTTAGTTTGGGAGTATAATGTTTCCAATAGGAATGGTTGAGTGTGGTAGTATATTGAAAAATTTCCCGTACCTTCGGATGATCCAGCGTCGTTGCGTAATAACCGTCCATTCCAGGAAATATGAGTGGATGCATATTAGAATTTGCAAAGGAAACCAGCTGTTCTACCCTGCTTTCGTCTATGGGGTTGTCATACACCACCTCTCCATCGACAACAACCAGTCCTCCGTTATAAGCGATACACCCCCTGATGGAAAGAGATTCGGCGAGCGGAATCATGGAGAAGAGGGGCCTGCCGGATACTAGGATGGGAACAATGCCTCGTTCATGGAGCATGAAGATGGCACGGCGAACGCGTTCCGAAACCTCACCTTTTTTTGGAACGATGAGAGTTCCGTCGATATCAAAAAAGAACATACGAATCATGGCATTTCCCCTTTTTTCTTTCTAATTGGGCTTTTTACACCCAACTTCGGGCCATTTCGGTTATTTCGTCCGCAACCGGCCGCTTTCGTCCAACAACTCACCGGCACTGTCGCGATCAAGTACCACGGTCACGTCTTTGTGCAAGTTGAGGATGCTCGCAGGAACGTCCGTACGAACCTCACCGTAGACGGATTTAGCGATGATCTTCGCTTTCTCGCGCCCAAATGCCATCAACACGATTTTATCGGCTTGTAATATGGCCTGAACCCCCATAGTAATCGCACGCTTTGGCACCTCTCCAATGTCGTTGAAAAATCTCGCGTTGCTCATTACGGTCTCCGGGCGCAATTCAACAATGTGCGTTCCGGAAAGTAAGGTGTCATCCGGTTCATTGAAACCAATGTGCCCATTAACGCCAATCCCAAGGATCTGAAGGTGAATCGGATGAGAATGGATGATTTCGTCGTATCTGCGGCATTCCGCTTCCAAATCGGTTGCTACCCCGTTTGGCAGATATATATTCTCTTTTGGTATGTTTACATGGGAAAAGAGATGTTTCCACATAAACCACGAATAACTTTGAGGATGGGAAGAATCTAATCCGATATACTCATCCAAGTTGATGGTCGTTACCCGTGATAAGTCGAGACCACACTGATGCAGATGAACCAATGCCTCGTAAAAAGGAATCGGCGTAGACCCAGTGGCAAGTCCCAAAACAGGTTTCCTTCGACTTTCAATGATCTGTTCCGCTAATGCAGCAACATAGATGCCCGCGTCATGGGGGCTGTTGAAGATTCGAATCTTCACTTTGCCATCCCTCCTCTCTTCCATTGACCCAAGAATGGTTTCACGTTGTCATTGAAGAATTTTGTGATAACTTATCTCACTCCGTCTGCGTAAGAAATTTACAAAGAGTCTCTACCGCTTCCACTTCGTCCGCCCCTTCGGCCCGAATGGTAACTTCGGTTCCCTTAACGACAGCCATCGACATCAACCCTAGAATGCTTCCGGCATCCACAGCTTTTCCTTCTTTGATCACAAATACTTTGCTTCCAAATTGACGTACCTTTTGGATAAACTCAGTGGCAGGGCGTGCGTGCAGCCCTTGGTTTAAGTTAACAATTGCTTTTTTTTCGTACATAATTCGTCACCTATCCTTACGAAGCATTTAAAAGGGATTACGACAACACGGAAGTCCCAAATTCCGGTGCGCTCACCCCAAAGTAATCCGCTATTGTGGCCGCAACATCGGCGAGTGTGGTGCGTAGCCCCAGTTCCCGCGCCGGAGATCCCTTTACACAGACGAGAAGCGGGGTTGTTTCCCGGGTATGCTGGCTTGTGCCTATGGTCGGGTCATTGCCATGATCGGCGGTTACGATCAGGAGCTCTCCGGGATGAAGCATATCGTAAATACGGCGTAAACCTGCGTCCGCAATTTCCAAGACCGCCGCGAACTTTTCCGGGTTCTGCTCATGACCGGCTAAATCCGTTTCCTGAATGGTAGCGGAGATAAATCCGCTCTTCATATTCTCCAATCGATTACAGATTAGGTCCATCACGCCCTGGCTGTTGACCATGGGATTTCGTTCCATCACCTCTCCCGTGATCACATCCGCCATCTTCCCATACAGATATACTTCCAATCCTTGCTTCATGAGGATGGAATGTATTTGTTTGTCGGGATCAATTCCAAAACCTAGATGCCGAACTTGATAGTTCTCGTTGTATATATTTAGACGTCCCATATCCACACCGGTCCGCTCCGGTTTTATCACAATGTTCAAGAGAATATCACTTACGGTAATGCCGGTCCCTCCCAAAGGAATGACGCGGCTGGTTTCGGCGATGGTCCGTACAATTTTCCCAATCTCAAAGATCTTTTCAAACGGGGTCGTATCCAATGCTCCTGTAATGTTGATGATCTGCCCCGGGTCATTTTCCATATTGTCGGCGATGACAACCTCGTTGTCGACGAGCAGAATGCCGGTACCTGCAACCGGATATTCTACTTTGAACCCTCTTTCCACCAGCCGTTTTTCAATCAGCGGCGCCAATTCACGGATAAACTGTGTTTTTGGCATAATCGGTTTTGCTCCCATGATTTCGTTATGACCGGTATAACTGTCCGCCCCGTAATGATATAGATTGCATTTGCCATAACTCGCCAGAGGGGGAGTAAGCGCTAATAACGAAGGATCGTTAAGGATATGGGGGAGCCCTAACCGACTAAGGAAGGGTATCTTTACACTTGTTTGTTCAATGACATGCCGCATCGTATTCGCATTTCTATCTTGCGGACGGACAGCGGAAACATCTTCCATCGCCCCCGCACCGAATCCATCAAGAACACACAGGACTGCTCGTTTCATCCGATTCGCTTCCCTTCAACATTATAAATTCCGGCAACCTTAAGTCGCCCCTCATGAACTCCCGTTACAGGAACCACGTTAGCTCGGGTTACGAACATCTGCGTTCGAAAAGCGAGGATCACGGGTGTTCCTGCTGGAAATTTACCGGCAATTTTCAAGTAGTAGTCGATGCTTTCCGCATGGAGAGGAGCTACCTCAACATGTTCCGCCGTTGTCAAGGAACCTCCCACAAGCGCATGTTGAATATGTCCACGGGCATAATACCCGCCTCCATAAACATAACTATAACCGTTGAAGTAGTGGGAGACTTCGGTAATGTAGAGGTAGGACGGCACTTCCACCTGCCCGGGTAACGCATGCAAAGGGGTGGACCCCGTCAAAGCATGCCCCGGTTCCCCATGAGTGACGCCCGCGGCTCGCAACATGGGAAGGGTTGCCACACAAGTGACGCTTGGTGCGTTCACCTGCTTCAATTCAACCCCCAATTCCTGAAGTCGCTCTTTAGCCAACTGAAGTGTTTTAAGGTTGTTGGTGAACGTGGGGACACCATCCTGCACAATGACGCACGGAAAAGAGGTGACTCCCACCACACGCACATTGGGAAGTGCCGATATGGTCTGAACCACTTCCTCCAAATCGTTAAGCGGTATCCCCCCTTCTTGTGCGTCGTACAAATAGTCATCCGGCCGTACGACACGCAACAGAAGATCCTGCTCGTAGCCAAGGTCGGAAGCCACCCGGGAGACCTCCCTCGCCGCATCGATACTAAAAACTGTGACCACTTCCGGACGCCACCGGAGAATTGGCTCCATGTAATATCGGGGGATTTGCACAAGATGCCCCACATGTCCCAATTCCACCCCATTTTGCGCCAAGGTTAGGGCTTCCACCGGATCAACCGCAACGGCCTTTTTTATACCTGCCGACACGATGGATTGATAAACAACCGGATTCCGACCGAATTGCTTGGTCATGAAGTAAAGATTAATTCTCTCTTTTTTTGCGGTTTGTACGATGGACTCGGTGTTCCGTTGGATTTGGTCCACATCTAAAACATAGGAATTGGGGGGGATGAATCCGGACTTGTAGAGTTGAAGCGCACGATCGATAAACGTTTCATTTCTAGTGAGCAATTGAGCGAGAAACATGATGTCACATCCCTTCATGAAAAAAACCAGTCTGCCCGTAACGCATGCGTCGAAGGAAGTAATCCTCAAATAGCGCGGATCGTGGATAGTGTTTCGCCAGCAGGCCGGCCACTGCGATCGCATGATTACCCGATTCTACGCCACTTGGCGCAATGACGATAAATCCCGATGCGGCCTTATTCCCCGGGACGGCCACGGACGTCGTATTTGCCAGGTTCGCGCTGCGCAGAAGAAACTTTCCACCCAGCCCGTCCGGACGTCCGTCCATGACCAAAGAGTCTGCATACTCTTTTACATCTACGGGGCCTTCCATGCTGATAATCACTTGGTTTTCATTGAAAAGTTCATTCATCAGAGAAAGCCCACGAGTTCTCTCATACGAATCCCCTTTATCAAATCGGCGAATCGTACATCCGTACTGACGCAATAGGTCCTCTACATTATCCGGCGCCGCACGGTCCAGTGCAATATACAGTCCTTCTACATGATCGTCCAGGGTTCGACACAACAGCGTTTCGATACCACTCTTCGCAAAGGCGAATGAGTGACTGATAACTCCAATCCCCACTTCCAGGGAAAATCCGTCGGTGGAACGAGACGGGTGCAGCCCGGTTAACCCCATTCCCTTGGCGTTGATCCCATATAACTGAGTGGCAAGCGCCGGGCCTAAGATTGATCCGCCTCCGTCCGTAACGATGGCGAGATCATGAATTCCACGTAAAATATTGAGGGCGCTACCGCTTGAGGAACCGGTCATGAGGCGGCCGGTCAACGGATTCGTCAATCCCGGATCCATTGCCCTCCCATACGGAGCCATTCGGTCCACGGTCATCCATACGAAGTCGGGTGCCTCGATGAGCTGCCGGACTGCATTCATCGGTATTTGATCGGTATCCTTCACACCGAATAAAATAAGCTCCATATGCTGCTCCAGTTTTTTCCTAGCGCTCGTGGGAGCTGTCGGGTTAACCCAGACGATAGAATCGGTGTACCGATAGGCGTTAGCGTAGGCGTAGGCGAACCGTTCCATCCATTCCATCTTAGTCATGATCGGATCGTACCTTCGCCAACGCCTTATTTAGGATGTCCACAACGAGCCGGGCACCGGCTCTCATCGGATTAATCCGTAACAAATAGGGTTTCAATGCCGGCTCACTTTCTAAAACCGTTCCGGAAGCGCGATAGATCATGGGAAGAACCTCATATTTTGACTCCGCCCCAACAGGATAGGGTGCTGCGCCAAATGCTTCACAGGCTGCAATCACCTGGGGAGCAATAGGTTCATCGAGGCGAGCGATGACGGTCCTGGACTGGGCATTGGCAATGTAAGCCTCGCGGATCCCCGGAACAGATCCGGCATTTAACAGGTCTGCGAGGAGGGATACCTGTTCCGATTGGACAGCAATCAGGACCGGTGCGATGGTGAATGCCCGCAACACTTCCATCGCCTCAGGGCCTTGAACCTGTCCTCCACCGGAATAGTTCCTCTCATGGATCCGCTCAATGCAGTCCTTGCTTCCCAAAACGACGCCAATCCCTTCGGGTCCCAGCAGTTTGAAGGCGGAGAAGGTAGACACATCCGCGCCCACTTGCACTCCGATATGTCTTGTCTTAAAGACGGCATAGTTTTCATCCACCACGATCGGAAGCTCCGGACGAACGCGTTTGGCGATAGCGATGACTCTCCCTAAGTCGTAGTGATCATCCGGTTTTTGGCGCGTGTGCTGAATATAAAGCAGCTTGCCGTGGTGTACGGCATCCGAGAGGGCTTTTTCATCGTGGAAATCGACGATATAGGTCTTTAGACCCAACATTCGAAATGTCTCTTTAGTGGTAGGATAGACAGGCGCATCGTGGATAATCACCGTCTCACCAGCTTCGAGATACGCCGCCAGGGACAATCGAATCGCCCCCGTCCCGGCTCCGCGAACCAACGCACAATCTTCAACACCAAAGAACTTGGCTAAGACCCTCTCTACCTTCCGTGTCCTAAGAGGGGCTCCGGACGGGGGGACTCCCACATCCCCCATCTGAAAAAATTCCGAACCGGAAAAAACATCGGCAATTGCCCGGACAAACCGAAACTGCACTTCCTTTGCATCGTCCAGAGAAATGGGTTCCAATGGGTAGAACTTCATTCTGATCACCTTAGGCGAACGTCAGGAAACGACGTGGATTTTCAATAAGCATTTTCTCGATGACCCTATCCGGCACACCTGCGTTCCGCAAATCCGGTAGAAACGTATCAAACAGATATACATAACCTGGACCGTTATTCTGGCGAAAATAGGATTTCCTCGTAAGATCGACAGATAACATCAGTTGATCCTCAAAGCCTTTATCAAGTAAGGCCAACAAGTTCGATACACGCTCGTCGTGAGGACGATACTTGTTCTTGCCGACGGTGTCGAATTGGATAAAAGCTCCACTTTTTAACAACGTTACTTGTTCATCGATATTTCGGTTGAGATCCTGATGACCAAACGAGATATGGCGAAAATCAACTTCTTCAGACTCGAATATCCGCAGTTGCGCGATTCCCATCGTGCCTAATTCACAGTGTGTGCTGAGCGGTGCGCCTGTTTTTTTATGGGCATCACAAGCAGCTCGAAACACCTTCTCTTCCGTTTTCGTCAGTTCCTGATAACTGCTCCCAATCTCGGCGATGATCCCTGCCTTGATGTGAGTTCCGTCAATTCCGGCGGTAATCTCGGATACGAACAGTTCCGCCAGCTCTTCTCTGGACTTTTCAAACGCCTCGACGGGATAAACATTTTCCTTATAAAAACCGGTTGCACATATGATGTAAATATCAAGTCTCTTTGCCAATTCAGCCAACGCCTGAACGTCCCGCCCCATCCCACGGTTCGTTACTTCCACGAACGCGTTGCACCCATAATCCTTCGTAAGAAGAAGCTCGTTCGCCAATTCCGGAGTATCTCCAAGAATTGAATCCGATTCATTGCGAACGTGAGACAAATCAAATGCGATGTGTTCGTGGATCATGGTTGCTTGCAAGGATTCCGGTTTCACATCGCCGAGTACGGTTCTGATCAATCCCATACGATTCACCCCATTAAACAACCCATGTAGGATGGGCAAGGCCCATCCTACCATGGGTGTTCCGTTTTTTTTGCAGTGGAAGTCAGGTCACAATAAGTTCAAGACATAGAAAATGTTGACGACAACACCGGTTATAATGGCTGCGAGAGGGGCGGCGGCCAACCGAATGACGGGGCGGCCAAGGGCCTCGTTAATCAAATACAACGCTCCGAATACTGCGAAAGCAAAGAAGTTTTGCGGATCTTGAGGTGAGTGGGTCATTCCCAGGGCGGCTAATGCCGAACCGATGAGCAAAGCGATCTCCAACACGTTGTTCATCGCATTGCGGATACTGTCCGATGCTTCACGCAATGACGGAAAGTTCTCAAGTCCTTTCCCAATAGCCCGAAGGGCCAACATCTCGAGGCTTATCCAGACGGCTCCAAGAACGAACGCGGCGATGTGACCTGCCACACCGTTTCCGAACAAAACAGGGGCAACATAATATCCGATGGGATAGACGAAGGTTAGCCCGACTACCCCGTAAACCCCCGAAGCCAACGCCGTTGTCACAATCAGGGGGATAAAGGCCAGGCCCCGAATCATGTCGGCAAACGCAATCGTTCCAATTTGACTCATGTCTCCCGACTGGTATGCGGTCGATTGGTAGGCAGTGTGAAGAGCTTGGAAGTCAACTTCGGAGCCCGCAAAATATTGCATGTTGCTAATCAAAGCCACCAAACCACCAATTACCGCCAACAAAGGAATGGACGACATAATGCGCTTAGTACGAACTGCAAATATGCTTTCGCCGGAACCTTCGCTTTTTTCTCTCGTCTTATTTTCCTTCACATCCTTGGCAATCGCAAACCCAACAAGGAGGATTACACCGACGAACATTTCCAACGCTTCCGGATAAATCGCCGTCCCACCCACGGTGAGAATTTTGGTGGCGGCCAATTGACGGAAGATTAATTCAAGAACAAGTGTAATAATACCTTTCACTTTGCCAAACTGGTAGAAAACCGCTAGAACAGGGAACAATGCAAAACCCGCAACGACGGGAGAAGAGAGTGCACCCAAAGCGTTTAAGAAATTGATGGGCAACAGACCGAAAAAGACGTTGAGTGCATCAAACGCAACGGTTACAGCGATCCCCCATGCTCCCCCGAAAAGGATAGCAATCCACTTGTTCGGAGCAAGAACGCCAAGGATATCTGTCGGCAAAAAGAGCAACCACGGATTTAAAAGTTTCGATGCAAGGGTAAATGCGAATCCAACCGAAAATACGAATCCGGCGCTCAAACCAAAGGCGATGGATGCCATCTCTCCACGTCTCATTCTCCCTTCAACATACTCCGGCATAATCGGTCGAACCCCATCGTGGAACACGGCTCGCCCTGTGTGTGACGCCAATGATGTCAAGGCACAAAGGACGCCTACGATAATAAGTTTCAACACCATACCACATCCCCCCTATTCTAAACCATGTTTTTTTAACAAGCACCTTACCAAAATGGGTACAGCTTCTTCAATCGCTTCCACAGCCATGCCAAACGCGATCTTGTTCTCGTGAACGAGCTTTTCGATTTCTTCCGCTTTCGGACGTCCCCCTGCTTTGGCTACCGTTGCACAATTCCCATAGCCCAGTATTCCGATCGGAACGGATAAGGCAGCACCCCCTCCGCTGTTGCAAGCTCCAAAATAGTAATCCGCTTGTCCTGCTTTAATTTTTTTTGCAGCTTCGAAATCAGAAGTCACCGTTACCTCTACCTTGTTGCCGCCAGCCTGACGAACGGCCCGTTCCATCACCTCTTTCTTGAGACCGCCAATCATAATCCGAATCGTCATCGCTTATTACTCCTTTCCTAATAACAGGCATAGGTACATGGTGAGAAAGCCTATTTCTGCCTCAGTGGCGTTGTCCGCAATCCCTTCAAACATTCCGAGTGCCTGTTGGTATACTTCCGGATGCCGGGAAACGATTTCCGCAATACTCTCAGGGATCTCCGTTACCGGTTCCCCACGTTGCAGTCTGGCGCACGCGACGGCAAAGTGTGTAACAAACGCTCCTGCATTTTCTTCACCGAGAGGAATCTGGTAGGTATTTTCAAACCACTCCACAAATCGCTTAACGTGTTCCCGAATAGGAGGAGTAATCTGATGGGAGGTTTCTAAAATCTCAAGTCGTTCATTCAAAGCCTCGTTCATGATACCACCCCCTGTCGTCTCAATAGCGGGGAACCCGTACGCCATTGAGAATATCCCTTTGAATTGCGACCACCTGTTCCATATTGACCTTCTTGAGAAGGTTCTGGAAAATCTTTAGATCCTCTTGGCGAACGACCAAAGCGGCTTCCGTCGCGTCGTCCTCGTTGAACTCCAATGGGATGATGTGAATCGGTCCATGCTGCCCAAATCGTTCTTCCAACTCATCGATGTTCCAAACTGCCGCATCGATATTTCCTTGGGACAACTGTTCCAATATCTGCATGTAAGGGAGTTCAATAAACTCAACATCAATATCTTTGCACAGTTCCATGGTTAACGTGTATTGATCGAGCGAAGACGAGTCTATACCGAAGCGCATCCCCGGTTTTACGGAGCGAATATTCGGATCGCGCACAAGCAATCCGTGTGCACCAACGTAAGTACGCGCACCAAAGCCGTGTAAAACTGCCACATGATTCTCCTCGACAGCCAGATGAGAAGCCCGCATGGACAAAACAACAAAGTCGTAACGGCCCTCGGTTAACGCCTTAACACGGTTGGCACCCCCACGCATATAGGACATGTGAAAAGGGATTTTTTGTTGTTCGAACACCGCATAGAGCCCGGTGGCCAATCCCTCGTTTCGTCGAGAATACGGCAAAGGCATGGCCCCCATCAAATTGGAACGGCCGGCGAATTCCCACAATTTCGCAAAATCGGCTGTCAGGAGGAACGTACCCAGATGACCTCGAGAATCAAGTTCCACTGCCCGGGAATCAGTGAGAAGTTGGATTGCGGACTGTACGGTTCCTCTCCCAACTCCATACTTGGCCGCGAAGTCTTGAACCCTAGGAATCCTCGAACCGATTTCACACGCAAGAAGCTCACGGGCTATGTTCCTGACTGCTAATCCAT
Organism: Thermicanus aegyptius DSM 12793; assembly: GCF_000510645.1. NCBI lineage: Bacteria > Bacillati > Bacillota > Bacilli > Thermicanales > Thermicanaceae > Thermicanus > Thermicanus aegyptius. The sequence continues at coordinate 1,589,240 of NZ_KI783301.1, read as the reverse complement.
TACGTGAAAATAAAGTTTCGTTTTGCATATGCACTCTCCAATATACAGGATCCTGTACTTTGTAGTATAGCAGAGCTCTTTACACATTGCAAGCCTTTCCATTGACTTTTTTCAAAAAAATAAAAACGCCTTGTTTTCCATAGGAATGGCCTTTTCGTTTTGGTCATATAAAATCGGCCGTTACCTCCGTGCCAACCTATTTTCAAAATAAGTATCTTCTTTTTTTGTAACGAATATGTTACAATGAAATGGATAGGATGAGAATAAACAGTCGTCTAAAAAAGGAGCGAAAATATGGAAAACCTTTTTAGGGAGATTGGACGAAAATTAAAGAAGGCACGGGAAGAAAATGGTTTAACGCAATTACAAGTGGGAAAATATTTAGGTGTTGCACGTGAACAAATCTCCTATTTCGAAACCGGATCACGGGAAATTGACCTTCTCTCATTATCTAAGTTAGCTGATCTTTACGGATATCCGTCTGAGTATTTTTTATCGGCATCGGAAACGGCGGAAGAACACGATTCAGTTGCCATGGCTTTTCGCGCAACAGGCTTATCTGAAAAAGATCTGGATCTGTTGGCTCGTTGTCAACGTTTTTTATTCAACTTGAAATGGTTGGATGAGCTTCTGGAAGGTGAAACAAAAAGATGAGTAAATGGAATGAATGGGCCGAAATATGTAAAAAAAAAGCACTGGAAACAAGAATAGAATATGGGATAAGCCCCTATAGTCCTATTGAGGTTTTTAAACTGCTCAAAGAAGCAGATATAAATGTCATAAAAGAACCGATCGACAGTCATATTTCAGGATTTTTCCTGAAACGCGGCCACTCCGAATTGGTATTTATTAACACAAAACGCAGCATCGGGCATCAAAATTTTACTGCCGCACATGAGTATTATCATATCAAATTCGATGTTGATATATCAGGTAGAGTTTGTTTTGTAGGTCGATTTGACGTTAGGGAACCAAATGAATTCAAGGCTGATTTATTTGCATCTTATCTTCTCGCTCCTGATGAGGCAATTAACTTTCATCTATACCGTCGAGGTATACAAAGATTAGATGATTCCACCATTACATTGAAAGATGTAATCGACCTTGAACAGATCTTTGGTATTAGTCATACAGCCATGCTGGTCAGATTACAACAAATGGGTTTAAGTAGTGAAAAGGCAGCTGTATTTAAACCTAATGTTATCAAAAACGCTAGGTCCCTTGGTTATAATGTTTCTCTATATCAAGAGTCAAATGATTATGCCGTTATATCTAAATATGCAGAAAAAGCAAAAATCGCCTTCGATAAAGGACTAATATCATCGGGCAAATATGAGGAATTACTGCTTGAAGCCGGTCTGATCGATATATTATATAGTGAAAATGAACATGAAGAGGGGGATTTGATATGAGGCAACTTCCTCAAATCCCCCCTTATCTTTGTGACACCGATTTCATAAGCTCGTTTCTTTGGATTAATAGACTTGATATTCTGTATGAAATTTATAAAGGGCAAATTTATGTCCCTGACGTAGTTGTTGACGAAATAGCTTTTCTTAAACGCTTTACATATTATAGCCATGTTTCGGTTTTGTTGGAAGAAGAAATTAAAAAGAAAAACATCACGGTTTTCCAAATCTACCCTGGTACACCCGAAGGTAAAGAATATTTAAAACTTCTAAGTGGTGGAATAGGCAAAGGGGAAGCAGCTGTCATGTCGAGGGCAAGAATGGTTGAGGGAACAGTGGCAAGTAATAATTTAAAAGATGTTCTTAACTACTGTAATACATATTCACTCGGCTTAATCTCAACGGATGATGTGTTATGCTCGGCTGTAACAAAAGGAATGATTACGGAAACTGAAGGAAATCAGATTTGGAACCAAATGAAATTAAAAAAAAGAAACTTGCCTTCGTACGATTTCTCAGAAGCCTTCCGACGTTTTAAAGAAAATCTACCCAAATAAACAATCAAAGAGAGCTTCCCAAAGAGAGGCTTGGGGAGCCTTCTCACGTGATTCCTTCCTCCCTTTCCTTTACCGCTACTCGGGTCGGGTGTTTGCCCTCCTTCTTTCGAACCTCTCATTCGATCGACCTTTGTTTCCGGCAAACGGACCGATACCGGCTCACCAAATATAAAAAGCCTTGTTCTTCAGGGCCTTTGAAGCTTACGTATGGTGGACCCTGAGGGACTCGAACCCCCGGCCTCTACCATGTCAAGGTAGCGCTCTAACCAACTGAGCTAAGGATCCAGGCGATGATGGTGCGGTCGGCGAGACTCGAACTCGCACGCCTTAGCGGCACTACCCCCTCAAAGTAGCGTGTCTGCCAATTCCACCACGACCGCAGGCTTTACCATTTTAATCTCTAAAATCCGTTAAGTCAAGAGAGAAAGGATGGTCGGAACGGCGGGATTTGAACCCGCGACCTCACCCACCCCAAGGGTGCGCGCTACCGAGCTGCGCTACGTCCCGAACAGATTTCTTTTTTACTCCGCTTGCGACGAGCGGCGACAAATAAGAATTTACAACATTTCAGCGAGAAATGCAAGCACAAATTCTTCCATTCCCAAATTATTTTTTCACAAAAAAACCGACTACTCTCTCCAGGGCTTTCTGTGTAAAGGAAGAGAGTTGATTTCCCAAATTTCGTCCAAGGCGATCCCAATCTCCCTCCTGGGCCATCACAGGAGCCGTTTCCTTCCGATCGCCTTCATTTGTTCCCGATTCCCCCACTTCCATCCGATGATCACTTTCTTTCATATCGGTTGATGCGTTGGGGACATGGGTTTCCTGGGGATTGGATAAACTCCCGGAGTCCGCTTCTCCTTGGTTTCCTTGCGAAAAAGGGTGGATCGGCGCATAGACCGGCTTCCCGTTCTCTATCCGTACGATATAGGTTTCCAGCGGGTTAACACCAAACTCCGTATCGGATGGTGTGGGAATTCCTTTCTTTTCTCGATCCATTTGCATACCGATGAGGATCCCTGTGACAAAGAGAAAAAGGAGAAGAAGAAATCCGGATACTCCCTTACCCATTTTTCTTCCCCTCCACGATAGGTTCTACAACCGGAACCGCATCTTCATAATAAAGCTCTGCAAAAACATGAGCCAGGGCGACAGCAGAACGTTTTGATTCTTCCACGTTATTCCCGATCCCTCCGATTTCCACGGTGATGGCATGGGAGGAGATCGATTGATTATACTCTCCATTATGCCCCGTGCTTTTTTCGTATCCAACGATGGGTCGGGTAATTGCCGGATATTGTTCTTCCAGCTTTTTCTGTAAGGATTCGGCGAACTTAAGATTCTCTTTCCAGTTCTTATTTCCTTTCCCCACCACAAACATGATCTTCGCGTAATCAACTCCGTTTATTTTGGCTGTCGTCTTTTCCCTACCGATCGCATCCCTATGAAAATCAAAAAAGTAATTTAATGTTTGATGCTCTCTTTTCGCCGTTTCCACAATCTCCATCGATCGGGCATACGAGAGGCTATATGGCTTCCCTTCTTTTTTTAAGAGAGCATAGATATCCGTTTGGTCATGAATGGCGGAAATCCCTACCTGCTTTAAGGCTTCGGCAAATGTCTCACCGACTAAAGTAATATTTCGCGAGGATGACATGGCTTCACTATCCGTTTTTGCTCCTTTCACTTCCGAAATCCAGGACTCCCTATTATGGGTATGATAAATGTATACCGTCGGTGCGCTTTGGTTTTTTGAAGTGATAACCACCGTTTTTGGCGCTTCGTCGGGTAGGATCGCGTCACTTTCCGCTTTTGCCCACATCTCCGGCGTGGGATGTGATTCCATGGGCAAATCACTATAATTTAAATCCTCTCCCCCATCAAAAAAGACTCCCCGATATCCTTGAAGTCCGGGAATCTCTGATGCCAGAAGGGTTAATGGATCTTTTGGATTGATCCCTAAAAGCCAAGAGATTCGTGTTGCCCGATCTGCCTTCTGCTTTTCCTCCCCTAATCCCCCGGGAATTTCCACCCCTAAGATCGCTTGGAAAAGACTTACCTCCAACTCGGGCCCATGCATATTTTTCAGATATGGAATCTCATCCCGATACATCGCGAGAAACCCTGCGCCAACAACTACCGCCGTCGTAAAGATCATCAATTTTAAGAAGGATTTCGGCCTTATTTCTTTTTTCATCCGGATCTCTCCTGACTCTTTAACTCTAGTAAATCGTATGATAGAGCCGGAGAGATTAGAACAACCCCCTTCGCCGAAAAAATTAATGGGTGTAGGAGGTTACATTCTTCGCATTGACCGCCTTATGCAAAGCCCTGTTTAATCCGTTGGCCAAGATATTTCCGATCTCCTCAATAAATGCATCCACCTCTTTCGGAGTGACGATTAGATTATAACCCATGGGTTGAAGCACTTCCCGAATGAGGGAGCGTTTCTCCTCCTCATTCAGCTCTCCAACCATGCCCATGAGCGTTACCCTCTCCTCCATATTAGGGAGATCCTCCTCACTGAACGATGGAGGTTTTTCATAGAGAGGGGTATATCGATCAACCAATAGGCGAGACCGGGCAGAGGGAGGGGTACGGCTCTCTTTTAATTGTCTCCCTAAATGCTTCAACAAGTAATCGATGGTATCGCTGGCCACCGAAACAGCGTCTACAACGGTGGGAACGCCGATCGCCAAGGCAGGGATGCCTAACGTCTCCTGACTGATGGCTTTGCGTTTATTCCCAATTCCCGAACCGGGATGAATGCCGGTGTCCGCGATCTGAATCGTCGTATTCACCCTGGCCAGATTGCGGGAAGCCAGGGCATCGACCGCAACGACAAAATCGGGTTTAATCTCTTTTACAATAGAAAGGACCACATCACCGGTCTCAATCCCTGTGGTTCCCAGTACACCAGGGGAAAGGGCAGATACCTTCCGATATCCCTTCTCCACTTGATCAGGCATCAGCTCGAACAGATGCCGGGTAACGAGAACATTTTCCACCACGGTTGGTCCTAAGGAATCGGGGGTAACGTTCCAGTTTCCCAAGCCGACGATGAGACAGGAAGCTTCCTCCGGTATCCCGATATCTTGCATAAAACGAACCAATACTTTGCTCAACGCATTGATTACCCGATGATTTAATTCTGAGTCCTGCTTGCGGAGACTGGGAATTTCCATCGTAACATAACGGCCGGGAATCTTGCCGATCGCTTTTGCTCCCTCTTCGTTCAGGACATGAACCCGGGTAATTCGCATCTCCTCTTCATCTTCCGTCTCCAGTTTCACGCCAGGAATCTCTGATCTCCCCATCCTCTCTTGAGCCATTTGGTGCGCTTCAATGGCCAGATCCGTTCGAACGGAATAACGGCTTAAATCAAGGGTTCCCTTTCTCATCCAAGTTCTCATCCCTCCTTACCCTTACCATGCCTAATTCCCCCCGTTTCTATTCTTGCAAAGGGAAAGAAAGCATGATAAAATGTCCATTGTTGTATGTACGTTTCTGTACATGTAAAGGAGGTGAAACCATGCCGAACATTAAATCCGCCATTAAACGTGTGAAAACGAGCGAAATTCGCCGTCTTCGTAATATCGCCGTTAAAACGGACCTGAAAATAGCCATTAAGAAAGTGGAGCATGCGGTAGCTCAACAGGACAAGGAGAATGTAAAAACATACCTCCAAATCGCCACAAAGAAATTGGATAAAGCGGCTTCAAAAGGGGTTATCCATAAAAATAAAGCAGCGCGGAAGAAATCCCGTCTCATGAGTAAAGTGAATAAACTCCTCGCTTAGAACCAAAAAAACGACCCGTGTCATGCGGTCGTTTTTTTTCGTATCGCTTGAAGCTTCAGAATCACGATTTCCAGTGCCAACCTTTTCTCCATTTTTCCTTCTTTCATCATCCGGTCGTAATCCGCGATCATATGGAACATATCGAACAAGTTTTCAAGGGGAAAATCTCTCCCTACATTTAAAGCGAGTTTAACCGGATAGGGATGAATTCGCAGTCGGGAAGCGATTTCCTTCTGAGAGAGTCCATCTTTCGTCAAGGTCTTCACCTGAATCAAGAGACGAATCTGTCTGCCGAAAAGATGTAATACTTTAATCGGTTCTTCATTTCTCTTCATCAATTCCCGATATAAGAAAAACGCCCCTTCCAGATCTTGATGGAGAGCCTTATCGATTAAGGAAAAGACATCTCCTTCTACCGTGTGGGTGATAAGGGCTTCCAACTCCTCCCTTGTTATCGGCTCTTTTCGCCCGATACTGTAGAGAGAAATCTTCTCCAGTTCTTGGTTCGCGAGAGGGAGACTCTTAGGAAGGAGATAAGAGAGAACCTCCAGCTCCTCCTCACCCATCAAGATTTTCCGTTCCTTGATCTGCTTACGAAGCCATTTTTCCCTTTCTTCTTCTGTAAAAGGCTTTGCGTGGTATATTTTGCTTTTTTTCAGCAGTTCTTTTACAACTTTTTTCCGTTCATCCAATTTGGCATAGGGGGCCACAAGGATAAGAGAGGTGAAGGTCGAAGGATTTTCCAAATAATCCTTCAGGGTATCGAGATCATGTTCAACGCCTGTGCGAAACGTGCTTCCGGTAAGGAAATACGCATTTTTAAGGAGAACGATTTTCCGCTCTGAACCAAAAGGAAAGGTCTCCGCTTCCCCAATCGCCGTTTGAATCGGCGTCTTGGTCATATCAAAGGAAAGAAAATCCATTTCCCGCCAGACAGGATCCACCATAAGATGGATCAATTCCTTCAAAAGAACCTCGATCTGATACTCCTCTTCCCCGTAAAGGAGATAGACAGGGGAATATTCCTTTCTTCGCACTTCCTCGATCCATTGTTCCATATTCCATTTTTCCCCTTCATGATCTTTTTCCCCTATTATACCACGACGAAAAAGCGCATCTTTTTCTTTCATGGGTTTCATTCATCCGCATCGATGTGAACGCCCGGAGAAGAGATTTTTCCCACTCCGGGCTTTAAACTTTTGCGAAGGAAATTTACGGCTTTTCCGCTTGAACCGTTTGTTCCTTTTCCAAATCCAATTCCAAATGCATGATGCTCCCATCTTCTTTTTTTAAAACCTCGTAGTGGACCGTATTTTCGTCGATCCAGGTGAGATTCTTAAAGGTTTCCCCTGGATTGGCCGTCACGGTGTAAATGGTTTCCCCCTTTTCATTCTGAAACTCAATCCGGGTGGGGGTAATAAGCGCTTTCCTGCTCTTATCGGGTGAAGGGATAACTTCCGGATTCACATCGCCCATCGGTGTGGCTGTAATGCCCATAACGGGGTCCAACGGCGCAACTTGCTCCGGAGGAGGAGAGATCGCCATCCCCTCCCCTTTACCCGAATTCTCGTTGACAGATGGTTCCTCCGTCATACGTTTCGGTTCTTCACTCCCTTTGGCAGAAGGCGCATTCGACGCCGTTGGAGGATCCTGAGGATCAACCGGTGATTTTTGAGGAGAAGTGGAGGGCGTTTTGACGGATTGATGGTTCTCCGATTCTCCCATCGGAACAAAATGACTCTTTGGCTCATCCGGCTTCTTTTCCTGGGGGGGTGGTGAGGCATCCTGACTCTTTCCGAGATTTTGCTCTCCCTTCTTCTCGCTTTCTGTGGCGGTTTCATCTTGCAAGGCAAAGCTTTGGGACGGAGTTGTTTGATGATCTTTAGAAGAAGTGGTGACGCTTTGAACCTCCCTTCCCATATCGGTCTTTTCATCCGATTTCCAACCATACATCCATTGGATAAAGGAAATTGTAATGAGGGCAAATACGGCTGCCACCGACAAATAACGGATATAAGGACGATTAAATAGAGATTTTCTTTTACTCTTCTTTGCCTCTTCTTCTCTGTCAAATTCCTCCAATCGGGGAAGAATCCTTTCCACCAAGCTGTAAGGAGGATTTACTTTCGGCAAGGAGACGAGACCTGAGTGAATCTCCAGCATTTTCTCATGAAAAACGCGGCATTCTTCACAGATCAAAAGATGCTTTTTCAAATTCTCTTGATCCATTTCACTCAGATCCCCATCGAGGTCCCGTTGCACCAACTCTCTCACCTCTTCACAATTCATCCCCGCACACCTCCCTTCTCATAATCACGAAGTAAGTTTTGAAGCAATTTTCGAGCCCTGAAGAGATGGGATTTCACCGTATTGAGGGGTAAGTTTAAAATCTCAGCAATTTCCCCGTAACTAAAATCCTGGATATACCGCAACACCACCACGGTACGAAAGTTTTGCGGCAATTGGGAAATGGCTTCTTCAATATCCTTGGCCGTATTCTTCTTCATCACTTCTTCTTCCACACTCCCGGGGGAGGGGAGAACTCGTTCCATATCATCAATATGAACAGATTCCCTCTGTTTCCGAAATCGGTCAATGCAAAGGTTGGTTACGATTCGCTGAGCCCACGTAAGAAATTGGGCTTGCTCGCGATAACTGGAAATATTGGTATAAATCCGGATAAGGGCTTCCTGCGTCACATCTAACGCATCTTGTTCATGGTTTATCAAGTAATAGGCGGTCCTGTATAAAGGGGTCTCTATCTCCCGTAAGAGACGGATCATCGCATCACGATCCCCCGCTTGGGCAGACCGGATCAATTCAAGATCAAACACTCCCGTTTCCCCCTCTACTCTCATTTCTTCTGACGCTCTATCCTCTCAAAAGGTTGCATTCCCTGGATCCTTCCCTTTATTCTATCTCCTTCCGGGGATGGTGTCTATTCTAGGTTATTTGAATTCCTCTATGGATGGGTAAAAAAAAACCCAACGCCGGAGTGACGGGCGGGGTTTTCTCAATTGAGGAGAAAGAAATGGGTGAGATACTCTTATGGAAGAAATACTTTTCTTATCTTTTCAATCGCCCAATCCAGCTCTTCCTTCAGAATCACTAGGGGCGGAGCAAGCCGCAGAATGCGGTGATGTGTCTCTTTTAAGAGAAGACCCTCTTCTTTAAGTCTCTCTGCATAAGGGCGCGCCTCCTCAAATAACTCAATACCGATAAAGAGCCCTCTGCCTCTAATTTCCTTAATTTTAGGATGGGGGGTTAGTTCCTGGAGCTTACGAAGGAGATATTCTCCCATTTCCTTCGAGCGCTCTACCAATTTCTCTTCCTCGATTACCTCCAGGGCCGCGATGGCCACAGCTGCTGCCAAGGGATTGCCTCCAAAGGTTGACCCGTGGGAACCGGGAGTAAGAACTCCTAGAATCTCTCGATCAGCAGCAATGGCGGAAACGGGTATCACTCCTCCTCCTAATGCCTTCCCCATGATATAGATGTCGGGAATTACTCCTTCCGCATCACAAGCAAATCGGGTTCCCGTCCTCCCAAAACCGGTCTGGATCTCATCGGCAAGGAATAATACGCCGTTATCCCTGCAGATTTGAGCAGCTTCCCGGAGATATCCCTCAGGCGGGATGATAATTCCTGCCTCTCCTTGAATTGGCTCAACCAGAAAGGCAGCCGTATTCGGGGTAATCGCTTTCCTTAAAGCCTCGATGTCTCCATAGGGAATGATCACAAAACCAGGGGTAAAGGGGCCAAAGCCTCTCTTATATTCCTCCTCCGAAGAAAAGGAGGTAATCGTGGTGGTTCTCCCGTGGAAATTTCCCTCACAGACGATAATCTCCGCCTTCTGATCCGGAATTCCCTTTTTCTCATACCCGTACCTCCTCGCCACCTTGATGGCGGTCTCAACCGCTTCGGCCCCCGTGTTCATCGGTAGAATCATCTCTTTGCCGGTATAAGCAACCAGTTTTTCATAAAATTCCCCCAAACGATCATTATGGAACGCCCGGGAGGTAAGGGTGACTCGATCTGCCTGATCCTTCAAAGCTTGGATGATCTTTGGGTGGCGATGCCCTTGATTTAAGGCGGAATAGGCGCTTAACATATCCATATAGCGGTTTCCTTCCAAGTCCTCCACCCAGACCCCTTCCGCTTTATGAATTACGATGGGGAGAGGATGATAATTATGAGCCCCATATTTTTCCGTTACGGCGATCACCGCTTCACTGCTCTTGTTTTGTTTTAATGGAGATCGATCCATCTCGTTTTTCCTCCCTCTCTCACAACAATCCCTTCTTTATCTACTCTAACGCAAATCGATTCCGTTTTAAACCCCATACACCTTCAAACCTTCTCATAGTCATTGAAGGAGGATGAGGGATTTGCGGATCGTTTACTTCCAAGGGTAGGAAGTGAGGCGGACCGCGCCATCTGGAGAGATTCTCACCTGAATGGCCCCAAGCTGGTCCGTCCTCAAGATCTTGATCCCCCTCTCCTCCAACCTCTTTAGCACCTCCGGTGAGGGATGTCCATAACGGTTCATTTTCCCTACCGAAATGATTGCCGCTTCCGGACGGGTTGCATCAAGAAATTCCTCAGAAGTAGAGCTTTTGCTGCCGTGATGTCCCACTTTAAGGAGATCAAGATCAAGGGGGCCGACGCGATCGACCCATTCCTTCTCTCCTTCCGCCTCCAAGTCCCCTGTAAATAGGATCTTTCTCCCATAGGCTTGTAGGAATAAGAGAACCGAAGCATTATTCTCCCCTGCCTTATTCTCTGAGCCGGAAGAAGCGGGACCATGAATCGATAGGGTAACCTGCTTGCCCCAATGGAGAAACTCTCCGGGAATCGCCCGAAAAGCCGGAATGGAACGAACCTCCCCTTCACGCCATAAATCCCTCTCCAACTCCGTTGTCGGGGAAAGACCGTTACCCAACAGATGTTTTACAGGGATGGACGAAATCACCTCTTTCAAACCACCGATATGATCTGCATCCCCGTGGGTTGCCACCACCCAGTCGAGGCGATTCACCCCCATCGCCCTTAGGGCAGGAACGAGAAGATCTGCCCCTACTTCAAAGGGATGCTTCCTTCGCCTCCATTCCTCCTCCGGCTGGAAGCTCACTCCTCCTCCATCGATGAGGAGATTCCCTCCATTTGGTGCCTGAATCAGTATGGCATCCCCTTGGCCGACATCGAAAAAGGTGATCCTTACCTCCTGATGAAAAAGAGAAAGAAAAGAGGGAAGAAAGAAGAAGAGAAAAAGGAATAGAAAAGAAAGGAGGAGATCCCGATAAACGAAAAGGGAAGCGGTCCCCTCCCGTTGCTCTTCCTTCATAAGAAAGGAAAAGAAGAAAAGGAGAAAAAAAAGATAAAGGATCCACCCCCACGTGGGAGGATCGGGTATGGAAAAGAAGAAGGAGGGAAGATTCCCAAATCCTGAGATCCCATCATGGATGATTCTCATAACCCCCTCTAAAGGAAGAGAAAGGAGTTTACCCGCCTCCGGGGAAAGAAGGGAGAAAAGGAGGGAAAGGTAACCCCACGGGATCAGAAAGGCAAAAATGGGGACGAGAAGGAGGTTCGCAGGTAAGACGAGAAAACTCCATTGATGGGTGGCTTTTAATAACAGGGGAAAAGAGATGGCCTGTGCGAGAATAAGAACCGCCGTAGATATCGAAAGCCATTCGGGAATTCTAGGAATCAAACGGCGGATCCGGTCAGACAATGGACGGGTAAAGAGGAGAAGAAAAAAAGTGACGAAAAAAGAAAGTTGAAATCCCAAACCTAGAACCTGCCTCGGATCCAGGAAGGTCATCCCGATGAAAGAAAGGGAAATCGCTTTGATAGCAGAATAAGATTGATGAAACCTTTTGGCCAACAGATACAGAAATCCCATGGTCACAGCACGGAGCACGGGAGGAGAGGCTCCCGTGAGAAGCGCATAAAAAGGCAGGAAGAGGAGGAGGAGTTCATAGGAGCGCTCCCTCGTCAGTCCGAGAAAATGAAGCAGGAGGAGTAGCCCTCCAATGACTACCGTAACATGAAAACCGGAAATCGCCAAAACATGAATGATCCCTATCTTCCGGTAAGTTTCGGTTAAATCTTCCGGGATTTCCCCCACATCCCCGAGAAGCATCCCCCTCATCACCCCTGCTACCTCTGGCGAAAAGAGGGATTCCAACCGCCCCCCTAACCCCTTTTTCAGTTCTTCCATCCCCCTCCAACCTACGAAAGAACCCCGTTCCAATCGGGACGTCCGGGATAGATCCTCCCCTTTCCCGGTCCATGTGATGTGGAGGGAATACAAATATTGAGGAAAATGAAAGGCGCCGGGATTTCGGGGCTTCTCCGGAAGAGAGAAGGTGAGGCGGGTTTGAACACGATCTCCCCTCGCAAAAGAGAGGGCCTCCTCTTTCTCACCCGGGGATTGCAGTCGATAAGAAGTCCAAATTTTCTCGTGAAGAGGAATTTCCCTTCCTTCCAGATGAATCGCTTCGACATTGAGGATAAAGCGGAAGGCGTCTCCATCGACGACGGGGGTAGAATCGATCACTCCCGTCACCTCCATGTTAGACGGTGCCTCTCCCAACGATTCAAAAATTTGAGATAGCCGCGAAGTCTCCTTGCTCCCGTCCCAATACCCATAACCAAGGCCTAAAAGCATAAAGAGAGCCGGCATGAGGAGATGCTGCAATCTTCCTCCCCCTTGGAAAAAGAAAAGAAGAAGAAGAGGAAGCAGAAGGAAGAGAAAAAGTTTCTCCTCACCCTGCAAGAAATAGAGATAGAGACCGAATCCCCATCCAGCCGCATAAAAAAAGAGAGACAGAGGAACCACCTCCGAAAATCCTCTTCTCTTTTCGACGTGCGCCGTTAAAATTCCTCTTCATTTTTCATGCATCCATGCGGAAAGAGCCTCCCCTCCCGAACCCTCTTTATCGTTTCCGTATCCATTCCGGAACATAAGCGGAGTAAGAAACCCCATCTCAAACGCCCCGAGTAAAGTTCCCGTTATCCCTTTTTTCGGGAATGAGGGATATTTCTTTCGGAAGAGCGGAGATATATTTTTCCAGATCTACGCGGATCCGGGTCGTCTCCACTCCCGCCTTTTCCAGCAATTCTTGGGCATACGGGTCGATATGGTAGGGCGTCTCATAATAAATATGCCTAATCCCTGCTTGGATCATCAATTTCGTACAATGAAGGCAAGGAAAATGGGTCACATACACCTCCGCCCCATCCGTGGGTACGCCAAACTTGGCACATTGCATCAAAGCATTTTGTTCCGCATGGATGGTCCGAATACAGTGACCATCCACCACCTTACACCCCACATCAATACAATGCTCATCCCCGGCAATGCTGCCATTATATCCCCCCGCAATCACCCTCCGATCCCTCGTGATTACGGCTCCCACCATGAGTCGGGTACAAGTAGCCCTTAGGGATATCAATTTTGCCTGGGCCATAAAATATTCATGCCAGGAGATTCTCTCCACAACCCTCTCCCCCTTGCTTTCTCATCTTTATGGTGATCCCCTAGAAAAAATCTCTTCTCCGCCCATCTAGCAAAGGCAAGCACGTATCTTACCCTTTCTTTCCAAGCAGACGAGCATGTTCAATCTTGATACACCGATCCATCACCACCTTCATCCCTGCTTCACGTGCAATCCTTTCCGCCTCCTCATTCTTAATTCCAAGCTGAAGCCATAAAACCTTCGCCCCGGTCTTAACCGACTGTTCTGCAATCGGAACCGTCTCCTCGCTGCGGCGGAATACATCGATTAAATCCACCGGTTCCGTCAGTTGAAGCAAAGAGGGAACCGCTTTTACCCCTAACACCTCATCGACGACAGGGTTAATCGGAATGATCGTAAAACCTGCTTCTTGTAGGTACTTTGCCACCTTGTAGCTGTCCCGATCCGGTTTGTTGGAGAGACCCACGATAGCAATTCGCCGGGTCTCCTGAAGAATTTCTTTAATCTCGGCATCACTTATACTCATTTCCATTCCCTCCCGTCCAAATGTATGCGATTCGTTTCCTACCGGACAGTGATATAGGGAAGAAGTTTCTCCAGTGTCTTCTCACCGATTCCGGAAACGTTGGTTAGCTCATTCACATCCTTAAACGGCCCGTGTTCCTCTCGATAGCGAAGGATCGACTCCGCCTTCGCGGGGCCAATGCCTGGGAGCTGATCCAGCTCTTCCAGCGTAGCGGAATTAAGATCGATCAGAGTTTCTCCGGCATCTCCTCCCTTAGACGAAATTGAGGCCGTTGGGGGATTCCATCCAACACCTTGTTCCCCTATCCGAGGGATATATACCACTTGTCCGTCTTTTAAAAAAGCGGCCAAATTGACCTGAGAAAGATCCGCCTCTTCCACCGTCCCCCCTGCCTTCTCCAGGAGATCATGGACCCGAGCATTCTCCTCGATTTTATACACTCCCGGATTTCTCACCGCTCCTTTCACATCTACTTCAATCCATTGAACAGCAGGAAGTCCCTCTCCGCCTTTTTCCTTAGGGAGATCTAGATTTTCCGTACCGGTCTCCGTCACGGTCCCCCCACTCTCCTGGTCATAGGGAGGAAGGAGAAGTTTCTCCTCGTCCTTTGATTTGGCGATCAGAAAATAAATAAAGCCCACGGCCGCAAGTACGATGACGATGAAAAGTTTTCGCCGCTCAGTTACAAACCGGATCAACCGTTCCATTCGTTTCCCTCCAACAAACGAAAGGAATATTCATAAAAATGAAGCGTTACACATATGATTTTTAATACAGAAGGAATCATGGGGGGATTCTCGTGAACGTCGGTTTTATTGGAACAGGGAGCATGGGAAGCATCTTGGTGGAAGCTTTCATCCAATCGAAAGGGATTAAACCTGAGAATCTCCTTCTATACAATCGTACTCCTTCAAAAGCGGAAAAATTGGCGGAGCGCTACCCCGGAATAAAGGTATCCGATAAACTCTCTTCCCTAGCCGAAGAAGGCGATCTCCTCTTTATCTGCGTCCGCCCGCAAGATTATAAAGGGGTGTTAGAGACCATCGCACCGATCCTTCGCCCGGATCACATCGTCATCTCCATTACCAGCACCATCCTCATTGAAGAATTAGAGAACGTTCTCCCGCGGGCAAAAGTGATCAAAATGATTCCAAGCATTACCAATGCGGCTTTGACGGGAGCGTTATTGGTCATGTTCGGATCACGCATCCAAAAGGAAGAAAAGAAAAACTGGTTCTCCTTTTTCTCCCATATTGGAACCCCAATCCTCATTGAAGAGAAAAATGTCCGCGCAGCCTCCGATATTACCAGCTGCGGGCCCGCATTCTTCAGCTTCTTGCTGCAAGACTTCATCCAAAATGCCGTCCGGGAAACAGGCATCGATGAAGAATTAGCCGCTCGTCTAGCCAGCGAAATGATAATAGGTCTGAGCGCCCTCCTCTCCAAGGGGATTTTTACTCTTCCCACCCTGCAAGCACGAGTATGCGTCCCGGGAGGCGTAACCGGAGCGGGGCTTTACGTTCTAGAAAAAGAGACAAGAGGGGTCTTTCGGGACCTATTTCTTACCACCCATGCGAAATTTAGACAGGATCGGGAAGAAAGCAAAACCTGGCTTCCCACCCCGCTTACTCCGCCGGACGATTCTCCCCGGTAACTTTCCCTTCTCTTTTCGCGTCCACACTACTCCCTAAGGGAGGATTCTCCTTTTCAAACCTTTTTTCCTCTTGCTCCGTTAAGCCGCTCACCGGAACAATCCTCTCACTTTCACGCCTTTTTGTATTCATGCTTATCCTCCTCCAAGTGATTTATGCCTTGTCAAAGGATAAGTTCTCCATTATCATGAAGATTATACCAAAGATTTGGACAAGGGTACAGACTCCTTTCCAAGCTCGTTCGTTCGAATTTGCTCCATTTCAAAAAAAGCGTAAAGGAGGAACCTAACATGGATCTCAAATTATCCGGGAAGGTTGCCCTCGTTTCCGGGGCGAGTCAGGGGCTCGGTTTTGCCATTGCCAGAGAATTATATAAAGAAGGGGCTTCAATCGCTCTCCTCAGCCGGTCGAAAGCAAATCTCGACAAAGCCAAAGCGTCCCTCCAGTCGGAAGGAAAGGGAGAAATCTTCACCGTGCCCGCCGATCTATCTCATAAAGAAGAGATAGAGAAAGCCCTGCATGTTACTTTGGAACACTTTGGAGGAGTGGATCTCCTGTTGGCCAACGCCGGTGGACCTCCCGTGGGGAAGTTTGAATCCTTAACGGACGAAGATTTTTACCGCGCCTTTGAGACCAACTTCATGGGTACGGTCCGCCTGATCCGAGGTCTTCTTCCCGTGATGAGAGAAAGGGGAGGAGGGCGAGTGGGGATCATCACCTCCACATCGGTAAAAGAACCGATAGAAGGGCTTCTCCTCTCCAACTCGATCCGGGCAGGCATTACCGGTTTAGCCAGGACGCTGGCAAACGAAGTGGCTAAGGATAACATCCTGATCAATTGCTTTGCCCCCGGTAGATTCCACACGGAGAGGGTGGCATACCTTGATCAAAAAATTGCCGGTGACGAGGGAATCTCTCCCCAAGAAGTGGAACGCAGATTCATCCGGAGCATCCCGGTAGGAAGATATGGGGAACCGGAAGAATTGGCAAAAGTGGCGGTTTTTGCCCTTTCCTTTGCCAATACCTACATGACCGGTCAAACCTTCGTCATCGACGGGGGCAAAACGGGAACTCTATTTTAAAATAAATGGAAGAAGAAGGGGAGCTCCTACCCCTTCTTCTTCTCTTATGCTCCTTCATTCATCTTTCTGACCGTATACGGTGATCCGATTCTTCCCATGATTTTTAGAAAAATATAACGCTTGATCCACTTTTTTTAGCAATTCCTCGCGGGAAGAAGCATGCTTCGGAAAGGATGCAACCCCAACACTCATCGTAAAATAAACCGGAACCCCATTCACCGTAAGGGGCTCTTTGATTAATTCCTCCAAAACCTCCCCAGCGATTTGCCGGAGATCTCGGGGAACTTCCGTCTTCAGGAGTACCATAAATTCATCTCCCGCATAACGATAACATGAAATCTCCCTTCCTTCTATTTTTTTCAACACCTCTCCGATCCTCTGGATCAGCATATCTCCCACATCATGCCCAAAACGGTCGTTTAACTCTTTCAAGTGATCCGAATCCATCATGATCAGGATAATCTCTTGCCCCCCACTCCACTCCTGAAAGGCCTTTTCCAAATCCTTCTGAAACGCCCGGCGGTTTTTAAGCCCCGTCAGATCATCATGATAGGAGAGCTTCGCTATTTTCTCGTAAAGTTCAACCGATTCAATGGCGTGGATCACCAGTCCTCCGATGGTTTGGAGGAGCTCCACATCTTCCTGGCTATAAGCATATTCTTTATAGCTTTGGGCGGAGATCACCCCTTTAACATGTTCCCCCAGCGTTAGCGGGATAAAAAGGGCGGTATTTGTATCCTGTTCCGTATTTCCCCAGCGGACATGTTCAAATGCCTCTGCCTCCTGAGAGGTGGACAGGTGGAGTATCTTCCTATTTTTTACCACTTGGCTGATAAATCCTTGACCATACTTGATGGTGATGGGGTCATATCGTTTCCCTGTATCCATAAAAAAAGGGATATAAAACTCCTTTTTCTCCTCCTGATAAAGGGCAATAAAAAAGCCGTCGGTAACCATTACCTGCGAAACCAACTGGAAGGCTTTCTCATAGATGACCTCCCGGTCAAACGTATGCATGAACGTATTGGTCATTTCCAATAATATTCGATAATTTTCAGAAAGCCAATGATACCTTCGGAATCTTTCATTTAGTGCGGCCAGATCCCCTAAAAGGGAGAAATGGGCTTCCCGTTCCGCTTCAGGATAGGAGGAAGTATCGATCAAGTGCTTCACGATTTCATCATAATCTCCCTCTATCCCTTTTAAAGCATAAATACTCTTTACGAGAGAACGGTATCTCTCCAGTAAGTACAGGGTTTTGCTCTCTATGTTTTCCATCCCCACGCCCATTCCTCCCTCTCCGGAGTGCAACTCTTATTTACTAGTTCTTATGCCCTATTATAGCGCGAACCGGAAAATAAACAAGAAATAGTGTCAGACGTCCGATACATAGTGTGTGATTTCCTTTAACTTTCCCCGTCTGGCAGGAGGAAGATTCATGAGAAAGCGGCGGCCGTACTGTTTGGTTAAGATCCTGCTATCCATGATGACGATCGCCCCCCGATCCTCTGTGGTACGGATCAACCGCCCCACCCCCTGTTTCATTTTTAAGATGGCGGATGGAAGCATCCAGTCGCGAAAACCATCTCCTCCCTCTTTTTCGATGAGGCGCATCTTCGCCTTGGCCAGAGGTTCTTGGGGATTCGCAAAAGGAAGTTTTGTAATCACCACACAGCGAAGTTCATCTCCAGGCAGGTCAATTCCTTCCCAAAAGCTGTCACAACCAAATAGGACGCTCTGGGGATTGGCGCGAAATTCCTCAATCAACCGACTACGGTCTTCCCCGGGTAAATGGAGAAGAAGTTGGATCCCCAACTCATGGGTATAAGGGAGTAACGCATTCCCAGTCTTCTCAAGCAACGAAAAGCTGGTAAAAAGGACCAGGGTTCTCCCCCGGGTCATTTGCAGGATCCGCAAAATCCCTTGAACCAAAAAGGAGATATATTCCTCCTCCCTACGAGGATCAGGGGCCAATTCACTGATGACCAGCAGCGCATTCTTCCGGTAATCAAAGGGAGAACCGGCAATAAAACGGCGATAAGAAGGAATTCCCAGACGTTTCGCCATGTACTCAAAATCTCCCCCGGTTGCCATCGTGGCGCTAATAAAAGTAACAGGAACCTTTTCATAAAACTCCTGCATCACCTGTTTTGCGTCGATGGGCTGAGCGATGGCACGAATCCATTCTGCCTGGGGATCAAGAAGTCCTGCCTGGGAAGGGGGATTTTTCTCCAACCAATGGGCCCATCCGTCTCCTCCTTTGCCTTGAGTAATAAAACGAAAATTTTCTCCGATCTCTTGGATCCGCCCCATCAAGAGAGCGATCCCCCTTTTCTCCACCTCCTCACCGCACCGTTCCGCTTCAATGCCCTTTAGATAATCGATGATCCGTTCGATGGGCTTTTCTACGTCTACCCTGACGGGTAAGGGAGATTCGATCATCTCCATGACAGGTGTAAGCGGGGAAAGGCCCTCGCTCCTCTGCCTGTCAGCCAGATATTCCGCCAATTGGGTGAATCCTTCTTCCAAGCGCTCCCGGAGAGGTTGAAAGAGCTCACCAATTTCCTGAATCACCTCCGCATCAAAGACATTCCTCATCCATCCTTGCCTCCGCTGGCGGATGATGCCCATCAAGTGATCCAATTGAGGGAGAGAAACCGATCGCTCAAAAAAGCGGGAAAAGCTCTCCTCTACCCGATGCCCCTCATCGAAAATGACGCAGTCGTATCTGGGCAGCACACCTCCCTCCCCCCCTCCCTTCATGCTTAGATCGGCAAAGACGAGGGCATGATTGGCTACCAATAGATTGGCTTTACTCCAGCTCTTTCTGGCATTTTGAATAAAACATTTCTCATAAAAAGGGGAATATTGATGAAAACAATCTTCATAATCCCCGCCGATCTCGTTCCAGATCTCCCAGGGAATATAAAAAGGAAATTCCTCTCTTACTCCCCTTTTCGCTTCTTCAATATACAGGGAAATCTCCTTTACCGTTTCTCTCCAAGGATGGTTTGCTTCACTCAGTACCGTTGCAATCAGAAGTTCAAGGCGGCGTCGGCAAATATAATTTCCCCGCCCTTTTGCCAGCTCATACCGAAATTCTCCATATCCACAGCGTCTCATCACTTCTTCAACCACCGGCAAATCTTTCTCCATCAATTGATTCTGCAGGGGAAGAGTATTCGTGGAAATAAGCACCACTTTTCCGGTTTCCAAGGCATAAAGGGCGGCGGCCATGAGATAGGCAAAAGATTTTCCCGTTCCTGTTCCTGCTTCAGCAAATAAATGTTCCTCTTCAAATAACGAAAGAAGAATCTCTTTCGACAACTCCATCTGTTCTGCTCTCGGCCGATAATCTGGAAAAACTTCGCTTAAAATCCCGTGTGAAGCGAAGATGTCCTCCAGCCTTCGCAGGAGGTCTTCCATTGGCAAATTTGACTGTTTCTCCTTAACTTCCATGGGACCTTCCATCGTATCCTCTTTCCATTCCTTCACTCTTGAGCCTATTGTACCATAATGATTGCCATGATGCCGTATCCACCCTCCCTATATTTTTCGGGTATAGCTTCTCTTCATCCCCACAAACTAAAAATGGGAAAGAGCTCTTTCAAAAAAAGAAAAGGAGGAAGAAAAATTGCCTGCAAGAAATCGGCTGATCGTCCCTGGTGCGGAAGAGGCGGTCCAACAGATGAAAATAGAAATCGCCGCCGAACTGGGCGTTGAATTATCCGGGAATACGACGGCCCGGGGAAACGGCAGTGTGGGTGGTGAGATGACGAAACGGTTAGTGCGTGAAGCGCAAAGCAAATGGCAACAATAAGCCTCTATCATCCACGACGAATCTCACCCCCTTCCACAAAGATCCGTCCGGGGAACATGGTCGCCATGAAGGTCGAAATTCATTGCATATTGTATAAAAAGGAGGAGGGGATCCCTCCCCTCCTTTAATTGCCTTATACAAACAAACCGCTCATCCTTATTCCCGCTAAAAGACCGGATCCTTCATCTTCTGCAAGCGGGCAAAAGAATCTGCTTCTACATCTTGATGAAGACTGTTCCCATGGCTGTCCATGGTTACAATGGCCGCAAAGCCCTTCACCACCAAATGCCACATCGCCTCAGGAACGCCGAACTCTTTGAGAAAATAAACATCCTTCACCTCTTTTACCGTTTGCGCATAATATTGGGCGGCTCCACCGATGGCATTAAGGTAGACGGCTCCGTGCTCTTCGAGTCCTTTTAAGGTCTTTTCTCCCATGCCTCCTTTTCCGATGATGACCCGTATCCCGAACTTCTTGATGATCTCCGCTTGATACGGCTCTTCACGAATGCTGGTGGTAGGTCCCGCAGCCTTTACACTCCATTTTCCCTCTTGGTCCTTCAGCATGACAGGTCCACAATGGTAAAGGACGCCTCCCGAGAGATCCACCGGAGCATCATGATCCATCAGGTATTTATGGAGGGCATCCCTTCCGGTAAACATATCTCCGTTGATGATTACCACGTCTCCCACCTTTAAGGAACGGATCTGTTCTTCGGAGATGGGGGCTTCAAGAACGATCTCTTTTCCGGTCAGGGGGATTTCATCCGTTTTCATCCGCTCCGTCTGGGCTTCCCCTTCTCCTTTATAGATCCAGTCCATAATCTCTCCGGTCGCCGGGTTAATCTTCACCCCTTGCCTGCGGTAAGCCCAACAGTTATAGGCGACCGAAACATAAAAACTGGCGGGGAGGCGATTATACGCACCGATTTTGCATCCCAGGAGGGTTACATCTCCCCCAAAGCCCATCGTTCCGATATTTAAACGGTTACCTGCATCCATAATATATTCTTCCAGCTTTGCCAAGGTGGGGTCCGGATTGGTATCTGTAAGATCCCTGAATAGCTGATCCTTCGCCAATTCATAGCCGGTCGTCCGGTCTCCGCCTATCCCCACTCCGATAAACCCTGTACTGCACCCTTGCCCCTGGGCTTGGTATACGGCATGGAGAATGCACTTGCGAATTCCGTCCAAGTCCCTTCCTGCCCGCCCCAGTCCTTCGATTTCCGTAGGGAGGCTGTATTGGATATTCTTATTCTCGCATCCGCCTCCTTTCAAGATGAGGCGAACATCAATATACTCCTCTTCCCATTGTTCAAACTTCATGACAGGCGTCCCTGGACCCAGATTATTCCCGCTGTTCTTCCCTGTGATGGAATCGACAGAATTGGGCCTAAGTTTCCCTTCCTCCGTCGCCCGGACGACCGCATCAAGAATCGCCTTCTTCATGGCAATCTGGTTTACGCCCACGGGCGTCTTAATTTTAAAGGTGAGCATCCCGGTATCCTGACAGATGGGAAGCCTGGTCTCCGACGCCATTTCAATATTCTTGGCAATCGTCGACAACGCCAAAGATGCCCTCGTCCCTTCACTTTCCTTCCGCCGGGCTCCCTCAATCGCCTTCCGCACATCAGGGGGAAGGTTGGTCGAGGTTTCTACGATAAGCTGATACATGCTTTCTGTAAAATGTTCCATCCCCACATCCCCTTTAAATAAGATCCCCTTGGCAAGCCAAGAGGTCCCTTCTATAAGACAAGTATAGCGAACGGCGAGGGTAAAGTAAACGCAAAACCTGGTCGCCCAATCATTCCATCCTCAAAAGCTTTCTTATAAATAGACCGGAATCGGATCGCCCAACTCTACTCCTTCTAAAGACACCTTGCACTTTCTCCCATAAATCCCCACTCCGGCTTCCTTCGCCTGACGGAGGCTCTCTGCAAAGCGGGGATCGATCTCCTCCTCAGGCCTTATCTCTACCACATCCTCCCTTTGGGCAAGAAAAAGGAGGGCAGCCTGATCCCCCTTTCCGGCAAGTTGGGCCAATTCCGTCACATGCTTTGCCCCCCTGGCGGTTACCGCATCGGGGAAGAATCCAATTCCGCCACGGACCAGCGTCACACTTTTTATCTCCAAAAAGAGAGGCACCCCTTCTCGATTATGAAGGAGAAAATCGAAGCGGGAGTCGCCTGCCCTTGCCTCCCGCTTCACCAACGTAAAACCCTCCCACTCCTCCAACTCCTTCTCTTTTAAAGCGGCCTCCACCAATTGATTGGGAAGGGTGGAATCGAGGGAAAGAAAACCTTTTCCGTCAGGTCTTTCGCTTAAGACCGCGCGAAAACGGGTCTTGCGATTCACTCCATCCGCGACGGCGATCCAAATCCTGCGCCCCGGCAGGAAAATCTCCTTTAACCGCCCCGGATCGGGGAGATGAACCTTTACTACCTCCTTCTCCTCATCGACAAAACGACAACGGAGTAAAAAGCGGTTGGGCCGCTCCAAGAAAACGGCTTCTCGCAAAGGGGGAAAAGGGAGAAAAACCATTCACCTCACCTTTTTCCCGAACTACGATACCACGATGTTCACCAATTTCCCAGGCACGGTAATAACCTTCCTCACCTGTTTTCCCACCAAATGTTTTTGAACCTCCTCGCTTCCTAAAGCCCTCTCCTCCATTTCCTTCTCCGTTACCTCTTTCGGCATGAGGAGCTTTGTTCTTACTTTCCCGTTCAATTGAACGACCACTTCAATCATCGCTTCCTCAAGTTTGTCAGGATCATAGGTCGGCCAGCTTTCATACGCGATCGATTCCGTATGGCCTAAGCGTTCCCACAATTCCTCCCCCAGATGGGGAGCGATGGGAGAGAGGAGTTTCACAAATCCCTCCATATAATTTTTAGGCAAAACATCTTGTTTATACGCTTCATTGATGAAGATCATCAGCTGTGAAATTCCGGTGTTAAAGCGGAGCCCCTCATAATCCTCCGTCACCTTTTTTACCGTCTGATGATATACCTTATCCAGAGGGGATTCGGTAATTCCCTCCCGAATGGCAGGATTAAGCTTTCCTTCCTCCGTTATATAAAGGCGCCATATCCGTTCCAGGAAACGGCGTGCCCCATCCAATCCTGTGGTCGACCAAGCTTTAGAGGCATCGAGGGGACCCATAAACATCTCATAAAGGCGCAGGGTATCCGCTCCATGGGAATGGACAATTTCATCGGGGTTTACTACATTTCCCCGAGACTTGCTCATCTTTTCATTATTCTCCCCTAGGATCATCCCTTGATTAAAGAGTTTTTGGAAAGGCTCCTTGGTAGGCACAATGCCTAAATCATAGAGGACCTTATGCCAGAAGCGGGCATAGAGGAGATGGAGGACGGCATGCTCAGCTCCGCCAATATAGAGATCGACAGGCAGCCAATACTTCAGTTTTTCCGGATCGGCCGGCGCTTCCTGGTTATGGGGGTCGATAAAGCGGAGGAAATACCAGGAACTTCCCGCCCATTGGGGCATCGTATTCGTTTCTCGCCTTCCTTTCAATCCCGTCTTTTCATCCACGACCTCTACCCATTCTTTGATATTGGCAAGGGGAGACTCTCCGGTTCCGGAAGGGCGAATCTGATCCGTTTCCGGAAGGGTAAGGGGAAGCTCCTCATAGGGAACCGGTTTTAAGGAACCATCTTCCATGTGAACGATGGGAATCGGCTCACCCCAATATCGCTGTCGGCTAAAAAGCCAATCCCGCAAGCGATAGGTTACTTTCTTCCTCCCTTTCCCATGTTCCGCAAGCCAATCGGTCATCTTCCGAATGGCCTCCTTATTCTTCAATCCGTTTAGAAAATCGGAGTTTACATGTTCACCGTCTCCTGTATACGCCTCCTTGGTGAGATCGCCCCCCTTCACCACTTCCACAATGGGAAGATTGAACTTCACCGCAAACTCATAATCCCGTTCATCATGTCCAGGAACCGCCATGATCGCTCCGGTCCCGTAATGATAAAGGACATAGTCGGCAATCCAGATGGGAACCTTCTCCCCTGTAACAGGATGGAGGGCATAGGCTCCCGTGAACACCCCTGTTTTCTCTTTGGCCAGATCGGTCCGTTCCAGATCCGACTTTTTCTTCACCTCTTCGAGATACCGTTCTACTTCCTCATGCTGTTCAGGCCTGGTAATCTTCTCCACCAGCGGATGTTCCGGCGCCAAAACAAGATAGGTGGCGCCAAAGAGGGTATCGGGCCGGGTGGAGAAGACGATCACCTCCTCTTCAATATCTTCCAAAGCAAAGTGAATTTCAGCTCCCTCGGAACGTCCGATCCAATTACGCTGCATCTCCTTAATGTGCTCCGGCCAATCCAGTTCCTCCAGATCCTCCAGAAGGCGATCGGCGTAGGCGGTGATCCGAAGCATCCATTGTTTCATGGGACGGCGCTCCACTGGATGATTCCCCCGTTCACTCCGCCCGTCGATCACCTCTTCATTGGCAAGCACGGTTCCAAGGGCCGGACACCACCAAACCGGAACCTCATCGATGTAAGCTAAACCTTTCTCGTAAAGCTTTAAAAAGATCCACTGGGTCCATTTATAATAATTGGGATCCGTCGTATTAATCTCCCTGTCCCAATCATATGAAAATCCTAAAGACTTAATCTGCTCCCGAAAATGACGGATATTTTTTTCAGTAAAGTCCCTCGGGTTATTCCCGGTATCCAAAGCATACTGCTCGGCCGGTAATCCAAAAGCATCCCAACCCATGGGATGAAGGACGTTATACCCCTGCATCCTCTTCATCCGGGCGATGATATCGGTCGCCGTATACCCTTCAGGATGTCCCACATGAAGGCCTGCCCCGGAAGGATAAGGAAACATATCCAGAACATAAAATTTCGGTTTCGTCCGGTCCTCTTCCCGGGTCTTAAACACCTTCTTCTCTTCCCAATATCTTTGCCATTTTTTTTCGATTTCCCTGTGTTGGAACGACATTTCTTTCCCTCCACCTAAGAGAATATAAAAACCTCCCGCCCCAAGCTCTATGCAAGGGACGAGAGGTTGAACCCGTGGTACCACCCTTCTTACCGACCTTTCGCCTTCGCGGTGTGCTCCGTGTGAACCCTCACATCACCGCCTGAGAAGACTTGCCGTCGGTCACTTGAGTTCCGTAACGAGGAATGACGATGGGAACTAAAAAATTCATCCCCATGAGCTCCGAGGCGAGTTCACCTTCTTGCGCCTGTTGACTCGCACCCCCGTCAACTCTCTTTGGACGCCGGAAGACTACTACTCCTCTTCTTCGCTTACGAAAATTTTCATAAAGTGAATATATTATATGCATAAGAGAGAGAAAATGTCAATACATTTTCGCCTCCTTTTCGACAGGAATCTCCGGGGCATCCGCCCAAATTCTTTCCAGATGATAAAATTCCCGCTCATCCCGATGGAAGATATGAACCACCACATCACCCAAGTCGAGGAGAACCCATCTTTTTTCGCTTAGTCCTTCGATCCCCCGGATGTGAATCCCTTTTTCCTCCATCTTCTCCCGGATCGCCGTGGCAATCGCCTCCACCTGAGGTTCATTGTTCCCGTGGGTGATAACGAAATAATCGGCAATGATCGATAAGCCCTCTAATTTTAAAATGATCGTATTCTGTCCCTTCTTTTCCATAGCCGTCTGGGCGGCGAGCTGTGCGATTTCCTCAATCTTCACGCCTTCTCCTCCTTCATGACATATCCTTTCTGTATAACATGTAATGGTTATAGGCCTCAAAGGTGAGGGGATAGATGGCCTCCTCCTTCTTCAAGAGATAAGCGATGGAGTGTTTCAAACCAAAGCGCATTCCCTCCGCCAAGCTTTTCACCGTCAAGCGTCTAGCCTCCTCTACTCCCTCAAAATCGCGGCCGGGTTCAACATAATCGGCCAGCCAAATCACCTCGTCCAGAAGACTCATGCCTGCCCTGCCCGTCGTATGATAATAAATGGCATCAAAGATCTCCTGATCCCCGATCTGAAACTCCTCCCGGGCCACATAGGCGGCGGCGGGAGCATGCCATAGAACCGGAGAAAACCGAAGCCACAAAAGATCTTCATGCTTTATCAAGAGATTTCTTAGCCGCTCTACCGGCCACTCCTTACAATAATCATGCAAAATAGCGGCTATTTCCGCCTTCTCCGGATCTGCTCCAAACCTCTCGGCGAGATCCGCCGCCGTCTTCACCACCCCGAGGATATGATTAAACCGTTTCTCCTTTACCTGCTCTTTCGTCTTCTGGAGTAACTCCTCTTTGCTCCACATATAAACCCTTCTCCTCTATATAATGTTCCACAACATCAGGAACGAGAAACCGAATCGATTTCCCCTCCCGGCGCATCCGGCGAATCTCGGAGGATGAAAGATCGAGCTGAGGCATGGGAACAAACGTTATTTGATCGGCCCATGTAACATGCTTCGGAAGGGTAAACCCCGGTCGTTTTAAGGCAACGATCGGCACCTTCGCCAATAAATCCTCATACCTATGCCAATGGGGGAGGTAGTCCACCATATCGGCTCCCATGATAAAATAAAAGCGATAACTTGGATACTCCTTCCGCAACTGTTCCATCGTATCGACCGTATACGAAGGGCCCTCCCGTTCCAACTCCACCAAACAAAGATGAAATTCCGGATAAGGAGCGATCGCTCGGCGAACCATCTCCACCCTGTGCGCTGCCGGTGTAGGAGGATGATCTAACTTATGGGGAGGGATATGGCTCGGCAGGAACCAAATTTCATCCAACTTCAGTTCGTCAAAAACCCGCTCCGCTGCGATCAAGTGGCCGATATGAAGGGGATCAAAGGTGCCTCCCAATACGCCAACGCGCAATCTGTTAATCTGGGAGTTCAATGCGCCTTTTCTCCCTCGACTCTTTATAGAGGACCACGGTCCGTCCGATCAATTGCACCAATTCCGCCCCCGTCCCCTTTACTAATTGCTCCGCCGCTTCCTCTTTCTTCCCGGAAAAATTATTCAGAAGAGACACCTTAATCAATTCCCTCGCCTCAAGGGCATCGCGGAGCTGCATTAAGAGATTTTCGTTAACCCCGCCTTTCCCTACTTGGAAAATCGGATCTATGGGATGGGCGAGGGAGCGGAGATAACTCTTTTGCTTACCTGTAAGAATGGGAGGTCATCCTTTCTAATCCCTTTGTTTCCCTTACTATACCACACCTAAGAAGAAGGAGAAAGAAGGCGCAGAATATATTCCTTTACATCGATAAGCCGTGGAGGGGTGGGATAAGGTAGATCCGCTCCCGTAATGATGAGGGGAACATAAGAATCAAAGCGATGAAGGGAACCATGGCTTGACCCTCCAAGGTGGCTGGGATAAAAACGGCTTTTAAACTCGTATCCTGGGGCGGCGGTCACCACCACCATGGGTATCTCCTGGCAATAGAGGGCCCCATATAAGCGGGAAAAAAGGTCCGGATACTCATCGAAAAGAATATGCTCCCCCTTTACCAGAGCCACTTCCTTCGGCATCTCCCCGTCGATCCCCCATTCCCTCCCATAAGGATCTTTCCATGCCCCCTCCGGCCAAAATCGAATACGTTCTCCTCCTCCTCTCTGCCTTAACGCGACGCCCCCCTTCTCCTTCCAAGCAATCAGATCAATCTTTTCCTCCCTTCCCAAATGGGATATCAGCCGTTCCAAGATCCCCTCTTTTAAAGGATAAAGGAAAACCATCCGCTCATTGTTCGCATACACCAATTCTTCATTTTTTACTCTTTTTCCTAAAGGAAGTGTGGAAAAGGAAGAGAGAAGACGATCCAGATCGATGTGATGCCTCTTCTCCCGCCCAATCGGAGTTTGTCCATGATCCCCCACGACGAGAAAGACCGCCTGCCGAATTGCCTCCTCCCAACTCGGGAAGAAATCAAGAATCCTCGTTATCTTCTCATCCACTTTTCTGAGGGACGGCAGCGCATGTATAGGGGTTGATTTATGTACCTGGTGGTCATGATCGGAAAGATAGACGAAAAAAAAGCGGGGAGGTGACGGCAGGGAGAGATGATGGAGAAGCGCCTCTACCGCATAGGCATCATTGATTCCATAACGCTTGAAGGGTCCCCTCACCCACCAGGAGACCTTTCGATTTACCTCAGTCGGGAGGAGGGCTCCCAAGGTGATCCATTCCGGACCAAAAATAGGCTTCTCCAAAGTAGTTCCGGTAATCAGACGAAGGAGAAAGGGCACCCTCAACCGGTGTTCGACCGGCCCCCGATGCACCACGGCATTGATCGCCGCGGAGGAAATGTCTCTTCGGGACAATTCTTCAAATAAGGTGGAAACCTCCCTACTTAAGTGCTTTTCGTTCAAGTCGTGGAGTAGTGAATGGGCCGTCTTGACGACACCGATTTTCAAAACACTCTTCCAACCGTTTACATAGTTGACCATTCCCTTGGTGATCGGATCATACCAGATGAGCCCAGGCACCTTATGCCGATCCGGATAAACACCGGTAAGCAAGGAGCTATCTACCGAAGCGGTCATGGTCGGGAAAACAGTGACGGTATCCTTCCATACCCTTCCTCGTTCAACTAAGAATTTTATAGCCGGCGTACTTCCATCCGAAATGCCCTTCTCTACAGTCTCCCACATCAAGGAGTCAATGAGCAGCAAAATCACTTTTTTCTCCATCTTCTCGCTCCATAGGTCATGTTTGTGATCTTTTCTCCTCATTTAACTTATCCAGTTGATGGGATCTCATTCTTTTTTGATTCGCAAAAATCTGTTCGGGCAAGGGAGGTGTGATTATAATGCCGAGAGCCTTTCTCGGACCACCTGCTCCATCAGATTTACAGGAGCGGTTTTACCGGTCCAGATCTCAAAGGCAATGGCTCCTTGGTAAACAAACATCATCAAACCGGGATGAATCTTCGCCCCCTTCTCTTTCGCTTCCCTTAGCAGCCGGGTGTAAAGGGGAGTATAAACCAATTCGCTTACGATTAAATCCTGATGAAGGGCCTCTTGTGCGACCGGTGTCTCCTCAACATGAGGGTGCATGCCGATGGGGGTGCCGTTGATAAGAAGGTTAGAGCCTTTAAGTGTGGAAGAGAGCCTCTCCCAGCCTTCCACCTGAACAGAGGTCCACGCCGAAATAAGGCGGGCCAGCTCCTCTGCCTTCTCTCGGTTTCTGTTAACGATCGTAATCCTCTTTACCCCTTTACGAGCTAAGGCAACGGCGACGCTCCGAACCGCTCCTCCAGCGCCCAAAATCGTTCCATTCATCGAAGACCAATCCGGATGAAACTCTTCCTCCAGAGAACGGATAAATCCTTTCCCATCCGTGTTGTATCCCCTCAATCTCCCCCCTTCATTCTTAATCGTATTCACCGCTCCGATAATGGAAGCTTCTTCCTCCACCTCGTCTAAGAAGGGAATCACCTCCACCTTATAGGGAATCGTCACATTTACTCCTTGGATGGACAAGGCCCGAATCGCCTCCACCGCCTCTTTCAACTTCTCCTTTTGAATAGCAAAAGCCAAATATACCGCGTTGAATCCCCTCTCCATAAAGGCGGCTTGTTGCATCACCGGAGAGAGGGAATGGGCAACCGGATTTCCGAAAAGCCCGTAGAGAGACGTCTTGCTATCGACGAAGAGAGGGAGAGCCATTTGATCATCTCCTTTAATCTACTTAAATTTTAGAACCATGAATTATTTACAATCTGAAATTTGACATTCGATTTCTCTCAAATTATAATTCAAAATAGATAGATTTATATTTCATTACCTCATTCAACTTTTTTAATAGAATAGGAGGGATTGCCATGCCTAAGCCGCGGTATCTGACGGATCTTAACCAGATTCCGCAGATCCACGACCGCGAGAAAGAAGAGCTACGCCCCATTACGGAAAAGTTTGTATTTCGTGTCAATGAGTATTATCTAAGCCTCATCCATTGGGAAGATCCCCATGACCCCCTGCGGAAATTGGTCATCCCCTCCGCCGACGAATTGCTGGAATATGGCCGTTGGGACGCCTCCGACGAAAAAAGCAATTACGTGGTGCCCGGCTGCCAGCATAAATATCGGACCACGGCCCTCCTCATCGTCTCCGAGGTATGCGGTGCCTATTGCCGCTATTGCTTTCGCAAGCGCCTCTTCCGAAGCGACGTAAAAGAGGCGATGAGCGACGTTGAACCCGGTTTGGCGTACATCCGTCAACATCCGGAGATAAGCAACGTTCTCTTGACCGGTGGGGATCCTCTCATGCTATCCACCCGAAAACTCCGGTCTATTATTCAGAAATTGCGAGAAATTCCCCATGTAAAGATCATCCGCATCGGCACCAAACTCCCCGCTTTTAATCCCTATCGCATTTTCGAGGACCAAGAACTGCTTGATCTGATACGCCAATACTCACTCCCCCGGAAGAGAATCTACATCATGGCTCATATGACACATCCCAGGGAAATCACCGATGAGGCGATCAAAGCGTTTCAGGCGCTGCAAGAGGCAGGTGCCGTCGTCGTGAACCAAAACCCCATTTTAAGAGGGATCAATGACCACGAAGATCTCCTCGCAGAACTTTTAAATAAGCTTTCTGCGGCAGGCGTAACCCCTTACTATTTCTTCATCAATCGGCCTGTTGCCGGAAACGCCAGTTTCGTTCTCCCCCTGGAACGGGTATACCGGTTGGTTGAAAAGGCGAAGGCCAAAACCTCCGGTTTAGGCAAAAGAGTGCGCCTGGTGATGAGCCACGCAACGGGAAAAATAGAGATCCTGGCCATCGAGGGAGGAAAAGCTTACTTGAAATACCATCAATCGAAAACCGGCAACTACGGCAAGTTCATGATCCTGAATTGTCCCAAAGGGGCCACGTGGTTTGATGATCTTCTGGACAGTGAGGTCCCTTCCCATCATCCCTCAAATCATTCCTTTGCGGATCTGGACTGAAACCCCTTTCGGCGCAAATACGTCTACCCTACCCTTCTTTCCCGAAAAAGAAACCCAGCCTAATCCGGAGATGGCGATATCCTGTTTCTCCCCTTCCTTTAGGTTAAATGAGTGCTTTACCCACGGAGGCAAGCGATCAAGGTTCTCTTTGCCGGGAGGGGAGAGGAGTTCGCCTCGATGTTTTTCCTGAAGCTCCCCTGCATGAGATCGCTTCGTCCGATGGACAGGGATCTCATTGGAGATGTAGACGATGAAGGATTGAGGGGTGCCGGAAATGAAATCGATTCGGGCCATACCGCCCAAAAAGAGGGTCTGCTCCGGTTCCAATTGATAAACCTTCGGATTGATTCTCTTTTGTGGAATCACTTTTTTTAAGTCCTCAGGTGAAAGGTAGCGAATGATCTGATGGGGAGTCATCACCCCGGGAGTATCATAAAACGAAGAATGCTCATCTACCGGAATCTCGATGAGGTCTAATGTCGTGCCGGGAAAACGGGATGTGGTAATTTCGATCGTTCCTTTTTCTCCATACTCCTTCAACAACCGATTCATGAAGGTAGACTTACCAACGTTCGTCGCACCGATGAAATAGACATTTTTACCTTTTCGGTATGCCTCCAATTTTTCGAGCAATTCCTGAAGATAACTTCCCTTCAGAGCACTAATAAGCATCACATCCACAGGCTTTAATCCCCATTCCATGGCCATCATGAGAAGCCATCGACGGATGCGGTCGAGATTAACCCGCTGGGGAAGAAGATCCAGTTTGTTGCCCACAAGAAGAAATGGGTTTTGTCCGATAAAGCGATGAAGGCCGGAGAGTAAGGTGCCGTTTACATCGATAAGATCCACGAGATGGACCACCAGCGCCTCCGTAGAGCCGATGGAATGGAGAACCTGGAGAAAATCCTCCTCCCGTAAGTCTACCTGGACCGCTTCATTATAGTGCTTAATACGGAAGCAACGGAGGCAGACGGCCTCCTCCTTCTCCCATGCATGGATAGGCAGATATCCCGGCAAATTCTTGTCTTCACTCTGTAAGGGGGCTCCACACCCCGGGCATACCCTTTTTTCTCCTGGGTTCATTTTTTCACCTCCCATGAAAGATACCCCTTTTCCTTCATCCACCGGAGGACCCTTCTTTCAGCCATACGGTTGAGACGGGTAAAGAAACCGTCCGTGGGTGCCACGGGAACGACCAGGATCGTATAAAACCCCATTCGGTTCCCTCCCAAGATATCGGTGAAAATTTGGTCTCCAACAACCGCAACCTCTTCACGCTTGAGCTGGAGAAGAGATAACGCCCTGCGATAAGAAGAGAGAAGCGGCTTTTTTGCTCTAGCAATGAAAGGAACCCCCAGCGGGTGGACAAAAGAAGAGACCCGAACCCTATTGTTATTCGATGAAATCACCACTTTAAAACCGGCGCGCTTTACCTTACCAATCCACTCAATCATCTCTTTCGATGCTTGAGGTTGATGCCACTCCGCTAAGGTATTATCCAAATCCATAATGAGTCCTCTGATTCCCTTTCTTTTTAAAGCATCCAAATCGATGGAATATACAGATGGGACATAAAGGGAAGGAACCAACTTTTCGATCATCATCCACCCCGGAAACAGATTCATTTTCTCACTCTTTTTTTAAAGATCTCGAAAACTTTCAAAGATAAAACGTGGAATAACAAGACCACATGTACGCCAGGCACCCTCGGGGAGCTTCATGGGGGAGATTAGAATCAGAAAGAATCGGTCAAAACGTTCTCCATCTCATCTTCTAACTCCCCATTCTCTTCATCTTGAGAATTAGGATTAGCCAGCGGTGAAGGAACGGAAACGGGAGGAGCGGGCCGTTGAAAAGAAGGAGACTTTTTCATCCGCATGGTGGATAAAATCTCTTCCGTCGCAGAAAAAGCAGCTCCTTTCAAGGATAAAAGTCTCTCCTTCGCTTTCATCTCCTGAAGAAGATCGGGCTCATCTAATAAGCGATTTACCTGCTCTGCCAATGCAGAGGTAGTGGCGGCCATGACGGCCACCCCTGCATCGAGGAGAAATTGTGCATTATCCTCTTCCTGTCCAGGGAGGGGACGATATAAGATCATGGGGACCTCTAAAGCGATCGCTTCGGAAGTCGTAAGTCCTCCCGGCTTGGTCACAATCACATCGCTCGCAGCCATGAGCTCATCCACATAGTTAATATACTCCGTGATCATGACCCTTTGGCGGTATCGACCCGATTTCCGGGATAATTGCCGCCACAATTTCCGGTTATGGCCGCAAACAAATATGATCTGAATCGGGCGAGGAAAACGGTCTAACCGATTGATCACTTCCTCCCCTTCATCAATCAATCCCCATCCTCCACCCATGATTAAAATCGTCGGAAGATCTGAGGAGAGTCCATATTTTTTCCTTAATTCCGTAGGGTTATAGGGATTGGAAAATCGGGGCTGAATGGGAATGCCCGTCACGGTGATGATCTCCTCTTTTACCCCCACTCCTAATAGGGTTTTTTTAGCAAAGGAGGAGCCCACTAAATAAGCATCGGTAAGGGGATGAATCCAGTAACTATGATTCGTATGATCCGTGATCACCGTAACCGTTGGTACCTGGGTGAAGCGGTACCGCTTCAGCCGAGACATGCCGGCCGCGGCAAAAGGATGGGTAGAGACAACCGCCGAGGGGTTGGTTGTTTTCAACAATTTTAACATCCTCCGAAACCCCAAAAGGGTAAAAAAGCGCAAAAGATTTGAGGAAGTGCTGAACCGCGTTTTTTGGTAAGCATATCGATACAAAAAAGGAAACTTCTTTAGGGCTTGCATAAAAATACGTCGGCTGATGGGATGAAGGAGGGGGTGAGTATATTTCATAAAGTCAATGAGAATCACTTCTACTTCCGGATGCAGAAGGGAAAATGCCTCACGGATCGCTTCCGCGGCATGTTTATGTCCGTCTCCATAATTGCTGTATAGGAGTAAGATGGTCTCTTTCTTTCCCTGGTTCATCTTTCCACCCCCTTAAGGGTATTAGGTAGAAATAAAAAATGCTTTTTATGCATATGGAGTTTTAGGAGACAGAGGTATTCAAGGAGGTTAAAGGAGAAGATTCTTTCCCCTTTCCGTACCTTTTGAGAATCTCCTTTCTTGACATGACCATGATTTTAGGGACAAGAAGATCCGTTTTCGTCTTTAACCGTTCCCCTCCGCGCGGATGGACGGCAAACATCAAGAAACGAAGATAATACCGGATGAGATGGCTCAGCAACCCTTTTGGCAGATCAAGAACCGAAAACCCAAAGGGTTTTACCCCCCGATTGACTAATGAGATTCCATAGAGTCCTTTCACCAGGCGATATTTGGGATGAGTCTCCAAAAGTTCCGCTATAACCGGAAGGCTTTTTTCCACTTCACGAATCAGCTGTATGACCAATTGCATTCTGCTGCGGGATCTTAAACCCAGTTTGAAAAGAAGCTCATTATTTAAATGGATCTCTAAGATCAGATCCCCTTTCTCTATGGTTTCCCCATCTTCCATTCCAATCCTCTGTCCATGATAATGAATCACCCTCACATAAAAAAAATCGTCTCTTTTTTGAATGGGGCGAACCCCTAAGAGAAAGCGGAGAGCTTTATCATAGAGGATAAACAGATGGGCAAACCCCCTTTTCCAAAAAGGAAGCATTCTTTTCACGGAGAAATCCTCATCCTCTTCCATTAGCTTATTCAAGGGAACATATTCATATCCCCAATGGCGGATTTCCCTTAATGTTTCCTCCAGAGCAATCATCATTCGTTCCGGCGCCGTCGGATCTGCCCCCGCCGTCTCCCCGCTGTCATGAAGGAGGATAATCTCCCCTCCCCGTATCTTATGAAGAAGCCTCATTTTTAACCGAACGGGACTGGTCTTTTTTCCCCAATCCCACCCCATCAGCGACCAAATGGTGAGTCTATAAGGGCGAAGCAGGAAAAGATCCGCCAAACTTAATAATCCCCAGGGAGGACGATAAAAGAGAGGACGCTCCCCCGTGATCGATTGGATGTAAGCGGCTGTTTCATCCAAATCCCGCCGCAGTCGTAAAGGGGAAAGAAACCAATTGGGGTGATGAACATAATTATGGATGCCGATCGCATGTCCTTCTTCATGAATGCGGCGAATGAGTTCCGGATGCCTCTTTGCTTTTTCTCCCACCACAAAAAACGTAGCTTTCACTCCATACGTGCGCAGCAATTCCAAAAGGCGAGGAGTATAGACCGGATCGGGGCCGTCATCAAAAGTAAAGGCAAGCCGGTGCAAGGAAGAACCTCTTTTTATGACCCCGATTCCAAACACTCTCGTCAAAAGGAAAGGAACTCCCATATAAATAAAAAGTAAAAAGAATATTCCCCAAAAAACCTTCCCCATGGTATCACTCTCCCACAGCGAAATTCCCTCTACTTAATTCTTCGGTTATGATCAAATTTCATGGGGTAAAGAAAGTAAAAAATCGCAATGCTTCCTAAAAGGATAGCGCTTAATACGACAATGAAGGTAGAAGTGAAACGGTCCGCCAACCACCCTCCCAAAGCCGGTCCAATCAGGACTCCGAGCCCCTCCACACTGGAAAAAAGGCCCCACCCCATTCCTTTATATTCGACAGGTACATATTGAGCAAGGAGGGCATTCCAGGAAGGGAGAACGGCGGAATACGAAATGCCTAAAAGGGCGGTGAGGAATAAAACCATCCAGAAGGAGTTGCTTAACGGAATAAGGAAGAGAGCAAGCGACAAAAACGCAAAACCCATGACGAGAAACCATTTTTTCCCCCAATGATCGGCCAATCTCCCCATGGGAATAAGGCCCGCCATGGCCAGTCCTCCACCTACCATCAAGATGTAGGAATACGTAGAATAAGTAAACCCGAGATGTTTCGAAATAAAATCAGGAAGAATGGGAAGAAGCATCCCCGCCGCCATCGTCTGCAGAATCATTCCCGGGAGGAGGGGCTTCATCACCTTTAATTGGCCTTTTAATGCCTCATACTGTTCTTTCAGGGATTCCACGTGAAAAATCCTGTTCTTCGTCTCCCGAATCCAAAGGGAGCTCACGCTTCCCATAAGCCATATAATCATGAACCCCCATAGGGCTAAGTTGGACTCCAGATCCAGAATGAAATTGGTACTCACCATCCCGAGTCCGGTCCCGATGAGCCAAAAAGAGTAGAGAAGCCCCATCTGAGTGCCTCTAAACTCCTCATCCACCTGGCCCATGCTAACCAGCCAGATCGGGGAGATTCCTAAACCAAACAGGGAGACGGAGAGAAGAAGCTGCCATTCGGTGTGGACGAAAGGAATCCAAAGGAGGCCGAAAAAAGCAATAAACATGCTGAGACTTACCACTTTGCGAAAAGGAAAATGGTCAAGGAGCATCCCGATCACACTTTTCACGAATAAATCCATCAAGGAGTGGGCGGTTATTGCAAGCCCTACGATCGTCACCGTAAAACCAAGTTTCTCCACCGCAAAGACAGGAAGAAATGAATAGACGAATGCCCCTCTTACAAATTCTACAATAAAGAGGAGAAGGGCTAGATGGAAAAAATGAGCACTTAAGTAAACGCTTTTAGAACGAGTCATCCCCAGCTTTCACCTTTTCTTATGTATCTCTTTTACATTGTACCACAATCTGAAGTAAACTATGGTATTTCAATGAAACTTAATCAACATTTAAATCAACCGTTATAGGTTCATCGCATATAAAAAGGGGGCTCATGCTTCCCCCATTCAGGGCTACCAGCCCCGGCTTGCCCCTCCACCGCCAGAAGAACCTCCGCCACCGCCTCGGCTGCCGCCTCCGAATCCCCCCCATCCGCCACCGCCTCGGCTGCCACCTCCGAATCCCCCCCATCCGCCACTGCCTCTCCCACCGCGATACATGCTGAGCACGGCTAAGATCGAATAGGTTATGCGCCCCCCGAAGAAGATAAAATCGATCATAATGAGAAATAAAACGAGGAGAGTGGACCATACAGGATTCATCTTTCCATCATTTTTCCCTTCGGTGACCGAGGGCAACCCTTCCGGAACCTGGATCTTTACTCCGTATTCATTGGCTACTTCCCGGACGAGGACCTGATAGGTCTTAACGATGGCTTGACCCGGCAGATTCTCTTTAAGAGCAGGCAGCGTCACTTCGTCCAGAATTCTCCCCACTTTTCCATCGGGGAGGGCTCCTTCCAAACCATACCCCACTTCAATCCTTACCTTGCGGTCTTCCGTCGCGATCACCAACAATACCCCATTGTTCAGCGCTTTATCTCCTAATTGGTAGCTGCGAAAGGCCTGCAATGCGTAATCCTCGATCGACATCCCCTCAAGAGAAGAAACCGTTAAAACCGCTACCTGAGCTTTCGTCCGATCCTCCAGTTCTTTCCCAAGCCGAATGAGGCTCTCCCTTTCTCCTGCCGAAAGGAGATGGGCAAAATCCTGCACATAAATATCGCCGATTGGCTTAGGGATGGGCGAAGCATACGCTGCCAACGGGATGAGAAGCTGCAAGAGAAGAGGGAGCAGGAGAAGCTGAACAACTCTCTTCCATCCCCGGTTCATGGCTGACTGCCTCCGAAATCAACGTTGGGGACTTCCGCGGCTCCCTCTTGCGCCTTAAAGTATTCCTTCGCCTCAAAGCCGAAAAACCGAGCTACGATAACCCCAGGAAACCTTTTTAGGGTAGTATTAAAGTTTTGAACCGCCGTATTGTAATCCATCCTAGCGGTGGCAATGCGGTTTTCGGTGCCTGCCAGTTCATCCATCAGCTGAGTAAACTCTTTATCCGCCTTAAGCTCCGGATAACGTTCCACCACGACTAAGAGGCGGCTTAAGGCACTGCTCAACTGGTCATTCGCCTTTGCCATGTCGGCAGGGGTCGTCGCCCCGGCCATCTTTGCCCGGGCATCTGCAATCCCCTGGAAGACGGCAGTTTCATGAGCCGCATATCCTTTTACCGTATTTACTAAATTAGGAATTAAATCCATTCTTCGCTGCAACTGGTTTTCAATCTGTGACCAAGATTTATTCACCTGTTCCTCTTGGGTGACTAATCCATTATAACTTCCCATCATCCAAAAAACCAGCAACACGGCGACGGCGCCCAAAATAATCCATCCACTCTTTTTCACCGTTTATCCCTTCCCTCACCTTTTTCTTTCTGAAAATCCCTACTCGACCATCCTTGATATCCTTTACGCATATGGAAGGCAAGGGTTTCATTTCTTTCCCGTTTCTATCTCCTGAATCACTTTTTTTAACGTCTCGTCCAACTGTATGGGAAATTGTTGGCCCAAAATCGATAAAGTCGCTTCGCTAGAACCGATCTTCCCGCTCAGGGTGATGCGGTCTGATCTTATCGTATACGTCCCGTCCTTGTTCAACGTATACTCTGCCCTCTTCGCTTCTTCGATCAATAATTTTACCGCTTGTTCTTTCGTATACTGAACCGCCTGCTTCCCGAAATCCTGGATGTTTCCAACGAAATTGGCTCCATAAAGAAAAACACCTGCCAACACGAGGATAACGATCACCCATTTTACCATCGTCTTCACGATGCTTAAAACGATAATCAGTCCAATCGCCACGATGAGAAGGCCCCAGAAATTCTCTTTTATAAACAAAAGCCAAGCTTCCATAAATCCCTCCCCCTCCTTCACAAGCCCTTTTTGATCTATCTCTTATCATATAAAGGAAAAGAGCAGGACGCAACCTGCTCTGCGCATCCTGCTTTTTTTCTCGCGAAACGACCCCTGAGGTCATCTGATTTCATTTTCCCCTTTGAGCTTCTTTTCTCTTTCCATCTTCCTCAGCTCTACCCTCCGGATCTTCCCGGAAGTAGTTTTCGGCAAATCCTCTACGAACTCGATCTCCCTGGGATACTTGTAAGGAGCGGTGATCTTCTTCACATGTTCTTGAAGTTCTTTGATGAGGGTTTCCGCTCTTCCCTCCCCTTGGATGGAGGTAGGATCCTTAAGCACCACGAAAGCCTTCACAATGGAGCCGCGAATCTCATCAGGACTAGCCACGACCGCACATTCCTTCACCGCTTCATGCTTTACCAGGGCATCCTCTACTTCAAAAGGGCCGATGGTATATCCTGCGCTAATGATGATGTCGTCGGCTCTCCCTTCAAACCAGTAATAGCCCTCTTCATCCTCCATCGCCTGATCGCCCGTCACGTACCAATCGCCCCGAAAAGCCATCTTGGTTCTCTCCGGATCCCGATAATATCCTTTAAAGAGAGTGGGCGCACTGCGATGAAGCGCAATATCCCCCACCACGCCCCGGGGGACGAGATTTCCCTCTTCATCGATGATTCCTATCCAATTCCCGGGAGAAGGCTTTCCCATCGAACCCGGCTTTATCTTCGCTCCCTTCAGGTTTCCGATGAGCAAGCTGTTTTCCGTTTGGCCATACCCGTCTCTTACTTCCACCCCAAAATATTTTTTAAATGTTTCAATCACTTCCCGGTTTAAAGGCTCCCCGGCACTCACCGCACTATGCAGGGAGGAGAGGGAGAAACGATCTAAATGATCAACCTTAGCCATTAAGCGATATTCCGTTGGCGTACAACAAAGAACATTTACCTTATATTGATCGATCAGTTGCAAATACTTCTCCGGATTAAAGCGTCCGAAGTAGTGAAATCCGATGGCGCCCGATGAAAGGGTGGAAACAAAAGGACTCCATACCCATTTCGCCCAACCGGGACCCGCCGTCGCCCAGACCACATCTCCTTCTTTAATATCCATCCATGCCTTGGCCGCCACCCTTTGATGGGCATACCCCCAACTATGATGATGAATCACCCCTTTTGGGTTTCCTGTCGTTCCTGAGGTATAAGAGATAAAAGCGATATCATCACTTTTCGTATTTACCCTTTCAAACTCCTCCGACTCCCCATCAATCAGTTCCTCATACGAGAGAAACCCTTCTCTCCTCCCCCCCACCGTGATGAAATATTTTAAAGACAGGGCCTCATTGCGAATCTCATCCACCCGATCCGCCAACGAATGGTAGACGAGAATCCCTTCCGCTTCGGCGTGGTTTATCCGATATAAAATATCTTTCGAGGTCAGCAGTTCAGAACCCGGCATCAGGATAACCCCCATCTTCAGGGCGGCCATATAAATCATATAGGTCTCCGGTACTTTAGGCATGAGGACAACCAATTTGTCCCCCTTTTTGATCCCTTGTTTCGATAAGGCATTCGCCAATTGGTTTGATCGAGCCACCAATTGGGAATAAGTAACCACCCGTTTGTCACCGCTTTCATTTTCCCACAATAAAGCAACTCGATCCTCATCTTCCCCATAGCGTTCCATCTCTTCTACCATGTTATAATACTCCGGTGCAAGCAATTCTTCTCTCGTAAACACTCTACCCTCTCCCTTCAGAGAATGATTCTCCTGCTTGACTTGGCCGACGGATATATTCTATTTCTCCCAAAACGACGAGAATTCCTGCCCTTTCATTCTTTATATTTTTTTTCTTTTTATATTCCCGCTTATTTTATATCTTTCCTTTTTTCATTTTATTTCTCCCATGGGTAGGTTTGCACTCCTTCTCTCTTTTCTCTATACTACGATTAGAAGAGAAACTCTCAATCAGGTGATCCTATGGGTAAAATTATTGTCATCTTTCTCTCCTCCATTCTCCTCGCCGCAGCCTACAACCTCTTTCTGCTCCCTTTTAAGATATTAAGCGGAGGAGTGGTGGGCATTGCCATGATTATCGGCCTTTTAACCCCACTCAATACCGGACTTATCATTTTTCTCCTTAACATTCCGATCTTTATCCTAGGTCTGAAAGAATTGGGGCGCCGTTTTCTCCTCCATAGTATCTTTTCTGTCGCCGTTACCTCCATCGCTATGCAATTTATCCCTGAAACGCCTATAACAAACGAGCCCATTCTCTCCGCCGTTTTCGGCGGTGTCTTAAGCGGGATCGCCATCGGCACCATCTTCCGAGCTTCCGGCTCCACCGGAGGTTTTGACATCATCGGCTTGGTGATAGCAAAAAAGAAAGATTTTCCCATGGGCATGTTAACCTTCGCCATGAATGCCGTGATCATTATCGTCTCAGGTTTCCTGTTCGATTGGACACGTGCCCTCTATACCCTTGCATCCATCTATGCGGCAGGCAGAGTGATCGATACCCTCTACACCCGGCATCACAAGTTAACCTTGATGATCATCACAAACAAGGGGGAAGAGATGCGGGAAATGCTCCTTCGGCATGTGGTCCGGGGCATCACCATGCTGGACGGGGAAGGGGCCTTCACCCGGGAAAAAAAGAAAGTGCTCTTCACGGTAATTTCCCGCTATGAGCTTCCTCTCATTAAACCTTACATTTTAGAAGTAGATCCGAAAGCCTTTGTAGACATCACCCAAACCATGGAGGTCATCGGGGCATTTCGGAGAGAATAACCTTCACCCCCCAATGTAGGACATCTCGATTTTTCTCCTCTTTTTTAGCCCTTTTGTATTGAGGAGGCGAAGCTCCGAATAACGATCCTCCCTCACTCTCCAAACTTCCTGAATCACCTGCAAAATTTCCTCATCCGTTGCTCCTTCCCGGAGGAGAGGGCGAAGTTCTCGCCCTTCCGTAGCGAAAAGGCAGGTAAAGAGCTTTCCATCCGCGGATAGTCGGGCTCTCGTACAGGTGGAGCAAAAAGCTTGGGTCACCGAGGTAATAAAGCCAATCTCCGTATCGGTTCCCACATAACGATAACGCTTCGCCACTTCCCCAAAGTAGTGGGGATTAACCGGCTCCAAAGGCATCTCCTCGTTGATTCTCTCCAGGATAAAACGGCTGGGGAGAACATGGTCCAATTTCCATCCATTTGAATTTCCTACATCCATATATTCAATAAAACGGAGGGTATCCCCCCTCTCTTTGAAGAAACGGGCCATCGGAAGGATGTCCTGATCATTTACCCCTTTCTTAACAACCATGTTGATCTTTACCGACAACCCCGCTTCTTTCGCCGCATCGATCCCTTCTAAAACGGTACGGACAGGGATCCCTTGGCCGTTCATCCTCCCGAACACTTCATCATCCAGGCTGTCTAAACTAACGGTAATTCGTCTCAGACCGGCACGGTAGAGAGATTTGGCCTGTTTTTTTAGGAGAAAACCGTTCGTGGTAATGGCAATATCTTGGATCCCTTCAATCTTTCCGATCCTTTCCACCCATTGGTCCAAATGGGGACGCATCAGCGGTTCTCCTCCGGTGATGCGCACCTTCTCCACCCCTAACCGGACGAAAAGGCGGATCAAACGCTCCATCTCATCGAAGGTAAGAAGTTTCTCCTTTGGCAAAAAAGGATAATCGGGCCCAAATATCTCTTTGGGCATGCAGTATTCGCAACGAAAATTGCATTTATCCGTCACAGAGATCCGCAAATCGCGAAGAGGACGTTGATAACGATCTCTCAGCTTCTCCATGGAATGATCCCCAATTTCCTTACCTTCCACATGAATCCCCCACTTCTCTTCATGTTATCCCTATCCTCTCACAGTTAAAAGCGTTTCGCAAGGGGAGAGAATTCTTCATTTTTAATTTTTTTATTATTCCTATAAAGTTTCAAACGCACCCTTCGCCAGGTGAGACAGATCATGAAGCCGCCTCACAGACGAATCCTTCACCATCCCCTACGAAAAAGAAGAGGAAGAAAATTGCAACTTTTCCTTAATAAATGTGATTATGATGTGGGCTATATTTTTCTTTGTGAATCTAAAAGACAAGTCCAAAGAGGGATTATCGAAACAATAAAATTCTTATGAGGTCGGGTAAATTAATGTTGGGCCAAAACATATTTTTGAAAACGTGTCAATGCTTTACCCATTAATAATTAAAATTGCTACATTCCCCTTTCTTCCATAAAAAAGGGAAGACATTTTTTGGATATCATGGATTCAGGACTTGTTAGATTTTATTGCGCAAAAAAAGGCCCATTATTTTGGGACCTTTAAATATTTATTAGTAACCTAATGTCTGACAGGTTCCACAGGAACCCCAAAGCTCTCTTGGGCAAGAATTGCAGAAATGCCCTCCTGCTCGGCTTTCGTCTTATACAAGATCCTGATGAGCGCCCGGTCCGGATGACCTTCACATGGAGTTGCCACTTCCACTTTTACACCTGGCCCGGCGTTTTGAAGGCGGGCAACGAGGTCTTTGTGCGAGACGAATGCCTCGTCAACCGACCTTTTATCCGGAAGCTTTTCGCATGGTGGACGGGCAAAGTCCTGTTTTCCAGGGAACGGAATCACATCAATCAGCATGCCTGTCCCCGCAATCAAAAACAGAGCAGCCGCGGCAGCTACGAGCAAGATTGCCAAGATCCACTTCCCTTGTTTTTTCAAATAGATCCCCTTCTTTCTGTTTACACAGGATTACGGCGATCGCTCTGACGCGTGTCGGCATTACGTTCGCACGAGTGAGTACTGGGCATCAGAAGCACGAACCACCCCATCATCGTGAGTTGCCACCACCACGGCCCTTCCTTGCCGCGCGAGTGAGACGAGTAATTCGATGACCCGCTTACTATTCACGTCGTCGAGAGAGGCCGTTGGTTCATCGGCGAAAATGACTTGGGCATCCTTGTAGAGGGCTCGGGCAATTCCAAGACGACGCTTCTCCCCTCCGCTGAGCCGGGCTGCCGGTTCTCGTTCCCTCCCGCTTAATCCGGTTGCCGCGAGTGCGGCTTTCATCCGCTCTTGGTCACCCCTTACCCGGGATCCGAAAAGACTGGATGTCATGGTCACGTTGAAGGCAACGGACTCCTCTTCAATGACCCCGTAATCCTGGAGGATGAAGGCAGCATGGTTCTTCCAGAAGAGCCGGCGTTGCCGTGCCCCCCAGCCCGTCGTATCCTTCCCGTCTACCAGTACGCGCCCGCCGGTCGGCCGCAAAAGCAGCCCAAGCAAATGGAGCAGCGTTGTTTTGCCGGCGCCGCTGGGACCGATGAGCGCGGTCATCGTCCCGGGTGCGCATATCAAACTGGCTCCCTCGATCATCTTCCGGTCATCGATAACCATCGTGACTT
Organism: Thermicanus aegyptius DSM 12793; assembly: GCF_000510645.1. Classification (NCBI taxonomy): domain Bacteria; kingdom Bacillati; phylum Bacillota; class Bacilli; order Thermicanales; family Thermicanaceae; genus Thermicanus; species Thermicanus aegyptius. The sequence goes on along the minus strand of NZ_KI783301.1, from coordinate 1,544,901 downwards.
ACGATTAGAGCGACCAGCGACCCTGCCCGCAGCCAGGCGAAATAGGCGGCGACCTGCGCACGCAGAATGCCTTCTTCGGCCATGTACTTTACCAGGATTCTTCCCTGCAAGCCACGCTCCGCTAGTAGCCTCTGGGGCGCCTCCAGTCCGGTGAAGACGAGCTCCCTAGAAGAAGCGGCAGCCGAAATGCCTCCTCGTCCGACATGCCCGCATCACTAAAGTCAAGAGAGACCTTCGACTGAACCCCCAGTTGCACCGGGAAAAAACGGTCATGCAAATCGGTAATCACCACCGCCACCACAGCGAAAAGGACGAACAACAACACCGAAACCGCGATCACAATACTCTTATGCACGATCTTTTTCTCCCCATGGACTGAATGAAAAAAGGCGCACCCCATCCCATGAGGAGGGGAGCGAATGATCTCAATCAATTATCTCAATCTTAGATTAATAGAAATCAAAGATCTAAGCAACAGGCTTTGGACTGCTCTCATTTGTTGTTATAAAGTATTTATCTCAGATGTTATCTTGATGTCGATTCAAATGTACCACATTTTCGTATACCCGAAATCATACATTTTGTAGTATTTTTCTACTTCAATTTGTAGTATTTTTATACGAAATTACGAAGTAGTAGGATATGGGTTTTTGCTTCCAATCGATTTGCACATTTCTGTACTGCCCACAGGCCAGAAAAAATACATAGGGTTCATAACGCCTTCAATACCTTTTTATTGGCAACTACAATTTTATCATGGAAGGATTCATCTGTTTATTTTTACCACAGCGGGAGGCTGGGGTGGAATTTCGCTCCTCCGATCTTTTTATGCCCAAATGATACGCCCAAAAGTCCTCATGTTTTCATTTATTGTTGGGGGATAAATTATTTTCGCTTATCCTTCGGCCCTTGTCCCGCCAGGTTTTCCGAACATGGAAACCAGCTCAATTAAAAATATCTTGTAAGAAAAAAAATAGTATGATAGAATGTTTCCGTAAGGTAAAAGGGGAGTAGCTTTTACTGTAAAAGCCGTCAATTCAGGTTTTTCACCTCGGCTTTACAGGCAACGGATTTTGTTGTTAGCCAGACCTATACCACAAAAGTGGTGTAGGTCTTTTCTATTTTATCTTGATTTGAAATCGGACAGGAGGAGAAAAGCATGGATAGCTTATTCGAATTATTCACATCACTCATGGCCATCATCCTCATCGATCTTTTCTTGGCAGGCGACAATGCAATTGTGATCGGGATGGCTGCCAGAAACCTCCCCCATGAACATCAAAAAAAAGCGATTTTCTGGGGAACCTTAGGAGCGGTCGCCGTACGTGTCCTCCTTACCATTGGAGTCGTCTACCTGCTTCAAATCCCCTTCTTGCTCTTCGTCGGAGGTAGCCTCCTGGTTTGGATCGCCGTTCGGCTCCTCATTGAGGATAAGAAGGAGGAGATTAAAGCAAGCGATACCCTCTTTTCAGCCATTCGGACCATCATTTTCGCAGACGCTTTGATGGGGATGGATAACGTGCTTGCCGTGGCCGGCGCAGCTCATGGACATCCCATCCTTGTACTGATTGGGCTTCTCATCAGCATTCCCATCGTTGTCTGGGGCAGCACCTTAGTCATCCGGGCATTGGACCGCTTTCCCTTTCTCATCTATTTGGGCTCCGGTGTGCTTCTGTTTACAGCCGGAAAAATGATTACAGAAGAGCCATTTTTTCATTCCGTCTTCGACGACCCCCTTCTTAAATGGACAACAATTCTCCTTCTTATCGCGATCGGATTAATTACGGGAAGGATTCTCTCGAAAAAAAAGCTGAAAGACGTGGTTGCAGATGAAGGAAAGGCGGTTTCATAAAACCGCCTTTTTCGCAGTGGAGCGCTGTCGATTGAAGATGGATAAAGAAACGCGAGCAATACGGAAAACCAAGATGTCTACAACACTAGAGGCGTATTTTCTCCTTCGAAGGTAAAACGCATTGATCGCACGTTTTCTTAATGCTGCAAGCGGCACATTTCCCGTCTCTGCTCCGACTCAGATGGCGAAATAGAGTCCATCCTGCATATCCAAAGATCAAGCCTCCGATGATCAAATTGGCCCACATCTCACTCTCCCCTTTCAGATCTCACATTTTTTCTCAAAACGCACCCGACCAACAACCTTCGATCTCTAAACGACGACCTCTTACCCGAATCCTTTACTCGCTTCATTCAAAAAATCCTAGCCATGTCCCCTCACCGCTTCCAACATATTACATCATTCCAAGTATTCTTCCGCCTTGGTAAACCAAGAAAGAAAGAAGATACGCAACACCTAAGGAATATGAGACGGCGAGGACCGTCCACTTCACGGATCCGGACTCCCGTCGAATGGTGGCCACCGTGGCAAGACAAGGGATATAAAGAAGAATAAAGACCATAAAACTATATGCAGAAAGGGGAGTAAAGGCATGAGAAACGATTTGTTGAAGTGTTTCGCTCTCAGGGGCGTGGTAAAGAATGTTCATGGTGGAGACGACGATCTCCTTGGCAACGAAACCGGTTATGAGAGCGGATCCTGCTTGCCAAGTGCCGAACCCTAACGGAGCAAGAAGGGGAACAAACCATCCGCCGATGGAGGCCAAGAAGCTTTGATCCATCGGCACGCCGATCCCTTTTGGACCGACGTAGGATAGAAGCCAAATCAAAACGGTTCCACCAAAAATGACGGTTCCTGCTTTACGAATAAAACCTTTCCCTTTCTCCCATGTACTGCGCCATAAGGTGATTCCGTGGGGGAGGCGATAAGGAGGCAACTCCACTACAAAGACGGAAGCCTCTTCTTTTAAAATGGTGGAGGAAAAAAGCCATGCCATGATCATAGCCACTGCGATTCCCAACAAGTAAAGGGACAAGACAACGAGCGCTTGATACCGTTGAAAAAAGGCTCCTACAAACAAGCTATAAACAGATAACCGGGCAGAGCAGGACATGAGGGGAGTGAGAAGAATCGTCAGCAATCGCTCCTTAGGCTGCTCAATCGTCCGGGCGGCCATGACTCCGGGAACATTACAACCAAAACCGATGATCATGGGAATAAAGGCCTTCCCATTTAAGCCGATTTTCTCCATGATTCCATCCATGACGAGGGCCACCCGTGCCATATACCCGGAATCTTCGATAAGCGAAATGAAGAAAAAAAGGAGAAAGATTTGGGGAACGAAAACGAGAACCCCGCCTACCCCAGCCAATATCCCGTCCAAAACAACCGATTGGATAAAAGGCGAGGCTCCCGCCTCTGTGAGTAAATAGGAAAGCCCATCCCGTAAAGGGCCGCTGAAAAAGGCGTCGAGAAGATCGGAGAGTGGGCTGCCCAACCAATCAAAGGTGAGCTGAAACATCAGGAACATGACCAAAAGAAATATCGGCATGCCCCAGAACGGATGGGTCACCCAACGGTCAATCCGCTCCGTTAACGTGATCTCCTTCCCTTTCTCGTGGATCACCACATCGGATAATAACTGATCGATCCGCTCCTGCCGGATGTGATGAAGGTAATCAGAAAGCTCCTCCCGACCTTTTAACCCAAGACGTTCCGCCAGTTCCATCATAACCTGTGAAAGCCGTTCCGGCGGAATCGACTTCTCTAACTCGTTCTTAACCACTTGATTTCCTTCTAGATAACGAAGAATTAAAAAACGCTTGAGAACGGGAGACTTCTCCTCAAGGAGAATACCCATCCTGTCGATGCACTTCTCCACCTCTGCCCCATAGAAAACAGGTAAAATCGGGGAATTGGATTGCACCCCCTTTTTCTCCGGTTCAGAATTTCTCTTCCACCCTCTAAGCAAGTCCAAAAGATCCGCCCGACCGTTTCCGGTACGAGCAACGATGGGGATGACGGGAATCCCTAATCGCTCGGAGAGAGACTCTACATCAATCTTCAGACCTCTTTTTTGGGCCACATCAACCATATTTAACGCGAGGATAATCGGCTTTCCAAACTCTAATAGCTGTAAAGTGAGATGTAGATTGCGGGAAAGCTGGGAAGCATCCACAATATTTAAGATTCCGGTAAAAGATTCTTCGAGGAGGTAGGTGGAGGCAACTTCCTCATCCTTCGATAGAGGATTTAAAGAATAGATACCGGGAAGATCAACAAGTTCACCAAGATCTTCCCTTAACATCCCCACCTTCTTCTCTACCGTAACACCGCTCCAATTGCCGATATATTCATAAGAACCTGTAAGAAGATTAAATAGGGAGGTCTTACCCGTGTTCGGATTACCATAAAGGGCAATTTTCATAAACGTTCTACCTCGACCTGCCGGGCATCCTGTTTGCGAATGCCTACCGACTGTCCATTCGTCTCAAGAATGACGGGTCCTCCAAAGGGTAGGCAATGAGAGAGAGTTACCACGGCCCCCTCGTAAAAACCCATATCCTTCAGCCGCCTGCGGACAGACGCATGAAGACGTCTCATATTTCGAACCCTAGACTTTCCCCCAACCGTCAACTCTGTTAAACACATGACGATCACCCGATCTAAATGAGAATCATTTTCATTTGACTTGATTTCATTATAGCAAGGTTTCTTCCCTGCTGTAAACCGGGTTTTGGGAGATAGATGTGAAAGTTATATGAGTAAAAAGAGTAAATAAAAAGAAGGAATAAACCTAAACTCCCAATATGATTTATCCCTCTCAAACATGCAACTTTTCGGATCCGATCGTTAGGAGCGGAAAGTAAAGTTTCATTTCGATCTTCGATTTTCTTTGTAAAACTCGTTATAAAGCTTCATCAACGCTCTTTTTTCAATCCGAGATACATACGAACGGGAAATCCCCAATTCCTTCGCAATTTCCCGCTGCGTTTTTTCCCTCTCATCGTTAAGCCCAAATCGGCTGATGATCACCTCTTTTTCCCGATCCTCCAATACATGAAGATATTGATAGATCTTGCTCTTTTGAATCTGAAACTGTACCCGGTCAACCACTTCATCCGATTCGGTTCCCAGGATATCGATGAGGGTGATTTCATTCCCCTCTTTATCCATCCCGATGGGATCATGGAGGGAGACATCTTTCTTGCTCTTCTTAAGCGAGCGAAGATGCATCAGAATTTCATTCTCCACACATCGAGCGGCATAAGTTGCCAGTTTTGTCCCCTTGTCCGGATGGTAACTTTCGATCGCTTTAATGAGACCGATCGTCCCGATGGAGATGAGATCTTCGCTATCCTCACCGGTATTGTCAAATTTTTTCACAATATGAGCCACCAAACGCAAGTTATGCTCAATCAAGCGATTGCGCGCTTCCATATCCCCCTTCTCCAGCAAACGTAAGGCTTTTTCCTCCTCTTCCTCCGATAGGGGCTGGGGAAACGCATTATTCTTTACATAGGAGACAAAGAGAAAGATCTCTTTGACGAGCAGAGAAAGAAGACTAAAAAAACCAAGCACAGACTTCACCTCCAGGCTGGATGGACCAATCCACGAAAAGCCCTAGTTCATCCTATTCGCTTCTGGGCTTATCTGTGCCAGTCCAAAAAACCACCCCACACAACTCGATCCGTTCTCGATCCGTTGAAAATCGTTTTTCCGCTCTTCATATATTCTTTTTAATTTACTATTTATTTTTATAATTATTGATATCAGGGGATTGACGATACCTCCATTTTCATATACCATATGGGGTATAGTGTTTCCATCATTTTTATGAGGAGGATGGTACAATCATGCTGCTGCGCTATTTCTATGATCCAAAATTGGCCCAGGCTTCCTACCTGGTTGGGTGCCAAGCCAGCGGTGAGGCCATTGTGATTGACCCCATGCGGAACATCGAACCTTATTTAAAGGCGGCCAATGAAGAAGGGGTAAAGATCGTCGCAGCAACGGAAACTCACATCCATGCCGACTTTATCTCCGGTGCAAGGGAGCTGGCTGACCGGGCTGGTGCAACCCTCTATCTCTCCGACGAAGGAGATGAGGATTGGAAATACCGGTATCTCCATACCGTACCCCATCGTCTGGTGAAAGAGGGAGACATTTTTAAAGTGGGCAATCTGCAATTCACCGTGATGCATACGCCAGGGCATACTCCGGAGCACATTTCCTTTCTCCTCACAGATCTTCCCGCTTCGGATGAACCGATCGGCATCTTTACCGGAGATTTTGTCTTTGTGGGAGATATTGGCCGCCCTGACCTCCTGGAGGCGGCAGCCGGCATCTCAGGCACCGCTTTACCTTTAGCCCATCGAATGTTCACCTCGGTTCAGCGGTTTAAAGAATTGCCTGATTATTTACAGGTATGGCCTGCACACGGTGCGGGCAGCGCTTGCGGAAAGGCGTTGGGGGCTGTCCCTTCCTCCACGGTGGGGTATGAGAAAAAGACCAATTGGGCCATGCTCATTGAGGATGAGGAAGAATTTGTAAATACCCTCCTCTCCGGGCAGCCGGAAGCGCCCGTCTACTTTAAACATATGAAACGGCTTAATAAAGAAGGGCCTGCCTTATTGCGGGATCTTAAGAACATGGAAATCATGCAACCCACTCCGGATCGGTTAAATCTTCTCCTCTCATCGAGTGTCCAAATCATCGATACTCGCCCTTCCCATGAATATGAAAACGGTCACTTGGCCGGAACGATAAACATTCCTTTTAACCGCTCTTTTACCAACTGGGCAGGCTGGATGATTGATTATGACCGCCCCGTTTATTTGATCGCGAATCGAAATGAGATTCAGGAAGTGACACATGCCCTTCATTCGATCGGGATCGATGAGATCCGGGGGTACATGGATCTCAGCTACTTGAACTCATTCCAGGATCCGCGCATCCCCCTAGAATACGTTGAAAGTGTAGAGCCTGAAGAAGTGGTGGAAGAGGTGAGAAGAGGCGAGATCTACGTCCTTGATGTCCGAAATGAGAGTGAATGGAACGAAGGACACCTGGAAGGGGCCAAACATATCATGCTGGGACGTCTTAAGGAACGTCTCCGGGAGATCCCTACCGATAAGCCCATCCTCGTCCATTGCCAGCTTGGGGGCCGTTCCGCCATTGCCGTGAGCTTCCTCAAAGCAAACGGATTTAGACAGGTGATGAACTTGGCAGGAGGGTTAACCCGCTGGCTGGAAGAAGGGTTCTCCTTAAAATCAGAGGAGCTGTCGGCATAAAAACTGGAAGTACCCTCAACTTTTTGAATCAGAATTTAACATTTTAAAGAGTTTTAACAAAGTTGTGAATCCATTGACAGGGTTCGGAGAAGCGATATAATGGGAAATGTAAGTAGATTAAAATGATTCTTATCTAGGAGGTTGACAATGAGCGAACAAATCCAACAAACCGTTCCTTCATTACCCCGCATTGGTTCCCCCGCTCCTCCCTTTGAAGCGGTGACCACCCATGGAACCATCCGTCTTGAGGATTATAAGGGCTCTTGGCTGGTTCTCTTTTCCCATCCTGCCGACTTCACCCCTGTCTGCACCACGGAATTTATGGCCTTCCAAAGCATCTATTCCCGGCTTAAGGAGATGAATACGGAATTACTGGGATTAAGCGTCGACAGTCTTTTCTCCCACATCGCCTGGGTTCGGAATATTGAGCAAAACGGCGGGGTGAAGATTGAATTTCCCATCATTGCCGACTTAAATAAAGACGTCGCTTATAAATATGGGATGATCATGCCGGAAGAGAGCAAAACAGAAACGGTGCGGGCCGTCTTCATCATTGACGACAAACAAATCATTCGCGCCATTATTTACTATCCCATGTCGGCAGGCCGTAATATGGAAGAGATCCTTCGCCTGGTTCAGGCACTTCAGACCGCAGATGAACATAAGGTCGCCACTCCGGCCAACTGGAAACCCGGCGATAAGGTGATCGTTCCGGCTCCTCAGACCAAGGAAGCAGCGGATGAACGAGTCAAAGACGATTCCTACGAATGCTTCGATTGGTATCTCTGCAAAAAATCCTTACCTTAACCGAAGAGAAAGGAGGGAGACAATGGCTTGTACCAAAGATGGCACCCCCTCCCCCTACATGCTGGAGCTTCTCCGTACCCTATCCACATCCGCCAACGGATTGACCGAAGAGGAGATGATTCGTCGAGTCTCTCTTCCTGCCTATCGGATCCGAAGCGTCTTGAGGGAACTCGTTCAGCAGGGTTACCTTCATAAGGGCGACGAAGGATATCATATGACGGAGACGGGAAAAGAGATGCTTCATTCATCATGAGAAAGATCTTAAAATGGAGTAAACGAAAAGATGAAAGAACCTCTCCCGTTTTTAAGGAGAGGTTTTTTCATGATAATATGCCGTTCTATCATCTTCCAAGCTACTTATCATGCCACATAAATTTTTTCCCGGTCAACTTGGAAATAAGATCAACCGCAACCTTCACCCCTTGACCTGCCGCAATCACCGATTGGCTCGGTACGCCTGCATTAAGTCCGGCAATAAAAAGATTTTCGTAAGAAGTTTTTCCATCAAAAGAGACCCCGACCACCTCTTTTACTTTACCGCTTGGAACATAAGGGTTAACTTGAATCGTAAACCCCAATTGCTCCAAGAGGTCAAGGTGAAGATTGGTCGCCAGGATAAGAGCCTTTGCCCGATATTCTCCTCCCTGCTCGGTCTTAACCGCATATCCTCCCTCTATGGGATTAATCTCGGTCGCCTTCTCCTCTTTCCATTCGGCGCCAAAGGAGATCGCCTGTTCTTGAATGGTTCTTTTTAACTCCTCCCCGGTGATTTCTCTAATCCCCGGGTAATTTCGAATCCGTTGCGTTTGAAGCAATTGCGAACTCTCCGTATCCAAAACAAGGGTGGAAAGTTTCGCATAAGCGGTATAGATCGCGGCTGAGCCTCCGGCCACTCCTCCACCGATGATAAGCACATCTCGCATCGTTTTTTCCCTCCTCGTTCTGTTCTATACATCACACGATTCCATCTTATACCTACCACCCTATCTTTTCAACCTCAATTCCCTTCGAATTCCCCTCTATTCCTCCATTTATACGGTTCATCTCATTCGGCCATATAACCCAACACCCCTTAACCAATCATCACTTTTCCTTCATTATATCGGAAATGTTCTTCCCGCCTTCGTAAAATTAACGCGAGGGCGAAGGTAAGGGGACCGACCCGGCCGGCAAACATGGTAAACGAGAGAATCAGCTTGCCGAAGACGGTCAAGTGAGGAGTAAGACCCATACTTAAGCCTACGGTGCCAAAGGCAGAGGTGGATTCAAAGAGAATCGTTAAAAAGTCCGCTCGCTCCGTCATAGATAATAAGATGGAAGTGGAAAAAACAAGGAGAAAAGAGATCAGAGTAACGGATAAAGCCCGGAAGATTAATCGCTCCGGAAGTCGCTGCTTAAAGAAAACAACATCCCGCTTTCCCTGGATCATGGACCAAACCGCCCCAACCAGTACCATAAATGTGGTGGTCTTTACCCCACCTCCGGTCGACCCCGGGGAGGCTCCAATAAACATGAGCAAAATAAGGATAAGCAATGTGGCTTGCCGCATGTCTCCAATCGGAAGGGTATTCATTCCTTGCGTACGAGCCACCGTGGATTGAAAAATAGGGGCCAATACCTTTCCGGCCCAATCGAGGGAACCCAGGGTTTTCGGATTGGTATACTCAAAAAGGAAGATGAAGACGGCTCCGGCGATGAGCAGGGTCATCGAAGTCATCAGTACGACTTTCGTATGTAAGCTAAGCCTCTTGCGAAAGCGAAAATGAAAAAGTTCGCTTAACACAAAAAAGCCTAAACCTCCAAGGATGACCAGGGAGATCACAACCAGATTGATATAGGGATCGCTAACATACGGTGTAAGACTTTGAAAATTGCCTAAAATATCAAAGCCTGCATTATTAAAGCTGGAAATGGAGTGAAAGATTCCGAAAAAAAGGGCCTTCTTCCATCCCATGGAGGGCAACCAATACAAGGCTAAAAGGAGCGCTCCGATCCCCTCAAGGACAAAGGTGTAAAGAAGAACCCTTTGCACTAATTTAACAATTCCTTCCAAGGTGGCATGATTAAAAGATTCCTGGATGATCACCCTCTCCCTAAATGTGATCTTTCTTCCCAAGATAAGGGAAAATAGGGTGGCCATCGTCATAAACCCCAATCCCCCGATTTGGATGAGAAGCATAATCACAATCTTTCCGAACAGGGAAAAGGTGGTTCCCGTATCCACTACCACAAGTCCGGTTACACAAACAGCTGAAGTGGCGGTAAAAAGGGCGTCCACATAGGGCAATCCTTTCCCGGAAGCGGTAGAGATGGGAAGGGAGAGCAAAATGGACCCCAACAAAATGAGGAGGCCGAATCCTAAGACAAAGAGCCTTGCAGGATTCCGAAAGGTAGAGGCAGCCAATTTTTGAAGGAAACTGGTAGAATACATGCTTTCATTCTTTCCTCTCCACATCATCATTCTTGTACACCACAATGTTTCCATCATACCATGTTTTCATCAAAAAGATAAGGACCTCTCTTTCCAACCACAACGGTAAAAGATCAGTGTATTTCTTTGATCTCCATTTTTTCTCCCCCAATGGAAACATAGGAATAGATCTCCCTCTCCTCTTCTTTGGCCAACCCTTGAAGGTAAGCATTTACCATCGACTTAAAGGATTCCCGCACCCCTTCATTTTCCAAATGACCGTAAAGGTATATTTTATTCTTCTCCGCCTGAAGAATAGACAGATATCCGACGGGTTGATTTTTCTCATCCACCACATTTAAGATCTGCGAATCCTGAGAGAGAAATTCCGGAGTAAAAAAAATTTCCATATCCTTTCTCCTTTCCACTCGCTATCGACGTTTTACTCCTCATCCGACTATGAGGCCGGTTCCCACTTCTTAAAGAGACTACCGGGTTTTCCCTCTCCTTCCCTCTTCCCAGGACGAATCAGCCACATGGAGAGAAGAAGCGTAAGAAGGGATAAACCGCTAATCGACCCAAAAAGCACCAGATGGGATATCCCCATCAGCCAACCGAATACGGGAGGTCCAAAGGCAACGCCAAGAAAACGGACGCTTCCATATAAAGAGGTGATCATCCCCCGCTCACTTTTCTCCACCGCACCGGTGATCAAAGTGTTCAAACAGGGAAGTAAGAGGCCGATCCCGATGGAGGCAGATGTCAAAAGGGCGATCATGACGGAAAGGGTTTGAAAGAAAATGACAGCCCCTGTGGAGAGGGTAAGAAGAAAGAGCCCAATGTACAAGATTTTACGGATCAAGGTTTTATTCTGTTTAATTTTCCCCCCTGTAATGTAGGAAGTTGTAACCATCCCCATCAGCGGAACGGCCAGGATACTCCCCTTGATCAATCCGTCGATCTGAAAACGATCTTCCAGCACATCGGAAAGATAAAAGAGAACCCCGAAAAGGATAAAAAGACCTGTAGCCCCTACCAGAAAGGCGGGGATGAGCCATCTCCCTTCTGAGATGAAAATCCTCTTCAGGGCATCCAAATACTGGGGAAGCGGCTTTGCCTTCCTCTTTTTTTTCTCTTTAATCACGAGCCAAAAGAAGAGGGCGCTTAGAAAAGTGAGGATTGGAAAGGCAAAAAAAACCGCAAACCAAGTGATCATCGCTAAGAGTGAGCCGAAGATGGGGGAGAGAATCTTTCCCATTCCGTTTGAGGATTCGATAATACCCAACACTTTGCTTTCCTGCCCTCCCCTAAACTGATCCCCAACAAGGGCCATCGCGATGGGAGCCGTCCCCGCAGCCCCGATGCCTTGAATAATTCGTCCTCCCAAGATGAGCCAATAAGCATCCTTTAACTGCCATGCGGCAATCCCCGATACAAGCCCCCCGAAACCATACAGGATAAGAGAGGGGACAATAATCCGCTTACGCCCAAACCGGTCCGAAAGATATCCCACCAACGGGATGATTAAGCCCGCCGCCAGAGAAAAGACGGTTATGATTAAACTGACCTGGAATTGGGACAGGTGAAGCTTCCCTTTCATGGTGGGAAGGATGGGAACGAGCATCGAATTTCCCAAAACCATGATAAAGGGGATGAGCGCGATGGCGAAGATGGCAGCCGCCCCAGGTTTTTTGGTCATGTGCATCCCTCTCATCGAAACACCTGATTATTTTTAACGTAATCCTTCTATAGTGTGTGATAAGGATGAAGAAATATGCCATAGGAAGTTCCCTGTAAGGCGTTTGAACCCGGGGAACAAAGGGAAAAATAGATTCGTACCCGGAGTGTTCGTAAAAAGAGGAGGAAAAAGAATGAAAAAGAACACGAAAGAAAAAATGCCCCTCGGAACGAGGGAGGACGTGGAGTTTTCTTACGAGGAAGCAGATGCGGAGGACCTGGAAGCCGCAGAAAGGGCGAAAAAAGCGGATGAACGGCAAGAACGGGGGAATCACGAGGATTGATGCTCGCCGATGCCACCGAGCGTTAAAACTCCCTTTTTTCCCGGCAATCATGGCAATACCCATAAACCTCAAATTTATGGCCCGTAATGAGGAAGTCGTCCGGTTCTCCCCACATGGCGTCTAGAGGACAGGCCTTGATCTCTTTCGTTTTCCCGCAAGCGAGACAAATGAAATGATGATGATGCGTGGGAGTCGCACAGTGAAAACGAAATCTCTTCTCTCCTTTTAATTCTGTGGCCATGGCGATACCCATCTCTTCGAAGAGGGATAAATTCCGATAAATGGTGTCAAAGCTTAGATCAGGAAATTCATCTTTCATGAACTCCAATACCTCTTTCGCCGACATAAACCGTTTCTCACGATTTAGGATGGTAAGCATCTTTTCCCTTTTATCGGTATATTTATACCCTCGATCTTTTAAGATTTCCAGAGCCTGGTATACGTCCATTTCCATCTTCCTTTCCATTCACCATTTCTTTTTGGGATATGAAGTTGAACTATGCTGTGCTATACCGGGCGAAATCCTCTTCTCCCCAGCAGTACCAATAAAATAACCACGGCCACCAGCACAATGGTTCCCCCGGAGGCCAGATTAAACCAATAGGAGAGCATCATGCCCAAAAGAACCGAGATCTCCCCAAATAAAATGGAGACAAAAAGGGTCTGCTTAAAGCTGCTTGTAATCCGCATCGCCGCCGCGACAGGCAGGGTAATGAGTGCGGAGACGAGGAGAATGCCTACCACCTGCATGGAGATGCTGATCACCAAACCCACCAAGAGGCTAAAAAAAAGATTGATCCATCCGCCCGGAACGCCGGCCAGTTTCGCCCCTTCCTCATCAAAGGAGAGGAGGAGCAGTTCTTTATAAAAGAGCCAAACGGCGATGATGACGACGAGGCTAACGATAAAGATCCGCAAAAGATCCCCTTCCGTTACTGCTAGTATATTCCCAAATAACAATCCGAACAAGTCGACATTAAACCCATGGGCAAGGCTGATAAGCACCACGGCTAAACCGATTCCTGCGGATAAAATGATGGGAATCGCCAACTCCTGATAAGAACGATAAGCCTTTCGCAATCTTTCGATGAGAAGAGCTCCGATCACTGCAAAGAGAAGCCCGAAATAAAGGGGGGAAATTTCCCCTAAAGCGGGCAGAAGCTGCCCGAGCAAAAGCCCGGCAGCCACACCGGCCAGGGTAATGTGGGATAAAGCATCGGCGATGAGGGAAAGTCGCCTGACGACGATAAAGACTCCGATAAGGGGAGCCACCCATCCGACCATAAGCCCGGCCAATAGGCCGTATTGTAAAAAAGAGTAGGTAAAAAAATCTTGAAGCATATCTTCTCTCTCCCTTAATGATGATGTTGAAGGACCCTCATGTCATTCCCGTAAGCGGAAAGAAGAACCTCTTCTTTTCGCTCTTTAAAGCCTTCCGCCGGTCCATGATAAAAAAGCTCATGATTGATGCAGGCCACCGTATCCATCTGTTCAGATACCACCCCTAAGTCATGGGATACGAGGAGGAGGGAAATCCCCCTTTCCTGATTGAGCCGTTTTAGGAGAGAATAGAAAACTTCTTCCGAATGGGCATCCACCCCTACGGTCGGCTCATCGAGAATGAGAACCTCCGGATCCTGCACAAGAGCCTTGGCGATAAATACTCGCTGTTGCTGCCCTCCGGAGAGGCGGCCGATATTTCTCTTGAGGTACGGTTCCATCCCTACGGTGGCTAAAGCTTCACGTACCTTCTCACGATCCGCTTTTCCCGGCCGCTTAAAGAGCCCGATCCTGCCGACCCTGCCCAGACCAACGACCTCCTCCACGGTAGCGGGGAAGCCGGTATTAAAGCTGTTCGCCTTTTGTGAGACATATCCAATGCGCTCCCAATGACGAAACCGGCTTAGTTCGGTCCCATACCAGAGAACTTTCCCCCTTTGCAGGGGAAGAAAGCCTAAGATAACTTTCAAAAGGGTCGACTTCCCTGATCCATTCGGTCCCACGAGCCCTAACATCTCCCCTTTTTTTAGGGAGAGGGAGACTCCCTTTAAAACTTCATTTTCATCGTATCGGTAAAATAGATCTTTTATTTCTAAAATAGGATCCATTTTCATCCTCCTTCCACTTCCGTCATTTTCTTTAGTGTGGTCAGGTTTTCCCTCATCAAGTCAAGATAGCCTGCTCCTTTCTCCATTTGGTCAGAGGTAACATTATCGATGGTGTAGAGGGTAACCGCCTGAAGCCCTGCCTCCCGCCGAATTGTTTCAGCCACCCGATTGTCCACGAAGGACTCAAAGCCGATATAGCGCAAGCCATACTTCTTAGCCGTCTCTACAAGGCGAATCATGTCGGCTTGGCCAGGCGTCTCTTCCGGGGTAATGCCGGAGACGGGAATCTGGGTCAGCCCATAGCGATGGGCAAGATAGCCGAAAGCCGCATGGGAGACCATAAACTCCTTCTTCTTGGCATTGTTTAATCCGGTTTGGTAATCCCGATCCAGTTCATCCAATTTCCGGATATAATTTTCATAGTTCCTGGTATATTCCCCCTCATGGACGGGATCCAACTCTTTCAAGGCTTCATAGATTTTCTTTACGATCAACTTCGTGTTATCCATGTCAAACCAAAGGTGCGGGTCCACCGTTCCGTTGGCCGGATCCGTATGGGAATCTCCCCCTCCTTCAGAATGGGCCGCATCTCCCAAGACCGATCCCTTTGAAAGCAGGAAAGCGCCATCACTGGCGTTGATCACCTTCGTTTTCTTCCGATCCAGGTTAGAAACCGCCTTATCGATCCAAGCTTCAAATCCAGCCCCGTTGTAAATAAATAGATCAGCCTCCTGCAGGGCCACTATATCCCTGGGCTTCGGCTCAAAATCATGGGGTTCTACCCCTGGTGGAAGGAGGTTTTTCACCGTTACATAGTCTCCCCCGAGTTCTTTGGAGAAATCGTAAAAAGGAAAGAGGGTGGTATAGATCATAATCTTTCCGGTTTTATTCGATGATTCTCCCCCTCCATCCGAGCAGGCAGCCAAAAGAGAAGAGGAGAAAAAAAGAATCGCAAGGAATAAATAAACCTGTTTGTATCGTATAAATCTTTGTTTCATCGGTTGACCTCCCTCTCATTTTTAAAAGAAGATAAATCGGAATCATTTCGGTTTATATCGCGCAGCATTAGTTTATCAGAATGATTACGATTTGTAAAGAAAAAAAAAGAATCTCGAAGGAGATTCTGTTCCATGGAAGTTTAGATTTATCATAATGAGATTTATCAAAAAAAGGAGAAGCTTTCACCCAAAGGTTCATGGCGATGGGTACTATTCACCATCAGGGTTGATGAACTGCGCATGGCTCTCTTGGTTCGATGAACGAGAGCATCTTGCGGAGGGCGCCGGATGAAAAGAGGACTTCACGATGATTTTTCCTTTCTTATCATATCGTATGGAGCCACCGGCTCTTTTACCCTTATGCGCACTTTCTCCAAGGGATGTCTTGCGGCATCCACCGATTCGCCTGCTTCATTGATGATCTCTTCCACCTTTTGGGAGAAATTTTGCCTTTTTGGGCCAAAAAACTCAATCTCATCCCCTACGGCGAAGTGGTTCCGCTGCTCGACGAGCGCCATCCCCGTCTTCTCGTCATACGCCAGTACAAGCCCGACGAAATCAAAGGAGACCATCTTGGGAGAGGGTCCGAAAATCTGGTCCTCATGGGAGGGATCTCTGCTGAAAAAGGCGGTTGTAATGGGACGATTGGCCGCCTTTAATAATTCCTTTTTCCATTCTTCTTTAAAAATAAAATGTTCCGGATCCGCTATATAGGCGTCGATCACTTGGCGGTACACACCGACCACGGTGGCCACATAATGAATCGTCTTCATTCTTCCTTCAATTTTAAGGCTCTCAACCCCTGCTTCAATCAGTTGAGGAATCTGCTCGATTAAAGCCAGATCTTTCGACCCCATCGTAAAGGCTTCACCATCTTCCCGAAAGACCGGAACCTCCTCCCCCTCATCTCCCTCGGTTAACAGGTTATACCGCCAACGGCAAGATTGGGCACATCCGCCTCGGTTGGCGTCGCGGCTGGTCATGTAATTGGATAAGACGCAACGTCCCGAGTAGGACATGCACATGGCGCCATGGATAAAGACTTCGATCTCCGCATCGGTATGGACTTTAATCTCCCGGATCTCCTCCATGCTAAGTTCCCTGGCAAGTACAACGCGGGAGACTCCTTCTTCCCGCCAAAACTGGATCGCCCGCCAATTGGTGGTGGAAGCCTGGGTGCTGAGATGGATTTCCAGACCAGGAGCCACCTCCTTACAAGTTTCGATGATGGCCGGGTCGGCAATAATGACCGCATCCACCTTAAGCTCTTTTAAAGTGCGCAGGTATTCCTCCAAACCGATAAAATCCTCGTTGTGGGCAATAATATTGGCGGCCACATACACTTTCACCCCATGCTCATGGGCGAAGCGAACCCCCTCCGCCATATCTTCGATGGAGAAGTTGCCCGCCTTTGAACGAAGGCCAAATTGCTGTCCGCCGATGTACACCGCATCCGCCCCGTAGAGTACGGCAAATTTTAATTTCTCCAGATTTCCGGCAGGGGCCAGCAACTCCGGCCGACGTAATTTTTTCCGGTTTGGTTTATATAAGGTTTGATCCAGTACCTTCATAAACCTCTCTCCTTTCGTTAACCCGCTTAATAAATTTGTTCCCGGAAATAAAAACCGGTCCCCAGCGGGCGGTTTTTCGGCTGAATCGCTTCGATTCTTCTCATCCAGTCCGGATCATACTCCAGGGCGGGGTCGCTCAACAAGCGGTCTACCGCCTCTCGATAGATGCGAAGAATTTGCTCATTATAAGCGAGGGGTTTAAAGAGGCTTTCAAAGCGGAAGGCATCAATTCCCGCCGAAAGAAAAGGACGCAAATGATCGATCATGCATAGATCTTCTGAGCTCATGATGTGGGTACCCTGTTCATCCTCAAAGAGTGGATACCTCTCCTCATCGCGTTGATCCTGCTTAAGAAAAAGATGCTCCAAATGGGACGGTACATCCTCCCCCTTTTCCTTTTGAAAAGCGAGATAATTTCGGACCAATTTTCTCTTCGAGTGAAAAATGCAGGTCATCCCATGCACCTGTGCCTCTACTTCCATCGGCACGTTTTCCTTAATGAGAAGGACATCCTCTTGAGAGATCTCCCTGGCCAGGATGGCCCGCTTTACACCTTTTTTGGCCCAGAAGGATGCCGTTTTATAATTCGTTGAAGTGGTCTCGGTATTCCATTGAAGGGGAATCGAGGGACTCACCTCCATCACCGCCAAATACACGGCCGGATCGCCGAAAAGAATGCCGTCGATGCCGATCCGCGATAATTCCTTCACATGGGATTCCAACTCGGAGATGGCCCCCGGGTGAAGAAGGGCGTTCATGGCCACATAAATTTTTTTGGAGGAGCGGTGAGCGCGTTCCGCTGCCTCTCCAACCTCTCGGAGGCTCATGGAACCGGGCAGACGGAGGGCGTAACGGGACTCCCCGACGATGATGGCATCCGCCCCTGCCGATAGAAGGGGGGAAATTTCGTCCAGGTTGCCCACGGGGATAACAAATTCAGGCCGATTACCATTCATGGGATTCTCTATACGCTTCCTTTCTCGATTGCCACTCGCTTACTTTTTATCTCATTTTAGGATTATACACGATTCTCAGAAGGGAGTCTAAATCTATCTCCTCCAAAAGTTTTTTCCCAATTCTCTTAAGGCGTCCTCAAGATCTCTTAATGCTAATGGCGATCCCATCTCCGATGGGAAGGAAATGAGTGAGAAGAGCCGGGTGTTGAAAGATAAAATGATTATACCGGTCAATTTTCTCACCGATCCAGGCATTGCGGGGATCTTCTTTATGGTTGGGAAAAGCAAGTCCGTGAAAGAAGATATTATCGGTTACGATGACTCCTCCATCTTCCAGATGGGGAAGATACCCATTCACATAGGTTTCATATTCATCTTTTCCTGCATCGATGAAGAGAAAGTCAAAACGTTTCTCCCTGTAAGGATGAGGAAGCCCTTTGGAAGCGTTATGGTGAAGGAGGGTGACGCGGTGGGCTACCCCGGCCTCCTCAAGATTCTTTTGGGCACGTTCGATCATCTTTTCATCTTGATCGATGCTGATGATTTCGCCTTGGGGAGCGGAACGGGCAAGCCAGAGGGTGGAATACCCGATCGCCGTCCCGATTTCCAAAATAGAACGGGCGTTTTTCATCATGACCAATTGGCTGATCAATTGGATGGTATCCGGCAAAACGATAGGAATTTTTTCTATTTTTGCCTCTTCTTCCATCCTTAAAAGGAGAGGATCCCTCTCCCAGCGAAAGGGTTTTAAATAAGCCGCCGCCTCTTCATGGATAAACACCCTTACCAGCTCCCTTCACTCTTGGCGTGATTCTTTTTATGTTCCTCAAACGTTTTACTGAAGAAATGGCCTTGAGAACCGTCATTCTTTGCCACAAAGAAGAAATAATCATGCTTGGCGGGATAAACGGTCGCCTCCAGCGATTTCTTTCCAGGATTGCTGATCGGACCTGGAGGTAGCCCCACATGGAGATAGGTATTATATGGATCTTCAATTTCCAGATCTTTATAGGTGATGCGATCCTTCTGTTTTCCCAGGATAAACTGAACGGTTGCACAAGATTGCAGCTTCCATCGTTCTTCCAAACGATTATAGAATACACCGGCGATTAGGGGCCGTTCCTCATCGAGAACCGCTTCCCGCTCCACGATGGAGGCCAGAATCACCCCTTGGTCTATGTTCAACCCCTTTTTAGCCAGTTCCTGTTTCCATTCTTCGGTAAATACTTTTTGAAACTGACCCAGCATTCGATCAATGATCTCATGCTCCGTAGCGCCTTTGTTAAAGGTGTAGGTCTCCGGGAAAAGATACCCTTCCAAACGGTACTTGCGCTGTTTCAGATTCTCCGGCGGAATTTCTTTCAGGAACGGATAGGAGAAACTTCCTTCATTCACTTCCTTTAAGAAACGTTCCTTGTTTACCACCCCTTCACTGCTCAGCAGGTCTGCAATCTGAGGAACCGTCAATCCTTCAGGTATGGTGACGGTAAAGGTTTCCCGGTACACCTCCCCCTTAACCATCTTATCCAGGATCTCATCCACCGTCATCCCCGGGGTGAAGCGATATTCCCCAGCCTTTAAAGAGCCGCCAACTCCCTTATAACGGATATAATAGCGGAAAAGGGCAGCGTTTCGGATCAAGCCTTTGGAATAAAGAATTTGACTGATCTCTCCTGAAGAGGCCCCCTTGGGAATCGTGACCGCGATGGGGCTTGTCCCCTTTGCCGCAGGTGGAGAGAGATTATAGTGGATATAAAGGTACCCTCCCCCCAAGAGAAGGGCAATCAGGAGGAAGATCGATAAAACCGTAATCAGAACAAGTTTCCACGCCGGTGTGTACCCGCTTTCTTTCTCCTCATTGTCCCCGGTCTCAATGATATTCCTGCTGTCTCCTTGATCTCCCGTATCCTGCGAATCGCTTGCATTTTTGCCATCCTCAGGTTTTACCCCTTCCTCTTCCAGGTCCTGATTGAATGCTTCTACGTTTCCCATTCCTTCTAAATCCTGTGGTATCGTTCTCCGTTCGTCCACTCCTTTTTCCTCCGGTGCGAACCTGGAAGCCTTTCTTTCCGATCCCACTCTTCGATCCGTTTTCCTCTCATCCAAGGGTTCTTTCCCCTTTCTTTCACTCAAATAAACTGGATATAAGAATGATTATAAAAAAAAATCCAATAAGAAGAAAGGGCGAAGCCCTTTCATGGTTTCGCCCCATTTGATAACTCCGTGGTTTCCTTAATCTTCCTCATTATCCTCTGCCATTAACGTATTAAAAGCTTCCTCTACCAGATCCCATTCTTCGTCGGTTTCCAACGGATAAAGAGTGATGCCTCCCTCTTCATCTTCGTCGAAGCGGAAAGCCAATACCTCCTGTTCCTCTTCATCCGTTTCCTCCGCCGGGATAATCAGCATATATTTTTTGCCCGAATCCTCTACTTCAAATTGGTAAAGCACTTCATAACGTACTTCATTTCCCTCTTCATCGGGGATGTAGATGAATTCTCCTTCTTCATCTTCATGATAATGGAGATGATCATGGTCGTGATGATGATCGTGATGATCGTGATGGTGGTGATCATGGTGGTCGTGATGATGGTGGTCATCATGGTGCTCGTGGTTGAGATCCTTCTTATCGGTCATTCTTCAGTCCTCCTTGGGAATCTAAGTAATTTTGTAATATGAGGGTGGCTGCCAGCTTATCAACCACCTGCTTTCTCCTTTTTCGGCTTACATCGGCGGAGATCAAAGCCCGTTCTGCAGCGACGGTGGTTAGGCGTTCGTCCCAAAAGAGGATAGGCAGGGATAGAAATTCCCCGATCCTTTTGCCAAACCGAAGGGTCTCCTCCCCCCGTTCACCAATGGTCCCATTCATATTCTTTGGTAAGCCGACCACAATCCGCTCCACCTGGTACATTTCCGCCAACTCCTTGATGCGGGAAAACCCCTTCTCTCCCTGGTTGGGGATGACCTCCACCCCTTGGGCTGTGAAGCCTAATTCATCACTGATGGCTACTCCGATTCGCTTTTCACCTACATCCAGTCCCATAATTCTCACGAATAGATTTCTCCTTTTTACACCCTTTCATTCAGGAGAGCCTTGCTTTGGGTCGATCTTACCGGCTTTAAGATAGAAGCGGACCAACTCCTCAATGATCTCGTCCCGTTCCACTTTACGAATCAAGTTCCGGGCATTATTATGACGGGGAATATAGGCCGGTTCCCCCGAGATTAAATACCCGACCAATTGGTTGATGGGGTGATACCCTTTTTCCTCCAGGGCCTGATAAACAAAGGTAAGAAGCTGTCTAATGGAAACAGACATCTCCTCATTTTTTACGGTAAATTTCTGGGTATGTTCTATATTATCCATTGGTTACCCCCCTCTGTGGAAAAATACCCCATCATCCACTCCATCATACCCGTTTATGATAGAATTGTAAAGACCGACTTCAAGGCTTCTTCCAATTTAGCTGGTTCCTTTCCGCCGGCCTGCGCCATATCCGGCCGTCCGCCGCCGCTTCCGCCCACTCTGCCGGCCACTTCTTTAATGATCTTCCCGGCATGGTAGCCCTCTTTTACCCGGTCCGGCGAAACCCAAGCCACCAGATTTACCTTTTCCCCTTCTACTCCTCCTAGGACTAAAATCCCTTGAGGCAACTTCGCTTTTAATTCATCGGCCATGTTTCTCAAGGCGTTCATCTCACCCCATTCCACCCTCGCGGCCAGAACCGGGATCCCCTTCACCTCTTTCACCTTTTTCAATAGTCTTTCCGCCTCCCCGTGGGCCAACTTCCCTTTCAGGGATTCATTCTCCCGCTGCACCTGCTTCAACCGGTCTTTAATATCCTCCACTTTCTCAGGAATCTCTTTCAGATGGGGGGCTTTCACCAACTCCCCGATTTTTCTCAAGGCGGAAACAAATTGATTCAGATAAAGGTAAGCTTCTTTCCCCGTTACCGCTTCAATACGGCGCACTCCTGCCCCGATCCCGGATTCGCTCACAATCTTAAAGAGACCGATCTCCGCCGAGTTTCTCACGTGACATCCTCCGCACAGCTCCAGGCTATAATCTCCTACCTGAACGACGCGGACAATCTCACCGTATTTTTCACCAAAAAGGGCCATGGCTCCCATCTTCTTCGCCTCTTCCAAAGGCTTAAAGCGGATCGTTACAGGAAGGCTCCTCCATATCTGTTCATTCACTTTTTCTTCAATTCTTTCTAACTCTTCCGGGGTGATCGCCTTATAGTGGGTGAAGTCGAAACGCAACCGTTCGGGAGTGACCAGAGAACCGGCCTGGTTTGCGTGGGGACCAAGGACATCCTTTAGCGCCTGATGAAGGAGATGGGTCGCCGTATGATTCTTTACGGTTCCCTTTCGGGCTTCTCCATCCACCTCCGCCACCACCTCCGCTCCTCGAAGAAGGACGCCTTCTTTCACAAAAACCGTATGAAGATGCTGACCGTTCGGCGCTTTTTGGACGTTTTTTACTTCCAAGAGAAGACCCTCTCCTCGAATTACACCCAAGTCGGCAACCTGGCCACCGCTTTCCGCATAGAAGGGCGTCGTATCCAGAATTACGGAACATTCCTCCCCTGTTCCCACCTGATCTGCCAAAGAACCCTCATGAATGATGGCGGAAACCCTGGCAGAAGCAGTTAATTCGTCGTAGCCGACGAAGCGGCTTTCCACCTTTAACTCTTTCAGGAGGGGATTCTGCACCTGCATGCTCTCCACTTCTTCCCGGGCGGCTCTGGCCCGTTCCCGTTGTTCCTCCATGGCCGCTTCAAAGCCTTTTTCATCTACCTTAAGACCCTTCTCCGCAGCATAATCCCGGGTCAAGTCAAAGGGGAAACCATACGTATCATAGAGCTTAAAAGCCTCCTCTCCGCTGATCTCCGAGCGCCCCTTCTCCTTCGCCTGTTGGACCAACTCTTCCAACAAGGCAAGCCCTTCCGTCAGCGTCTCCAAGAAGCGCTCCTCCTCCGCGCGAATCACTTTCTGGATAAAGGGAGCATTCTCCAACACTTCCGGATAATAATCCTCCATGATCTCGCCGACCACAGGGACCAGTTCATACAGGAACGGTCGCATGATCCCTAATTTCCTTCCATAGCGGACAGCCCTTCTTAAAAGTCGGCGAAGCACATAGCCCCTTCCTTCATTGGAAGGCAGCGCCCCGTCTCCAATAGCAAAAGAGACGGCTCGGATGTGATCGGCGATCACTTTAAAGGAGATATCTTTCTCAGGGTCCACGCCGTATTTCTCCCCGCTGATCTCTTCCGTCTTGTGGATGATGGGGAGGAAAAGGTCGGTGTCGAAATTGGTCTTCCCGTTCTGGAGAATGGAGGCCATCCGTTCCAATCCCATCCCGGTATCGATGTTTTTGCTGGGGAGGGGTGTATAACTGCCGTCCGGATTATGATTAAACTGGGAAAAGACCAGATTCCACACTTCCAAATACCGCTCATTCTCGCCGCCGGGGTAAAGTTCAGGGTCATTGGGGTCATCCCCGAACTCCGGTCCCCGGTCATAAAAAATCTCACTGTTTGGGCCGGAGGGCCCTTCCCCGATGTCCCAAAAATTCTCCTTCAGACGAATGATCCGTTCATCGGGAAGGCCGATGATGTCGTGCCAAATATGGTAGGCCTCATCATCCTCCGTATGAATCGTTACGCTTAAGCGATCCGGATCAAACCCGATCCACTTCGGATCGGTCAGAAACTCCCATGCCCATTCAATCGCCTCTTTTTTAAAATAATCCCCTACCGAAAAATTGCCCAACATCTCAAACAAGGTATGATGCCTGGCTGTCTTACCCACGTTTTCAATGTCGTTGGTCCGAATCGATTTCTGCGCATTTGTGATGCGAGGATTTTCGGGAACCAGGCGGCCGTCAAAATATTTTTTTAGTGTAGCTACCCCGGAATTTATCCAGAGAAGGCTGGGATCATCGACGGGAATGAGGGATGCACTCGGCTGGATTTTATGCCCCTTTCCCTCAAAAAAGGTGAGAAACTTCCTACGGATTTCGCTTGCTTTCATGATCAATAAACCTCCTCCAAAGATTAGGCGAAAGAATAGACGCAAAAAAACTCTCATCCCCTACAGGGACGAGAGTTATTCTCGCGGTACCACCCTGGTTGCGCCTACGCGGCGCCCCCTCCATCTCGGTAACGGTTGAAAACCGGCAGGGTTCAACTGCTCTCAGGATTAGCCTTCCATCATCCCTCATTGAAAAGCCCTTCCAGCCGCGGAGCTTTCTCTCTGCCAACGGGGCATGATCTACTCGATCCCTCATCGAATTCACCTATGTATCCCATCATGGGGTTATTATAAACAGGGAAGAAGAGACTTGTCAAGGATTTGGATCGGATGACGCCGGGTGATGAATCATGCTTTGAGAGACTTGAATCAGAATCTCCTTTCCCATGACGAGAAGAGGAACGGCTAGGATCATGCCCACGATCCCTCCCAATTCTCCGCCCACCAATAAAGCGAATATAATCGCTAAAGGATGTAGTTGAGTCGTCTTTCCGACGATGAAGGGGGAGAGCAGATTATTCTCTATGGTCTGTCCGATCGTATTGACCAAGGCTACGAGGAGGGTAAGCTTCCAAGAGAGGGTTAAAGCTATGAGCATGGCGGGAATAGCCCCCAGGAAGGGACCCAGGTAAGGAACGAGGTTAAAGATCATGGCGATGAGACCAAAAACCAAAGGATAAGGAAAACCGATCAGAAGATACCCCACATAGATGAGAATCCCTAAAACCAAAGAGACGAGGAGTTGGCCGCTCACATAGTCACCGATCCCCTCGTTTATGTTCCGCATCGTTACAAGGACCGGCTTCCTGTATTTTCTCGGAAGGAAGCGAATCACCTTCTCCAGAAAATGATCATAATCGTTTAAGATATAAAAAACAAGAAAAGGAACGAGAGTTAGATTCATGAGATTATTCATCATGTCCCCAAACCCGTCGATCGTCCTCCCAATCCAGTCGGAAATCCCGTTTTCAAACTTTTGAAATCCATTGGAGATCCCTTTACGAAGCCCTTGGGGCCAATGCTCTTCCTGGTCCTGATACATCTCCACCCATTTCTCGAAGGTAGCGATCATCTGGGGCAATCTCTCGTTTAGTTCCTTCCCTTGTAAGATGAGCTCAGGAATGAGAAGGTAACCGGCCAGACCCAGGCCAATGAAGAAAATCCCGTAAATGAGGCCTAGCGCCCATCCCCTTCTTAACCCGATACGGACGAGCAGATGGACAACCGGGTGAAGGAGATAGGCGATGATGACGGAAATAAAAAAAGGAAGCCCCACCACTTTTATGAATTGATATAAGGAGAGCCAGAGAGGGCGAAGGATATAGATAAGATTAAGGATGAGGAGGATCAGTAGGGAATTGAAGAGCAGGAGAAGCATTCTATGTT
Organism: Thermicanus aegyptius DSM 12793; assembly: GCF_000510645.1. Classification (NCBI taxonomy): domain Bacteria; kingdom Bacillati; phylum Bacillota; class Bacilli; order Thermicanales; family Thermicanaceae; genus Thermicanus; species Thermicanus aegyptius. The sequence goes on along the minus strand of NZ_KI783301.1, from coordinate 1,519,456 downwards.
TAAGGAGCCGCATTCCGAATCCCCCAAATTCAAACTATCTATATTCTGCCCCTTCGGCCAAAAAATACCCCCCGCTTCAAACGGGGGGTCTACGATTTACGTCCAATTCATGTTACGGATGATGCGCCGACCTCTCTTCGCCCACTGGTTCATGTTCATTCGCTGCATCAGGTTCATGCGATTCCCCCAGCGCCTGCCCATCTCCAACCAAGCATTCCACAGATTGCCCCTGTTCTGCCGGCCTCTGCCTAACAAGGCGGTACCCAGAACAAAAGCTGCACCGATGGCAAGGAGACTCCAGAATCTCATTCAACCTTCACTCCTTTTCAGGGCAATGAAGAGGGTAAAGGAGCCTCATCTTCATTGAAAAGATCATCCAATGAGCTGAGACTCCCATCTTCCTCCACCTCGTAAGCGGAAAGATGGTCTCCTTTTACGCTAAGCTCAATAAAACAGCGCCAGCAATAATATTGATGGGTACCGATCTTACCTATTTCTTTCCCTTTGCAGTTCGGACAAATAATTTCCATATCCCATTTCCTTCCTAAATATTACTCCTTGATTCGCTCCTCCAACTCCTGGGGCACCAGGATCGCATCCGCCCCCATTTTTGTCTTCTCAGACAAAGGAAGGAACTTCCGCCCATCCGTCACATCGCTTAAAAAACCGTCCGACAGTTCCATCCCTATTAGGGTACCCTCTTCCTCCAAAAAATAAACATCCTCCACCTGCCCCAATTCGTGGCCGTTCAGAGTGAGGACGGGCTTTCCCTTTAGATGTTTCTCCCCATTGAATACGGAGAAGAGATGGGAGGTGGAATCCAGTTCGGAAATGGCCTCCTCGTCCTCCACTGTAAGGGCATCTTCACCTACGGACAAGATCTTCTCCATCGGAATATAATGAGCTTTTCTGATCAAACCCTTGGGCGTAAGAAGAGCTCCCATCAGCCTTTTTTTCTCATCGAACAGGAGATCTTTCACGGTGCCCATCCGCTTCCCACTCTTTGTCGCGATGACTGGCAATCCAATGACAAATTGAGCCTTGCGCAGAAAGGATCCCTCCTTTCTACCCTATAGTATGGCTTCCTGCCTAGAAACAAATAGAGGAATTTCATTCCTCATCGCCATCATCCCGCAAAGGAATCTTACCGTTGAAGCCGCTTTACGATCTCCCCGATTTTTAATCCCGCCTCTTCCACCTCTTCCGGACGTAAACCCCACCCGAAGCTGAATCGAATGGCGGAGTTTAACCTCTCCTCTCCTACACCCATTGCGTTTAATACATGGGACGGTTCTAGAGAACCTGCGGTACAGGCGGAACCGGCCGAAGCGGCGATCCCGTTCAGATCTAATTGGATGAGGAGGCTATCCCTGTTTACCCCGGGGAAGGAGAGATTTAAAATATGGGACAAAAAATTCTCTTCATCCCCATTAACTATATAAGAAACCCCGGATTCCCGGAGGGCTGTTAAAAGCTTCCTTCGATAGAGAAGATTCCGCTCTCTTCTCTGGAGCGTCTCGGCTGTCGAGATGGAGATGGCTTCTCCAAAGCCGACGATGCCTGGAACATTCTCCGTTCCCGCCCTCATTTTGCTCTCCTGAACCCCTCCGTGGAGCAGAGGAAAAAGAGAAATTCCATGGGCTACATAAAGGGCCCCAACTCCTTTAGGCCCATTGATTTTATGAGCAGAAAAGCTGGCCAAGTCAATGGGAAGGCGGGTGAGATCTATCGGAGCATGATCAAGCACTTGCACGGCATCGGTATGAAAGGGAATCCCCCTTTCTCTGCAAATAGCCCCAAAACTCTCTACCCGTTGGATCGTCCCTACCTCGTTGTTGCCGAAATGGATGGACACGAGGATCGTATCCTTCCGAATGGCCCGGAGGAGATCCTCAGGAGAGACCCTCCCTCTCTCGTCTACCGGAAGATACGTAACTTCATATCCCCACCTCTCCAGCGCTTCACAGGCATGGAGAACCGCATGATGCTCTATGGAGGAGGTGATGATATGCCTGCCCTTCTCCTGCCGGGCTAAGGCAATCCCCTTTATCGCCAGATTATCGCTCTCCGTTCCGCCACTTGTAAAAAGAACCTCTTCCGGCTTTACATGCAAGGAAGAGGCAACCTGCTCCCTGGCTCTTTCCACCCCAGCCCGCGCCTCTCTGCCCCAGGCATGAAGGCTGGAGGGATTACCGAACCGGTGGGTAAGAAAAGGTTTCATCGCCTCCATCACCTGGGGATGGAGGGGTGTGGTAGCTGCATGATCCAAGTAGATCACGATCCGGCCCCTTTTCCACGCATTTTTTATACAATACCTATATTCTTCTACAATATAGACCGAAACGTCCGTTTTGTAAAGGGAAGATTTTTAGCGGTGCAGTTTCATTCAATTTTCTATTTCGACACACTTGTCTTAGTATTTTTTACATCATTCATCATTTTTAGTACGATTTCTACTTTTTTCAGGTATAATCTTCTTAGTTATTTTTTCCTAGTCCTTTTGACGACGACAAATATCTGCAAAAAATGCGGAGGGGATTCAATTGAAATCCGAAAAAGAGAGGACAAAAGAATTGCTCGCATTCTTCTCCATTTCCGAAGAAGATCTGGAAAACATAAGGGGCATGGCCGATTATTTTAGAGAATCCGCCCAGGAAATTACCGACAACCATTACGAGATGATCGGGAGATTTTCCTCCCTTAAAGCCATCATCGATGAGAACAGCACATTAGAACGGTTAAAAAAGACCTTTATCCAATACCTGAACTCCATTCCGGAAGGAAGGGCGGATGAGGAATACATCGAGTACTTGCGCAGAATCGGCAGGATTCACCACCGCATCAACTTAAGCGCCGATTGGTTTATCGGCTCCTACCTACGCATCTATGCGAAGATGATCCCCCTATTGATTGGAGGAAATCGACTCCGTGCAAAGCTTCAAGGGGAGAAGATTTATAGTCTCATAAAAATCCTCTCCTTCCATGCGGCCATCGTCCTTGAAGCCTATCATGAGGAATATGAATTTGAGCAGGTCGACCACTTAAGCGACACGACCGAAACCCTCGCCCAAATCAACCACTTTCAAAAGATCATCGCCCAGATCTCCAGAATAACGTCGGAGATGGAAAACGTCACGTCATCCATTGAAGAACTGACGGCCTCCATCGACGGCATCGCCGAAATTACCAACCAAACGGCGGAAAAATTCCAATCCCTTACGGCTTTCGCCAGGGAAAACCAACAGCACATCGCAAACTCCTTGAAACAATTTAAAAACCTCGAGGAAGAGTTTAAGACAAACGAATCTTCCATCCGGGACCTATTCTCGGTCTTGGGACAGGTTTACGAGATCACCACGTTAATCCAAAACATCGCCGGACAGACCCATCTCCTGGCCCTGAATGCTTCCATCGAAGCGGCGCGGGCCGGAGAGATGGGAAAAGGGTTTTCCGTGGTGGCCCAGGAAGTTAAAAAACTGGCGGATCAAACCAAAGAATCAGCCGGCTCCATCACCAAAACCCTTCAGGAATTAGAGAAGAAATCGGAACAGGTTCAATTGACCAGTCAAAAAATTTCCGAACGGATCGCTTTGCGATCCCAGGAAGCCGGTTCCTCCTTACTGGCACTTCGGAAGATTGAAGAAGAGATCAACGCCCTAAACCGATCGATCAACCAAATTGCCGCCTCCACCGAAGAACAGGCGTCGGCCACCCAGGATATAAGCAACCGTTCCGAAAAAATCTTATCTTACATCCATCAAGGCGAAGAGGCGACGAAGAAGAGCGCGGAAGATCTACTTAACGTTAGCCATCAAGTAAATCGGAGGCGAACATTTACCCTCTCCCGCATGACTCACTTCAAGAAAAAACACCAAATCAGAAGCTTCATCACCGATCATCTCTGGTTAAATTGGGTAGGAGAGAATGAGTTGATGGGAATAGCCTCACCAGAAGATCTCCGAACCGAAGAGAAAGATTGCCCATTTGATCAAACCCTCGCAAAAATCGGAAGGCCTACCACCTTTTCCGATTCCGATTTCTCCTCATTGCGCCGTTCCCACTCCCAATATCATCAGGCGTTAACGGAGATGGTCCTTGCCAAAAAAAGAGGAAACCAAAAAGAAGCGGAAGAACAAAAAAGAAAAGCGGATCAATCCTTGCAAGAATTTCTCCCATTGATCCAAAAATTATTATCCTCAGATTGATAACGACTTCCTTCGGCTAAGGAATCACCCCTCAAGAGGCCTTCCCAAAAGATCGTTTACCACCACTCCTGCCAGGATCAGCCCCGCCACAGGGGGAACAAAGGAGATGCTGGCGGGGGGTCTTCTCACTTTTGAAATGGGACTATTCGGATCTTGGACGATCTCCCCTAAAATCTCCTCTCTCTGAACGAGGGGCTTTTCTGTGGAATAGACCACCTTTACATCCTGGGTGATTCCCAATCCCTTCAATCGTTTCCGCATCACCTTGGCGATCGGGTCATAAGAGGTCTTAAAGAGATCGGCAACGCGAAAAGCGGCAGGATTTAACTTATTGGCCGCTCCCATACTGGAAACAATCGGTATGCCCCTCTTTTTACACTCCACCACCACATGGATTTTGTACGAGACGGTATCCATGGCATCCACCAGATAATCTAACGGTTCTCTAAAAACCTCTTCGTACGTCCCCTCATTGTAAAACATTTGCAATGGAACCACATGACATTCAGGATTGATCTCACCGATCCGTTTCGCCATCAGCTCTACCTTGCTCCGACCAATGGTCGAGTGAAGGGCATGAATCTGACGGTTAATATTGGTAACATCCACCACGTCCTTATCCACCAATATCAATTTCCCTATGCCGGCTCTGGCCAATGCTTCGGCCGTATAAGAACCTACTCCTCCCATTCCCAATACGGCCACACTGCTTCCTTTCAGTTTCTTCAATCCCTCTCGCCCGATGGCTAATTCAGTCCTGGAAAAAGCGTTAAGCATCGTTCAGTTGCTCCATTCTTAAACCCATCATGTATTGAACGGGATCATCCATTCATTTCCTTTTGCGGATTCGTAAAAATTTGGAGGACCAACTCCACTTGGGGAATGGGAATTTGTAATTTCTTCGCAATGGCGAAGGGAGATTCTCCCTGATGATAAAGAGATAAGATCTCAGGAACCTTCGCTTCCCCCTTTTCCTCCCACTCTTCCCTTCGAATTTCCTGAACGGCAAAAGAGGGATCCCGCCTCTCCTCGTTTGGTGCAGACTCTGTGTGAACTGGTTTCACTTCCCGCCCTTTCGCCTCCAAAATGAAACTTCCCTTCTGATGGAGTTTATCCAGGGCGTCAAGGATGTCGTTAAGCCCCTTTTTCACATAATGATATCGCTTCTGCGCTCTCTCCTCTGCCTTTTCCTGTACAAGGAGCTCTTTCTTTTCCTTTTCCTCCATGAGACGTTCAATCCATCTCGTAAGCTTTTCATGCTGTTCTAAAATAAGTCCCTCCCACTCCTCCATGCGCTTATGGATGTTGCGGAAGGTAAAAAGAAGCAGGAGGATCAAGATGATGTTTACGATGAGCAACGCTGTCAATAGAAAAATGGTTTCCATTCTCTTCCCTCTTAAGCCTTGAGATTCACCATTTTCATCTTAACTTTCATCGGCACAAATTTCAATGAAAAAAAACAAATGCAGCCCATGAAGACTGCACCCTTCATCATCCATTCTTATTCTCCTCACACAGAAGCCCCAACATGCCGTGAACCTTTGTTTTGAACCTGCGCTCGGCAGGTGGGTGCTCGCAGCCTGCCGGATGGCTTACCACTCGCAGGAGGCTTAGCATCGACAGCAGGAAATATAAAGCTCCCATAGAAAAGGTGTTAGGTTACAAAACATCCGGGCCACACGCACACATCAGGACTTCTTTCTGCTCCTATCTTATCACAAACCCCTTCGTTTCTCAAGGAGATTCGACTAACAAATAATTCCATTCGGGCTTATCTTCCGTCTTTTCCCTTTATCCCGATTCCCAATTCAACCAACTGTTTTTCTTCTACCTCACCGGGTGCATCCATCATCAGATCGGTCGCACTGGCTGTCTTCGGGAAGGCGATCACTTCCCTGAGGTTCGTCTTTCCTGCCAGAATCGCCACGATCCGGTCCAAACCAAAGGCGATGCCCCCATGGGGAGGCGTCCCATATTCAAACGCTTCAAGGAGAAAACCAAACTTGGCGACCGCTTCCTCCTTGGTAAATCCTAGGAGTTTGAACATTTTTTCCTGAATCTCCCGCTTATAGATGCGCATGCTCCCGCCGCCGATCTCATACCCGTTCATCACCATGTCATAAGCCATGGCCCTGATCTTGAGGGGATCGCTCTCAAAATAGGGAATATCCTCATCCCGGGGCCGGGTAAAGGGATGATGAAGGGCAACGTACCGCTTCTCCTCTTCATCATACTCGACCAACGGGAAATCGGTAACCCAGAGAAGGCGGATTTCCTCTTCCCGGATCAGATGTAATTCCCTCCCCAAGCGAAGACGAAGAGCCCCAAGAGATTCGGAGACCACCTTCCACTCGTCTGCTCCAAACAGGAAAAGGTCTCCCGGTTCTCCGGCCAGGCGCAAGCGTAACGCCTCCCTCTCCTCTTCGGAGAAAAATTTGGCGATCGGCCCGTTCATTCCATTCTCCTCCACCTTAAGCCAGGCGAGCCCCTTCGCTCCGTACCCCTTAACAAACTCCTCCAAAAGGCCGATATCCTTGCGGCTATATTTCTCCGCCGCCCCCTTTACATTTAATGCACGAACCACCCCACCGTTCGATATCGCATTGCGGAAGACGGCGAAGGAACTGTCCCCCACCAGGTCGGAGAGATCTACAATTTCCATATCAAAACGAAGATCCGGCTTGTCCGACCCAAAACGGTCCATCGCTTCCCGGTACGTTAAACGAAGGAAGGGGCGGGGCACCTCGATCCCCTTCACCTCTTTTACCACCCGTGCGATCATCTCCTCCATCATCTCCTGGAATTCTGCCAAGGAGAGAAAGGACATCTCAATATCTACCTGGGTAAACTCCGGCTGTCGATCCGCCCGCAGATCCTCATCCCGGAAACAGCGGGCCACCTGATAATACCGTTCAAACCCCGCGACCATCAAGAGCTGCTTAAAGAGCTGGGGCGATTGGGGTAAGGCGTAAAATTCTCCAGGATGGACCCGGCTGGGAACGAGGTAGTCCCTGGCACCTTCCGGCGTGCTCTTGGTAAGGATGGGGGTCTCCACCTCTATAAATCCGTGATCGCTGAGGTAATCCCGGAAGATCTTCGTCAGCTTATGACGGAGAATGAATGTCTCCTGCATGGCTGGACGCCGCAGATCGAGATAACGGTATTTCAGTCGAACCTTTTCATCCACTTCCTGATTTTCCGCGATACTAAACGGGGGGGTTTTCGCTGCGTTTATAATTTCCATCTCTCGGGTAACAACCTCAATCTCCCCGGTTGGAAGATTCGGGTTTATATTCTCCTTTGCCCGTTCCAGGACAATCCCCCGAACCGCCACCACATACTCATTCCGACAGCGGTCCGCCTCCCTGAAGGCTTGCTCCGTCTTCGGATCGGTCACAACCTGAACAATCCCGCTCCGATCCCTCAGATCGATAAAGATCACCCCACCCAGGTCTCGCCGTTTATTCACCCAGCCGATCAAGGTGACCTCCTGGCCAGCCTCTTCTTTACGTAATGTTCCACATGGATGCGTACGGATCCACTCCGCCATCTCTACTCCTCCTATCTTTCTTTCCATTCTTTCTTTCACAAAAAAGGGACGAAACGGATTCCACAATAAGAATCCACTTTATTCTTCCGAAACGGGAGGGTCGAAATACCCTAATCCCCGAGAGATTCCCAGGGATTTCCTGCATGCTTCCACCACTTCAAGGAGAGGCACCTTCTCCTGTTCACCCGTCTTCAAATCCTTCAAGAGAATCTTCCCCTCTGCCAACTCCTCTTCCCCCAGGATGAGGGCGCATCGGGCGTTTAATCGGTCAGCCGCCTTTAACTGCCCCTTCATCTTCCGTTCGGCATAATCGGTCTCTACCTTAAATCCCGCACGGCGCAAGGTTTGCATGAGCTTAATCCGCTCCCGTCTCGCACGCTCACCCACTGCGATGAGATAAAAATCAAGCCCGTCATCCCCCTCTAATGGAATCCCCTGATTGCGGAGGGCTAACACAAGGCGCTCCATTCCCAGTCCAAAACCGATACCCGGCACATCCGGACCACCGATTTCCGAGACCAAACCGTTGTACCTTCCTCCTCCGCCCACGGCGCTCTGGGCGCCAATCGATCCCTCCATAAACTCAAAAGCGGTGCGGGTATAATAATCAAGTCCCCTGACCAAGCGGGGATTGATGACAAAGGGAATCTGAAGATCATCCAACATCCCCTTTATACGTTCGAAATGATGGGTACAATCATCACAGAGATGATCCAGGATGATGGGGGCCTCTTTCACAAAATCCTTCTCACCGTCCACCTTACAGTCCAAGATGCGCATGGGATTCTTCGTCAGCCGCTTCCGGCAATCCTCGCAAAGTTCTTCCTCATAGGGGGTAAAATAGCGGATCAAGGATTCACGATACATAGGCCGGCACGTTGGGCAGCCGACGCTGTTGATTTGCAACTGAATCCCCTTCAGTCCCAACTCCTGAAAGAATGTCCATGCCAGGGAGATAATCTCCGCATCCACGGCCGGATCGTGAGAGCCTAATACTTCCACTCCCAACTGATGAAATTGGCGTTGCCTTCCCGCCTGTGGACGTTCATACCGGAACATGGGCCCCATGTAGTACAGCTTTATCGGCCCGCCCCCTTCACCGAAAAGCTTATGCTCCACAAAGGCGCGCACCACAGGAGCTGTCCCCTCGGGACGCAAGGTGAGACTCCTCCCACCCCTGTCTTCAAAGGTATACATTTCCTTGTTCACAATGTCGGTGCTCTCCCCTACCCCCCGGACGAAAAGCTCCGTCTGTTCAAAGAGGGGGGTGCGTATCTCCCCGTAATGAAAACGGGCACAGATGGAATGAAAAAGCCCTTCCACCTTTCTCCAAACGGCAGTCTCCTCCGGCAGGAGATCCTCCGTCCCCCTTGGAGCTTGAAACGTCATGCGAACCTTCCTCCTTCTTTCTCCCAACATTTGATCCATCCATCCAGTTTGATGCGTTAGTAAAATAAAAAATCTCCCGCCACTGACGTATGCGTCAGGGACGAGAGATTGGTTCCTACTCCCGCGGTGCCACCCGAATTGGAGCAAACGCTCCCTCCTCATGAAGCAATAACGCCTGCCGGCGTCCCGGCCTACTCACCTTTCAACCGGGAATCTCAGGGATGTCTTTGGCCAGGGGATTCCTTAAGGATGCTTTCAGCCGCGGCATCCTCTCTCTTCAAGGCTCTCCCTTGCTACTCTTCCCTTCATAGATGGTAACATGATGTAGGCTATAGTCCATATCATAATCATTTTTTCGGAAAAGTCAAGGATTCTTTTTCATCCTGGGAATAGATCTCTTCCAATAAGGCGATCTTCTTCTCCAGATAATCGCGGTAATGTTCTACGTAAACCTTCGGTTCCTTCGGATTCGCAAAGCGAAAGATTCTCCCGGACGTTGGGGAGATGATCTTGCTGGATGCCCCGCAGCCTAAGCCGATGATCGTCTGCCGCTCCTCCATAATCAGGATGTTGTAAAGGCTCTCCTTCCCGGGAAGGGCATACCCCACGTTTTCCTGATTTCCCAAGATATTTTTCTGCCGGTAGAGATAATAGGGATGATATCCGTGCCTCTCGGTCCACTCCTCGGTATACCGGATCATGCGGCTTACCTCCTCAGCGGAAGCAACCGAGTACTTTTCCCTTTTTTGCGTCATGGTGGATGCCGACTTGAAAGAGAGAGTATGAACGGTCAGGGAATCGGGCATAAGCTCCTCGATATGGAGGAGCGACTTTTGGTACTCCGCCATCCCTTCCCCGGGCAATCCGATGATGAGATCCATATTGATATTCCCCATTCCCATCGATCGAGCCAACCGGTAGGCCGATAGCGTCTCTTCCACCGTATGATGCCGGCCGATCGCTTTCAGGGTAGCCTGGGTAAAGGTTTGGGGGTTAATGCTTATGCGGTCCACCCTCCACCTCTTCATCACCTCAATTTTCTCCGGGGTGATGGTATCCGGACGCCCCGCTTCAACCGTCAATTCTTTCAGCTTTTCCCTACAAGGAAGAACTTCTGCCAAGGTGGATAACAAAAGATCAAGCTCGTCCGCCGAGAGGCTGGTAGGTGTCCCCCCGCCCACATAAAGGGTGGTGACGGGAATCTTCCTCTCCGTAAGCCATGTCCCCATCACCTTGATCTCCTCTAAAAGAGCCGCAAGGAAGGCATCTACGGATCCCTGCTTCCCCTGGAGGGCATAGGCGGGAAACGTACAGTAGGCGCATTTGGTCGGACAAAAGGGGATCCCAATATAAAGACTTACCTCACCCGACAAATGGTAAAGATCAGGGAGAACTTGAAGCTGTCTGTCCGCAATCCGTTCCATTTCCCTTACCTTTTCCGGAAGAAGTCCATATTCGGAGATTAATTTTTCATGAATATCCTTTTTTTTCATCCCCTTTTCCAACATCTTGTGGTACAATTTTAACGGACGAACTCCCACAAGGATTCCCCAAGGTTGGACGATGCCGGTATAAGAGGTAAGCGCCCGTAGGAGGGCGAAACCTACCGCTCTTTTTTCATCCTGGAGGGGACGGATCGCCTCTCCTCTGGCTTCCTTTCCCATTGGATCGGTTAGGCGAGCCACAACATGAACCTCTTTTTCCTCCCGCCGAAATGAGAATGAGAGTTTCCATTCCATCCCGGGTGGAGTCGATTCTCTACCCTCCGGACGGTCTGTTTTCCCATCTCTGCGGGAAAGAGCCGAATGATCCGGTGGCAGAGCTTCATGGGAATCGTACGATCCAAGAGAATCTGCCTCGTCGTAGAAATGGATCTCCGCCTTTTCCGCGAACAGCTTTATAATGTGCTGAATGTCGTAATGATAGGTTTCATGAATCGGATCGATGGAAACTCGTAACATGATCAACACCTTTCACAGATTCTTAAGCCATTTTACCCTTTTCACATCCATTCAACAACTTTGTTAAACGCCCGTAAATGATTACAAAATGAGGTGTACGATGAATAATAAGCTCCCTTACAAATTTCTGGTTCCCGTTCTACTTCTACTCCTCTTGATTCTCTTCTACTATCTCCCTTCCGTTCAAACCTCCGCCCAATCGGTTTACATAAAAGTTTCGATTCTTAACGTTAGAGAGCAGGCCGATTTCAACTCCCCCGTCATCGCCCAGGTGCGGAAGGGGGAGACCTATACCCTATTAGACCGGAAAGGAGGTTGGGTGCAGATCGAACTGGATCAGGGAAATAAAGGTTGGGTTCCCGCATGGCTCATCGAGGTAAGGGCCATCGATCAAGAGCCTCCTTTGAAAAAAACCACCCAGGCAGCCTCCACCGCCCCCGCAACCGGGAAGGAGAGCAAATATGTGGAGATTAACAGCGAAATCGTCAACTTTCGGAAAGAGCCCTCCTTGAAAGGAGAGATCCTGGGGAAACTTCTTCAGGGAACGCGTGCCACACTCCTGGAACGACGGCAAGATTGGGTAAAAATTCAACTGGCGGATGGAGAGATCGGTTGGGTGGCCGGCTGGCTGGTGAAAGAGGGGACTTCAATTTCTGCTGAGAAGAGAGTCACCATCGTAACGGATGGCACCAACCTGCGGGATACCCCCTCCCTCAAAGGAAAAGTAGTCGCAAAGGGAGCAAAAGGAGAGACCTATCCGGTGATTGGCCAAACGGGAGATTGGTACCAAATCCAATTAAACCAAGGCGAGACCGCCTACGTGGCCAGCTGGGTTGTCGCATTCTATGGAGTGGTTGACCGGGTTACCTCCGACTCTTTAAGCGATAAAGTGATCGTCATCGATCCGGGACATGGAGGAAAGGACAGTGGAACGAGCGGAGTGAATACGGGAGTCCTGGAGAAGGACTTAAATCTGGAAGTGGCGCTCCTGCTGGAAAAGAAATTAAAAGAGGCGGGTGCCCAAGTGATTCTCACCCGCCGCAGCGATCTCTTCATCTCCCTCGAAAAAAGGGTTTCCATTGCCACCATGGCACAGGCCGACCTCTTTATCAGCATACATCACAACACCTATGATAGTCCTAAGATGAACGGAACCATCACCTTCTATAACCAAGAGGGAGAAGAGCGACAATTGGCCAAAAAAATCCAAAGCGAATTGGTAAAACTGAATGGGTTGAAAGATCTGGGGGACCGTTTCGGGGATTACTACGTCCTGCGGGAAAATCCCGTCAAGGGGGTATTGATTGAACTAGGCTTCTTAAGCAATCCCGGCGACGAACGCCTCTTAAAGTCTCCCGATGTCATGGAAAAAGAAGCGGAGGGCATAAAAAACGGAATCATCGCCTACTTCAAGTAACTCCCCCGAGATTGGACCGCATTTAGGCTCCCCCGGGCCAGGAAGGAGAGGTTTTGATGCGCATCATTCGTCGTTGTCCAGGAGAAGGGTGACCGGGCCGTCGTTTAAAAGCTCCACCTCCATGTCGGCGCCAAATACGCCGGTCTCAACCTCGATTCCGAATCCTCTCATCCACTCATTAAACCGATCAAAAAAGAAAGAGGCCATCTCCGGCCGGGCTGCTTCGACGAAGCTGGGCCGCCGCCCCTTGCGGGCATCCCCATATAAGGTAAACTGGGAGACGGAAAGAATCGCTCCTCCCACCTCCAGGAGGGATCGATTCATCCTCCCCTCGTCATCGGAGAAAATGCGTAAGTGAACCACCTTCTCGGCCATCCATCGGATCTTTTCCTCCCCATCTCCATGGGTAAACCCGACCAACAGGAGAAGCCCCGGGCCAATCCTCCCCACACGTTTCCCCTCTACCCGAACCTCCGCCCACTTTACCCGTTGAACGACCACACGCACGAAAACTCACCGCCCTGCTTCATTCTCAAATAAGTTATGATTGCAACAAACGGCGGACCGCATAAACATCCTTCACCTGTTTCACCTTGTCCACCACCCGTTGTAAATGATCCAGGTGTTTAATCGAAAGGCTCATATGAATCATCGCCATCCGATTCTTATCCGCCCTTCCGGTTACTTGGGTAATATTCGTTTTCGTCTCATTCACCGCCTGCAGTACATCATTAAGGAGACCGTTCCGATCCAATCCCGTTACTTCAATATCCACATTGTAATATTGATCCGCTCCGGCCTCCCATTCCACATCAATGAGACGCTCCGGCTCCTCCGTCAGGATGTTCGGGCAATTTCTCCGATGGACCGAAACCCCCCTCCCCCGGGTGATATAACCTACAATCTCATCTCCCGGAACGGGGTTGCAGCAGCGGCTGAAACGAACCAGGAGATTACTCGCTCCTGCCACCGTCACTCCCAACGAATGGCTAACCTTCCTCCCCGGAAGGCCCCCCTTTCCCTCAGGGGGAATCTCTCCTCTCGAAAGATCAGGATGATCTTTCTTATATAATTCCAACATGCGGGTGACCACCTGGGCTGCCGTAACGCCTCCGTAACCTACCGCGGAATACATATCCTCTTCTTCTTGGAAATTGAACCGATGTGCCGCTTCCTTCAAGTATTCTTCTTGCAACAACTCTTTTGGATTTAGGTTGTGCTTCTTCACTTCTTGCTCAACCGCCATCCGTCCCCGCTCAATCATCTCCTCCCGGCGTTCCTTCTTAAACCAGGCCCGGATTTTATTCTTCGCATGGGAACTTTTGGCGATTTTCAGCCAATCCTGACTGGGGCCGTAGCTGTGTTTCGAGGTGAGAATCTCTACGATATCGCCTGTCTTTAACGGGTGATCCAGGGGAACGATCTTCCCGTTCACTTTCGCCCCTACGCAGCGATTTCCAATCTCCGTATGAATCCGGTAGGCGAAATCGAGGGGAACCGATCCTGCAGGAAGCTCGATGACGTCCCCCTTGGGCGTAAAGACAAAAACCAAGTCGGAGAAAAGATCCATTTTCAACGACTCGACAAACTCTTGGGCATCCCTGGATTCCTGTTGGTACTCTAAAAGCTCCCGGAACCAGGAGAGACGTTGTTCCCCATATTTGTCGTTTCCCTTCAACCTTTTCCCTTCCTTGTAAGCCCAGTGAGCGGCGATCCCGTACTCCGCCGTCCGGTGCATCTCCTGCGTTCGAATCTGCACCTCCAGGGGCTCCCCTTCCGGACCGATCACCGTCGTATGGAGAGATTGATAAAGATTTGCCTTGGGCATGGCGATATAATCCTTAAAACGGCCGGGCATCGGTTTCCATAGGGTGTGAACCACGCCTAGGACCGCATAACAATCCCGTACATTTTCCACGATGATCCGGATCGCGAGGAGATCATAAATCTCGTTAAACTCTTTATGCTGCAGAAACATCTTCCGGTAGATGGAATAAATATGTTTCGGCCGGCCAGAGATGTCACACTTGATCCCCAGATCCTCAAGCTTCACGCGGATCTCTTCCATCACTTTCTCAATATATTTCTCCCGTTCGGCCCGCTTTTTCTTCATGAGGTGGACAATCCGGTAGTATTGCTGGGGATTGATATAACGAAGGGAGATATCCTCTAACTCCCACTTAATGGTGGATATTCCAAGTCGGTGGGCAATCGGAGCGAAAATCTCCAACGTTTCATTGGCAATTCTCCGCTGGTCCTCTTCGGAACGGTATTTTAGCGTGCGCATGTTATGAAGACGGTCGGCTAATTTGATTAAGATGACTCGGACATCCTTTGCCATGGCTAGGAGCATCTTCCGGTGGTTTTCCGCCTGCTGTTCCTCCTGGGACTTATACTTAATCCTGCGCAACTTCGTGACCCCGTCTACCAACTCCGCCACCTCTACCCCGAACTCCTGCCTCACCTGATCCAGGGTCGCATGAGTATCCTCCACCACATCGTGAAGGAGGGCAGCAGATAAGATCACATGATCCATGTGGAGGTCGGCCAAAATCCCGGCAACGGCCAGCGGATGGGTGATATAAGGATCGCCCGAAGCCCTGAGCTGTCCTTCATGGGCCTTTTCTGCGAAGAGGTAAGCCTTACGAACCATATCCAATTCATCATCTGACATATATTCTTTTGCTTTATCCAGAAGCTCTTCGATGGGCATTCGTCAATTTACCCCTTATTTCTCATAAATCTTTATTATTTATCTATTATCTTTAATCTCATACAAAAAGTAAAGGGACAGAAACAAAGTTTCTATCCCTCCAACCGTATCGCCACCTTTTTAATATTTAACCAAAGAAAATACATCCAGATCTCCGAGATTTTTCCTTCCTTCCAGATAGGTCAGTTCGATGAGGAAAGCGGTGCCAACCACATCTCCGCCCAATTTTTTCACCAACTCAACCGTTGATTTAATCGTCCCGCCGGTGGCTAAAAGGTCGTCACAGACGAGAACCTTCTGTCCGGGCTTGATGGCATCCTGATGGATCGCCAGGACATCGATTCCATACTCCTTCTCATACTCTACGGTAACGGTCTCGGCAGGAAGTTTCCCCGACTTTCGGATGGGGACGAAACCCACCCCCAAGGCATAGGCGATGGGCGCTCCGATTACGAATCCCCTGGCTTCCGGTCCTGCGATAAGATCGATATTTAATTTTTCCGCATGCTCCACCATGGCGTCAATCGCTTCTTTGTAAGCTATTCCATCTTTCAGCAGGGTGGTAATATCCTTAAATACGATGCCGGGCTGGGGAAAATCCGGGATAATGCGAATATAATCCTTTAAATTGATCATCCGATACCCTCCTCATATCCAGGATGTCCTACACCCTGGATCAACCATTCTAGAATATTCTGGGGCGTGGAAAAGAGGAGCGCCTCCTCTACGGCGAGGGATTCCTTTAACCATCGGTAAGTAGGGGATTCCTCGAAAGAACGCTTCTTCAGCGTCTCTCCCAGACGTAGGGTTCCTCCCTCCACCCGAACGAGACGAAGCTCGTGGAAGACCTTCAGGATAAAGGTAAGGATCTCCCGGCTAAACCCGTTCCGCATACCAATATCCCATATTTCTCCGTCCAATGCAATCCCTTTTCGCTGATGAAGGATTGAATAAAACCGGATAAACTCCTCCCGGGAAGGTAGACGGCGGGGATAACCCTCCCTCTCCTCCTCCCCGCTTAAAAGCCATAGTTCTTCCATGTTGGGGAAAAGTCGCAAACTCCGCAACGAAGCAAACGTTTCCGGCAGGTCATAAAGAATCACCTGCTTTATCTCCCCGAAGGGAATCACTTCTTGACAAAGGGGTTCTCCTCTCCGGTTCACAGGAATGAGCAAGCCTTTAAACTCTTCCTTTTTCTCTTCCAAGAAAGGACGGTGGCGCTTGTGAAAATAAAGAAGGGCTTGCCGTTTTTTATCGGGAATAGAGAGGAGAATTTCCAGTCGTCGGGAGCTTCCCCGCCGATCAAAGACCTGGATTCCAGGAATCGCGAGATCCTGAATGTAAAATTGCAGCTTCTTCCTCCCGTTCCACTCCTGAATCCCTATTTGCCCTACGAAATGAACCCGGGAAGAGGGGGAAATAAGTGCCTCTTTTTCCCCTTGCCGAAAGGCGATTCCGTCCAGGAAAAAATTGTCCTGCTTAAGCCGCCATTTGAGATGGTCTCCCTCTCTCCCCACCCTACGGATGCTCTCAATCTCCACTCCCCGCAGGAGAAACAAAGGTTCCGGATTTCCGACCCCAAAGGGAGCTAACCGTTCCAATTCCTCGGCGAAGGGAATGGTGAGGTCGGACAGCTTAACCTCCAGGTCGATTCTCGTTTTTGGAAGATAATCTTCCTCCGTAAGGAGCTCTCTCGCCCGTTCACAAAGAAAGCGGCGGAGATCATCAATCCGGTCTTGATGGATGGATAAGCCTGCGGCCATGGTATGCCCTCCGTAACGGAGCAGAAGATCTTTCGCCTCCGTAAGCCCTCTGTAAAGGTCAAATCCGGGAATGGAGCGGGCGGAGCCCTTCGCCACCTTGGTTTGGGGATCGACGGCGAGGACAAAAGCAGGTCGATGAAATCTCTCCACCAGACGGGAGGCGACAATCCCGATCACCCCTTCGTGCCACGCCTCTCCGGAAACAAGGAGGACTTCATCAAATCCTTTCGCCTTTAGGTGGAGAGCCTCTTCCTCCGCTTGTTGGTAGATCTCTTCTACCAGCGCCTGTCTCCTCTGATTCAGCTCCTCCAGCCTCTCCGCCAGTTTGAAAGCCTCCTCCATCTCCGCCGTGGTAAAAAGTTTTAAGGGAAGAGAGGCATCCTCCATCCGTCCCGCTGCATTAATTCGGGGAGCGATGATAAAAGCGACATGACCGGCATCAAGTCGTTTCCCCTGAAGGCCGACCTTTTCCAATAAAGCCAGAAGACCCGGGTGGTCCGCATGGGAAAGAGCTTTTAAGCCTCGGTAAGCAATATATCGATTCTCGCCCAATAAAGGGACTAGATCGGCGATGGTCCCGATCGCGGCCCAAGACCACCACTCCTCGGGAACTTCACCGATCAAGGCCTGAGCCAATTTTAAGGCGACCCCGGCACCGCACAAGGCAGGATGAGGATAGGGGGAATCGGGCCGTTTCGGATTGATCACTGCATAGGCAGCCGGCAATGACCTCGGCGGTTCATGGTGATCGGTGATGATCACATCGATGCCTAACGCCTTCGCTTCCTCTACTTCCGCTACCGCAGAAACCCCCGTATCGACGGTGATAAGAAGGCGTACTCCCTCCCTCCCTGCCTTCCTCACCGCCTCTTTATGAAGACCATACCCTTCCTGAAAACGGTTCGGAATATAGAGGGAGAAATCGGCCCCCAATCTCTTTAAGAGATGATAAAGCAGGGTGGCACTCATCACCCCATCCGTATCATAATCGCCGTAGACCCAGATTTTTTCCCTCTTCTCAACGGCTTTACGGATTCTTTCCTTTCCCTTTATCAGATCCGGAAGAAGATCCGGAGAGGGAGGCGTAAACCTCTCCGGATGGAGAAACGATTCAATCTCTTCCTCTCTCTTTATTCCTCTGATCAGAAGGAGGCGGGCCAAAAGGGGCGAAATCTTAAACTCCCCCGCTACTTTTTGGGCCTCCTCTATTCCCACTTCCTCCAAAACCCATTTCGTTGCTGAAGCAATCATCGTTCCTTCCCCTGTCGTACTTCTGTCGGGCAATTCCTTCCCAGGTTTCTTCAAAATGGGCTAAATTTCAAGCTCCTCTTTACAGGCCGGCACGAAGAGGCTTACCCCTTTCAACCCTAAGCCTCCGGTTTAAGCTTTGCCCTCTTAAGATCCCATTCCTTCCACTGCACCCATAGCTGGCTGGCGATAAAGATGGAGGAATAGGCACCAAAGAAGAGGCCAAAGGTTAACGCCAAGGAGAAGGTAAAGACTCCCGGACCTCCAAAGATCAGAAGAGCCACCGCCCCGAAAAGAACCGTCATGACCGTATTGACGGAACGAACCAACGTCTCCTGGATGCTTCGATTTACCAGGTTCTCCACATCTTCCACTTTTTTGATCTTCATCTTCCGCATGTTTTCTCGAATGCGGTCGAACGTTACAATCGTATCGTTGATGGAATAACCGATGATGGTGAGAAGAGCAACGATAAAGGTAAGATCTACCTCTACCTGAATGAGGGAAAAAATTCCAATCACGATCAGCGTATCATGGAGAAGGGCAAGAACGGAAGAGATCGCGAACCGGTATTCATACCGTATGGTGACGTAAAGGATAATCCCGATCGAGGCGATCAGGACGGAAAGAAGCGCCTTCTGGGCCAACTCCCTGCCCACTTGCGGACTTACCGTGCTCTCATTGAGGGAGACCTGTTTTCCGTATTTCTCGGTAAAAAGGGTTTTTAGCTCGGCAAATTGTTCTTTGGTAATCGTTCCTTTATAGGTGAGGACGGCGGTAAGGTTCTCTCCTTGCCCTGTCATCTGAAAGGAACTCGGGATCATATTTTTAGGCGCGAGGAGATTTCGGATCTCCGCCTCCGTAAATGGTTTGCCGATGAGCACCTCCACCCGACTCCCGCTCGTGAAGTCGACGCTTAGATTAAGACCACGAAATATAAGGGAAATCAAGCCTAATGCGATCAAGGTTAAAGAGAGAATGAAGAAGAGCTTTCTCCTCTTTACGAAATCCCACCGATAGAAAAACGGATTATAGCTCACCGATCTCACTCTCCTTCACGCCGTAATAAAAGGGTTTGTTTAACCAATTGCTCCGCACCAATAAACTCAATAAGATCCGGGATAATCCCACATTGGTCAAGATGCTTAAAACGTTACTTAAGATTAAGATGACCGCAAACCCTTTTATGGCGCTTGTCCCAAAAATAAAGAGAACGATCCCTGCAATAATGGTTGTAATGTTGGCATCCAAGATCGTTAGGAAGCTGCGCCGGGTACCGGCTCGGAAAGAGGAGAGGAGGGTCTTGCCGCTCCGAATTTCATCTTTGATCCGTTCATACGTAATAATGTTGGCATCCACCGCCATTCCCACCCCTAAAATGAAGGCTGCAATGCCTGGGAGTGTAAGCGTGGCTCCCATCAACACCATCGTTAACAGGAGAAGATAGATGTAAACGGTTAAGGTGATGATGGCAACAAACCCTGGAAGGCGATAGAAGAGAAGCATAAAAAGGAGGATGAAGCTCCCGGTAATCATCCCGGCGAAGATCCCCCGCTGCAAAGCCATTTGCCCTAGAGTAGCGCTTACCGAAGTGGAGGAGATCTCATTCAGCTTCACCGGCAAAGCCCCGGCGTTTAGCAAGCCCGCTAATTCCTGAGCGGCTTGAACGCTCTCCTGTCCGGTAATGGTGGCTTCCCCGCCGGGAATGATCGCTTGCACCTTAGGCGCCTGCAGCAGGTTATCATCCAGATAAATTCCGATCTGTTGTCCTAAGTAATCCCGGGTAATCTTTTCGAATTTCCCGGCATCCTTCAGTTTTAACGTAACGAGGGGTTTCCCCAGGTTGTCGAATCCGACGCCCGCTCCCCCCTCTTTCAAGTCGGCACCCGTCATTAACACTTTTCCCGACATGTCACGAAAGGTAAGATTCGCCTCGGTGGCAAGGATTTTACGGGCCTCATCCTGATTGGTCACACCGGCCAATTGGATGCGGATCCGGTCCGGATATTCGATGCTAATATCCGGTTCCGCCACACCTAGGACTGAGATCCTCCGTTCCAGCACATCCTTGGTCTGGGAGAGCAGATCTCCTGTTACCTTTGTCCCTTCCGTAGGCTGCAACTGATAAAGAATTTCAAAGCCGCCCTTTAGATCAAGCCCCAGAGTCACCCCATTCAAAATCGGTTGAAAGGTAAAGCCCATCACCAAAAAGATGAGGAGGGTGAGGAGAAAAAAGAGTACAACTCGGTTCCATTTCACCATATGTAGACACGCTCCTTCTCGATTGCACCCAAACAGTTCTATTATAGGCAGGGTAAAAAAGTATTGTCAAATGAACCTCCCTACTTCCCTTTATACGCATTGATCGTAAGCCAATTCATGAGATCATTCGGCTTTAATGAGAGAATCTGATTGACCAGGCGATGGAGGGGCGGGCTCTCCTTTTTATTCTTTCCTTTCAGGTAGGCCCAAATTTCCTCCTTCTCCACTTTTTCATACCCCATCAAGGTAAGTTCTTCCGACTTCATTTCACAGAGATGGAGAAGTTCTTTGACCACCGATTCCTCCAAGCCGTCCAAGGAGCTATGATCCTCCATTCTCTTTAGGGCTTCCTCCCGACCCAATTGTTGAATCACATCGTTTAGATCAAATCCCACGTTAACCTCCCCCTTTTCCCTCTTTTCCTCTCCATACCCTGCTCCGAACATAAAAAAATCCAGCACGCAACTTCTTCGAAAGAAAAAGAAGTCATGCATCTTCTCCTTGTCCCATATAAGTAAAGATAGATGAGACAGGAAGGAAGAATCGCATGGCCCGCCAAACCTTTTTCCAGGGAGCCCTCATTCTCCTCGCCGCAGGCATGATCAATCGATTGCTCGGTTTTATTCCGAAAGCGGTTTTACCACGGACGATCGGGACAGAAGGTATCGGACTCTACCAAATGGTATTTCCCCTTTTTATCTTTTTTCTCACCATGGCACGCTTCGGGCTCAACGTCTCCCTCTCCAAGGTGGTGGCGGAAGCCTCTGCCGTCGGCGATGCCCGTAAAATCCGCTTCTCACTGATCATGGCGGCGCTTATGGTCCTCATCATCAATCTTCTCCTCATCCCCATCCTCCTCTTCGGAGCGGGTTGGATGGCCCGCTCCTTCTATACCGATGAGAGGGTCTTCTATCCGCTGCTCAGCATGATCCCCGCCATCCCCATCATCGCCCTCTCCACCATTTTGCGAGGATACTTCCAAGGAATCCAGAACATGACGCCTCCTGCCCTCTCTTCCATCGTGGAGAGCTTTTTCCGTATCCTGGCTATGATTCTCCTTTCCTATTATCTATTACCCTATGGACTGGGGATGGCGGCGATGGGACTCATGATCGGGATGGGACTAGGAGAGCTCGCCAGCCTGATCTACCTGCTTTCCCACTTCCGGAAAGCGAGAAGAATCCTGGTTACCTCTTCATATTCCCATTTGTCACGAAACGGTACGGAGCTAAAAAGGAGCTTCTTCGAGCTCTTCAACATCTCACTTCCGGTAACCGCCTCAAGTTTGGTCGGATCTTTCTCCTACGCCGTAGAACCGATCTTGGTCGCCCAGAGCTTAGGCCTGGCAGGTATTGGAGCCGCCATGGCAACAGCCCTCTACGGGGAGCTGAGCGGGCTCGCCATGTTCCTCATCTGGTTTCCCACTACCCTTACCTATTCGCTCTCCGTCTCCCTCGTTCCTGCCGTAGCTGGTGCCTATGCGGAAAAAAAAACAGAACAGATCGGCATGAGGTTAAACCAGACGCTCCGCCTTACCTTCCTGGTCACCACTCCCTTTATCCTCTTCTTTCTCCTTTTTGCCCGGGAACTGACCGACTTCCTCTTTGGGGCCCCCCAAGTGGGGATGCTTCTACAGGTGGTGGCTCCCTTTGCCCCCTTTCTCTATTTCCAAGGACCCCTGGCCGCTGCCTTGCAAGGATTAAATATGGCGCGTGCTTCCTTTTACAATTCCCTTTACGGAGCGATCGTGAAGAGCCTCCTCATCCTCCTGCTCGCCTCCCGCCCCGAACTAAACATCGCAGGAGTAGCACTGGCGATAAACGTCGGGATGATGCTCGTCACCCTTCTTCACTTTTTTAGCCTTCGCATGCGGGTGGAATGGAAAATCCCCTGGAAACCATACGTCCGCATCCTTTTAGCCATTTTAGGAACAGGTGCGTTCAGCCCCTTTCTCCATGATTTTCTCCTGCAGCGCCTGCCGGCGAAAGGAGCACTCCCGCTTACCCTCCTTCTCTCCTTCGTCCTTTACCTGATCCTCCTCTTTCTGGTGCGGGGCATGGAGAGACGGGATCTAGTACGCATGCCTTGGATCGGTAAATGGTTCAGGAATTAATGGGAGGAAGAGATCGCCGGCATACGATTACGTCTGGGGAGGGTCCTTATAATCCACGTAGAGTCGACCATATGGATCAGCGCTGGCGAACATGACCTTCTGGAAATCGGTAGAACCAAAGGGCTTCAGCTGTTGCTTCAACCAGAGGCGGGTTTTCCCTAATTTCTCCAGATTCTCATCCAACACCTCTCCGTCCACGATGACCGGAAGAGGCATGCCCTCCTCTTTCGGAGGAAGTCCCAGGTCGGAGAGGGTAACGGGCATTTTCTCCGGCTTTTTTATGACGCTTAGCTTTCCTGAAGGTTCCAAAAAGGCAAATTCCACGTCGGACAGATTGCTGATGTTCTTCTCCCGCAGCTGTATCAGGAGGTCGTCCATATTATACCGATGGCGGGCCATCTCCCGGTCGTTAATCTTTCCCTTCTCGATGAGAATCGTGCTCTTCCCCTCAACAATCTCCCGAAAGCTCTTGCTCTTTAAAGAAAGGTAAGAAATGAGAATCTGAATGGTCACGAGAAGGAGGATGGGGAAGATCCCTTTGTAAAATTCGAGTTTCGGATCGTCAATGGTAAAAGCGGCAATTTCCGCAATAATGATGGAGACCACCAAGTCAAAGACAGAGAGCTTGCCGATCTCCCGCTTCCCCATGATCCGCATGGAGAACATGATAAAGAAATATAAGATCAAGGTGCGAAACATCATGATCCAAAAATCGTTCATGATCGATCAGCCTCCCCTTTCTTCTTCCCTAGTGTGGGGAGAAGAAAGGGGGGGTATACCCGGAAAAGGCGGGGAAGTTACACCAAAAACGGAAGTAAATAGCGGAAGAAGATGTAGATGGTAGAAAGGATGAGGGCGATGAAGGTGAGGGGAGCCCCGAGCTTTAGGAAATCCATATAACCGAAGCGATGCCCTTCCTTCGCAGCCAGCCCTGCTACGATCACATTGGCGGAGGCTCCAATCAACGTTCCGTTTCCGCCTAAGTCGGCCCCTAAAGCCAGAGACCACCAGAGCACATCGAGAATGGGGGAATCGGGAGGAAGACCCATTCCCATCCCGATATCTTTGATGAGAGGAATCATGGTGGCTACAAAGGGGATATTATCCACCGTGGCCGAGGCGAAACCGGAACCCCACAAGATCAACATGGAGAGAAGGGGAATGGACTCCACCGTGCCCCCCGTCAACTCCAAAGCTCCCCGGGCCAAATCCTGGATCACCCCCGTCTCCACCAAGGCGCCTACCAAGGTGAAAAGACCGGCGAAGAAGAAGATCGTTCCCCACTCGATGGAATGGAAAACATCCTCAATTTCATGCTCCTTCACCCCGATCAGCATAAGGAGCGTCCCCCCCGCCAAGGCGATTACCGAAGTCTCGACATGGATCACCGAGTGAAGGAAAAAACCTGCAATGGTGAGAAAAAGAACGGCTAAAGATTTTAACATCAAGGGACGATTCGTAATATAGCCGGAGGCATCCAGCTTCATCACCTCCGCCTGTCTTTCGGGAGTTACTTTAAGCTTCTTCCGGTAGAAAAGGTAAATTAAGCCGATGGTCACCAATAGAATGAGAAGGACGGGAGGGGTGAGATGAAAGAGAAAGGCATTAAAAGTTAGATGTTTATTTGCCTGTCCGATCATAATGTTGGGAGGATCCCCGATCAGTGTGGCGGTTCCCCCGATATTGGAAGCAAGCACCTCGGCGATAAGAAAGGGAAAAGGATCTACCTTTAGAATCCGGGTAATGGAAAAGGTGACCGGGACGATGAGAAGTACGGTGGTCACATTATCCAGAAAGGCGGAGAAGATCCCGGTGAGGAGAGAGAGGATGAGCAAAATCTTGGCAGGATTCCCCTTTACCATCTGGGCGGAACGGACCGCCAGAAACTGAAAAACGCCTGTCCGGTTCGTAATCCCCACCAGAATCATCATGCCGATCAGGAGCGTGATGGTGTTCCAATCGATATGAATCGTAAAGGCATTTTCAAGAGGAACAATCCCTAAGGCGACGACCAAAACGGCCCCTAAGAGGGCGATCACAGCCCGATGAACTTTTTCGGTAATGATGATGGCATAGGTGATCAAAAAAATAGCAACCGCCATATAAATCTGTCCGGTTGAAGCGGCATGTAAGGTCTCCAAGCAAATGCCCCCTTTTTTGCCCATAAGCTCTTATCCAGTAGATTTCGCAACCGATGCCTAGCATAAATGCCTTTCTTTTCTCATAGATTGTATCAGAAAACGGGACGAACCTGTTCATAAAGGAGAGGGAAAAGATGAGGCAGACCGCAGCCACCCCCGTGTTACACGGGCTTCTTTATATGATCGTCATTCTTTTTGTCGGTTCCTTCATGACCGCTTTGCTCTTGCAGTACACTCCCATCCCGGAAGAGAGATTACCCTATTTTACGTACGGAATCCACCTGGTCGGTACCTTGACAGGAGGATTTGCCGCCGGAAGAAATGCGGAAGGAAAGGGATGGATCTATGGAGGGGTTACCGGCCTCCTCTACGCCCTTCTCCTTTCCTTGGTCGCTTTCCTCGCTTTTGATCAAGGTTTTAGCCCCCGAACTCTGGCCATGTTGCTGGGAGCCTTCGCCAGCTCGGCCATTGGAGGGATCTTTGGGGTAAATTGGAAAAATAGATAACCAGACATAAAAGGGAGAGCCGGCTCCCTCTCTATGCCTTTTCCTTTTCCGATTCCGTCAAAACCGCATTGATCGCCTGTTTATCAAAGGTGAGGCGGACCGAGTCGCTCACCTTCAAAACGACCGTCCGATCGTTCAATTCCACAATGGTGCCATGAAGTCCCCCGATCGTAATCACCTTGTCTCCTTTCTCCAGGTTATTCAGCATACGATTCCGTTCTTTTTGCCGCTTTTGCTGCGGCCGTATCAGAAGGAAATAGAAAAGAACGAACAGAAGAACGATCATTATCAAACTGGAATATTGGGCATAAGCATCTGCAGGATTGGCGGGCGCAGATAAGTAAACGGGTTGATTCCACATGATCTAACCTACTCCTTTCTCCATCTTTTAGAATTTGAAAATCGGGATCAAAACTCACGTTCCGGAGCCTCCGCATTATAGGTGGAAAGAAATTCCTCCCGGAACTGGGTAAGCCGGTCCTCCCAAATCGCCTTTCGGATCTCCTCCATGAGATGAATGAGAAAATATAGATTATGATAAGTCGTTAGGCGAATTCCAAAAATCTCATCTGCTTTAATCAGATGCCGTATGTATGCGCGTGTATAGTTCCGGCATGTATAACATCCGCATTGGGGATCTAAAGGACCAAAATCCTTCGCATACCGCGCATTCCGAATGACAACCCTCCCTTCACGGGTCATAGTGGTTCCATTTCTGGCGATCCGGGTTGGCAAGACACAATCAAAGAGGTCGATCCCCCGAATCACCCCTTCGATCAAGGCATCAGGCGACCCAACCCCCATGAGATATCGAGGTTTATCCTCAGGGATCAGGGGAACCGTTTCTTCCAGAATATGGTACATCACTTCTTTCGGTTCACCTACACTTAATCCTCCCACAGCATACCCGGGAAAGTCAAGTCCAATTAATTGACGGGCGCTCATCTTGCGGAGATCGGGGTAAATCCCCCCCTGGATGATGCCAAAAAGCCCCTGATCCTGGGGGCGAGCATGGGCTTTTAACCCCCGTTCGGCCCATCGGGTCGTCCGTTCCAACGATTTTATCACATACTCTCGCTCCGCAGGATATGGGGGGCACTCATCAAAAGACATGATGATATCGGCGCCCAACTGATTTTGAATCCGGATCGATTTTTCCGGTGAGAGGAAAAGGGGCTCCCCATTTAAATGGGACCTGAACTGGACTCCCTCCTCTTCAATCTGGCGAAGACCGCTTAAGCTAAAGACCTGGAAGCCGCCGCTATCCGTCAAGATGGCGCGATCCCAGTTCATGAAACGGTGAAGCCCCCCTGCCTCCTCCACGATCACCTCTCCGGGGCGAAGCCATAAATGGTACGTATTGCTCAGGACGATTCCTGCTCCCATCTCTTTCAGTTCCTCAGGGCTCATCGTTTTTACCGTGGCCAGCGTCCCTACCGGCATAAAGAGGGGCGTATCGAAAACCCCATGGGGGGTGTGAATCCTGCCTAAGCGAGCCCCTGTCTTCTTATCCTTTTTAATCAATTCATAACGAATGGCCGGCACCTATACATCCTCCTACATCCTTTCCCAAATGAACCGTCATCCAATCCTCCACTAGAGAATGAGCATGGCATCTCCAAAACTAAAGAATCGATACCGCTCCCGGATCGCCTCATGATATGCTTCCAAAATAAACTCCCGACCCGCAAAGGCGCTCACCAACATGATCAAGGTAGACTTGGGCAAATGAAAATTGGTGATGAGGGCATCCACACCCCGGAAGGTATAGCCGGGATAAATGAAGATATCGGTCCATCCCTGATCGCTGATGATCTTCCCATTCGCCTTGCCTGCGATCGTCTCCAGCGTACGTAAGCTGGTTGTTCCTACCGCCACCACCCTTCCACCATTTTCCCGGGCCTCCTGAATGATGGCGGCATTCTCCTGATTTAATTCATAGTGTTCCGCATGCATGGTATGATCCTCAACTTTTTCCACAGAGACGGGGCGAAAGGTACCCAACCCGACATGAAGGGTGAGATAGGCGGTCTTGATTCCTTTTGCCCTTATTCTCTCCAAGATCTCACGGGTAAAATGAAGGCCCGCCGTAGGGGCAGCCGCAGAGCCCTCCTCCCGGGCATAAACGGTCTGATAACGGGAGGGGTCCTCCAACTTCTCGCGAATATATGGCGGCAGGGGGATCTCCCCTAATTTGGCGAGAAGTTCTTGAAAGATCCCTTTATATGAAAAGCGAATCAGGCGGTTCCCTTCCGGTGTAACCTTTTCACAAATTCCTGTCATTTCCGCTTCTTCATTGCCGAAGCGGAGTCTGGTCCCCTCTTTCACCCTCTTCCCGGGGCGAACCAACGTTTCCCAGAGATCTCCTTCGATATTCTTTAAGAGAAGGATCTCAACGACTGCTCCTCCCCCCTCTTTCACCCCATGAAGGCGAGCCGGGAGGACTTTCGTATCGTTCATCACCAGCACATCCCCTCTCCGGAGGAAAGAGGGAAGATCACGAAAATGATGATGGGCGATTTGGCGAGTCTTCCGATCCACCACCATAAGGCGGGAGGAACTCCGCTCCGGCAACGGCCGCTGTGCGATCAGTTCCTCCGGCAGCGAAAAATTAAACAACTCAACATCCATACCGTCCGCCAATCTCCTATTCCAATTTGTTTTTTTTTACCGAAGGGGTGAAAGAACGACTTGATCCGTATAATAGTGTTTCAAGATCTCAAGATAATCATTCCCTTGTTCCGCGAGGGCTTTGGCTCCGTACTGGGACAAGCCTAATCCATGCCCGTACCCATATCCGCGCAAGCGGAAAAGAGGTTCCTTCGAAACGACCCGTAATTCCTTTTCTTTATTATAGAGAATAAACTGATCACCGCTCCGGTTTGGCTCTGCCATGTTCCCTCCTGCTCCGATCGCTGTAAGGGGATGGCTCTCCTCCGGATAAGCAACCTTTTTCCCCCCCGCACCCAAGATCGTATACCTTCCCATCTCCTCGATCTCAAACTTCGTGCTGTCATAACGGGAATCCATCACGTTTCGAAAGAGGGAGCGGTAGCTGTCCGGATATTTCACCTGTACCGGCAACCCATTGGCCATCACTTGGATGACACGGCCGGAAGGTCCTTTGGCCATCACGCTGAGGGATGTGATCGGTTGGGTAAAAGGCATGGATTGAGCGCTTCCTAAGCTGCCGTTGAATGCATTCATCAACTCGATCCCGTCGGCAGGGCCGCCGATCCACGAATAGGCATTGTCTTCCTTCACCGTCTCCAGGATGGTTACATATTCCCCATAGGTAAGTTTTCCGATCACATCATGGCTGGTGCCGGGTCCGGAACGAAAATTTAAGGAATCCGTATTGACCACACCATAGGGAAGGTCGATTCTGTTCTTTTCCTCGGTGGACGTAATATAGTCGGAATGGACATAGCCGATCTGACCGTTCTCCCGGGCGATCCGGTACCACGTGGCCGCTTTCTGCAGCGGCAAGGTATCCGGACTTGAGACAGGACGAAGGTAAGGAACGGGATTCCCCCATACCTCGCTTCCATCGGCGGTCATCCCCCCGGTGTTGGAAGAATAAAGGGCTTCGATCATCTTCCCTTCATACGTAAGGACGAGGCCTGAGGTTTCATTTACCGCTTGGATAATATCTGTTCCTTCCCGCTTTATTCCATAATAGGCCTGATCCAAGGTGGAATCTACCACGTTGGCGATGCCCCATTTATTCCCTCTGCCGACGGCAAAGGTGCGGGCGATGACGGCCTGTGCCTTCAACGCTTCCATGGGCCAGCCTGTAGACATCTCTGCCCCGACCACTCCATAAAGATACTCCTCCAAGGGAAGCTCGTTCACCAAAGCGAGCCGCCCGTTCGAAACCGAAAACTCCATTCTCCCCCGGTATGTATTCCCCTTCTCCTCCACCGTCAAGGCGGCAAGAGAATCGCCGGCTATCGGCTCAGCAATGATCTTCATCCCGGAAGGGTAATAGTAATGGGCTATGCCTGCCCCTTCTCCCTCTCCGATGAAGGGATCCGTCTCCTTGATCACATAGTTCTTGTGGGTAAGGGGAGTAAGCGTGATGCCGGGAAGGGAAGCGGTAAACTCCTGAGAATAGGAGACGAGCTCCGCCTCGGTCCCTTCATTCCCCGCTAAGACCATAAAGGAAGGGTCGGACCCGTTCTTGGGAAGGAGGGCAAGATGGGCATCAAAGCCTGCGTCCTGAATGGCCTTAACGCGGGCTAAAGCCTCCGCCTCTTTGGCAAACAGTCCGGCTTCCCATGCATTCATCCCCAGGATCTCGCCGGAAAGTCCCGTCTGTCCCTGGAGATTCGCCAATAAACTTTGGGCTGACGAAAGGGAGTTGGCTTGCCCTGTTTCCACCCGGTAAACCGGATTGCCACGTCGGGTCACCGTCATGAGCTGCGCGGAAAAACCTGCCTGCTCCAACCTTTGCACCAGATTCTGGGCTTCCCCTGCATTACCCGTCTCCTTTACCAAGATCCGGTATAGATAAGGGCTGAAACGGACCTCTTCCCCCGGACTATGGGAGGCGATCGCAAACCCCGATGAATCCTTAAGGGTAAAACCGTTTGCTCCCGTTAACGTGACCGTCTCTTTCGTATTATGATAGATTGTTGTATCCAGGAATAAAGCGACCCGAATAGTGGGGTTTTCCTTTCCTTGGGCTCCTGCCGATAAAAACGGGAGGATCATCGTGATGAGAAGGGCCAGCACGATGAGGATCACGATCCATTTCCGTATGCGCATTGGGAAAAACCAACTCCTTTCTTGTAAAAACCCCCGGATTCCACCTCACCAGAACACACCCCCATTTCCCCTTACCCTCGAAAGAGGCGAAACAGATAGAAGAGGAGGGAAAGAAGGAGACTAATCAAGATCGAGGTCGCCAGCGGGAAATAAAAGCGAAAATTTTCCTTTTCAATGACAATATCTCCCGGGAGCCTCCCTAAAGGGAGCCATTTCCCCCAAAACTGCCAAATGAACCCCACCAGGATCAAGAGAAGACCTAAGAAAATCAACCCTTTCGACACAGGATTCATGTCTTCGGATACTCCTTTCCAAAGTGACGGTAAGCAAGAGGGGAGGCGACCCTCCCTCTGGGCGTGCGCTGCAGAAAGCCGATCTGCATTAAATAGGGTTCATTCACCTCTTCAATCGTATGGGCCTCCTCGCCAATCGAAGCGGCCAACGTCTCAAGCCCAACCGGCCCTCCCTTATAAAGATCCATAACCGCCGTTAAGATCTTATAATCAACCGCGTCAAGCCCCCTTCGGTCCACCTGGAGTCTCTCCAGGGCGGCATGGGCCACCTCTTGGGTGATTTTCCCTTCCGCCTCCACTTGGGCAAAATCACGCACCCGTTTCAAGAGGCGATTAGCGATGCGGGGGGTCCCCCGGGAACGGGAAGCAATCTCCCGGGCTCCTTCCTGGGTGATCACTACATCCAGGATCTCCGCAGCCCGGAGTATGATATGGACGAGATCTTCCACCTCATAATATTCCAACCTTTGTACCACTCCAAAGCGATCCCTGAGAGGGGAGGAGAGAAGACCGGCCCGGGTCGTCGCCCCGACCAAGGTAAAGCGGGGTAAATCGAGACGGAGGGAACGGGCGGCAGGTCCCTTCCCGATGACGATATCGAGGCAGAAATCCTCCATGCTGGGGTATAATACCTCCTCCACCGCCTTATGGAGGCGATGAATTTCATCGATGAAGAGAATATCTCCCTCTTGGAGATTGGTGAGGATCGCCGCCAAATCCCCCGCCCGTTCGATGGCGGGACCGGAGGTAACCCTGATTTTCGCCCCCATCTCATTGGCGATGATCTGGGAGAGGGTGGTCTTCCCTAACCCGGGAGGGCCGTAAAGGAGAACATGGTCCAGGGGTTCTTTCCTCATCTTCGCCGCTTCGATGAAGATGCGGAGATTCTCCTTCACCTGACGCTGTCCGATATATTCGGAGAGATAACGAGGACGTAGACTAAACTCTTCCATATCCTCCGGCGTATACTGGGCGGTAACAATCCCTTCCTCCACAGGCGCATCCTCCTTCACCTCATATTCTGCCTTCGCAGCACAACGATACGGCACGACTTCAACATCGTCCACTCCATTCCGTTCCCCGGTTCAAACCGAAGGAAACAGGGCTTACTTTACGGGCCCCTCACCGTCCAACGTTCATGGCTGTTCATGGACGATCGGTTCTCTTTCTTACCTTGATCTTCCCCCATCCGCTTCGGCGAGAATTCGGCGTATATACTCCTCTGTCGGCAAATCGGGAGAGGCCTGATATAACTTCCGCAAGGAGGGCAACACTTCATATTCATGGTATCCCAATACCATGAGAGCTTCAAGGGCTTCATTGAGCTTAACGGAACCGCCCCCATTCCCATCGGGAGGGGCACCGGAAAGACCGCCGTCCGGCCCCATATCGCCTGCCCCTCCCTTCAGCTTGTCCTTCAGATCCAAGATGAGGCGTTGGGCTGTCTTTTGCCCAATGCCGGGGAGAGACTTTAAACGTTTTACATCTTCTTGGACGATGGCGAGGGCGATTTGTTGCGGTGACAGACTGGAAAGGATAGAAAGAGCTCCTTTCGGCCCGATCCCGTTCACTCCCAGGAGATGGCGAAACATGCTCCGCTCTTCCCGAGAAGGGAACCCGTACAACAAGTGGGCATCTTCCCGTATCACCTGATGGAGGTAAAGCGTTACCTCTTCCCCTTCACGGGCGATCACAGCTGCCGGATTTGCGGTAAAAATGCAATATCCGATCCCCCCCGCCTCCACCACCACATATTCCCGATCCGTCCAAGTTAGTTTTCCCTTTATGTATTCAAACAAAGTCCCCATTCCCTTCTTTCCTCTTCCATCGGCTAAAATGGGCATGGGTAATGGCGATCCCTAAGGCATCGGCCACATCATCAGGCTTCGGATCCTCCTTAAGCCCCAAAAGAACACGGATCATCATCTGGACCTGCCTCTTCTCCGCCTGCCCGTATCCCACCACCGTCTGCTTCACCTGCAAGGGAGTATATTCATAGACAGGGATGTGATCCTCCTCGCTGGCGAGGAGGATCACCCCCCGGGCCTCCGCCACGGCAATGGCGGTGGTCGTGTTCGTATTGAAATAAAGCTTCTCCACCGCCGCTTCATCCGGTTTATATTCCTGCAGGATTTCCTTCATCCCCCGGTAAATCTTCTCCAATCGGGAAGGAACGCTCAGTTCTTTCGACGTTTCCAACTTGCCGAATTGAACCGGGCGGAGTCTCCCATCCCGAACCTCAATCACCCCGTACCCGACCAAGGCAAGACCGGGATCGATCCCTAAGATGCGCATTCCCTTTTTCCCCTCCCCAGTCTCCCTTTCTCTTTCCTTTCGTAGATCATGCCTTTATTTTAACAAATCATGATTCGATTTGCGATAGTTTGAGAAAATACGTTTGTAAAACGGAAGAAAGGGCATAAATGCCCCTCAGAAATGACGAACTGAAAAGATTGGTGGAAATGCTTCAGTTCTTTAAGAAATCTCGATGGATGACGAATCTCCGCTCTCCCTTTTTCCCAGCCGCAGCAACCGGCGGGCTTCTTTCGGCGAAGCCACCTCCCGCCCCAATTCCCGGGCGATGCGGGCGACGCGCTCCACCAATTGGGCGTTGGAGGTCGCCAATTCCCCTTTGCGATAATAAATATTGTCCTCCAACCCTACCCGAACATGACCACCCAACGTGATCCCCAATAGAGCCATGGGAAGCTGGTGCCGTCCGATGCCCGCCACGCTCCAGGTCGCTCCCTGCGGCAACAGGTCGATGAGATGAAGGAGATTCTTCGCCGTCGCCGGTATGCCTCCCGGAACCCCCATGACGAAATCAAAATGGAGATGAGTCTTTATCCACCCTTTTCGCACCAGACGTAACGCGTTATCCACCATGCCCACATCGAAGATCTCGAACTCCGGTTGAACACCATAGGCCGCCATTTTCTCGGCGAACTCCTCGATCATCGCCGGCGGATTCAGGAAAACATCCCGGCCAAAATTAACGCTTCCGGTGGTTAGAGTGGCCATCTCGGGCGCGAGGGAGAGAGGCTCTTCCCTCTCCTCAGCGCTCATTCCCACCGCCCCCCCGGTGGAGATCTGGATAATGATATCGCACTTTGCCGAGATGCGTTCGATGATCTCCCGATAAATTCTCTTCTCTTGGGACGGGCTTCCATCTTCTTTGCGAGCGTGAACATGGACGATTGTCGCGCCTGCCTGATAGGCCCGGTACGCCTCTTCGGCAATCTCCTCGGGCGTAAGGGGGAGATAGGGGGTATCCTCCCGGGTGAGCTCAGCGCCGACTAAGGCGGCCGTAATGATAAGCGGTTCCATCTCTCATTTCCTCCTCTGATCTAAATGGTTCCTCTATAGAAACCTCCACCCGATAAAGGACGGAAGATTCCCGGCAATGATTGCGGATGGCCAGCCCGTGATGCCGCAAAAAGGGATAGGTCCCTCCATGCCTATCCCTTCCTTTGCTTTTCCTTCGGAACCACACAGGTTCCCACCGCCCGGCATACCAAGAGAGGAGGATCGACCACCTCCGCTCGGGAAGGGTGGTCCGGATCCCGGCTTCCCTGGATCACCTTGTACGCTTCAAAGGAGATGGTTCGCGACGTATTGCCCACCCGGGTTATTTCCCCCACCGCCTCCACATAATCGCCTCCATAAACCGGCGCCAGAAATTCAATGCTGGAATAGGCGGCAAATAATCCTTCATCTCCATCACGCCGGATTAAGAGCTCCGTCGCCACATCGCCAAAAAGGGCGAGAATCCTCGCTCCGTCCACCAAGTTTCCGCCATAATGGGCATCTTCAGAGCTCATGCGCACCCGTATCATCCCTTTCATTCCTCCCACATCCCCCTCTCCATTTTTCGGGCCACCATCTCCTGCACAATGTAACTCCCCACATCAGGAGCCAGGGTTCCCAGACCAAAACCGGCATCAAAGCCCAATTCCAAAGCGATCTCATGGGTGATGCGGGGGCCGCCGCAGATGAGAAGCATCTTGTCCCGGATCCCTTCCGCCTCCAGGAGGTCAATCAATTCGGTCAGATTATGGAGATGGATCCCTTTTTGCGTCACCACTTGGGAGACGAGCAGAGCATCCGCCTTCTTCTCCCGGGCCACCTCGATCAACGTTTCATTGGGCACCTGGCTTCCCAGGTTGATCGCTTCGATCTCCTCATATCGTTCCAATCCATACTCCCCGTGATACCCCTTCATGTTCATAATCGCGTCAATGCCCACCGTGTGGGCGTCCGTCCCCGTGCAAGCGCCGATCACCACCACTTTTCGCCCGATCTTCTCCCGGATGAACCGATCAATCTCCTCCCTGCTCAAGCGACGGCGGTTAATCTTTTGCACCGTGATCGACGTATAATCGACGGTATGAATCAGTTTCCCATAGAGGATATAAAAGGAGAACCCCTCTCCCAAATCCTTTCCGTGATACACCTGAGGTTCCGAAAGCCCCATCTTCAGGGCGAGCTGCCGCGCCGCCTCCCTTCCTTCCTCCCCGAAAGGGACAGGCAGACTAAAGCTTACCTGGACCATTCCATCCCCATAGGTATCTCCATAGGGCTTCACGTTTGTCAAGTCCGGATGAAATCCCCTCACTGCCTCCATTCCCTCTCCCTTTCCCCGCATCATCCTTTCCCCTCCCTTCCATGGGGCCGATGCCGATCATCCAAACTCCTTGATCCCCCAACCTCACGGGGAGGCAAGCCTAGTTCCTGCCGCAACCCATCTTCGAAGGGATTAAGATACCCTTCCTCCTTCTCCACAACTCCCCGAAGCCCCCGTCCCCCTGTGAAGGAGCGCTTCACATCGGCGAAGATCCCCTGCTCCAAGGCGGCAAAGAGCCCGATGCGGCGGATCTGCTCCAAGGTATTCACCGCTTGCTCCAAAACCTTCTGGGCCCGCCTTTCCACCCGTCCCCCCGGGGCAAAACGTATCTCCTCGGCCAGATGGCGGGCGTTACGAAAGATATATGAGGCGCTCTCGATGGCCAAATAGCGGTCATGAATATGGGGGGTATGCATCGCCTCCGTCATCATGCCCAATAATTGAATTCCTTGCCCCGTCATAATGCTTACCATGTTAAAAAGTGCATCCTGAACATGCCCTTTAAAGATGTTCCCCGTCATATGCTTGGTAGGAGGCATATATTTCAGGGGAGCATCCGGAAAGATCTCCCTTGCCATCTCCGCCTGGGCCAGTTCGAGAAGAAAACCGTCTTCCAGATCCGGATCCATCTCGAAGGCATGGCCCAATCCCAACTGTTCGGCTTTTAAACCGGATCGGTAAGCCAGCTGTTCGTTCAAAAATTGAGAGGCAAGAACGGTGTGGGCCGCCTCCACGGCATCGGCGGTGGTGAGGTAATTATCCTCCCCGGTGTTGATCACAATTCCCGCATAGGCATTCATCATGCGGGAAAAATACTGATCGATCAGCGTTCGCTGCATATTAATATCCCGGAAGAGAATTCCGTACAGGGCATCGTTCAACATCACATCAAGTCGTTCCAATGCGCCCATGGCGGCGATCTCCGGCATGCATAAACCGGAAGAGTAATTGCAGAGGCGGACATACCGCCCCAACTCTTCCCCCACTTCATCCAGGGCGCTCCGCATGATGCGAAAATTTTCCTGGGTGGCATAGGTTCCCCCATACCCTTCCCGAGTGGCGCCGTAGGGGACATAGTCGAGGAGACTCTGTCCTGTGCTGCGGATCACGGCGATGATGTCGGCCCCCTGTCGGGCGGCGGATCTGGCTTGAATCACATCCTCATAAATATCTCCCGTCGCCACAATCACATAGAGGTAAGGCTTCTCGCCTTCCCCCAGACGGGAAATCAGATTCTCCCTCATCTTACGGTTGGCCGTGATCCGCTCCAATGCCGGAGACGTAAAAGCTGGCGCCGACGCCCTCAACGCTTCCCGGGAGAGAAGGGGAAGGGAGCAGAGATCAAGCTCCCCGCCCGCTACCTTTTCCGCCGCCTCCTGGGGAGTAAGATGCAGCCTGAGCACCGCATTGGCCAGCCATCCATACGCTCCCCACCCCAGTCCGCCTTCGGCTTCAATCTGATCTACCACCCGATTGGGAAGGGGAACACCCTCTTGATCCACCCCATCCACTCCCATGAGCCGCACCACCGTCCGCTCAATGGCGACCGTGGTCCGCTCCCCGATAAACCGGTCCAGCTCCTCGGCCACCTCCCCGGCGATCTGCCGGGCCCGACGAATCATCTCCGGATCAAGATTTAACTTTCCCATCTTTTCCTCCTTTTCTTATAAATTGATTAAACTCTTTGAATAAACTTTATTATTTCGTATTACTTCTCCAGACGTCCCCGAACGACATCGAAGACAGGCGTCGTCCGGCTTAACTCCTTCACCCGGACCAGCATCTCTTCCCCA
Source organism: Thermicanus aegyptius DSM 12793 (assembly GCF_000510645.1). Taxonomy (NCBI): domain Bacteria; kingdom Bacillati; phylum Bacillota; class Bacilli; order Thermicanales; family Thermicanaceae; genus Thermicanus; species Thermicanus aegyptius. Next base: position 1,482,708 of record NZ_KI783301.1, on the reverse strand, counting down.
TCCCACGTATAGCCGTCGGGGGAAAAGGGATTTACCCCGATGCCCAATAGACGTACAGGACGAAGAACCGCGATCTTTCCTCCCCGTTGTAAATAGGCGGCCCCCTTTCCCCCCCTAACGAACCATTTCGTGGGATCGAAGAGTACAAGGTGGGGCAGAAGGCTCATCTCCATGATTTGATCCAGGACCGAAGGAGTACAGGCCCCCGGCAGGAAGAGATAAGCCCCTTCCCTCTTTCCCGTTCCCTTCAGCGATTGCCTAACCCAGTCTCCGCGAAAAGGATAATCCAGCGCCAGGGGTTCTGCTTCAGGAGACGGGAGAAAGACGGCATTCCCCCTTTCCAGATCAGGAAGAGCCGACGCGATCCAGGGTCCGGGAGTAAGGGAAGGCAGGGTAAACTGAAAGATTAGGTCCCGCAAATGATCGAGGAGGAGAGGGAGAGAGGGATGGTATGAAGCGCCGGCGACGAGCAACATTCCGTCGGTGAAGGAAGGGTCGGCGGAAGCGATGCGGTTATAGGCGCCGTCGATCAGGTTCACCTCCGTCCGATAGGTTCGGAAGGCTTGAAGCACACGCCGCAAATCCCGTCGTGAAGGATTGCCGATCAATTTTACCGCCCCGCTCCGTAGGGTCCTAGCCAGGAGAACCTCCTGGCCGATCGAAGAATCCTTCACCTTTTCGATGATCTCGAACCGAGCTTCCGCTTCTTCGATCGCTTGTTTACTGGTCGCCACCAAACTCCCGGGATGGGGGAGAACGGCCGGTTTCGGCAATGCATTCCAAACATCAAACTTCTCCCCGTCCACTCCTGCGCTCACCAAGCCGACGACCCGCTTTCCCTCCCCATATTCCTGCAGCAATTGATTAAAGAGAGTGGTCTTTCCGGCATTTTTGCTCATTCCGATGATGCTTACCGTTCGTATCCCGGGTGGGAAACTTTCCGAGATCCTCATTCGCAGCACCAACCCCATTTCCTCAACCTTTTTTGCCCGAAAACCTGGGTTCCCTGCCCACTCACCGAACCCAGACGATTTTCCCAAAAACCCTTTTTGCCCGGTAACTCCCTCAGCGAACGGAAGGGGCGCCCGATTTCGCCCGTTCCGCCCGCTCTTCCGCCTCTTGGGCCAAGATATCCATCGATTTTGTCTTTAATCCCATCCCGGTGCGTCGTTCTTTCCGGTCTAACACCCCCGGCTCCAGATTGATCCGTTCATCCCGGAGAATCGATGCGATCCCCACCGCGTGTCTCTCTTTTCCCTTCCGGTAAATCTCTTCTTTATAATACTTTTTCGTCGGTTTATAAAATTCCGGCTCCGGATAAGAGGTGATCACCCCTTCGAAGTTGCGAAGAACCGTTTTCGTAGGGCTTTGGGAGAGGATATAGGTGGGAGATAAGGGGATTTTTCCGCCTCCTCCCGGAGCATCCACCACGAAAGTGGGGACCGCATAACCGCTGGTATGCCCTCGAAGGAATTCGATGATCTCCAATCCTTTGGAGATAGGAGCACGAAAATGACCGATTCCTTCCGAAAGATCGCATTGATAAATGTAATAGGGGCGAACCCGGATCTTTACCAGCTCATGCATCAGATTTTTCATGATGTAAGGGTCATCGTTTATGCCGGCCAAGATGACCGACTGGTTCCCTAACGGGATCCCTGCCATGGAAAGCCGATCGCAGGCTTCCGCCGCCTCCTTGGTAATCTCCTTCGGATGGTTGAAATGGGTGTTGAGCCAGATCGGATGATATTTTTTCAAGATGGAAGCGAGGTTTTCCGTGATCCGCTGGGGGAAGACCACCGGAGCCCGGGTCCCGATGCGGATGATCTCCACATGAGGGATGGCGCGGAGATTTTTCAGCAAATACTCCAGGATGTGGTCATTCACCAAAAGGGCATCCCCGCCCGATAAGAGAACATCGCGGATCTCCGGATGCTCCCGGATATAGGCGATTCCCCGATCCATCTGCTGCCGGGAGACGCCTAGCCCAATTTGGCCGGAGAAACGGCGCCGAGTGCAGTAACGACAATACATGGAACACTGATTGGTGATGAGGAAGAGAACCCGGTCGGGATAGCGGTGGGTAATCCCCGGAACCGGCGAGTCGGTATCTTCAAGAAGTGGGTCGGGCATGTCATAGGGAGTGCGTAGCAATTCATGGGAGATGGGCACCGACTGCATGCGGATCGGATCGGTGGGATCATCCGGATCCATCAGAGAAGCATAATAGGGCGTAATATTGAGAGGAATGGTCATCGTCGAGATGCGCACCCCTTCCTCCTCATCCGGAGTAAGGTTGACGACCTGCTTTAAATCCTCCACCTTTCTGATCGTATGCGTCAGCTGCCACATCCAATCGTTCCATTCTTCTTCCGCCACATCGTTCCACAGGGGAATCTCTTTCCAGTGACGCAATTTCATCCCTCCATTTCAAATTTTTTCGACGATTGATCCACCGGATCAAAACACTCGCCGATAACGAAGCCTTTTCTATTTCCCTCCGTACCTCCTCTTGAAGAGCTCCAGTAAGGGGGGCGATTCCCTGAAGATCTCCAGGGCAAGCTCCGCGTGCCCCGGAGTATAGCCGTTGCCGATGAGCATCTCCACCTCTTTGCCCACCCCTTCAGCCCCCAAGGCAGCTGCGGTAAAGCGGGTGGCCATACTGAAGAAATAGATTTTCCCGCCGTCCCGGACGCTTAAAATAGCCGCCATCTCCGCATCGGGAACGTTGACGCATTGGATGACCAAATCGACAAATTCTCCCTTCGTCACCTCACTCACCTTCTCCATCACCGATACGGCATCCTGGAGATCCGCCTCCAAGACCCGGTCGGCGATGGAAAGCTTTCTGAGATCCTCACATGCCTCTTTTCCCTTCTCCAGGGCGATGACCAGACCCTCATTCCCAGCCATTTTTTTGGCCTGGTAAAGGGAGAGAAGTCCCGATTTCCCTCCTGCTCCCGTGACCAGGACCCGGTCTCCCCTTTTTACCAGACGAGCCACCTGGGCAGGGGCCCCGCAGACGTCCAGGGCGGATAGGGCGACCTTCTCCGGCAGGTCTTCCGGTAACTTCACCCACAGGCCGGTTTCGAAGAGGATCGCTTCCCCCCTCGCCACCACCTGGGAACCGGCCAGATCAATCTCTACAATCTCTTCCAACCGGAGGGGAGTCAGGGAAAGAGAGACGAGGGTGGCGATCCGGTCTCCTCGCTCCAACCCTTTTCCGGGAAAGAGAGGGCCGATATCCTTCACCCTGCCGATCAACATGCCTCCCGAATCCGTGACGGGATTATGCATCTTTCCCCGGATCGTTACGATCCGTCGGATGATCTCCCTCATTCTCTCCCGGTCCCCACCCGCTTCCTCCGCAATCTGCCGGAACGAGGCGGAATCGATGGTAAGCCGCTCCACCTCGATGAGAAGCTCATTATCCCAAAGAGGCGAATCGGCATCCAGCTTCCATGCAGGCTGGGGCAGAACCCCTTTCGGCTCCAAAACCCGGTGCCTGCCAAATCGATCTCCCCTTTGCAAAGAAACACCCCTTTCTCTCGCCGTTCTTCATTCTGTCTCCAGCAAGAATCATGCCAACATGAAATGAAGGAAAAGCGAAGAAAACTGAACCCATTCCGCAAAAAGGCATAAAAAAAGATGCCGACTTTTCGGCATCCCAATTCGATAAGGAGATCCCTAACGATCAATCCTCCCCTTCCATTTCTTCAGCTTATATTGCAAGGTTTGTCTGGGAATTCCAAGCAAGATGGCGGCTTTTTGCACATTCCCTTTGGCGATGCGCATCGCCTGCCCGATGAACCTCTCTTCCGTCTCTTGAAGGGCATTCCGTAAATGAAGCGTTTCCGCAGAAAGAGGGGCTCCATATGGACCGCTTCCCATTTCCTGACGGGATTTCTCCTCTGTGTCCTCTCCCATGATTTCCGCAGGGAAATGCTCTCGCAACAAGATCTCCCCTTCCACCCAGTTCATGGCCGATTCAATCCGGTTCTCCAATTCTCTCACATTCCCAGGCCAATGATACGCCACGAGCCGCTCCATCACCTCTTTTTCCACACCCGTCACCCCCTTGTTAAACAAGAGGTTGAACTTTCTCAGAAAATGATCGATGAGAAGGGGAATATCCTCCCTTCGCCTGCGGAGGGGCGGCAGCTCCAGGTGAACCACCTGGATGCGGTAGAAGAGGTCCATCCTCAACTCCCCGGCGGAAAGAGCTTCCTGGGGAGCTCGATTCATCGCGGCAATCACCCGCACATCGACCGGCGTAACCTGCGTCCCACCGATGCGACGAACCATTCCCTCCTGCAGGACACGGAGAAATTTTGCCTGCAGGTCCATCGGCATCGAATTTAACTCGTCGAGAAAGAGGGTTCCCCCATCCGCCAATTCAAAGAGGCCGGGGCGGTTCTCCGCGCCGGTAAAGCTGCCCTTCACCGTCCCAAATAAGATGCCTTCCAGAAGTGTACCGGGAAGGGCAGCACAATTCTGGGCGATAAAAGGCCCATCCCTTCGCTTTGAGGCGTTATGGATCCCTTGGACAACTAATTCTTTCCCGGTCCCCGTCTCCCCGCTGATCAGGATGGGAGATGAGGTCTCGGCCGCCTTCGCCGCCCGTTCCTTCAGCCGGATCATCTCCGGATTTTGGGTGATCAGATCCTGCAAGGTAAAGGGGGCTTGGGAAGGAAGCTTCCCTCTTTTTTTCAGGGGTTGCTTCGTTTGAAGCTTCACCTGCAAATCGATCCACTTTTCCGACAATTCCTTGATCTTTGTAATATCTTTGGCGATCTCCACTGCTCCCATCAACTTTCCATCTACCCATAAGGGGAGCGTCGTGTTTACGGTTGTGATGCGGACACCTTTCAGATTGGTGTAGCTTTGTTGCTGATTTAGTATGGGAATGCCCGTTTTGACCACCTGGAGCAATGTACTGGTTTCTTTGCTTAAAGAGGGAAAAACTTCCAAAATCGGCCGTCCAATCACCTCTTCCACCGAGAGATTGTCGTGGGAAGCAGCCACTCGGTTATAAAAGATGGTTACTCCCTTCGCGTTCACCACATGAATTCCCTCATCGATCGTGTTTAGGATGGCACGCATCATCACTTCAGAAATCGCCGATTTCACTTGATCTCCCCCACTTCTTGCTCCCCATGGTATCATGGCCGATGAGTCGAAAGATTCGGCTGATTCCGCCGATTTATAGTCATCATACGCCAATTTTTCAGCAGGTGCAACCGGGAAAAGAAGGCCAACCCATGAATCAGGTTGGCCTTCCTAAGCGAACTCTCCCTCTGACAATCCCCTCTTTATGCTTTCCCATTACTGCCGCACATTACGATTTTATTCTTTGCCACTTCCCGCATGGCATTTTTCCCTGGGGTTAAATATTTTCGCGGGTCATTCGCTTCCGGATGCTCGATGAGATACCTCCTCACCGCCTCCGCAAACGGGATTTTCAGTTCCGTGGCGATATTTACCTTGGCGATTCCCAATGCGATCGTTTTTTTCACATCTTGATCCGGAATGCCGGAAGCCCCGTGAAGAACGAGGGGTAGATCCACTTTCCGATGAATTTCCTGCAATCGGGAAAAATCTAATTTCGGCTCCGATTTGTACAAACCATGCGCCGTACCGATGGCAACCGCGAGGGAATCGATCCCGGTCCTCTCCACAAATTCTGCGGCTTTATCAGGATCGGTATAAAAAGAGTCTTCTTCATCCACCGTAAGGTCATCCTCCTGTCCCCCAAGCCGACCAAGCTCCGCTTCCACCGACACACCATACCGGTTCGCATACTCCACAACTTCTGTAACCATGCGAATGTTTTCTTCAAAAGGAAGATGGGAAGCATCAATCATGACGGACTTGTATCCTAAATCTATCAGACTCTTGATCCTCTCCACCTCTTCCGCATGATCCAGATGGATCGCTATCGGAATGCCGTACCGCCTGCTGGCCACATCGACGATCGCCAATAAATAGTCGGGACCTGCATATTGAATGGTGCTTGGGGTAGCGGCAATAATGAGCGGTGACATAAGCTCGGCCGCTGCCTCGGCAACCACCTGCACCGTCTCCAGGTTATGAATGTTAAAAGCCGGAACCGCGTATCCTTCTTTCTTTGCTGCGAGAAGCATTTCCTTTGTCGATACGATGGACATGGTACGACCCCTTTCATCATTGGTTTCAAAAAAGTAGCATATTGAAGACGATGGCATCATGACGTACAGACCATTAACTGCCTAGTCCCCTTGCTTCTTTCATGATTTCATCCCCATAAAAAAACGTTTGTATCGCGAACGCGATGCCATCTTCATCATTAGAACGAGTAACATATTTGGCTCTATTTTTCACTTCCTGCGGCGCATTTGCCATAGCAATACTCAGTCCGGCGAATTGAAACATTTCCAGATCATTGTAATTGTCGCCGATGGCGATGATTTCCGAAGGAGAGATCCCCAATGCGGCGCTCAAGACCTTTAAGCCATACGCCTTTGATATATTTTTCGGTACGATTTCCACTCCAAATCCTGCATTCGTTATACGAATTTCATCCGATAGATGGGCCAACAATGCTTCTTTAACCTCTTCCAGCGTTTGTTCAGTATCGGCAGAAACGGAAACTTTATGCGGTTCTAATTTCGACGTCTGCAAATATGAAACAATATCCCTATTGGAAACGTATCGGGTCCCCAGATATTCAAGCATTTTATATGAATCGCTCTTCATTGGATCAACCAAGGGACGTTTATAATTTACAATGGAAAGGGGATCATGCTGCAGTTCAAATCTTAATGGGTACGCCAAAAGGATTTTGATGATTTTTTGGACGGTGCTGTTCGACAATTTATGCATCGATAAAGGATGGTCCAACTGCGCCGCAACCAACGCTCCGTCGTGGGTTATAAGCGGCGCTTCAATCGCAAGCTCTTTCGCCACTTCCTTAGCAAAAGTAAAAGACCGTCCCGTCGCCAATGTGACGGTAAGCCCATCCCGGATCGCATCCAGGATCACTTTTTTCGTTCGGGGAAGGATACTCATGTCGGATGAAAAGAGCGTCCCGTCAAGATCTAATGCCAATAATGTATATTTCAACTTCAACTCCCCTTTATTCTTTTCTATATAGGTTTACTCCCTGTGCAACCTTATGAACTGCGCCGGTGCGGTCCGGCTGATCGGGGGAGATATTAAGCTGAATCGATTTCAAGATCGCGAGAGCCTGCAAATATAAGGAATATTGGAAGACCACATGGGATTCATCCACGTACGCAAACTTCCCTTCGTTGAAGTAAATATATATATCGCTATTCTCATCAATTTCTTCGTCGTAGTCCATGGAGAGCGCCGCAATATAGCTATTTTTTTTATCCCGGTAGCATTCCTTGAGCATATCGACTTCATACCGCTTGGCATGGGGATCCGGGCTAAAAAAGAAGGTGAGCAATGAACGGGAATTCATGATTAATTTCGGTCCATGTCTAAATTCTAAGATGGAATGGTATTCGGTGCTCTGAAGACCTCCGGTCAATTCGCTAACTTTTAAGCACATCTCTGAGGCCAAGTAAAGCAATGCGCCGGACCCTAGGCCAACGATCGTATCGTAATTCCGGTTGGCAACGGCATGCACTTTATAGATCTCTTCCCGGAAGAACCTCTCGGCGTCCGATATAATAGGATCAAACATTTTTTTATAATAATCGTATCGATGAATATCAAAAATCATCAACGCATATAGGATCAATAAGGTAAATTCTCCCGTTGCGGCAAAACTCCTTCCCTTTGTCCCTTTGGGGATAGGAACATACAAAACCCCCTCCTCCCGGGCATATTTTTTTACAATTTCCCCCTCCTCAGAACAAATAAGTAATAGTTGATACACCTTCCTGCTTTTCTCTTTAAAAATGCGTATGGCTTCCAACGCTTCCGTCGTATTTCCCGAGCTGCTAAATGAAACCAACAATAAGGGGGTGTCACTCCGAATGTAATGATCCGAATGGGTGATGAACGTAGTGGATGGAACAGAGACCACTTCCTTCTCCGTAACCCGTTGCAGGTAATTTTGCACAATGGAGGCGGCTTTGGCAGAACTGCCCGCACCGACCAAATAGATTTTTAATCCTTCCACCCCATTTACTTGATTCAAAAAGGATTCGATCTTCTCTTTATATTCTCCGACGATCTTCACCCCTTCCCGCCATAAATCAGGCTGGTTCGCCATCTCAAAACAGGTATGGTAACCCTTCACTCTCTTGAGTTCTTCAATGTTTATCCCTAAAATTCTCATCCGGACGCACCTCATTTTTAACGGCAGAGTTGTTCTATGGTTTAAACAACCCTGCCGTTTTTTCCCTTTAGATTCCCTCTTCGTTGTTCGTTTCGAAGGTTGCCTCTTTCCCCGTTAACTTTCGGAACCTCACCGTCGTTTGTTTTGAGGCATCTACGATGAAATCTGCCAACTGTTGAATTGGAAAAGCATCTTTTTGAAAAAGGGATTCCATGATGGAGGCGATATTACAGCCGGCCACCACCTCCATATGGGGATTAAAATTTGCAATTTCTGCCGAAACCTTATAAGGCGTACCGCCCAAAAGATCGCAGACAAACAAAACTTGCGCCCCATCGTGTTCCTTCACGATACGGATCATTTTCTCCTTCAAGGTCACATCGGTCTCATCTTCCGTGAAATCCAGATAGTGTAAATCATCATGATGCCCCGCCAACATTTCCAGCGTCGAGCCTACCCCTGAGGCGTACTTCCCATGCCCGCAAAGAATCAGGATCGTCTTCATCTTATAGCACTCCCAAGAAAGACATGAGGACGGCAAAGATAAAGGTCGCAACAATTAAAACGGTCGGATTCACCCTTCTCTTTTTCAGGAAATAAAACATCAGCAACGTATATGCCATGGGCAAAATATTGGGGAATATTTTATCAAAGAAATCTTTCTGCAAGGATACCGTGTGCTCCGGATTGATGGGAATCGCAGAAAGAACGGTGATGTGAACGTAAGAAGCGATCAAGGCCCCGATCACCGTAACGCCTAGAATGGTTGCCGCTCTGGAGATCGTCTGGGAACCTGTCTTAATTTTTTCAATCGCCCTCACCCCCAAATTATATCCGAGGTGAGTCCACACAATGCGTAAGATAAATATGGTCAAATAGACGGAAAAGAAGAGAATGGGGCCCAATATGCTCCCCTGTTCTGCAAAAGAGGCGCTGATACCGGCAACGATAGGTAAAATGGTAAACCAGAATATCGCGTCCCCAATTCCGGCCAAGGGTCCAAACAATGCCACCTTCAACCCTTTGATCAGGCTTCTGTCCTCACGCCCTTCTTCCAGTGAGAGGAGCAGTCCCATCAAAAAGCCAACAAAGTTGGGATGGGTATTAATAAATTCCAGATTATCCTTCATGGCTTCAGAGAGGCCTTTTTTATCGTCCTTGTAAATCTTCTTTAGGAACGGCAGCTGGGCAGCGGTAAAACCGCCTGCTTGCATCCTTTCATAGTTAAAACTGGCTTGCAGAAAGGAAGAGATCAGTCCCAACTTCGTTATATCCCTCTTGGTAAGAACTTTCTTAGATTCCTTCACTGTAATCATCCCCTTCTACGGCCATTTTCTGCGCAGGTGCGGCTTTATCCCTTGAGGTGTAATATTCGTATAATGCGAAAGCGGTTCCTGCCAATGCTGCGGGCAACACATTGGAGAAAGGGATAAAGGAGGCAATGAGAAATCCTACGATCAAATATGGGACATATTGACCTTTCAACATCACTTTTAAGAGCATTCCGAAACCGACGGCAGGCAAAATTCCTCCTGCAATTTCGAATCCATGGGTTAACCATGCGGGCATGGAGGTCACCAAAGCCCTCATAAGATCCTGGGCCACATAGGTGCTGAGGAATACGACGACACCATAGGTTACGGCTACAATCGAGGTGGTCAAGATATTGAGCCGCACGAGACCCTTCGTATTTGCCTCTTCCGCATATCGATCAGCCTTCGCCATAAAGAGGGAGAAGCTGGAGTAGTAAAACAGGATGATATATTGCATTAAGAAACTGAAAGGAAGAGCCAGACCTATGGCTGTTTTTGCATCAATTCCCGTTGTGTATGCGATCACTACGGTCATCACACCGGCCAAAATGGGGTTAGGCGGTTGGGTCCCCCCTGCAGGTGTAAGTCCGGCAAAGGCAAGTTCGGTCAATCCCCCGGCGATTAAACCCGTCTGCAAATCCCCTAAAATGATTCCGGTTAAAGTGCTTACAATAATAGGCCTGAAGATAAATAAACCCTCTAACCAGAAATCGACACCCACGATGATGGCCATGATCGTTAATGCAATTCCTTGCATCAACGTAATGTCATGCATGCGAATCCCTCCTTATTCGATATACTCTTTGGGGTCACCAGGAACATCCTGGATAAACACATGAACACCTTTTGATTGAAGGTAGCGAAGAGTTTCCAAATCTTTGTCGTCGACGTAAACTTTTTTGCTGATTTGCCGTTTCCCTTGGGAAAAATGCATATTGCCCACGTTTACTTCTTTGATCGGCACCCCCCCGTCTACCAATTTTTTTACCTCTTCCGGTGTTCGGCAGATGATAAAGATTCTTTGTGAGGGTGCCGCTTTATGAATGATATTGATCGTATGCTCCACGGTAAAAAAACGGATTCCCACCCCCGCAGATTCTGCTGTAACCGCCATCAATTGCTGCTGCAAGGGATCCTTTGCCACTTGATCATCGACGACCACCAATAAGTTGGCCCCCAATGACGTGGTCCACGTCACCCCCACTTGCCCGTGGACCAGTCGATTATCAATGCGTGTCAGTAAAATGTTTGGCGTACCCATAAAAATCCCCCCTCATTGATTGGCCTTGGAAAGTCTAACACAAAGGACGTAAAAGCCTGATGCCGATGCCTTATGATGGTTGCCTATTGGGGATGTCGGGCGTAAAAGGATGGATGATCACCCCTTTGACGACCCTGTTCACACTCCCCTCCGGATCAGGATTATCCGGTGTGATTCCCAATTGGATCGATTTAAACAAAGCGAACATCTGGGCGAATAATACATAATTGAAGATCAGATAAACATCGTCCCTATACGTTGGCGTCTCGTCCTGGATAGGCCAGAATGCATCAACCATACGCTCGATTTCGTCATTTGGGCCGGGAGCAATCGCAACCAGTTTGAGATACTTTTTCTCCGACGATAATTCTTTCAGCAAATCCATCTCATACCGACGGGTATATTCATGAGTCGAAAGATAGGAGAAAATAAGCGTCTTTTCGTTGATAATCGTTTTAGGGCCATGCCTTAACCCTAATGGAGATTCATATACTCCTACCACTCTTCCCCTCGTCAATTCCAACACTTTTAACGCCGATTCGGTGGCGAGGCCTTTAAGGACGGAAGAGCCGAGAAAGACGACGCGTTCTATATCTTCCTTCACCAGTTCTTTAAGAGGGGCCGAGTACCTCTCCAGCACCCGCGCTCCATCCTTTGCGATGCGATCGATCACCTCCTCGATCTCATCAAGGTTTTCAAAGATGAGCAGGCCAGCCATCGCCATAGAACTAAAACTGCTGGTCATGGCAAAACCTTGGTCGTTTGAATCCTCCGGCATTAAGAGCAGGATCTTGTTGGGATTGCCTTCCGTCTTTTTAGCCAACTCCCCTTCAGGGTTGCAGGTAATCACAATCTGGTAAAGCTCCTTTATCATTTGCTCCGCCAAGTTTACCGTCGCCACGCTTTCCGGACTGTTGCCGGACCTGGCAAAGGATATGAGCAACGTAGGGACATCTGGGAGTAAATAGCTCTCCGGATCAGAGACGATCTCCGTCGTAGCAATCGCTTCCATTCGTAGGGCAAATTTTTTGTTTAGATAAGGAACGAGGGTGTGCCCAATATAAGCGGATGTTCCTGCACCTGTAAAGATCACCCGAATATTCTCCAGACTTAATACCTTATCTAGGAAAGGTTTGACTTTCCCACGATTTCTCTTAACGATCTCCACGGTTTCTTTCCAAACTCTCGGCTGTTGCTCAATTTCCTTGGCCGTTGCGAATCCCTGAATCTCCTTCAAACGGGCGTCATCATATCCCAATACTGCCTGCATCGTTACCCTCTCCTTCTCCTATGAAAGTGAATAGGACATCCACTCGTCATGACCTCATTATCACTTAAAAACCATCTACTTTGTCTTCTCCTTTTTTTATCATGTCCTTTATTTTAATAATTTAACACCACCCTGTATTTAAATCGGTCTCCTCTAGCAATTCCCTTCGTATATTCAATAATGCCCAATTTATCGTATGTGATTCTTTCAATCAGCATACTGGGAAGGTGATCTCCATAATCGAGAAGCTTTGCCTCGTTTTTTCTCGTATTGACGGGTTGAAAACTTTCCTCCGCCATTGTAAAGCTTACCTTAAATCGTTCGGACAAGATATCATATAAGGGCTTTTGTTCAAGCTCCTGTTGCGTAATGTCGGGAAAGCGTTGAAACGGTAGATAGGTCGTCTCCAGCATCATCGGTTGATCATCGGCCATCCGTAGGCGTGTAAATTTATATACTTTTTCCCCTTCTGATATATTCATTTTTTTCGCAATATGAATGTCGCTTTCAAGAATTTCAAAATCAATCACTTTCGAGGAAGGGGTTTTCCCAAGTTTCTTCATCTCTTCGGTAAAGCTGTAGAAACGGATCAAGTCTTGTTTCACTTTTTTGGGAGAGATAAACGTCCCTTTTCCGTGCCGTTTATAAAGATATCCTTCTTTTTCCAATTCTTGAATCGCTTGTCTCACGGTAGCGCGACTAATCCCGTATTTTTCACAAAGTTCCCTCTCCGGCAGCAATTGATCATGTTCCTGAAGTTTTCCCGACTCTATTTCCTCAATAATAATCTCCATCAATTGATAATAAAGCGGGATTCGACTGTTTTTATCGATGGTGGCCATCAGAAGGATCACACTCCGATTCGACTGTCCTATAATCGTAACAGGATGCAGCTTGTTTATCATGTCGTCATGTGGTCAGTACCACTTTCACTATCCATCATAGATCTCCATCAAAGGTTTGTCAATCCGGTTTGAGCATGCAAAATTCCCCGCTCCTCAAACGAAGTGCTTCCCCTGCTCCCTTAACGGTTCATTCCACCCATGATAGAATCGAATTATCTTTATATGGAAGGCGGGAGAAAATGAGAAAAGAAGAGAAAGAAGAACCGCCCCAAAACCTCCACTTTCAGCTCCATCAGGCCTTTGAGGAGAAGGAGGAAGTTGATTCTCCAACCGCCCCCTGTGTTCATTTTACCCTCAAGGATCTGTTCGTGAGAGGAAATTCCCATACCTTGTAAGGATAGAAAAAAGCAAGGGATGTGTTTTTGTACCGATGAACGTCTATCTGAAGTTTCCGCTACATGAAAGTTTTAAAAAAGCCGCCTGCTGGGCGGCATTTCTATCGATGATCGCAAACCCCATGCCGGCATGAAGGGGAATTACCCCTTTTTTCGTCCCTCCATGTGGGCGATAAACTCTTTCGTCGTCAGGAATGTTTCCGAAAGACCAAGCAGCTTGCCGAGCTGCGCCACCGCCGGCGGTTCGAGATAAGCCTCCTTTAGTACCTCCTCCCTGGAAAAAACCTCTCTCGTCGGGCCATCTAACAGAACTCTCCCCCGATTCATCACCACGGTCCGTTCAAAACATTCGGCGACAAAGTCCATATCGTGGATGATGGTCATGACCAGCTTCCCCTTCTCATCGAGATGGCGGATGATCTCCTTAATCCGCTCTTTGCCGGCATGATCCTGGGCAATCGTCGGCTCGTCAAAGATGATGATTTCCGGATCCATCGCCACGACCGCCGCGATCGAAACCAGTTTCTTTTGCGACAGGCTTAAGTCATGGGGATTCATATCCCTCTTCCCTTCCAGCTCCACCATCTCCAAGGCCCGGATCGCCCTTGCCCTGGCTTCCTCCCGTTCCACGCCGATGTTTAGGAGACCAAACATCACTTCTTCCAAGACATTCCCTTTGAAGATCTGGTCATTGGGGTTTTGGAAGATAAGGCCGATCCGTTTGGCCAAAGATGCGGCGGTCACCTTTTTCACGGAAAGGTCTCCGATCAGGATCTCGCCGTCAAAGGGCTTTAACAACCCTTTCATCAGCTTGACCAACGTCGTTTTCCCCGCTCCGTTTTGTCCGATGATCGCCGTGGAGCGGCGGTCGAAGCGGAGAGTGACCCGATCCAGAACCGGTTTGCCGGGAAGATAGGCAAATGATACTTCTTCTACACGAATCAATTCCATCTCTTCAGCACCTCATAAGCCCCTTCGAGCGTAACCGGATAGGTCTCGCCGTCCGGCGATTTACGTTTGAGCGCCTTGCAGATCTGCGTATAGATGGGCGCCGCAAGGCCGTGTTCTTCCAAGTCATCCCTAGAGAAGACTTTGGAAGGGGTGTCATATGCCACCACTTTCCCCTCGTCGAGCCATAGGACTTTATCCGCATAACGGGCCACTTTCTCCAGTTTATGCTCGATGAGCAGCACCGTCATTCCCTCTCGGCTTAAGCGCTGCACCGCCTGGAACACCTCTTCCGTTCCCTGCGGATCGAGTTGCGAAGTAGGTTCGTCGAGAATAATCACTTCCGGACGCATGGCGATGATACTGGCAATCGCCATGCGCTGCATTTGCCCTCCGGACAGGTCGAAAGGATTGGCATGGCGGAAATCATAAATCCCCAGAAGAGTTAAGGCTTCATCGATCCGTTCTATCATCTCGGACCTGGGCACGCCCAGATTTTCCAGCCCGAAGGCGACCTCTTCATAAACCGTAAGTTTTGAACCGGTCACCTGCGTAAACGGATTTTGGAAGACGATACCCGCCTTCCGCGAGATATCGCTCACCGTGCTATGCAGCACCTCGATCCCGTCGACGATCACTTTGCCGCCATACGCGCCGCGGTAAAAGTGGGGTACCAGCCCCACGATCGCCTGCGCCAAAGTAGATTTGCCGGACAAGTTCCGCCCCACGATCCCGATCAACTCCCCCTCCTCCACTTCAAAGGATACGTCATCGAGGGCGAGTTTCTCAGTACCCGGATAGCGATATTTCAAATGCTCTACCATGACCTTCTTCATTGAATGATCCTCCAAATGATCGCGATGAGAATAACGGCGAGGAGGCTCCATTGGACCGCCGTCGGAGCGAGAAAGTTTTTTTCCTCATTCAGGAACGTCTTCTTTCCCTTTGCGTTAAAGCCCCTTACCTCCAAAGCCAAGGCCCGCTCCTTCACGTTGAGGAGGGAACTTAGCACAACCGGACCGATCAGGGGGAGGAAAGCCTTCATGCGGACGCTTAATTTTCCTTCCGTCTCCATTCCTCTGGAACGCTGGGCATCGGTAATCCTTCCCATGGTGGACATCATTTCCGGTACGATTTGGAAGACGGAGGCGATCACATATCCGAAACGGGGCGACAATCCTTTCCGTACCAGTGATTCCACCAAATCGGCGGGCTTCGTGGTAAAGACGAGGATCAGAAACGAAGTAACGATATTGATCACCCGAAAGGAAATGGTAAGGGCGTAGAGGAATCCTTCCCGGTAAAGCACGATCTGACCGATGCGGTAGGCGGGCGTTTCGTTGCCGGGGTAAAAGAGCGTCTGTATGATAAGGACGGTAATCAGGATGAAGAAGACAAACCCATAGACCGGCAATGTCTGTCGAACCACTTTCCCCAGAAAGAGCAGAATAAGGCTTATGACCATCACCGCAAAGGCCACGGTGAGGGAGGGGAATAAAATGGGAACGAGGATCGCCACGATAATGTAATAAATTTTGGATATAGGATCAATGCGATGCAAGAACGACTGCCGATCGACGTATAAGCTGATCGATTTCACGTCTACCTACACCCCTCCCTTTCCATCCACCTATTTGTCCAAGCTCTCCACGTGATGGTCGCCGGTATAAAGTTGCAGAATGCTGCGAGGCAACCCTTTATAAATCGCGTAGCTAACCAATACGACCAATACTTTGTCTACGAGATCCACGACCAGTTCATCGAGAAAAGAGGCAAGCCAGATCGAATTGGTGTTAGCCATGACTGCGGCAAAGAGTGCATCTACCCAGAAGTTCCCCGTCTGTCCGCCCCAAAACCATACATTAAGCGGCGTTGAGATGATCACGGCCGTCAAACCGACCACAAGCCCCGCAACGATCGCTTTACCCCAATTTTCGATCCAGCCCTTGTAGGCCATAATCCCAGCGACCAGACCGATGAAGATGCTGGTAATCCCGTATACGAAAGAGATGGGATCCATCGTTAGCCCGTAGATGATGTTATTGATCGCCCCCGAAATGGCGCCGATGATCGGACCGGCCAACATGCTCGCCAACACGGTTCCGATCGAATCAAGCCAGAGCGGGAGTTTCAGGACGCCGGCAAACAGCTTGCCGATGTAGTTAATCCCCACCGCCGCAGGAATTAAGACCAGGGCAGCCGTCGTGAATTGAAATGACCATACACTTCTCCTTTTCATCTTCAGTTCCTCCTTTGCTTTTACTTTTGATTCGCATCTGCGAAAATCGTCTCCAAGGCAAGTTGGATCTCCCTTTCCTCCCCGACAACCGACATGTTCCCTTCTTCTACATATTGATTGATCCCCCTTTCCAGTTCTCCTTCCGCCTCCACGACCACATTGAGAATGGAAGCGACGCGGAGTTTCCTTAAACCGCCGATGACAAACAGGGCAGCCGTCTCCATATCGGAGGCGACGATTCCTTTCGCACCCCAGAAGCGATCAATCTCTTCCTCCAGGTCGGTGTAGAAACTGTCATGGCTGCGCACAAGCCCGCACACATAAGGAAATCCCATCCCTTTCACCGTCTCAAGGAGCGTCATGAGAAGATCCGTATTGGGAATGGCAGGATATCCCCGTTCAATATAGGTATCCGATGTCCCGTCATTGCGCACGGCACCGTTTGCAATCACCAAGTCTCCCAACCGCATACCCGGTTGCAATGCGCCGCAGCTGCCGATCCGGATCATGGTGGTCACCCCGATGCGGCGCAGCTCTTCCACGGCAATGCCTACGGAAGGCCCGCCAATGCCTGTCGAGATCACCAACACCGGAATTCCTTTGTACCTCCCCAGAATAGACCTGTATTCCCGGTTGTAGGCCACCTCCCGAGGATCGTCCAAATACCGCGCCACTCGTTCCACACGGCCGGGATCTCCCGGAAGCACTGCATACTTCGCTTCGATCTCCCCAATGCGAATGTGCGGTTGTACTTCAACGTGCATGCTTTTCTCCCTCTCACTAATCATATTTGCTGAGCATCTCCTCTTTTCTTAACTTTTCAATGTCTTTCACTCTCAACGTGTGGCTGTCCAATTCAAGAATCCCTTTCTGCTTCAATTCTTGCAAGACCCGGTTGATGCTGCGGGGTGTAACCGCCAACTGCTGGCTGAGCTTCTGCTTGTCCATTACAACCCTGATCTCCTCCCCATTCTGCCTTCTTCCCTCCACATGGGAGAGCAGATGGCGACAGATGCGGTGGTAGAGGGAATAAAGCTTATCTTCTCCCGCTTTTTGCGACAGATCGTAGAAGAGGCGCGTCACTTTTCGCAGAAGATAAAGGGTGAAATGATGATCCAACTCGATCCATTTGAGGAAAAGGTCCCGGGGTAATCCGATCAATTTTACCTCTGTCAGCGCTTCCACATTGCTGACAAAAGGCTTTCCCTCAAAGATTTCCAATTCCCCAACAATATCTCCTCGTCGATAAACAGCCTGGGTATATTTCCTTCCATTCTCAGCCAAGATATGAATGTCGAGCAATCCCTCGACGACGATGAAAAGACGGTCTTGCACCTCTCCTTGTTGGCAGATCAATCTGCCTGGCTCATATTGGTAAAACTCCCACTCCCGTAAAACCTCATAGGGGCAATGCTTAAGGATCTCGTAGAGCTCGGGATAACGCTCCATCACTTCATGAATTTCAGGGTGCAACACGCTTTCCACTCCTATCATACCGGATTCTACACAATGCTACCAGGACATCTGTCCCTCATTGCGGAAGGATGATCCTGATTTGAACCGTCAAAGTCTGTGATTTCGGGAAATTTGTCCGCAACCTTCCTTTAACTTATAATTCGTTTTTATTATAGTACAGGAAGGATGAGAATATATAGGTTTTTCTACGAAGGGGAAAACGGATCATCCGACCGGTTGGAGGCCCCTTCTACAAGGGTAGTCAGGGAGTCGCTTTAAGCTTTCCGCAAATGGATGACGGAATTTGAACAAAGGGGAATTCAATATCTGGTGAGCAATAAGAAAGAGGAAGAAGAGAATGAAGATAAAACACCCACCAACATCTCCCCGTAAGATGCCGGCGGGTGTTATCGATCCATTGCAGCCTCAGAACGAAAAACAGATGTGGCTAAGGCTTCCGAAATCGTAGCTTCGGTGCAGGAGCTCCGGAGTCTCCCGTCCTCCGCTTCCCATCGCAATGAAAAGCGGAATGAAATGCTCAGGGGTTGGTACGGCGCGGCGGGCGTGTGGAGCATATTGATCATAATGAAATAAAGCATCCAGATCTTTGGCGAGCACTTTTTCCACCAACCAATCATCAAATTCCACCGCCCAGCTAACCGGTGTCCGTCTTCCCCATTCGATGCTAAACAGATTATGAACCGTCCCCCCACTCCCGATGAGCAATATATCCTTTTCCCTTAATTGACGGATGCACTCTCCGATGAAATATTGTTCCTTCATCGGCAATGCCGGGTTGACGGAGACCTGTACCACGGGAATGTCGGCGGCAGGATACATGCGGCGCAATACCACCCAAGATCCATGATCCAATCCTCGTGAAGAATCCAGTTTTACAGGAATACCTACCTGTTCAAATATATTCTTCAGTCTGGAGGCCGTTTCCGTTGAACCCTTCGCCGGGTACTCCATCGCGTATAACTCTTCCTGAAATCCGCCGAAATCGTGGATGGTTTCGTAAGCATCATCCCGATAAGTTACGGATAGCACAGGGCTTATCCAATGAGCCGTAAAGATCACAACGGCATCAGGTTTTCCCATCTTCCGGCCTAACTCCTCCAAAAAACGGGTGTACGCATTCTCCTCCAACGCCAACGTGGGAGCGCCATGCGCTAAGAACAACGATTGAACCATCCCTTCATCCTCCATACAATTTAGAACAAAGATGGGACCATGATCTGGCCAATAATATGTTTGACCATCGATTGTGCGAACATACTTGCGATGATGATGAGAACAAGGATAATGGCAAAAAAGTAGTAGAGGTCATCGATGGGACGGCTTACCATATTCCGCTGAAAGGATTGCAACGTGATGTAGATCGATAGAAGTATACCGATATAGGCGAATCCCATGAAGAACATGGTTAACTGCGCTGAAAGAATGCCAAGAACAAGACCAGCAAGAGAAAAAGCGGCCGGCAAGACTAGAGAGGCACCGAAGCGGGCCATAACCGTTTGGAAATCGGCCAACGCTTTCATCTTGACAGCGACGAACAATAGCCCGGTGATCAGTAAGAAGAAGAGGAATAGAAAGACGGACGGTTGAATCACCACATTAAAAAAGGAAATGCGAACAAATGATCGAAATGGCGTATTTACCATTGACAGGTACATAAAAAGCGGCGGGATGAGGGATAAGAGAATCATGACAATAATACCGTTGAGAAGCTGGTTCCGATCCACTTCTTTCACAAATTGGGAAGGGCTTCTTAAATTACCCATACAGAACTCGAAAAAATTCCTCGAGATACGCTTCGCTTCATCCGTCCATTGGTTGCCCTTTGGTACTTCGCCACTTCCTTTACCAACCTCTTCGCGAACCCCATCACTTCCCGCATCTCTCAACAATGTGCCGCATTGAGCGCAGAATACGGCATTCTCCGCATTATCATGACCACATACCTCGCACTTCATAATAACCCTCCTTCAAGTTGATGCTAAATATAGGGAGAAGCATAAATATTCTACCAAAAGAAAGCCAACTCGCCAACCTTTGCGGTTCAATCAAATCATCCGTTATGATAATCGATAAAGTTTTTGTGAGAGCAATACCCCAATGAAACCGAATAGAAACCACCAATCTTTCATTATCACCATCAGAATCGACGAAAGCGAGAATAACAGGGTAGTTACCAACCATACGATACCGATGATCGGTTTCGATATATCAGGTTGCAACGGACAGAAAGAAGGAGCACAGATTAGAGTGAATCTGTCCTCCTTTCTTCCTTTATTTTCCCATCATCTGGTTTACCTTATCCTGATTATTCTTGATCCACTCCTTCGCGACGTCTTCCGGCTTAGCTCCATCCTCAATGTTGAGGATCATCTTTTCCACATCCTCGACGGGAATGCTCCATCTTTTCAGGAACTGATACGCCTCAGGAGCCTTTTGATCAAATCCCTTATGGACCAGCACATGGACCTCGGAGGTTTTAAAGAAGTCCTTCGGGTCCTTGAGCACCTTCAGATCCCACCGGACGAACATGGAATGGGGCCTCCACCCTAGGAATAGAATCGGTTTCTTCGCGGAAATCATCCGCTTCGCCTGGGTTAACATGCCCGGCTCACTGGAAGCCTGGTACTCCAGATCCAACCCATACGCCTGAATCATCTCCCGGGAGGTGATGGTCATCCCCGCCCCCTCTTCAATCCCATAGATTTTCTTCCCGAATAACTCCTCTTTTCCTTTTAGATCTTCAATCGACTCGATTCCTTCCACATAAGCGGGAATCACCCAGCCCAACTCCCCATCGGGATAACTGACGGCCACATCTTCGATGGAACCCTGATATTTCTCCATATAATTCTTATGCATATCGGGGAGCCAGGCATCCATGAATACATCAATATCCCCTTTGGACAATCCGGCATAAACCACCCCGGCATCGGCATCCTGCAATTTCACCGTGTAGCCCATCTGTTCCAAAATCGCCTTTGCTACCTGCGTGGGTGGAATGGTACTGGTCCATGGCGTTACGCCAAAGGTGATGGTCGGCTTCGTTCCGGAGGAGCCGCCGCTTGCTCCCGTTTGAACATTCCCACCGTTTGAACCGCACCCGGTTACGATGCCGGCCAAAAAGAGAAAAAGCCCTAATCCGAGTAACACCGCTTTGTTCCAACTTTTCTTCATACCTGCAACACTCCTTTTATGATGATTGATTCTTTCTCCCCAACCCTTCCGTCACTCTGTCTAAAATAATGGCAAGCACCACGATCCCCAACCCGCCGGTGAGGCCCAGTCCCGCATCCACCCGGGAGATCCCTGAGAGAACCACCGAGCCTAGACCCGACGCCCCGATCATCGCAGAAATGACGGCCATGGATAGAGCCATCATGATCGTCTGGTTCACCCCGGCCATCATGGTGGGGAGGGCAAGGGGGAGTTGCACCTTGGTGAGGATTTGCCAAGGGGTTGAACCAAAAGCTTGAGCAGCCTCCACCACATCGGAGGGTACCTGGCGGATGCCAAGGTTGGTCAGTCGAACCGCGGGAGGCGTGGCGAAAACGAAGGTGGCCATCACCGCAGAAACACCGCCAATTCCAAACAAGAGGATCATCGGAATCAAATAGACAAAACTAGGAAGTGTCTGCATAAAGTCCAGGATCGGACGAACCACCCGTTCCACCCAATCCGATTTCGCACTCCAAATCCCCACAGGAATCCCAATGACTAGTGAAAAGAGGGTGGCAACCAGGACGATGGCGAGGGTCTGCATTCCTTCTTCCCAGAGATCGACCGACCCGAGATAAAGCAGACCCACCAAAGTAAATACCGCCACTCCTTTCCCCGCCGTCCGCCATGCCAGAACGATCAGGAGCAGGGCCATGATCACTTGCGGGATTCCCATTAAAAAGGACTGGAAACCCTCCAGGAGTAAAGAGATGAAACTCCCGATCGCATTAAAATAGCCACCCAGAACAGGGATGAGCCAATCCTCTACAAATGCATTGGTCCAATCGGCCAATGGCAGTTCAAAAAAATTCATTTCGCTTCCACCTTCTCTTCCATGCCAAGTGCAAGCCCTGAAAGAATGGAGACACGGACGATGATGCCCACCAGCCGCTCCTCCTTCACCACCGCGATCGGGTACTTTGTCTTGACCGCCACACCGATCAGGTCCCGAAGGGGTGTATCCGGCGAAGTGGTCGGGAATTCATCGATCAGGTACTCATCCACCCACCGGTCTTCTTGAACGGCTCGCAAGGCGTTATCGATGGTTAACAATCCCTTTAACTTCCTTTCCTTATCTACCACGAAAATACTGGAGATCCCCTGCTCCTCCATCTTGTGAATCGCCACCCGAGGTCCCTCCCTCCAGGTGGCGACCACGTCCGGTTTCTTCATCACATGGGAGGCTAATAAGACTTTCGAACGGTCCACATCTTGGACGAATTTCTCCACATACTCGTTGGAGGGATTCTTCAAAATCTCCTCCGGAGAGCCAATCTGGACGATCTCCCCATCCTTCATGATGGCGATCCGATCCCCCAGTTTTAACGCCTCATCCAGATCGTGGGTAATAAAGAGAATCGTCTTATGAAGCCGTTCCTGAAGCTGAATCATCTCCTCCTGCAGTTCTTTACGAATGAGAGGATCAAGGGCGCTAAAGGCTTCATCCATCAGAAGTATGTCCGGATTATTCGCCAATGCCCTGGCGAGGCCCACCCGTTGTTTCATTCCGCCGCTCAGTTCATCCGGCTTGCTCCCTTCATATCCCTTTAATCCGACCGTTTCTAAAGCGGCTAAGGCTTTCTCCTCCCGCTCATGCTTCGGGATTCCTTGCACTTCCAAACCATAGGTGACGTTTTTTAAAATCGATCGGTGGGGAAAGAGGGCAAAATGCTGGAAGACCATCCCCACCTTTTTCCTTCGTAATTCAATAAGCTCCCTCTTCCCCATCTCTACCACATTTTCTCCGTCGATCAGAATCTGACCGGCAGTGGGCTCGATGAGACGGTTCATGAGACGAATCAAGGTTGACTTTCCACTTCCCGATAACCCCATAATCACGAAAAATTCTCCTTCGTTTACTTCGAAAGTAGCCTGGTTCACCCCGACCGTCATCCCCGTCTCCGCATAAATCTTCTCTTTCTTTTCTCCCCTTTTTAGGCGTTCCAGGGCTTCCTCCGGCCTAGGCCCGAAGATCTTCGTAAGCCCCTTAACCACGATTTTTTCCACGGATAAAACTCCTTTCTAAAAAATCAAAACCCCCATCACAAAGCAGGGAGAAACCTCCAGCCTTAGATGAGGGGTAAAGATAAAAATATTATTCTTAAAAATCAAAGAAAGGAAGATCATGAAGAAAATAAAAAAAAATAACCCCATCTAACGCTTACGAGGTTAGCTGACGGACTCGGGAAAGATGGTTCCCTACACAGCCTTACGGTCTGCTGATTCGCCCCAAAACTTGGTTCCCCCGTTTTCCGTTTTTCACGGAAATTAAGCACATGATCAGTATAACAAAGGATGGAAGGGGGTGTCAAATGACGGCCTGTGCAAGTTACTGTCAATATCTCATTGGCTTTTCCCCTTGTTTTTTTTATTTTTATGAGTCGTGGCCTTGACATGGAGCCTCTGCGCCCCCTCATACTCCCCAAAAACGCTGGCGGGCGAAATAATCCCCCTTCGGGGGCGCCCGCCTTCGCAATCGCTTAATGAGGGGCGCCTCTCCATGTAAAGGCTCTCCACATCGCTAGCTTCACTCCGACCCTTCGGGCACGACTCACCTTATTCGTTTTCTGCCACAAACCGCTTACCTATCCACAAAATCTCTTTGCCTAGACTCATCAAAATATATAGATTATATGTTCTTATTTCTTTATAATGCTGAGATCGTCTCATTGATCTTCCGTCCAAATTCCCTAAGCCATGCTTTTGGACCGGTCAGACCAGGCATGTGCGCCTGACACCACTCTCCCGTCTCTTCCTGACGACGTTCGCCCCTTTTTGGCCTCCCTGGACCTTTTTGTTCTGTTTCGTCTACCTTGTTGGTTTGCTGAGGGTCTTCTTTTTTGCCGAGATTAAAGATCCACTTTTCAATCCCTTCCCATTCCCCATTGAGGACAGCCGCTCTAACTTGCAGCAGGTTTTCTACCCCTTCTTTGCTCCAGCTCATCCCTCTTTTTTTCATTCGGTCTGCTACAAGATGGTCATTGAAGTTTTCGATGTTTCCTATCCCTCGCGCTTCCTCGGGTACTTTGTCACTTCGATTCCGGTAGTCTTTGAGGCTTTCCCAGTTCTTCAGAATCGTTTTTTCTAGCTTCTGGCTCTCTTTTCTCTTTTCACTATCTTTCGCCTCCCTTTTCTTGGTTTCCATCCATTTTTTAAACCCTTCTTTGTCATCTCCTTCAATCATGGCTTCTAGCGTATCCAGCATTGCAGGCTCCCCAAATCCAAAGACTTGTTTAACCCATCGATGAAAGTGGAATTTGTCGATCTGATGTAGGGATCCTGCATAAAACTCAGCCCCTTCTTTTCCCCAGGATGATCCGTCACTGCCAAAAACGAATAGCCCCACTTTTTCTATTTCATATGTCTTTTGGAGATAGTTGTCTACTTTCTGCCAATATTCTTTGGAGGAGTTGGTGGTGGCGATCACCTTTGGATTCTTAAGCCGGTATTCTCTTTTGATCGGGTTTTTCGCTTCCCAACCTTCATAAATACATCCGTTTTTGATTTCCAGGGTTGTTCCATATTTCTTCCGGTCTTTTCCTTGCAGGCTTACATAGACCCCATCCGATTCAACGAGCACGATCTTGGCTTCCCGCTTCTTTTCGTTCTCCGGCATTTGTTCTCTGTGTTTGTTGATTCGTTCTCCTTGTTCTTGGACCGCTTTGTGAATTCGCTGATGACTTACATGAAGCTCAAGTTGTCCTAGGATACGAGCGCTTTGGCGATAGGAGTTCTGTGTGGCTAAAAATGCCGATATCTGACTTAACGTAGGACTTACGGTTTGTTTGCTTTCAATCCCTAATTTTTCATCGAGTGGGTAGCTCCACCCCCCCCTTTGTTTGATAGATCCTCCGCCGATACAGGATTTCTCCAAAGAGCGTTTGTATACCCATTGGGCGTATGCCTCCACTTTTCCCATCTCGTTCTTCA
Organism: Thermicanus aegyptius DSM 12793; assembly: GCF_000510645.1. Lineage (NCBI taxonomy): Bacteria > Bacillati > Bacillota > Bacilli > Thermicanales > Thermicanaceae > Thermicanus > Thermicanus aegyptius. Next base: position 1,457,525 of record NZ_KI783301.1, on the reverse strand, counting down.
CTTTGAAAAATGAGCTCATCGGCTTGTTCAAGTATTTCTTCCATCAACAAAGCACCAAATACTTTGACCATCTTGAAGATTTCCTTCTCCAAATTGTATAAAGTCTATCTTGCCTTCTGCGGCTTGTTGCGATAAACTGTTAATGTAATTAAATAATTCCACGAAAAGAGACCTCCTTAACAAGGGTGTACAAGGTCTCTTTTCGACATTTTAAGACCTTTTTCCTGCATCTCAACCAATGATTATTTTACTCTAACCCTGTGCAAAAAGTTGGCACACTCGGCGATTCCCTGAACGTCTCTACAGGTCAAAGTACCAAATCCAAAGCGGAAAGTGAACGAGTATGGAGGCTTCACGGAATCTTGACGGAAAAAAATCTTATGATCATAATTATTTATGTATATGTCTATGCATAACATACTAAGGATGTTGGAGGAGGGAGCCAGTATGCAGGTCTTGTTGTTGGCCGGTGGTTTGGGAACGAGACTCCAACCGCTTACGGACGATCTGCCGAAACCCATGGCACTCCTTGGCAATCGCCCTTGGTTGGAATCTCTCGTCACCCACCTCAAAGCTTCCGGAGTGCAAAGCATCGTAATGACGGTGAAGCATTTCCCGGAGATCATCGAACAACATTTTGGCAACGGCGAACGTTTTGGCGTGAGAATCGTCTACGCCAAAGAAGAGAGGCTTCTAGGTACTGCAGGCGCCATCAAAAATGCTGAACCCTTTTTGGAAGAACGTTTTATCGTGATCAACGCAGATGTGGTCCATCTCTTAGATGTCGGCGCGATGATGGAGCGACATCTTGATCACGGCGGCGCGGTTACCATTGCCCTAACCGAAGTCGATGATCCCAGTGCTTACGGCGTCGTATCCCTGAAGGAAAATGGAGCCATAGAACGCTTCGTGGAAAAACCGCGACGTGATCAGGCGCCTTCCCATTTTGTAAATGCCGGCGCCTATGTATTAGAACATAAAGTTTTATCCTACATCCCAATAGGCCGGGAAGTCTCCATCGAACGCGAGATTTTTCCCAACCTGATCGCTCAAGGCGAAGGCGTCTTTGGACACCGCATCGAAGGCTACTGGCTGGATATGGGCACGCCCGAACGGTATAAGATTGCCCATTGGGATCTTTTAGATGGGAAGTTTGTCATCCCAGAGCTTCCTCCCGAACGAAATGCCGGCATTCGCTTAGGGCATAAGGTCCGCCTCGGCAAAGGGGTGCGTCTTAGCCCCCCGGTGATGATCGGCGACGGAACGGTGATCGGCGACAACGCTGTGATCGGCCCTTATGCCGTTGTCGGTGCGAACGTCGTGGTAGGGGAAGGAACGACTCTAGAGCGGACGATCGTCTGGAATGGCGCGCGTGTGTCTGCCCACTGCCAAATTAAAAATAGCATCCTAGGGGATGCGACGGTGATGGGCGAGGGTCTTGTGATCTCCGGAGGAGTGATCAAACGCGCTCGCAAAAAGTTCTCGAAGCCCTCCTTGGACCTTCCATCTACCGACGCTTCGATCGCGCAGAAAGCGGTGGTTCAACCGTGAAAATCCTCTTTGTCAGCACCTATCCACCTACCAAATGCGGCATTGCCACCTACACGAAACACCTGCGTTCCGGCATGATGCGCTCCAAAGCCTTACCGGCGAGCGCACTGCCTGTATTGTCGGTCTACCCGGAGCAGTGGACCCTCTCTACCCCGGAGATTACCCCCTTGTCCAAAACAGACCTCTCCGGTTACCGGGCCGCAGCCGAGTGGGTTAACGCCAGCGACATCGATGTGGTTAGTCTGCAGCACGAATTTGGCATTTTTGGCGGTGAAGCCGGGGAATACATTCTCCATTTTCTCGATGCCCTCAAAAAGCCGGTGGTCACCACCTTTCATACGGTCTTTCCGGAAGAGAGGCTTCCCTACACGCCGGTACAAAGAGAGATTCTAGAGCGCAGCACTCGCATCGTGGTGATGAACCGCTTAGGCATCGACTGGCTTAAGAAAGTATTTGGCGTGGACGAATCTCTTATTGATTACCTCCCACACGGGGCACCGGAGCCGCTTCACGTCGATCCGGCGCATTTGCGAAGCAAATGGAAGTTGCAAGGACGAAAAGTCCTTTTAACCTTTGGGCTTTTAAGCCCCGGCAAAGGCATCGATCAATTTCTGGACATCTTAAGCATGATCGTGCCTTATGCGCCGGATGTTCTTTACGTGATCGCAGGTCTTACCCATCCTGAAGTGAAAAAAAGGGAAGGAGAAGCCTATCGCCAACAACTGCAAGATCGCATCGAATCCTTGCATTTAAACGATCATGTGCGTTTTATCAACCGCTTTTTCAGCGAGGAAGAACTGACCGAGCTGCTCACCGTCACCGATCTGTATATCAGTCCCTATCCGGGGATGGCGCAAATCACCAGCGGCACCCTGGCCTATGCAGTCGGTTTAGGGCGTCCGATCGTCACCACCCCATACGCCTATGCCCGTGATGTGCTGCGGGATTTTCCCGATCTCACCATTCCCTATGGGGCCAAACGGCAATGGGCGGAGAAAATCATCGAGCTGTTGACGGATCAGGAAGTTCATCGGTCCATCGAACAACGCATGCAGTTGTTGGGACGAACGATGCGCTGGCCTTTTGTGGGACGCCTTTTTTTCACCATGTTGCAAAAGCTCATGAACCACAGGGGAGCCTTGATCCGACATGGGTAAATGGAGCATCCGTTTTCGGCATCTCTTTCGTTTGACGGACGATGTGGGAATTTTGGAACACGGGCACTACCTTCTGCCACGACGCGGCGAAGGATATACCACCGATGATAACGCCCGTGCCCTGCTCACCGTGCTTACGTGGGCCGACCTTCTGCCCCCTTCGTCTTTGCGCGATCGTCTCCTCGCATTGTCCGAACGGTATCTAGCCTTCTTAGCTTGGGCCGCACGAGAAGATGGCCGCTTTCATAATAACTTTTCTTACGCTCGCGAAAAAGAACCGGAGCACCCCTCCGATGATTGCGACGCTCGCGCGCTCTACGCCCTGGCACACGCCCGCTATAAAATGCCTCACCAGGCCCATCGGGAGCTCAGTCGTGAGCTGTACCTCAAGGCACTTCCCCACGCCTTTCATTTCAAAGCGCCGCGGGCCATGGCTTATGCCTTGGCCACTGTCGGCACCTTGCTCGAAACCGACCCCGGAGACCTCTCACAGACCGAGCGTACGTTGAGCTTTCAACTGCTTGAGACGCTTTCCTCTCGCCTGCTCAGACTCTATGAAGAAAATCATGATCAGCATTGGCGTTGGTTTGAACCCCTTCTCACGTACGCCAACGCTCTCTTACCCTGGGGTTTATGGCGAGCCCAAATGCTTCTCGACAATGAAGCCGTCCGGCATGCGGCAAAAGAGAGCCTCGAATTTCTGATCGGCGTGATGACGACAGGAGACCCGCCGCATTTAAGACCGGTAGGGAACGACGGTTGGGGGGATCGAACCAAGATGGCATCCTGGGACCAACAGCCGTTAGAAATTTTTAAGATCGCTTTGGCGGCGAGTGCCGCTTGGGAGCAAACGGGAGAATCCCGCTATTGGCAAGTGATTCAACTGGCGCACGGATGGTTTTATGGACAAAACACACGTGGCGTGATGATGATCAATGAAGCAGAGGGCGCAGCCTATGATGGACTGACGCCCAATGGGCCAAATGCCAACGCTGGGGCGGAAGCTTTGCTCAGTTATCTGATGACGGAAGCCATCTGGATTGCCGCACAAAAAAAGATTTCTCACCGACTCCTCCTCAACGCGGAGAGAGAGGATACGGTAACGATCGAGGAAGAAACGCAATCGCTCTGAACAAGGTGAGGTGCGAACTATGCATATCGGAATCCTCGCCCCGATCACCCATCGCATTCCCCCCAACTCCTACGGTCCCTGGGAGCTGATCGCGTCCCAATTGGCTGAAGGGCTTGTATCCCGCGGCATCAAGGTCACCTTATTCGCCACCGTCGATGCCAAGACATCGGCGCACCTTCACGCCGTGGTTCCGGGGGCCTTAGCGGAGCATACGAGCTGGCCGGCTCGGGCTTGGGAGCAGATCCATATCGGGGAAACCCTCAGCGCAGTGCATGCGCTCAAGATCGATCTCTTGCACAACCATCTTAACTTTTGGCCACTTCCTTTTGCATCCCTTTTATCGGTGCCGATGCTCACCACATTGCATGGGGCGGCGATGCTCGAAGATGACTCCCGTATGGTCTTTGAACGTTACCGCCACCTGCCCTACGTCTCCATCAGTCATGCGGAACGCACTGCCGTTCCCACCTTAAACTATGTCGCCAATGTGTACAACGGGATCGATCTCTCCCTCTTTCCCTTTTTCCCACAGGGCGGCGAGTCGCTTCTCTTTTTGGGACGGGTCAGCGCCGCAAAAGGCACGGATCACGCCATAGAACTGGCGCGACGCAGCGGGCGGCGATTGATCATCGCAGGGCCCGTTCCAGCATCGGAAAAAGATTTTTTTGAGCAGAAAATCCGCCCTCATCTCGATGGACAAAGGATCATCTATGTAGGGACAGTGGATGCCCAGGGTAGAGAGCACCTGTTCCGAGAAACCTATGCCCTTTTGCACCTGGTGCGTCAGCCGGAGCCGTTTGGTTTAGTGTTAATTGAAGCGATGGCCACAGGCACCCCGGTCATCGGCTTGGACCGCGGCGCCGTGCGGGAAGTGGTCGGTCCAGGGCAAGGCGGATTTGTCGTGCAAAACCTGGAAGAAGCGGAGCGAGCATTGACAAATATCGATCAACTAAACCGCCAGCGGATCCGTGAACGCGTAGCCAACCACTTTACAGTAGACCGGATGGTCGACGGTTACATCCAAGCATATCGAACGGTCCTCTCCACCGCGAAGCAATAAGCCCGGGCTCCACAACAACGGTTAAATCATCCGTTCATACACGCTGTATCACAGAATTAGCACGCATTTGCTCAACATTCTCCAATCCATTTCATCTGCAACGTGCGAAAAGATCCCCACTCCGATCAAAAAAATCCCATATCCTGAATGGATATGAGAATACGGATTGTTATCCACGTCATTGTAAAAACAAATATTGGAGTTCTTACTCCGTTTCCACCCTTGGCTTCGCAGGATCGCAAACGGGCTGTTTCACATGGGCGCTTTGAGAAAGTTTCGTCAAATAATAACACTCTTCCCTAAACATATGATCGGCCATTAACGGATCGAATACCCCAAGCGCCTCATCGTTTAACCGCAACTCTTCCAACTCGGACAAAAAGGTTTGGAAGAGTTTTATCTCCAGCTCCACGTCATGATTAAAACGGTTGAGTGCCGGGAAATGGGCGAGATGAGTACGAAGATACCCGGCCAGTTCCACCGCTTTTAAATAAAAATGCTCAAACTGCTGAGTAAACTGCTCGCTCTTCTTCTTTACGTTTTTTTCCGTGGGATCAAAGAGATCGGTCATCGTGGCGGAATGCCCTGCTGCATCGGAAAGCCACAACAAATGGTGATGAACAGGATGAACCTCCCGGGGAACCTCCCCAATGGTTAAATCACGAAGAATGCGCAGATATTCCTCAAGCTCATTCACCATATGGTTGAGAAAAGTGGGCGGGAGGTTGATCGATACGTTTCCTACCAGATGACGCTTGATCAGTTCCAATTTAAAATCCCTTAGTTCCTGGGCCGAGCGGAGACTATTCCAGCTTAGAGAAACCAGCTCTTCATCCGCAAGAGACCGACGGGCATCCTCCAATAAAGCATCAAATGTTCGAAGCAAGTGGCCGGCTCGTTGAACCAGATGGACTTCCTTCGGAGAGAAGGAATGAAAAATAAAACGGCTGTGATCCCCCAATATCTGTAACCAAAAGCGGTGTTCAAACGAAGCGGATTGACGATATGCCGAGTCAGACACCACGATAACCTCCTTAGGCTTTCTCTTTTCACGTTATGTGTGAGAGCCTAGAAGGTGTATGGGAAATAAGCCTATTTGGGAGGCAAATGGGGATCATCTTTTTTCCGCCTGCAATATCCATACGAAGCGGTTCATCGGCTCAAAAGATACGGAGAAACCCGCCTGTTCGAAAAGAGAACGAAGGACCGCATGGGTGGAGTAAAACTCCCGCTCCAAATCTTCCGCCAGATTCCTGAACCCTTTGGCCCTTGCTTCCTTGAGCAGACTCTCCTTCACCTCTTCACGTTCGTACATGGTATCGGCGATGACCACCCTTCCCCCGTGGGACAAGAGCCGGCGAAAGAGAAGTATCGCCTCCCCCTTTTCTTCATCCGTCAAATGATGAAAAGCATAACTGCTGATGATTCCCTGAACGGACCCATCGGGGAAAGGAAGATCTAAAAAATTCCCATCTTGAAAAGGAAGTTCAGGGTACTTCTTCTCTCCCTTTGCCCGCATCGCTTGGTTCGGTTCGATGGGAATCACCCGATATCCCTTCTTCCAAGCGACATAAGCCAGATTTCCCGTCCCTGCGCCAATATCCAGAATCGTATCTCCCGGCTTTTGCCCGAGAAGTTCCACCGTCCTCTCCAGGATGCGGTCATATCCTTGGAAAACTTCTGCATACTCCCCCTCGTTACTGTACACGAATTCATCATAGGTCTCTGCCCACTGATTAAAAATCTCTTGGAAACGAACAGGATCCTGCATCATCCTCCCCTCCCTCACCCATAAATGTTTTTACTGAAATACCGTTCGCTCCGGTCGGAAAAAACGGTTACCATATTGCCGGAAATCCCTTCCCGTTCCGCCAGCCTAACCGCAGCCGCCATATTGGCTCCGGAAGAGGAACCGACGAATAGCCCTTCCTCTCGGGCGAGCCGCTTTACGTATTCGAAAGCTTCTTCATCGGAAACCTTGATCACCTCGTCCACCAGAGCGGCATCAAATACATCGGGAATAAAATGATTTCCAATCCCTTCGATCCGGTACGAACCGCTCTCCCCCCCTCCGAGGGTCGACCCGTAGGGGTCGGCCAATACGGCTCTCAAATCGGGATTCTGCTCCTTCAGATAAGAAACGATTCCCGTAAAGGTCCCTCCCGATCCTGCTCCGGCTACAAAAAAATCAACCTTCCCATTGAGCTGCCGGTAGATCTCCTCTCCGGTCTTACGATGCGCCTCTACATTGGCCAAGTTCCGAAATTGGTTAGGGATATAGGAATCGGGGATCTGCCGGTGAAGCTCTTCCGCCTTGGCGATCGCCCCCTCGATTCCCTCTTCCTCCGGAACATGGATGATCTCCGCTCCCAACGCTCTCATCAGGATCTGTTTTTCCTGAGAAAATTTTTCCGGTACGATGAGAAGAAGGCGGTATCCTTCATGGAGGGCGGCTATGGCTAAGCCCAAACCGGTATTTCCCGCCGTCGGTTCGATGATGACCGAACCGGGGCGTATCTGCCCCTCTTCCCTCGCCCGCCTCAGCATCTCCATGCCGATGCGATCCTTCACGCTGCCGCCGGGATTTACGAATTCCAGCTTCGCATACAGCTTAACCTTAGAGGGTACGCCGATATGGTTCAATTGCAGGAGCGGCGTGTTGCCGATCAATTCACGGATATCCTGGATCACCTTCATCCGAATCTCTTCCTTCCCACCGTTAGTCTAAGGCATAAGCCAATTCTTCGATCAAATCTTCCACATCTTCGATCCCCACCGAGAGCCGGACGAGCCGGTCGCTAATGCCCAACGCTTCCCTTTTTTCCAAAGGGATGGAAGCATGGGTCATGGCCGCAGGCAGTGAGATGAGGCTCTCCACCCCTCCTAAACTTTCGGCCAAGGTAATCAGTTTCACGCGGGAGAGGAGCTTTTGGGCGGCCTCCGCCGACTCCACCTCGAAGGAGAGCATGGCGCCGAAACCTCTGGCTTGCCGTTTCATGATTTCATGACCTTCATGGGTGGACAGTCCGGGATAATACACCTTTTTCACCTTCGGATGCCCCTGTAGAAAAGCGGCGATCTTCCCTGCATTCTCCTCATGGCGCTCCATGCGCACACCTAAAGTTTTAATCCCCCGCATGAGCAGCCAGGAATCCTGCGGCCCTAAGATAGCACCCACCGAATTCTGCAGGAAATGGATCCTCTCTTTGAATTCCTCCCTGCTTACCACCACCAGTCCCGCCACCAAATCGCTGTGTCCTCCTAAATATTTGGTGGCGCTGTGAACCACGAGATCGGCGCCCAGTTTCAGGGGTTGCTGAAGATAAGGAGTCATGAACGTATTATCCACGATGGAAAGAAGCCCATGCTCCCTGGCCAACCTGCTTACCGCCGCAATATCCGTGATACGCAGCAAGGGATTGGTCGGTGTCTCGATGAGAATCGCTCTCGTTCGCGGGGTGATGGCCGCCTTCACCTCCTCCAACTTGGATGTATCGACCGCGGTATAGCTGAGCCCTAAGCGGGTAAAGACATGCTCCATCACCCGATAGGTTCCGCCATAGACGTCGCTGGAGAGAATGAGGTGATCCCCGGCGCGAAAAAGCATCAACACCGTAGAGATGGCCGCCATCCCTGAAGCGAAGGCAAATCCGGCAATCCCCTCTTCCAAATCGGCAGCGAGCGCCTCCAGTGCGGCACGGGTGGGATTTCCCGTGCGGGAGTATTCGTAGCCTTTATGGACCCCCGGACTGACCTGCCTGTATGTAGATACTTGATAGATGGGCACGCTAACCGCGCCGGTATGGGGATCTTCCGAGATCCCGCCATGAATCAGCTTGGATAGGAATTTCATCGTGATCGTCCCTCTTTTTAGTCTGAGTGAGATGAATGCTATTTTGATTCTCATATGATTCTCATTTACAATGTATTCTATCCCACCCCGAAGAGACGGTCAAGAGAAGATTTGGTCTGGAATGCACACACCTCTCTTCACGAAGCCGCAGTCCGATCTCTCCGCCAAACCGCTTCGTTCTACCCGTAGACGATAAGATTCACCTTTTTGGAACTACATCCCATCTCATTCAAAAAACTTTTGGAAATAAAAATCCGCTCATAAAAAAAAATCCCTAGCTGATGGGCAAAATTCAGGAGTTTCGAGTCAGGAGATTACTTCATTTGTGCCATCTTTTGCATCTATTGATCTTCCTGCGGGAATATTTCCTTCAAATCTAGCGTGAGACAATGAACCGTCCGCGCATTTAATCTATCCTGTTCGGTCAAAATGGCCTCCAGCAGATAGCGTCCGTTGTCCAGCACAAATTGCTCCACAAGGCGGTACACCGGATCGACCACCCAATATTCCTTCACGCCGAACCGTTCGTACAACTTTTTTTTGATCGTTTTATCCCTTTTTCCCGTGCTTTCCGACATGATTTCCACTACAAGATCCGGCACGCCGAATATATAACCATCCCGGATGATCTCCATACGTTCACGTCTGATGTAAATGAGGTCCGGCTGTACGATGTTCTCTTCATCAAAATGAACATCCAAGGGTGCGAGCAAAATCTCCCCCTCACTACCACAGGCGGAATGAAAAGCAAGGTGCAAATTCGATAGCAATTTCTGGTGAACATATTTAGGAGAAGATAAGAAATCATAGCGAATACCATTAATGATTTCATAACGCTCGGAAATCTCGTAATCGCCCTGCTGTTCTTTGATGCTATTATCTCTTTTCGATGTCTTGTCATGGCTCAAACCATATCACCTTCCCGCCCTTCGTCTGATCTTCATCCTAAAAATATCCAGATAATTACAGGCGTCATAAAGCTCTTCATTTTTATGTATAATTCTGAAATTAATTAGTGTTTCTTAAATGAGTAATCGGTCCTATCTGAGGCATTGAAACCGCCTCGCGTCATTCGTAACCTTATTTTGTCATAATTCCAATCAAAATACAAGGAACACAAATGCGTCTAGATTGCCAATGGGACAAACTAGACGCAAACGGGAGCATGGTAAGTAGAGACTATCGATTTTATGATTCAAAGAACCACGTGTCTCCCCGTATCGGCGGATTCGATGGCGGCGAGGACGATTTGGAGCGCCTTCAGCCCGTCCTCCCCCGTCACCGGAGAAGGGGTTCCGCTTAAGACGCTCTCCACGAAGGCGTCGATTACCCCGCTCTTCGTCTGATTGTCATTCGTCTGGATGGCATCCACTTTATAATCGATCCTCTCGCCGTTTCGCTTCTCGATGCGAATCGAGTAGACCGGATCTTCATAGATGCGCATCACCCCCTCATCCCCGTAGAGGATGGTACCGTTCTCCTCATTTCCATAATAGGTCCAACTAAAGGTGGCCGTTCCTAACACTCCCGATTTCATCCGCAGAATGGCCACCATATTATCGCTCACATTCACAGGAGACCCATCCGGATATTTCTTATCCAACGTTCCCCGAAAGGCGGATACCTCCGCCACATCCTCCTCCAGAAGAAAACGGATCAAGTCAAACTTGTGGATGCCCAAATTGTTCGTCTATCCTGTTCGGTCAAAATGGCCTCCAACAAATAGCGGCCATTGTCCAGCATAAATGGCTCCACAAGGCGATACACAGGATCGACCACCCAGTATTCCTTCACGCCGAAACGTTCGTATAACTTTTTAATCGTCTTACCCCTTTTTCCCGTGCTTTCCGACATGATTTCCATCACAAGGTCCGGCACGCCAAATACATAACCGTCCCGGATGATCTCCATACGTTCGAGTCTGATGTAAATGAGGTCCGGCCGTACGATGTTCTCTTGATCAAAATGAACATCCAGGGGTGCGAGCAAAATCTCCCCCTCCCGACCACAGAAGGAATGAAAAGCAAGGTGAAGAAGAGAGTGTTTTTTCTCTATGAGTTTAATCATGCGTGAATCGGTTTAATCGGAAGAAATCGAGATTCCTTTCCTCACGGAAAAATCTACATCCGGATAATAGGTCTTTGCCACCAACAGACTAGGTCCATTGCAACGGGACTGGGGACAGAAACAACGATACGGGCGAAAGAGTTCATGCGACTGCCAGCGAAGAAGGCAGTCCTCCAGGCGGTCCTCCTTTACATTCCCCAGAGGACCCACATCACCAAAATCGGTCACAATCACATCCCCGGAAAAAACATTCACATTTAAGCGAATATGCCCATCCGGGTCGTTCCTAACCGTCACATGAGGCGTCCGATGAATCCTCTTGATCAATTGGAGATCCTCATCAATCCCACTGCAGGGATAAAAGGGCAAAGTGCCGAACAAGATCCACAGGTTGGGAATATGAGCATCGAGCAGTCTATGATACGCATCCCTTAATTCCTCCAAAGATAACAGAGGCATATCCCTCGCGAAATCGCTGGGATACAAGGGGTGAACCTCATGCCTTCGGCACCCCATCTCATAGACCCACCTGTGAATCTCGCAAATCTTCTCCTTCGTCCGAATACTGATCATCGACTCGGCCGACACGAAAACCCCCATATCCGCCAACTTGCGAGTATTCTCCACAAGCCGATGAAAGATTTTTTCCGCCTGGGAATAAGAAACTTTATGGGGCATCCGGGCAAAGGTAATCCGATAAAAATCTTCGGCAGAGACATAATTAAACGAAATGTGCATCACATCTAGAAAGGGAAGAATCTCCTCATACCGATCCAACGCAAGCGTCAGGTTCGAATTCAGCTGCGTCTTCGCACCCCGGTTATGGGCATACCGCAGTAAAGGAACCACATAATCCCTAACCATCTCATGATTAAACAGAGGTTCCCCTCCGGTGATGCTGATCGTCTCAAGATGCTCTATTTCATCAAGCCTCTCCAACAAGAGGTGAAGAGGAATTCTCCCATCCGGCTCTCCCACAAGTAAATCCTCCCCCACCGCACAATGCTCACAGCGCAAGTTACACTGATGTGTGACGGTAAATTCCACGCTGGTGAGCAGATCCCGTCCATGCGCGATGCGGTGATGGATCGATTCCCACGGATCGTAGGCGGGACTGATCTCTTGTCTGTTTGTCCTATCCATCGTACCTTCCTTTCCGACACTCACTCATAAATTGTTCTACCAAGTTACGGCCAAAATCGGTGCTTTCTCCCTTCGAGTTTTTAATCCTTTCCATAATACACTATACAGGCCGCAGGCTTCGATCTCTAGTGCAACGATCTCATTCCTATTCCGACGAACATTTGATATAATTCCGTTTAGAATGTTCGGTTCATCCCTCCATTTTTATTCTAAACTTCTGACGTGAACTCCACGAGAGACTCCACTCGGCTAATGCCTTAGGAATCTAGGAGCATTTCCGCCGTCGGGAGTTCTGCCGTTCAACACCAAACGCTCTCCGTCTGTCCTGGGTAATAAGAGAGAAAAAAGAAGGGAAGGGGCGGCACCCAATGACAAGACAAAAGGCAACCACTTCATCCTTACAACAAATGAAAAAAGAAGCGGAACACATTGTCATGATCACCGCATACGATTATCCGGGGGCTAAGGCAGCCGAAGAAGCCGGGGTAGATGTAATCCTCGTGGGCGATTCCCTGGGCATGGTCGTCTTAGGATATGAGACCACGTTGCCTGTTACGATGGAGGATATGATCCATCATACCAAAGCCGTTCGCCGAGGGGCAAAAGAGACGATGATCGTCACCGACATGCCCTTTCTATCCTACCACGTCACCGTTGCCGAAGCGATCCGAAATGCAGGCCGCCTCCTGCAAGAAGGGGGGGCAGATGCGGTAAAACTAGAGGGGGGCAGAGAGAGAATCCCTACCATCCGTCAATTGGTAGAAGCCCAAATCCCCGTGATGGGACACCTCGGTTTAACGCCCCAATCCGTTAACCTCCTTGGGGGATTTAAAGTTCAAGGACGCGAAGCCGAGGGAGCAAAACGGATCATCGACGATGCCCTTCGTCTCGAAGAAGCAGGATGTTTTGCTCTCGTTCTGGAGTCTGTACCCGGCGAACTGGCCGCCTGGATCACAAGCCGTTTATCCATCCCTACCATCGGCATCGGAGCGGGACCAGGTTGTGACGGGCAAGTCTTGGTCATGCACGATCTACTTGGCATCCATCAAGGACATGTCGCCAAATTCGTGAAAAGATATGCAGACGTAAACCGCATCATGGTGGAAGGAATCCGGGCATTCGCAAATGAGGTTCGGAACGGGCAATTTCCCACCCCAGAACAGACTTACACCATGAAAAAAGAAGAATGGCAACGATTGCTAAAGGAGATGGAAAACGCATGATTTTTACCACCATCCGGGAGATCCGTCATCATATAAACGAAGAGAAGAAAAAAGGAAGACAAATCGGGCTCGTCCCCACCATGGGATACCTCCACGAAGGGCACCTCTCCCTGATCCGTCAAGCGAAGGAGAGAGGAAACTACGTGGTCCTTAGCATCTTCGTAAACCCCCTTCAGTTTGGACCCAATGAGGATTACGCCCGCTATCCCCGCGATCTGAAGCGGGATGAGAAATTAGCCGATGAAGCGGGGGTAGACGCCATCTTCGCCCCCTCGGTCGAAGAGATGTATCCGGAAAAATCCCTGACCTATGTAACGGTGGAGAAACTCTCCGACACCCTCTGCGGCCTAACCCGCCCCGGACACTTTCGCGGCGTAGCCACCGTCGTCTCAAAACTCTTTCACATCATCGAGCCGGATGAAGCCTTTTTCGGCCAAAAAGATATTCAGCAGGTACGGATTATCGAACAGATGGTAACCGATCTCAACTTCCCCATCAAGGTGGTCCGCTGCCCCATCATTCGCGAAGAAGACGGATTAGCCATGAGCTCCCGCAACGTGTATCTCTCTCCGGCGGAAAGGCGAGAAGCCCCCATCCTCTATAAGGCGCTGCGTCGAGCGGAGAAAGCTTTTTTAAACGGAGAGATCGATGGAAATACCTTGGTTCACCTGGTAAAAGAGCAGATTGAACAATCTCCCTCTGCGAAAATTGAATATGTACGCCTTGTTCACCTTAAGACGCTTGATGAGGTAACCAAGGTGACTGACCCCGCCATCCTAGCGGTCGCTGTCCGTTTCGGGACCACCCGTCTCATCGATAACATTCTCTTGGAACCCTCACAAAATTTACACTACATGCATAAACACGAAGGAGAACATGGAGGAGCCTAAGAAGGAGAAATTGCTCAGAACTTACATTATATGCAATAAACACCCCCGTCAAAACAGGGGGTGTAAGATGCTCCTATCAGACAGAATGGTAAGAGGTGAACGAAGATGTTCCGAACCATGATGAAATCAAAAATACACCGCGCCAAAGTAACGGAGGCCAATCTGAACTACGTCGGATCGGTCACCATCGCCAAAGATTTAATGGAAGCCGCCGATATTCTGGAAAATGAACAAGTACAGATCGTCAACAACAACAACGGCGCCCGTTTTGAAACCTATGTAATCCCGGGCCCGCCTCACTCCGGGATCATCTGCCTTAACGGAGCCGCCGCCCGTCTCGTTCAACCCGGGGATACGATCATCATCATCTCCTATGCTCTCATGGAGGAAAAAGAAGCCCGTGAGCACCAACCCATTCTGCTCTTTATGAACGAAGATAACAGCATCGCCCAGATTAAACGAGGAGAGATCCACGGCAATTTATCTTAACTTTTTCTATGCGATCAAAAATATGCAATCAAAAATATGCGATCAAAGACATAATTTCCTTCGTTGTTTATGTCCTTTCTAACGACTTTTTCAATTCTTCAATCTTCTCTAGCGGTAATTCTGTATTTTCCCGGAGCCGATCGACCCCCTGGATCGTCGTTTCTACCAGAAGGTCAACTCTCCGTTCGCCTCCTTTCAACACGATAAAATACCCGCTTTCGTCCTGTTCAACAATTACTGGGAATGTCCTAGCCATTTGAATCACCTCACGATTCAAAACGTCCAATTGGTTCCCATGGTAGATGGAGTCCCTGCATGGGTGGTATCCAAAGTTACTTCCAGCACCTTTTCAATTCCTTTATATCTCTCTGATCACCTTGCAAGGATTTCCTACAGCAACTACATGATCTGGGATATCTTTGGTAACAACACTTCCAGCACCAATGGTGACATGGTCACCAATCTTCACGCCTGGACAGATTATGGTTCCGCCGCCAATCCAAACATTATTCCCTATAAAAATGGGTTTAGAAAATTCTTTACCGGTAAGCCGTTCCACGGGATCAATAGGGTGAGTAGCGGTATATATTTGAACATTGGGACCTAAAAGTACATGATCCCCAATCGTAACCTTATTCACATCAAGGATAGTACAACCAAAATTAGCATAAAAGTTATCCCCAACGATAATATTGTATCCATAATCACAATAAAAGGGGGCTTCAATATAAAAAGAACCTTTTGCAATAATTAATTGCTTAAGGATTTCCATACGTTTCTCTTTTTCACTTGGTCTCGTGTGGTTAAACTCAAAGAGCAAATTTCTTGCATACTCTCTTTCTTTTACTAATTCTTCATCCCCCGCATAATAAAATTGACCGGCTAACATTTTCTCTTTTTCACTACGCATCACTATTCTCCTTATGATTCTCCTTTGATGTGTTCCTGCAAAAATAACGCACAGATACACCATCTACCGCAATTATTGGTTCACTTACGGAATAAGTCCTTCATTCTCTTCTTCAGTATACCCCATTTTACTGAGAAGCGCAGCAGCGATTGGATTCTCTGATAGTAGGATTGAGTTTCAATATGGACGATGATCAGCCAATAAGATTTGTTTAAAAAAAACGCAGACGATTTTTGAAAAATAAACCGTCTGAAATCCCTGATGTTCAACGCCCGTTTGAAGAGGAGCTCCTGAAGGAAATTAAATCCTATTATCGTATCTGGCTCACATGATAAAGCACTGCCATCGAAGGCAACACCCTCACTGAAAGTGAAACCAAAATCCTTCTTGAGGATGGGTTAACGGTTGGAGGAAAACCGCTTCGGAACACTTTTGAAGCCCTTGGACATGCACAAGCATACGATTTCATGTTCACCTAGGTTAGAAACAGACGGATCACCGAGGCGGATGTCCTAACCATGTACCGTATATTTTACAAAGATATCGACCCGAAAGAAGCCCGCCGATACCGCAATCGTCCTGTAATCATTACCGGATCCAAGTATGCCGTTACCGAAGTTGAAAAGATTCAGGAAGAAATTGATCGATTATTTGAATGGGCAGCAAAGGATCGAGATAAGCACCATTAGGTCGAGTTTGAGCTCAACTCTATAAAAAATTTATATTTATCCATATCTCAACTTTCGCACCCCGGAATTACGAATAAACGCTTGATATAACCGGGCAATTCGCTAATCCACTTCTGTAATTGACATAGCAGAGCGGTGCTTTCCTTCGGTTGATTCTTGAGCAACTCTTGAACAAAAGCCATTAACTGACGTAATGCCGTTTTTAAGTCTATATTCGTTACTTCATCAGCAAAAAGATAAAACATCCCTCCGAAGGATCGCTCATCTGTATTTTGCCTTCGTTCCCACTCAAGAACGAGATAACGGGAAAAAACAATGGTTGTATGGCTTATCATCAGGTCAAAAGAGCGGCCTTGGAATTCAGAACCTAATTTCAAATACGATTTTGCCATTTTAAAGAAAGTCTCAATGCTCCAGCGCATGCCATAAATCCTTACGATTTCAGCATTCTCTAGGGAGAGGTCTGTTGTCAAAATCGCGAGCCATTCTCTCCGGTTGTTCCGATTCTGGACGAAGACGATCTTAAGCGATAAGCCTTGAGGCGTCTTAACCATAACAGAGCCTTGAATCTCTGCTTTTGGATTTTTAGGAATCATCTCAAAAAGTTCATGCAAACCTACTTTCTTCCCTTTGAATATATACCGCTGTTTAAGCGCTTTAACCATTCCAATGACGTGAAGACCTTTGCTCATGATCTCCTGAAGAAGAGGTTCGTGGGTAAACCAACTGTCCATGAGTACGTAGTCCGCTGTAAATCCGGCTTTGAGTGCTCGGTCAAGCATTTGTATAGCCGCATCCGGTTTGTGCATCACGGCTTCTTTCCGCCGCTTATAGCCACTGGAGCGCTTGTCTAAGTCCTCACGCATTTCCATAAGGCGGTTTGAAGCTTTTGCAGAACTCATCAAGGTAAAATCGATCGGCGCAAAACTATACCCATCAGACCAGCCCAGCGTTAATAGGTTATATCCCCGAACGAAATGTCCCGAAACATGATCAAAGACTTTTGCCAACAGTTCTACCTTTTTGCTCCGTTCCCGGCGCAAGACAGAGTCATCGATGATAAAAACGCGGATGCGATGGGAGGAGATGAGTTTCTCAAAGCCAGATACAATCCTAAGACTTAAGGATTGCAAAAAGCGTCTCCAGTTAAAACGGGTTTCATTAAGGAATCGATAAACCACATCTTTTCCGGGGAGAGATTCCGTTCTCCCGCTTCCTAGTAACCGAAATAGATTGCGTCCTTGGAAGACCAGCAGAAAGATGATTTGAAAAACAGCAAAACTGGAAATGCCAGAGGCCTTGCGGATACCGGCCTTTCGCAAAAGTTCGCCCACTTTAAGATGTGAAAAAACAGAGGAAAGTTGCTGCTTATACTGTTCAGACGGAGAGTTGTGTAGTAACATATTGCTATGCACCTTTCTGTTTGGAATGATGGTCAGTTCGTTACTTCCATTTTACCAAATTGGAAAGGTGCTTTTCTGTCAAGAGATAAATTTTTTAGCTTAAAATGAAGTCGTTGTCTGGGTTTTACCTAATTTACGCACTGCGAAAGTTGAGTCCATATCTTTATCGATGGAAACGGAAGAATTGCTCGACTGTTAATGAATACAGCCCTCATACAGGATGGGTATTTGAACGGCGTGATTCCGCCAATTTTACGACAAGAGAATATAGGCTTACTCGAGGAGAAAGCCATCGTGATGATCGGCCATTTTGGACTTTATTGCCGAATGTGTACTGGAGTCAGAGAACGAAATGATGCGACTGCTAAGCATCCTATTCCTAAAAATGGAATAATACTCCTTAAATATATCCCGTTTTACTCAATATTGCAGATGCGATCAGATTCCCGCACAGGAAATAATCCCTCCAATATTTCTTCTTCAGTTCCACCTTCAAAGTACAAGATCTTATACTTTTTTCTTTACGTGCAATGTGGGGTCTAATCTTTCTAACGACTACTCTTACGGATCATTAACTTATGGGGAATAATCACTTTCTTGGGGAGCTCACGTCGCTCCTTTAATTGCTCCATTAATAACTCGACAGCAGCCCCTCCCATATACTCAGTGTAGATTTTGACCGTAGACAATGAAGGATAAGTGAACCTCGCCATCGGCAGATCATCAAAACTAAATATAGAAACATCTTCCGGAACGCGGATTCCTGCCTCCTGAAAAGCACTCAATACACCCAGCGCCACCGTATCGGAAAAAACGATAAATGCGTCCGGTATGGGTTTACCCATCAGCCGATTTGCCACCTCATATCCGGAAGAAGGTGTCGGTTCATCTGTGATGAAAATCAACGACTCGTCATAAATCCCATGATATTTGGTCAAAAGGCAAAAGCTTTCTTTACGAAGATCGGGAATGCGATCTTTGTTCTTCCCCACGTATTCGTTCTTTCCTATAAAACCAATTTTCCGTAGCCCTCTATTCAGCAAGTAATTGATTACATCCGAAACGGCGGAAAAAAAATCTACCATTACACTATCATACAAAAGAGGGGCGGGCGAGGAATCTACGAACACGAGCCGTTCCGCTTTTTCTGCCAAACGAACCACTTCTAAGTCCGAAAATTTTCCAATTGCAATTACTCCATCGTATAAATTCGGCTGATGGCCTTGTAAGAAAGATTCCACTGTATAATATTTTTGAAACTCAACATGCTCATTTCGACATTTTTTCTCAGCGCCTAAACGTATTTCACTATAATAAGTATAGAGATGTTCTTCTTCCTCCCGATACCACATGATCATGGCGAAGCGCGGGCGATTGATTATCGTTTTCCGATTACGAGGAGGACGATATCCTAATTCGTCCGCCAATTGTAAGATTCGTTCCACAGTCTCCGGAGCGAAGGAATACGTTTCGTTACCACTTAACACCCTTGATACCGTGGCAACGGAAACGCCCGCCTTATCCGCGATATCCTTCAAAGTAGGCATAATTCACCTCAAGATTTGTGTTTTATTATAATGTAACTTATTTTTAGGAAAAACCCAACCTTTTTACATTCAAACAAACAGGGAAAAAAGATCGATTTCAAATGTAAAATAAACGACCATAGGCAAGACTTAGACCCTCCGAATGAAGTTGGTTAACATGCAATCCCGGGGTTATTTATGAATTCCAAAATAGATCTATTTTTCTCGAATCTTCTATGAGTTCTTCAAAGCGTTGAAAGCTTGTTTCCACAACGATAATCCCACAATACCCCTTTTCTTTTAAGGCCTTAAACAATGAACGAAAATCAATCATACCCTTTCCGATACTTAAGTGTAAATCGCAAGTACCATCATTGTCGTTTATATGCACATGAATGATATCGGACAAAAGGGCTCTGACGAAATCATCTGGGCGTATACCATTGCGGTATGCATGTCCGCTATCAAAAAGCGCCCCCACATTGGGACGTCCAACCGCCTGAAGAATCCCATCCAATTGACTCGCAGTGTAGACCACTTCCGATGGAAGGAGTACGTTTTCTACTGCCAGCTTCATCATAGGGGAGTATGTGGCAATCAAATCCGACAGTTCCATAAGCGCTTCAACTGTAAGGGATCGAGCCTTGGACTTTCGTATCTCACTCGTTTCGATAAGGTGCCTTTTTTCCACCGATGATCCTTCCGACGGAATATCCATCATTCCAATCGTACCGGGATGAATAGGTAACACAGTGGCCTTCAACTGGGCGGCAAACTCAATTGCTCGCTTAATTTCATCGATTATTTCGCTACGGATCAACGTGTTAACGTGACCGATATCTAAATTGGTTGGTATATGCATCGTCACCTCCGGGCGAAAATCCTCAACTAGCCCGCGAATACCCGCAACATAAGAAGACGGATCGAAATCATGCAAATGAAAAGGGTATTTGATTTCGACCGCTTCGTAATAGCCCATCCCCAACAAGATTTCGCCCATACTGCGAATCTCCTTCTCCTGCCAGAAAAGAGGAATATGATACCCTTTCTTCAACGGGTTCACCCCCACATAACATCAGAATTTGAATTCTCCAAATCTGCCAATATTTTGGAAAAGCATAATGATCACCATTGTAATTACGACCTGGATTACACCATAGGTCATAGATAACCCGATATCGAAGTCGTACATTGTATTGATCATCTCTACGGATATAGGCACATTATGAACCGTGTACATCAATGCGGAACTGGTATAATCCCCAAACGCGCCGACAAATCCGAGCAACGCCCCTGCCAATATGCCCGGTAGTATAATCGGTACAACAACACGTATAAACGTTTCTACCCAAGAAGCTCCTAAACTGCGCGACGCTTCTTCCAAGGATGGATGTAACTGAAGAAGGGAAGCGTTCGTTGACCGAACAATTAATGGGAGCATTCCAACAAAGTAGGTAAGCGGCAAAATCCAGTACGTACCAACCAATACCATGTTCAAAGAGAACGGATTTGGAACGTTAAATCCATTGATCATATTAATAGCAACCGTACTTGCAGGCAATGCCCAAGGCAACATGACCAGTAACTCAATCAACCAGCGGATCTTTAGCTTTGTCTTGACAATTACGTATGAGCTGATGCTTCCGACCAAAACGGCGAGTGATGTGGCAATCACAGACATATTGATGCTGTTGATGAACGGCTGAGCGACCCCCGGCTCAGAAAAGAAAAGGATATAGTTGTTAAGGTTGAAGTGCTTGGGGAAGATATCTGCGATCCATGTTCCTCTTTTAACAAAAGATAGCAATACCAATGTAAATATAGGAAGAGCGATCGTCGCTATAAGCAGAATGGAAATACCGATAAACAATCCTTTTAACCACGGTTTTCGAATGGGCAGGGTCCCTATCACGAATCCTTTTGGAGACAAACTGTAATCTTTCTTCGTTTCATACCAACGCAACACCATTAAAAAGAGGACGGAGATTAAAGATAACATAATCCCCTGTACGGCAGCCAGCCCAAAGTAATTATTCACTTTCGACATCAAGATCTGAACGCTCATGACGCGGTACGAATCTCCGAGCAATGCCGGTGCAGCAAAAGAGCCTACAGCCGTCATGAATGTCAATATCGAAGATGCGACGATTGCTGGTGTCAAAAGGGGAAGCACCACATTCAGAAAAACCTTCAGATTACCGGCTCCCATATTTTTTGCCGCCTCAATAAGAGAGAGATCGATTCGTTTCAGAGCGGCTGAAACATTAACATAAAAGAAAATATACTGAGTGTAAGCATGAATGAACAAAATTCCCCAAAATCCCCGTAAAATAAAAGGCGGTTCTTGCAGATGAAATAAAAATTGAATGCTTTTCGTTACCAATCCGCTTTCTCCGTACAATTGCATAAAAACAAGCGTCGCCACTACACCGGGAAGCATAATCGGCGTTAGTAAAAATATATCCAATATTTTTTTCCCCGGAAATTGAAACCCATGAACGAAAAAAGCCAAAGCCGTACCAATCAAACCACAAACAATAACGGTAGCCAAACCCAAAACAATGGTATTTACAAAGGCCTCCATATTCTTCGTATAAGTGAAGAACTGAAAGTAATTACCCAAATCGAAACCATTCTCAACAATTAAACTGGTTTTAATCGTGCTAAGTGTCGGATATAGAATAAATCCCACCAATACCCACAGAATAGGTAATAAGGAAAGATAAACGACAAATTTTCTTCTCATAGACACCTTCCATTTGCCTCCTCCCTAATTCTCCGGCACAAGGAGAATCGCAGTGGGATCAACAGATAAAAAAATCGTCCGACCTATTTCCAGACCGTCATCATAACCCGTGGTGTGCGGCTTCTGAACTTTGAACTGAATCCCTTTCACGTCCACGATAAAAGTCATATGGCTCCCATAAAATTGTTCCCACTTGATAACGCCCTCCCATTCATTTGGAACCTGGCGTGCATCTTTGGAAAGAACGATAGAAGTGGGGCGAATCGATGCATATGCTCCCTTGTGAGCATTATTCACCTTTAAATGAATGCGGTTTTCTATTGTATACCCTCCATCATCCTTTTGAACAGGAAACAAGTTCGTCTCACCGATAAACCCCGCAACAAACGCGTTAACGGGCTTATCGTAGAGCTCCCTGGGCGAACCAACCTGTTGACATACCCCCTTATGGAAAACCGCGATCACATCTGACATGGTTAATGCTTCCGTCTGATCGTGTGTCACATAGATGGTCGTGATACCAAGTTCTTTTTGCAACGTTTTCAATTCAGCCCTCATCGTTTCCCTCAACTTCGCATCCAAGTTGGACAAAGGTTCATCTAAAAGGAGGACTCGTGGCTCCAAAGCGAGCGAACGGGCCAATGCGACCCGTTGCTGCTGCCCGCCGGAGAGTTCGGAAATTCTCCGATTCTCATAACCTTCCAACTCTACCATACGTAAATACTTTTGAACGCGCTGTCGGATTTCCTGTTTCGTGTGCTTTCTTAATTTCAATCCATAAGCAACGTTCTCATAGACATTCATATGAGGAAAAAGTGCATAATTTTGAAATACCATTCCAACCTTCCGTTTTTCAGGTGCCATATACGTGACCCGTTCATGACCGATCCAAATCTCGCCTTCGTCCGGCTGTACGAACCCTGCGATCATACGCAACGTTGTCGTTTTTCCACAACCAGACGGTCCAAGTAAGGTAAAGAATGCTCCTTCTTCCACCTCAAGCTGAAGGGAATCAACCGCTTTTATTACGTCAAATTTTTTGGTTACATGTTGCAAAACCACTTTAGACACTTTTCACCCATTCCTCCCGGAAGACATTAAGAAGTTTCTCTCCCTAACTCTCTCAATTTACTTATCCACTTTTGCTGAATCCCGAATGTTATCTTCGAAATACTGAATCCATTCCGATTGATTTTCCGCAAGGTTATCCCAATTGATGTTCATCGGTTTATAATCAAATTTTTTCATCCACTCGGGCGCCTTTGACATTGCATCCGGATGCGTTGGCATACGATTAAATTGGTTCGCCAATTTTTCTTGAATATCTGCCCTTCCGACGAATTCTACAAATTTCTGTGCGGCATCCTTATGCTTTGCACCGTTAATGATAGCAACTCCATCCGTTATGATCGGGCTCCCGCTTTTTGCTCTCACAATGGTAAAAGGCATTTTATTTTTTTCAATATTGTCAATAACACCATCCAAAGTCCAGAAACTGATAGATCCTTCTTGCCGTGCGAGGGATTGGAACATAATCGAAGAGTCGGATACATATTTCTTAACATTACTATCCATCGCTTTAAAGAAATTCCATCCCTCCGATTCAAGAGTTCCCTTCTGATAAAAATAATCCATAAGACCCGAGAGCGTTGCACGGGAAGCAGCAGAAGTCGTACTTCGGAAAATAATTTGGCCTTTATATTTTGGATCACCGAGATCGAACCAATCCTGCGGTGCCTTATCGGCGCTTAATGCATCGTGATTGTAAAACAGCACTACCGGCGTTTGGATTGTCCCATACCATTTGCGATCCACGTCTTTAAAGAGTGGATCGATCTTTTCCGCCCAAGTTGGAACAAATTCCGACAGAAGTCCCTCCTTTTTAAGTTGGTTGAAGACGGAAGAAGGATTTCCATAAATCACATCGGCTTGGGGGTTTTCTTTTTCCGCTCGAATTCGGTCAACAAGCTCCCCGCCACCCATCGTCAGATACGCCACGTCGATACCCGTTTCATCCTTGAACCATTTGGAGACTTCAGACATGATTTCCTTACCATGCGGGGAATAGACAACCACCTTCTTCCCCTCTCCTCCACCTGCCGAACAGCCAATCATCAAAGCGAATAACGATAGCACTATCATTGCAGCGAATAATTTCTTCACCCTGTTTTCCCTCCCAATGAATTTTTGGCTACGTCTATATTTTAATCAACGGATGTAAAAACAGGGTAAAAGTAGTGTAAATTATATGTAAATTAAAGCTATATATTGACGCAAAAATATTAAATTGATACCATTTTTTGCGTTATATCATGCAACAATTAAAATAGCCCCATCTCCCTAATGGAAATGAAGCCTGACACAAGCACCACATCTTTCTATATTTCTCGGTATCTAAAAAATCGAAGAAAATCATCACGAACGCATTAAAAGGTTGAAATTGAACTGAGCGACCAAGAAAATTTAAAATTAGTGATTATCGGTGGATGACTCAGAACCAGATTGCTATCTTATGTCGGTTATGCAGCCACAAACAGCTTATCCTCTTACTATGCCGATAAAGCCTTTGTTTCTTGTACCAGCGATCATTTAGGATTTAAACGTGTTTGAGGCAAAAATTCGCAAATTAATGATGTTTCATTCGGAACAGAGAATTCACTTGGTTGACTATACTAAATTCGGTAAAACCGCATTCAGCTTATTCGCCAATTTAAGCCAGGTTGATGTGATCGTAACCGATTTAACTCCGGAAAATGATTGTCTGACCGATTTTGAACAAAGGGGCATTAAAAGCGTGGTGAATTAAATGCGTGATGAGCAGTAAAGATGAGGAGGCAATAGTAGAGTACAAAACAACGTCTAACGTTATTTTTGTAAGAGTGTGGGGTTCTATGTAGATCAAATCTCCAAATGTGGAACGGGCGCAATTGTCATCCTTGTCAAAGTTGTCAACACCAAAACTAAGTTACCCCAAAAAGCCACAGAATTTTTTGGACTTGCTTATGCTGCTAAACCAATACTACGTCTATATGTCATGAGACTCATCACCCCGAGTTCATTTATCGATTTGTCTCGGGAATATTTCCCGCAAATCTACACTCAAACACGAAACGGTTCGTGCAGATAGTCTATCTTGATCAGTCATGTGGCCTCCAGGAGATAGCGTCCGTTGTCCAACACAAATTGCTCCACCAGTCGATAGGTCGGATCGACTACTCAGTATTCCTTCACATCTAACCGTTCATGCAGCCTTTTTTTTAATCGTCTTATCCCTTGTTCCAGTGCTTTCCGACATGATTTCCACTACAAGATCAGGCACGCCAAATATATAACCGTCCCGGATGATCTTCACCCGTTCCCGACTTATGTTAATGAGATCCAGCTGTACGATGTTCTCTTCATCAAAATGAAAATCCAGAGGTGCGAGAAATTTCCCCTCCTCACCACAGGAGAAAAGCAAGGTATAAATTCGATAGCAGTTTTCTGATGAACATAGGAGAAGATAAAAAATATAACGAATACCATTAATGATCTCATAACGCTCGGAAATCTCATATTCGCCATGCTGTTCTTTGATGTTATCATCTCTTATCATTCTTTGTCTTGGCTCAAGCCATCTCATTTTCCACCCATCATCTGCTTTTCATCCAAAAGAATAACTTAATCAATTACTAGTGCCATAAACGATACAGATAATTACTAACTGTCTTTCCTTCTCGTTAACTCGATAATATTAGCTCAATTCTTCCCTAACAACTTTTTCAATTCTTCAATCTTCTCTAGCGGTAATTCTGTAATATCCCGAATAATATTCACATCCATCCCCTTTAAGAGCATCTTCCGGGCATCTTCCATTTTTCCTTGCTCAATTCCCTTTTCAATTCCTTTCTCAATTCCTTGTTCTATTCCTTGTTCAAATCCTTCTTCTCTCCCCCGTTCATATCCTTTCTTCTCATAAGAGTTCATGATATTCAGGATCGCCTCAACTTCCTCTTGCGGTAGCTGCCCAATCTCTTCGCGCAATTTCCTCTCCTCCTCTTCGTTTAAGTTTAAATAGGTATCGAAGAATCCCGTAATCAGGTTGAGCCGAGCGGGATCTAGTTCAAGGCGTGTGATCATGCGTAGAAATTCCTTCTTCACCTCTACCAATCTCGCTGCGCTTCCAAGTTCTTCACGTGTTTCATGGGCTTCGCTCCAACACGAGGCTCGACTCTCTCTTTTCCTTTACGGGTTACACAATGACGATGCGGCAGAATTCACGGTCGTTACGGCCTGTGGCGCATATTGTTCTCCACTTTCGATGATAAAGGAGAGACACCAGCTTAACTCTTCGCCACATATTTCAGCAGACGAATCGGCTCGTCGGTCGCCAGTTCCACTTTTTCTCGATCAAAAATGAAAATTTGTTTCTTTCTCCAATTCACAAAAACTTTGTATGCATCCGGCTCTTCCGGCTCTTCGTATCGGCCATGCACGAGAACTGTCTGAAACGATGAATATTCGGATAAAACATCTACTTCTTCTTCAATGTTCACTTTGCGACGTTCCACAGCAACTTTTCGCACAACCGGATCCTCATCATCGGGATAAACCAATCCTATTTTAGCCGGGGTGACAAAAACAAGCAGGTGGACCGGCTCATTTTCTTGGTTCAGGTATCCATGCAAAACATTTTGCCAACCGAACACGATGCTGCCCGGCTCAGCTTCGATAGTATCACGGTTACTCACAAAATAAGTCAAATTTCCGGACAACACCAATGCGCAATCTTCTCCGAATATGCGCCTCCAATCCTTGCCGATGGGGGAAGAGAATTTCGTACAGTCTGGTGTTTTTTCCCTTGCTGGTGTGAAGCAGTTCGTTTTTATGAACAGGAACCGCAGGGATAGAAAGCTGTATTTTTCTCATATATCTCTCCTTTTTTATAAAAAATTTTAATCAACATTCGCTTAAAAACTTTGTTCCAAGGTCGCAGGGGACGATGCGGTAAGGGCGCGATCATCTTAAATCGCGCCAGCGCCATCTGCCTCCTCTCCTCTTCGGATAACCGATTCATGCTTTTTCCCCTTAGGGTTTGACCGGACCGGTTTCACTGCCATTCTGGATAAGCAAGCTAACACGTATGAATGAAATTTGCCACCATTTTATACGCGAACGGTCTTTTATACCAATAACTGTACCCATTGATGCTACTTTACGCCAGACTTTCGTCCAGCCACGCTTTCAGATCCTCCGGATCCTCCAATCCCACCGAAATACGGATGAGTCCCGGTGTGACACCGGCCTTCAGGCGCGCCGCCTCCGATAGCCGACTGTGCGTCGTCGTCCACGGGTGAACGACGAGCGTGCGCACATCCCCCACATTCGGTGCTTGGAGAAGGCGGCATTTTTCAAGCAAGCGGGCGGCGCCTTCCAAGCCCTCTTTCACTTCAAGCGTGAGGAGCGTCCCGAACCCGCGTAAGTATCGCTTGGCCCGTTGATGGGAAGGATCCTCAGGAAGAGCCGGACAGCGCACCTTCCATACCTTTGGATGCCCTTGAAGAAACGTGGCCAGCTCCAGCGTCGTCCGGCTCGCCCTCTCCACCCGAAGCGGAAGAGTTTCCAATCCCTGAAAAATGAGATAGGCATGAAAAGGCGAAAGCACCATGCCCATCAGCGAAAGGCCGAGCTGCCGCACACGGCTCATATATGCCTGGGGGCCGAACGTCGACCAAAGGCTCTTCCCTTCTTCATCAGGTGTCGTATAGAGGGTGTACCTTTGCCACAGATCGGTTTTTCGTACGAGCACGGCACCGCCTAAAACCGAGCCGTGCCCGGAGGCCCACTTGGTCAGACTTTCCACCACCACGTGGGCACCGAGGCTTAAGGGCTGGGCAAGAGCACCCACTGCCCCGAAGGTATTGTCAACGATGAACGCGATCCCGTGCGCTTCGGCCAAGGCAGCAATCCCCTCAAAATCAGGGATCGAAAGATCCGGATTGGAAAGTGTCTCGACGAAGATGGCCCGCGTACGATCGCTCAACACCGCGGCCATTGCATCCCTTTCCGCCGGTACATAGTGTACTTTAATGCCCATGAGTCCAAGAATCTGATTGAAAAGGCCTGTAGTCTGCCCGAACAGACCGGTGGCGGCGATGATCTCATCTCCGGCCTGGAGCAAAGCGATGAAGGACGCCAGCGTCGCCGCTTGACCGGAAGCAAAAACCACCGCATCCTCTGCGCCTTCCAGTGCCGCAAGCCGCTCTTCCAACGCCCGGTTCGTCGGGTTTTGCAACCGGCTATACGTGTACCCCTCACCCGTGGCAAAACGCCGCGCCCCCTCTTCAAGAGATGAAAAGGAAAAAGCAGCCGTCGCATAGATCGGTAGACCGACCGCGCCGTACGGATCGTCCGGAAGACCGGAAAGCACCGCCTGTGTGTCATACCGCACGACTTTCACCCCCCATTTCCTTCAGGCAACCTATGTACATTGCCTCCACCTCCATCTTCATACGTTTCATCCGCATCGAAATCCACATCCGTCCGCATTCCGCGTACATCACCTCAAGGTCATTCATCGAGAATGCAAAGAGGCACCCCCGACTTCCTCGCTAAGCTCTCTTCTCAGCGCTTTGGACGCTTCGACCATGTTCCGAAGCGCTGCGATCGTCTCCGGCACGTCCCGCGTTTTGAGCCCGCAGTCGGGGTTGATCCAGAAGCGTTCCTCCGGGAGAATACTTAGCACTTGCCCTTCCGCGGCGGCGTCCAGCTCCGGAACGATGTAGTGACCGTTCGTGTTGAAGCACTTTGTTATCTCACCCGCCTATCCCCATCCCTGCTAAAACCGGAACCAGATACGTCAGTCAAGGGTAAAACAAAAATCCTCTTCCGAGATCGAAGAGGATTCGCTTCCACACGATTCGCTCTTCTTATCTCTCAGGACATCTATCCTGCAGGAATTAGCACCTTTCCTTTGCTTCCTGCTGAAGTTCATCTTCAACAAGGAATAGGCGGTTGCCGGGCTTCATCGGGCCAGTCCCTCTGCCACTCTGGATAAGAAAGCTTACAATGATGAAATTTATCGTTATTTTATACGCTCATCGTCGTCTTGTCAAGTTAAAAATTGTTGTTGTGTTGTACGTCTGTGATTCCCAATCGTAACTTTAATTCACATCAAGTATAGCACTCTGCACTGTCCCCCTAAAACATCCGGTTTGCTTGCGTCCATCAAGACGCCCAGGCGGACCTACTGCCGATCCCAACCTTAACACTTACAATGTTTATAACGACTTTTTCAATTCTTCAATCTTCTCCATCGGTAATTCAGTAATTTCCTGAATAAAATTCACATCCATCCCCTTTTGAAGCAACTTTCGGGCTGCCTCCATTTTTCCTTGCTCAATTCCTTTTTCAATCCCTCTTTCATATCCTTTCTTCTCATAAGAGTTCATGATATTCAAGATCGCTGCACCTTCCTCTTGCGGCAGCTGCCCAATCTCTTCACGCAATTTCCTCTCCTCCACTTTGTTTAAGTGTAAATAGGTATCTAAGAATCCCGTAATCAGGTTGAGCCGAGCGGGATCTGGTTGCAGGCGTATGATCATCCGTAGAAATTCCTTCTTCACTTCAACTCTCTCTTCTTTAGTATATCCCATTTTACTGAGAAGTGCAGCAGTGATTGGATGATCATACCGAAATTGAAGGACCTGGAGCTCCGGGAGTTCAATGGTAAATGCATCCGGTTCATCATGTTTCTCATCATAGCAAAATACCGCAATAGGCAAAATCGGGCGGCGATGGTTCTCATAAAGCCGGCTATAGTAAATGAACATTCTTTCATGAAAGTCATTTTGATTTTTTTTCTTTTTTAATAAATCTTTTCACCTCCTCATTATGCTTATCCCTTAACCGTTCTAATATCACATTACCGTTTTCATCAATATAACCAATATTACGATTAAGAATCATATCGATCGGATTGTTTGGATCATGAAATAATATACTGTATGTTCCCATTAATTTAGACTCACGTAGTTGATCCGAGTAAACAAGTCTGATTAACGTGTTCCAGTCCTCGATTTTGACTGAATGAAATTCGACATCTTCTGGAGAGGCTATAGGTAATTCAACAAATTCACCAGACGCAGCTTTGTTAAACAAAGAAATATCGGCTATTAAATCAAATATAGAAATACTGAAATTTAATATATAATCTTCATAAGATATTCCTTTCGGTAATACAAAGAAATCAACTCTTACATTTTTTTGGTTCCTAATTTCTACTAAAGCATCCAAAGGGCTCACATTCATCGGAGGGAGAGAAGATGTGTTAAAAAGAGCAGGTATATATATACTGCAAACCGGAAATGAGAATAAATTCTCCTGTTTTACTCCTCCAGTATGTCTGGGGCACCATACTTTTTTATGATTATTTTTAAAATTAATAACAGGTGGTTTGATTAATCCTTCCCGTTCATCAAAAAAACCATGCCAGGAAACCGCGTTTATCGGTTCTGGAGACTGAACTATTCCTTTATTTGTTACAAGAGATGCAATCTCAAAAAAATTTTTTTTGGCTGCATCAATGATGATGTCGACCTCGCCTTTATCCGTCATATATCTCCCCGGTGTTCTTTGTAACTTCATCCGTAGCAAACATCTATTATCTCTGATTATCCTAATATATTTTATTTTATTTTTCATAAATCATATCCCTCATTATTGACATGAATCTATGCTAGAAAACATCCAGCATGGATGTCAACGTGCTAAACGCTTTTCATTTGTTCCCTAAAAGCCATCCAGTTAGCTATTCAACTCTTGGGAGGATTATCTCATGAATGTAATCTATACACTAGGACTTTTTACGATTTTGGAAAAAAATAAATCCAAAGCACAGTGGTGTCTCCATGCTCATCGCTTACGATCTTTCTAACGACTTTTTCAATTCTTCAATCTTCTCCAGCGGTAATTCAGTAATTTCCTGAATAAAATTCACATCCATCCCCTTTAGAAGCATTTTTCGGGCATCTTCCATTTTTCCTTGCTCAATTCCCTTTTCAATCCCTTGTTCATATCCTTTCTTCTCATATGAGTTCATGATATTTAGAATCGCTGCACTTTCCTCTTGCGGCAGCTGCCCAATTTCTTCACGCAATTTCCTCTCCTCCTCTTCGTTTAAGTGTAAATAGGTATCGAAGAATCCCGTAATCAGGTTGAGCCGAGCGGGATCTAGTTGTAGGCGTGTGATCATCCGTAGAAATTCTTTCTTCACTTCAACTCTCTCTTCTTTAGTATACCCCATTTTACTGAGAAGCGCAGCAGCGATTGGATGGTCGTACCGTAAATAATCTCTCCAGTTTTTCTTCTTAAGTTCCACCGTCAAATAACGGAATTGAAGGACTTGAAGCTCCGGGAACTCAATGGTAAACGCATCCGGTTCATCATGTTTCTCATCATAGGAAAATACCGCAATGGGCAAAATCGGGCGGCGATGATTCTCATAAAGCCGGCTATAGTAAATGAACATCCGCTCATGAAAGTCATTCTGATAATAGGATTGGGCTTCAATATGGATGATGATAAGCCGCTCGACTCCTTTGATCTTCGTTTCTACCAGAAGGTCAACCCTCCGTTCGCCACCTTTCACCACATCGGTATAGACTTCCTCGGAAAGGAAGGTGACCGAGTCGAAGGAAATGAGAGGATGAAAATTTGGAAAGAACAGCAAGATGAAATCTTCGAAAAAGATTTTAATCAATTCTTTAAATAAACGATCATGATGAATATACTCCGTCTTGCCCTGGTTGTCTTGTTTATATTGCTGATTCTGTTTCTCCTCCACCGTTCATCACCTCACTCGATACAATAGATAAAGCGAACATACATGCCTATATCGAGTATAGCAGATGAGACGATGGATTGCAAACATATTTTCGGATTCTCATCAAATACCGACTGTTTCTCCCGCTTTCCACTTTGTTTGCGGAGGTGGATGCTGCTAATCAATTTCAATTATAAATTATAGGGAAATCTCGTTCGTTAAAATACAATGAGATCCCTGCTTCTCCAACACGTTCTCTGCTATCATCTTAGAAATAATCTTTTCAATGCGATCCTTCATTTCCTCCGTTACTCTCATAAAACCCAATAATCTGCAAACAGCAGGTGTAATGTCATCTTCTTTTATCCCCAACGCAACGGAGACTACTCTTTCGATGGCAACCCAGATCTCTTCCGTTGAAACCAAATCCAGTTTTTTGGATGAAGCAGGAAGGTGACTGCGATCTCGAATATCCGGTCGCTTCATCCCTTCTAACCAGAGAAAATCTCCTTTTATTTCAACTTTCCCCAATCGGGCTAACGCTCTGCAAGCCTTTTCCACCGCTTCCTGTATGCGATTGCCTGCACGTTTAATGCCTGCTGCCTCACAAATTCTTTTTATAACTTCATGAATATGCACAGGGCTCTCGACTTTCACCACCTCTAGGACCCATAATGCAATCTGTTGGGTTGGAAGCTTATGAAATTCGAAACCGAACATATCGATGTTTAAACTAGCACATTGATAAGGAGTTACAGATTTTTGTTCTTCCCGCGCAATGCTATCTTCCCGTTCCAGAGAAAAAACATTCGTAATTTCTTCCCGAACTTCCACCAATATGCTTGACTTTATTTGGAGCCGTACTTTCTCAATGGCCTCAGCAAGCCGTTTTTGTTCACGATCCGGATGGCGAAACCAGTCGGTACTCCATATCCGGTGAATGTACCACCCCAATCCCTCCAGCACTTGTTGCCTTAACCGATCACGATCCCGCGCCGACCTGGCGCTATGATAGGTGGCTCCATCGCACTCCACCCCCAGCACATAACGGCCAGGCGATTCTGGATCGACGACGGCCAAATCGATGTAGAATCCTCCGGATCCGACCTGTTTTCTCACTTCATATCCCATCGAGCGGATCGTCTCCGCCACCACTTCCTCAAAAGGAGAGTCCGCCTCCCTGTCCGTGTCCTTGGGAATTTCCAAGATGCCTGTTCGAGCGTATCTCAGGAACGTTTTCAGTGCTTTCATGCCTTGGGCTTGAGTACGACTTAAATCGATATCATAATCTGTCATATTGGCAAACACTTCGCAACGAAAGCGAGCGCGAGTGATCAGCACGTTCAGTCTCCGCTCCCCTCCGTCGCGATTTAGCGCTCCGAAATCCATGGATAAATACCCGTCTTCGGTTTTGCCGTAACCGATACTGATGAACATTACGTCCCGTTCATCACCTTGGACATTTTCCAAATTTTTTACAAAGAACGGTTCATGGGGATGCGCTTGGAAAAACGATTCGCATGACGGGTCCTCCTGACGCAAAAGTTCCAGCTGGTCTTGAATTGCCTGCATTTGCGCAACGCTGAAAGCGGCAACGCCCAATGATAAATGGGGATACCGCTTGGCGTGCTCCATAACCGCCTGTGCCACGGCTCTGGCTTCTTCCGCATTGGTTCGGTTACGCCCGCGGTCATACCTGCCATGCGGCAGGTAATGAAACACCAGTCCCGAACGATCTTTTTTCAAGTCTGGGCTTGGAAAAACCACGAGCCGATTGTCGTAAAACTCCAAGTTGGACACAGCGATTAATGATTCGTGCCGACTCCGATAATGCCAACGGAGCATCCGCCGTGGCGCATTTTGAGCCAAAAAGAGCCCCAAGATACTCTCCATATCGCCAACGGTGTTATCCTCTTCGCTTTCTTCCCCTTTGGTGAGTGAATCAAAGAAATGGGTCGGAGGCATTTGTTTGCTGTCTCCAACGACTACCACCTGTTTTCCTCGAAGAATGGCTCCGAACGCGTCAACCGGCTTAACCTGACTCGCTTCATCAAATATTACCAGGTCAAATTTCACACTCTCCTGCGGATGATAGGTAGCGATCGAGAGTGGCCCCATCATAAAGACCGGTTTGAGGGCTTGGATTGCATAACCAGCATTTTCCATGAGCCGACGAATGGGCAGATGTCCCCTTTTCTTTTCAAATTCACGCTTCAGAACCCCCAGTTGTCCTCCTGCATCATACTGGGGAATCTTTTTCCAATGGATTTCGACCAGTTTCATTTTGTTGTATTCCAAAAGAGCTCGATCCAATTCCTGAAACGTTTCCACCACATGACGATGGCGATCCCCATCAAACTGGGCCAAAACAGACCGTTCCTGAAAGGCTTGCTTGATCAACGCATCATACCATGTAAAACGGAAAAGATCGGTTAATCGCTGTGAGGCATGTTCCCAAGTGCGGCTGAGCGACACGATGGCCTCCAACTTTTCCTTGTTGCATGTGTCGCACAGCAAGTTATAGGAAACTAACGTTTGTATCGAATCTGCATGATCCACCCAACTCTTAAACTGCTCATTCAACTCTTGAAACGCTTGATCCGAAAGCGACTGACAATTTCCGAACTTAACGGAAGTATTAAGCTCCAGAAGGTTTTCCAACTCTGCACCACATTCTCGGAACTGCTCCAATTGTTGTCCGACCGTTACAATGCTGTTTTCTAATTTCGTTCGATTCAAAGGTGCGGTTAATAGAGGAATGATCCATCCCGGAATATGGCCAGATTGGATCTCTTTGTAGAATGGAAACAACCATTGAACCCACTCGTTGAAGCGAACCCAATCCGATTGCTCTTTCTTCCAATGCACACCAAAACAAGAAGAGCCCACGGCGTCCATGCTTTGAATGAACTGTTGATGACGCTGTGTTTCCATGATATCCTCGACAACTTGAAGGTCATCCAATTTTTTACCAGAGCTGTCCTTATATAAACGAAACAACTTCTTCTTTGCTTTTCGATAGGATCCCGATAACCATCGCAACCATTTTTTGTGATACGTCATGAGCGTTTGGCGTATATCGAGTAGATCCTGATCCCACGCCTCGGGAATCAGGATATCCCGGTATCGATGTTGCAATGAAGAAAATTTTAATCCCGACGATACGAGATGTTGGATTTCATCCACTTGTTGCGTCCATTCGTCCGCATCGATTCGAACCCCTTGCAAATCTGGCGCTTCTAGTATTTTACTTGCGACAACACCGACCATCTCGACATCTTTTACGTCCTGAATAGTTTCTGTGCGCATTATTTGCGCTAACACTCGTGAAGATTCCTTTAAGGTTTCGAAAGCTTGTTTCGTCTTAGTCACCGTCTCCCTTAACTTTCCCACTTCCGTTGGCAAAAAGACGGTTCGGCCGCTTCCCCAAAACGGATGCTCCTTTGGATTTCCCAACGCACCCAACAGTTTCTGGAGTTCCTCCACGAGCAGAATACGGTGCTGAAACGTAGAGCGATCCCATTTCACCATCCCGTCGATTTCCAGAGAGGGGAAAATAAAGTCGTCACCAAACTTGTGCCTGAAACGCACCAGTTCACCTAATAGTTGATAAGGGGTTAACCCACTTTCCCCCACCGGTGTATGAATCCCCACACAATAATCATTAAGCCGTCGACGAAAATTCTCCAGCACTTGAACCTCTTCGTCAAAATCTTTCACTTTCGGTTTTCTCAATTCCAACGTTCTGGCCAATTCGTTAAGGAACGTTTTTTTGTTAGTTTTGTGGCTATGTAATTCGAGACAGGCATCCCCCAATCCAACGTGATCCAGCCGTCTTTTGACCACTTCCAAGGCAGCCATTTTTTCCGAAACGAATAATACCGTTTTCCCACGGGCCACCGCTTCGGCTATGATATTGGTGATTGTCTGTGATTTTCCCGTTCCTGGAGGACCCTGGATGACCAGATTCCGGCCACTGTTCACATCGAGAATTGCCTGCAGCTGCGAGCTGTCCGCATCCATCACATGATGCATATCGTGGAATGAAACATGCGGATCCATAAAATCGTCATCTTGAATAGCGGAAACCGGTTCCGAAAATCCGTCATTTAGCAAACTAAGAAGGATATCATGTTCGGTAGGCTTCCATTCTTCCGGCCAGTTGGTTACGTCTAAATCCCGGTACATAAGAAACTTGCCAAATGAAAAAAATCCCAGAACGATGGCCTGTCTGTCCACCGACCACCGAGGCTCGCTCTGAATTGCTTCTTCCACCTGAAGAAAATATTGAGCGACATCGATTTCCTCTTCTTCCGGAAGAGTTGGAATGGAAATCCCGAATTCCGCCTTCGCCTTTGTGATCAGGGATAAGTTGAAGCCAATATCTTCCTCAGTGGAAGATACTCTGAACCGTTCCCGCGCATTTATCCGTTCCAGTTTTACCGGAATCAAAATCAGTGGAGCCTTTCGAACCTCTTTACTGCTTTCGGATTCATACCAGCGCAACATTCCAAGAGCCATATACAATATGTTAACGCCCTGCTCTTCAATAAAAGTTTGAGCTGTATAATATGTATTTAACAACCTTGCTTGTAATTGTTTTTCTGTCAAATTCGTATTCAACTTAGGTTCCGGAACGCGCTGTTGGGATGGTAAAAGATCCTCTTGCGAAGAGAGCATTTCTTTTTCATTTACATTAGATTCCGTTTCAGAAAGCAGCAATTCGTTCTCATTTTCTCTCTTGGGCAAAAAGGTTACCGATTTTTTATTGCGAACCAGAATTTCAAAAACATCCTGCGGTGATCCATCCACCACTTCCAAACCACGGGCTTTCAAAAGACGGTAATTCAGTAGAGAATTCCGTAATCCAAGGTCCAGTAATTCTTGTCGAGCCTTCTCCAATTTTTGATACACGGACGGATTGCTGCTCATTCCCTCATCCCTCTTAATCTTTTTTGCCCATTTTTCGATCTATTTCACAAAGTTAGCATTTTTCTGTGGTTGTTTTTTAGGACAAATCATGATTCATTTCATATGCTTTTATTTTAACTCATCTTAATCCGCGTGCAAAACTCCTTTTCAATTTTCCAAGCGCTTGCCTGGTCAAATCCACAAAAATCGTTTCCTTCAAGACCCACAACATGGCCGGTCCCTACGGCTATCACAAGAAATAACCAACCCGCCTTCACAACGTAATGGAGCTGCTCTATGGAACCGAACGGGTACAAGAATTAAACGACCATCGACATCACCAGACCTGATTCGGTCGTTTTACCAATCGTTATCCACACATCTACCGTCATGATCTTGCAGATTTTTTTGCTGTACGACCGGAGAAGTACATAACCGGATAATGTATAACTGATCGAGGTGGCGTCAGGGCTAACCCTCCATGCGCCATGGGATGAACCAAGATTAGATTTAATCCGATATTGGCGAGGAAAGCGATCATCCCATTCACATCGTTTTTTGTGTCTTGTAAAAATAAAAATGCGGGAATAAAATTCCCGCAAAGACGGCTCATCGTTTACGATCTTTCTAACGACTTTTTCAATTCTTCAATCTTCTCTAACGGTAATTCTGTAATATCCCGAATAAAATTCACATCCATCCCCTTTAGAAGCAACTTTCGGGCTGTATCCATTTTTCCTTGCTCATATCCTTTCTTCTCATATGAGTTCATGATATTTAGAATCGCAGTACTTTCCTCTTGCGGCAGCTGCCCAATCTCTTCACGCAATTTCCTCTCCTCCTCTTCGTTTAAGGTTAGATAAGTATCGAAGAATCCCGTAATCAGATTGAGCCGAGCGGGATCTAGTTGTAGGCGTGTGATCATCCGTAGAAATTCTTTCTTCACTTCAACTCTCTCTTCTTTAGTATACCCCATTTTACTGAGAAGTGCAGCAGCAATTGGATGGTCGTACCGTAAATAATCTCTCCAGTTTTTCTTCTTGAGTTCCACCGTCAAATAACAGAATTGAAGGACTTGAAGCTCCGGGAACTCAATGGTAAACGCATCCAGTTCATCATGTTTCTCATCATAGGAAAATACCGCAATAGGCAAAATCGGGCGACTGATTTTCAAAAAGTCGACCTCTATGGCAGCAGGATCTGTAATCTCTCCGTTTTCGTTAAATAATCGTTAAATAAAGGAAGATTTAGTTGTACCTCAGTCCCGCCATAATTTATCCATCTGAACCTGAATCCACTGAAATGTTCTGGGGTGGGATCTTAGCAGATTCGATTCGAATCCATCATCATAGTTGATGATCCTTGATATTTTTTTAAACACCAAGACTTGGCGGTCTTCCTGCTTGCCTTAAAGTCAAACACCCGATCTTTCCATTCTTTAGGTAATGCTAACTTCGTCATGAAAAAAACCTTCATATTGATCTTTATGGAGGTCTTATGAATGCAACGGAGGTTGTAGGCGTGGAGTAATTGAGCTTACATAGCAGTCATACGCCTATACTACTATCTCACATATCTGACGGGTAAGAGGTTTCACCAAACTAAAAAAAGGCTAACAACAAACTCATCAAAGTTCATCTTGATGAATACTCGACCCATTTGGCTAAGGTCGCCGGATGAACGGAATTTACTTATTCGCAGATGAAGTGATCTCTTTGAAGAAACAGTTGGAGCTCTATTGTCGCCATATGGTTTACGAAAGATGCTAAAGTCTGGTTCCTTCTTAAGGATATTATAAAAATGGAGGGCTATTTCAACCCCCAAACTAAAAACTTAATCTTCTACTACAGAATTCGGTCTTATGTATATAGTTGTAATTCCCTGAATAATGCTTTCAGAAAATCTCTTAGGTGAATTGCCCGGCCGTAGTAATCTTTCCTTTGAAATATTGTCCTTTAATACTTTCACCACATCGTAAAATGTTTCGTAACTCAGTTTATCATATTTTGTTGTTGCTTTATCAATAACTGCTTTTGCACTTCTCAGTAACCCCTCAAATGAAACTGGTTTGTACATTAGATTTGATAATCTACTATCTATCTCCGTAAACACTTTTTGGCAAGCTTTTAAATAATTGTTGATAACAATATAAGATTTCTCCATAGGCAATTCTTTTAGCTCATTTTTTAAAAGTTCTATCACGGATTTATTAAATGTTATACGGGAAATTTTACCTTGAGTTCGCGTAGCCCTATCGAGTTTACCTTTAAGAACACTTGAATCATGGTTATAAAAAATGTCAAACAATTCACTGCAACGTTTTTCATCTTCTGTTTCATTTTTAAGTAGTGTCTTAACATCAAGCAAGAGTGCCTCTGGTACCTGTTCTTGATTTGTATTTATATCAATAAACAATCTTGCTTCTTGAACCCGAGTCAATTCTTCATAAATAACCACAGGAACCCTGATAGACTGATTTGCCTTTATAAACCCGTAGACCCTATGTTGTCCATCAATAATTAAAAATGCTTTTTCATCGTTTTTGAAAGAAATCGTCTTAGATTTTGAATTATATTTCAATTCAGATTGGGGTTGTGCAGATAAGATGATAGCGGTTGGAATAGAACCACTTCCTGAATCAATATAGGTTGCTATTTTTTTTGCCCTTTCCTCATTCAACACACGTTGAAACCCTTCTTTAGGATCTGCTTCCCGTGTGATTGTAAAACATGTTTCTCTCAGAATATAAGAGGGCATTGCAGCTATGTAAAATCGAAATTCACCTTGAGTAACAAGTATAGCTGCTATCCCTGAAGTATCAGATTTAACCAACTGACTCACCCCATTATTAATAAATTAATTTTAATATAGCATAATACCATATTAAATGATATCCTTTTCAAGGAGGTGTTTCTGATAGATGTTTAGCCAAAAGTGGAAAAGTCTCCTTGATAAAATTGATGATTTTACCCGTAGTTATGATGGTACAGCTTGGTTCCGTGGCCATAACAATTCTACTTATAAACTTAATTCAGGACTGTTTAGACTAAATCCTGATAACAAGAGTCTTGAAAAGTACCTTACTCTGGAAAAACAACTGTACACCTACTATAAAAACCTCGGCTATTTAATACACAACAATGAAGCTGGTTGGAACTTACTTTATTCAATGCAACACCACGGTGTTAAAACTAGACTTCTTGATTGGACGGAGAGTATGTCGGTTGCGTTATTTTTTGCTTTGGATGGGTGGACAAACGGTACAGCAAAAATTTGGGTATTAAAGCCTACAGAACTTAATAGGTTATCGTTGGGAAAGAATGAAATATTATCTCCCCAGGCAATAGAATATCCTAAACATTTCGAGGATCCAAATCAAAAATCGATAGCAATATACCCTATAAAAAGTAATAAACGTATTGTAGCTCAAAATGGTGTATTTACTGTTCAGGGGAATTCAATGTTACCCCTTGAAGAGGAATTTGAAGGGAATCTTATAACAAATAACATCATTAAGGCATTTGAACTTACTCTTGATATCAAAGAAGATGCAGTGAGATTTCTTTATCATAATGGTATAAATAGGTTTACTTTGTTTCCTGACTTAGAAGGGTTATCTAATCATATTAATAACACCTTGATTCCCCCTGCATGGAGATAATTAGTTGCTCCTGAAAAAATCCATTTATGAACATTGCATTTATTTCATTAATTTTTAGGACTCGCAAATCAACAATAAATTGAGCCAGGGCGATCACTTAAAAAGTGAGCCATTTTCGAATCGCTTACTTCCATAAATGGATGAATATAGGTGGCAAAAAAGGGCTTTCCCCAGCGGAATTTTCCTTGGTCCGATGAATGACCGTTGGAGCTGTTTGATTCGATAGGTGTTTGCGGACGGTATTTCGAGAAATCCCAAGTTGTTTCGCAATTTGTCTTTGCGATAATCCTTCAATTCCTTTAAAAATTTGATATGATGGTATAAAGCCTGTGATCATCCTTTTCTTCTCGCTTGCTTCGTTAAATCCACAAAAATCGTTTCCTTCAAGACCCATAACATGGCCGCATAAGCGTCGGCCCCTATGGCCATCACAAGAAATAGCCAACCCGCCTTCACACCGAAATGGAACTGCTCCATGGAACCGAACGGATACAAGAATTAAACGACGATCGACAACACCAGAGCTGATGGGTCGTTTACCGATCGTCATCCATACTTCCGCCGTCATGATCTTGCAGATTTTTTTGCTGTACGACCGGAGAAGTAAATAACCCGATAATGTATAACTGATCGAGGTGACGTCAGGGCTAACCCTCCATGCGCCATGGGATGAACCAAGATTAGATTTAATCCGATATTGGCGGGGAAAGCGATCATCCCATTCACATCGTTGTTTTTGTGTCTTGTAAAAAAAGCGGGAATAAAATTCCCGCAAAGACGACACATCGCTTACGATCTTTCTAATGACTTTTTCAATTCTTCAATCTTCTCTAGCGGTAATTCTGTAATATCCCGAATAAAATTCACATCCATCCCCTTTAGAAGCATCTTCCGGGCATCTTCCATTTTTCCTTGCTCAATTCCTTTTTCTATTCCCTTTTCAATTCCTTGCTCAATTCCTTTCTTAATTCCTTTCTCAATTCCTTGTTCTATTCCTTCTTCAAATCCTTCTTCTCTCCCACGTTCGTATCCTTTCTTCTCATAAGAGTTCATGATATTTAGGATCGCCGCTCCTTCCTCTTGCGGCAGCTGCCCAATCTCTTCGCGCAATTTCCTCTCCTCCTCTTCGTTTAAGGTTAGATAAGTATCGAAGAATCCCGTAATCAGGTTGAGCCGAGCGGGATCTAGTTCAAGGCGTGTGATCATCCGTAGAAATTCCTTCTTCACTTCAACTCTCTCTTCTTTAGTATATCCCATTTTACTGAGAAGTGCAGCAGCAATTGGATGGTCGTACCGTAAATAATCTCTCCAGTTTTTCTTCTTAAGTTCCACCGTCAAATAACGGAATTGAAGGACTTGAAGCTCCGGGACCTCAATGGTAAACGCATCCGGTTCATCATGTTTCTCATCATAGGAAAATACCGCAATGGGCAAAATCGGGCGGCGATGATTCTCATAAAGCCGGCTATAGTAAATGAACATTCTCTCATGAAAGTCATCCTGATAATAGGATTGGGCTTCAATATGGATGATGATGAGCCGCTCTACCCCCTTGATCTTCGTTTCTACCAGAAGGTCAACCCTCCGTTCGCCTCCTTTCACCACATCGGTATAGACTTCCTCGGAAAGGAAGGTGACCGAGTCGAAAGAAATGAGAGGGTGAAAATTTGGAAAGAACAGCGAAATGAAATCTTCGAAAAAGATTTTAATCAATTCTTTAAATAAACGATCATGATGAATATACTCCGTCTTGCCTTGGTTGTCTTGCTTATATTGCTGATTCTGTTTCTCCTCCACCGTTCATCACCTCACCGATACAATAGATAAAGAGAACATATATGCCTATATCGAGTATAGCAAATGAGGTGATGGATTGCAAACATGTTTTCGGTTTCTCATCAAATTCCAACTATTCTTCCCGCTTTCTACTTTAGATTGCGGTGGCGTAAACGTCAAACACTCCCATACCTACAAACTCAATTATATTCATGAAATAATCCTCCAAAAAGAACAGGATGGAGGGTTTTTCTGACAAAACTCGCATTACGTAAAGAATGGATTGCTGCGGTCAACTTTAAGGCAAGTGGAAAGACTGCTAAAGCATGGTGCGATGAACATCAATTAAAAACGCATTGGCTTTGGTACTGGGTTCGAAAATAAGTAACGATAGATAGGTTCTCCCGCAAATCCACTTTTTCAGGAATAACTAGTTAGTTACTCCTGAAAAAGAGAGTTATTTTAAATTGACCACTGGTTTTTTTGTGAATAATTTTAAGTCTTTTAATATGAGGATGTCAGAGACAAATTGTCCATTTTCAATACTTATTTTAGTTTTTTTCACATGAAGTAAGTTCTGTTTATAAGCATATATTAAATTTTTCTTAATAAATAAAAAGTAAGGTTTTCCAATAAAACCTCTTAAATTGTTTGAAAAAAGTACGTCAGCGTCGTCACGGAGTTGATCATGTAAGTTAAATCGATTATATCTATATTCATTGAATGCTTTCATACTTAAACACGTGGCTTTGATAATATTAATTAACTCTATATGATCTTTATTTGAATTGTTAATTAACATATCCATATCATTTATTACATCGTCGTATTTATCAATCAATATATACAAAAAAGACTTCCAGACATATGACATTACGCGTTCTTCATCATATTTTATAACACTTAAAATATGCGCGAAATCTGAATTTATATTTGCATAAACGTTATATAAATTAGTTCCATTTGAGATATTTAGTAGATTTTTGTAGAAATATACTAAATAATTTCCAGGATATAGACGAATTATGTCATCCAAAGTGCTATCCACATTTTGATTGTTTACATTGTCCAGAACATTCAATATCATGTTATAAGACATTATTTCATTTGTATTTATAAGTGATCGTAATCCAAAATTAAAAGCTAATTCTTCCTTAATTGGATGACTAAATATTGAGATTGTCCTTACTTTCTGATATAACCTAGTATATTCTCCTACTGGGATCCTTTTTTCTTCTAAAAGGTATGATTTTAGTAACCAATTTAAAGAGTAGACTTTCGTATTTCTTTGGTATTCTGTGTATACTAAAGAATGCGACGTTAATGATCCAATTATATTAAATAAAGAAGATTCCTGTATTAATGTGACGTATCTTAATTCGTTGAATGATAAAAAGTTTTGTTCCGATACTGCAAGGGTGTACATGACTTTGAGTTCGTCGCCAGATAAATTTGACAATGTAGAATCAAAACAGTATGCTTTTAGTGATTTCTCTGATTCTAAATTCCTTTTTGCTAGGATATCTTTTAATTTCCTTCCTCTAAGTATTTGTGAAATAAAAAAATTAATATATAAAGGATTTCCGTTCGTTAATGTATAAAATTCATTAAAATTATTAATTATATCATCTTTGTCTATTTCATTTACATTTAAATTTATCACTAGATTATTTATATATTCTCTAGAACTTTCTAAATTAAAACGTTCTATCTTTACAAATTCATGTACTCTTAAATCATGCCTTGATGTGAGGAGGAATTTATGACCAAATGGAGCATTTTTTATAAATTGATAAATTTGATTAATTTCCTCACCGTCAAATATTTCAAGATTATCTAATACAAAAAAGAATTTCGTTCCTTCTAACGCTTGGTTAACAAAATCTAACTTTTTTCTTCTATTCATATCTTTTATATAATTTACGTCATAAAAAATTAATAGTATTTTATTAAATAAATCATCTAAAGAGCGAAACTCCGGATTTAGTTCCCTTCTCTCATCAAAATAAAGTCTTTGGTCTTTTGCACTAATCCATATTACATCATCAAAATTACTTACGCCACCATCAATTTTGTCTTTT
The DNA here is from genome assembly GCF_000510645.1 of Thermicanus aegyptius DSM 12793. NCBI lineage: Bacteria > Bacillati > Bacillota > Bacilli > Thermicanales > Thermicanaceae > Thermicanus > Thermicanus aegyptius. Next base: position 1,413,455 of record NZ_KI783301.1, on the reverse strand, counting down.
ATTTCTTCCGCCACTTTATAAGCAATTGAAGTTTTCCCTATACCCCCATCACCTACCAAAGATAATAAGTAATTTTTATGATGATCTATAAGCTCATCATAAATTTTTTTGATTTCTTCTCGACGTCCTATAAATTCATAATATGGTGCTGGAGGAAATTTTGAATATCGATTATATGTGGGATCCGATACTTGCAAATTTGAATTTCCTTGCATCATAGTTTTTGATATCATTATTTCAAGTGTTACCAGATCTTTAGCAATATCATTTGAAGAACCATTTCTAAAGTATATATTTCCTTTCTTGAGTTTGTCCCCTTCATCTTTAATACAAAAAATAGGCCGTTGTTGATTAGTAGATATTTCAATCAAAACGAATGTTTTATTATATAAATCCGATTTAATCTTTTTCATAAAAAAATTTATTGGATGGCTCGCATATGAATTTAGGAATTGCACCCAACTAGCGTCATCAATCCTTATTGAGGGATCTATACCAATTACTTCTTTGTCTCCTGTCTCTTTCTCTTGAACTCCACACAAAATATATGCAGGTTCGTTAATAGTGGAATTAGCAAATGCCAAAATATCTTTTACAAAATCGATTTTACTCTTTTTGTCATTAATCTTATAAAAGTCTCTCTTAAAATCAAGATATGTACCTTCGGTTTTTTTTAACAGCCGATTGATCAATTTCTCCATTTTATCTCCTCCCTCATTAAATTAATGTTTTCTCCGTCTTTCTTGCTTTTTCTCATGATTTCATCTTTGACTTACGAAACATCCTTGGATAAGATTTGATGAGAAGTGAAAATATGGAATCGACCTGTTGGCGGGAATAGAGGTGGTGGTCACCTCGATTTTTTTAGCCATATGATCGCAAATGGATCTCCACATAAGCCCTTGCGGTTTACCCTCCCATATCTCCCTGGGTCAATGCCCTTACATTCCTTCGTTCTACCTCTCAAGGGGTGGAGGCCAGGCAAGCTCCTTTGCGGGGTCGATGCCCTAATGGAATAAATTGCTCCCAGCCTATCCGTGCTTCGCTTTTCAAAGATCAACATGTGGATAAAGCAAGTAAAACGAATGAGTTACTAACCTGCGAATAAATTAAGCTGCTGCTTGAAGCTGAGCCTCCCGATGGGGGCCGAGCACTTTGCTGCTGTCATAATTCTTCTGTTTACGGCCTAGCTCAAACAAGATGCGGATGAGCTTGATGCAAAGCGCGATCATGGACTGTTTCTTTTTCAGCGGATTGTCCCGGCGCGTCGTGAAATACATGTGCAACGCGCGGAATTCCGGGTTCCTGGCAACCATCGTCAGTGCCGCCCGGTACAGCAGGGCCCGGAGACGACAGCGACCACGTTTGCTGATGGTCGTTTCCCCTTTGTGCAGCCCGGAGCTGTTTTCCCGCAGGCTGAGACCGGCGTGACGGACGATTTGCTGGCTGTGATCGTAGCCGCTCAAGTCCCCGACTTCCGCCAGGAAACCTGCCACAGTGACGAGACCGATGCACGGAATGCTCATCATGTGGGAGGCGCCCGGAATCTGCTCCACCAGAGCCGCCACATGCTCCATCAGTTCTTCGATCTGCCTGCACAGCATGGCGTACTGCTCCAGGTACATGGCTAGCTCATGCCTGGCCGCCGTAGCGCCTTCCGTGAGGCCGATGGACTTTTGGGCTTTTTGGTAGAGCATCCCCGCTCTCTTGGGGCCTACAGCTCGTTGTACGCCGCTCTTCTTCCAGGTCGCCACAAGAGCAGTTTCGCCAGCGGCGACGACGTCTTGCGGCAGCGGAAAGTTCTGCAGCGTAATGAGCGAAGCCTTGCCTTCCCAGTCTTTAAACACTTGCCTGTATTCGGGAAAGAAGCGATCCAGCCAATTGTGGATTCTTCCTTTCACGCGGTTCAAATCCCCGCACAGACGGTCTCGCTGGTTCATCAGCACGCGCAGGTCAGCATAAACCCCTTCTGGTAGCTGCGGCTGTGTATAGCGTCCGTCGATAACGAGTTTGGCGACGACTTTCGCATCTTTGATGTCGTTCTTGGTCGGCGAGTTGTCGTCGAGTTCCTTGCTTTTCCTGACGTGATGCGGGTTTACGAGAACGACTTCGATACCGCGCTGCTTCAGGAAGTAAAACAGCGGGAACCAGTAATGGCCGGTTGGCTCTACGCCAAGCAGCACGTCCGCCATCCCATGCTCTTGCTTGATGGATTCAGCCCACGCTAGCAGGTTCAATAGGCCATTTTCATCGTTCTGGAACAGGCAGCGCTTGCCGAGTTCAATGCCTCGGTAATTAAAGGCACGAGCGACATGGTTATGTTTCGCGATGTCGGTTCCGATGACCAATGTTGTTTCAGAAATTCTCGAAATCCGTTGATTTTGCTTGTTCGATTGGTTAAACTTCATAGTGAGCGTCCTCCTCTTCATTAGGGCAGTGAATGAGCGTCATTCCATGACCCAGCATACAGGAGGCGCTTTTTGTTTTGCAAACCGCAAATTAATTCATTACAGGAATATCTCCTTTATCAAACGTCTCGAGATAATTGATGCAACGCAACAATGTGCTTTTTCCCGAACCTGAGGATCCAAGAATGACGACAACCTCTCCCCGATGCACTTGCAGGTTAATACCCCGCAAAACGTGATTGTCTCCAAAAGATTTATTCAATTCTCTAATACGTATCATCGTAAATCATCTCCCGTACTTAAACGTCTTTCCAAAACAAGGCCAATGAATCCTACAAGATTGTTTACCAAATAATATAAAACAGCGGTGGCAATTAAAAATTCCATGGTCTTATAGGTATCAGCGATAAGTAGGTTTGTTTGCCGAAAAAGCTCGACGACAGTAATGGTAGACAATAACGACGAATTTTTGGTAAGAGAAATTAATTCATTGGTCATAGGTGCAAGCATTCGCACAATTGCTTGGGGAATGATGATTTTTCGCATGGTTTGAGCATGCGAAAATCCAAGAGTTCGACCGGCTTCCATTTGTCCTCTATCAATGGATTGAATAGCCCCTCTAATGATTTGCGACGCATAGGAACCGCTGTACATTCCAAGCGCTATGATACCGGATACCCAAGGGACCGTATCAATCCCGAAAACAATCGGAAGTCCATAGTATAATAAAAACAGCTGTACCAGTAACGGTGTCCCGCGAAACCAGGAAAGATACGTTAAGGAAAGGAATTGAAGCACCTTCAACTTCGACATTTGTCCGAAAGATATAAGGGTTCCAATGAATATGCTAAGCACAAATCCGGCAAGCGTATAGATGACTGTTAGCCACAAAGCATGTAATAGAAGGCGTATATTGTCCCAATGACCAAGTACAGAAAAATCTAATTGTTGCATTATACTCCCTGCCTTGTCGCTCAATTTTAATCCACCGCTTTTACTCGAACCATTTTTTCACGATCTGGTCATATTGTCCGCTTGCTTTCACTTTTTTCAAAGCTTCATTGACAGCTTTGGTAAATTCCGCATTTTCTTTGCGTATTCCAAATCCGTAATACTCTTGAGTCAGAGTATCTGGTAAAACTTTCGTAGTTCCCTTTTCTTTTGTATAAGTTTTAGCTGCCGGCAGTCCTGTTACTACCGCATCTACTTTTCCTGTTTCCAATTCCAAGAACATCTCTGTATTTTTCTCTACTTTGACAAGCTGTATTTCTTTATAGTTGTCTTCTAAAAATTTAACGGATTTGGTACCGATCTGAACTGAAACCTTCTTGCCTTTCAAATCGTTGATGCTTTTTATAGAATCGTTATCTTTTTTCACCATAATGGAGAGTCCGCCAGGGAAATAGGTGTCCGAGAAATCAATGGTTTTTTTTCGTTCATCAGTTATATACATAGAAGACACGATAATATCAAATTTCTTTGCCTGAAGTCCGGGAATCAATCCTTTAAATTCCGTATCCACAATATCCACCTTTTCCGCCCCAAGTTCCTTGGCTATCGCCTGAATCAAATCAATATCAAAACCCTCATACTTATCTCCGTTTTTATATTCAAATGGTTTAAAAGTAGCATCAGTTCCAATTGTTAGAGTTTTGGTTTTGGCGATTTTTTGCAATACTTCATCTGTACTAGCACTGGCTTGGTTAGAGGATGCAGCATTAGGTTTGGATGTTTCGGTTTTGCTTCCACAAGCCACTGTAAAAAGAATAAGCATGCTGATTGCCAACATAACGATCGATTTTTTTGTCCATTGATTCATAATAGTACCTCCCTAAAAAACGAATAATTTACAAGCTGCTTTTATGTTTTTTTGTAAAATACGCGATTTCTTTGATACATTTCCTCAATGCCACCCAACATGTCCTTTGTCCGAGCGAGATCGATCCGACCGATCATATCCAAAAGGATATTAAGCACACAAAAACTTGTTGTATATGAGTCGAATAAAGTAGTTATGATAATAGGAGTAACAATTTCACACTCGCATATCCCCTCCACTTGCAACGTATAACTGTCCGTAACCGTAAGAAAATGGAATTTTTCCTTTTTGAGATACTGGATGACCTCTATCATTTCACGCGGGTATCTCGGGAATATAAAGGGAATAAATAATGTCGTTTCACGATCCATTTTATGCATCATGTCATAAACTTCGCTGCCCCCACTCGTACAAACTCGAACATCGGGGTGAATTTTCCTCAAAAAAAAGTAAAAATAATTTGCCAATGGGGCACCCGTACGAAATCCGATAATAAAAATCGTTTTCTTATTAGCGATTTGAGTCGCAGTATGAATCAATTTTTCTTCAGAAGTGTACTCCACCAATTTATTCAAATTCTCAATTTCTTGACTAATCACAATCTCTATATTTGACTTGTTTTTACTGGAAGAAATATGATAACGCTCGACTCCCGTTACTTCATTTCTGATAATATCTTGAATAATTTTTAAAAAATGGGAAAATCCTTGAAAACCTAACACATTCGTAACAAATCGGGTTATTGCCGGTTGACTAACGCCTACTTTTTCTGCAATTTCGGAGGCTGTCATAAAAGCAACTGATCTGTAATGAACAAGAAGGTACTCTGCAATTCTGCGATTGTTCGGTGTAGAGTTATCGGAGCGGATCACTCTATTGAGTATTTCTTTTAATTGATCTGCAGATAGAGCAAGCATTTGCATCAAAAAATTCATCACCACCTTGCATAAATAATTTCATTTAATTTATATGTGAATATTATTATACATAATATGATATTTTTTGTCCATAAAAATTACATAAAAAATAGATTTAATTATAAAAATATAAATATAACGCTATTTATGTAATATTAAATAACATATAATTTACGTTCGATTAATCTACTTATTTAGCGTTTAATTTCTTCGCTATTTTTGATTTATACTTACTCAACTTTCGCAGCTTAATTGTCCAAACAAACCCTTGATATAATTGGGCAAACTCGAAATCCAATGCTGGAGTTGACGAAAAACGACAGACTGATCCCATTTGGACTTGGCTTCCACGAATTCCATGAAATATGCAATCAGATGTTGCAAAGCCGTTTTGAGATCCAGGTCTCGAACTTCGTTGGAAAACAGAAAGCAGGAAGAACAGACCACCCAGCGAAACACCGTCTAAACCCGAATATATGCGCCTACGTTCATCGGTTTTCCCCGTTTCCCAGGATAAGGGAGCGCAGTCGGATTATGCCTCATGATCGCCGCCTTTGAAGCGCCTTTTCAACAAGGCGATAAGAGTGAAGGTTAGGATCTGATCGCCCTCGAACCGCAGTTCTATTTTCAATCCGCACGCTTTCGATTCATCATCTCCATTCTCAGTGCAAAAAAAGAAGACCAGAGCAAAAGCTCCAATCTCCCAATAAAATCCCAGTATGATCTTTATACCGGACTAAGTCCTCTTTCTTTTCCAATAGACATTCTCCCGTTTATGTTTAATGCCATTTATCCAAACGATTGCTTCGTCTTCGTTAACCTCAAACACGAGAATAACTTGATAGAGCCCCAGCCTTGCCCATTGTCCTTTCAATTTACCTGTCAGGATTGGTTTGGCGGTAAGAGTTGGTGCAAATAGCAATCGATCAAACGATTCCAGATAGATTCTTTCCTTTCACGTCCGGCGGATAGACGAGAATGCGGCTGAGTTCATCCAATGCCGTTTACGTCCAATAAACGATATACGTTTTGTCCATGCTCAAATTCCTTGACCTTGTTTCTTAAATTTCAAGTCCCGCTTCTTTGGCGTATATTCGTCCATGGTCACGATCTTCACGACTTTAACGTAAGTTTCCTTTGGCATTGAATGCGAAATGAGGTTCCGGAAAAATCTTCCATCATATTGCCATTGTCGCAGGCAGTCCATCTTCTTTGTTTTGACTGCAAAGTAAGCTGAGCAAAATCTGTGCTCCGTCTTTCACGCCCTGCATGTACAGCCGTTCCAGTTCCTGAGCGTGCAGGCAATTGCATTCTTCTTCCCACTGGAGAAAATCGGCTTTGTCTGCAGCGCCTCCCTCAGCCAATCCGAAAAATCCCTCACTTGGGTGTCATCTTCTTTGCTTATTGGTTGAGCTCCGTCGTAACTCTGACGTGGTTGAACTTTATTTTCAAACCCGCTGTGAAGTCCGTTCAAAGAACAAGGACTCAAGCCAAGCTTATTTTGATATGACTCACTCTGAGTTCCGCAGATTAATCCGCTGAAACAAGTTAGTCGATTCTTAACCGTAAACATGAACGTGATTAATCTTCCAAACTTTTTTATTGCGGTATAATCAATGTTGAAATACCATTTGCGGAATGTGATAACGATGCAATGGCAAGAAGTTCGGAACATTTACCCAGATCAGTACGTCTTGCTCGAAATTCTCGACTCTCATGCGGAAGATAACATACAGTATATTGATGAAGTTGCTTTGATACGGGCCATTCAAGACCCTGACGAACAAGACCCTGACGAAGCCACCAAAGAACTTCAATCTAACCCTCTATAATCAAAAATGCCACACACTCCACATAAGTCGTGTAGACAGTGTGAACATTGATGAAGTAGATAATATTCGTAAAGTGCGGATTTTACGAAATGATTTTGTTGACTGAATTCGGGGCGGTCGGGTAAGGAGACAGATAGGTTCTTATCAAATATTGATATATTTCTTCTTCCAGGGAAAGACCTCGCGCCAAAATTCCCTGATTGCCAAACAGAACGTTTATTTCCAATATATAAATCCGCCCATTGCTGATCATTACATCGAACCCGGCATGATTAATGTTCAACTGTTTGGCGAGTTGAAGAACAAGCTCACAGGCGTCCTGGGGAATAAAATCATAACAAAGCTGGCCCCCGCACGCGACGTTGTGAAGAAACTCCCCATCAGTTCCTACGCGCCAATATGCGGTAAATATCCGGTCGCCAACGACACAAATTCGCAAATCTTTGCCGTCATTCGGCAAATACTCCTGGATATACAGCACTTCGTTATTTTGAGCGTACTGATAAAATTCTTCTTCGTTACGAATAAGAAAAACGCCTCTGCCCATGGAGTTTCGATTTTCCTTGGCGACAAACGAGATCGGAAAGCTTTCCAACACCTTCGCCCGATTGCCAGGTGTACTGGCTAATATTTCGGTGTAGGGAACAACCTGCGGGGCAATAGCCCACAATGCCCGTGTTGTTTCAACTTTGCTATATCCGATTTGCAGTGTTTCCACGCTCGGAAAAATGGTTTTCTTTAACCCGTAAACAAGTGCCGGTACCTGCCACGTTTCTGGAAAAAGCACGATATCCGCCTGCTTTATCATGTCCATTTCCCGGAACATATTCGCTGGTTTGATATATTTCACATTCGGTATTCCGATGGTCCGATACGCGTTAAACGAAACGAATCTCATTTTGCGCAGCTCACCCCATGGATGCACTTGCATTTACTAGGATAAATATACGGTCGGATCTTCGTTGATTCAATTCGCGTAAAACGCCAATTTTGACCGTTTTTGTGAATGGAGTCAGGATTTCAAAATATTTTCTTTGCGTCTCTTCGCTGAGCGATGGCTCAACTATTTCGTATGCATATTTGAATTTTTGCTTAGTATCATTTATTCCCGCCCAACCAGCAGTGAGCAGCACTCCACATGACTTGAGTAATTAATAAAGACAGCCAGCGAAACGTGTTACCAGCCTAATCCATATTTCTCCGTAACTAGTTGACTTTTTAACTTGTGGATATAGAATTTTGAATATGTGTGGAAAATGTCACCAATCTGGAGGGAGTGAATTTCTTGGTTATTGTTCTCCTAATTATCATTATGCTAATATTATTATTTGGAGCCAGCAAAGTTAAAGAGACAGCAGGAAAAATATTACTTGGAATACTATCAATAATTGCTCTTGTAATATTTTTATGGCTTGGTGAGGGAGTTATTAAGTTATTCGTAAATCAGGATTGGACTGGTTTAATAAAACTGTTATCAGGCTTATTTGTAGCAGTATTTCTAACAATCTTATTTCTGCCTAAAAAAAAGCAAAAAACACTGAAACACTATACTTCAAATACATTAAAAACTGATTTTGGAACCATTTTTACGGTAGAAGGATTATCCGAGTATTTCATTTATATTATTCAGAATACAAAAGGAATTAAACAACTTGTAATGCTGCGTCCCAATGAAGCTCTCGAATTTTTTAATTGGTATAAAATTAATCCCCAACGAACACATTTAACCGAATCAGGAATAACTTTTTATTTCTCTGATTATGTTGTGCATTCTCCATTCTATTGCATTGAACAAGTATCAGATGGAACGAAACATGTTGTATTTCTAAATAAACAAGAGGTTGTAGAGTTCGCTACTTGGACAAAATACAATTTACATAAGATAAAGAATATTAAGACGGTAAACTGAACATAGATTGCTATGTGGTGCGATTAGCCTAAACCAATAAAGCCTAGAAATCCGCACCACGCACCGATTTCTAGGCTTAATAGAGACAACGAATCTATGACAAATTCAAGTTTCTAAAAATTCAAATCCAATGGGGGAGTTCTTTCATTGAGAAGATCGGGGCTAACCCTAACTTGCTAAAGTCTTTAATCCTTCTGTCATAGGTTGATTTTGGAAGTTGTTTCATTGCTTCAAAACCCAATAACTGCTGTAATAGGATAAAGCCTAACAGTTGTTGGGCTTTATTATGCCCGTAAACCTCACATAGTTTTCTTGCTACCTCTTGCTGATTGCAAATGGTAAACCGTTTATCCAAACCCAGTTTGTTAATATGGCTATCTAGCATCCAACGCCGACAACCTGAAACGTTTCTTTCTCCGGATGGCAAACGCCCGTTTCGCCGATTTTACCATTGGGATAACTTCTCAAAGTGCAGTTCCAGTCTCGATTTGTTTATCTTCAGCAGTTATTGCCCCCTTTGCAGCATTCAGTGTATAGGCGGCAGCGAAAGGTTGGGCATGGATATATTGTCCTTGCGACAGATTTCCGACGTATTTTCCATTCTTCACAATGACTTCTCCACGGAGCAACACATGGCGTGCTATGCCCTGCACCTCAAATCCTTCGTACAAATTGTAGTCACTACCTTGCAATTGATTGACGGCTGTAATAGTTTGTTTCTCCTTCGGATCAAATAAAACAAGGTCGGCATCGCTCCCTACTGCTATCGTACCCTTCTTGGGATATAAACCCATAAATTTGGCAGGATTGGTCGAGACGAGTTCAACGAATCGATTAAGAGAAAATTTCCCCGCCTTTACCCCGTAAGTATACAGTAGTGATATCCAATTCTCGATACCGTTGACTCCGTTAGGAATTTTCGAAAAATCGTTGCGCCCCATCTGTTTTTGGTTTTTGAAATTAAACGAGCAGTGGTCCGTGCCGATCGTCTGCAGCGTGCCGTCCGCCAATGCGTTCCATAGCTGCTCTTGGTTGCCTTTTGCCCTAAGAGGCGGAGAACAAACATATTTGGCGCCTTCAAAATCCGGTAGTCCCAAAAACGTTTCATCCAACAAGAGGTATTGGGGACAAGTTTCTGCAAATACCGCTTGACCGGAAGCACGCGCTCTGCGAATCTCCTCGGCGGATTCTCCTCCCGATACATGTACTATAAAAATAGGAGCACCGGCCGCTTTAGCGAGTTTGATTGCCCGGTGGGTCGCCTCCGTTTCGATTTCGATCGGCCTGCTTACCGAGTGATAGCGAGGTTCCGTTTTTCCTTCAGCCAGTAGTTGCTGCTGAAGATGTGAGATGACATCGCCGTTTTCGGCGTGCACCATGACAAGCGCCCCCACTTCCTTCGCCTTCTGAAATGTCCGGAACATCGTGCTGTCATCGACCATTAATTCCCCTTTATAGGCCATAAACAACTTGAAGGTAGATACACCGAGCCGGACCGCGGTGGGTATCTCTTCCAAGATTTCATCCGTCAAATCGGTAATGGCAACATGAAGGCTGTAATCGACCGCAGTGTTTCCTTTAGCTCTCACCTGCCACTTACGGATCGTATCCGTGAGCGAGCTTCCTTTTGCCTGCATCGCAAAATCCACGATGGTTGTTGTTCCGCCCACCACCGCGGCAATCGTCTCGGTCTCCCAAGGCATTGTCTCGGTCCCATTGGAAGGCATGGACATATGTGTATGCTCGTCAACAGCCCCCGGAAAAATATAGAGTCCTGACGCGTCAATCACTTCATCATTTGTATTTTCCGGCATTTTTCCGATTGCGGCAATTTTTCCTTCTTCGATCTGCAGGTCCGCCCTAAATGAATCCGAGGACGTGACAACAACACCGTTTCTGATCCATTTTTTGGCCATGTTGAATCTCCTCTCCAGTACAATGGAATCCTTTAAACACAAGATAATCGTACGGTCTTTCATGCTATTTTTTCGGAACCTTTATCGACGATCATGTTGCCGGCGACAGGCCTGATCGTTTCTCCGATCACTTCTTGCACATTGAAAATCGTTCTGGCGTTGTCGAATCAGAGCTACGGAGCGAACAGCACGCAATGACGATTTAGACAATCCCGCTCGCACGAAATTTACCTATTTCGGCATCAGATGGATTATAAGTCGGGGACACAACGTGCCTTGCAGTCGGTGTAAGTTTGCATGGCAAACCAGAAGATGGTTAGCGAACATTAACCGTATCGAACGCAAATGTTCCGCGGCAAACATTCAGGGCTGCCAAACCTGCCCGTAGCCCTGTGGATTCGATCTTGCACGCTAGATCAAAGCATGACATCGCCGCCGTTGGGGCCCAAGATCTGCCCCGTATAGTAGGTGGAATCTTCGCTGGCCAGAAAGACTGCGGTGGGTACGATCTCATCAACCCGGCCGAAACGACCCAGAGGAAGCTCCGCAGCTTTCATGGCTCTCCACTCGTCCGAGAGTCCTGCCAATAACTGCGTTTCAACAGGCCCGGGGGCGATGCCATTCACCAGAATGTGGGGAGCAACCTCACGGGCCAAGGCCTTGGTAAAAGCGATGACACCGCCCTTGGCCGCACAGTAATGGGTTAACTCGGGAGCACCCTTGTATCCTAGTTGGGAAGACACATTGATAATTCGCCCGAATTTGTTTTGTAGCATATGGGGTAATACAAACCGCGTGCAAAGGAAAACACTGCGAAGGTTTACAGACATCATTTCATCCCACATGCTCACGGGCATCTGCGCTAGGGGAGACTGAGTGGCGATGCCTGCGACATTCACAAGGATATCAACCCTGCCAAACCGTTCCATGACCCCGGCTACCATCGCCTCGACCTGAGTAGCATCAGAGAGATCCGTTACCCACGTGGCGATCTTCCCCTCGCCTTCCTTTTCCACTTGCGCCAGGCGGTCAGCAACACAGTCCACCCCTACCACTTTAGCTCCCTCCCGGACAAAAGCCAGAGCAATGCTCTTACCCATGCCACTGGCCGCACCGGTTACTATCGCTACCTTATCAGCTAGTTTCAACAAAAAGACCCCCTTCCTGATTATTCGCCAACGTTTCCTCGTCAGCTGGAGCGGTCACTTGCCAACAGCGCACCAATCGTTTGCCGTCTGCAGGCAAAAGCTGCTGGCGTGTCGAGCAACATCGGTCCGTTGCCTCTGGGCAACGGGTATGCAAGTAACAGCCATGCGGTACATGGAGTGGACTTGGAATTTCCCCCTTGAGGGTATACCCGCTTCGGCGGACCCTAGGGTCAGGGACAAGCACCGAAGAGAGCAAAGCCCGGGAATAAGGATGGCATGGATTCCCAAAAACCTGCTGAACGTCGCCCATCTCCACAATTTGTCCTAAATACATTACGGCGACACGGTGGCAAATGTCACGCACCGTACTGAGGTCATGTGTGATCAAAAGGTAAGCAAGCCCCATCTCGCGTTGAAGACTAACCAGCAATTGGAGAATGTCGGTCCGGACCGTCAGGTCGAGCAAGGACGTAGGCTCATCTAACACGATAAATTTGGGATTTGTCGCAATAGCCCGCGCAATTCCCACTCGTTGCAGTTCTCCACCCCCCAACTGGTAGGGAAACAGATCCAGATCCTCTGCCTTTAGGCCTACCTTTTGAATCAGTTCCGCGGCACGCTTCCAACTCTGTTCTTTTCCCATTCCCTGTAGCAACATGGGTTCGGCGATCGAAGCCCCTATGGACATGCGTGGGTTGAGCGAGCGGAACGGATCCTGGAACACCATCTGCATCTGGCTGCGCAAATGACGCAGTTCATGCTGCTTTAGCCGGGTGATGTCCCTGCCGTCGAAGAGAATCTGTCCAGAAGTGGGCTCAAGAAGGCGCAGAATACAGCGGCCCACCGTGGTCTTCCCCGAACCGCTTTCGCCCACAAGGCCCAAGGTCTCGCCAAAGTCGATGCGAAACGATACGCCGTCAACGGCGACGAGCCCGTCCCGACTCCCCTTGACGGGGAAAACCTTGCACAGGTCACGTACTTCAATGGTCATGGTGAGTACCTCCTAGGGGGAAACAGCAGCGAACCCAGTGTCCGGCACCAGCGTAATCAATCGCAGGCTCCTCCGCGCAAGACGGTTGCGCGTATTTGCAGCGAGTGCGGAATACACATCCTGAAGGAAGGTTTACCTTGTCGAGCTCCACCTGGCTCCTACGCGTGTCGCCGGACTCTTGGCTCACCTGCAAGGATTCGAAAAGAGTTTCGGTATAGGGATGACGCGGGTAGGCAAACACATCAGTCACCGGACCAAACTCAACGATACGTCCGGCATACATTATACCGACATATTGACAATACTGAGCAATGATCCCCAGATCATGTGTGATTATCAAAATGGCCGCTCCGGTATTTCGGGACATTTCACAGATCAGATCCAGCACCTGGGCCTGAATCGTGACATCAAGGCCGGTGGTGGCGTCATCTGTAATCAAAAGCCTAGGGGAATTGATTAAAGCCATGGCAATTAATACTCGCTGTGCCATGCCGCCACTCAACTGGTGTGGATAAGAACTGGCTCGACGTTCGGGGTCCGAAATGCCAACCGACTTCAGCATCTGAATCATTTGACGCCGCGTTTCGGCGACAGATGCCCCGGTATGAGCGCGGTAGACGTTCATGATTTGCTCTCCCACTGTCATCGACGGGTTAAGATGATTCTTCGGGTTGTTGACGATCAGCGATATCTCTCGTCCACGAATCTTCCGCATTTCCTTCTCCCTCAGTGCGAGAAGGTCAACCCCGTTGAACTGAACCCGCCCCCTTACCACACGTCCCGGGGATGCGACTGCACCCAGGATTGACCTAGCGGCTACGGACTTGCCGGAACCCGATTCGCCCACCAACCCGACAATCTGGCTTTCTTCTATAGTTAGGTCAAATCCATTCAGCGCCTTGACGACGCCGCGATGTGTGAGAAAGTGTATATGGAGATTCTCCACCTGAAGTAATGCGCCCACGCGACTACCTCCTCTTCGTAGGATCGTAAATCTTTTGCAATGCGTCACCCACCAATGCAAAGCTCAATACAGAAATCATTATTGCCATGCCGGGGAAGAAAGAAGGCCACCACTGTCCGGTCACCATGTTCTGCGAACCGATACTGATCATCAGCCCCCATTCCGCAGCGGGAATTTTTAGACCAGCGCCGATAAAGCTGAGGCCGGCAGTAATGAGGATAGCCCATCCGATACTGATGGAAGCCTGCGCAAACGCAGAGCCCATCGCATTGGGCAGTAGGTGCTTGAATATAATGCGGGCGTCAGAGTTTCCCACGCACTGGGCAGCTTCAACAAACTCGCTCTCTCGCAGCGAAAGAATCTCTGCTCGCATCAGCCGGACAAAGATTGGTATATTTAAGAATGATATTACGTAGATCACATTGCTCATCTGCTGAGCCGTTACGGATACCAGTGCCATGGCCAAGATGAAGATCGGAAAGGACTGAAGGAAGTCCATCAATCGCATGATGGCCTCGACGATCCACCCTCGGTAATAACCCACTATGGCCCCTAAAGGACAACCGATAAGCATGGCCAGCAGAACACCAGTCACTGCCACGGTTAGGTCAGTGCGTGCACCGTAAATCACCCGGGAGTAAATATCCATACCAGAGTTATCCGTGCCTAGCCAGTGCACCTGATTCGGCGGCTGGAGGAAATCCTCTGAGATCGCCAGTTCCGGCGGGTGGGTTGCAATGAGCGGCGCTAGCACAATCACGAGTATCTGCAGAGACAGTAAACCGAAACCCAACATGGCAACTGGATGACCACGTAGGAAAAACAGAAAATATCGGGCTGCATCGCGCAACCGTGAATTCATCAGCAACTCCTCCACTACTAGCCCCCCACTAGGGCAGGACCTTAATACGAAATGCGAGGATCTATCGCTAGGTACAGCAGGTCTACAATCAAATTGACCAATAGCGTGAAACTTGCCGACACTAGGACAAATCCCTGGACTGCGGCGTAATCAGAATTGATCACGGACTGCACGGCATATTGGCCGATGCCGCCCCAAGAGAAAATCGATTCCACCAGAACCGCCCCACCGAGTAGGTAGGTATAAAGAACGCCGATGATGGTCACTACGGGCGCAAGGGTATTGCGCAGGGCAGCCCAGGTAATTTGCCGCGGCCGGAGCCCCATCAGGTTGGCATAATTAATGTATTTGCTAAGTAGTACCTCTCCCATCGTGGAACGTGTGTGCTTCAAGATAATCCCTGCGTTCACCAGGGCAAGAGTCAATGCGGGTAAGGCCAGTTGCGAAAAAGCCGACCGCAATCCGGTCCAATTTAGTGTCAGCAGGCTGTCCACTAGGTAGGATCCCGTGATGAACATCGGCGGAAGCTGATCCGGAGGGAAGCGTCCCAGGGGTGCCGGCGCCAAATGTAGCTTGAAAAAGAAGAAAAAGATTAACAGGAGGCCAAACCAAAAGTCGGCCATGGCACCTCCGAGTAAGCTGTAGCAACTCACAAACCGATCCACAATGCCACCGGGGCGCCGGGCTGCAACTACACCTAGTGGAACGGCAATGCATATCGCCAAAAGCATGGCCACCGTGATCAGTTCCAAGGTGGCCGGCGCCCGGGACAAGAGGTCGGACAGTACAGGGTTGGTCGTATACCATGACATACCCAGGTCGCCTTTAAACAGATTCCGTAGGTAAAAGACATATTGTATCCAAACCGGTTGATCGAGCCCCATCTTGGCTGACAGTGCCGCAACAGCATCCTTCGTCGCTGTTGGGCCCAGAATCAGAGTGGCCGGATTGCCCGGCAGCATTCGTACAAGTATAAAGGTAACGATCGAGATCCCCAAGAGTTGCGGTATCAACATGAGTAAACGCCGTAGGATGTACCATGGAAGATTCAATACAGTTCTCTCCTTCCGTGCGGGGGTAAGGGCACATCGGGCCCTGCACCCATCCGTCATAAGGAATCTTTTTCCATCATACCTTGCGGACGGCGATCAGTTCGTTGAAAGATCACGATACCGCAGTGTATTGGGGGTGTACCATGCAAAGCCCTTCCACTTGTCCTTCATTGGGAGGTGGAACCCTGGTTCGACTAGGAAGAGCCAAGGGGCGTCATCGATCACCAGCTTCTGGACCTGTTTATAGATCTCTAGACGCTTAGCCTGGTCGGTGACAGTCATGCCCTCTGTGATTAGGCGATCAACTTCGGGATTCTTATAGCCACCATAGTTGATGAATGAGTCGGACTTAATCCACAAGGACGTGATGTAGCCTGCGTCCGGTACAATGGCCATGTCCTTGAAGAAGAAGAAGGCGAACTCCCGCTTGCCCATGCGCTCGTAATAATTGGCACCCGGCACCTTGTCGAGCTCAACATCCACACCGACCTTTGCCAACTGCGACTTAATCAGAATTGCGATCTGTTCGTATTCCTGATCACTGGCATCGTAGGACAATTTAATTTTCAAACCATTAGCGTATCCGGCCTGAGCCAAGAGCTGACGCGCCTTGTCTACGTTGTACTGGTATGGGAAATACTCCGACGTGTAACCCGGATATGTGGAGTTAATAATGCTTTTGGATGGCTTTGCTTCGCCGAAGTACACGGTCTTGATGATGTCCTCTACATTGACCGCATAGTTCAGCGCCTGCCGAACTTCCTTCTTGTCGAATGGGGCGATGTTCGGGTTCATCTGAATGCGCAGGATGTAATTGCCGGGAACACTCTCGATCTTCACGCCAGGCGTGGTTGCCAATTGCTTGCGCTCACGGGGCAGGAGCCATTCGGCCATGTCAACAGATCCGTTGCTCAGAAGGGCCACCCGGTTAGCAGATGAGGGAACTTCCTTGTAGATGACCTTCTTGATTTCTGGAACGCCTCGGTAGTATTTCTCGTTCGCCTCCAGCACGACTTGCTGTCCCGGAGACCATTCTGTGACCTTATAGGCGCCAAAGGATGCGGAATGGTTAGCCAGCCACTTGGTCGCCCATGGATCGTCAGAAGTTGCATGCTTCTTGACTTCCTTCGAGTCCAAAATTCCCAGGTCTGTGTTAACCCAGATCCGCTCGATGAGAGGGTGAGGTTCCTTCGTGGTTAGCGAGATAGTGTATTTGTCGATCACCTTATAACTGTCCGGCGTGATAGCCTGTCCTCCGGTCCGTAGCACAGTACCAAAGTAGAAGTTGCCGATGGCATTCAGCGCGATGGAACGATCCCATGTATATTTGACATCATCTGCAGTGAGTTCGTTACCAGCGGCGCTCATCACACCCTTGCGCAAATGGAAGGTGATGGTTCGTTTGTCCGGCGAGAGCTCCCATGACTCGGCCAGGGCGCCTTCCAAGGTATTGAAGTCCTCGGTACGAATCCCGTTCGCTTCCACCAGCTTGTAGCGAAGGAGCGTCTCTTCGATGTTGGCACGCATCTCGTGGGATTCAAGCGCGATGTGGAAATCGTGATCGATACCAGGCGGAGTCTTCACGGCCGCAATCACAAGAGTATTCCCAGCCGTGTTTTCCGACGGGGAAACGGAGGAAGCAGCGGATGGCATAGAAGAAGCCGCATCGTTCGAACTCGGTTCGGAAAAACAACCTGTTAATATGGCAATGGAACATACCAAAGCAAATGCAATACAAATCAGCTTTTTCATTCTTCAACCTCCATGTTTGTAATGAATAAATTGTGACATGCCGCAAAAATGATCGGGAACCAATTGACACAAGAACTATTCAGGAACATCGCGAACAAAAGATACATCCCGGAGATGGACGGATTGCCTTATCACTTCTCTACGAAGAATACGGATTGTAGAATATTTGTTCATTGGCTCCTTACTCAGAAAATTTCCCAAGATACATCACGCTAATGGTCTCGCACATGTTACGTCCTCAAACAAATTCTGCCTGTTCCGAACCGTCCTGCGCCTATGTCTCCTCACCAAGAGCCACAAGTTCCGGATCTAGAACGGTCGTCCTCACCATATTGATCAGTCTGATTTTTTTCTACCTTTTCCTCCCTTCTAGATGTCCTTTTTACTATGTATGATCAAAGGTTCCATCAGAATGTCCTTTACCTTTTGATGGCAAGGACGAAAATGAATCCTGTAAAACCATCTGAACGTGCCTTCGAATTTCTATTGACTCCTTGCCTCCGATATTGGAAATAATTAGTTCTTTGACATTTGGCGCAAGACAGATATCCTGTAGCCAAGTCTTTCGTTCTGGAAACGGGAATGATATGTTATTTTTCCGCACGGTCAACTGTCAATTTGCAAATCGACACAATCAACTTCTTCTTGTAGGATGTCTGGCACTGTGTATAACTTGAATTATTTTCCATATTCAATCGGGACATTTTTATTAACATACTCTTCCATACTCTTCCTTCAGGTACAGATAGATGCCGGAAACATCCAAGTCACCTTACCTGTCCCTCTTGCCGACTGAAAATGGGTGAAAGCAGTAGCGGTAAGGGGCAGTTCGGTTTGGAGTTGATCGGCCGCTTCGACAGCCAGTGCCAAATCCTTAGCCATCCACTTGAGAGCAAAGGCTGAAGGAAAATGTTCCTTCAGGACTGGCTGCTCTTTCTTGATAGCCAGAAGCGGAGAGGATAATGCGGATTCAGACATCATCTGCATGACCAGTTCCCGGTCCAGGTTGATTTTCTCAGCCAACAATAAGACTTCGGAAATTCCTAGCACCGTAATGCCCAGCAGGAGATTGATGACCAGTTTCTCTTGGCTGCTGGCACCAATTTCTCCGAAATGAATCGTTGTTTTGCCTAGCACATCGAATATCTCCTAGCATTTATTCGAGAACGTCCTGGTTTCCCCAACCAAAATCACCAATTGTCCCTGTTACCGAACCGGATACCGGCGCTTCCAGAAATGAAGCGCCCGCCCGTTCAATTTCCGCTGCCAACTTAAAGCGTTTCATCAGGACTAATCGTACTCATATTCACAACAATTTTGTTCGGTCCAATTAAACCATCCCGATCTGCCATGGCATCATGCAAGGCCGCGTTTTCAGACAACATTGTAAAGACAACATCCGCTTGTTCTGCAACCGCTTGTGGAGATTGGCAATGTACAAGCCCCCAGTTCTACTAACGGGAGAACCTTATTGGGGGGTGCGGGTATAAACACACAAGGAATAGCCCGCACTCAACAAATTTTCGACCACAGGTATACCCATACTTCCCAGTCCAACTCATCCAATCGATTTCATTCGATGGAAAAACCCATTATTGTCTTTCAAATGCATAGACTTACTCTCCTCCATTCAATTCTACGTCAACTAACATGACGTTAATGGTTCTTTATTTTGAACTAAATACATATTAATGAACTTATTAAAATAATATCACCTGAATTTAAGAGAAGTCAATAGAAAGATGAAATTTTATGTTAGAAAATCAAACATGTAAGGTAGGGAAATCCTTTCAGGATCGAATCGCCCTGCCTTCCCATGTACATATTTAATGACTTAGTAATTCAGATTCATTGAAATCCTTTGTGACAATGACAGTATTTCTATCTTATATATGTCAGATTTTTCACTCCAGAGATGTGAGTGAATTGAAACACTTACGGCGGCGATCATCAATCCGTTTACTTCATATACGGGTGCCGCCACACAACAGAAGCCCATGACACCTTCCTGCAAGTCAACAGCATAGCCCTGTTTCTGAATAATCGTTAACTGGTCGATCAACTTTGATTTCCGATTCAATGTTAAAGATGTCATCCGAACCAGCATTTCTTCAGGATATAAACGATCCAATACTTGCTTATCAAGCGCGGATAACAGCATTTTTCCCAGACCGGTCGCATGGGCAGGCATCCTGAATCCCGGGCCCGCTACCATTTGAACTTGCGACGGTGCTTCCACTTTAGCCAGGTATAAAACCTGGTTTCCTTCCAATCTTGCAAGCTGAACGGATAGTTTAAGCATATCCCTTATGGGAACCGCTTCCTTCATAAATAAATTGACCAGATCAAACTGCTGGAAATAGGAGTTACCCCATATTCCCAGTCGTACGCCCGGACTGTAACAATCGTTCTGGTCCTTTGTTATCCACCTGAGCGTTTCCATAGTACGCAATAGATTAAACAGGGTGCTTTTGCTGATTTTTAATTTCTTTTGAATATCCGACATTTTTAATTTTCCGGATTGATTGCAAATTAAATCGATTACTTCCTGTGCCCGCTCCAAAGCAGGAACCCAATAATTGTTCACCATCGACCCCGTTCCTCCAAAATGAACTCTTGACTACCAATGATCCCGAAATATAGCTTTCAGCACATTCTCTCCATGCTTACAGCTTACCGTTAGTGTAAAATTCTCCGTAGGCATAAGAATAAGAAATGGAAAAAAGAACCTAGAAAAAGAGCTTCTCCCTTGATAAAGTAATGTTTGCCAACCAAAACACCAAAAATGGAGGAAGCTCTTGTGAAAAGGATATTCGGAATATTACCTGCACACCTGAACTCTTTCATCGGGACCACCCTCTAAATGTTTTTATAGGTTAAGTTAGAGCCTATCCGAAAACTATTTTGAGCAAGTAGGAAAACGGTGAAAAATGTCGAACTCCTTCAAGAGAAGCACTTGGAGGAGATCGTCATGAATCGAAGCAACCCTTTTCGATTCCCGATGAACTGTGAGAGAAAGTCCAATCCTTGCTACAGAAGGAACCGCCAAAACCGAAAGGCGGTCGTCCGCGTATGGACGATCGTCAGGCGATGACGGTGATCTTTTACGTGCTGCGATGCCTCGTCAGATGGAGGCCGCCAGTACGGTACATAATCGTTTTCAGTATTGGCGGAAGCAAGGCGTGTTCAAACGCATGTGGAAAGCGGGGTTACAGGCGTGCGATGAAGCCAAAAGCATCGAATGGACCTAGCAGCGGTGGACAGAGCCATGACCAAGCCGCTTGAGGGGAAAAAGGAACGGGACCTAACCCGACGGATCGCGGCAAGCGTGGCACGAAACGGAGTCTGTGGACGGATGGACGCGGCATGCCCTTGGGCGCCGTCGTCGATGGGGTGAATCTCCACGATATGAAACTGCTCAAGCCCACGCTGTCTGAGCCGATTGCACCACGACCGGAACCGGACGAAAAGAAACCCGCAGCATTTGTGCCTAGATAAGGGATACGACTATCCGATCATTCGGGAACAAGTGGCCGAGCTGGGATACGTCCTTCATTTGCGTTCGCGTGGTGAAGAGAAGGCAACGATTTCGGGATACCGGGCACGGCGATGGGGGGCGAACGAACCCACTCTTGGATCAACCGTTTACGCCCCCTACTCATTCGTTGGGAGAAGAAAGTGGAAAACTACGAGGCGATGCTCCACTTTGCTTGCGCCTGGATTTGTTTCCACCGTGCAGAGGTTTTCGGATAGATTCTTAGTGAGGATTCAATTGACGTTGACAATTGTACAAATCCTTAATTTCAGATAGATATAGCCATGTATCGAGCACTCGATATTGTGTAACATCCGTTACCCATTTCTGATTAGGCCTCCCTGCTTTAAAATTCCGTTGAAGCAAGTTTTCAGCAACCCGACTACCAGCGCTTGAAGCGTAGGTTTTACGCCATTTTCGGTGCGTTCGGGATTGAAGACCCATCTCTTGCATGAGGCGAAGTACCTTCTTATGATTAGCGAGCACACCGTGAACGTGCATCATGAACAGTTGGATTTGGCTGTAACCGTAAATCCCGTTGTATTGATGGTATCTCTCTCGGATCAGCTTCTTTATGGGTTCGTCCCGATTTATATCTCTGCTTCAGAAAAGCGTAGAATCCGCTTCTTGAGATACCGAGTTCCTTGCAGAGGGCCTTTGACGGAGTGACGCCCGCGGCTCGCCCAAAATCTTGTGTTTGACTGGTACACCTCCCTCAATTAATTAATGTTTTCTTCGTTTTTCTCGCTTTTTCTCATGATTTCATCTTTGACGCACGAAGCGCTTAAGGATAATATTTGACGAAGAGTGAATATATGGGATTGATATGTTAGCGGGTTTAATTCATTACAGGAATAGCTCCTTTAACCCTTTGATCTAGCGAGTCTCTTACCCGTGGATCGATTCCCCTTCAATCGCCATCGCCGCCTCTGCCATTATCTCGGAGAGGGTTGGATGGGGATGGATGGAATGATGGATTTCCCAAGGGGTGGCGTTTAAGAACAGACCCAACGCAGATTCGGAGATAAGTTCCGTTACCTCCGGGCCAATCAGATGAACCCCTAAGAGATCTTTTGTTTTTTCGTCCATGACGATTTTTGCAAACCCATCCGGTTCTCCTTTGATTAAGGCTTTACCAATCGCTCTAAACTGAACCTTTCCGGTTTTTACTCTATGCCCTCTCTCAATCGCCTCTTTCTCCGTAAGTCCTACGCTGGCCACCTGTGGACGGCTATAGGTACATTTGGGAACATGGGCGTAATTGATCGGATCAGGATGTAACCCGGCGATATGCTCCACGGCCACAATCCCTTCATGGGAAGCCACATGGGCCAGTTGCAATCCCCCGATACAATCACCGATGGCGTAGATATGGGGTTCCTTCGTTTGATAAAAGGAATTCACCTTGATTACACCCTGATCTACCTCAATTGAGGTGTTTTCGAGGCCGATATCCTCTACGTTGGCTGCTCTTCCCACGGAAACCAACATCTTTTCCGCATGAAATTCGATTTCCTTCCCTTCCTGAATCCCTTTTGCCGTAACTCCGTCCCCCTCCAGGTTCACTGTTTCAGGAAGGAGCTTCACCTTTGTTAAAATATTAACCTTTCTCTTTTTGAAAATACGGGTCATCTCCTTGCTGATTTCCTCATCCTCAAAGGGAAGAATGCGATCCATAGATTCAACAATGGTAACTTCTACGCCAAAATCGGAGAGGAGGGAAGCCCATTCCACACCGATCACGCCTCCCCCCACAATAAGGATCGATTTCGGCAACTTCTGCATCATTAAAGCCTCATCACTGGTCATCACCTTCTCACCGTCAAAGGGAAGCCCAGGGAGGAGACGAGGCCGTGAACCGGTGGCGATGATCACGTGCCGGGGATAAACGATCTCAGACTCTCCGTTTTCTTTCGTTATGGAAACCGCGCCTGCCTGAGGCGAAAAGATGGAAGGGCCTAGAATGCGGCCGTACCCCTCGTAAACGGAAATCTTACCCTTCTTCAGGAGAAACTGAATTCCCTTATGTAACTGTTCTACGATCTCTTCTTTTCGCCTTTGAACCTGAGCAAAATCGATCGATAAAGCATCCATGAGAATGCCGTATTTTCTTCCTTCCTTTGCCTCATGATAAATCTCAGCACTACGCAGCAACGTTTTTGTTGGGATACACCCCTTATGAAGGCAGATTCCTCCCAATTTCTCCTTCTCCACCAGAGCTGCCTTTAAACCTAATTGTGCGGCGCGAATCGCTGCCACATAACCGCCCGGACCTCCTCCGATGATGGCCACATCGACTTCTTGAATTTCTTGGGACATTTTCATTCCTCCCTACGATCGTTCAATTTCTTGTTTGTTTTTATCCCCGATGCTTCAGATGATTTAAGATGTTTTTGCTATCCCGGAGAAATGTTTGACGAGATTTACTGACTTTAGCGATTCTCTCCTCCGCCATGCGGTTGGCGGCTTTATAATGAGGAATGCCGTCCCGATCGGAAATCTCAAATACCTTCAAGATATTATCATAGATAAGTTCCACCTTTTTCATCGCCCGCTCCCGGTTATACCCGTTTAATTCATCCGCAACATTGATCACGCCACCTGCATTAATCACAAAATCCGGTGCATAGATAATCCCCTTCTCCATGAGGAGATCTCCATGCCGTTCTTCCTTCAATTGGTTATTGGCTGCGCCGGCGATCACTTTTGCTTTCAGGAGGGGAATCGTCTCATCGTTAATAATCCCCCCCAACGCATTCGGCGAAAAAATATCTGCGTCAACCTGATAAATTTCCTCGACGCCAACCGCTTTTGCCCCAAAATCGCGAACAGCTCTGCCGACATTCTCCTCATAAATATCGGTAACGATCAGCTTCGCCCCTTCTTCATGGAGATGTTTCATCAAGTGGTAAGAAACATTCCCCACTCCCTGCACCGCAATGGTTAGGCCATGCAGCGAATCGGTTCCGAAAGCTTTCAATGCGGCAGCCTTCATCCCCTTGTATACCCCGTATGCGGTTACGGGAGACGGATTTCCGCTCGAGCCGAAGGCAGGCGATATCCCTGTCACATAGTCCGTCTCTTCATGGATGATATCCATGTCGGCTACCGTCGTCCCCACATCTTCTGCCGTAATATACCGTCCATTTAAACTCTGGACACAACGGCCAAAAGCTCTAAATAACTCTTCTGTTTTATCTTTTTTGGGATCCCCGATGATGACCGACTTCCCGCCACCAAGATTTAACCCGGCTGCAGCATTTTTGTAGGTCATCCCGCGAGCTAACCTTAAAGCATCTATAATCGCCTCTTCCTCAGTGGCATAATTCCACATCCTACAGCCGCCTAATGCGGGGCCCAACGTCGTGTCGTGAATGGCGATGATGGCCTTTAGCCCGGAATTTTCATCATGGCAAAATACGACCTGTTCATATTCATACTCTCCCATGGCTCGGAAAATCTCCATCCCTTCCAGCCTCCTTTAAAAGATGTATTCATTGTACCTTTAAAATGAATGAGGAGCAAACCTTTCATGAATTTGTGAAAAAATATTACCAAAAACATTTCCGGTAACAAAAAAAGAGTAAATGTAAGCGTTTTCTTTCGTGTAGAAACAAAAACCCCTCCCGTCACGTTTTGTTCACAATTCCTACCCTCATTTTTTTCTACCGACGATGTTTTGTCAAGAGTTTGAGAAATAGACAGAATAGCAAAATAGCGGTACACTAGGATTAAAACCGAAGTTCAAATGTGAATAGAAAGGAATCCTCTCCATGAGATTGGATCGATTGATCGCTCTTCTTCTCATACTAATTCCCGGGCTTGTGGCAGCTTTTGGATGGAACCTGATGAAAACGAGCCTAATTGATTCTCTTGCCGATCGGCATTTCCCTCTCTTTCAATTTATCGGGGGACTCCTTCTATTTGCCGTCGGAGTTTTTTATCTAGCGGGATATATTTTCTATAAAGATGGGAAGCGGAGATACTTGCAACCGAAATTCCTTAAAGTTTACCAAAAAAAGAACCAAAAAAAGGCGGAGTAGTCGGTTACCCTCTGCCCGGTTACCCTCTGCCCAATCGATCGATCTTTCGAAGAAGAAAGTTGGAGTCGATGAAGCGGCTTAATGAGTTTGATTCTGCATAGAGGGTGATCAACATCCCCACACCGGAAAACAGCAGCCATTCGACGGGAGAACCTAGATGAAGGAGGTAATAACCGATGATCCCTCCCAATAGGTTTGCCCCGGCGTCTCCCATCATGGCTAACTCTTTTCCATCATAAACTCCTAGAATGAAGGTGGAAATATAGATCATGAGAAATCTTTCTGAAAAAATTTGGTGATGGGAAAGAAGGAGCAGGATAAGAAGAAACCAAAATCCCTTTAGCGCTCGAAGCGGTCTTACATCCAGCAGATTGATGAGATGAACGGACAACATGAAAGAAAAAAGCCCCACGGCCCACTCCCACTGCCTCAAAGGCATGGAACGGAGAAGGAAAACTCCGGCCACAAACGCGGCCACGATTTTCCAAATTCCGCTGCTTATTTTTTTCTCTTTCCATAGAAGCCGAAAATGGCCCCGCAACCCCTTTGCTTCTTTTTCCCCCCACAGATCATCATACCACCCCACTCCTGCCATTAAGAAGAGCAATAAGAGGAAGGAGGCATCCCTCCCCTCCCCTTGATTTAGAAAGGGCGTGATGAGGATAAAGGAAACTGGAAGGACCACTCCCATTCCCACGGGGATTGAAATGCCTTTATAGTTGGGAACCAACCATTTGTACGTGTAGGCCATTCGAAGGTAGAGGGAAAGGAATGAGAAGAGGGAAAAAGCAAAAAGAAGACCGATGTAAAGCCGCTCCATCTCTCACCTCTATTTTTCTTCATTTGCGTGTTGAATTAAGGTTTTTAGAATATGGATCCCTTGCTTCCCTCTGTGCCAGAATCCGTCGATCCCCCTGCCCCTCCCCCGGTGCGTAAATGGGAGCTCAATCCAGGCTAATCTGGCCTCGGCTCGCAGTAAATCGATATCCATGGAAACTTCGATCCCAAAACCTGCTCCTTTAAAGGTTAAATAAGGGAGAACCCGCCGATGGTAACATCGTTGGCCGGATAAGGGTTCGTCCAGCATGTGACGGGTTAAAGCATAAATCCCCCATTTTGCCACCCCTTTGACCACTCCAAACCCGGAGTCCTTCCCTTTAGACGGCCATTTGGCGATCGTTACATCTGCCTTATCATGCAAAATGGGGGAAATCAGTTGTTTCGCATACATTGCACTTTTCCCTAAATCAGCATCCAGGAGGAGAAGAAGCTCTCCCTTCGCCTCTTTTAACCCCGTTTCCAACGCCTTTCCTTTCCCTAAATTTTTCTCATGGCGGAGCCATCTTCCCTTTGGAGGGAGGGAAAGAAATCGGGTTCCGTCCGTGCTCCCATCATCAATAACCAAAAGCTCATCCCAGAACGGGATGCCCTCAAGGCTCGAGAGCGTTTGCGGGAGAATTTCCACCTCGTTGTAGGCGGGAATGACAACCGATATCATGAATCGCTGACTCTCCCTTTTTTTGTAAAGTATAAGCATATCCTTGGTTTAGGCATTTAAAGGCATAAACCGGATTAGGAAGATGAAGAGGCAGATAGAACCTGAAGGAACCAAGCGGTAAGGTCATGCCAAATGCTGCTTAAGGGCAATTGGAATCCTGCAGCCAAGAGGAGAAACAGAAGAGGAAGAGAAGTGAAGGCGAGCAAGAGTTGAAACTTCTTCCGGTTTTTTCTCTGATGAAGGAGCGGATAGAGCCCTTTCATGTCGATGAGAAGATGTCCAACTTTCATACGAGTGAGAACGGTGCTTCCCATTCCCATCCTCCCTTTTTCCAAAAAATCAAGCATATGGGAATGGGAACCCACCAAGTAAATGGAGGAAGCGCCATGCTGATAAGCCAGAAGCAGAGCGATATCCTCACTCATCCCTTTATAGGGGAGAAGATGGTACGGATAATTGAGTTCCTCTAAGCGGTTTTTTCCCGGTGCAAAGCCGTTCATGTAGGCATGGAGAATTCGCTCTCTCCCCTTTTGCAAAGCAAGATCAGTGATGCTATCCATATCCCCGATGACGATGTCGGGAATGACTCTTTGTTGAAGGAGGAGATCTGCCCCTCCGTCCACGCCGATGAAAACAGGATTCATCTTTCTCACCATAGGGAGAAGGAATTGAAGTTCTTCCGTAGCCCCTTTCCCCCGTACCACGATGATCACCGGCCTTCCTTCCATCCGAATGGTTAAGGAAAGGGGAGGAAGCGGCTTGGCAAAGTCCTTTATTTCTTGCATTGCATAATAAAGCGTATTTTTAGCAAAGGGGAGGAAGGTCTGATCTAAATTCTTCGTCCCTTCTTTCCATTTTGTTTCCGCTTCCGTTAACGTCACCATTCGTAAAGGAAGGGTCAGATGGAGATCCTCAACCCTCATCGTTAGGGACCTTCCGCTTGATATGGATACCTGCATTCCATCCTTTAGTAAGGGGAAATATTCCTGATGTTCGAGACAATCAAAAACGGGAATTCCTGCTTCAAGGAGGATCACCCCTCCTTTGGCAGGGAATTTCCCTGACAGGGTGGGTTTAAAATTGATGACCGCAATGGGTCTTTTCCTTTTTAATTGATATGCGGCTAATTCATCTAAGTCAGCGTGATTTAGCACTGCGATTGAAGAGGAGTTTATTCTCTGGAGGAGTCGTTTGGTTATCGAATCGACCACAATCTTCCCGATCATTTCTCTTTCTTCATCCCATCGTTTTTCCGTTGCTTTTCCATCAAAATAGCGGATACAGGAGCAGACAAGCGTTTAAACTACAAACAAAAACCTAACCTTAGTATGTGCCAATTCCTTCTACCTATGCTTAAAAAAAAGCCCATGAGTTCATGGGCTTCGAAAAAATGAGAGGATAGGTTAGAAATTGTTCGCATCGGAAAATCAAACAGAGCCCACTTTATCCTCAATCCGCAGCTTATCCGCCACCATGGCGATGAACTCGGAATTGGTCGGCTTTGCTTTGGTATTGCTCACGGTATACCCGAAATATTTGGAAATCGAATCCATGTTTCCCCGTTGCCAAGCCACTTCGATGGCGTGACGAATCGCCCTCTCCACCCAGCTGGGGGTTGTGTTAAACTTTTTGGTTACTTCCGGATAAAGCACCCGCTCGATAGTCTCACGACGGCAAATGCCATTCTCGGAGCTCCGGTTTAATACGTACGTAAGATCTCATCTTGAGAAAAGTGACAAAACAAGAATCCGTCAAACAGACCAGCCTTCCCATTCCGTTTCCCGATTTTATATAGTTCTGGAAATATTTATATATCACGGCCTTCACATAGATGGTTGTGAGAGCGGGATTCCGGATTGACCACTTCCACCCGTGCCCGAACCAGCTGACCGGTGGCAGGTTCTCGCAGGAACGGTCAGGCTTTTGGCACATTGGTAGAATTGCGAATGATTAATTCGGGACGCAGAATCACTCGCTGTTTGGTCCGAGGTTCCTGAGTCATTTGTTGAACCAGCAGGTCGACCACCTGTTTGCCCATATGCTCGATAGGCTGGGCGACCGTGGTGAGCATCGGGTCGGTAATGGTGGCCAGGATCGTGTTGTCAAAACCAACCACCGAAAGGTCCGCAGGAACCCGCAGCCCCCGTTCTTTCGCCGCTTGCATTACGCCGATGGCCAAGAGGTCGTTGCAAGCGAAGACGGCCGTTGGCAGAAGCTCTGCTTCAAATAGTTCCAATGCCTTTTTCTTTCCGTCTGCAATGCTGAAGTCCGTTGTTTTGATGAGTGTTTCATCATAACAAATCCCCTTGTCTTCAAGGGCTTGACGGTACCCACGCAAACGATCGCGGCTGGACGATACTTTCAGATTTTCCGTCACGACGGCGATGCGCCTGTGCCCCAGATCCAACAAGTGCTTCGTGGCCAGATACCCTCCGACAAAATCGTCCACCAATACGGTATCTACCGCCAGCGAAGGCATATCCCTGGCGATGAGCGCAAGAGGAAATCCTTCCGTCGCGATCGATGCCAAGATTTCTTGGTCCTGTACCCCGGTACCGATGATAATACCGTCCACGCTTTTTTGGCGGAGCAGTGAAATATACTTCTCAACCTTCGCATCGTTATTATCGGTGCTGCATATCATCACGTTGAAGCCCAACTCTCCCCCCCGGTCTTCCACCGCTCGTGCGATCTCCGCAAAAAACGGGTTGGAAATGTCCGGAAGCAACAGACCAATGGTATACGTCCGCTTGCCTGTCAAAGCGGAAGCAAGCACGTTGGGTTGATATTGCAGCTCTTTCATCACGTTCAGAACTTTTTGTCTCGTTTTGTCACTGATGTTGCCTTTGCCGTTGATTACCTTGGATACGGTGGCGATGGATACGCTCGCGATCCGGGCCACATCGTATATGGTCGGTTTCATTGTTATTCCCTCGATCCGGTTTGACTTACTCCAACATTTCCCTTCCCCCTAAACGAGTGGGATTGTGGAGGGATTTTTTTTGTCATCTAGGAAGAGAATACCACAAACTGACCCGCCCACGGAATGCCCGACGGCCCTTCCTTGTGATGCGGAACGGCGATTTGCCACATCACGAAATGCCATCCGGCCCCTCGAAAAGTCGCCTACCGCCACACTTTACATCGCCATTTCAGGGATGTCGTAGGCGACGAGCGCCAGCGGAAACTTGTCCTGAACCAGTTGCTTCAACAGCGTTTTGCTTTTGAATCCCGCGGCGATGATAAAGTCGTCGACGCTCTTTTGCTATAGAAGGGTCGCTGATGCATCCCGTGCGGTTCAGCCCCTTGGACACGGTGGTAATGGACACGCCCGCCTCATTTTCCATATCGTAAATGGTCGGTTTCATGTCTCCCTCCTTCTGTATTTTTGCTGAGTTACGCCCGGCCGGAACAGCCAAACTCGCGCATCTTGGCTCTGACCGCCTGCTTCACCGTTTCTCTGGCCGGCCCCAAATAGCGCCTGGGGTCGTATTCGTCCGGCCGCTCAGCGAGCACGTTGCGTACCGTGGCGGTGAAGGCCTGTTGGTTCTCTGTGTTCACGTTGATCTTGGCCGTCCCGTGCGAGATGGCCCGGCGGATATCGCTCGGCGGCAGTCCCGTTCCGCCGTGCAGAACGAGCGGCACCCCGGTGAGCCTGCGAATTTCTCCCATACGGTCAAACTGCAGGTTGGGTTTACCCCGGTACGGACCGTGGACCGACCCAAGCGCGGGAGCCAAACAGTCCACCCCTGTCTCCCGAACAAATCGCTCGCACTCGGCGGGCACGGCAAACATCGCAGCTGCCTCGTCGACGACGAGGTTATCCTCCCGGCCCCCGATCCGCCCCAGCTCGGCTTCGACCGAAACGCCAAGAGCCCTGGCAGCTTCCACGACTCGTTTGGTCACGGCGATGTTCGTCTCCAGCGGGTGTTGCGACCCGTCGATCATGACGGAGGTAAATCCGGCGTACATCGCCTTCACGCAGACGGCAAACGAGCCCCCGTGATCGAGGTGGATCGCCACCGGTACGGTGATTCCGTACTCCTCGATCAGGGCCCGGATCATCGCAGCCGCGCAACGGACGCCGCCCAGGTACGGCAAATACCCCTCGCTGACCGCGAGAATCACCGGTGAACGCTCCTCCTCGGCCGCTTGCAGGATGGCCTGGGCGAATTCCAGGTTATTCACGTTAAAATGGCCGACGGCGTACCTTTCATCTGCCGCCTTAAGAAGCATGTCTTTCAAAGAGACCAGGGGCATGGTGGCATCCTCCTTCTTAAGGGTATCGTCATGGAAAAGAAGCCATGGGCGTGATCCCCGAAACAACATGACGTGCGTTACCAGCGCGCTGTCACCATTTTTTTACGGGTGTAGAACTCCACGCCGTCGTGGCCGTTGGCGTGTAAATCGCCGTAAAACGAGTTCTTCCAACCGGAGAACGGGAAGAACGCCATCGGAGCGGGGACCCCGAGGTTGACGCCCAGCATGCCGGCGTCGATGTTTTCGCGAAAATAGCGGGCGTTGCTTCCGTCTTTTGTAAAGATGCAGGCACCGTTGGCAAACTGCGACTTGTTGGCCAGTTCGATGGCATCGTCCAGGGTGTCGACTCGCACGATCGACAGCACCGGGGCGAAGATTTCATCCTTCCAGATGGTCATCTCCGGTGTGACGTTGTCGAAGATGGTTGGCCCGATGAAGTACCCTTTTTCGCACGTGGCTGCGTCTTTGCGCCCATCGCGGACCAAAAGAGCCCCTTCCCGCTCACCAAGTTCGATGTACTTCACAGTTCTCTCCTTGTGGCCGTCGCGGATGACCGGTCCAAGGAATACATCATCCTCCAGACCGTTGCCCAAATTGATTTCGTCGGCGGCTTTCACCAGCTTCTCCACCAACTCATCGCCGATCCCGCCGACTGCCACCACGACGGAGCAGGCCATACAGCGCTCGCCCGCCGAGCCGAACGCGGCGTTGATGATCTCCCTTATGGCGAGGGCCAAATCGGCGTCAGGCATGACGATCGTGTGGTTTTTTGCTCCGGTGAGCGCTTGCACCCGTTTGCCGTGGGCTGCTGCCGTCCTGTACACGTACTCGCCGACCGGTTGCGAGCCGACGAACGAGATCGCTTTGACGTCGGGATGTTCCAACAGGCCGTTGACCACGTCACGGCCTCCGTGCACCACGTTCAACACCCCGGCCGGCAGCCCCGCTTCGGTAAAGAGCTCCGCCAGACGATTGGTCAACAGCGGCGTACGCTCGGATGGCTTCAGCACAAACGTGTTTCCACAAGCGATGGCAAGCGGGAACATCCAGCAGGGCACCATCATCGGAAAGTTGAACGGAGTGATGCCGCCCACCACACCGATCGGGTAGCGGTACATGCCCGATTCCAGGTTAGTCGCGATGTCCGGCAATTGCCGCCCCATCATCAGCGTGGGCACCCCGGCGGCGAACTCAACGCACTCGATGCCACGCTGCACTTCGCCGTACGCTTCCTTGTAGCTCTTGCCGTTCTCCATCGTGATGAGCCGGGCCAACTCCTCCCAGTGTTCCACAAGGAGCTGTTGAAATTTGAACAAGATGCGGGCCCGCCTCGGAACGGGGGTCTTGCTCCAGGTTTTGAAGGCCTCTTTGGCCGCTTTCACTGCACGATCCAGATCTTCACGGATGGAAATCGGCACGTACGCGAGGATCTCTTCCGTCGCCGGGTTGGGAACCGATTCCGCTTTGGCCGAAAGCGAATCCACCCACTCGCCTCCAATGAAGTTTTTCAGTCTCGCCACGCTTGTCGTTTTGGTCATTGCACACCCTCTCCCTTCTTGCACCTCTCGATGTATTTGTGAATTTGCTCGGCGGTCGGCATCGCATCGGAGCAACTGTGACTGGAGATCACGATGGCGGCGGAAGCGCTGCCGAACTCCATGCAGCGCTCGATCTCCCAACCCTGCATCAACCCGTAGATAAAGGCAGACGCATAAGAATCCCCGGCTCCGAAGGTCTTCACCACGTTGGCCGGAAAGACGGTACCCTCGTACCGTCCGCCGTCTTTGGTATAGGAGATGGAACCATCCTGCCCGTGTTTGATCACGACGATCTTAGCGTGATGGTCAAACCACATACGGGCCGTCACGTAGTCATCACGCTGTGGAGTGTCGCCGACGCCGAAGCGCTCCACCATGTCAAACTCTTCCCGAGTCCCGATGATCACATCGCACTTCTCCGCGGCCAGGCGGTAGTAGACCGCCGTCTCCTCCGGCGAAGTCCATGTATATGGTCGGTAGTCCAAGTCGAAAAACACGGTCACGTTGTGCTTGCGCGCGTAGTGGAGAGCCACAAACACCGCCTCGCGCGACGGGCTTTTGGCCAGCGCCGTGCCGGAGATGAGCAACGCTTTCGCCTGCTTCACATAACCTTCGCTCACGTCGTTCGGTTCCAGCTTCAAGTCGGCCACGTTGTCCCGGTACATCAGGATGCTGCAGTCTGTTGGACTTTTGATCTCGGTGAATGTGAGTCCCGTCACGCTGCCCGATTTGTCGGTGACGACAGAGGTCGTGTCAATCCCGTTTTTCTTGAGGTACTGAACAATAAACCGGCCCATCTGGTCGTCCGCCACCCGGCCGATGAACCCCGTCTTCATGCCCAACCGGGCCATGCCGATGGCGATGTTGGCGGGAGAGCCGCCGACGTACTTCGTAAACGTCACCGTCTCTTCCATCGGCCGATTGGTTTCGTTGGCGTTGAGATCGATGCACAACCGACCGACCGCGATGAAGTCCAGCGGTTTCGCCTGGTCAAATGACAAACGCATGGTCTTCCCCCTATCTCTTCATCTTCTCAAATAGCCACTCGTGTTCGGGATCGTTGTGAAACTTCCAGGTACGAACCGGACCGGCCATCACGTTCAGGTAGTAGACCTCGTACCCCGGAGGCGCCGACACCGGGTGGTATCCGCGGGGAACGAGCACGGCATCGCCGTTTTTCACCGTCATGGTTTCGTCCAGAGACCGGTCGTCCGTGTAGACTCGCTGGACGGCAAAGCCGTGCGCTGAACGCATCCGGTAGTAGTAGGTCTCTTCCAGGTACGACTCGTGCGGCAGCCGATCCTGGTCGTGCTTGTGCGGCGGATAGCTCGACCAATGCCCCTCCGGCGTGAACACTTCGACGATGAGCAAACTGTCGGCCGGCTTGGACTCCGGCAGAATGTTGTGAATCAGCCGCTCCATGTTATCCGCTCCGCGGATTTCCACGCCTATCTCTTCCGGCGCGATTAGCCTGGCGGGATAACTGCCTTTCCCCGGTGCCGAGCAGACGGCCAGCTCCAGATCGGTGAGTGCCTCCACTTCATAGCAATCCCCGGACGGGACGTAGACGGAATAAGGAGGAATTTTTTCAAACACGTCCATCCGCTTGCCAATGTTAGTCCACGTTTGCCTCCCTGCCGTGACGTTGGCCTTGCCGCTCAACAGCACGAGACAGGTTTCCCGCTCGCCTGTCTCCCTATGCAGGCGTTGCCCCCGTCTTAGCCTGTAGACCTCAAAACCGACGTACTCCCAACCCGCCAACTCGGGGGTGATGGTCAGCACGTTGCCCTCTTCATCCGGTACAGGCCGGCTTCGTACGATCAGATCAGCCATGGCGGTCTCTCCTTCCTTTTTCCTTATATTTACTTCTTCAGCCCAGCTTCCGCACGAAGGTCCCGAACGGTTTGCTCGATGTACGCTTTTGTCTTTTGGGCGTACTCATAGGGGTTGGCCAACGAGGGGTCTTGTTCCGCCTCGATCAACGCCCATCCCTGCCAATCCCGTTCCAGAAGTTCGCGGAGGATCGGCGCAAAGTCGATGCAGCCGTCGCCAGGAACGGTGAATACACCCCGACGCACCGCGGTCAAAAAGTCCGCTCCCTCTTGTCTCGCGCGATCCAGCACATCCTGCCGGACATCTTTCAAGTGCACATATTTGATCCGGTGGAAATGTTTCTTCAGCAGGGCCAGCGGGTCGCTCCCCCCGTAATACGCGTGTCCCGTATCGTACAGCAGGAAGACCAGCTCTGTGTCGGTCATGTCCATCAGGCGGTCGATCTCCTCCGACCGCTCGACAACGGTCCCGCCGTGGTGATGGTAAACCAAGTACATCCCGTATTCCCGGCAGATTTCACCGGCCTGGTTCAAGCCTTCCACCAAATGCTTCCAACCTTCGTCATCGAGACGGTCCACTTCTTTTTCGTACGGGGTGCGACGAGGATCCCAGTGCAGTGACCCTCCCACTTCCGCCGTGCTGATCACCTTGCACCCCATCTCCCGCAAAAACTGGGCGTGCTCCCGGTACGCCCGCAACTCTTCCAAGAGGCGTGCCGGATCGGAAAACAGCACCGACTTCCACTGCGAGGTGAGCACAAGCCCCCGCGAACTAAGTTCCCGCTTCAACACCTCGGGATCGGATGGAAACTTCCGACTCATCTCTGTACCGCTGAAGCCTAGGGAAGCGATCTCGTCCATCACCTGCTGGTAGGTGTAATGCTCGCCGTGTTCCCGCACATCTTCTCCGACCCAGTTGATCGGATGGATCCCGAATGCGATGTTTCCAATCTTCATCTCTCTAACTCCCATCCCGTTTAGATTAAGCGCTTACCCACTTTGTGAAAAAATTTTCTTTCGGGGCTCACAATTGTCTGGCCGTCTCCACTTTCTGTTTCATCTCCGCATACGCCGCCCTTACCTTGTCGCTCGCCGACACTTCGGACACGCCAACCCGCCACCACGACTCGTAGCCGTCGCTGTTCGTCCCCGGGACCACCTTGATGTCGATCAGTGTCGTGACGCTTTCTTGCTTCGCTTGTTGCAAAGCCTCCCTGAGTTCCTCGACCGTGCGGGCGGTATAGGCTTTGGCCCCCATGCTGCGGGCGTGGGCGGCAAAGTCGATCGACAGGTACTCTCCCGTCAGCCGGCCGGTTTCCGCCGTACGGTAGCGGAATTCGTTCCCGAAGCCTTCACTTCCGTGGGCCCGCTGCAGGTTGTGGATACACTGGAATCCGTGGTTGTCAAACAGGAGAACAGTGATTTTCCGCCCTTCCTGTATGCTGGTGACGAGTTCGGAATGTAGCATCAGATAGCTGCCGTCTCCCACCAGGGCGTAAACCTCCCGGTCCGGTTCCGCCAATTTCACTCCAAACGCACCGGACACCTCGTAGCCCATGCAAGAAAAGCCGTATTCCAGGTGGTAGGTTTTCGGTTGCTTGCACCTCCACAGGCGTTGTAGGTCGCCAGGGAGACCACCCGCTGCGCAAACGATGATGTCTGTTTCGCCGATGAACGAGTTGATCTCGCCCAGCACCCGTGTCTGGGAAAGACCATGCGGCAGTTCCTGCGCATACAGGCGATCCACTTCGCGCTTCCACTGTTCATTCAGCTCGCAGATCCGCCCCTGCTCGTAGCCGGTTTGGTACCCTTTCGCCTGAAGCGCCTCTTTCAGGGCAACAAGCGCCTCCCTTGCATCGGCGAGCAGCGCCTGGCCATTCATCTTGATGGCGTCCAGCGGACTAACGTTGATGTTCAAAAATTCCACGTCCGGATTTGCGAAAGCGGTTTTCGACGCAGTGGTGAAGTCGCTCAGCCGGGTACCGACGGCGATCACCAGGTCCGCTTCCTTCGCCAGCAGGTTGGCTGCGAGCGAGCCCAACACCCCGACCCCGCCCGCGTTGAGCGGATGGTCCCACGGCAACGCACTTTTGCCTGCCTGCGTCTCGGTCACCGGAATCCCGAAGGTCTCGGCGAAGTCGATCAGCTCTCGGGTGGCGAGCGAGTAATGCACTCCGCCGCCTGCGATGATCAGCGGCTTTTTCTTGCGGAAAATGAGCTCGACGGCCCGGCTGAGCGCCTCGCGGGTGGGAGTGCGTCTTTCGATGTAATGGACCCGTTTCTCGAAAAACTCGACAGGATAGTCGTAGGCTTCGCACTGCACGTCCTGGGGCAGGCAGAGCGTCACCGTTCCCGTCTCCGCCGGATCGGTGAGCACACGCATCGCGTGCAGGGCGGCGGTCATCAGCTGTTCCGGACGGGCAATGCGGTCCCAGTACCGGGATATCGGCTTAAACACGTCGTTGGCCGTCACCGTGTAGTCGGACGGATCTTCGATCTGCTGCAGCACGGGATCGGGCTGACGGGAGGCAAAAGTGTCTCCCGGCAAAAATAACACCGGAATCCTGTTTACCGTCGCCGTGGCCGCAGCCGTAACCATGTTCAGCGCGCCCGGGCCGATGGAGGAGGTGCAGGCGAAGATCTCCAGCCTGTTTTTTTGCTTTGCGTAGGCCATCGCCGCGTGAGCCATGCCCTGCTCGTTTTTCCCCTGGATGAACGCAAGACCGCCCCGATGGTACTCCAGGGCTTCGCCCAGCCCGGTCACGTTGCCATGACCGAAAATTCCCATGACGCCTTTGATGAACTTGTGTTCCCGGCCGTCGATGCTGACGTACTGATTGTCCAGGAACTTGACGAGCGCCTGTGCCATGGTCAAGCGAACCGTTTTCATCTCCATCAC
This sequence comes from Thermicanus aegyptius DSM 12793, assembly GCF_000510645.1. Classification (NCBI taxonomy): domain Bacteria; kingdom Bacillati; phylum Bacillota; class Bacilli; order Thermicanales; family Thermicanaceae; genus Thermicanus; species Thermicanus aegyptius. The sequence goes on along the minus strand of NZ_KI783301.1, from coordinate 1,376,280 downwards.
CTTCCCTTTGCGAACTTATACTTCCAATTCGATTTCCGCCAATTTCACCGGTCTGCCTTCGGCAAGCGACTTCTTGGCGGCGTGGGCGATCAGCTCGGCTTGCAGACCGTCGTTGCCGTCAACAGGCGTCTCTTTGTCATGCAACAGGCAATCGACAAAGGCGTTAGTCTCCTCAATGTACGCCTCGCGGTATCGTTCCAGGAAGAAATGCTTGGGATTGTCCCGGTATACTCCTTCTTTCGTGCTCACTTCCGCGGAGTTGGGAAATTCGTTTTGCACCGTCACGCATCCTTTGGAACCGAATACTTCAACCCGCTGGTCGTACCCGTACATCGCTTGGCGGCTGTTGTCGATCACGCCGATCGCACCGTTGGCAAACTTCAGTGTTATGACGGCCGTGTCCACGTCGCCACATTCGGCGAAGACCGGGTCAACCAGTACTGCTCCCGTGACATACACCTCTTCCACGTCTGTTCCTGTCAAGTATCGGGCCATGTCAAAGTCGTGAATCGTCATGTCAATGAACATGCCGCCCGACACTTTAATGTACTCTCTGGAAGGCGGGTCCGGGTCTCGCGAGGTGATTTTCACCACATGGGGATCGCCAATCTTTCCTGCTTGAACGATCTCGCGAACACGTTTGAAATTGGGATCGAACCGTCGGTTAAACCCAGTCTGGAATTTCACGCCTGCCGCTTTCACAACTTCCAGTGCCTGCTTGGTTTGGGCAATGTCAAAGCTGATCGGCTTTTCGCAGAAGATGTGCTTGCCGGACTTGGCCGCCTCCAGAATGATCGGGACGTGGGTGTTGGTGGACGAGCAGATGAACACCGCGTCGATTTCGGGGTCGCGCAGGATGTCGCCGTAATCGTCCGTCACTCGGCCGATGCCGATGCCGGATGCCCATTCCGCCACGGCTTGCGCGTAAAGGTCGGAAATCGACTTGATCTCCACGCGCGTGTTAAAGCGCAGGTTTTCGGCGTGCAGTTTGCCGATTCGTCCAGCGCCGATGATGCCGATTTTTACTTTGTCCATGTCAGTTGCTCCTTTCAGACGGCCGGGTAACGCTTGGGCGCGTTCGACCCGCGCCCCCGCCCCGGCTTTTTGCCAGCTATGTTTATTGCAAAATGCTCTTGAGGAATTCCAGCTTCTTCTGTGCGTTCTCCTTAGTGATCACGTCGACGCCACTGTCGATCCGCTTTTCGACTTTCTCACCCTTGATCGCTTTCAAGGCATTTTCGACGCCTTTGTAGCCCATATCGTAGGGGCTTTGTGCAATCGATCCTACGAGATCTCCGGCGATGATCGCCTCTACCGCTTCGATCGTGCCGTCGGTGCCGATGACCGGGATGTTCATTCCCTTGGCCTTAAGTGCCCTGAGAGCTCCGATGGCCATGTCATCGTTGGAGGAGTAGACGCCTTTGAGATCGGGATTGGTCTGCAGGATGTTTTCCATCACCGCCATCGCTTTGGCCTTGTCGCTGTCGGCTGGCTGTTCCGCAACGACTACCATACGCTTCGACTCCAGCACTTCTCTCGCTCCTTTAACTCGCGCGTCCATCGCCGGGTTGCCCAGCGCTCCAGCCAACAGAGCCACTTTATCGCCCGGCTTCAGCATGGACGAGAGAAGCTCTCCGGCCTTTTTCCCGGCGGTCAGGTTGTCGGTCCCGATAAACGTCGTCTTATCCGGCCACTCAGCGTCCGTATCGATCAACAGCACGGGGATCTTCTTTTCCTTGTACTTTTGAAAGACCGGGATGGCCGTCGAGGGTTGGGTCGGTGCGACGACCAGTGCGCTCGGGTTTTGGCTGAGGGCGTCCTCCAGCATGTTCACCTGCTCCATGATCTGGGATTCTGAAGCTGGTCCGATAACCGTACCATCGACACCGAAATCTTGAAACGCTTTTTTCGCCCCAGCCTCCACAAACTTCCAATACTGGCTGCTCAGCGTTTTCAACACGACAACAACCTTCGGCTTGCCTTCTTTGGTTGCCTCATCGCCTCCCGCATTGTTCGGCTGAACGGACGGGCTTCCGCACCCCGCCAGGGCGGAAAAAACCAGACTAACTGCGACTGATAATGCAAACGCTTTTTTCTTCATAGAAAACCCTCCTCCTTAACAAATACTTTTGACACCGGCAAGAAGATTAAGCGCTTACCTTCTACCGGTGAAACTATCCTGTCAATCACCAGTAGGCTTTTAGGCAGCTTTACCTTTGGGGCTACAAATGCTTGACGAACACCTGTTGTCCAGTTTCAAACGACGTTTTTGCCGCGACTGCGATCTCCAGAGCCGCTTTGCCATCCCATTCGGTAACCGACGGACGTTCCCCTCTTCTCACACAGTCGATGAAGTGAGCCATTTCCAGCTGGTAGGAATCCTTGAACCGCTCCGGAAACGCTGGCACGATGTCATGTAGGCTCCCCTTGGACGTTAGCAGGGTGACATCGTGGTAGCGAAGCGACCCGATCATGATGGTTCCCTCCGTTCCAACGATCTCGCCGCGGATGTCGTAACCGTAAAAAGCGTTCCGGCTCGCTTCGATGTCCCCTGCCGCCCCCGAATCAAACGAGAGGTACGTAATCGTCTGGTCGGCGTCGCCCAACTCCTTCATAAACGGGTGGGCTAACACGCTTCCGAACGCAGACACTGACGCTACCTCTGCCCCCATCAAAAACCGGGCGATGTCGTAGTCGTGAATCGACATGTCGAGGAAAATACCGCCGCTCGCTTTTATGAACTCGGGCGGAGGCGAACCCGGATCACGGGAGATCGCCTTGAAGTAGATCGGCTGGCCAATATCCCCAGCGAGCACCCGCCGTTTCGCTTCCGCGTAAGCCGGGTCGAACCGCCGCATAAACCCGACTTGGCAGAACACGCCGCTTTCCTGGATGTCATGAATCACTTCATCCGCTTCCTGCAGATCGTGGGTGAGGGGCTTTTCTACAAACACATGCTTTTTGCTCTTTGCCGCCCGCTTCACCATCTCCGCGTGCGTACTCGTAGGCGTGGCGATTATCACAGCTTCAATGGCCGGATCTTCAAAGACGGCAAGCGGATCCGTCGTCCACTTCCCCACTCCCAGCTCTCTCGCTACTAGTTCCGCCTTGCCCGGCTGCAGATCCACAACGCATTGCAGATGTGCTCCCTTGATGCGTGTCGCCAGGTTCTCCGCGTGCCAATAGCCCAACCTTCCCAATCCGAGAACTGCACAACGAATCTGTTCTTTCATGGAATGTCCTCCTGCCACAATGAATTCACTGTTTCTGGATCGACCGCTGGCGCACCACGTCCACATACACCGCTGCGATGATGACCAGACCGATGACAGCTATTTGGAAATCAGCCGACACGTTCAACAGGTTCAATCCGTTGCGCAACACGGCGATGATCATAGCACCTATCAAGGTTCCCCAGACGGTGCCGACTCCGCCGAAAAAGCTGGCTCCGCCGATAATCACCGCTGCGATCGCGTCCAGCTCGTACGAGACCCCGGCAAGCGGAAACGCGGAGTTGACACGGCCCACCATCACCAACCCAGCCAAACCGGCCATCAGTCCGCTGATGGTGTAGACGATGACGAGGACTTTATCCACGTTGATTCCTGAGAGTCGTGCAGCTTCCTTGTTGCCACCGATGGCGTAGATATACCGTCCGGTCGCTGTGCGGGTCAAAAAGAGATGAAATGCCACGTACATCAGAATGACGAGCAGAAAACTGACCGGAAACGGTCCAATGAACTCGCTACCCACGTACTGGATGGCGTAGGGAAAGCCTGCGATCGGAGCCGCTCCGGTAACGATCAGTGCTAGCCCGCGGGCCACGTTCATCATGCCCAGAGTGGAAATGAACGGATGAGGCAGTCGCAGCTTCGTCAGCATGATGCCGTTCAACCATCCGCACAGCGCACCGATTACGAGGCAGACAAGAATTCCGATCAACGGACTCGCTCCCCAATTCACCGTGACGATCCCCATGAGCATAATGGCCAGTGCCAAAACCGACCCGACCGACAAGTCAATACCCGCCGTCAGAATGGGCAACAGCATTCCCAACGCCAAAAGCGCGTTGATGGACGACTGGCGGGCGATGTTCATGATGTTGTTTAGGGTGAAGAACTTGTCGGACAGGATCGTCAGCGTCACGCACAGCAACACGAGGCCAATCAGTGCGCCGAATTTGCTCAGAGCTTCCCTGAACATACTCCTGGAATCGCTCGTTTCCTTTGTTTCTTTTTCGATAGCCAGATCGGACATCTTACAACCCCCCTGTAGCCGCTTTCATAATTATCTCCTGATCAGCCTGATCTCTGGCCAAATCTGCGGTAATCCCTCCCTCGTGCATGACCAAAATCCGGTCGCAAATCCCCAGAATTTCCGGCAACTCGGAAGAGATGATGATGACCACCGCCCCGTTCTTCACCAGATAGTTGATCAGGCGGTACACTTCCACCTTAGCCCCAACATCGATTCCCCGCGTCGGTTCGTCAAAGATGAACACTTTGGCGTCAGTGGAAAGCCATTTGGCAATCACCACTTTCTGCTGGTTTCCGCCACTCAGTTTCCGCGCGTGCTTGCTGATGTCGGTAGGCCGAATCTGCAGCTCCCGCACGTAGTCCTGCGATACAGACTTCAACCGATTGCGCTCCAAAAACAGCCCTGTTTTGAACTTGGGCAGGCTGGCAATGGTCATGTTGAATTCCAGCGTCTGATCGAGAATCAGGCCTTCCCCTTTGCGGTCCTCTGTGATCAGCGTCAGTCCCGCACGAACCGCGTCCTGTGGAGACTTGATGTCCACTTTTTGGTCGAAGACGTAGATGTCCCCCGACTCCACCGGATCCGCCCCGAAAATGGCTCTCGCCAACTCCGTCCGCCCTGCGCCGACTAGTCCTGAAATGCCGAGAATCTCGCCCTGGTAGGCGGTGAAGTTAATCTCTTTTGCTCTTCCTTTGAGACGGAGACGCTCCACTCTGAGCCCTTCACGACCCCGCTCGAACGATTCTTTCGGGTACTTGTCTTCCAGCGTGCGGCCCACCATCATCTGGATCATCTTGTCCGAGCTGGTTTCCTTTATCGGCAGCGTATCGATCTTTCGGCCGTCCCGCAGGATCGAGACGCGATCGCCGATTTTTTTGATCTCTTCCAGCCGATGGGAAATATAGATAACGGCAATTCCCTGTTTGCGCAGCTCGTCAATCGTTTTCAACAGCTGCTCCGCTTCGGAAGCGCTGAGACATGCCGTGGGCTCGTCCATGATGATCAGCTTCGCGTTGATCGTAAGCGCTTTCGCAATTTCCACTAATTGCTGCTTGCCGATGCCCAGCGATGAAACCTTGGCGTCGGGAGTGATCTCCTGACCGAGCCGCTTCAGCACTTCCGCCGCTTTTTGTTTCATCGCTTTCCGATTCAACAGTGAATACTTGCCCTTGTTCTTGATCTCCCGACCGAGAAAGATGTTTTCATACACCGTCAACTCCGGAATCAGATTTAGCTCCTGATAAATTGTGGCAATCCCGAGCTCAATAGCATCGGACGGACGGCGAATCTCCACTTTCCTGCCTTCCCAGCACATCTCGCCTTCGTCCATGGCATAGGCACCGGTCACGATCTTGATCAGGGTGGACTTGCCCGCCCCGTTTTCTCCCAAGAGTACGTGCACCTCTCCCGACCGTATCTCCAAATCTACGTGTTTTAGCACCGGAACGCCGGAAAAACTTTTGCTGACGTTGGTAAGTTTCAGCAAAACATTGGCCTCTTCCGTCATGCGCTCTCCTCCCTCATACCATACCGCATAGTTGCGTTAAGCTGTCAGCCACCTTGCAATGCGGACAACACCAAGTACCACCCCCAAGCAAAAAGGTAAGCGCTTACCTTATAGAACATAAAAAAGTCTGAGTCAAACCATAAAATACCTACATATATTTTAGGTAAGCGGTTTCCTTAATCGTATTTTACATTACTTTCGGATAGTTTTCAATAGAAAAGTTTATTTTAAAATACTCAAGTTTTGCACGTTCAGTTTGCCATTTTCGCCTTGATTGGATCTTTTTCAGCACTAAAAAATGGTCCCCAAAATTGTCTATGACGTTCAAACAAATCGTCCATGTATGCTCACCCCTTTTTATTAAATGAAGAAAACGTAAATGTTCCTTACATTATTGCAGAGAAAACACCCCTATTCGTCGGTTTGGCTGCAAACCAATAAATAGGGGCAGTTCATCGGCAGTCCTTTTTATGATTTATCGATTTAAAAAAATAGTCGGTCTCGGATCAGACGAGCCAAAAGCCTGAAATTGCTTGTTCCGCTTGGCTTACGACACCTTGTGCTCGATCCACAACTTATCCCGCCACCGTGGCGAGGAATCGGAAAATCAAACAGAGCCCACTTTATCCTCAATCCGCAGCTTATCCGCCACCATGGCGATGAACTCGGAATTGGTCGGCTTTGCTTTGGTATTGCTCACGGTATACCCGAAATATTTGGAAATCGAATCCATGTTTCCCCGTTGCCAAGCCACTTCGATGGCGTGACGAATCGCCCTCTCCACCCGGCTGGGGGTTGTGTTAAACTTTTTGGCCACTTCCGGATAAAGCACTTTTGTGATCGAACCCAAGATCTCGATATTCTGATACACCATGGTGATGGCTTCCCTCAGATATATGTACCCTTTGATGTGGGCAGGCACTCCGATTTCATGAATGATGGAAGTGATCTTGGCATCTAGGTTATTTCTGGAGATGTAGGAGCGGTTTGTCTCCTTTACTGAATCCCTTTTTACAATTTGGTTCTCTTTACCCATCACCTCTCGAATCCGGTTGGCAAGGGTTTCAAATTCAAACGGCTTTAAGACAAAATAAGATACCCCTAGGTCAACCGCTTTTTTCGTTGTTTCTTCCTGACCAAAGGCACTTAACATGATCACCTTTGGAAAGGGGGCTTCCATCTGCTGCAAGGACTCTAAAACCGCCAGGCCATCCTTCAACGGCATAATAATATCCAATAAGAGCACATCGGGACGAACCTCCTCCAACAAGTGGAGTGCTTCTACTCCATTCTGAGCAGAGGCGACAAGATGCATATCCTCCTGAGTATTCAGGAAATGTTCCACTTGGCGAATCAGTTCCCGATTATCATCTGCGATCATCACCCGGATCATCTGCATAAACTCCTTTCATGTTTTTTCCACTTTTATTTTATTCGACGCATCAAATCAAGTTCCTTCTTTTTATTGTGTTTTTATTTAATTTTTAAAATTATCGACGAAATTTCTGTCGAATTGACTTTTTTTGACATGGAAAAAGCAAGCTGAGCCCTTTCAACTTGCTTCCTTTCTCAGCTTGCTTTTTTAAGCTGATGATGGAGGGAGTAACCTGCCTCTTCCAACATCCATTCGATAAAAAGACCGTACCCTTGTGTTGGATCATTGACGAATACATGGGTTACCGCTCCTACCAGCTTGCCGTTTTGGATGATGGGGCTGCCACTCATTCCCTGTACGATACCGCCTGTCTTTTCCAACAAGCGAGGATCCGTTACTTTAATGATCATGCTTTTGGTGGATGGATATCGCTGGCGAATCACGTTTACAATTTCGATGGAGTATTTCCCCACTTTATCTCCGTCTACAACAGTTAAGATCTCTGCAGGACCTTCCTTCACTTCTTCCACGAACGCAACCGGGATCGGCTCACGATAGAGAAGGTGGGGGATGGATGAATGGAGCTTGCCAAAAATTCCAAACGGACTGTTTTTTTCTATATTACCCATCGATGATTTTTCATCGGGAAAAATGGCACGGATTGATCCTGGCTTCCCTTGTTCCCCGCGATCTACCGAGGTTACCGTAGAGGGGAGAATACTTCCCTTTCCTACCGAAATGGGTTTTTGCGTATCCTGATCCGAGATGACATGACCCAAAGCGCCATATCGTTTTGTTTTCGGATCGTAAAACGTCAAGGTTCCGATCCCCGCCGCCGAATCACGAACATAGAGTCCCAATTTATAACGCTGATCTTCTTCATCTTTTATGGGAGTAACCTGAACATTTAACTTTTCTTTACCCCGAATGAATTCAAGCTGTAGAGATTTTCCGGCACGGCCTGCTTCATCCACGATCTTCCCTAATGCGGAAGCTTCTCGAATCGTCTTTCCATTAATTTTGGTGATTAAATCTCCAACATGGATGTTTGCTTCCTTTGCAGGAGAGGAAGATTCTCCCCTATGATTTAGAATCTGCTTATGACCTACGACGAGGATCCCTGCCGAATGAAGCTTAACCCCAATCGATTGCCCTCCCGGATAGAGGAGGAGTTCCGGATAAACCTGGACGTGAAGGTTTTTAATGGGGATATCCCCCATCTTCACCTGAAGATTCGCTTCTCCCGTTTGCCGAGGTTGAATCGTGAAGGTATGGGAAGGGTGCTGTTCTAAGGAAATCACCTTTTGTTGATCGGTCGTCCCCAAGGTGCTTGCAGGGATGGATAAATGAAGCTCTTTGCTCCTGCCTAACATTAAGCGTACTTCCGTGGGGATAGAGGCATAATTATAAACAGGAGGGGTATAGGCCAAAACAAGCAGGAGAAGGATGGCTAACACACTCCAAAACCGTTTTTTTTCTCTCTGTCTGTCGTCCAACGTATCACACTCCTGTCCCTACCTACACCTCCAAACTTGCTGTACCTATAATTTCTCCGAGTAACCTCCCCTTTATAACATCAAAAAATGGATTGTTCATCTTTTTATACTCCACTTCCCCTCGAAGCATCCCTCAATTCCCGGGCATGTTGAAGAGCGGAGGGAGTGATTTCTTTTCCACCTATCATGCGGGCCAATTCTTGAATTCGCTCTTCTTCCGATAACTCCTTTACCTGGGTGATGGCCCGTTCTCCCAGGGTTTCCTTTTGAATCAGGTAATGTTTATCCGCATAAGCGGCCACTTGCGGATGATGGGTGATGGCTAAAACTTGCCGTTCTTTTGAAATATGGTGTAATTTTTCCCCAATCGCCTGGCTAATCCTTCCGCTGACGCCGGTATCTACCTCATCGAAGACGAGTGTATCCACATCATCCACCTTGGCCAATACCGTCCGTAAAGCAAGCGCAATCCTGGACAGTTCTCCTCCCGACGCAATTTTGGTTAATGGTTTTAAGGGTTCCCCCGGATTCGTAGCCACCAAAAATTCCACCTTATTTAAACCATACTCTCCTCCTTTTATCTCTAGGGATGCTCCGACCAGATCATCCTTTATATCCTCCACCTGGACCCTAAATTTTGCCTTGTCGAGATAAAGATGTTTCAGTTCTTGATGGATCGCCGCGCTCATCTCGTCCGCTGCTTTACACCGTGTTTCCGTCAATTCTGCGGCGGCAAGCAGAAGCTCCTCCTTGAGCTCGGTTAATTCCTTTACATATTTTTGGAGTAAAAAATCCTTATTTTCTAATCTCTCCAGATCTTCCTCAATGGTTGCGGCATATTCCAGTATGGCGTGAATGGAGTCCCCATATTTTCTTTTTAATTGTTGAATGAGATGAAGGCGGTCCTCTACCTCGGACAATCTTCCCTGATCTACGTCAAGCTCGTCTAGAAAGGCACGAAGATCCCTTGAGACCTCTTCTAGCAAGAAGAAAGCCTCTTCCACCTGCTGAAATTTCTCTTTTAAGAACGGTTCCACTTCGGCCACTTCTTCCAGATGTCCCATGGCCATTCCTAACCAATCGAGGGCTTTGTTTTCTCCCGTCAAAGCATTATAAGCTCCTTCGCCATGATAAGTAATTTTTTCCGCGTGAACCAGACGTGAACGTTCTTCCGTTAATTTCTCCTCCTCATGGGGTTCCAGAGAGGCTTGGGTAATCTCCTGGTATTGGTAACGCAAAAGATCGATCCGTTGAACGGTTTCTTTCTCATCCTGGCGAAGATGCTCATAATCCGAATAGATCCGTTGATATTGATGAAATATTTCCTTATATTCTCTCAGTTTCTCCGAGATGGTCCGGGCTCCATAAGCATCAAGCCAATGAAGATGTTGGTTTGTTTGCATTATTTGATGATGATCCTCTTGGCTATGGATGTGAAGGATTTTTTCTCCAATCTCCCGGAGAAAGGAGAGGGGAACCAATTTCCCATTAATGCGGCAAATGCTTTTGCCGCTTTTTCCCATCTCCCGATGCAGGATCAACATCCCTTCCTCCCCATCGATGCCAAACTCGTTCAGCATCGAGGCAATGGGATGGGATTCCCCAATCTGAAACAACCCTTCCACTTCCGTCCTTTCTGCTCCGTAGCGGATCATCTCTTGGGAACCCCGCCCTCCCAGTAGGAGTCCCAACGCGTCGAGAAGGATCGATTTCCCTGCACCCGTTTCCCCTGTCAATACGTTTAAACCTTGATGAAATTGAAGGTGAACCTCTTCGATAATGGCAAAATTTCGAATGGTAAGTTCCACGATCACGGTGTTTCTCCCCCTCCATCCTCTCTTTTACCCGCACAAGGGAGACGAGCTAAACCAATCCCCGGAGGCGTTTAACCACTTCTTCAGCTTGAACTTTGCTTCTGCATATGATGAGGCACGTATCATCTCCGCAGATCGTCCCCATGATTTCCGGCCAATCTAGATCGTCCAGCAGAGCCCCGAAGGCGTTTGCATTCCCCGGCAACGTCTTCATCACAATTAAATTCTCCGTATAGTCGATGCTTTGAAAACTCTCCACCATCAATCGCCGAATCTTATGTAAAGGATTTATCGAGGTTTCCATCGGTAATGAATACCTATATTTCCCATTCGGAATAGGTACCTTAATCAGATGGAGTTCCTTAATATCCCGGGAAACCGTCGCTTGTGTCACGGAAAATCCTTCTGCGTTTAACAGATCTACCAGTTCATCTTGAGTTTCCACGATTTGCGAGGATACGATTTCTTTGATCCGCATATGCCTTGCGCTTTTTTTCAAGCAGGGTCCTCCTTTCCACTTTTCCTATCACTATCATTAAATCGTTATTTAAACAGGAATGCAAGGGCAAGCCCGGCAAGAAAGAATAGCAAATAAGGGATAAGGCGCAGCGGTTGAGGAAGAAGAGAGCGATCCATTTCAAAGATAAATCGATGAACCATCCTCTTTTCCGGCTCCACATAAAGGATTCCGTCCCATTTTCCCAACAGAGCATACGGTAAAAGAGCATCCCGTATTCCGCTGCCGGTCAATAAAAGAGGCTTTTGTTTTCTCCCTACTTTAACGATATACCATTTTCCTCCCTTTTTCGCCACCCCGTCGATGAAATAACGAGTCGGATATGTTTCCTCTTTGTAATGAATTTGGATGGGAAGCCGGATATGCCTTCGTATAAGGACGTATCCCTGTTGATGTAATAAGTCTTTAAGGGGATCCTCTTTTTCTCCATTCCCCCAATCGATCCGAAACGGGAGATGTTTCCAAAAAATTCGGAGGATAAGGAGTAAGACAAAGAACAGGAGCAACCAAAAAACGAGGGAATCGTAGGTATAAAGCATCGCCTGTCCCCTTTCTTAAAGCTTTATGTTCCATATTCGCTCAAAAAGGGGATTTTCCTGTTCCCTCGTGAGAAGATTGCAAAATGAAAATCGATTGCCAATGTTTGAATACCCTAAGGAGGGGAATATTTTCAAACGGAAAAAGAACCTATGGAAAAATCCCCTTTAAGGGGATAAGTGACCATCCAGCTCCTGATGTGCTTTCCTTACCGCTTCCTCCAGGGAAATATTTCCCTTTTGTCCTTCCCCTGCGTTAAACTGAAGATAAAGGAGAAATTCTATATTCCCCTCTCCCCCTTTAATCGGAGAATGGGTTATTTGGATTGGAGTATATCCTAACTCTTCACTTTTTGCCACGACTTTTTTTAATACATCAAGGTGGATCCTGGGATCCCGTATAACCCCTTTTTTCCCCACGTTTTCCCTGCCCGCCTCAAATTGTGGTTTAACGAGGGCAACCACTTCTCCCCCATTCGGAAAAAAATACGTGAGATTGGAGAGAATGAGGGTTAATGAAATGAAGGATACATCAATGACCGCAACGTGGGGGGAGGGGCCTTGCAGTTGACCAGGTTTCAAATGGCGAAAGTTCACCCTCTCCATCACAATAACCCTTTTATCATTTCTCAGTTTCCAAGCAAGTTGCCCGTAACCTACATCAATGGCGTAAACGATTTTTGCCCCATGTTGTAATGCGCAGTCGGTAAATCCTCCCGTAGAGGCCCCTATATCTAAAACGACCTTATCTTTTAGATCGAGGCGAAAAACTTCAATCGCCTTTTCCAATTTAAGTCCGCCCCTACTTACGTAGGGATGGGGAGGGGATTTGACCAGAATCTCGGCATCCCTCTCGATCTTTGTGCCGGGTTTATCTTCGATCTTATCTCCTACTTGAATCAGGCCTGAGAGAATGGCATCTTTCGCCTGCTCCCGGCTCGGAAAAAACCCCTTTTCTACAAGGAGGAGGTCTAGACGCTCCTTTCCCATGAGATCCTCCTATATTTCCTCTTTACCCCTAATATCTCCCGCATTCGTTCCATTACTCCCTGAACATTTAAATTTAATTCCTCCAGCAGTTGATTCACGCTCCCATGTCCGATAAAGCGGTCCGGTATCCCCATATTTACCACATGGGGGGCGAGGGCATGATCCACATAATATTCCAGCACCGCGCTTCCGAAACCGCCATACCTGCAGGATTCCTCGAGGGTAAGAATTGGAAGATGTTCCTGAGCCATGGAAAAAAGCATCTCCTCATCAAGGGGCTTGATAAAACGGGCATTCACCACGCGGATTCCGATTCCTTCTTTCTCAAAACGAGCGGAAACTTCTTTGGCCACATGAACCATGGGGCCTACCGCCAAGATGACGCCATCTGCTCCGGGATTAAGAATTTCCCATTTACCGATCGGGATTTCATGAAAATCTTTATCTAGAGGGACGCCGATTCCGTTTCCCCGGGGATAACGGAATGCGATCGGCCCTTTCTCATAGTGGAGTGCGGTGTAGATCATATGCTGCAGTTCATTCTCATCCTTAGGCATCATCAGGATAAGGTTGGGAACCACTCTCAGAAAGGGAATGTCGAAAACACCCTGGTGGGTTTCTCCATCGGCTCCCACAAGGCCCGCCCGGTCTATGGCGATAACGACGTTTAAATTTTGTTTGCATACGTCATGGATCACCTGATCATATGCCCGCTGCAGGAAAGTGGAGTAGATGGAAAGCACAGGCTTCATCCCGCTTACCGCTAATCCTGCCGATAAGGTTGTAGCATGCTGTTCGGCAATCCCCACGTCAAAAAGGCGGTCCGGAAAGCGCTCCGCGAAGGGTTTAAGTCCTGAACCGCTCATCATGGCCGGCGTGATGGCGATGATCCGTCGATCTTTTTCGGCCAGTCGGATTAATGTTTTGGCAAAAATAGAAGAGTAACTGGGAGGTCCAGGTTGTTTAATAACCTCACCTGACTCAACCTTATATGGTCCTAACCCGTGCCAAGTATCCGAATCTGCTTCCGCCGCGACGTATCCTTTTCCTTTTTTTGTAATAACATGGAGGAGAACCGGACCGTTTAACTTTTTCGCCTGTTTTATGGAAATCTCCAAATCATCAAAGTCGTGTCCATTCACCGGCCCCAAATAGGTAAATCCCAGTTCTTCGAAGAGAACTCCCGGGACGAGCAGGTGCTTAAGGCTATCCTTCATCCGCTCTGCGGTTCGTAACAAGCCTTCCCCGATGGCTGGAATCCGCTTTAATAAATTCTCCATTTCATCCTTTGCCTTTTGGTATTTCGCTGCGGTTCGGATTCTTCCAAGATATTGGTGAATGGCTCCTACGTTTTGTGAAATCGACATCTCATTATCGTTCAGGATCACGATTAAACGTCTTTGTTCATGCCCGATGTGATTTAACGCTTCGAGTGCCATTCCTCCGGTCATGGCACCATCCCCGATCACGGCGATGATATGATGGTCTTTCCCCTGTAGATCTCTGGCGATCGCCATTCCCATGGCAGCGGAGAGGGAGGTGCTGCTATGGCCCGTTTCCCAGACATCATGCTCCGACTCTTCCCTGCGGGGAAAGCCGGACAATCCTTTATACTGGCGTAACGTATCAAACTTCTCTTTTCTTCCGGTGATGATCTTGTGAATATAGGATTGGTGGCCGACATCCCATAAAATTTTATCTTTCGGGCTATCAAACAGACGATGAAGCATCAGGGTAAGCTCAACCACACCTAAGTTGGGAGAAAGATGCCCGCCGGTAATCGATAGTTTCTCAATGAGAAATTGGCGGATCTCCTTGGCAAGCAGGGGAAGATCCTCCTTGGATAAACGTTTCACATCTTGCGGGGAATGAATATGCTCTAAAATCATCGGCCGTCAACCCTTCTTTTGGTCCTTTATCCTCAGGATGATATAGAGGACTTATTTATCGCGATGGACGATGTAATCGGCTAGAAGATGGAGATGCTCCCTTTCGATCCCGTCGATCTGAATCGCCTTTTTCGCTTCATCCACCAATCGGTTCATATAGGCGATGGATTCTTCCATCCCAAGCAGCGCAGGATACGTGGACTTTCCTAATTGGGCATCGCTGCCAACTCGTTTCCCAAGTTTTTGTTCATCTCCAATTATATTCAGAATATCATCTTGAATCTGAAATGCCAATCCCAACTTGCGGGCATAGGTTGAAAAGGCTTCCTTCTGTTTCGTCGTAGCGCCTCCTAGGATAGCTCCGGCCATAGCGGAAAAATGAATCATATCCCCTGTTTTATGCGTATGGATTTTTTCCAGTTCGGAAAGAGGAAGTTGTTTATTCTCTGCTTCCAGATCCAACGCTTGTCCTCCCACCATGCCGGTCGGGCCTGCCGCTTCCGCAAGTTTCCTGATGAGGAGGAGGGATGTGGCATGAGATAATTCCGGATGAAAATCGGGAAGAACGCTTAAGAGATAAAAGGCCCACGTAAGTAAAGCATCGCCCGCCAGAATCGCCATCCCTTCTCCAAAAACTTTATGATTGGTTAATTTTCCCCTGCGATAATCATCATTATCCATTCCCGGGAGATCATCATGAATTAAAGAGTAGGTATGAATCATCTCAATCGCTACCGCAGTTTCAAGACCCAATTCCCGAGATTTACCGATCGATTCCAATACGGAGAAGAGAAGAATGGGACGGAACCTCTTCCCGCCTGCCCTCAAAGAATAATCCATCGATTGCAAAAGGCGTTCCGGAATATCTCTCGGAAGAAAACGGGGAAGCTGTTCCGTAAACCATGAGGCTTGTTCTTCCAAATATTCCTGAAGTGGGTTCACCCCTCTCCCTCCTCAACGGAAAATTCTTTTAGGATTATATTTCCATTCTCCTCCGTTAAAAGTCGTATCTTTTCCTCCACTTGTTTCAGTTTTTGATCACAATGTCTGGAAAGCAAGATCCCTTCCTGATAAAGGTTGATCGCATCTTCCAAAGAAACTTCTCCTTTTTCCAACTCCTCTACGATCCTTTCCAATCGCTCCATTGCCTCTTCAAAGGGATATTGAGAGATCTGTTGGGCCAACTCATTCTTTTCCGCCATGGTTCTCCTCCTTCTCTTCGACGCTCCAAACCGTCGTGGTGGCGACTCCATCTACAAAGTGAAGATATAACATTTCTCCAGGGGAGACCCCTTTTATGCTTTGAATCACCTTTTTTTCCTGACTGTACGCGACGGTATAGCCCCGTTTCAATATGGATAACGGATTTAATCCTTCCAAACGGGAGATCTGATATAGAAGCTCTTTCTTCTTTCCTTCAAGCTCTCTCTTTATCCCTTTCGTGAGCCTTCCTTCCAACTCTTTTACCCTGTTTTTCCCCGTCTCGATGCGCAATAAACTGGCGAGATGCAGAAAACGATTTTTTAAATAACCAAATTCCCTTTTCCGATCTTGGATGAGCCTCTCCTTATTTCGTTCCAACCTCTCCATCGCCTTGTCCAGCCGCTGGTTCTGTTCTTCAACCAATGAAAGCGGTCGCCTTAAGACGGAGGATTTTTGCAGAGCGGACAAATCTTTTCTTTTTCTCGCGATGCTTTCAAGAAGCGCTCTTTTTCCTCTTCGATTTAGAAGATTCAATTTTTCTCTTAACTGTTCAATATGGGGAACTGCCAATTCCGCTGCAGCCGTGGGGGTTGGAGCCCTGAGATCGGCGACAAAATCGGCGATGGTTGTATCGGTTTCATGTCCAACGGCGGAGATGATAGGAATGGTAGAATGATAGATGGCCTCTGCCACCCGTTCTTCATTAAAAGCCCATAACTCCTCGATGGAACCGCCTCCCCTCCCTGTGATGATCAGGTCGATTCCACCGTAACGGTTTACCAAATCGATCCCCTTTGCAATGGAAAGGGGAGCTTCTTCCCCCTGGACGAGAACAGGAACCACAATGATCTGAACCAGGGGGTATCGCCTGCGCAAAGTAGTAATCATATCCCGAATCGCCGCACCGGTGGGGGAAGTGACTAATGCAATCCTCTTCGGGAATTGGGGGAGCGGCTTTTTCCTTTCGGCCTTGAAATACCCCTTTTCCTCCAATTTTTTCTTCAGTTCCTCATAAGCCAAATAGAGATTGCCGATCCCGTCAGGCTGCATTTCCTTTACATAGAGTTGATATTGCCCATCCCGCTCGTAAATGGAGATGCTCCCCCGGGCAATTACTTTCTGTCCGTCATAAGGCGTAAAGCGCAAGAAACGATTGTGTCCTTGAAACATAACCGCTTGAATCTTCGACTCGGCATCTTTCAAGGTAAAATACATATGCCCCCGGGTATGGTGTTTAAAATTGGAGATCTCCCCCCGAAGCCACACCTCACGCAATCTATCGTTTTCTTCAAGGTATCCCTTTAAATAAGAGGTGAGCTCCGTTACGGTCCATATCGTAAGCGCTGTCCCATTCATCTTCATCCATCGATCCGTCCTGCAAGTTCAACATGGTGATTCCAAAGGGAAGCTTGCAGGGTATTTTGAAGGAGCATGGTAATGGTCATTGGTCCCACACCGCCCGGCACCGGCGTGATACATCCGGCTACCTCGCAAACCGCCTCAAAGTCTACGTCGCCCACCAATTTACCGTTCTCATCCCGATTAATGCCTACATCGATGACAATCGCTCCCGGTTTAATATAATCGGATGTGATTTTTTTTGCCTGACCCATCGCTGCCACTAAAATATCCGCCTCCCTTGCGATTTGTTTGAGACCGACGGTACGAGAGTGGGCCATCGTGACGGTGGCATGCTGATGAAGGAGAAGGAGGGAGACCGGTTTGCCCACGATGTTGCTGCGGCCGATGACAACGGCATGTTTTCCTGCAATGGACTGCCCCGTTTCTTTGAGAAGATCGATAATTCCAAGGGGTGTACAGGGAAAAAGTCCCTTTTCATTCAGGAGAAGTTTTCCCTGATTCACCGGGGTAAAGCCATCCACATCCTTTTCCACGGCAATCCGGTTAATCACCACCTGCTCCCTAATATGAGAAGGGAGGGGAAGCTGAACGAGAATGCCGTCAATCTCCTCCCTTCGGTTCAACTCTTCGATGACCTGTAAAAGCTCCTCCTCGGTGATCGTTTCGGGAAGGCGAATGACCTCGGAATAGATCCCCACTTCATGACATGCTTTTTCTTTCGATCGGACATAGGTGACAGAAGCAAGATTCTCCCCTACCAAGACCACCGCTAGGCCTGGCGTGATTCCCATTTCCTTTAATCGCCCTACCTGCGTTTTGATTTCACTTCTTCTTTTTTTTGCCAATTCCTTCCCGTTAAGAAGCATTGCCGTCATCTTACTCCCCCGATTCTTTCATGACTAAATGACAGAAGATTGTACACAACCTTGTTGTTGCCCACAAAATCAATTCTATAGGTTCAGTTTAGACTCTTCGTCTGTTGATGTAAAGAGCGGGTAAGCCTGGCGATCCCATACGCATTGTCCCCGGCGAAGCGAGGATCTGCAAAATAAAGTCTCGCCCCAACCGCCCGGTGTTCAAGTCGTTTCTTCAACCGTTCCCGAATGATCCGGTTGGCCGCCACTCCCCCGACAATCAGGATCTCCCGCAGCCCGGTCTCTTCTACGGCTTGGCGCAGCACCTTTTCCAATGAGTTGGCCACCACCTGAAGAGCAGCGAAGGCGATCTCCTCCCGAGGCAATTTTCCTTCCGCTACAAGCCGCAACAAAGCGGATTCAGCCCCGGAAAAACTAAAGGAATATCCCTTCGTATACGATGGAAGACGAACCTCCCCTTTTGCCTTGCCTGCCATCTCTTCTAAGAAAGGACCCGACGGAAAAGGTAAACCCATTTCCACCCCGATACGGTCGATCAATTGACCTGCATGGAGATCCAGCGTTCCTCCCATTTTCTCAATGGTATATCCCGATGAACCCCTCTCTACACGAAGAAGTTCGCTCGTTCCTCCGGATAGGTGAACGGCTAAAAACCGATGAACAGGCAAGGGAACAGGCAGGCTGTATTCCCCTGCAGCCAAATGACCTTCCTGGTGGGAGAATTCATAAAACGGGATCTGCAGGAGGGAGGAAAGAAAACGCCCCAATGCTTCCCCCGCCCGAAAGACCGGCATATAGGAATCGATGAAAGGACGCGGACGGGTGCTGGCACCCACAGCCAAATAGGTGTATTTTTCCGTTACGCGGCTCATCAGTTCGGGGAGAAATTTCAAATGAATAAATAAGGCCTCCGATTGGCGCAATCCCCTCTCCCCTGCAGGGACAGGAAGAAGCTCCCTCGCCTCAAACAAGATCTCTCCGCCTGGACCCACCATGCATACCGACGTTCTATAATTGCTGGTATCGATTCCAAGATAAGCCTCTTTCATTTCTTTTCCTTCATGAGCTGAGAGAGGATTCCGTTAATAAACGGCCGGGATCGATCATCGCTGTATTTCTTCGTCAATTCCACCGCCTCGTCGATGGCTACCGCATCCGGGACCTCTTCTTCAAATAAAATTTCATACGTACCTATCCTAAGGATCGCCCGATCCAGGTAGGTTAACCGTTCCAGCTTCCATCCCTTAAGGAGAGGACGTATGCGCTCATCCAGTTCCTCCCTCCGTTCCGTGATTTTTGTAAGAAGGCGGGTTACATAAGGATCACGTACTCCCAGATTTTCCATCGCCTCTTCGGCGCTTATTCCCCCTACTTCCATCTGATACAAACATTTTAACGCCGTCTCCCTTGCCGCCCTTCGTTGCAACATGATGTTCCCCTTTCTAAGAAAAAACCACCTTCAGCGGTGGTTCCGATTGAAAAAATCTTCCGGAATAAATTTCTTAAGGATCTCTTCAATGCTCTCATTCCGATCCAATTTAGAACCGATATAATACCCCAGCGCCAGGATCAGAAATACGACGATCATTTGAAAGAAACCAAAGAAGAGATAGACGAGACTGAAGAAAAGAGCAACGCCTACACCCACCACTTTTCCCTTATGTATTTTTACATATTCCCACATGGACACCCCTCTATTCCACTCTTCGGCTCTTTTGGTTTCCTGTGCTGACGATATCGCTTACGAGGACCGAAACATTTCGGATTGGGACTCCGGAGATTTCCTCTACCCTTTGTTTTACCTCGTTCTGAACCTGTTCGATCAATTGTGGGATGGGAACTTCCCCATCTACGACAACCTTTATGAAAAACTGATGACCCTCCACTTCCGAGGAACGAAGCCGAATCTGCCAATCCTTTACCCCGGCGATCCGCTGTAAAACCTTCGCTGCAATATTCTCAAGAGCGGTCACTGAAACCCGCGTTTCTCCCAACTCATTTTTTTGATTAATCGTGTCTGTCGTGCTTTTCCTTCCCCTCCGTTGTAGCAGAAAAAAAAGACTAAGGCCGGCGAGGAGAAGGAGAAAAACGATGTAGGCAATACGTACTTTCGTGGATTGGTAAAAATAATCGACGGCCGCATAAACCCCATCTTCAAAAAATCCGAAACCGAAAACAAGCAAAACAAGAGAAAGTATCAATATGATAAAACTGTAAAAACGAAGTAAAAAATCCATGGCGCTCATCCTTTCCTTCATCCGTCCGCTTTAGAAATATCTCTTTTTTAACGGACGCGCAGGTTTTTCTCTTGGCTTTTCTCTTCAGGGACAACAACTTCGGAGATGGGATGGAACCGAACATCGAGGACATGCACATTTACTTCTACGACATGAAGACCCGTCATATTCTCAATCGCCGTTCTCACATTATCTTGAATTTCTGCGGCGATCTTCGGAATCGAATAACCGTATTCTACCGTTACGGAAATATCCACAGCCACTTCTTTTTGCCCCACTTCAACTGCCACGCCTTTGGCCAAGTTCTTTTTGCGACCCAATCGTTCGGCCAAATCTCCGACCAAACCTCCACTTAAGGTATGAACGCCTTCCACTTCCGAAGCGGCGAGACCCGCGATGACGCTAATCACTTCCGGTGCGATCTGTATCTTTCCTAACGATGTCGTTTCCATTTTGGCGATCATTTCCTCCATGATTCTCATCCTCCTTTTCATTCGTCCACAGAACCGATTAGATCGATTATACCATGAAAAGATTTCCCAGTACAAACTCCTGCAGGGAGAAAGGATTTATCGGGTGGAGTTAAAGCTCTCTTCACTTCTCACCTTTCCGGGGATCCTCCGTTTAAAAAGAGGTAAACCCGAGAAGGAGTAAAGGAGGAGGGCGATCCAGATGAGGGTAAAACTAATGAAATGAGCCTGGGTGAAAGGTTCCTTATAAAGAAAGATGCCGAGAAGCAGGTTGATCGTGGGAGTTAAATACTGAATAAATCCCACGGTGGATAGGCGAACGCGGTTCGCCGCCTGGGCGAACCAGAGAAGCGGGGTTGCCGTCGCCACACCTGCCCCGAGAAGAAGAAGCAGGGTGGGGAGAGGAAATTGCAAGATCGGCCACCCATGAAGCTGTTCGCTAAACATCAGGTAAACGAAAGCAAAAGGCAGAACCACAAGGGTTTCCGCCGCAAGTCCGATCTCCGCATCCAGATGGGTCATTTTTTTTACGAGGCCGTAAAATCCAAAGGAGAAGGCAAGAAGGAGGGCGATCCAGGGAATCTGCCCAAACTCCATCCCCATGAGAAGAACACCAAGAGCGGCCAACCCCAGCGCGATCATCTGAAGCAGATTGAGCCTTTCCTTAAGAAACAGCATCCCTAAGGCGATGCTTACCAACGGATTGATATAGTACCCTAAACTGGCGTCGATCAGGTGATTCGCATTTACCGCCCAAATGTACACTCCCCAATTGGTCGTGATAAGCACCGCACCGGCAATCAGGGCAAGACGCTTTTTTCGTGCGGCAAAAACTTGAAAGATTCCTCCGATTCGCTTATGAAAAAAAAGGAGGATGACCACAAAGACAAAGGACCAGATGAAGCGGTGGGCCAATATTTCCAAAGGCGCAACCCGGGAGAGCGCCTTCCAGTAAACGGGGAGAATCCCCCATAAGGCAAAGGCGGAGACCGCATAGACGACCCCGATGAGATGGTTTCTCCGGAACTCTTTCTCTTTATCTTCCAAAACCCGACCCCTTCTCTCTTTAAAATTGCTCCCATTCTTTTATCTTGAAAGGTGGGATATCTACGACTTTCCATCAAAATCCTTATCCCTTATCTTACCTTGCTCTTCTACTAAACACAAGGAATGAGGAAGATACATGGTTTTGATTTTTTTCATTTGTTAAAAGAATGATTTATGTCATAATAAAAAGGATGGAGATAAATCAACCATGCTAGGAGGAAACCAATATGTCCGATTTGAGTGAACAAACGATCGGAGAGCTCCAATCTCTCATGGAAAAGGGAGAACTCTCTTCAATTGAATTGGTCGATTTTTATCTGGATCGGATTGCCCGCGTGGATAAAGAAGGACCGAAAATCAACAGCATCCTGGAGCTGAATCCCGATGTGAGGGAGATCGCCGAAGCGTTAGATGCGGAGCGGAATGAAAAGAAAAACAGAGGTCCTCTCCATGGCATTCCGATTATAGTAAAGGATAACATTGATACGGCGGATAAAATGCATACCAGCGCCGGTTCCCTTGCCCTCGAGAATCATTATGCCTCGGAAGATGCCTTTCTGGTTCAAAAGCTGCGGGCAGCCGGCGCCATCATTCTGGGCAAAGCGAATATGACGGAGTGGGCCAATTTCATGACGGAAAATATGCCGAACGGTTACAGTTCAAGAGGTGGGCAAGTCTTAAATCCGTACGGTCCCGGTCGTTTTGATGTAGGGGGATCGAGCTCCGGCTCGGCAGCGGCTGTCGCCGCCGGACTGGCTGCCGCCGCGGTGGGGACGGAAACCTCCGGATCGATCCTTAGCCCGGCAAGCGCCAACTCCCTCGTTGGGATTAAACCTACCGTGGGACAGATCAGCCGATCCGGGATCATTCCCATCTCCCACAGCCAGGATACGGCAGGTCCCATCGCCCGCTGTGTCGCCGATGCCGCCTTGCTCTTTTGGGCCATGGCAGGAAAAGATCCTAAAGATCCTGCAACCTTGCGGTCAAACCTCCATTTCCCGGCAAACGTTTCTCCCCCTTATCCATCCGGAGAGATTCGGGGCTTGCGGATCGGTGTGCCCAGGGAACCCTATTATGATTCATTGCATGTGGATCAGTTGAAAATCATGGAGGAAGCGATTCGAGCTTTGCGGGATTCAGGAGTGGAGGTGATTGATCCCGTCCTTCTGCCCTCCAAGGAAGGGGGAGAGGATTATACCGTCCTTCTCTATGAGTTTAAGCCGGATCTGAATGCTTACTTGGCCAAAGTAGAATCTCACCTTCCTGTTCACTCCTTAAAAGATTTGATACGTTTTAACAATGAGAGGCCGGAGAAAGCCCTTCGTTATGGTCAATCCCTCCTTTTAGCGGCAGAAGAGAAAAGCGGTAGTCTCACGGAAGGTGAATATTTACGCAGCCGACTCAACGACCTGAGAAGGTCTCGCAAGGAGGGAATAGACCGGGCAATGCGTGAGCATAACTTAACCTCCCTCCTCTTCCCCGCCAATTATGGGGCAGGAATTGCCGCCAAAGCAGGGTATCCCTCCATCACCGTCCCGGGAGGCTACACCCAGGAAGGGGAACCCTTCGGAGTTACTTTTACCGCCCGGGCTTTTGAAGAGCCGGCATTGATTACCATCGCCTATGCCTTTGAAAATTATACCCGACATAGAAAGCCGCCAATGCTGTAATCCTTTCCCTTTTCTTCCCAATCACGTAGAAAAATGGCCCCTAAAGATCCATATGATCGATCTAAAGGAATCGAAGATTCACATGATTCATAGAGAGAGGAGAATAAGAACATATGAAAACGATCGGTCTGATCGGCGGTATGAGTTGGGAATCCACGATGGAATATTATCGTATCCTAAATCAAAAGGTAAAAGAAAAACTTGGCGGCTTCCATTCTGCGGAACTCGTCCTTTACTCGGTCGATTTTGAGGAAATTGAGCGCCTTCAACATGAAGGAGATTGGGAAAGTTTAACGAAACTCATGGTGGAAGCGGCAAAACGCGTGGAAAGGGGAGGGGCCGATTTCCTCCTCCTTTGCACCAACACGATGCATAAAATGGCGGATGAGATGGAAAAGGCGATTCAGATCCCATTCCTTCATATTGCCGATGCCACCGCTGGACGAATTAAAAATGCAGGACTAAAAAAAGTAGGGCTCTTGGGAACCCGTTTTACGATGGAGCAAGACTTCTATAAAGGGCGATTAATAAAGAAACATGGTCTGGAAGTGATTGTTCCTTATGATGAGGAACGGGAAATGATTCATCATGTGATCTACCATGAACTTTGTCTGGGAGAAATCTGCGATTCGTCCAAAGAGGCTTATCTGGCGACGATAAAGCGATTGGTCGAACAAGGAGCAGAAGGAATCATCCTCGGTTGTACGGAGATTGGGTTACTCATTAAGCAGGAAGACGTATCGGTGCCCATCTTTGACACTACGCTGATTCACGCAGAGGCTGCGGTGGAATATGCGCTCACGAGGGATTAAGAAGAGAAAGACGTTTCTTTGCCATCTCATATTCTGCGGGGGTATTCATATTAAAGAGAATCCAACGAAGATCCGGGAAAGAGGGTAAGTCCGTTTCGTCAACGAAACGGACATGAAGTGTAGAGAGAAAATCGGTCAACTTTAATTTCCCTTCCTGCAAGGCGCGATCAGCCTTCCCGATCAGAGAACGGCGGTAAACCGCAAAGAGGGGGTTCAACACCCCCCCGACGCGGGGTACAACCGCCTCATACCCTTCGGAAAGCTTGATGAGAAATGCGGCCAACTCGCCGGATACGAAAGGCATATCGCACGCGACCATAAGATTTGCCTCATGGGAAGAAGAAATTAAACCTGCATGAATCCCGGCCAAGGGTCCTTTCCCCGGATACCGATCAGAAAAGATGGGAAGGCCAAACTCTTTAAATTCTTCCGGTTCATTGGCGATGAGGAGCATCTCTTCAAAATAGGGATGAAGCTTTTGAATGATCCGCTCCATATTTTTCATCTCTCCCATGGGAAGGAGGGCTTTGTTCCTGCCCATCCGCTGCGATTTTCCCCCCGCCAAAAGGCACGCCGTTGCTTTCATTCTCCACAACTCCTGTCCCCGTTTCCGGGATCTCTCCTTAAAGAAACTTCTCCTTCTCCAAAAAACGGGTATCAAATTGGCCCGCTCGAAATTTCTCATGTTCTAAGAGGCGGAGGTGAAAAGGAATGGTGGTATGAACCCCTTTCCCGGAGATGATCATCTCCTGCAGGGCCCTTTTCATCCGTTCAATCGCCTCTTCTCTGGTTGGAGCCCAGACGATCAACTTAGCGATCATGGAGTCGTAATACGGCGGAATCCGATAGCCTGAATAGACGGCGCTATCCACCCGCACCCCAAAGCCTCCGGCAGGGAGATAATCTTCAATCTCCCCGGGAGTAGGTAAGAAGTTTCTTTCGGGATCCTCCGCATTAATACGGCATTCCATCGCCCATCCCCGGATCCTCACCTCTTCCTGTTTTACCGACAAGGGCTCCCCTGCCGCCACCCGGATCATTTCCTTGATGATATCAATGCCTGTCACCATCTCCGTCACAGGATGCTCTACCTGTACCCGCGTATTCATCTCCATAAAATAAAAATGTCCATGTTTATCTAAGAGAAATTCCACGGTTCCCGCTCCCACATAGTCAACCGCCTTTGCAGCTAGAACAGCGGCTTTTCCCATCTTCTCCCTCAATTCATCCGTTAGGGCAGGAGAAGGCGTCTCTTCCACCAATTTCTGATGGCGTCGCTGGATGGAACAATCTCTCTCTCCTAGATGAATCACATTTCCATGCCGATCCGCCATAATCTGAATCTCCACATGCCGGGGTTCCTCTACATATTTTTCCAGATAAACGCCGGGATTGCCAAAGGCGGTCTCCGCTTCCTTTTGGGCCATAGAGAGGGATTTCTCCAGTTCTTCCTTCGAATAGGCAACCCGCATTCCTTTGCCTCCGCCACCTGCAGTCGCTTTAATGATCACGGGATATCCGATTTCTTCGGCTATTTTAAAGGCTTCCTCGGCATCCTCCACCAACCCTTCCGTTCCCGGTACCGTCGGGACGCCGACCGCCCTCATGGTTTCCTTCGCCGTCGACTTATCTCCCATTTTTTCAATCGATTCTTTTTTGGGACCGATAAAGACGATCCCGCATTCCTCACACAATTCGGAGAAATGGGCATTCTCTGCCAAAAAACCATAACCTGGATGAATGGCGTCTACGCCCAAAATGGTAGCGAGACT
Source organism: Thermicanus aegyptius DSM 12793 (assembly GCF_000510645.1). Classification (NCBI taxonomy): domain Bacteria; kingdom Bacillati; phylum Bacillota; class Bacilli; order Thermicanales; family Thermicanaceae; genus Thermicanus; species Thermicanus aegyptius. Next base: position 1,350,451 of record NZ_KI783301.1, on the reverse strand, counting down.
CATGATGTTGGTCAGATTTAGGTAACTCTCTTTGGATGAAGCGGGACCGATGCAATAGGCCTCATCGGCGAGGCGAACATGGAGGGCATCTCGATCCGCTTCCGAATAGATGGCCACCGTCTGGATGCCCATCTCCCTCGCCGCGCGAATGATGCGGACGGCGATCTCTCCCCGATTGGCCACTAAGATCTTTTTAAACACATTATCCCTCCCCTATTCCGCCTTCACCAGAAATAAAGGCTGGCCATATTCAACCAGTTGTCCGTTTTCCACCAGGACTTTGACGATTTGTCCCCGGACATCCGCCTCAATCTCGTTAAAAAGTTTCATCGCCTCAATAATACAGACGATGGTATGCGGCTCCACATAATCCCCGACCGTCACATAGGGTTTCGCATCCGGGTTAGGGGCTGCATAAAAGGTTCCCACCATGGGAGAGGTGATCTTCTTGAAATTCTCTTCCGTCTCCGTTTCCAGAGGTTTCTCCTCTTTTTTTACGAGAGCCGGAGGGGGGGTGAAAGCGTTCTCTTCTTTAGGGAGTTGAGTGGAGGCAGCAGATTTTTCAGATAGAATGGGAAGTCCCGGCTGTACTCGTTCTTTCTCAACCACCGGAGAGATCTCCTTCTCTTTTTTGAGAAGGAGCCTGTCCCCTTCTAATTCCAGCTCCAAATGGGTAATTCCCGATTGATCCATTAAACGGATGATTTCTCTGATTTCATGGATCTTCAACATAGGCTTCAATCACTCCCGGCGTTATAGGTATTTTCATTATTATAACAGACTGGGACAAGAGTGAACAGGTGATTGACGCTTCACACCCGGAAAAACACCCTGGTCTGTGGGCACGAGATGGGAAAGGGGAACCATTCGCCACGGAAAAAAGCTCCGATGTTTCACGGAGCTTCACCATCGCATTGAAGTATATCCTCCAAATGCGAGCAAGCCGGCTGAATATGAATACCCAAAATCGATCGTTCTACCTCACGAAAGGACGCACCTAGCGAAACATGTTTACACAACCTTCCCGCTAGCTTTTTTCAAGACCGGACGGTTGGGCCGTCTGAACTTCCTTATCGCTTCGAATCGCGGGATTTAACACCATCAGGCCGACAATGATGAGTCCAAGAAGCGCCATCACGGCGAAAAAGCTGCGCAAGGGAATCCACGTGATGAGCGCCCCTGCGAGCAGCATCGACGTGGGGCGCGCCGCTTCCAAAAGAACCTTCATCATGCTTCCGGCACGCCCGAGCGTCTCTCGGGGTACCTTTAAAATAAAGAGTGTCTGCAAGGTAACGTTGGCCATCGGGCTGCCGAGTCCGGCCACAAAAACGAACATCGCCGCAAAATATAGCCCAAGATCCCAATAGAGTGCGCCGAGTCCGATCAGCATAAGCCCGATTCCGAACGCCAACGAAGCGACAGGCGGCCACGCGCTCAAAAAGTTGATCAACAACGCCCCGACCGCAATGCCGATAAAGAAACTGGTCTCGAGCACAGCCAATTCGGACGCATCCGTCACGATCAGCGGAAACAGGAGCGATGTGGGGGCAAGCATGAAATTAATGAGCACGATATATTGGACCAGGCTTCTAAGCAACGGATGGGAGGTAATCGTCCTGAGGCCTTCTTTGAAATCGGACATCATCCTATTCAGATTTAACGTTCCTTTCCCGGACCCATGCGAAAGCTGTTCGTTGCGGATCAATGAAATGAGGAGGCTTGAAATAAAGAAGCTCGCGGCGTTCACAATGAACGCATAAGATATCCCCATGTGGATCAACCAGGCTCCGATCGCCGGCGCGCTCAATCCGACCACGGTTTGCGCGATTTGCGACAGACTCTGCGCCTGTACCATGTGGTCTTCCGGAACAATGGTTCGCACCGATACCATGCGGGATGGAGCATAAAAAGCGGTACTCGACGACAATAGGACGGCTGCAATGATAAGTGTGTATGGCTCTAGCCAGTCAACCATCCACAGCAAAACGAGCAACGAAACAACGGCCCCCCGAAAAATGTCGTTCCAGATCATCATCTTTTTTTTGTTCCCCCGATCGACGATGATGCCTGCAAACAAGCCCACCAGAATGAGGGGAACGATTTCGGCCGCAAGCAGGATGGACATCAATAGCGCGCTTCCTGTCATGATCTTCATCATCCAAATAAGCGCGAGCGCATACACGCCGTCTCCAATCGCTGAAATCACTTGCGAGGACAAGAGCAGCCTGTAATTGCCGTGGGCAAGAAGACTCCGATAGGACGGTTTCTTTTGGGTTGCGGATAAAACTTCACTTTCCGGGCTCACTCCACATCATCTCCAATCCGTTATTTCAGTCGTGGCCCAGATTCCGGTCCCCGGAACAAAGAAAGGGCCATTGTGCACCACACGCACCGTGGGTCGTCCAAAACAAGCTTTTTCCCCTTCATATTCCTGTGGAGAAACCGGCATGCACCCGATGTACGCAACCCACACCTATGTAAATTGAAATGCGAGTAAAATATACAACAAAGATAATTACTTATATTTATTTAAAAAGGAAATTCTTGAGATCATTCTAACCAATCCAAATGGGGAAAGTCAATACTTTTTAATCTTTTCATGATGATAAAAATAAAAATGATTTTCGATCATTTTCGACAATAGCAACAGATGGCGATCAATTGAGGTGAGGTGGTCATCAAGAAGAAATAACTTTTTTGAGGGTAGCTCCCCCGTTCCTTGATTAAAAAAGAACAACTTTCGTTCCATTGATTTCTATAACGATATTCATTTTAACGAATTACCTCATCACCGAGGATAAGGCAACCAGGCTCATGTTCTTCCGTGACCAAAATGGAAAAATATGTACCTTCTTCACAAAAAAGACTGTAGATTCTAACCTACAGTCTTTGATCAGCTGCGGCGGTTACTTCATCCAACATGAACTATTGTCGCGAACTTACGATGACCGATGTCCCCGGTACGTTCATGTTTTTCGAGACGAGGTTTATGATGGTTACCACTTGATCCTCCTTCAGCTCTTTGGCTTGGACGATCACGTTTACCTTCTCCCGAGAAGCAATGACGACCGCATCGGGGAAACCTTCCGCCTTGATAAGGGATTCCACCGTCTGTTCGTTGCTTTCCATATTCTGCAGTTCATCCAATTTGGCCGATGCTTCCTTCACTTGTTCTTTATCCTGATTGGCCGATACAATATTGTAGTATTGCTCCATCATTTGTGCCCTCGCCTGATCCCGTTCTAAACGGAGAGAGGCGAAGAAATCCTCGGTGGAAGTAGAAGGGGCCGTCTCAATCTGAATGCCGGAGGTGGGATCGGGAGTTATCCCCATTCCCGATGGGTCATTCATTCCCGTTGCTCCTACCTCCTCATTGGGCTTTGTTCCCCCATCTCCATCCGTTTTCCCCTTCTCCGTCTGAGTATCGGGATTTGCAACATCAATCGGTTTTACCTCCCCATAGAAGAGATAATAAGCGGACAAGACAACCATCAACGTAAGCATCGTTAGTAGCCATACGGTCTGCTTTTTAAGTGACATGAAAATCCCTCCAACGTAAAATTAATTTCCTTTTTTCCGCGGAACAATCGAAATACGGTGGGGTGGAACATCTAAAGAGCGCTCAATCACATCAAAGATCCAAGCCTTCACCTGCATATTCTCCACACCGTTCGCCACAACTACAACCCCTCTGATTTTTGGTTTTACCGTTTTCACCACGATGGGCTGTTCTCCTCCTCCGCCCGTGACGGTGACGACTTGCGAATTTTGTGTCATATCTTCCACCGTGCGGGTTCCTCCCTGGGTATCCTTCTCTTCCGTTACCTGTTTTCCCGTCTGTAGATTGGTTTGGTAGACCTTCTCCTCCGTGGAATCGAGGTTCACCATGACCGTCACCTGGCCCACCCCGACGATTTGCTCCAGGATCTCCCGCAGAGAATTTTCGTAGAACTCTTCATAATCCTTCATCGTCCATTCTTTTACGGATTCCCCTTGTACAGCCTGGGCATCGGAAGCCACAGGAGGCGGGAGATTCTTTTCCTCCTGAACCTTGAAAAAGGAACCCATTAGGAACAGCCCTGCTGCCAGCCCAATGAGGATAATCATCCACTGCCACCGATCCATGGACCATTTGGAAGCCATTTATTCTCCTCCCTATTGGCTCGGACGATCCTGCCCTTTTACCACAATAATTTGTTCTGAAGGAAGCCCATACCTTTTCTCCAGAAAGAAGCGGATTCCGGCGCTTTCTTCTGTCTCTTCCCCGCTTACCGTAAGGCTTTGCTCCCCCCTTCCATTGATTCGAATGGGGTCAACGGGCGTGATCGGGTTGCCTTTTCCTATAATCCCTTCTCCCTTGTTATCCTTTTTATGAACCTGTCCTAATAAATAGACCAAGATTTTTTCCATTTTCGGCTCCTTTTCTGCGGAAAAGGTAAGGTTTACCTCCACTTTGCTTTCTACCTGCATCTGATCTTTTAGTTCCTGTTCGATGGTAAAAGCCAAGTTCCGGGAAAGGTAGGCAAGCATTTCTTTTTCCTGCTCCGCTTTTAATTTTTCAATCTGTTGGGCATCGAGGGAATTCGTCTCCCCATCCTTCCCTTTTAGAAAGAGATAAGATTCCGCCATCCATTTTTCGGGGAGATTCCCTATGCTGACAACCTGCAAAAGGGGGTTTAACATCGTAATGAGGATAAAAAGGCCGATCACCACCTTGGTATATTTTTGGATCTTGGCATTGGGAAGGAGGAGATCGGCGATGGTCGCCAAGAGGACCAAGGAAATTAATTGCTTCAGCCAATCGGAAAGAGAAGAAAGCATGGACTGATCCCCCCATATTTCGTGAAATTTCGGCCACCTTACCGGATCATCAGCGCCAAGTTTCCTGAAGCAATCAGGATGGTAAGAGAAAGGAAAAACATAAGGGAAACCGTAGCTAAAGCCCCGAAAATCAACATCATTCCGTTTCCGATATCATGAAGGGCGGTAATCATGGGATGATCGCCCAAAGGTTGTAAAAGAGCGGCGGCTATCTGATAAATGAGGCTGATCACCAATATTTTGATCGCCGGAAAGGCAGCCATAAAGAGGAGAAGGACTACCCCTGTAATCCCTACCGCATTTTTAAGAAGAAGGGAGGCTCCCATCACCGTTTCCGCCGCATCGGTAAATAGATGTCCGACAACGGGAACGAAATTCCCGGCCATATACTTGGCGGTACGGAGAGCGAGTCCATCCGAAATCGAAGTACTTGTCCCTTGAAAGGAGAGAACGGATAAAAAAACGGTGATAAATATACCCAACGTCCCTAATCCGATATTGCGTAAGAGGCCGGCAAGGCGGGTTAACTTGTACTTTTGGGAGATATGGCTTACCAACTGAAGAAGAATGGAGAAAAAGAGCAGAGGAAAGACAAAATAGTAGACAAGAGTTCCACTGGCATGAACAAGAACGACGATGAACGGGTGGAAGAAAGTTCCCGCCGCCACATTTCCCATCGAAATGGTTAAGGTGACCAAGAGAGGAACAATGGCCATCATGAAATCCATCATTCCCTTGATCGCCTCTTTCGCATAATTCATCGCCACGGAAAAACTGTTCATGGCGAGAATCATGAGAACGAGAAAAGTGATGATAAAAGCGATTTTACTCACGGCGGTCTGTTCAAAGGAGCTTTGGATATTTTCCAATATGGAGGCAAAAATCGTAAGGAGGAGGATCATACCGAGAAGCTTCGCATTGACGGTGATTTCATGAAAGAGGAAATGGAGAAACCCGTTCAATACCCCTTGGAGGGAGAATCCCTTCTCTTGCTGTAACATCAAGGAGATTAAACCGGGTGATTTCACCTCGGGAAGAAATCCGTGATAATCCTGGTATAACTTCTGCCAATATTGCTCAATCTCATCAAGGTTGAGATGTTCCAGCTGTTGCTTCACCAGCATTTCGTTCGGATCCGGTGATGCAAAGAGATTCTCTCCTCCTCCCAGCCAGATAAGAAGGAACAGGATGAGGGTCCTTTTCATCGTTTCTCTCCTTTTAAGCAGGGAGTAATCGTAAAATGGTTTCAATGACCGACTGAATGATCGGGATGGAGAGAATCAGGATGAGAATCTTCCCTCCCAGCTCAATCTTGGCGGCGATGGAACCTTCCCCTGCGTCCCGGGTAATCTGAGCACCAAATTCTGCAATATAGGCAATCCCGATGATCTTTAACACCGTCTCTAGAAAGATGAGATTTACATGGGCATCGAAGGCAAGCCGTTGTAATAGGGTGATCACTTTGCCGATGGGACCGAGAATATAAAGGAAGATGGCAATCCCTGCCAGTGCGGAGATCATAAAGGCAAAATCAGGTCTTTTCTCCTTCACGACGAGGCTCAGTACCGTGGCGACGATGCCAAGACCCACGATTTGCATGATTTCCATGATAAAAATCCCCTTGTTCCGCTTTTCAAATCGAAACCGGATCAGTAAAATTTAAAAACCCTTTGCAAATGTTGAAAGAGGGTTTGGATATAGGTGGATACCATGTAGAGGACTACGATAAAGCCGATCAAGGTAACCCAATGGGCCCAATCTTCTTTGCCCGCCTGTTTTAGGACCGTGTGAATCATGGCGATGATAATTCCAATGCCGGCGATGTAAAAGATGGTGCTTACATCGATACCCATGTAAAGCTCCTCCAATTAATACATTAGTATGACGAGCAAAAGTCCGCTTAAAAATCCAAGTGTCCTCGATAATTTCTCATATTTTGCTTGATCGTCCATTGCTTCCTTTTCTTCCGCTCTCAGGTGGGCCAGGGCAAGCCGCAGATGATTTCTTTGGGTTTCCCTATCGGAAAGGCCAAGGACGGAACCTAATTGGAGGAGAACCTCCTGTTCATCCCCCTTTAGATGGGTGGTGGGCCAACCCCTTCTCAACTCCTCCTCCCACACTTGCCAAAAGGTAAATTCCCTTTCCTTCAGCCTTACTGCAATTCTTTGGCATATGTGGGCGATCGGTCCCTTTTCCCTTTCCCCGATCCTCCTTATGATCTCCCCAAGGGGTTTCGCCCCATAGAGAATCTCCGTTTCCAGAGCGAGGAGGAGGTTCTCTAACTGTCTTATCTCTTTTGTTCTTCCGGAAAAACGGTTTGAGATGAGAAAGCCGGCCAATGTGGCCATGAGTAAAACGAGGAGAGCCCCGAAACCCTTTATCGTCATCTGAGATTCCCCCCCAAAACCCGCTTTCCTTGGCCATCATAAACGGCCTCTATCGTTCCCGCTCCTTTTCTTCTGCTTAAGAAGATGATCCGTTGAAATACTTGGTAACGGAAAATTTTTTGTAGAATCGGCCTTTTCTCGATCTCGTCCAACTTCTCCCCATGGGCGGTGGCAATGAGATAAATTCCTGCATTAATTGCTTCCAATAAAGCAACCACATCTTCTTCTTGGCCGATCTCATCGGTGATTAAAAGTTGAGGAGACATGGAGCGGATCATCATCATCATCCCTTCCGCCTTAGGACATCCATCCAGGACATCGGTTCGCGGCCCCACGTCCTTCTGGGGGATCCCCAAGTAAGAACCGGCGATTTCGGAGCGTTCATCCACCACCCCAACCCGCATGCCCGATATCCCGAAGCGAGACTCCCCATAGCTAAAAATCCGCGCCAAATCCCGGATGAGCGTGGTTTTCCCGGCCCGGGGCGGGGAGATGATAAGCGTATTATAGACCTCTTTTCCGTTCCAAATATAAGGCAGCAGAACCTCTCCCGTACCAATCTTCTCCCTCGCAAGGCGAAGGTTAAGTCCGGTGATGTGATGCAAATGGGATATTCTTCCTCCCTTCAATACGGCTCTCCCGCTTAATCCGATCCGATGTCCACCGGGGAGCGTGAGATAGCCTCTGCGGAGCTCTTCTTCCATCGCATAAAGGGAATGATTCGTCATAAGATTTATGATGTGTGCCATATCGTCGGGTGAAACGATGAGACCGTTTGAAGGGAGAGGGGTGATATCCCCCGCTGACGTTAAGAATCCTTCTTTCAAGGAAGAAATGATTTCCACCGGTCTTTCCGCCCTCAATCGAACCTCTTCAAGGGTAGAGCGGATCGTCTCAGGGAGAAGCTTGAGGGCCTTTTCTATGTGATCCGGCAGAAAATGGAAGAGTGCCTCAACCATTCCTATCCCTCCATTGAAGGAATCTACCTTATCTCTATGCAAGCTTGGCCTTCTTTAGACTAAAAGAAGAGGGCCGATACGGTAGGCCCTCTTCATCGATCTGTTGCCGGTATGAAACGAATCAAATAGAAATGTTGCCATCCACGGTTATTGCCGGACCTCCGTCTTGGAGCGGGTAGGCTTACCCTCCTCGTTCCCTGATAACCTTTGATCCTCCACATTTAAAACGATCACCTCTTTACATTCAGGGCATACCAGCTCTACCTGGTCGTTCTCCTCCATCAATTCGGCATCAATCAAGATCATCTCGTCGCAATTGGGACATTCCATCTCGTAAAAGCCTTCCTCATCTCCCTCATCTTGTTCTTCCTTACGATCACCCTGAATGTTCTTCTCAGCGCTTTCCATGAACTCCTTCTCCTCGGAATCCCCCTCATATTCAAATAGAAGGGATTCTACCTCATAGAGATCCTCATCCAGTGCTTCGATAAACTCTTCTTGATCCGTAAGGCGCAGTTTTAAATCCCTGATCTCTTCAGCCATTTTTTTGTTGAATTGGATGAGTTCAAAGATGGCTCTCCCCTCTTTGGTCGAAGGATCTAAGTCAAGTCCTTCTACCAAGCCTTCCATATAGGATAAATTCTTATCTATTTTTTCCATCTTAATCCCTCCCCTTTCTCATTTCTTATTATCCCTTCTCTTCACTTTCTTACTCCCATCAGAATGAGGAGAACCCCTAGAAAAACCAGGAGTATTTTATCAAAGGATAAACGGTGGGCGACACCGACCAAGCCGATGGCTGTTGTTGTCAGTAAAATCAAAGGGCCCACCATGGCAAGCATGGAATTTACCACCAGGGCCTTCCCCACTTCGTTTACTTTTAGCATGATGAGGGCTGCAAGTATCTCGATGCTTCCCGATAGAAGGCGAAGCAAGGCCATGCCAAGCACCGCCTTATCAAACCATTGCCAGAGATACCACATCATATACACCTCTCTTCCCTTTTGGTACATCCTATGCCTGTCCATGATGTCTTAGACATAGGGTAAAGAAATGAACCGATGGAAGAAGAGCTGCATATAGTATGGGCAGATATCTATGCCTAGAAGAAAGGGGAGAAGAAACATTGTCGTGGTTAAACTGGCCTCATTCCCTGACGGACCCGAGCCAAACGAGAAACCTCAAACCAAGGGAGAATGGAATTACGATGGTCATTGATAAGGGATTGGGGATTGACGGACTTAAGGATCTTCTTGAAGTTTCAGGAGCTTATATCGATTATTTAAAACTGGGATTCGGCACCTCGGTTTTATATTCCAGCCATTATCTAAAGCATAAGATTCAGCTTGCCAAGGAATATGGCGTGAAGATCTATCCTGGCGGCACATTGACGGAAGTAGCCATCTATCAGCAGGAAATCCCCCACTATCTTAGCCTTATCACACAGATCGGTTTTAATGCCATCGAAATATCGGAAGGAACCCTATCCTATCCCCCTGACGTGCGAAAAGAGATCATCGTTCGGGCTCTTGATGCGGGATTAGATGTGATTACTGAATTTGGTAAAAAGGAACAAGGAAGCATCATTCTCCTTTCAGAGCTGGAAGAAAGACTTCTAAGCGACATCTTTTTAGGGGTCTCCTATGTGATCGTGGAGGGACGGGAATCGGGAACGGGGGTCGGAATCTATGACCAAAACGGAAACTTTGATGGCGCTACCCTCTATGACTTTGTCCATCATTGGGCATATAAAGATCGCTTGATTTGGGAAGCTCCGTTAAAGAAACAACAGGTGCATTTCATTCAATTGTTCGGAACCAATGTAAACCTGGGAAATATCGCGCCAGGAGAAGTGGTTGCCCTTGAAGCGTTAAGGAGGGGGCTTCGTTCCGATACCTTTATCTTTAAAGAAGTGTTAGGAGAGGTATGATGAGAGTCGAATCCATCGCCACCGTCGATGAGATTAAGGGGGAGATGATTGTGGGGAAGACGGTTGTCATCTTCGATGTGCTTCGCTCGTCCTCCACGATTCTTGCGGCATTTCTCGCCGGAGTCTCCGAAGTCATCCCCGTAGAAACGTTGGGAAAAGCATTTCTTCTGCAAAATAGCGAAACATTGCTCGCCGGAGAGAGATACTGTAAAAAAATAAGCGGATTCCATTTTTCCAATTCCCCCTCAGAACTTTCCTCTCAATCTCTGCAAGGAAAGAGGCTAATCTTATCTACAACCAATGGAACCCGGGCGATCCAAAAGGCAATGCGTGGTGAACATGTTCTTATCGGTTCCTTTCTCAATGGGAGTGCAGTGGCCCAAAAAGTGCTTCAGATCGGGAAGGAACTTACCCTCTATTGTGCCGGAAGCAGAAATGAATTTGCCTATGAAGATGGCTTGGCCGCCGGATTTCTCATTAATAAGCTCTTTGAACTTAGTAAAGACCCTCTGGAATTAAGCGATTTCTCCCAGCTTCTGTATGATGGATATTTGCAAAACATTAACCGCATTGAAGAGGTTCTTTTGAAAACAGCCACGGGAAAACGCCTTGCCCAACTGGGGCTAACAGAGGATATTCGCTACTCATCCCGGCGGGATACCATCCCATTGGTCCCCTATCTGCAGGAGGGGCGCATATTTGTCCATCCTGAAACATACTCTCCAACTAGATGAGGATAAAACGCCAACAGATAGGTGGGGCTTATCTTGACAGGGGAAATCATGTTAGTGGTTTTAATCGTGATCGGATTGCTGGGCCGTTCCCACATCATTGCGACCGCAGCAAGCATTCTCTTAATTCTGAAGTTAACCTCGTTGGAACGTTTCTTCCCTTCCGTTGAGCGAAGGGGGCTTGAACTAGGGCTCCTCTTTCTCATGATGTCCGTTCTTGTCCCTTTCGCCAGCGGCAAGATTCAATGGAAGGATTTTTCTCCCCTCTTCACCACCCTTCCAGGGCTCATGGCCTTATTGGGTGGAGCCATCGCCACCTACATGAACGGGAAGGGGTTGGAACTCTTAAAGCTGGAGCCCAGCATGATCGTCGGATTGGTCATCGGATCCATCCTTGGTATCCTCTTCTTTCGGGGAATTCCGGTAGGGCCTCTCATGGCGGCAGGGATTACCGCCCTCTTTATCCAAATCTTAAGGCATTTTGGAATATAACCGATACCTTTGGAAAGAGAAAAAGCCCAATCGCTCCAAACAACGATAAGGCTTTTCTTTTTCGATTAGGCTCGGGAAACATATTCTCCGGTTCGTGTGTCGATGATCAGCTTATCCCCCACATTAATGAAAAAGGGAACGCTTACCACATGGCCTGTTTCAAGGGTGGCCGGCTTAGAACCGCCCGTCGCCGTATCTCCCCGGATTCCCGGCTCCGTCTCCGTCACTTCCAGCACAACGGTGTTGGGCAGCTGAATCCCCAACATCTCTCCTTTATATTCAATCATATAAACCGTCATGTTTTCTTTCAAAAATTTTAGTTCATACTCAATCTGTTTACGGGACAAATTAATCTGATCATACGTATTCATATCCATAAAAGTATACTCGTCGCCGCTTGAATAAAGATACTGCATCTCTTTGGTTTCAATATGGGCACGGGGAACTTTCTCCCCTGCCCGAAAGGTATCTTCTCTCACATTTCCTGTGCGGAGATTTTTCATCTTCGCCCGGACAAAGGGGGAGCCTTTTCCCGGCTTGACATGTTGGAAATCGAGGACCTGCCATGGGTCTCCTTCCAACTCAATCGTAACTCCCGTCTTAAAATCGTTGGTCGAAATCACGTTTTCATCCTCCTAAACCCTTGGAAAAAATACAGTCCTACCCTATCATATAACAATTATCCCAGCTGAATCAATTCTTTTTTCGACTTTGTGATGATCTCACTTCCATCTTCCGTGATCAGGAGGTCATCTTCAATCCGCACACCACCAACGCCAGGCAGGTAGATCCCCGGTTCCACCGTAACCACCATGCCCGGCTGAAGGATGATCTCGCTGTTGAGGGAAAGGGTGGGGCCTTCATGGATCTCTAAGCCGATCCCATGTCCCGTCGCGTGTCCAAAGGCTTCCCCATATCCTCGGGAGGTGATGTAATCCCTACAGAGGGCGTCGGCCTCCTGTCCTGTCATTCCCGGTCCCAACTCCTCTACTCCCTTCTGCTGGGCTTCTAAACAAACTCTATAGATCTCATGCAGTTTGGGTGAAATCTCTCCTACCGCCACGGTTCTGGTCATATCCGAGACATACCCTTCATATACCGCCCCGAAATCAAGGGTTACCAACTCTCCTGTTTCGATCTTCTTATTGGAGGCTCTACCGTGGGGCATAGCGGACCGGTATCCGGAAGCCACGATGGTATCGAAGGAAGGGGCGCTCGCACCTAACTTACGCATCGTATATTCTAATTCCAAAGCCACCTCATTTTCCGTAACGCCGGGTTTAATATACGCAAGGATATGAGCAAAAGCCGAATCGGCGATCTCCGCCGCTTTTCTGATTTTTTGGATCTCTCCCTCATCCTTTAAAAGGCGAAGTTGTTCAACCAAGCCGGCGGTGGGGACCCAATCCACCCCTTCCATGCGGGATAGCCAGCTTTTGTATTCTCCATACGTTACATGATTCTCTTCAAAGCCGATGTGTTTCAGTCCTCTTTTTTTCACTTCTTCAGCCACCGACTCCAGCATCTTTCTGCGATTATCGATCACGGTAAAATGAGGAGATTGTTCCTTCGCTTGTTCCAGATAACGAAAATCTGTAAAAAAGAGGGCCTCTTTTTCTGTAATCAGCAGATAGCCGGTCGTTCCTGTAAATCCGCTTAGATATTGACGATTCCGGTCCGAAGTAACCAGCAGGGCTTCGATCTGATTCTCGGCAAAAAAGTTCCTCATTCTTTCTACTCTATTTTCCAATCTTTTTCCCCTCTTCCCTGATGTAATGAACCAAGGCCCGGAGCCCAATTTCATACCCGTAAGCCCCAAAACCGACGATAACCCCTATCGCCACGGGGGAAATAAAACTGTGGTGGCGGAACGATTCACGTTTATGTATGTTGGAAAGGTGAATCTCCACAGTGGGCAACCCAACCGCAGCGATGGCATCCCGAATGGCTACGCTCGTATGGGTATAAGCTGCAGGATTCAGTAAAATTCCCTGTACCTGTTGTCCCGCCTTTTGAATGAGGTCCACAATCTCCCCCTCATGGTTTGACTGGGAAGAGAAAACCTCGCATCCCAGTTCCTTTCCCAATCGGGAAAGGCGGTTGTCGATTTCCTCCAACGTCATCCTTCCATAAATCTCAGGTTCCCTCTGCCCTAACAAATTTAAGTTCGGGCCGTGGATCACTTGAATTTTCATCCCCTCTCCCCCTTCCCTTGCATTGTATCATAGAGATCTATCGGTTTAAAGGATCTCTCCCCGTTTACTCGATCTCTTCGGGACTGGAGAACTCGGCCGACAAAGAATAGCCTACAAAGACACCATAAAGCACAAATATGGATAAGGTGGAGGCAAGGGTATTCCAATCCATGGAGCGCCAGCCCATCATCGCGGACCAGAGTATGATTCCCAAGGCCACTCCCAACCACGGGCTATTTATTCTCGCCAAGGTATACACATACAAGAAAGAAACAAGGATGGAATAAAGGGCAAGAAGGATAAGGGAGAAGAAGACCCCTTCCCAGCGAAAAAGATATTCCGGCTTTAAAAAGCCTTGCGCGATATGGGAAGGAGAGAGCTTTGAGAGACGAAGCCAATAGAGGAGATATAAGACCCCACTCCAAATCAGCGCCCCAAAAAAACCGACCTCAAGGGCATAAAGCCATCTTGTTTTCTGCTCTTGATTTGCTACATCAGATTTTTCTTTCATGGAGCCTCCTGATCGTTAATCCCTTTTAAACTATTTTCCCCATCTTTTTAAAAAAAAAGCCGGTTTTACACCGGTTATGTATGAAAGAAGTCCCTTCAGAAAATCTGGAGTTATTTCTTTCCTTCCAGCCATGAGGCTACCGCATCTGCCTCTTCCCCTTGAATAATATTGGCAGGCATGATTCCTTTTCCATTTTTAATAGTGGAAAGGATCTGGTCTTTAGAAAGTGTTGCACCAATATGATTGAGTGCAGGGCCCACATTTCCTTCCAGGTTCTGACCATGACAGCTTGCACAATTGGTTTGATATACCGTCGCCGCATCCACCTTTGCCGTCTGCCCTTCAGTGGTCGTTCCCGACTCGCCGGTTGGTGGAGCCGAACCTTGATTTTGAGGCGCGTTACTGCCGCTTCCACAAGCACTGAGAAGGATTACGGAGAGAGCAAGCATGCCGGTTAGAAGTAAAATCCGTCGCACTGGGTCACACCTCCTTCTTCATTTAACAGTTTATCTCTATTCTAATGATGTTTCCACTAGTAAGCCCCCCTACTTTGTGAAGATAAAGTGAATGTTTTATGAGGAATTAAACAGAGGGAGGGGCAAGTATCAAAGCTTTTTTGGGGAATGCACTTTTCTTCTTCATGGTGTAAAATAAAAAGCAGAGTTTTTTAAGTTGCAAAGGTAAGGGTGAATAAGATGGCAAATGAGCGAAACCTCTATGGAGGTCAGGCGGTCATAGAAGGAGTCATGTTCGGAGGCAAACATGTATATGTGACGGCCATTCGTCGAAAGGATAACAGAATTGAATATTTTGAACAGCCGAAGACGGAACAGCCGTGGACCAGATGGCTAAAAAAAATCCCTTTTATCAGGGGCATCGTTGCTCTTATTCAATCAAGCGCCAATGGGAGCCGCCATCTTTCTTTCGCTGCGGAGAAGTATGATTTGGATGACGGAGATGAAGATGCAACTGAAAAAACGATGGGAAGAGAAGAGAAAACCTCGTGGTCCTTTGTCCTGGGGGTTGCAGTCATGGGTGTAATCTCCCTTATTGTTGGCAAAATCATCTTTACGGGGGTCCCCGCTCTTTTGGCAGGTCTCCTAGATCCTATCCTGTACTCGGTCCCACAAGGGACTCCTTGGGAACGGTTCGAAAGCAACATCATCGAAGGGGTTATTAAAATTTTTCTCCTTCTCCTCTACCTTTATGCTATTTCCATCACTCCCCTGATCAAACGTCTCTTTCAATACCATGGGGCGGAACATAAGGTGATTAACGCCTATGAAAGAGGCCTCCCTTTAACGGTGGAAAACGTAAAGAAAAGCTCCCGCCTGCACTACCGCTGCGGTTCCAGTTTCATTATCTTCACAGCGATCGTTGGGGTTTTGGTCTACTCCGTATTTAACTATTTTTTCCCTTATCACACCCTCTGGGAGAGAATCTTAGAGAGAATCCTCCTCATCCCCGTCGTGATCGGCCTTTCTTATGAGACCCTCTTTCTCACCAATAAGATGCGGGAGATTCCTATACTCCGCTATCTAGGTTACCCTGGGCTCTGGCTCCAACTTCTTACCACCAAAGAACCGAATACTGCGCAAATTGAAGTGGCGATCGCTTCTTTCAACCGCATGCGGGAACTGGATGAAAGCGGATTGGTACAAGTCCGTTAAGACGAATCGACCCGTTTCCTATAAAAACTCCCCTTTGTGCAGTCCTGAATTTTTGTTATTTCAGGTGTCTACTCAAAGGGGAGCATATCAAAGAGATGGGAGTTTTTCCTTTCTTCTACTAGGTTGTCTCAACCCCTAGTTCCCGTAAAACATGTTCCCAACTCGGATAATAGTAGAGGGCATTCCGCATCAATTCCGGATCATCCCTCTTTATCCTCTTTTTATTCAAAGATGCTCCTTTTTCCTTCATTAACCGAATGCGTTCCAGAACTTCTTGAGCGGTCATCTCCACGCTGAATCACCTCCCAACCTGGACATACTGCCTCTTACCATAAAGGATTCCCTAAACATGGAAATCTATTCCTCTTTTTTTGTGTAAATAATCGTGGAAGGAGGCCGCTGAATGCTCCGCTTTCGAAAGAATTTCCGCGTCGCCTCTTCTCCGATGCGAAGGAGTGAATCCTTCTGCTCCCTTGTTAAATGAAAGTCGGTCGATTGCACCCCGGGTGTAGGAATGAAAATCGTACGAACCGCATCCTGATTTTCCACATATTTCATATCTTGGGTTTCTAACATGGCGGAAAAAAGAGCTCGGAGCATGGAGATCGGTGTCCGAATCTTATGATATCTCTTCTCCTTATCCTTTCCCCCGCTTAGGCTGAATCCGAATGTGGGGATTCCGTGGGGGGGATCTTGATCAAAAATCCAGACCGGAAAATTGCTCAGGACCCCACCATCGATTAAATATTCGACGGGATTTCGGCGTGCTTTTATCGGGTCGAAAAAAAAGGGCATCGAACTGCTGATTCGTACCGCACGGCTCACTTTTAACTCATGAAGTGAAAAGCCTATCCTTTGCAAGTCTTGTGGGAGGGCTAAAATCTCCCCGGTTGAAAGATTTGAGACGATGACGGTAAGCCGTCCGGCGGGGAGATCGGCGAAGGTAGAAACCCCCTTCTCCCTTAGGCGTTCCTCTAACCACTTCTCTAGATAGGTGGCCGGATACATCCCAAGGGTAAAAAACATGCGCACAAGTCGCCCCAAAGGGAGGTAATCCCAAAAATTCCGTTCCACGATTCGGGAGAAATCTAATTGAACCATTAGCTCTTCCAAATCCGACGCACGATATCCGGCAGCGAGGAGGGAGCTCACGATGGCTCCGGCGGAAGTACCGCCCAGACGATTCCACTCGATCCCCATCTCTTCGCATACCTTAAGTGCCCCCACGAAGGCGATCCCCTTTACCCCTCCGCCTCCAAAGACCCCATTGGCCAGCATGGAAAACATCCCCCGTTTTTATCACATGTCTATGCTCCGGGGGATCTCTCTATGTTTTATTCCTTTAAATCACGTAGCGATCGCCTATCTTCGCTAGATATACAGGGCCGGAATAAACGGACCTTACCTGTTGGACAAGATCCTCCTGTTTGCCCACATGGGGAAGATGGGTAATCACCACTTTCTTTACCTCTCCCTCCTTCGCCAGTCTTCCCACCTCTCCTGTGTTCATATGGCCGGCTTTCGAACCGTCTTGCCCTAAGTAAAAATTGGATTCGGCGAGGAGAAGATCGGCTCCTTTCACAAAAGGAATGAGCTCTTCAAAGAAAGAGGTATCGGAAGTGTATACCCAGCTCTTTTCTCCCCATTCCGCTTTCACCGCCAGGGTATAAATCGGGTGAACGGTTTGAAGAAAGGTAAAGCGTATTCCCCCTATGGATAATTCATCTTCGGGTGAAATCTCAACGATTTGAGCGCCGGGAATGCCTAAATACCTTTCCTTCTCCTGGGCAGGTTCCTTTGGCAGGTAAAAGGTAAACGGGGTTTTCCGGGCCCCGGATCGGCTCTGCAGCATGACGGCGTAGCCGAGAACGCCCAGGTCGGCCACATGGTCATGATGATAATGGGTGACGAGGCAGCTATGTAAATGGGAAATCGGCAGTCTCTCCTGCAACCGGCTTAGTACTCCACTTCCACAATCTAAAAGGAGGGAGGTCTCTCCATGTTCCATGAGGTACCCTGCCGTCGCCTCTCCACCTTCCGGATAAGCACCCCAACGGCCTAAAATGGTGATTTCCATTCTTCATTCCTCCATTTCTCTTTCATCTCATTCAATCGATAGTAAAAAGCTTTTACAGAGGAAATTCCCCCATAAAAGCCGATGATTAAGCCTCCTTATCACATTCCCGAATTTGGTGCAATGCTTTAATCCGTTCCGGTTCCTCCCGAAAATATTGAACCAAATAGCCGATCGCATTTAAAGAATCTGCACTTAGATGGTGTTCAATCCCCTCTACATCCCGATAAATATTCTCTTCAGAAACACCGATGATTTGGAGAAATTCCTCCAGTAGTTGATGTCGATCGACCAAGCGTTTGCCGATTTTTTTCCCCTTAGGGGTAAGAACTAAACCCCGGTACTTTTCATAGACCAGATACTCATCTTTGTCTAATTTTTGCACCATCTTTGTGACCGAGGATGGATGAACCTTCAAAGCCTCTGCTATGTCTGAGACCCGGGCGTATCCCTTCTCCCGGATTAAGGTAAAAATTCTCTCTAAATAATCTTCCATGCTTGGCGTTCTCATCCTAATCCCCGTTCCCCCTAACAATGGTCTAGATTCATGATACCCTTTTTCCTATAGTATATCAAGGAGGGAATGGGACGGTGCCGGTACAAATATTAGAACTGTTGAATCCCACTTCGAATCACTCGCCGGTGCAAAAAGATCTCAAAGACGGTAACCAAAAAACTGACGACGATAAGCGTGGGGGGAGAAAAACGAAAGGAGATCGAGGGGAGTAGGAGGGGAGAAAAGGAAAGCAAAACATAGATTGCGAATCCTTCGATGACCGCACTCTGGAAATTTCCATACCTCGGCATGAGTACAAGATCCGCGATAAAACCGATAGAGAAGAGAATACTAATTAAAATGAAAAAAGGAAAAAAAGTAAAATCGCCTCGATCCAGAAAACTTGTAAAAAGAAGGATGAAGAAAATGGTTAATCCTTTGAACAAAAACAGAAAAGACCGTTTCGTTCCCCTTCCCTCCCGTCAGAGTGGTTCCACTTCGTGGGAGGGATCGTCATGGGGAGGATGCTTTGGTTCTACTTGGCGCGGTATCCCCTCATGCAAAGAACGATTTTCCCAAGCAAACGCGGAAGTTATATGCTGTTCGGGTCTTCCATGGTGTCCGATCGGTTCATGATACGGAGAACCATAAGGGCCTTCGGGAAATTCCTCAGGCAACCATTCGTTTTTTTGCGAACGGACCGTCTGCAGCTCCCTGTACTTTTTGGGCATGCCAATCCCCCTCACGGAAATGATCTATCCCTATTTTTCACGGAGGGGGAAAAATTACTCCTTCATCTTTTCTCCTTCTTTAGGCAATAAAAGGATAAAGAGCAGGCTTAATAGGGTTAGGAGAAGCATTCCCCAATAGACTCCATGGAGGGCTCCTTCCAATCCCCCTTGCAGGAGCTTCACCGCATCTTCCGCCATCTTGACCCGCTTCTCCGGATCCAACAATTCATTTACCTGTTTGATAAGCGCCGACGCTTTCTCCTCAGGTAGCCCTTGGCCATACAAATACCGTGCCAAGGCCGTATTTAAAACGCCACCGAGAAAGGCGGCCCCCACCGTTCCCCCTAACGTTCTCATAAAAAGGTTGGTTGAAGTGGCTACACCCCTGAGATTCCAAGGAACACCGCTTTGAATGGAGACGATAAAACTGGTGGTGGAAAAACCCATCCCCATCCCGGTGAAGAAGGAACCCAATCCTGCCCATACGGCCCCTCTTTCAGCCGTCAAAGTAAGAAAAAAGAGGGAACCAAGAAGAAGAAATCCCCCTCCCAGAATGGAGGTAGTCCTAAATCCATAGCGAATCATCATTTTCCCGGAGAAAAAAGAGGCAAAAGGCCAACCGATCGACATGGCGGTCAAAGCAAATCCGGCGATCAGGGGAGGATAGCCCATCGCTCCCTGAAGATGGGTGGGAAGAAAGGAAGAGATGCCGATGAGAAGCCCCCCTGTGGTCAAAGAGGCGAGATTGGCAAAGGTAATCGTCCGGTTTTTCCATATGTGGAGGGGAATGATGGGTTCCTTCGCCTTACGCTCCTGAACGAAGAAAAAGAAAAAGCCGAGAAGAAAGAGAAAAAGAAGAAATCCTGTTTGCCATGAGAGCCAACTCCATGCCGTTCCCCCTTGCAAGGAGGCCAGCATGACGGAAATAATCATCACAAACAAGAGAAGGGAACCCAGATAATCAATCTCATGTTTCTTTTTCTCAAATACTTCATGGAGAGAGGATAGGATACCCATCATCGCCATCAATCCTAAAGGGAGGTTGATCCAGAAGATCCAAGACCAATGGATTTGAACGAACAAGGCACCTAACAAAGGCCCGATCACTGCAGAAATCCCCCAAACGCTGGATAGATAGCCCTGGATCTTGGCCCGTTCTTCCAAGGTATAGATATCTCCTATAATCGTGGTCGCGATGGGTTGGACCGCCCCCGCCCCCAATCCCTGTATGATGCGAAAAAAGATAAGCTGAGTCATCGTTTGCGAGAAACCGGATAGGAAAGAACCTACCAAAAAAAGGGATACGCCGATGACAAAAATTAGCTTTCTTCCAAAGAGATCGGACATCTTGCCATAGATGGGAACCGTGATGGCCTGGGCGAGAAGATATGCCGAAAAAACCCAACTAAGCATGGAAAATCCGCCTAAGTCACTTACGATGGAAGGCATTGCCGTACCTACGATGGTGGATTCCACAGCCGTCATAAACATGGAAATCATTACCGCCGCTAAAACGATCGGACGATTTGTTTCTTTTTGTCCTTTCGCTAAAACATTTTCTCTTGCCATGTCATCCCCCTGCTCTCTCTTTTCTATTTCTTTATTATGACAAAAAAAAGAAGCTCCCTCAAATCTGTGCACTCCGAAAAAATGCCTCTACATCAAGAAAACCCTAGCCCACGCGGGACCAGGGTTTAAAAGCTTCTTTAACTGCACCGGGTGTAACCACAAGAGATACAGTTTTTACATCCCTCTTGATTAACGAGTGTGGCCGCACCGCACTGGGGACAAAGGTCCAGGGAATCCTCCCCATCGTCATCGTTCATCTTCTCCCGCAGCTCCTCCTGGAGATCATGGACATGTTCGTGGAAAACCGTCTCTTCTACAGTGGCAGCCACCGAGTGATTTTCATCGATTCCATCAATGTGCATCTCTATCGCTTTCGCCACCGCATCCGGAATCGATTCGACCCGATTGGCGCCGAAACCGACCGCTCCCGAACCTCCGATCCCTTTCAGATGCTTAATTAATAAGCGGGCCTTGTTTCCGTCAGGCAATTCTCCGAAGCGGAGGAAAAGCGTAGAGACACGGCCTAGTGCTTCTGACATGGCGAAAACATCGCTCCCCGCCTTTCCCACATTGACGATCACTTCAAAGGGTTTTCCATTTAATTCGTTCACGGTAATGTATGCTTTCCCCAATGGGGTATTCATCTTATAGGTAGCTCCTACCAGTTTCTTCGGCCTCCTCTTATAGGCGGAACCAACAGCCGCCTGGGTTGTGGATTGCGGTTCTTCCCGGCCGCTTTGGGGATGGACTTCTTTCTTTTCTTCCTTCTCCTCTTTGGCTGCGGAAAGAACCTGTACATCACGGCTTCCGTCTCTGTAGATGGTTACTCCTTTGCATCCCAGGTCAAAGGCCAATTCATACAATTTTTTGGTCTCCTCCACGGTAAAATCGTGAGGTGCATTGGCCGTTTTACTGATGGAGGAATCGACCCATTTCTGGATGGCGGCCTGGACCCGAATATGATCTTCGGCGCTTAGATCCATCGCCGTTACAAAATAATCGGGCAGGGGTTGGCCCGGATGCTCCTCCATCCACTTCTGTGCGATGGGAACATATTGTTCGTCCAATCCTAAGCGGCTTTGCCGTGTATACTTAAAGGCAAAATAGGGTTCGATCCCGGTGGAGGTTCCCACCATGGTTCCGGTGCTTCCGGTCGGCGCCTGGGTTAACAGCGTCACATTGCGAATCCCCTTGGTGCGGATCGCCTCTTTTACATCCTCGTCCAATTGTTGTATAAATTTCCCTTGCAGATGTTTCTCTGCATCAAACTTTGGAAAACTCCCTTTTTCTTCCGCGATATCGGTAGATGCCAAATAAGCCTCCCGGGCGATAAAGTGATAAAGCTTATCCAGGAAAGTAAGGGATTCGGGGCTACCATAGCGGATCCCCAACTTAATCATCATTTCGGCCAAGCCCATGGACCCTAAGCCGATTCTCCGCTCCCCTTTCTGATTCTCCTCATTCTCCTTAAAGTGATATGGTGTTGCGTCGATCACATTATCGAGGAAACGGACAGAAATGCGAACGGCCTCGCCCAGCTTCTCCCAATCCACTTCTTTCTCTTCTTCTTTCACGAATTTGGAGAGATTTAAAGCGGATAAGTTACAGACACCCCAGGGAGGAAGCCCCTGCTCTCCACAAGGATTGGTGGCAACAATCCGGTTAAAATACCAGCTGTTTGACATTTGATTATAATAGTCGATGAAGACAACTCCCGGTTCGGCACTTCGCCACGCAGACTCGATGATGGTATGCCAAACGTCCCGGGCTCGTACCGTTTTATAGTGAATCACCTTTCTCCCTTCTGCCTTCCATCTCTCGATGTCCCCGTCCCAAATCTGATCATAATCCGGATCCGACGTATCCGGGAAAATGAGATCCCAGTCTAAATCCTCCTTTACCGCCCTCATAAAGGCATTGCTGATACAGACGGAAAGATTCGCATTGGTCATTTTTCCCATATCCTGCTTAACGGTGATAAACTCAAGGAGATCGGGGTGATAATCATTCAGCATGAGCATTAAGGCACCACGCCGACTTCCCCCCTGTTCAATGAGACCTGTGGTATAACTGAACAACCCTCCCCAACTTACCGAACCGCTTGACGTGCCGTTTACTCCATGAACCCGGGCTCGTTTCGGTCGAAGAGTGGAAAGGTTGATCCCCACCCCTCCACCACGAGACATGATCTCCGTCATTTGGGTGAGGGTTTTCATGATCCCTTCCCTGCTGTCCTGAGGAGATGGGATGACGTAGCAATTAAAGAGGGTTAACTCATCATTTACCCCTGCTCCTGCGGCAATCCTTCCTCCGGGGACCAATTTCCAATCCTCTAACACCTCGCGAAATTTCTTTTCCCAATACGTTTGCTTCTCTTCCCCTTTTTCCACTTTAGCGATTGCTTTGGCCAGTCGGTCCCACATCTGTTCCGGAGAGGTTTCCAACGCCTTTGTCGCATCCTTTAACGGAATCAAAAGTTCTTGCCCGTTGCGGGTACGGACCCTGATCCTCTCCCCTGATCGCTCCAGAACCTCCGCCACCTCTTTTTGGGGAAATTTCGGGTCATCCTTCGTTAAAACGATGACGGTATCTCCACGTTCAATGTGATCCGGATCCAAGTCTTTCATGGCATAACGATCTAAGAAGATTTTTTCGCTCAAACCCGTAAGTTTCGTGCGGTTCATAAAAATTCCTCCCTCTTCTTTGCTTCTCTCTTCCGGCATCACCGGCAGAATACCTTCCAGGTAAACCAAGCATACCACATCTCCATCCTCCCGGACAAGCCTAAAACACAATATATTGTATGACGAATTTTTTTAAACACCAAGATATAGTAGGAGAGAACAAAAGGGCGAAAAATGTCAATAGATACATCGTGCAGATTTCACACAAAAAAAGAGTTTTCTTCTTCCTTCAATCGTAACTAGTCAAAATCTTTGAAAAGGATTAAAATAGAGAAAAAAAGGAGTGGAGGAAAAAATGGATTACATGTTATGGAATGGCCGTATCGTGCCGAAGGGAGAAGTGAGGGTTGACCCGGAAGATCGGGGATACCAGTTCGGCGACGGCGTATACGAAGTGATTCGAGTTTATCATGGCAATCTTTTTGCGGAAGCGGAACATTTTACCCGCCTCGAAAGAAGTTTAAAAGAATTAAGGATCCCTTTCCCTTATTCCTTAGAGAAACTATCCCGGCAGGTGAATGAACTGGTCCGATTGGAGAAGTTGGAAGACGGGATCATCTATCTTCAGGTAACGAGGGGAACCGCGCCTAGAGCACATGCGTTTCCACAAGAGGCCGAGGCCAATGTAATCGCCTATGCTTCCCCTTATCCCCGACCCGTCGATACCATCGTCAACGGGGGCTCCGCTATTTTGGCGGAAGATATCCGTTGGCTTCGCTGCGACATAAAGAGCATTAATTTGCTGGGAAATGTCCTGGCGAAGCAAGCGGCCAAAGAAGCGGGAGCTCTCGAAGCGATCCTGCATCGAGGAAAAACGGTAACCGAAGGAAGCTCCAGCAATTTATTTATGGTAAAAGAGGGGAAACTTTTTACTCATCCCTTAAATTCCCTCATCTTAAACGGCATCACCCGTCAAGTGGTGGTGAAATTAGCCCATCAATTAAAAATTCCTTTGGTGGAAGAAACGTTCACCATCGATCAGTTATTTGCGGCCGATGAGCTCTTCATCACCAGCACCACCAATGAAATTACGCCGATTTTAACCGTGGACGGCAAAAAAATCGGCCATGGGGTGCCTGGCGTCATCTCTCGTCAACTTCAAGAGGCTTTTGAACGGCGGATCGCTTTGTTAAAGGCGTAACGGACCGATTCAACCCATGTTTAACCGAATCGTTTGGGAAGGCTCCTACCCTGCTTTGGTTTGAGCAGGGGTAAAGGGAGCCTTCCTCTTTTATCTCCTGGATGGAACCAAAGCATCGGGGAAGAATAAGATCTGTCTCAAGGACGATCGTACATCCGTTGTATAAGGAGGAGAGAGAAAACGATGAAGGCAGTCACCTATCAAGGCATTAAAGATGTGAAAGTGAAGGAAGTAAATGATCCAAAACTGGAAAAAGAAGACGATGTCCTTGTCCGCATTACAAGCACCGCCATTTGCGGATCCGATCTTCACCTCATCCATGGGATGGTTCCGAACCTCCCGGAAGGTTACATCATCGGCCACGAACCGATGGGCATCGTAGAGGAGACAGGGTCTGAGGTAACCCGTTTAAAAAAAGGAGACCGGGTTATCGTTCCCTTCAATGTGGCTTGCGGAGAATGTTTTTACTGCAGGAATCATCTCGAGAGCCAATGCGACCGATCCAATCCCCATGGAGAGACAGGCGGTTATTTCGGATATTCGGAGACGTTTGGAGGATACGCAGGCGGACAGGCGGAAATGTTGAGGGTCCCGTTCGGCAATTTTACTCCCTTCCGGGTTCCCGAGGATTGCGAATTGGAAGATGAAAAACTTCTGTTCCTCTCCGACATTCTCCCCACTGCCTACTGGGGAGTGGATGCTTCGGGCGTTAAGGAAGGGGACAGCGTGGTCGTACTCGGAAGCGGGCCCGTCGGTTTGCTCACCCAAAAATTTGCTTGGCTGAGAGGGGCGGAACGGGTCATTACCGTTGATTATATCGACTACCGCTTGGCGCACGCGGAACGAACCAATCATGTCGAAACCATTAATTTTGAAAAAGAGGAAAACATCGGTGGCTATTTAAAGGAAATCACCCATGGCGGGGCCGACGTTGTAATCGATTGTGTGGGGATGGACGGAAAAATGACCTTTGTTGAATTGGTGGAAACCGCCTTGAAATTGCAAGGAGGCTCTTTAGGGGCGATCGAAATCGCAAGCCAAGCCGTCAGAAAAGGTGGGACGATCCAATTGGTGGGGGTTTACGGCATGCGGTATAACGCCTTTCCCCTCGGCGATTTATTCAGCCGGAATATTACCCTTAAAATGGGACAAGCCCCGGTCATCCATTACATGCCCGAAATTTACCGGATGATCGTAGAGGAACGGATCGACCCCACCGACATCATCACCCACCGTTTGCCCCTTGAGGAGGCTCAACACGGCTATGAAGTGTTTGATACAAAATCCGACGGCTGTATTAAGGTGGTTCTAAAACCGTAAAATCGACGGTATGTGCCCATTATCTCCTGAGGTTCCACGCATCTGTCCCGTATTTCTCCCGGGCCAACCTCTCCGCCAGGATCCATTCTTCTTTCGTTAACTCCCCCTCGATAAGCCGGATGCCCAATCCTTTCCGGAATCCTTCCGCAAAGGCTCCTTTTACCTCTTCCAAGGTGGCGGGGGAATGCATCCTTTCTTCGTTAATGGCCACCGCCCGTTTGAGAAAAAGCCGTTTTCCCCTTTGCCGCACCTCCTCAGAGGGAAAACGGAACAAGGAAAAGAGGAGGTCCGCATCGAGATCAATCAGGATGGAACCATGCTGTAGGATCACACCCCGTTGTCTCATCTGGGCACTTCCTGCAATTTTCCGCTCCCCTAGCACCAATTCATACCATGAAGGCGAGTCAAAACAAGCGGCTGTTCCGAGGGAAGCCTGTTTTCCTTTCTCCGACTCCGAATCCAGTTTCACCATCTCCACGGGAAGACCGAGCTGTCGAAACCCCTCCATCAAACCTAGACTAAAAAAACGGTACGAATCCGTGACGGTTGCGGGAATACCGGGGTAACCCTCCGATACCACGATGCTGTAGGTCAGCTCCTTGTCGTGAAGGACCGCTCTTCCCCCTGTGGGACGACGGACAAATCCGATCCCTTCTTCTTTAAGTCGGTTGAAATCAATCTCCTTCTCCGCTCTTTGAAAATATCCGACGGATAAAGTCGCCGGGTTCCACGTATAAAATCGAAGGGTGGGAGGTACCCTCCCTTCCCCATGAATTTGAAGAATGGCCTCATCGACGGCCATGTTGAGGGCAGGCGACAGGGCGCCTGTATCGATAAAACGCCATATCTCTTCCATCATTTCCCTCCTATTTTTTACTAACGCCATGTCTTTTCTTTCGAAATGCCCGGAGGATTCCCTCCTCGAAGCGAAACAAAGGCGGGAGAGGTTTCACTCACTCGGATACCGAAGATTTGACTCAGGATCCTAAAAGAACAATTGAAAGAGATACACAGCAAAGATGGCTCCGGTTATGACGAACACCACATGGAGTTTAAGCCAAACGAGGAGAACCGCTACCAGAAAGCCAACGATGGCGCTTGACAGATCTCCTGTCGAACTGAAGACCCCCGGAACAATGAGAGCCCCTAACATCGCATAGGGGATGAAGGAAAAAAAACGCCGTAGACGGGGGGGAATAAAGAGACGTTGGAGAAATAAAAAAGGAAGCAGCCTAGGGAGATAAGTAACGAGAGCCATTCCTAAAACCATGAGGATTAAGTCACGTAGGCTCATCATTTCTTACTTTCCCCCTCCATACGGTCAAAGCCTCTCTTCTCTCCTTGGACCTCTTCTTCCGGAGCGATGAATGACGCGATGGTGGCAAAGAGAAGCGTAGAGAGAATGAGGGAGACCCCCTGCGGCATAAACAGCGTGAGGAGGGAATTAACCACTGCTGCCCCAACGACGGTGAAAAAAATAAGACGGGAGCCCTTCATCGCAGGTAAAATAAGGGAAATAAACATGGCGTATAGGGCAATTCCCATGCTGCTTTGAAGTTCATCGGGGAGAAAGGACCCCGCTCCGTACCCGATGAGAGTCCCTATAACCCAGGAAGAATAGGCGATCCCATTTAACCCCAACATAAACGGGAAGGTGAGTCGCCCGGGTGTAAAAGATGCGAGGGAAAAGGTTTCGTCGGTCACACCAAAAGCGATCAACGCCTTTCTCCAAAGACTCTTTTCCGAAATGCGGGTAGAGAGACTGGCAGACATCAAGAAATGACGAAAATTGAGGAGAAAGGTAAAGAGGACGATGTTTCCCCAAACCGCTCCACTTGCCACCATCTGGACCGCTACAAACTGGCTTGCTCCCGCAAAAACAAGGAGAGAAAGAAGGGCGGTAATGGTAAAGGGAATCCCGTTCCCTTTGGCCAATAAACCAAACGCGACGGCAATGGGAATGTAACCCAAGGCAACGGGAAGGCTAACCCTCATTCCGTTTAGCCACTCGGAACCTACGGTGATCGGCTCAATTTTTTTCTGTTCGATCTCTGTTCGCAAAACTCTCCCCCCATCTTTACAGCGTTTCCATCTCATTCATGGTACGAAGCAGCCGATCTGTATCGGGAAACTCCCCTGTATCCAGCTTTGAGTGAAGGAGACGGCCATTTACCGTCACTTCAAATTTTCCTCCCTTTGTGGGGATCAGGAGCAATTCTTTAATCTCTGTCCCAAAATAGTTAAGAAGGAATTGAGATAACGAGAGGGCTTCCGGTGAATAGTCACACCAGACGCAAAATTCAATGACAATCCTGTATTCCCGTTCCGAAGCCATTGTTACATCATCCTCTTTTTTTACCTTGTTTATAAATGTAACACAAAAAGAACATGAGAACTACCATGAAGGAACCTCCCTCATGGTAGATGCCCACCCCCAAGATCAGGGCTGCTCATCCGTTCCGAGCGGTGGCAAAGGCTCTTTTCTCTGAAAGAACAGTTTCATCAGGGGAGGTGTAGCCAACGTTGTCAAAAGGACCATCACCACGATCACCGAAAAATAAGAAGGAGGCAAAAGACTCTTCTCCAAACCGATTGAAGCCAATATGAGGGCAACCTCTCCTCTGGAAATCATCCCTGCCCCAATCCCTGCCGAGCTCTTCAACCCAAAACCGGAAAGCCTCGCCCCAAGTCCAGCACCGATCCATTTGGTAGCAACAGCTATCAACGTGAGAAAAAGAAGAAAGATCATTTGATTTCCTACCTGAGTAAAATTGACCGAGATTCCGATGGAGGTAAAAAAGACAGGGACAAAAAAGGCGTACCCAATCGTCTCCACCTTCTCGAAAACCTCCTGTTTGTAATCGGTCAAACTAACGGCAATTCCGGCAAGATAGGCGCCAATGACATCGGAGACGCCAAAAAACTCCGCCATGGCCGCATAGAAAAAGGCAATCACGAGCCCCGCCGTAATGACCGATTCCGTCACCCTCAGAGGGGCGAAATACCGAAGAAGATGGGGGACGAAAAAGAGAGCAAGGAGGATAGCAAACAGAAAGAAGAAGCTTTGATGAAGAATCACACTCCCCAAACTCACTCCGCTCTGTGTCAAGCTCATCATGACGGCAAGTGTGATCATGACCAGGATGTCATCGATCACTGCCGCTCCCAGAATGACCGATCCTTCCCTCGTTTTCAATCGATTCATTTCTTTTAAAGACTGTACGGAGATGCTTACACTGGTGGCAGACAGGAGAAGCCCGAGAAAAAGGGATTGAAAAGGATCAAGTCCTAAATAAATGCCCACCGCGTAACCGAGCCCTAAGGGCAAAAGAATCCCCAGCGTTCCCACCGAAACCGAAGCGAACCCCGTCTTCTTAAGAAGCGCCAAATCGGTCTCCAATCCGGCTATAAACATGAGGAGTAGAACCCCGATCTCGCTGATCTCCGTGAGAAATTCATTGTCTTTGACCCATCCTAAAAGTGAGGGACCTAAGAGAATGCCGACCAATAATTTTCCGAGAACCGCCGGTTGTCCCAACCGAACACTCAGGTCTCCAAAAAGTTTTGAAGCCATTAAGATGAGCGCAATTTCTGCAATAAACATGGGAACCTCCTCTGTAAAAGAATCTCCCTTCTTTACGCTTTTATGAACAAGGAGGTTTCCCAGTTTATGTTAGTTCGACTCTCCTACTTTTCCCCTCTATACCGCAGGACCGGATGCCGGGCCGCAGTGACCTCATCGAGGCGGCCTACCACCGTATGGTGAGGAGCTTCCTGCACCACCTCCGGGGTTTCCTCCGCTTCTTTCGCGATCTGAATCATCACCTCGGCAAATCGGTCTAAGGTCTCTTTGCTCTCCGATTCGGTCGGTTCTATCATCATCGCCTCTTCTACGATGAGAGGGAAGTAGATCGTAGGAGGATGATAGCCGAAATCGAGAAGTCGTTTTGCCATATCCAGGGTTCGCACCCCCAATTTCTTTTGCCTTTTCCCGGAAAGGACAAATTCATGCTTACATAAACCGGGAAATGGGAGCTCAAATGAGGTCTCCAATTTCTTCATCAGATAATTGGCATTTAAAACCGCATTTTCGGCGATGCTCTTTAAGCCGTCTCCCCCTAAGCTGCGGATATATGCATAAGCGCGAACCAAAATGCCGAAGTTTCCATAAAACCCTTTCACCCTGCCGATGGAGTTCTCTCCCTCTTCGCGAAAACGGTATCTCTCCCCCACTTTCTCGATTACAGGAAGAGGTAAGAAAGAGGACAGGAATCCCTTCACTCCTACGGGACCGGCACCGGGGCCGCCTCCTCCATGGGGGGTGGAGAACGTTTTATGCAGATTTAAGTGAACAACATCAAATCCCATGTCTCCAGGGCGGGCTATTCCCAAAATCGCATTCGCGTTGGCTCCGTCATAATAGAGAAGTCCTCCGGCTTCATGAACGATCTCCGCAATGGTGAGGATCTCCTCCTCGAATAGGCCCAGAGTGTTGGGATTGGTTAACATGAAGGCCGCCGTATCCGGACCTGCCGCTTTTCGCAAGGCTTCAATATCGACCAAACCCTTTCCATTCGAAGGAATGGTTACCGTTTCAAAACCCGCAACCGATGCACTCGCCGGGTTCGTCCCATGGGCGGAATCCGGAATAAGTACTTTCTTCCTTCCTTTTTCCCCCCTCTGTTCATGATAAGCCCGTATAATCATGAGGCCGGTCCATTCACCATGAGCGCCCGCCGCCGGTTGGAGCGTTACCGCATCCATCCCGGTAACCTCCGCTAAATCTTGCTGCAGATGATACAGGAGTTCTAATGCCCCTTGAATCTGTTCTTCAGGTTGATAAGGATGTAGATGAAGAAACCCTGGAAGGCGAGCCACGTCTTCGTTGATTTTCGGGTTATATTTCATGGTGCAGGATCCTAAGGGATAAAAACCGGAATCAACCCCATGGTTTCGCCGGGACAACGCGGTATAATGCCGAACCAGATCCAGCTCCGACACTTCAGGCAACCGGGCCTCCTCATCACGGAGAAAGCCTGCCGGCAAGAGATCCTCCGGATCAAATCCCCCCATCTCTCCTTGGGGAAGGCTGTAGGCGATGCGACCAGGTTTAGAAATTTCAAAGATCAGCGGTTGATCGTTCATTGTAATCCCTCCAATAACCGGACAAAGCGGTCCACTTCCTCTTTTGTCCTAAGATCGGTTACGGCGATGAGAAGATGATTTTCCAGTTCCGGATATTTCTTGCCCAAATCATATCCGGCCAGGATCCCATGGCGAAGCAATCTTTCCTGAATTTCCCGTACCGGGATCGGAGTCTTTACGACGAACTCGTTAAAAAAGGGAGCTTTAAACGGATTTTCGTAACCGGGAAGGGCTGAGATAAGATGTTCCGCATAATGGGCTTTCTGGAAGTTGAGGCGGGCCAATTCCGCATACCCTTTCCTGCCCAAAGCGGCCATGGTGATGGCCGCAGCCACCGCATTTAAAGCTTGATTGGAACAGATGTTGGAGGTGGCTTTTTCTCTGCGGATGTGTTGCTCCCTCGCCTGAAGGGTGAGAACAAAACCTCTCCGGCCTTTCTCATCCTTTGTTTCTCCCACAATCCTGCCTGGAATCTTCCGCATATATGTGGAAGTTACCGCGAAATAGCCGCAGTGTGGGCCTCCAAATTGGGGAGGAATTCCCAACGGCTGCATATCCCCTACGACCACATCTGCTCCCATTCTCCCGGGAGGTGTGAGAAGCCCCAATGAGACGGGATTGGCGCTAACGATAAAAACCCCTTTTTTCCTGTGAACCACTTCTCCCAAGGAAGAGAGATCCTCGACGGCGCCAAAGAAGTTGGGGTATTGAACGATGAAGGCGGCCACCGTTTCATCCATCTTCCGTTCTAAGTCCTCTAAAGAGGTAAGGCCTTCCTCGAAAGCCACCTCCTCAACCTGGATTCCTTGACCATGGGCATAGGCGGTGAGAACCTCCCTCGCCTCAGGATGGACGGCCCGGCTAATGATTACTTTTTTCCTTTTTTTGTCACCGGCCGCCATCATGGCCGCCTCCGCCAGTGCGGTCGCTCCATCGTACATGGAAGAATTGGCAACTTCCATTCCGGTGATCTCGCACACCATCGTTTGAAATTCAAACATCGCCTGCAGTTCACCTTGGCTGATCTCCGGTTGGTAAGGAGTATAGGCCGTATAAAATTCCGAACGGGAAAGAAGATGGGAGACGACACTGGGGATGTAGTGTTCATAGACACCGGCCCCCAAGAAGCTAACCAGTTGGGTCAGATCCGTGTTCTTGCCGGCCAGATTCCGCATGTGTCTCATAAGTTCCCCCTCCGAAAGCCCCTCGCCGACCTTAAGGGTCCTCTTCAGGCGAACCGCTTCCGGGATATCTTGAAAAAGCTCTTCCACCGATTCCACCCCCAGAAAAGAAAGCATCTCCTTTCGATCTTCCTCTGTTTGGGGGAAATAACGATGCACCATCTCTTTTCCTCCTTTGCCATTCATAACGTGTCAACTTCTCCACATTCCCATAAAACGTTCTCATCTATTCCGGTTTTCGTTTGTAAAAGGGGGTTTTTACCACCTTTGCTTTCAATTTTTTCCCTCGAATCTCCACGGCAAGTTCTTGGCCGATCTCCGTCCCCCCCCGTTTTACCAGAGCAAGAGCGATACTTTTCTCCAGCGTGGGGGAATGGGTTCCGCTGGTAACGACACCCACCTCCTCTTCGCCAAGAAAAACGGGATACCCATGCCGGGGGATTCCCCGATCGATCATCTCTATCCCCACCAACCTGCGTGGAAGGCCGTTTTCCTTCTGTTCCCGGAGCGCCTCTTTTCCGATAAAATCAACCGGTTTCTCTAATTTTACCCACGGATTTAACCCTGCTTCCAGAGGGGTAATCTCCGGACTTAACTCTTGCCCGTAAAGGGGGAGTTTCGCCTCAAGACGGAGGGTATCGCGGGCTCCCAATCCACACGGGAGAACGCCTTCCTCCTTTCCTACCTCGAGAATGGTTTCCCATAAGGAAAGAGCCTCTTCCGGTGAAACGTACATTTCAAATCCATCTTCTCCGGTATACCCCGTCCTGGATAAAAGAACACGTATTCCGTCCAGCATTACTCCTTGCTTAAAAGAAAAGGGGCGAATCTCGTTCAGATCTTCTCCCGTCAGACGGCTCAGCAACGACGGGGCCAAAGGACCCTGCAAGGCGAGGAGGGCCATCGCATCGGAGAGATTCTCAATCTCTCCCTCTCCGTCAAAATGGCGGCGGATCCATTCCAGATCTTTCTCAATATTGGCTGCATTTACGATGAGCAGGTACTCTTCCGCATCAAGTCGATAGACCAGAAGATCATCCACCGTTCCCCCGTCCGGATAGCACATGGGGCTGTAGATCGCTTGTCCGATCTTCATCCGGGATGCATCGTTGGTAATCAAGAGTTGGATCAAGGAGAGGGCATCAGGACCGCTCACCCGAATCTCTCCCATGTGGGAAATATCGAACAGACCGGCCCTTTTCCTGACCGCTTCATGTTCTGCCAAGATGGATGTGAATTGGACAGGCATTTCCCATCCGCCGAACTCAATCGTTTTAGCACCGTACTTCCCGTAAAGGGGATAAAGGGGAGTCCTCTTTAAGCTTCCCATCTCAACACCTCCATTTTTGCCCAAATCAAAAGGGACAGAAGGAGCATCCTGTCCCCTGTCCCTTTACCTGAGAGTATCCTCCCTATCGGAGTTCCTCCTTTGGTGGCTTCCTGCGGAAGCACTCTCCAGAGATGCGTCAAGCAAAGATCCTTTTGCCTGAAAGTTTCACCAACGTGGCTTTCTTCTTCGGCGGCGCCACCTGCGCTCTCTCCCTCTGCTCTCATCCGCGCATAGGTTCAATTTGTTCCGGGAGATACTATGAGTATACCCCTTACCTACCATCCTATCAGAAAAATCGAGTTTGACAATCACTTTCTTTAAAATCAGGACACAATACGTGATGCAAAAATTATACGAAGATGAAAAACCCAGGAAGGAAAGAAAGAGATGAAAAAGGAGGTGACGACATGACCCCTGTCCCCGTCCGCATTCACCACCAATCATTCATGGAGCTGGAACGACGAATGAGGGAAGATGGCCCCTGGGATAGCTGGACCCTATTTCAAATGGCCTATCGGGCCGAAGAGGCTACCGCCATAAAAGAATTTCATGA
The DNA here is from genome assembly GCF_000510645.1 of Thermicanus aegyptius DSM 12793. Lineage (NCBI taxonomy): Bacteria > Bacillati > Bacillota > Bacilli > Thermicanales > Thermicanaceae > Thermicanus > Thermicanus aegyptius. The sequence goes on along the minus strand of NZ_KI783301.1, from coordinate 1,316,531 downwards.
GCTCCAATCTTTAAAAGCCTTACCCCATCTCAATTTATACCCCCATCAAAAGAGAAGCATTCAAAAAGTCCTTTTTGAAATGCACGGCCGTGCCCTACTCGCCGATGAGGTGGGATTGGGGAAGACGATCGAAGCCGGTCTCATCCTAAAAGAATATCTCCTGCGGGGATTGGTGAAAAAGTCCCTCATCCTCGTTCCTTCCTCCCTTGTATTGCAATGGCAACGGGAGTTGGCCGATAAGTGCCTCATTCCCGCCATCGTCCAAAGAAAGGCATATATGTGGGAAAAAGAAGCGATTCTAATCGCCTCCATCGACACGGCTAAACGGGAACCCCATCGGAGCCACGTCCTCAATCAGGAATACGACATGCTCATCATCGATGAAGCCCACAAACTAAAAAACGAGAAGACGAAGAATTATCAATTCGTCAAGGAGATTCGAAAGAAATACTGTCTTCTCCTAACCGCCACTCCCATCCAAAACGAACTGAGTGAACTCTACAATCTGATCACCCTCTTAAAACCCGGATATCTGGGGTCAACGTCGGAATTTCAAGGAAAATATGTGGAAGGAAAGCGGGAGTCGAAGAACAGCAAGCTGTTAAAGATGGAGTTGGACCGGGTCATGATCAGAAATCGCAAGGCAGACAGCGGGATTTCCCTGCCCAAGCGGAATGTAGTCACCGTCCCCATCGAACTGACTCCCGAGGAGCGCCTCTTTTATGAAAAGGTAACCTCCTTTGTACGCCAGCAGTATCGGGAAAAGGGGATTCGAGGAACGCTCCCCCTCATCACCCTTCAGCGGGAGCTTACCTCGAGCAAAGATGCCACATACCTCAGTTTAATCCGGATGTTGGAACAGCTGCCCCCCGAATCTCCCCTCCGTGATGAAATTGGGGAATTGGTGGAAATCGGAAAAAGGGTGACCGTCAACACCAAAGCGAAAAAAGCGGTAGAACTGATTCAAGAGATCAACGATAAAGTGATTCTCTTCACCCAGTTCCGGGGGACCATGAATTACTTACAACATTATTTGCATGAACACGGCATTACCTCCATTCCCTTCCGCGGGGGATTTGGGAGAAACAAAAAAGACTGGATGAGGGAATTGTTTGAAAAAAGGGCCCAAGTCCTGGTGGCCACGGAGGCAGGAGGAGAAGGGATTAATCTCCAATTTTGCAACCGGATCATTAATTATGACCTCCCTTGGAATCCCATGAAGATTGAACAACGGATCGGCAGGATTCACCGCCTCGGTCAACGGAGGGAAGTTACCATCTATAACTTGACAACCTTGGGAACCGTCGAGGAAGCCATTCTCCATTTGCTCTATGAAAAGATCGACCTTTTCGAAATCGTAATCGGGCAACTGGATACCATTCTCGAACGCCTGCCAAAGGGGACCACGTTGGAGACACATTTGATCGATATCTTTATGGGATCCAGGAGCGAACAGGAGATGCGAATCAAGCTGGAAAATGTGTCGGAGGTCTTTCATTCCATCCGCCGGCTGCAAGAGGAGACAGGGGAGGATCGTGCTCTTAAGGAGGTTTCCCATTGGATCAACAAGAGGTAAGGGAATTCGTCGAAGCCTTCTTTCAACACAGGAAATGCGATTTATTGCGCAAGGATCAGAACTTGATCACCGTCCGCCTTACGCCTGAAACGGATAAAGACCTGGGTTACCGTCCCTTTTATTGGAGCTATGTAGAATCGATGGGAATGAAACCAGAGCTATTGGAGATCACTTACCTCTTTCAACCCCAAGAGGTAAAGGAGTTGCGAACGGAGCCATTATTGTTCGGTTCCCCACGGCTTAAAGCCATCTTCGAAGCGACGAAAAAAAAGGGGAGATTTATTCGCCTGTACGAGGAAGTTCCCTTTGCATCCAAAAAGAAACCCCTTGATCCATGGCTCTTCGTAAACTATAAGGTGGAATACCTATCCGATCTCAAGCGGGACAAACTCCTCTCTTTCGGCCTTCATCTGGGAACAGGAAGGATCATCGAAGATTTTTTCTCCCGCATCCTCTCCCTTCCCCTAAATTCCACCCTCTCCCCTCATCTATTTTTAACCCCCCCTCGTCTCACCATCCGGGAGGCCGCCTTTCGTCTGGAGGAGAGAATCTTAAGCCTCCTCCGTGCCGAAGGAGAGGAATGGGCCGATGAAGCAAGGAGGCGCCTTGAGGCGGAAAAAAAACAAACCCTTCAATACTACGAAAGGAGATTGGGAGAAATTCGGGAAAAGGGGAAAAGAGAAGAAGAGGAAAATTTCCTTCAGAAGGTGATCCGGGAACGGGAGAAAAGATTAAGGGAACTGGAATGGCAATATTCTCCCCACATTGAGGTAAATCCCATCAACCAAGGGATTCTCTATCTCCTTCCCACTTCCCTCTCCCCATGAGAACCGATGGAAAGAAATCTGACTTCTTCCATCAAAGGATGGAATATTTTGATAAAAAAAGAAGAGAAAATGAAAGGAGATCCTGACAGGAAAAAACAAACATTTTTCCCCTTTTCCCCTATGATGAAAGAAAAGCTTGTCCCCACCGAAATGGATTTCCCCAAAATGGGATAAAGAGAAATCTCTTATCGGACACCGGATTCCCACTCTATCAAAAGGAGTTGATCTCATGCGAAAGAAATGGTTTCCCCTTCCCCTTCTTTTCATGTTTTTGCTTCTCTTCCCCCAAGAAAGCTCCGGGAATTCTTTGAACGAACATTGGGAGGAAACGTTTACACGCCAAACCCACGCTTGGATAGAGGAGCTGATCCAAAAAGGCGGCGTTTTTTCCTCATGGAGAGATGGAAAAATCAGCAAAGAGCCCCTGGGTCCCAATTCGCGAACCTGGCTCGTCACGATCAGGAAAGGAGAATCTAAGGTGGGCTATCTGGTGATTGGTGAAGATGACCAGGGCCACTTTCTCCTCCTGGAATATGGGACGGATGGAAACAGCCTCTTCGATGAAGATACGCTTTCCTCTTATTATCCCGACACGAAAGCGACGAAGAAGGAGAAAATTTATCAAGGGATATCCTCTTATTTTCTTGTGAAAGGAAATGGAGAGGAGCGGGTTTTTGATGCAAAAACCACCGAAGCTATACCGGAGGAATGGAGCGGGATGGAGGTACGAACTCCCACAGACGATCTACACAATTTGGGTCCTCCTTTATCGCCGAAAGAAATGACCCAAAGCTCCGTCGCAGAAAGAAAGGAGATGGAGGGGGCATTTCCCATCGAGGCAATTTTAAAAAAGAGGAGGAAAGTAGACGAACCTAAGGAGATCATCTTAAATCACACCTATCTCGACATCCGCATCCGGCATGGAAAAATACATCTCCTTTTGCCTGTCGTGGGCTTTCATCGGTGGGATCAGGAGATTTACTACATCGCCCTTGACCAGGAAGGATACCGTTTTCTTCCTCTTTTTCCCAAAGGAAAAGAAACCGATGGGAAATTCGTACCCACGGTTTCTTTGGAAAACCTCTTTACCGTTGCAAACGATTCTTAAGGGTTTCAGCCACTTGTCCGGCGGTCCTTCCTTCCGCGTTTGCGACTGGGACGCGGCGATCCTTTCCGACATTTCCTTCATGTTCTCATTCTCACCTGGCAAAACCATCGCCTCATAGTGGCCATTTATGCTCTCTCTGTCATCTCAAAAGCCCACCGATCATTTTTTCCCCCTTTTATGTTTTTCCCACGCCAATTTCGCCGCCATGGGCAGAAGTCCAAACATCCGCATGGAAAAGGGCTCCTTCGCCTTCTTTTTCCTGCCTTCACGGGGTTGATCCAAATAACGAACCAATTCTTGCGTCATATATCGAATCAGGTCATTGGATGAAGCCATTTGATCCCCTTCCTTTCCCACTGTTCTATTTTTTACAAAATGGAGGGAATATATTCTTTGAGGGGGATAGGATTCGCCCCCCCAACATCAATCTCAGTGGTTGGGATAGCTGGAGAGATTGATGTCGAATATATTCCCGCCGTCAAGATAACCCCCAAAAACCTGAAAGACAGCAAGAAGGGATAAAAGAAGCGCCAAAACCAAAGAGGCGCTTATCCATCGTTTGTGACGCAAAATCGGATTCATCTTCATCCTCCTTATCTTGGAATCAAAAATCGAGTAGGAGGGGGCGGCTAACCCCCGTCCTCTCACACCACCTAGCATGCGGTTCCGCACTAGGCGGTTCGCCAACCTTGACGAAGCTCGTTGTATCTTTGGGTTAAACTCTTGAGACCTTGGGACTGCCAATAGGCAATTCCGAGGGCTTTGTGTAAGTGGGGAGTTTGAGAGGTGCGCCATGCGCCTTTTCGCGTATTCGCGATTTCGAGGACTTGTCTTTCAGGGAGGCCCAAGGCTCGTAACTCCCGGATTCTAGTTCGAACCCGTTTCCACTGGTGCCATAGGCATAACCGCAGTCTTCTGCGGGTCCATTGTTCCAGCGTCTTAAGTATAGAGGGCGTTTCGATGAGTGCGTAGTATCCCATCCACCCCATGAGATATTGATTGAGTATCCGGATGCGTTCCTTCATCGAGATACTCCATGTTGGGGTTGTTAATTCCCTGATTTTGTTCTTGACCCGCTTTAGCGATTTGGGCGCTAGTCGGATTCTCGCTTCCTTCTCAAAGGTGAAGCTGAACCCCAGGAACTTCCGTTTCCAGGGCCAGTCTACTGCGCTTTTCTCCTCATTTACTTTGATTTTAAGTCTTCCTTCCAAGAATCGCGTGACACTCGCTTTGATCCGTTCCCCTGCCCGCCTTGTTTTCACATAGATGTTACAGTCGTCTGCATATCTGCAGAAGCGCAATCCCCGGCGTTCCAGTTCCTTGTCCAAGTCATCCAGTAATATGTTTCCAAGCAGCGGACTGAGTGGTCCCCCTTGTGGAGTCCCTTCCTCACTGCTCACGCAGACGCCACCCGTCATAACCCCTGATTGCAGGTATGCCCGGATAAGTTTCAAGACTCGCTTGTCTTTTATTTTCCTTGCTACCCTACTCATCAGGATGTCATGATTCACCCGGTCAAAGAATTGTGCCAAGTCGATATCTACCACAATACGGTATCCCTCGCGGATAAACCGTTGGGCTTGTCTTACTGCGCTATGGCCGCGGCGGTTTGGTCGAAAACCAAAGCTGTTGGGGGAAAACCCCGGGTCAACGATGGGGGTCAGGACTTGAAGGATGGCTTGCTGAATCAACCGGTCAATCACGGTAGGGATGCCCAGTAGCCGAACTCCGCCGTCGGGTTTCGGGATTTCGACCCTTCGAACCGGAGAAGGTTTGTAGGTTCCCTCCAGCAATTGCTGGCGAATCGTCCCCCAGTGCTTCATGACATATTCCCGGAGTTGCTCGGTCGAGACTCCATCGATGCCTACCGCACCTTTGTTGGATTCCACCCGATGTAGGGCTTCCAACAGATTCTGCCGTGATAGGATTTGTTCCATCAAGTCCATTACTGATACTTCTCCCTTCGCAGGATGACATTCAGGTCTTGCCGGTCGATGCTCTGCCCTCTCCGGCGCCCTCAGAGCTTCACTCTTACTTCCCCGGAGTAGTTCCTTGCGGAATTCTGCATTCAACACATCGCGTCTCGAAAGATTCTGACTCATCCTTGAATTGACGTTCAGCCCTTCCGCTTTCCGGCGTCCCGTATTTGCGTACTATGGCTTCTGCTGACTCCTGCACGTTCAGCGGGACCTTACGACCCCGGTTACCATCGGCAGATGGCGTTCCGTGCAGGCCTCCCCAGGTAAGGACGTTATCTTTCCGCCCATGTGCCTACCCAAGTTTACTGAAATAGCCCTTGGCGGCTTTGGACTTTACCTTGTTTAGCAGGCTCATCCGACTATTCCAGCCTCAAATTGGGTTCGTGTACCTTAGGCCGGGCGTTTGCCGTAAGCTTCCTCCAGATTCCACCTCACGATGGACACCCTTGCTGTTGGCTAACGGTAGGCGCTCGCCAGCCCCCGTTCGGGACTTTCACCCTAAAGATAACGCCCATGCTGGGCGCACGAAAAGGAGCCGTCGATAGGACGGCTCGCTAAATGACTTATTCTTTATTCGCTTTTGGTGTACCATGACCTTGTCACCTGATACGTCGTTTGTGGAATCCAAGCGGCTTCATCCTTCGTCCAGGGTCTCCATTCGCTGCCGGGTGTAAAGCTTCTCCGTTTGGTGAAATAATCCGGCAGAATCTTGCTTCCGGGGCTATAGTCGCTTTCTTCTGTGGAGTAGCCTCCAACAGCAAACTGAAAATCGCCTCCGCCACGAATTTCCTTGACCATATAATCCGTGTTATTCCAGCGGTATACTTCAACATACTTTAGGCTAAAATCGTCATTGGAATAGATCACAAAAGGCGGGGTAAAGCGGGTATCTACCTCTCCGGTCGCCCTTCCTGTTCCGGAATAAAAGCCAATAACCACACCTGATTTCTTGATCTCTTCCATAATTTCCGGAGTAACAATCTCGCTTAATACTCCATTGAATTTTTCGTCATTGAAACCAGCCCATCCTGCGCTATTCACATAACTTCCAATCGGATTTTTGACGGTGACCCGGAATGCGTAACGCTGTCCAATGGGGCGGAAGATGAAGCTGTCCAGTTTTCCTTCTTCGTTGAAGTGATAGTCGAGGAGAATGGCGTAGTCGAAGGACCATTGGGTCATCAATCCTAAATCCCTCGTTACTTTTGCTTTCGGAATCTGATCCCAAGAATCTACTCCATATTTATACTTGGCAATTCGATTCATCACTTCTTTTTCATAAGGGCTGGCGGGAATGGGGCCTTTGTAATACGCCCAGAGAAGCTCTTGCAGCGAAAGGCGCAGAAAGGGATCAGAATTCGGTTTACTGATTTCGTCCGGATGTTCCTTTGTCCGTTTCCTCCTTTTTTTAAAAATGAAAAGACCAAGATTCATCTTAGAACCTTGGTCTTTTAAAGCTCTTACTTACTATTCGTGTAAATAAGAGAGAAACTCTTCTACCGTCATCCCGGCTTGGCGAATTGCGTTTCTTAATGTCCCTCGTTTAATCGGATCATGAAGCGGAATGGTGACATGACGTTCTTTTTTGACAAGATGAATATGTGAACCTTTCTGGCGCTTTATTTTAAAGCCTGCATTTTGAAAGGCTCTTAGCACCTCACGACTTGAGATTGAAGGAAGCGGCGGCATCTAATCCACCTCGACTACAGCGAAGATTGGATCAATATCCATTTTTTCTCCTTCTTCCATCCCCTCAAGGTGAAGTTCAATAGCTTCTTTTGCGTTCTTCAAACACTCTTCCACCGTATCCCCCTGGGTGACACACCCGGGAAGTCCGGGAACCTCTACAGTATAACCCCCGTCCTCTGGATCCGGTATAAGAATGATATGGAACTTTCTCAATGTTAATCTCTCCTTGTATATCATCTTTAGACCTTAAAGGGATTATACCTTGAAAGAAATTTCTTTTCCATAACCCCCCTAATCTTGTCTGAGTCAAGTCATCGTGGGCACCTTCCCAAAATGATTTAAAACTTTTTTTGCCCTCTCTCACTTGGTAGCGCTTTCGTTTATCATCCTTTCATTTTCCATGCATGGTTTTCCTTTAATTTCCTCTTAACAATCCTTTTATGGCCCGACCCGTCGGACTGCTTTGCATAGGCCCCAGCAACAAGCGAATTGTCCCGTCAATACACCCTTTCGACTCTCGTTTCACTTCACGTAACCACTGGCGTATCGTGGATTTTACAGACGAAACGTTTTGGCTCGTGTCCCCTTTGCGGTTCGTCAAAGGACGCCCTTCTTTCATTTTCATGATCGTTCTGAGCATCGCCTGTACGCCCCGTACGCTCCAACTATACCCTCCGCCTTTTGTCCGCTTCGCCATGATCCGCATTTGCGCCTCCGCACTTCCCATGGGCCTCATTCCGCTCGTATCGATGCCTGCGTTTCGCAAGGTCTCCCGGTAATCCCGCAGATGTTCCCGATGACGTTCTAAAAACGCCCGGTACTTCCTCCATTCCTCCCGCCATTCTTCCGCAATTTTCGTTTCCGGAACAGCCGTAAGCGTCCCCAACAATGTATCGGAATCAAACGAGGCGAGTGCTTTTCGAACTTTTTCCCATGTCTTGGGCAAATGTCCAACATACCGTTTGAGCTCCCGGGCCACATGAAACCGGTCCAGGGTAAACACGCAATGGTGGAAGTAGGAGGTGCATTCCTCAATCCATGCTGCTCCGTCTCCATTCACCACCAGCCATGTCTGTTCATCCACATCGTAATGTTGTACCAAAAAGTCCCCGAATCCTTCCCAAAAATCGCCCTCTCCGGTATGTAAATAATGTCGCTTGCCCTTCAGGCGGATTCGTCCCCCTTCGTTTTCCCAGCCCTCATGCACCACGGCAATGCGGTTCTCCATCCCGCGGCGTCGATTACGTTGCAGTTTGGTGTACAGTCCGTCCGCCTCCACAAACAAGACCCGGACGGGACGCCGTTCATTGTGAGCAGGTTCTGGGCGTTCGGCCTGTTCGATGAGTTTGTCCCGGATGGCTTCATGACTGAGTACCGGGTATCCCAACAAGGCTTTCAGACGCTGGGCGCTATCCCGGTACGACGGCCCCTGACTGGCAAACTGAATCGCCAACTCTTCCAGGTAAGGACTGAGTTTGTCCCGCCCCTCATACTGCAGCATCTGATCCAGCAAAAAGACGTGCTTTCCGGTCTTTCGGTCCAGGTATAATCGCCGCTTGAACCGCACGGTACCAAACAAAGTCTCGATACTGATTTCCCGTTGGTCTTTAAGGCGAAAGCGAGCGGAATCCCGATGTTCCATAATCCGTTCGTCCAGCGCCTCCAAAATCCGGCGCAACCCCTCAGCAAACAGCTCCTGCAATCTGCGAAACAAGGTGCTTTCAAGATCTTTTATTGTGGGAAATTTCGTGGTAATCTTTTGCATAGAGGGCCTTCTCCTTTCTTGGTGTGTTTTTTTGTCCATTTAATACTCTACCAAGGAGAAGGGCCCTTTTCTATATCCGGGAATTATTTTTTATTCATTTTCTCATTCCCTCTGCCCACGAACATTTTACTCTAACCCTAATCTTAATCGCTTTCCCTTTACGTAAATACAATTGGAATCTACGAATTGACATTAGTTTGTTTTGTACTCCCAATCGACTACCTCCTAATTTCGTCTAACTGTCATTTAAGTAGATACAGGAGCAATGCCTTTTCGACATGCATCCGATTCTCCGCTTGTTGATAGATGATCGATTTTTCACTTTCGATTAATTCCTCTTCTATTTCAAATCCTTATGAATCGGCATATCATGCATAAGATACGGAGTTTTACCGCCTAGATTTTTCTTTCCAACCTGAAAGTCTGACATTAGTTTGATCCGGCGATCGCGCTCATCCTTATAGCTAGGATCATTGAAATACTGCATGTCGATCCACGTGTCTGTATAGACAAAATCAGATTGTGCTGCTGCTTCGGCTAATGTGTTCATTTGCGTTATATAACCACTAGCGTAAGCTTCTTCCATCAACTCTTGATCCCAAGATTCTTCATTGATCAAAGGAGTCACCAGATTTAGCCGCACTCCTACTTTCATACAGCCGGCAACCAACGAGTTTGCTACATTGTTATGCACGCCAACATAGGTCAGGGTAACGCCATCGAACGTACCCTTCATCTCATAGATGGTCATAAGATCAGCAAGTGCCTGTGAAGGGTGATATTTCTCACAACATCCATTGATCACTGGCACACGCGAGTATTTTGCGAGTTCAAGAAGATCAGAATGTTTAAGCAATCGAGCCATTATCACGTCACAGTTTCGTGACACATAGGAGACCTCGTAACGGATTGGTGAGATTAAGAAATTGGATGCGTTCCAATCGAGAGTGACCGCGTACCCACCTAATTGGTTGATCGCTGACTGGTAAGATAGTGACGTTCTCGTGGATGTTTTTTGAAAAAGCAAAAGCAATCCTTTTCTTTCTAGAGAATTGTAGTATCTTTCCGGATTGGATTTGATATTGATTCCATTTATTATAATTTTTAATATATCTTGGCCTGATAGTTCCTTCAAAGACAAAATATGTTTCACGTACATCATTCCTCTCGTTGTAAATATAATTGAATATTATGTATTTTTCAACCCAAAATTCCGCCATTCGCTCATTTAATTTTCCCCCACCTGTGAAACAGAGAATTTACAGATGGCGGTAATTCCCCTTCGGATTTTTTTCTTGAGATTAAGCCAACTGTTGCTTCGACAGCCACTCCTTGGTTTCTTTCATGCGGTACGAATTGCCGTTCATGTTGACGATGTACGACTGATGGGTCAGCTGGTCGATCATCGCGGCGGTCATGACCGGGTCTTGAAAGATTTCGCCCCAACGCTCAAATGACAGGTTGTAGCAAGTAAGAGGCAGGATCACTTCCTTATGTTAGCAACCTAGATTCGCCATCCACTTGTTACCTATGTTACGTCGGGTTAGGTGCTGCACACCTAGCCCTTTTCGTTACACCCTCTTTCTATCCCAATTTAGCCTAATAAGCGAATGTCCGCCGATTACATTTCCTAAAATTGGGGAGGCTTCGTCCATCAAATTGTCAAGCCCATTTTAGCGAGTTTTGGGAAGTTTTGGGGAAAAAGTTTTTCGCTTTTCCTTCAACACTTTTTCCCGTCTAGCTTTCCGGACTTCGCAATGAATTCTGAAATCCCAAAAACAGGAAATTCAATCTTCGATGTCAACGGGAGAAATTTTGAAATAGATACATGATAACGGCTGTGACCAGATTAGGAATCGAGATCATCATAAAGTAGAGGGCAAGCTTGACCCTCTCTTTCCTTTCATCCGATTCCTCATGGGTATAGTTGGCCCGGATGCGATCTCCGCTTCCTAAAACCCCTGCAATCACCGCCGCGATCACCATCGATATAATCCCGCTCATCGTGGTATATTGCATGAGGAGATTCATGTCCCGCATCACGAGGGAAAGGATGAAAAGGATCAATACGATGAGGACTCCAATTCCGAAAGATTTTAGCATTTTATCTCACTATCTCCTTATATTTCTTCTTATATTATAATATATTAATTTGCAAAAACCACAAACGCCGACTGCTTTATTCTATCGTTTTGGAAATCCGAATGTCCATCTTGATGATCTCATACTCATCGGAAAAATGATGATCGCACAATCTCTTATTCTTTTTAAAACAGTTCGACTGTTGAAAAATATTGATTCTTAATGTAGAGTGGTTAATGGAAACAAATAAACGACTAGGAGGATTTCAAACGTGACTAATGCATCTACATTGACTGCCGAGATCACCATCGCAGCCCCTGTAAACTTGGTATGGTGGGCATGGACACGAAGTGACAGGATCACAACATGGTTTGCTCCGAAAGCAATGATCGAGGCAAAACCGGGTGGCTCGTTCGAGCTTTACTTTGACCCGTCCAACCCGGATTCGATGAGCACCAAAGGGTGTGTCTTCACTTCGGTTGAACCCATGCGAAAACTCGGCTTTACGTGGAAGGGTCCGGATGATTTCGCCGATGTGATGAATGAGGATGATTCTCTTACCAGGGTGGACGTCACCTTTTCTGAACAGAACGGTTCTACCTATGTCGTGGTGGAGCACAAAGGATGGGGCGAGGGAGAATTATGGGAAAAAGCTAGATCATGGCATGAGATGGCCTGGACGGGAGTATTGGACAGTTTAAAGAAAGCTTTGGAATCGGGTGAAGGCTCGATTTGTTGCGCTCCTGATGAAGAGGCGGGTTAAACCAAATCTTTTCCCTGTGGGTCCTTCCCGGTCAACGGGAAGGACTTTTGCACGTTAATCAGCCGCTGCAGGATCTCTTCTACAATGTCATCGATGGAGCGGTTGGTGGTTTCTACCGTGACCGAAGCAAAATCATAGAATCCTTTCCGGGCCGTCCATAACTCTTTGATTTTTCCCTCCATATCCCCTTGGAGCAAGGGGCGATCGCTTCCTCTCAAGCGGGAAATCAATTCCGGAAGATCCGCTTTTAAGTAGACCACCTTCCCATGTCGTACCATGACATCACGGTTTTCCTTACGGAGCACGATCCCTCCCCCTGTACTGATCACCTGTCCGGAGGATTGAAGGAGATGATGTAGAACCTCCGTCTCCATCTTTCGAAACCCCTCTTCCCCATAGTCATGGAAAATATTAGGAATCCTTTTCCCTGCTCTCCTCTCAATTTCCGCATCCGTATCGATCCATTTCCAATGAAGCCTTTCGGCCAAAGCCTTTCCTACGCTCGTCTTTCCTGCACCCATAAACCCGATGAGTATAATATTCTTCATGCTTTACTCCTTAGGTTTCTACGATTTTATTCCAATTGAGTATTTTACCATTTGCAACGAGAACCTTAAAGGTTTGCACACCCCCACTTTTCATCTTAACCTGTATGACAGCTTCGATGGAATCCGGATCAATACAGGGATTGATCGTAATGTATGCCTCCCCTCCCTCATAGGAGAGAGGAACTTGAAAACGACGGTCAGCCTCTTCGCAGCTTTTTACCCCTCGCAAACGCTCTACTGCATTTAAAGCGATTTTTCTTGCTTCAATCTGAGTAAGGCGCATCTGAATCATCTCCCGGTGCTCCAGGACAGCCTCTACCATCCCTGCCAATAGGGGCAGAAGAAGGGAGAGGAGGAACAGAAGAATGAAAAGGCTGTACCCTTCTTCCCTTCTGATCAATTTGTCGTCCCCTCCTCTATATAGCGGGGGAGAACTCCTTCATACGTTCTCGTCATCCCGTCCCTTTCTACCGTGAGTACCATGCGAAGGAGATCCCCTTCGTCTAAATACCGGATCTCTTTCACCATAAAAGCGAGGATGAGGTAACCCCCGTAGGATGCATTCTTTTTTGTTTCGGCAATACGTAAGCCATCTTGATAGAACACTCTTCCGTCCAGTTGATCGTAGGTGGAAATCGTAACGGAGTTGGGGCGATAGATTCGCCACGTGAGAACATCGGCGTTTCTGTTCTCCATATAGGTGTAGAAGCGGATGGCCTCCTCCTCCATCGCTATTTCCCGCTGTAGTTTTTCCTCCCTTTCTCGGAGGAGGGGGAATAGCGGGAGGAGGGAGGTAAGCAACAAAGAATAAAGAAAAAGCCAAAGGATCACTTCCGTCAGGGTAAAACCTCTTTCTATTTTGATTAAGTCGTTCGGCAGCATCTCCGCCATGTTGCATCTTCTCACTGCTTGCCGGCGTTGTCTTCTCTTCCTTACTCCATCCAACGCCCGATCCACCTCCCTTTACCGTTCCCTCGTCTCAGGGAAATCGGTCAGGTATAAAACGCTCCATTTCGATTCGAATGGTAAAGGTCTTCCCATTTACGCTCCATTCATAGAAAAAAATAGCCCGAAGCAATCCCTCCTCCTCTTCTCTCCGAACGATCCGCTGTCTCACCTTCACTCCCTCTATCTCTCTCTCTTTTTCTTTTTCATTTCCCCCTCTTCTCCATCGTTCGGTTTCTTCATCCATCCATAGTAAAACGGAGGTATAAATCCGATTCTCCCTCTCTGTTCGTTCCACCCACAAAAGTGTGGGATATAGGTAGGAAAGGAGAAGGAGGAGAAGAAAAAGGGTTACCATTAGTTCCCAGATTGAGAAACCTTCCTCCTTCTTTCTCTTTTCCCGCATTTACTTTATTTTCTCCTCCCGGACCGTTCCTGTAGAAACCTCCACATAGAGCCTATAAAAAATCCTTTTTCCTTCCTTCAACACAAATTGGCCTCCCACTTCCACCCCTCCATCGCCATGAATGGTTATTCGATTGAACGGGAAATTATTTTCAATCGTTAGCCAAGGGGGATAGGAGAAAGAGTTAATCGTGATCAGCCCTTCAGTTGGCCTTCTCTCTTGGATCACAACCCGATGATCGAGAATTAGGAGGGTAAACAAAACCTCGTTTCCATGAAAATCAGCATATTGAAGGGCCCAGTTTAACTTCCTTTGCAGGAGCTGGCTCACCCTCTCCGCTTCCTTCTCTCGAGGAGGGCTTGTTACCGTGGAAAAGAGATAACTTCCGATCATGAGAAAAAGCGACATGACGATGAGGACCTCAACAAGCGTAAATCCTCCATGACTTCTTTGAAATATGTGATAGAGATCCCCACGATCTCTCCATCCGTTGTTTCCTTCCCGGAATCTTGCAAAATCGCTCATGTGGAAATTCTCTCCCCGCATTAGTTCTCCAAGTTTTTAAGAGGAATCCCCTCTAGATTCTCTGCATGACTTGAAAGAAGGGTAGAAAGAGGGCGAGGATAAGAAAAGCGACGATTCCACCAAGGATCAGGAGTGTGACGGGTTCAACCCACCTGAGGAGGGTCTCACCCTTCCGCGCCAAATCCTCCTCCAAAAATTGGCCATAGAGAAGGAGCTGTTCCCCCATGTTCCCTTGACTTTCTCCCAACGCGGCAAGGCGAAAAAATTCATCCTGAAAAAGAGGCAGAGGGGGAGAAAAGGTGGAAAGGGGATAACCATCCAGAATGTGTTGTTCCAAGAGGGATAAGGTGGCTCCCACCTCGATTCCCCCCATTCGGCTCCTGATCGCTTTTAATCCTTCCTGAATGCCAAGACCTGCCTCCAACAGGAGACCTAACTGGGAGGATATTCTCAAGGTATACAGGCTGCGGAGGTAATTCCCGACGAAAGGGAGGGAGAGAAGGAGGGAGAATGTTTTTCCTTTCCGTCGAAGAAAAAGAAAGAGCAGGAAAAACCCCGATCCCATCAGAGAAAATACGAAGAGAAGGAGGAGATCATGATCCCTCATCCATCGGGAAAGAAAAAGGAGAAAAGCCGTAATGGGAGGGATCTCTTCCTGGAAAGTGCGAAAAAGTCCTTCAAATTGGGGCAACATCACCGTTATGAAAAATATGAGAAGAAAACAAGAACAGAGGAGGAGAAAAAAAGGGTAGGATAGTTTTTGGATCATATTCCTTTTGAACCGGTCATTCCGCTCATACCAGTCCCCGATCTGTATCAAGCTCTTCCCGATTTCACCATGATATTCCGCCATTCCCATCAGGGAGAGAAAGAGAGGCGGAAAGCCGGCATCCTGAAAAGCATCGGTCAGCCCCTTTCCCTCAGTCAACCTTGCCATCATGTGCATAAGCTCCCTTTTCCTTTTTCTCTCTTGCCGATAGAGCAGCTCTAAAGCCGTCATAATCGGAAGGCCCGCCTGGAGAAGCTTCCCTAACTGTTGGGCAAAACGGGACAACTCCCCCCATTTCCATGAAGATCTTTTTTGCAACCGCAGTTTACGAATGATAAATCCCCCCATAGTGAAGTTCCATCTGGGTTGAAATCATTCCTTTTGAAGCCCGGCGAATCTCATTTGCAGGTCGTTTTTCCAGGATATAAAGAGAGAGCTCCTCATTAATGCGAAGCACTTCAAAGATGGGAGTCCGGTGCGAAAATCCCATATTCCCGCAATGACGGCATCCTACTCCATTGCAATGGGGACAAGGAATGCTATGCATACACTGAGAAATTACTCCTTTAACCGCTGTGGTAACCAAATAGGGTTCGATTCCCATCTCCAACAAACGAGTAATGGCCGTAGCCGCGTCCAATGTATGTAAGGTGGCCAATACCAGGTGACCGGTCAGACTGGCACGGATCGCCATATCGGCCGTTTCCCGATCCCGAATCTCCCCAATAATGATCACATCGGGATCTTGCCTGAGGAGAGATCGGAGTCCCTGGGAAAAGGTCAAACCTGCTTCTTCATTCACCTGTACTTGGTTAACCCCCTCAATACGGAATTCGATGGGATCTTCGATCGTACAGATGTTATAACGTCCGGTATTTAAAGTTTGCAACATCGCATAAAGGGTCGTCGTCTTCCCGGAACCGGTGGGCCCTGTGATTAAAATGAGCCCCATCGGATCTTTAAGCCAGGACAACACCTCTTGCAAATCGAGAGGGGAGAACCCGAGTTGATCCATTTGGGAGTATTCCGGTTCCCGATATAAAATGCGAAGGCTTACTTTTTCACCTTCGATCGTAGGCAACGTAGAGAGACGGAGATCATAAGAAGATCCATCTTCTGTCTGAAACGTATAACTTCCATCCTGGGGAAGACGCTTTTCGCTAATATTCATCTTCCCCTTTACCTTCAACCGCTGAACGAGGGCTCCTCCTTCTTCAGCGTCTAATCTCATAAAATGGACGAGTATTCCGTGAATCCGAAGACGGATCTCCCACCAACCATCCCGGGGCTCTACATGAATGTCGGAAGCCCGGACAGAAACGGCATGTCCGATGATCTTCTGCTCCAATTCGCTGCTTTTCATGCATAATCCCTACTTTTTGACGGTTTTCTCTCTTAAGAAAATTCGCCGGAAAAAGAAAAAATCCTGCCGAAACTTTTCGACAAGACCTTTGAAGTTCATTCCTTGGAACCCGTCATGAAAGTTATTCCCCCTGTTGAAACTTTAACCGGAGCGCCTCTTCCACCACTTTGGGAACAAGATCTCCGACCGGAGCCCCATACTTGGCGATCTCCTTGACGATGCTGGAACTTAAAAAAGAATATTGGGTATTCGTCATCATAAAGAAGGTTTCTATGGAGGGATCGAGGTTCTTATTAATGAGCGCCATTTGCATCTCATATTCGAAATCTGAAACGGCTCTAAGCCCCTTAATGATCGCTTTCGCATTCTTTGAGTGCATGTAATCAATCAGGAGTCCGTTGAAGGAGTCTACTTCCACATTTGGCAAATGGAACGTCGTCTTCTTAAGTAAAGCCACCCTCTCTTCAATCGTAAAAAGGGGAGATTTGCTTCGATTTTGTAAAACGGCCACAATCACCCGATCAAAAACCTTCGCCCCCCTCTCTACCACATCCAAATGTCCAAAAGTGACGGGATCAAAACTCCCTGGATATACCGCGATACTCATATCACGTTCACCTGCCCTCGTTCAACTTCATCAACCCTCAAACATCAATCCATTTTACCTTAATCCTTGCTTCATAAGAAATCAAGAGAGTTTTTGATTCGCTTTTCTTAAAAGCTTAAGGCGACTTCTCTCTCAGATAAATGCTCAAAGCGGTATCGCCGAAACGACTCTCTTTCCATAGCGGAAGACGGGTATCCCGGAAGTGAATCTCCCGTTCCCGATCCCTCTCCACAACGACGATCGCTCCAGGTTCCAAAAGGTTCTCCTCGAGAAACCTTTCCAGGAAATGAACGTTCTTCTCCTCCGCATAGGGAGGATCCATGAAAACGAGGTGAAACCGAAATCCCCTCTTTTTGAGTTGGGAAAGGGCGCGATCGGCATCACTCCTGTAAACCTCCGCTTCGTCCCATCCCCCCACTTGTTTTAAATTGGCGCGAATTGTCTCCACCGCTCTGATATCCCGGTCGATAAAAATGAAGCGGTCAAATCCCCTGCTCAAAGCCTCAATGCCCAATCCCCCCGTCCCGGCAAAAAGATCAAGACCGATTCCCCCTGTGAAATAGGGACCAATCATGTTAAAAAGGGCTTCTTTTACCTTATCTGCAGTGGGTCTCGTCGTGCGGCCGGGGACGGCGAAAAGCTTTCTTCCCTTCCACTTCCCTGAAATAACCCGCATCCCCCAACCTCCTTTGCCCCTTTGATTTGTTGAGCCTATTTTTTTTACAACGTATGTATATATTTCCACAAGTGGGGAAAAGATATGGATAGCGGCACGGAAGTGTCGCCGACAACCGCGGAGAAGACTTACGTTTCCCCATAAGCTCTTCCTCCGGTTTCTCCTCTCCCAATTGAGCATCTGCGTACCCCGCAGGTGCTCCTTTTTTGAATTCCTCAAAAAGCCCCTCTACAGGTTCTATTGGTTAATCGAGAATTTTCTCCTCCAGACTCGCCTCTTTTTTTAAATAATGGCGAAGCTTTTTCCAGGCAGGATCCGTCCAGAAAGAATCCGTTTCTAGGAGGCGAGCCGCATCTTCCCGTGCGATTTCTAAGATCTTAAAATCCCGTGAAGAGGTTAGGTCGGCGAGTCGGAAATCGGGAAGTCCGCTCTGCTTCGTACCGAAAAAATCTCCGGGTCCCCTCAGTTCCAAATCCCTGCGGGCGATTTCAAATCCGTCATGGGTTTCCCGCATCACATTCATTCGCTCCCTGGCCGTTTCCGATTTGGCATCGGCGATCAGAATACAGTATGATTTCTCTCCCCCCCGCCCTACCCGCCCTCGGAGCTGATGAAGTTGAGCCAACCCAAAACGGTCCGCATCTACAATCACCATGACCGTCGCATTGGGAACATTGACGCCTACCTCCACCACGGTAGTGGAAACGAGAAGATCGATCTCCCCTTTTACAAAGCGGGACATCACATCATCCTTTTCCTTGGACGGAAGGCGTCCATGCATGAGCCCGACGCGAAACTGGGGAAAGGTCTTAACCAGCTTCATATAAAGGTCCGTAGCATTGGCCAGGTCCATCTTCTCCGACTCCTCGATGAGGGGGGAGATCACATAGGCTTGTCGTCCTTTTTCCATCTCTTGACGCAAAAGGGCGCAAACCCGATCCCAACGCTCCGGAACCGTCCATTCGGTGGTTACAGGCTTTCTCCCTGCAGGCATTTCGTCTAAAGTGGATATCTCCATATCTCCGAAAGCGGTAATCGCTAGGGTTCGGGGAATCGGAGTCGCCGTCATAAAAAGAATGTCGGGCCGCTTTCCTTTCTCACGCAGGATTTTTCTTTGCCTTACTCCAAAGCGGTGTTGCTCATCGGTGATCACAAGCCCCAACGAATGAAAAGAAACATCCTCCTGAATGAGGGCATGGGTTCCAACGAGGATGTCGATCCATCCCAAGGCTACCTCTCCTAGAAGATCTCGTCTCCTTCCGGCGGAAATGTTCCCTGACAAAAGGGCAATGGTTACCTCTTGCGGCTCCAGAAGTTCCTTCAGCGTACGGTAATGCTGCTCCGCCAAGATTTCTGTGGGTACCATAAAAGCCGCCTGATATCCTGCCAAAACGGCGGCATAAAGGGCGACGGCGGCCACCACCGTCTTTCCCGAGCCCACATCTCCCTGAAGAAGGCGATTCATTCCATAGGGAGAGCGCATATCGGACAAAATCTCATCGATCACCCGCCGCTGGGCGTTGGTGAGGGGGAAAGGAAGATTCCTTATAAACTCCTCAATCTTCTCCATGGGAAACCGGTGGACCGTTCCGTCAGGAATCGCCTTGTTGATGCGCTTATATGCCTGCAGTTTCAGTTGAAAGAGAAAGAGCTCCTCATAGACCATACGCCGTCGGGCCAAAGCGAGGGCCGTCTCATCGGGGGGAAAATGAAGGGTTCTTACCGCTTCCCGTCGGTCCATCAGCCGATAACGCGTAACCAATTCATCAGGCAAGATCTCTTCAATCTCCTCCCCGTACAGTCGCAGGGATTCCTCGATGATGCCTCTTAGCCATTTTACGCTCACGGAGCCTGAAACGGAGTAAACCGGCTGCAAGCCGTTTCGGTTCGTTTTCTTCTCCTCGTTAAAGGAGGTTTCGCTCACCACGATCTGCTGTTTGAGAGGATCATATTTCCCAAAGAGAAAGAGGCGTTTTCCGGGTTGAAGGCGTTCTTTCATATAAGGTTGATTAAACCAGACGGCCGTTACGGGCATCTCTTCCGTCTCAACGATGACGGCCAAACGGGATTTCTTCTTGGTATAATAGCGGAGCATGGGTTCGGAAGCCACAATCCCTCGAATGGACAGGGGCTCCTCCCTTCTCATCTCTCTTAACGACCTAAAACGGAAATCATCGTAGCGAAAGGGAAAATAGAATAGGAGATCCCCTACCGTCTCAATCCCTAGGGATCTGAGCAACTCCACTCGATTCTTTCCAATTCCTTTCAGATTACCCAAAGGTTCTTCTAACCGTGTTCCCGTCATTTCCTTAGCTCGCCGAAGATCTTTCTTTCCAAAGCCTTTCCCGTCGGCGTAGCTGCCAACCCTCCTAATGCGGTTTCTCTCAAGGCACCGGGCATCATGCGCCCAACCCTATACATGGCCAAAACCACTTCATCCGGGGGAATAACGCTTTCAATCCCCGCCAAGGCCATATCGGCAGCCATGGAAGCGACCGCAGCCCCCATGGCATTCCTCTTTACACAGGGGACCTCCACAAGCCCAGCCACCGGATCGCAGACCAGACCCAGCAGGTTCTTCAAAGCGATGGCAAAGGCATGCCCTGCTTGGGTTGGCGTCCCCCCGGCCATCTCCGTCAAAGCTCCGGCCGCCATCGCCGTAGCGGAACCGACTTCTGCCTGGCATCCCCCTGCCGCTCCGGAGATAAAGGCATTATTGGCCACGCAAAAACCGAAGGCGCCCGCCGTAAAGAGGAAATCCACCATCATCTCCCTGGAAGCCCCGAGACGAGGCGCATAGGCGAAAAGGACGCCCGGCACAACGCCTGCCGAACCGGCCGTGGGAGTGGCGCAAATCGTTCCCATCGCCGCATTCACTTCGTTGGTCGCCATCGCCCCCATCACCGCACGTAAGATCGGCTCTCCTGAAAGGCTCTTCCCTTCCTCCAAATAACGTAGGAGTTTACGGGCATCTCCTCCGGTTAAACCGCTGCGGGACCGAATCTCTTCCGTCATCCCCCGGTTTACGGCTTGTTCCATCACCTGTAGATTTCGTTCCATTTCCTGTCGAATCGCTTCGACGCTGCGTCCGGAGATCTCCTGCTCCTGATCGATCATCACCTGGGCGATCCGCATCTTCCCATTCTCTGCCTGTTCGATGAGTTCGGCAATGGTTCGAAACATCTCAATCGCTCCTTAGGGCCATATGACCGCTACATTCATGATGAAAGGAATTTTGCGGATCTCTTCCGCCATGGGAGGGGGGACGTTTTGGTCCGTTTCAATGATCATAAGAGCCTCTTTCCCTTTCCCTTTCCGGGAGACCTGCATATTGCCGATATTGATCTCATGTTTGGATAAAAGATTGGCTACGGCGGCAATCATCCCAAAACGATCTTCATGGAGAACGAGAAGGGCAGGGTATTCTCCGGAGAGGGAAAGCTTAAAACCGTTTAACTCCACAATCTCCACCTTTCCTCCGCCGATGGAGATTCCTACGATTTCCAGCCTTCCTTTTTCATCTTCCAAACAAACCCTGGCCGTATTGGGATGGTCGGTCGGCTCTTCGCTCACATCTACCTTCAATTGAATCCCTTTTTCTTTTGCGATGGTGAGAGAATCGACCATACGGGGATCAAAGGTGTCGAAGTCAAGGATTCCTCCAACGATGGCAACTTCCGTCCCATGCCCCTTATACGTCTGTGCAAAGGAGCCATAAAAGGTAATCTCGGCCCTTTCCGGCTTTCTGCCGAAGAGGGAACGGGCCATACGCCCAATTCGCGCGGCACCGGCCGTATGGGAACTTGACGGACCGATCATGATCGGACCAATAATGTCAAAGACAGAACGATATTTCATTTACGTTACCCCTCCATCTTACTCCTCGTCGGGGGCAAGGGCGATGGCCACCGTTCCTTTTCCCACATGCGTGCCGATCACCGCCCCGATCTCCGTCACCACGATAGGGGCGCCGGGAAAGGTCTTCTCTAACATCTCCCTCACCTCGTTCGCCCTTTCCGGAACATCGGCATGGGAGATCCCTAATCGTATTTTATGATACCTCTTCGCCTCTTGTTGCAACAACTCTAAAATCCGTTGCAGCGCCTTTTTTTCTCCCCTCGCTTTTTCTTTTGCGTACACTTGCCCCATTTCATCCAGGGAGAGAATCGGCTTTACATTAAGGAGAGTGCCCACGATGGCTTGGGCTCGACCGATTCGTCCCCCCTTCTGAAGATGGTGAAGGGTATCCACCATGAAATAAACATGGGTATTGCCTACCAAATCCCACGCGTATTGAAGGAGGGGATCCACAGGAACTCCCTTCTTCGCTTTCTCCGCCGCAGCTACCACGATAATCCCGATCGCATAAGAAGCTTTTTTGGAATCGATCACCGTCACGGGGATCTTCCCTGCCACCATCTCCCGGGCGATATGGGCCGATTGAACCGTGCCGCTCAGCGCACCGGAGAGATGAATGGATACGATATGGGAACCGGGGTGTTCTTCGACAATCCTCTCGTACAAAGAGACAAAATCGAGGGGGGATGGCTGGGAAGTGGTGGGCAGATCCCGAACCTGACTTACTTTTTGATAAAAGAGGGGCGGGGTGATGCTCTCCCCGTCCAAGAAAGTCTCTCCGTCAAAATGGACTTTTAAAGGAATGACATAGATCCCTAATTCCTCAATGAGCGTTCGAGGAATATCGGCGGTACTATCAGTCACCAGAACGACTTGCTTCTCCATCATATCGCCCTCCTATTCAACCGAAAAGAGGAAAAGGTAAACCGGCTGTCCACCATACTGCCGTTCCACTTCCAAATCCGGATACTCTTTATGAACGAAAGAGACCAGTTCATCCACCAGGGCAGCCTCTACCCCTTCCCCTGTGATCAGCGTCAAGATGGAATCTTCTTTTCCCACCATTTGAGAAATTAACCCTTTGGCTACGTGAGAGAGATCGGGATCGCTGATGACGATTTCCTTTTCCCGTATGCCGAGATAATCCCCTTCTTTGATCTCCACTTCACCAAATTTGGAATCCCTGACGGCATAGGTGATTTGTCCTGTCTTTACCCGGGAAAGGGCTTCGTTCATCCTCTCCTCGTTTTCGACGGGGGATGCAAAGGGATCAAAGGCGATGGCGGCCGCAATTCCTTGTGGGATCGTTTTGGTCGGGATGACCGTCACCGGAACATGAACCAGTTCCTTCGCCTGCTCCGCCGCCATAATGATATTGCTGTTATTCGGTAGAATAAAGACGTGATCCGCGTTCAATTTCTCTATCGCATGAACGATCTCTTCCGTGCTGGGATTCATGGTTTGGCCCCCTTGGATCAATTCCGTAACGCCGATGCTCCTAAAAATCTCCTCCAAACCTTCTCCTGCAGCGACGGCAACCAGGGCGTACGGGGACCTGTTCTCCGGTTCTGATGTTAAAGCAGGATTTGGGGCAGGATGTGGCTCATCCTCGTTCCCGGCCGTTTCCATTTGATCCCCTCCTCCCTTCTTCCCCTCCTCTCGATCCAAGATCTCCCCCAGCTGTTCCCGCATATTTTCGATTTTAATCTTCTTAAAATCTCCATACTGTTGGGCGTAGCTTAATACCTCACCGGGGTGTTCGGCGTGGATATGTACCTTCACCAATTCATCATCGGAAATGACCAAGAGGGAATCCCCGTATTGACTAAGATGAGTCCGAAATAATGCTTCATCAAAATTTCCTTGGTAAAGTTTATTAAGACCTATAATAAATTCAGTGCAATACCCGAATTCAATCTCTTCAGGGCGCATGCCTACTTGGGCCGGCAAACGTTCATGGGCGATTTCGGTCAAGTCGTCCGCGATGGAAAGATCATGAAGAACGCCTTCATTCTCGCTCTCCAACTCTTCTCCTGCCAAAACGGAGAGAAATCCTTCGTAGACAAAAACCAAACCTTGGCCTCCGGAATCCACAACGCCCACCTGCTTTAAGATGGGGAGTTGCTCAGGTGTCCGGGCAAGGGCATCCTTTGCAGCCCGTAAAACATCCTTCATGAGGAGGGTGAGATCCTTCTCCCTCTTCGCCCTCATTAACGCCTCTTTCGCCGCCTCCTTCGCCACGGTCAGCATGGTTCCTTCCACAGGCTTCATGACCGCTTTATATGCCGTTTCCACCCCTTGCTGCAGCGCATTGGCAAACTCGAGGGCACCAATGGTAGACTGATCTGCAATCGCTTTCCCAAACCCTCTAAAAAGCTGAGACAAGATGACCCCGGAATTTCCCCTGGCCCCCATGAGCAACCCCTTAGACAATGCCTGGGCTACTTTTCCAATATCCGAAGAAGGGGATTTCTCCATTTCATTTACCCCGGAAGTGAGAGATAAGGTCATGTTGGTCCCCGTGTCCCCATCGGGTACCGGGAAGACATTTAAATCGTCCACCTTTTTTTTATTCTGTTTCAAATGGGTTGCCGCTCCCACCACCATCCGCGCGAAGAGGTACCCATCGATCTCCGAATGTTTCACTCATTTGCCTCCTTACCCTGTTCCTTGATACGAACCTTGTCGGCTCCTCTTTTTCTTCCCCAGCCTTGTTTTCATGTATTTCTTCTTTCATTTCACTTCGAGGCCAATTCACAAAAAACAGATTATACGCGAACCCCTTGTACGATGATGTTCACCTTGTTGACCGATATACCGGCGATTTCCTGCAAGGCATAACGAATCCGTTCCTGCACATTGTGGGCCACTTCGGATATTTTGGTTCCATAACTCACAATAATGTAAAGGTTAAGATTTACTTCTTGATCTACGATGTGAACATCAATTCCCTTTGTCAAATTTTCCCTCCCCAGCAGTTCTGCAAAGCCGTCTTTGAGGAACTGTTGGGAAGCCATACCCACCACGCCAAAAACCTCCATGGCCGACCCTCCGGCGATACGGGCGATCACATTCTCATTGATATAGAGCTTCCCCTTTTCCGTTTCTTCGACGTAAGGCACACTTGTCCCCCCTTTTCACACAAAACCATAAGTAACTTTATTTTACTACAAAGCAAGATGAAAAGAAAACCATACTCATTTCTTCGCCCCATTTCAGGTTGAAATCCTGAAAGGTCTGTGTTATCATGGTAAAGCGTGATTTCGAGTCTTAAATCTTTTTTGCAGGCATCGTAGAGGAGGTGTAAGAGATGTCCCGCAAATGCTACGTGACCGGTAAAAAACCGCATTTTGCGAATCAGCGCAGCCACTCCATGCGCGCCACTAAACGGAAATGGGGAGTAAACGTGCAGAAGGTCCGCATCTTGGTGGATGGGAAACCAAAACGCGTTTACGTGAGTGCAAAAGCATTGAAATCCGGACTTGTGACCCGTGTTTAATCCATGGAAAAGAAAAAAGCACCTGGGAAAAGGTGCTTTTCTATTTTTTTACGACTTTTTTCTTTGTCTCCCGGGAGAAGGTCTGTATAATGAAACGAACCACCACACTGATCGCTTTAGGCAGCTTAATCGTATAAAATCTCACGTTATTCCCCCCTTTACCGATAAAAATAGAGGTACCAACCTCCCGCGATCATCCCCATCCCAAGAAGAAGGAACCAAACCCAGACAGGCAACGTGGTGAGGAGAATGGTAACTCCACCCACCGCGAGGAGAATTCCCAAAACTTTAGATAATAAAGAGAGACGATTCCTGGTTCGAAACGCCATGGTCCCACCTCTTGAAAGCCTTGCCTGCGGCTACACCTATATCTTATTCAATAAAAAGATCATGGGTCATAGAATCATGTCAATTTATCTCTATGTAAAACCGGAAGAAAATATGAATAGAAATCTAGCGAAAAGGGGTTGACATTTGCCTGTAACCATGATATTTTGTTAGTAATTTAAGGTTCTGAAACTTATGCATATTCGAGAGGCGATGAAAAAGAGGGATAAGGAACAGGACCTCTAGAGAGCCGGGGCAGCTGGAAACCGGCGGTCCTCCTCATATCCAGAGCGCTTTGGAGCCCCTGAGCGGAAATTGGAGTATGCTCAGACGGATCGTCCCGTTATCATGGCGATGGTTATTAACCTGTGAAGACTATCTCTCGCAAGAGGATAGTGAATAAGGGTGGCACCGCGATGGAAATTCCCTTTCGCCCCTTACCGTTCGGTTGGGAGCGAAGGGTTTTTTTATTACTAAAGAGAAAAAATAGGAGGAGAAAACCATGCTGAAAGACCAACTCATTCTGCGGATCCCAGGTCCCACCCCGATTCCCCCCAGCGTAAATCGGGCTTTGCTTCAACCCATGGTGGGACATAGGGACCGACAAGTAAGCGAAAGGATTAAAAAACTGATCCCTCGCCTTCGTCCATTATTCGGGACCGAAAAAAACGACGTCCTCATCGTAGCCGGAAGCGGAACCTCCGGATTGGAAGCCGCCGCCGTCAATCTGACCCAGGAGGGAGAAGAGGTCCTCGTTCTTGTAACGGGTGCCTTCGGAGACCGGTTCAGGAAAATTCTGGAGGCATACCGGCTCACGGTACATGCCGTAGAGACAGAGTGGGGGGAGCCTGTCGATCCTGAGCAGGTGAAAAAGGCATTAAACTCCCATCCCGGCGTGAAAGTCGTTTTCGCCACCCATAGCGAGACCTCTACCGGAGTTTTAAACCCTATTGATCAAATCGCGCACGTTGTCCATGAACATTCCGATGCTTTAATCGCCGTCGACGGAGTCTCTTCCATTGGAGGAGCGGAGATGCGCATGGACGAGTGGAAGATCGATCTCGTGGTCACCGGCTCACAAAAAGCGCTCATGCTCCCGCCTGGGCTCGCTTTCCTCGCTGTGAGCGAAAAAGCATGGACGAAAATCTCCAACAATCCCCGTCCCCGCTTTTACCTGGATCTATTAAAATATAAGAAAAGTTTAGGAGAAGATACGGTACCTTTCACTCCTGCCGTCTCTCATCTCTTCGCGTTGGACCAATCCCTCTCTTTGATTGAAGAAGAAGGATTGCAGGAGACATTGAAAAGGCATCTATTAATGATGAAGATGACCCGCGCCGGAATAAGAGCTATGGGGGTCCCCCTGTTGGTGGCTGAAGAGAGGTACTCCTCCCCCACCGTAACCGCCGTGATCCCGGACGATTTTACCCCCGGTGCGTTCCGTACCGTCATGTCTAAAGAATTCAATATCGTATTCGCCAGCGGCCAGGGACACTTGAAAGATCGGATCTTCCGCATCGGGCACATGGGATATTGTTCACCTACCGATGTTCTTCAGTATCTTGGAGCCATGGAATTAGCCCTGCAAAAGGTGGGCCACGAAGTCACCTTGGGGGCAGGGGTTGCAGCTGCTCAGGAGGTGTATAAGCGATGACCTATAAAGTATTGATCAGTGACCCTTTAAGCCCTGACGGGATCCAAGCCCTTCTGGAAGCCAGCGATGTAGAAGTCGATCAAATTACGGGAAAAACGGAGGCGGAACTGTCGGAGATCATCGGAGAATATGATGCCCTCCTCGTTCGCAGCCAGACGAAGGTAACCCGAAACCTCCTCTCCCGTGCCGTACGCCTCAAAGTGATCGGACGGGCAGGCGTCGGGGTGGATAACATTGACCTGAATGCGGCCACCGAACAAGGGGTGATCGTTATCAACGCCCCCGATGGAAATACCGTCTCCACGGCAGAGCACACTTTCTCCATGATGATGGCCTTAGCCCGCCGTATCCCTCAAGCTTATCTCTCGTTAAAAAACGGCAAATGGGACCGGAAATCGTTCGTAGGCGTGGAACTTTCAGGGAAAACCCTAGGGATCGTCGGGTTGGGAAGGATCGGAACAGAAGTGGCAAAGCGGGCCAAAGCCTTCAATATGAACGTTCTCGCCTACGACCCTTATCTCACCCGGGAGAAAGCGGAGAAACTGGGAATTGCAGCCGTAGAACTTACAGAGGTCCTAACAAAGGCAGATTTTATCACGGTACACACCCCCCTGACCAAGGAAACCCGGCACCTGATCGGGAAGAAAGAGATCCGGAGCATGAAGGATGGGGTTTATCTTCTCAATTGCGCCCGGGGAGGAATTATTGACGAAATGGCGCTCTATGAAGCAATCAAAGAAGGAAAGGTGGCAGGTGCCGCCCTCGATGTCTTCGAAGAAGAGCCGGCCATCCACCATCCCCTCCTCGAGCTTCCCCAAGTGATTGCCACTCCCCATCTTGGAGCCTCCACCGTGGAAGCCCAAGAGAACGTGGCGATTGATGTAAGCAAAGAGATTTTAAAGGTGCTTCGAAACGAGCCCTATAAAAACAGCGTCAACCTGCCCTCGATCCCACCGCATCTCATGAAAAAATTGGAGAACTATCTCCAATTAAGTGAAAAGATGGGTCTCTTCTTAGCACAAGTTACAAAAGGTGCGATCAAAGAGGTGGAGATTGCCTATGCGGGCGAATTGGGAGAGGAGGAGATGGGGCCCCTGACCCGCAGCATCCTGAAAGGTTTATTGAGTCATCATCTGGAAGCCCGGGTCAATTACGTCAATGCCCTCTATCTTGCCAAGCAGCGGGGGATCCTGATCCAAGAACAGAAGAGCGAATCGGCAGGAGGATTCGCCAATCTGATCACCGTCAAAGTGAAGACCGACTCAGGTGAACATCTGGTTGCCGGCACTTCCCTCAACGGATATGGAGCCCGTTTCGTGAAGGTAGACCACTATACCGTAGATTTAGCCCCCACCGGGCACCTCATTTACGTTCGCCATTTTGATAAACCCGGTGTCATCGGTCGCGTAGGATCTCTCCTCGGTTCCCGAGACGTCAATATCGCTTCCATGCAAGTGGGACGTACCGACCAAGGAGGAAATGCCATCATGCTCCTTACTGTCGATAAAGCGATCAGCGATGCCGATGCGGAGGCCCTTTCTACCCTTCCCGAGATCGCCTCGGTTACCCGTGTTGATTTATAAGTTCCACAAAAAACAACCCCTCCAGGTTGCGGAGGGGTTTCACTTCTGCAAATCGGTTATCCTGAAAAGAATAAAGATAGGATCATGGATATGGGAGAGAAAAAAAGAAGTTCTTCATATGTAAGAACCATAGGCGTCGTGATGGTGATTACGGCCGCCATCTTCTGGGGTTTATCAGGCACCTTCGCCCAACCCCTTTTTCAGGGGATGGGATTTACCCCCTCGTGGTTAGTTACGGTGAGGATGCTTGCGGCAGGCGTCCTCTTGCTTATTTTCGCATCCCTGCAAAACTCCAACACTCTTTTTGACGTGTGGATGGTTCGAGGAGATCGAAATCGGCTCCTTCTCTATGGGTTATTCGGAACGTTGTCGGTCCAATATACCTATTTTGCGGCGATCCACGCGGGGAACGCGGCCGTCGCCACCCTTCTTCAATATTTGGCTCCTGCCCTGATTACCCTCTATCTCGCCGTTCGATTCAGGCAGAGGATAAGCGGGAAAATCGGATTGGCTCTACTCATGGCCCTGGCAGGGACCTACTTCCTCGTGTCGAACGGGTCCTGGGACAAATTGGAGGTAACCCCCGAGGCCCTTTTTTGGGGGATCCTGTCCGCCGTTGCCTTGGCCTTCAATACCCTCTTCCCCATCCGCTTATTGGCTTCCTACGGGTCCGCGATCACGGTGGGTTGGGGAATGGTGATCGGGGGAAGCTTCATGTCCTTATTCACCGCTCCCTGGAAAATTGAAGGGGTCACTTGGTCTTGGAGCTCCCTCTTTTATATCTTCTTCATCATTTTTTTCGGAACCTTTTTGGCTTTCTTTCTTTTTATGGAAAGCCTGAAATATATCTCACCCACGGAGGCCAGCCTTCTTTCGGTGTTGGAGCCGCTCACCTCGGTTGCCGCCTCCGTTCTTTGGCTCCATGTCCCGTATACGGCCTATTCCCTTCTGGGAACGATTCTTATCTTGGGTATGGTGATCCTCCTATCGCTGCCCACTGGAACCGGAAGTAAAAATATCTCTTCCGGGGAAACGGAAGAAGAGGACTCCATATAAATGATAAACTCCTTGAACTGCATAAATGAAAGTTCACAACGGTTTTTGCGGGTTCACTATTGGGACGAAGCACCCGTCTCGTCTTATCCCTTATTCCTCCAAGGGGATCGGGGTCCAGATATCCTTTAATAACCATCCCTGTACCGATTGCAAGCAGACGCTTCCCCCTTCTGCCGCAAAGCGAATTTGGTCGCTGGTCGGCGAGGGGTAGATCCTGCTGGTCATAACGATTTCCCCTTCATTGATAAATATTTCGACAGAAGAACGGTCGATCAATAGATGAAATAACATTTCATCCCTTTTTCGCACATCTATGGTAGAACTTGAGACCCCCCCTTCCCCGATTCCGGATAAGTTCCGGTCCAGCGTAACCACCGATTGTTGGAAATCGTACCGCAGGACCGTCTTTTCACTTCCATCCTGCGAACAGCGCAGATCCAACTCGAAGAAGCGTGCATTTGATTTTTTCAAGGATAAGAAGATCATGAGTTCAAGGCGATCTCCTCGCAACTCTGGGTGAACATAGAAATCCCCCGGCATAATCTCTAACTCGTTGATTTGAACGGCGCGACCTCGCAGTTTTTGCAATTCCTGAACGGGCTGCATCCGAATACGCCCGTCATCGGTAAGGTTCAGCACCCTTGGAACGGTAAGAGCTCCCGCCCACCCCTTTTCTTGCGTGGGCATCTTCGTATCCCATCGATCCATCCACCCAATTAAAATGCGCCTTCCCTGCCCGTCCAAAAACGTTTGGGCTGCATAAAAATCAAATCCATGATCTAACACGTGAAATTTGTCATGGGTATACTTCACCGTTTCATAATCAAAGTGACCGACAAAATATCCCGTCGTGTGGGACCCCTTATCACCGTTTCCAATCGCAGAAACACCTTGTGGAGAAAAGAGCAGGACCTCATGACCATTCAAGGAAAAAAGATCCGGACATTCCCACATATATCCCAAGGTCCCATCACTCTCTGCGATCACTCCCCGATACTCCCATTGCCTTAGATCAAATGAACGGTACAATACCACCTTCCCCTTCCCCTCCTCTTTGGTGCCTAAAATCATAAACCAAGCATCATCATGCTTCCATACCTTCGGGTCACGAAAATGTCCGTCGCAAGGAAAAGGGGGTTCAGCAATCACTGGATTTGCTCGATCTTTGATAAAGCAAACCCCGTCCGTACTTATCGCCATGCACTGCGTTTGGCGGATTTTTTCTTTGCTTTGATCCAGCCATTGATTTCCCGTGTAAAACAAGATGATGCGTCCCTCATCATCTACCACGGCGCTACCCGAAAAACACCCGTCCTGATCATATTCTTCACTCGGTGCCAGGGCAATGGGTAATCTCTCCCAATGAACAAGATCTTTGCTTCTCACATGCCCCCAGTGCATAGAACCCCAATAGGGATCAAACGGGTGATGTTGGTAAAATACATGATACTCCCCATTCACGTAAAGCAAGCCATTGGGATCATTCATCCAATGGGCTGGAGCCATGATATGGTAAGCCAGCCGATGGGGATCATTTCTCACGCGCTCTTCATTCGTTTTCACTGCCAATTCTGCCTTATTTATCTGTTCCAGATGTTTTAAATTCATACTCACCCATCCTACACTCGTTTATTTAATCGATCCTTGCATGACACCTGAGAGAATGTAACGCTGCAAAAAGAGATAGACGAATAGTACTGGGATGATTGTGAGCACAAGCCCGGACATGACCAGCCCATAATCGACGGTATACGTTCCGTAGAAATAGTAAGTGGCCAAGGGAAGCGTCCGTTCCCCCGGTGGATTGAGAACCAAAGAGGGAAGCAAGAAATCATTCCAAATCCATAACACATCCAGAATCACTATGGTCAGGGTCGTTGGGCGCAAAAGAGGCCAAATGATGAAGAAAAAGGTTTGAAGGGGTGTGGTCCCATCGATCATGGCTGCTTCCTCTAGTTCGTACGGGATGCTCTTGATCATCCCATGGTAGATAAAAACGGCCAAAGAGGAGCCGAACCCAATATACATGTAGATCAAAGCCCATTTGTTATTGAAAAACCCAAGGGTTCCATAGATCTTTACCAGGGGAATCATGATCGCCTGAAAAGGAATAATCATCGAAGCGACCATGAGAAAAAAGATGAATTGATTCCATTTCGTTTTTCTTCGTACAAAAAAGTAGGCGGTCATGGCAGACAATAGGGTGATGCCCACCACACTGAATGAGGTAATCACTAGGGAATTGAAGAAGCTATGCCAAAAATTCATCTTCTGCATCGCCTGTAGGTAATTTTCCAAATTGAAACGGAGTGGTAAGGATAAGGGATTTGAGAGGATTTCGTTTCTGCTCTTGAAAGAATTCATCAGAATGAGAAAAAAAGGAATGAGGTAAAAAAGAAGTGCAACGGTGAGTCCAACACGCATCAAAATGATCTTCCATCCATTGCTACGCATCAAGCCTCCACCTCTCGCTTTTTACTGAAGTAAACTTGAGTCAGCGTGATGAGAGCCACCACGACAAATAATACAAAAGCTTCCGCCTGTCCCACCCCATACTGCTGGGACAGGAAGGCTTTTCGATAGACGAACATGGATACCATTTCGGTGCTTTTGTAAGGCCCGCCGCCGGTTAAGGAAAGATTAAGATCATAAACCATAAAACTTCGTTGAAGAGAAAGAAAGACGGAGACAATCATGGAAGGGACGATGAGCGGTAGAATAATACGTGTTAACCTCACAAATCCCGTTGCTCCATCTATACTCGCAGCTTCCAACAAATCCTTTGGAACATTCAACAGCCCACCAATATAAATCACCATCATATACCCCGAATACTGCCAGACGGTGACCCATACCAAAGCCCAAAAAGCGGATGATGGGTCAGAAAGCCAGGATTTGGCCAAAACCTCAATTCCCAATCCCTTCCCCACGTATACCAGTACATTGGAAAAAATAAATTGCCACAAGAATCCTAAAACAATTCCTCCGATTAAATTGGGTGTAAAAAAACCGGCTCGGTACAGGTTTTCCCCCTTTAATCCAACGGTTAAGAGATACGCAAGGACAAAGGAGATCAGATTGATCAACACCACCGATACGATGACATATTTCATCGTCAAAGAAAGAGAAGTCCAGAAATGAACATCTAGAAAAACGGCTAGATAATTTTTAAGTCCAATGAATTGATGTTGAGCGGAGATGCCATTCCAATCCGTAAAGGTTAGATATATTCCATACAAAAAAGGGAGAATCACCACGGAAAAGAAGATGAACAAGGTAGGACCTGTAAAAAGTAGCCTCAATCCAATTTTTTTCAATCCACAGTTTGATCTCATAAAGATTCACCTCATTCTATACCGGTGCGAAAGTAAAATAACGGATAGCGGCCTATCCGTTATTTTACTTTTTAGAGAAGAATTTGCTTACTGAACCGACTGCCAATATCCTTCAATCTCCTTGGCAAGGGTTTTACGATCAATATTACCGGAAAGATACTTCTGCATCGAAGCACCCAATTGTGACCAATGATCGGGTGGCAACGTAGTCATAAAACGCAACGTTTGACCATCGTTCATATATCCCATGATCGATTGGGCAAGGGGATTTTGCGGCTTTAACGCAATATTTTTAAAATCAGGAATAATATTGGCCTGATTTACCAGAAAGTCTTGCCCCGACTTCTCATAAACCAACCAGTTCAGGAACCTTTTGGCGGCTTCCTGTTGTTCAGGAGTACTCTGTTCCTTATCCAGGATTAAAAATTTGGTGACCCCTACCGGAATCTGCTGATTGCCGTAATCGGATGGATTATCGCTATTGGGAATGGGCAAAAATCCGTAGTTTCCGTTTCCCGTATCGAAACTATGAATTTGCGGCCAAGCCCAATTCCCCATAAACCATAGCCCCACCTTTCCCGTACCCAACAGTTGAGGACCTTGATCATAGGTGCCTGAAAGAGGATCGGCCTTATTGAGGTTAAAATCTTTCAAAAGATCAAAGGTATCCATCACCCCGTTAAAAACCTTATTCTGTAATAAATCTTCTTGTCCCTTTTTCAGTCGTTCAATAAATGCATCCACTTCCGTAGGATCTTTTGATTGGGACGCATATACGACAGGTAGAAAATGGCCGGCCAATGACCAATCCATCGGAGAAAGAAGAACGGGATCAATTCCGGCATCCTTCATCTTTTGCAGAATCCCTTTGAGATCACTCCGTGTCTTTATGCTTTTCGGGTCAAAAGGGCCTCCTATTGCCTTCTCAAGAACGGACTGATGATAGATCAGCCCATACCCCTCCACCGCAAATGGGAAACCAATCACCCGGCCATCCGGCAAGGTGGCCGCATCTAGGCTATGTTCCGCGGTCTCATTTACCCATTTCTCGGCGGACAGATCAAGGGCTTTTTCCTGAAATTTCATCACATCCCCAGGATCGAGCATGGTGAGTGTGGGAGCATTTCCGGATCCATACATGGCCATCGCTTTCTCATACGGTACTTCACCTGCTTGTGTAGGAATCACTTCCAAGGTGATATCCGGGTTCTCTTCATGGAATTTTTTCGCAGCTTCTTCAAATGTGGCTTGCATCTCAGCCTTTGAATTCATGAGCGTGATCTTTACCGAATTTTGTTTCCCCGCCTGCTGATTCTGATTCGCTGTCCCCCCTTGTTCTCCTCCGGTGCCGCACCCGGATAAGATCAAGAGAAAAGAGAGCAAAACCGCCAGTAAAACGCTTACTTTTCTCAAAGGACATCCCCCCTTAACGAAATATATAGAAGCTCCCTTTCTGTGATCATTATATCAAACGTTTAACATATGTCAATCGTTTGATATAATGTTTAAAAATTTTAATTTATCAGCAGGTTTCCCGTTCAATCAGTTGGACCGGGAAGCGGTGTTCTAATTCCGGTGTTTTCCCTTCAATCTGAGTGATTAATAGGTCAACCGCCCTTTCTGCCATCTCTTTCACAGGTTGTGCAATGGTGGTAAGAGAAGGAACCACCACGGAGGAGAGAAAAATGTTGTCGTACCCAACCACCTTTAATTGATCGGGAATTTTCTTCCCAAGGGATGCAGCGACCTTCATCGCGTAAAAAGCTAACAAATCGCTGCTGGCAAAAAGACCATCCATGTCCGGATATTTCTCAAATAGACGATAAACCAGTTCTTCATAACGCCGGTTGTCGTTTGCATGCAGTTCTGCTTCCATCACCATCGGTTCATAACCGGCGTTGCGGACGGTGTCCACGTAAGCTTGATGGCGTTGATTGGCCAACATGTCCAAATGTAAATTCCCGCTGATATGGGCAATTTTTTTACATCCCTTTTCAATCAATCGCTGTGTCGCCAATTTACCCCCTTGGTAGTTGTCTGAGTATACATAAGGGATTTGATCTCCAATCTTTCGATCAAAAGTAACCATAGGGTAGCGATGATCCGTATATTGATCCACTTCGACCGTATGGCTTCCCATAATAATTCCATCGACTCGATTGCTAACGAGCAAATCGAGATACTCCAATTCTTTCTTTTTGTCATTGATCGAATTACTGATCAGTACCTTAAATCCTTTCTTATAAGCAAAAAATTCTATATAACTCGTTAACTCCCCAAAAAAAGGATGAGCCACCGTTGGAATAATAAGTCCGATTACATTGGATCGTCTCCTTAGCAAAGATCGAGCCACTTCATTGGGAAAGTAATTCAGTTCTTCCATCGCTTGATATACTTTATGCCGCGTGACATCACTGATGTACCCACGATTGTTCAGCACGCGTGATACCGTGGCCACCGCCACACCTGCCTTTTTTGCCACATCTTTTATGGTAGCCATTGCACCCTCCTACAACTCAATGTATTACCGGATATGGGTTTTACCATGTTACTCATCACAGTATCATGTTAAAGGTTTTACAGCCTACGTTCAAGAGGAAACTTGATTTGCTACGAATTCAAAGATAAAATGGTCCTCTATGAAAAAAAGAGGAGCATTCTCTCCGGATCAAATCATCCCCCATCCCCATAATGAAGAAGCATCTTTTCCCTCAGAGGGAAAGATGCTGTGAACGACGTTCTCCCTGATTTTCATGATCGTCATAAAAAGCATAAAGCTCGTTTATATCCTCCATTCCCCATAGGAGAAGATCAGGCCCTGCCACCTAGAGGTACGAAACTCCACTACAAATGATGACCGATCTGTGACGGTCGTCATTGCTTGTTTTTCTTCTTGACACCTCTGTTCATTTCTCCGGATGACTGTAATGCATTTTTACGACATCCACCGCATCCCCATCAATGATATATTTCGCATCCGCGGAGGTAAAGCGAATCACTCTGCTCGATGTATCAAAGGTGGTATCGCCACTATGCAATTCGAAGACCTGACCGGATGCGGTATAGATGCTGAGCTCTCCCCATTGCGCTAAGGACTCCTGAATCAACTCCATCTTCATCCCCATCACCTCCATAAAAAATAAATGTTTACACCCTCCTATTATCGCCTTTAGGGAAACCTTTCATTCAGCGAAGACGAGCCCTTCTCACACGGTGGAACCCCTTACGGCGATAGACTGCCTCCATCCTCGGGCTCCACGTCCCTTTCACATTCTAATCTTTCCCGGAGCCATTCTGGGAATGGTGATCCTACCTGCCCGCTGGAAACAAGAAAAAATCTCTCCCTCGGAAAAGAAGGGAGAGAACCAATCGATACGAATGATGGATAACCTTATTCGTAACACCAAGTGATAGACAGATTCTTGAGAGCAGTCAGCTAATACCCACAGCAATACAAAACCTAGAAATGAAGTTACAGCAGAAAAAAGGAATTTTTTTGAGTGCTCCCCAGGAAAAAATCAAACCGAGGCTTCCCAAAAATATGGATTACGTCATCTCATGAAAACAGATCAGATGTCAAGAAGATGAAGAAAACGGCGCATTGATGATCTTGATATCGGACTTTTGCAGCAGGTCCTCTTTCATCTTCTCAAATTCGGCTTTATACGCCTCCTGTGAAGCGGAAGGATTGGGAAGCCGGCTGCTTCTGATGAGGGAGTCGATGTAGTTGGTGACGGTAAGCTCTCTTTGATATTGGAATGGAGCAATCTCATTCCAGTAGGTCTCCTCATCTACCCCCATCGAATCGATGATCCTCTTTTGAAATTCTTGGGCTTTCGAATCGGCCTTCGCTAACGTCTCCCGCATTTGCTCGGCGTAGGCCTTCGCCTGCTCGATGGAGACGGAGAAACCATTCTTTACACCCTCTTTGTAAAGAAGATGTTCTTTGAGATAATCCTTCCAAATCTCTTGATCCGTCGCCGGGGCAAGATGGTTCAGCTGTTCATTGGCACGCACCGTGTAAAGATAGGGATTAAAATCCTTATTTGTAATTTGAACCCCATTCACCTCTGCGAGAACCTTTACATCGGAGACCTTTGTCTCCTGCCATTTCTCTTTTAACGTGCCAAAGACAAGATCATATATATTTCCGGCATAAAAGGGGATGGAAAGAAGGAATAAAGCAATAATCCCCACAAGCGGAAGAAAAAGATATTTCCTACTCACATTTTTCATCATCGTTTCATATTCCTCCTTACCACCTAAAATCCACTTGTCCGGTCGTATTCGTCTGATATCCCATCGTATGATCCACAATATAGATCCATTGACCATAAGCAGATGAGGACGAAGAGCTATAACTTTCAGTACCGGTCCAATTCCTGCCATAAACCGTATCGTTAGGGTCGCTAATATACGATGAAACGTTTGGCAATGAATGATTTACACCGCGTACATTTCAATTACCGACTGTCAGCGTTCCACCTAATACAGTAAAAGTTATTTTATTTTGCACTGCAATTATATAAGCTAACAAGAAATAGTTCAATCGTTTTCTATATTTTTTTATATAATATTTGCATTTTATAATGAACAATAATCGATACAAAAAACTCTCCCGATTTGATTGCTCTCATCGGAAGAGTAAAGTTACAAGGGGAGATATTTTGCTCTAAATGATAAACAATATTTTTACACGGCGTTTTCCTTCTCTGCGGAGATTTCCACTTTGCCGCTCTTTCGTTTTTTCCTCATGAGGGGTATGGAGAGGCTGGCAAGGAGGGCTTCCCAGCTCGCCTCGATGATGTTCTCCGAAACCCCTACCGTGCCCCAACTGTTCTCGCCGTCATGGGTCCGTATCAAGACCCGAACCGTAGCTCCGGTGCCGTCACTCCCCTCCAAAACACGCACTTTATAATCCGTTAGACGGCACGACTCCAATTCCGGGAAGAAGCTGGTCAATGCTTTCCGCAAGGCATTGTCCAATGCATTGACCGGTCCATTTCCCTCCGCAGCCGTATGAACGACGGAATCACCTACCCGGAGCTTGATCGTCGCCTCAGAGAGCGCCTTCTCCTCTCTTCGCTTTTCCAAGGTGACACGAAAACTTTCGAGAGTAAATGGAAACTCCTCCCCTTCCCGGGCGTAGAGCAGAAGTTCCAGACTCCCTTCTGCCTCTTCAAACGAGTAGCCTTCATGTTCCAAACGTTTCACATCTCCCGCAAGGATTTTTGCCACCTGGGGATCGAGATCCCCAAGGGCTTCTTGCTCCAGAATGTTTGAACCACCCGCTTGGTCGGAGACTACGATGCGCCGTTCGTTGCCCACCCATTCGGGAGGAATATGTTCATACGTTTCCCGCTTCTTTCGCAAGGCATTTACATGGACCCCTGCTTTATGAGCAAACGCATTTCTCCCCACGAAAGGGTGCCCTTCATCCAACCGGCGATTGGCGATCTCACTCACGCTTCTCGATAAATGCGTTAAAGATTGGAGCTTCTCCCGCTCCAAGACCGGAATGCCCATCTTCAACACCAGGTTGGCGATCAAAGGAACCAGGTCGGCGTTCCCGCATCGTTCTCCATACCCGTTTACCGTTCCCTGTACCTGTCGGGCCCCTGCACGGACAGCGGTCAAGGAGCTCGCCACTGCCATCCCCCCATCATTATGCAGATGAACCCCCAACGGGGTCGTCAAACGGCGATTCACCTGAGAGACAATCTCCTCGATCTCCCAAGGAAGCGCCCCTCCGTTCGTATCACAAAGAATAATCCAATCGGCTCCTCCAGAAACGGCCGCCTCGATGGTTTTTAAAGCATAATCCGGATTGTTTCGGTACCCGTCAAAGAAATGTTCCGCGTCATACATTACCTGACGACCTTTTTTCTTTAAAAAACGTATACTTTCTTCAATGATCCGAAGATTCTCGTCTAGGGTCGTGTGAAGCGCATGAGCCACATGGAGATCCCAACTTTTCCCAAAGATAGTAATCATCTCTGTTTCCGCCTCCAATAGCCCCTTAAGCATGGGATCCTCTTCCGGAGCTAGACCAACCCGGCATGTGCTCCCGAATGCGACCAGTTGGGAATTTTTCAGTTTTACATTTTTTGCTTCCTGAAAGAATGCCACATCCTTTGGATTCGCTCCAGGCCATCCCCCTTCAATATAATGCACACCGAAGGAATCGAGCAGCTTCAAAATGCGCAGTTTATCTTGAAGGGTAAAATGAATTCCTGCGCTCTGTGCCCCGTCCCGTAAGGTTGTATCGTACAGGAAAACGGGGGGAGTGGTTTGAGGGAGTCGTGCTTGGTTTTCCATGGTTCTCTCTCCTTATTCTCTTTTTTCTCCTATCCCTAAAATGAAAAAGCCGCCCCACGTAGGGACGGACTTTGCCGCGGTACCACCCTGCTTTCCCTCAACCCAGGGAAGCTCACTCCGACGTAAAATGCCGGCATCGCGGTAACGGGCGATGAAACGTCTGAATCTACTGGAAAAGGTGTACTCTAAAAAAACCTTCTCTGTTCGATCAGCTGCTCGGAAGTGATTTTCACCTCTTCCTCCCTTACCCGCTCTCACCTACCCGGGCTCTCTGAAAGGGTAAGGAAGAAGATACTCTCTTCCTCATTGCCGCTTTCGTCTGTATCTCGTTTCCAAATCGTTTTTATTTTATGAAAGAATCATAGCAGGCTGTACATAAAATGTCAAGAAAAATCAGGCGGATTTTGATCTCACTCGTAAAGCATTCCGAAGAGGAAATACTTCTTTGGAGAAGAGGAGCCTCATTATCCCAGAGGATAGGCAGACTTCTTCTTCCGGGTAAAGACCTGCACTTCCGTATAGCCCACCGAGCGGGCTAGTTCCACCGCTTTTCCATATTCGTACCCCACATGCTGCGGTTCATGGGCATCGGAGGAAAGGACGATGGTCACGCCGGCTTCAAAGCACTTCTTCAGGAGAAGCGGATCGGGATAGATCTCTCCCACCGGTTTACGGAGTCCGGCGGTGCTAATCTCGATGCTGGTTCCGGAACGGGAGAGCGCCCTCACCACCCGGTCATACTCCCCTTCCAAAAAGGCTTGATCGGTGGGGCGGTAATTAAAGATCTTCACCAGGTCAATATGGCCTACAAACTGAAAAAGACGGGATTCTGCCAAGGTAACCACCTGATCAAAATAGGCCCGGTACACCTCATAGATGTCCCGCTTCTCATACTCATCCCGATAGGCCGCCAGGTCAATCCCCCAATCTCCGATCCAATGGACCGATCCGATCACATAATCAAAGGGATACCGGGAGATGAACTCCTCGATCTCCCTCTCTTTTCCCGGAACATAATCCATCTCGATTCCCATCTTGACAGGAATCTTCTCCTTTTCTGCCGCTTCAAAGAGGGCAAGATAATCCTGGAAATGAAGGCTCCTTCTCCGGTTCGCCCAGTCATTGACGAGGATCTCTTTCGTCTCTTGGAAGAAGTAGGCATGTTCCGAGATGCCCAGATCCCCGATTCCCCGCTGCCGGGCAACCTCCACATACTCTTTTAGCCAATCCAACGTAATTCCCTTCGATTCATGAAGGTGAACATGATAATCGGTTAACATCTTTCTTCCTCTCCCTCTTTTTGATTTGAACGAAATTTTCTTCTCTCCTATCGGTCGATCATCGCCATCTTATTTCATCCCGGCAGCCATGCGCAGGTCGGCGATGGCCTCTTTTCGGTCTCCTTTGCCAAAGATGGCGGATCCGGCAACCAGGATGGTCGCCCCTGCTTCGACAACCTGAGCCACCGTCCCTCCGTTTATGCCCCCGTCTACCTCCAGTTCCGCCTTTAGATCTTCCTGATCCAGGAGTTGGCGAAGTCTCCTAATCTTATGGAGAACGGAGGGAATAAACTTTTGCCCGCCAAAACCAGGATTTACAGACATGATGAGGACCAGATCCAAATCGGGCAGAATCGGCAGGACCATTTCCAAAGGGGTGGCAGGATTTAAGGCAACCCCAACCTTTACACCCTCTTCTTTCACCTGGTAGATTAACCGATGAAGGTGATAGGTCGCTTCCGCATGAACCGTGATGATGTCCGCCCCAGCCTTGGCAAATGAATCCACAAATTTTTCCGGCTCACTAATCATAAGATGAACATCTAAAGGAAGGCTTGTCCTTCTGCGTATCGCTTCTACAACGATGGGGCCTATGGTTATATTGGGAACAAAATGGCCATCCATCACGTCAATATGAAGAAGGTCCGCTCCCCCCTCCTCCACTTCCCTGATCTCCGCTTCTAAGGAAGAGAAATCGGCGGATAAGATGGATGGCGCAATTTGGATCAACATTAACGGTATCTCCTTTCCATTGCTTTCTTTATCTCAGACAAAAAAATTAAATAATGTTCATACCTCTCAGTCTGAATCTCTCCCTCTGTTACCGCTTCACGGACGGCACATCCCGGTTCTTTGTGATGGAGACATTCTCTAAAACGACATTCTCCCGCCCGTGACCTGATCTCGGGAAAACAGAGAGTTAGCTCCACCGGATCCATTTCTAAAAAATCGAGTTGTCCAAACCCAGGGGTATCGGCAACAAAACTTCCTTGCCCGATGGAGAGGAGCTCCACATGGCGTGTGGTATGTCTTCCCCTGCCCAGCTTTCGGCTGATCTCGCCCGTCTCCCGAAGGGCTTTCGGCAATAGGGAATTAAGCAGAGAGGATTTCCCCACGCCCGATTGGCCGGCGAAAACCGCCGTCTTCCCCTGAAGATGGAGGCGAATCTCGTCTACTCCCCTACCCGTTCTAGCGCTGGTCGCCACGATCGGATAGCCTATTTTTTCATACGTTTCCCCGACCGATTTCCAGGAATGTTCCTCCACCAGATCGATTTTCGTAAATCCGATAAGGATAGGGACTCTCCGATGCTCAATGTGGGCGAGGAAGCGATCAAGAAGGAGAAGATTAAGCTCAGGTTCTTTTAAGGAGAAGAGGAGGACGACGATATCCATATTGGCAACCGGAGGCCGGATCAGAACGTTTTTCCGCTCCGAGATCTCTTCAATCCATCCTTCCTTCTCCCCTTTCGATTCAAAGCGTACCCAATCCCCCACCAAGGGCGACTTCCCTTGTTTACGAAAAAGGCCACGAGCCCGGCACTGAATCAGTTTTTCCTCTGCATAAGGGATCTCTTCCGGCAGGACATAATAATAGCCGCTTAACGCCTTGATAATCTTCCCCCAGGGCATGGCATCACCCTCCTGTGTTCGTTCCAGTTACTTCCTGATAAGTGACGGTTCTCGTCACTTGAAGTACGCCATCTTTATAGACCGTAATGGTTGCATCATGGGTGGGAGAAAGAACCAAGTCAACGGAGTATTCCTTCGACTTGCTGATCTTCTCTTCGATATAAGGATAATCCTGGTACCTGGCATCACTCACGAGAATGGAGATGGTGGTGGGTTTATCCGGTTCCACCACGGCCATGATCGGCTCCTCCACCTTTACCGCATCTGCCTTCAAGCCGCTCGAGAGAACGATGGTGATTTCCTGGCCCGCCGAAACTTTTTCCCCCGGCTGGACGGGCCATTGGCGAACCACCAGTCCTTTATCAAAATAACTTTCCTCTTGCTGAGTCCCTTTTAAAATTAATCCGTTTTTCAGCAAGATGGCGGCGGCTTGATCTTTCGTTTTTCCGATGAGATTCGGCATGTCAAAAGCCTCTTTCCCTTTGCTTACCGTAAGCTCCACCACCGTCTCTTTGGGAACGACGGGAGTCTGGGGCAGAGGATTTTGACTCATCACCTGCCCGGCAGGAATGGTATCGCTATACTCCCTAGTGATTTTCACCTCTTTAAAGTCGACGAGGAGCGTCTGCGCCTCCCTCTCTTCTTTTAATGTTAGATCAGGCATGAACGTCGTCTCTTTCCCTTTGCTTACCGTCAGCATGACCGGTGTTTCCGCCTTAATCTTCTCCTTGGGAGGAGGATCTTGCTTCACCACGTTTCCTGCAGGGATCCGGTCGTCAAATACTTCTCCTTGCACTTCAGATTTAAGGCCTGCTTCTGCTAGTTTTAGTTCCGCTTTGTCGAGGGGCATGTTGATCACAAGGGGTACTTCAATTTCCGGAACGACGAATAGGGATTGGATCTTCTGAATGATAAAGAAGGTTAATCCGATCACGACGACGATGGCTAGGATCCAAATCAATGCTTTAACCCAACTCCGGGAAAGGAGCTTCTCCCTTTTCCCCCCTCTTTCATCCTCGGGATCAGGTTGGGTCTCCAAATCAAGGGAATGATGAGCTGGCCGTGCGCCCACTGCAGGAAGAACGAGGGTGGGATCATCATCCTGAGTCCTTTCTGGAATCCGTTTTTCCTCCCAAAGCCGTTCGGGAGAAAGACAAGTCTTTAAATCTTCCACCATTGCATGGGCCGACTCGTACCGGTGCTCCGGTTGCTTGCATAATGCCTTTAAGATAATATTTTCTACGCTTTGAGGAATGGATGGATTAAGTTCCCTCGGGTCCTTAAAATGCTCCTGCAGGTGTTTTAACGCGACGCTGATCGGAGATTCCCCGGAGAAGGGGAGATGTCCGGTTACCATCTCGTAGAGAACAATCCCCAGAGAGTAGAGATCCGATTTTTCCCCGGTAACCCCTCCCCTCGCCTGTTCCGGCGAGAAATAATGGACGGTGCCCAGTACGGATCCCGTCTGGGTGATGGTGGCCGAGGTGACGGCCCGCGCAATGCCGAAGTCCGTTACCTTTACCCTCCCGTCTGTTCCGATCAAGATGTTATGGGGCTTAATGTCCCTGTGAATAATATGATGTTGATGGGCATGCTCCAGCGCCTCGCCGATCTGGATGGCAATATGTACCGCCTTTTTCACGTCAAGGGGGGCTTCCCGTTTGATGAGATCTTTCAGCGTTTCTCCATCCACATATTCCATGACGATGTAATGGGTATCCTCTTCCTGCCCCACATCATAGATGCTGACGACATTCGGATGGCTTAATCGAGCCGCTGCCTGGGCTTCCCTACGGAAGCGACGGATGAACTCCTCATCCTGGCCAAACTGGGGACGTAATACCTTAACGGCCACCGTTCTGTCGAGGAGTAGGTCGTGCCCTTTGTAAACGACGGCCATTCCTCCTCCCCCAACCCGGGTGGTTAATTCATACCTGCCACCTAGCCGTTTCTCACTCAACCTTCTCCACCTCCCCATGAGAGGTACGGGGGCTTTCAATGATGGCAAACGTAATATTATCTTCGCCTCCCGCAGCGAGCGCCTTTTCTAATAATTTTTGTCCAATTTCCTTAAGCGAGTGAAACGAATCGTCCAATCCCTCCCGGATCTCCTC
The DNA here is from genome assembly GCF_000510645.1 of Thermicanus aegyptius DSM 12793. Lineage (NCBI taxonomy): Bacteria > Bacillati > Bacillota > Bacilli > Thermicanales > Thermicanaceae > Thermicanus > Thermicanus aegyptius. Next base: position 1,272,248 of record NZ_KI783301.1, on the reverse strand, counting down.
TTCCTCCATGGAGTTGGAGAAACCATCGGTACAAAAAAGAAGGCGATCTCCCTCTTCCCATCTGAAGGGAAGAATGTCGACCTCAATCTCTTCTTCCGTTCCCACCGCCCGTAGGATCATGTTTCGTTGGGGATGAGATTTGGTTTCCTCATAGGTGATCTGACCATGTTTGTAAAGGGTGTATACATAGGAATGATCCTCAGTGAGTTGTCGCAAATTCGGTGCCTGATACAGGTATACCCGACTATCACCCACATGGGCCAGCACTCCCCCCTCTTTTCCAATCAACCCCACTTCCAAGGTCGTCCCCATCCCCGCATATGCAGGCTGAACCTGAGATTCCCTGTAAATGACTTGGTTTGCCTTCTCCACCGCCTCCTGAAGAAGAATCTCCCATTGCTCATCCTTCCATCTGCTTTTTACTTCGGAACAGATGATGTCAAGGACCATCTTACTCGCCACTTCTCCGGCCAGGTGTCCTCCCATGCCGTCTGCCACGATGACCAAAAGGACCTCCCCATCCAACGGGATCACCATCCCGGAATCCTGATTAATCTGCCTTATGCGTCCCACGTGGGTCATCAATATCGATTCCATCTTCTCCCCTCACCTCGAAACGGTTCCTACATGCTTTGCCCGTAGCTGTCCACACGCTGCAGCGATATCACTCCCATGCTCCCTGCGAAGGGTTACGACGATTCCATGATCCTCCAGGATTTTTTTGAAACGGAGAATCTCCTCTTTGGGAGTGCGAACATAATCTCTCTCCGGGACATAGTTGACCGGAATAAGATTTACCAGGCAAAAGATCGGTTTTACTAGGCGAGCCAGCTCCTCGGCGTGTTCCGGTTGGTCATTTATGCCGCCAAATAACCCATACTCAAATGAGATTCGTCGTCCTGTTTTCTCCACATAGTATTGGGCAGCCTCCATCAGTTTGGGCAACGGATAGGCTCGGTTGATGGGCATAAGTCTGGAGCGAATCTCCGAGTTGGGGGCATGCAAGGAGATCGCAAGTTTTACTTGCAATCCCAAATCGGCAAATTGATAGATTCTCGGAATAATCCCGCTGGTGGAGACGGTAATGTGCCGTTGCCCGATATGAAGCCCCTTTTCATGGTTCATGATATGAATGAATTGAATGAGCGCATCAAAATTTTCAAAAGGTTCGCCAATCCCCATGACCACCACCGAACTGGCCCGCTCCCCTTTTTCATCTAATACCCGCTGGGCGAAAACCATCTGGGCCACAATCTCCCCCGAAGCCAAGTTCCTTCTTAATCCTCCCAGGGTGGAAGCACAGAAGGTACATCCGATTCGGCACCCTACTTGCGTGGTGACACAGATGCTATTCCCATAATGGTGCCGCATGATCACCGTCTCGATCATATTGCCGTCCGGCAGCTGCAAGAGAAATTTAATCGTTCCATCTTGAGACTCCTGCCGGGTAACCTCCTGAAGGCTCTCCATGTCAAAGTTCTCCTGAAGCTTTGTTCGAAGCCCTTTGGAGAGGTTCAGCATTTCATCAAAGGAATGAACCCGTTTCCGATAGAGCCAATCATAAATCTGGGACGCCCTGAAGCGAGCTTCTCCATGATCCGTAAGCCATTTTTCCAATTGTTCGAACGTAAGGCTGTAGATGAGTTCCTTTTCCAATCGACTCAACCCCATACTTCATCTTTATCTGTTCTGCTCATTCCTCGATACTTGCATTTCCTTTCAAGTTTGCAATGGGCTTTCACTCTATTTTACCCATGTTTCAAACGGGCTATGAAGAAACCGTCCGTCCCAAAATCTCCTGGCAGAATCAAGAGCATGCCCGGACGAATGATCGCCTCTTCCAAAAGCGGGGAAGGAAGGTCGTTCACCAGTGACTCATCCGCCTGAAATTCGGGATGGGAGGAGAGGAAGCGGTCGATCACCTCTTCATTCTCCTCTGGGTTGACGGTACAGGTACTATAAATCAGTAAACCCTTCTCCCCCAAGAGGGGAGAGAGACGTTCCAAAAGCGCATATTGCAATTCCGGCAGATGGGAAAGTTCCCTCTCCTCTTTCCGCCATTTGATCTCCGGTTTTCTGCGAATCACTCCCAATCCGGAGCAGGGGGCATCGATGAGAATGCGATCAAATGGCCCTTTCACCCTCTCAGGCAACGTAAGGGCGTCCCCTGTCATCACCTGAATGGAAGTAAAACCCAGGCGCTTCTTTTGTTCTTCAATCAGACTCCCCTTGTGGGGATGAATATCATTGGCCAAGATCTCCCCTTCATCCTTCATCAATTCTGCGATATGGCTCGTTTTTCCTCCCGGCGCAGCACAAGCGTCCAAGACTCGTTGCCCTGCCTCAGGTTTTAGTAGCGTGGCCACCAACATGGAACTTTCATCCTGAATGGAGTAAAGGCCAAGCCGGTATTCGGGCATTGCCGCAGGATTTCCTCCTCCCGTCACGCGAATTCCTTGGGGAGAAAGGAGAGAGGGCATCGCCACCAACCCCTCTTCTTTGAAAAAGGAGAGCAATTCCTCCCGGGTGGTTCGCAACGGATTAATCCGAAGGGTGAGGGGAGAAGGAGCGTTATTTGCCGACAACATCGCCTCCGTCTTCTCCTCCCCATACTGCTTAAGCCAACGTTTCACCATCCATTCCGGATGGGAATAAAGGAGGGAAAGGCGGCGGGCAGGCGGAAGATCGGGAGGAATCTCTCCTTTGATGGGCTCCCGCAAATAGGACCGAAGTACGCCGTTTATAAGGCGTGCAATTCCTTCGTGGCCCCTTCTTTTCGCCGACTTTACCGCTTCATTCACGATGGCGTAGGGAGGGATCTTGTCGAGATAGAGCAATTGGTAAAAGGAGAGGCGGAGAAGAAGTCGAACCCAAGGTTCCAGCTTTTCCAAAGGTCGGGAAAGGTATGGGCGGATGGCGTAATCCAGACGAAGCCGGTGGGTTAAAACGCCGTAAACCAATTCGGTGACAAGACGTTTATCCGCGTCCCGCATCCCGCTCCGATCTAACGCCGTCCGCAAAAGGAGATTGCTATACGCCCCTTCCTCTTCGATACGGAGGAGGATGTCAAGGGCGGTCTCACGCGCTTCTTTCTTCATCTTTGTCGGCAAATTTCATTCCTTTCGCCAGTACGGTATTTCCCCGGAGAAAACTGGCCGCATCCATTTTCCTCTTCCCTGCCGGTTGGATCTCTTTTAATACGAGGATCCCTTCACCGGTAGCCACCTGAATCCCCTCATCCCCTAAATGAAGAATGGTCCCCGGTTCTTCCCTGAAACTCCCCTCCCCGATCTCGCTCCACCAGACTTTGATCCGTTCTCCTAATATCTTCGTATAGGCACCAGGCCAGGGATTAAAGGCCCGGATCTGGTTATACAGATCCTTTGCCGGTTTGGAGAAATCAAGCCATTCTTCCTCCTTTTTTATGTTGGGGGCATAGGTTGCCTGGGAATGGTCTTGTGGGATCGGGGTGATCTTTCCCTCCAGGTAATCCGGTAACGTCTTTAAGAGCAATCGGGCCGCAAGCTCCGTCAGTTTTCCGAAGAGATCCCCCACCGTATCCCTCTCACCGATGGGGATTCTCTCTTGGGCCAGTATATCTCCCGCATCTAATTCGGGCGTCATCCTCATGAGGGTAACCCCCGTCTCCTTCTCCCCGTTTAGGAGGGCGTAGTGGATCGGTGCCCCGCCTCGGTATTTTGGAAGGAGAGAGGCATGTAGATTGATGGCGCCAAAGGGAGGAGCATCCAACAAAGTTTTGGGGAGAATCTGCCCATAGGCGGCGGTTATGATTAAAGTGGGCTTCACGGATAGAATCCGCTCCACTTCCTCGGCTCGCCGCAATTTCTCAGGTTGAAAGAGAGGAAGATTCATGGATTGGGCATATACTTTGACCGGTGAAGGAGTGGGAATCCTCTTCCTACCCTTCGGTTTGTCGGGCTGTGTCACAACCCCCACCACCGGATACCCTTCTTCCACGAGGGACTTAAGGGAAGCTACCGCATAGTCGGGAGTCCCCATAAACAGAATACGAACCTCTTTCACGCTTCCACTTCTCCTTCTTCATACACGGGGGTGGGAGTGGGATAAATCTGATCGGTCAAGTCGATGAAAAGGACCCCATCCAGATGATCCACCTCATGTTGAAAGGCCCTGGCAATCAACCCCTCCCCCTCGATCTCGAATTCTTCTCCATGGCGATTTAGTGCTCTTACCTTACACTTCATCGCCCGTTTTACCTCTCCGGTCAATCCGGGAATGCTCAGGCAACCTTCCGGTCCAATCTGCTCCCCTTCAAGGGAGAGGATGACCGGGTTGATCATCTCAATCAGGCCATTCCCCCCATCGACGATGATGATCCGCTTGTTCACCCCGACCTGGGGAGCTGCCAACCCCACTCCATTCGCATCATACATGGTATCTGCCATGTCGTCTAACAGTTTATGAATATGGGGTGTAATCTTTTTTACCTCCACCGATTTCTCGCGCAGGATCGGATCGGGATGTTTAACAATTACCCGTATGGCCATCGAAAGCTTCCTCCTTAGAAATAAACTTGCGGATCCATGTCGATATGAACTTGGATTCCGTTTTTTTCGATGATCGCATCCAGATTTTCCAATGCCCTCTTTAAATGGTCCATTAATTTAGGTTCATTCTTATATTTTACCATGCAATGATACCGGTATCTATCCTTGATCCGTGTAATTTGTGAAGGGGCGGGGCCTAAAACCACCGTATCCCCGGAGAGATAGGTGCGAAGCTCTTCTGCAAAACGCTGAATCGCCTTAACCAACACAGGAATCTCCTCATGCTCAAAATGAATCAACGTGAGGCGGTAAAAGGGAGGGTATCCTCCTTTTTTCCGTATCCGAATCTCATGATCGAAGAACTTTCTATAATCCTGGGCCGCTCCTAACTGGATGCTGTAGTGTTCCGGCGAATAGCTTTGTACGACCACTTCACCTGGAAGCTGATGCCTCCCTGCTCTGCCCGCCACCTGGGTGATCAATTGAAAGGTCCGTTCCGCCGCACGAAAGTCGGCTTGATGAAGGCCGATATCTGCCAGGATGAGTCCAACCAAGGTTACCTTAGGAAAATCGAGACCTTTGGCAATCATCTGGGTCCCCAGGAGCACATCCGCTTCTTCCCTGCCGAAAGAGGAGAGGAGCCGCTCGTGGGCACCTTTCCGGGAAGTGGTATCCTGGTCCATGCGGATGACGCGAATGCCGGAAAAATGGGCTTTCAACTCCTCTTCGATTTTCTCCGTGCCAACCCCCAATTGGCGGATGGAGCGACTGTGACATTGAGGACATTCCTCCACCATTTTCTCTTCATGTCCGCAGTAATGGCAACGAAGGCTGTGACTCGTCTGATGATAAGTGAGGGTTATATCACAGTGGGGACATTCCATCGTATGTCCGCAGCTTCGGCAAAGGACGAAAGTAGAGTAGCCCCGGCGGTTGAGGAGGAGAATCATCTGCTCCTTCCGCTCCAGGCGTTCCTTCATTTTTTGAAGAAGAAGGCGGCTAAACATGGAACGGTGCCCTTCTCGCATCTCCTGCCGTAAGTCAACCACGTGTACCGTTGGCAGAACCCCTTGCCCAACCCGCTTATCCAAATGGAGGAGAGTGATTCTCCCGGCTTTGGCATGGGCGTAGCTCTCCATGGAGGGAGTGGCACTTCCCAGGATGAGGAGACTTTTATGACGCCGAGCCCGCTCCATGGCTACCTCCTTCGCATGGTAGCGGGGATTCTCCTCCTGTTTATACGTCGTCTCATGCTCCTCATCGATGATAATCACCCCCAAATCTTGGACGGGGGCGAAGATGGCGGAACGGGCTCCTACCACCACGTGGGCATCCCCCCGCATAATCCTTCGCCACTCATCATACCGTTCCCCGTCGGAAAGGGCGCTGTGGAGGAGAGCCACCTCCTCCCCGAAACGCCGTTTAAATCGTTCCACCATAAGGGGGGTGAGAGAAATCTCCGGCACCAGAACGATGGCATCCTTTCCCCTTTCTCTCATCTTCTGAATCACCTGCAAATATACCTCCGTCTTTCCGCTTCCGGTGATCCCGTGAAGGAGAAAGGGCTTCGGCTCTTTCTCCTTCTCATAGGCCGCCAAAATTTTTCGGTAAACCTCCCCTTGTTCCGGAGTTAACGCCTTCGGGAGATCAGGAGGAAAAACGGTTTTCGTCGGATCTCTTAAGACCTCATGCTCTGTAATCCTCAGCAATCCTTTACTCACCAAGGGATTGAGATTTTCCGGGAGGGCCTCCGCCCGTGAGAGAATCTCTTTCAATGGAAATCTCTCTTCTTCGAGAAAAAGGGTGAGGATCCTCCGCTGCTTTGTCGCAGTACCGGGCAAAGTATCGAGCGCTTCCTTTAACACATCCGGATTTACCTTCCTCTCCACCAGTTTCTCTCTCTTGCCCCGCGCTCCATCACGAATGCGCGTCTCCTCCAGGATCGTTTTCCGTTCCAAAAAGAGGGGAAGGAGGGAATCGGCCCGGGGGAACTTTTTTAACAGGCTCTTATACGATAGGCTCCCCTTCTCCCGTATATAGGTTAGGATTTCTTCCTCTTCCGGCAGAACGATTAAGGGCATCTCATCATATTCACGGTTCCAACGTATCCACCTCTCATATTTTGCCCGCAGAGGGGAAGGAACCATCGCCTGAAGACTTGCATAGAGGGGAGAAAAATATCGTTTGGCGACCCACTGCGCCAACTCAATCATCTCTTCGCTTAAGGGGGGCTCCTCGCCTAGCAAGGCTTCGATTTCCTTTAAAGGGGAGTAGGGACTCTCCCCTTTAATACGCAAAACATACCCTTCCACCTTTCTCCTTCCAAACGGCACGATCACCCTGGAGCCCCTTACGAGGCGATCGCCCAGGCTTTCCGGAATGAGATAATCGAAGACTTCCCGCTCTTTGGAAAGGGGAGCATCGACGGCCACTTCCGCAATCATTTCGGCTCCCCCTGCCCCTTTATGATTTCATCAAGGAGAAGATGAGCCAATGAGGTTTTTTCCATCAGAGGGAAATCCTTCCTCTCTCCACGCTTTGAAAGAAGAAGGACGTGATTTGTATCGGAATCGAAGCCGGCCCCCTCTTCCGTCACATTATTGGCGATGATAAAATCAAGATTCTTCTTAAGAAGCTTCTCCCGAGCGTACGCTTCCAAGTGCTCCGTCTCGGCGGCAAAGCCGATGAGGATCTGATCCTTCCTCTTCCTTTCCCCGGCCGCCTTCAAAATATCCGGCGTGGGAACCAACTCCAAAAGGAGAGATTCCCCTTTTTTCTTCATTTTTTGTGTTTCAAATACTTTAGGGCGGTAATCGGCCACGGCGGCGGCGGCGATAAACCAGTCCGCCTCAGGAAGATAGCGCATCACCTGGGCATACATCTCTTCCGCACTACGCACAGAAATTCGTTCCACTCCGGAAGGGGGAAGAAGGGTTGAAGGGCCGCTGATGAGTCGAACCTCCGCCCCCCGTTCCCGAGCCGCTCGAGCCAATGCGTATCCCATCTTTCCGGAGGAACGATTGGTTAGATAACGGACGGGATCTAACGCCTCCTGGGTAGGACCCGCAGTGATGAGAATCCTTTTTCCTGCCAAGTCTTGAGGTAATCCTCTCGATGCAGGATTGGGGCTTTTAAGAAAAACCCGTCCTTGAAAGAAGTCTTCAATAAATTGAAAGATCCTTTCCGGTTCCTCCATCCTCCCCTTTCCCGTATACCCACAGGCCAGAAGACCTTCGGCAGGTTCCAGGATCCCATACCCCCATCGCCTAAGGCGCTGAAGATTTTCCTGGACTGCAGGATGGGTATACATATGTACGTTCATCGCCGGAACGAAGAGGACGGGAGCGGTGGTGGCGAGGAGAACGGTGGAAAGCATTTCATCGGCGATTCCTCCGGCCACCTTTCCCAGAAGATTGGCGGTTGCAGGAGCCACCACCACGAGGGAAGGAAAATCGGCCACATCGATGTGGGATACAACCCCAGGATCCTCTTCCGAAAAAGTATCCGTATAGACCCGGTTGCGACTCATCGTTTGAAAGGTTAGCGGAGAGACAAATTTCGTCGCCGAAGGGGTCATCACCACCCGAACCTCATACCCTCTCTTCACCAAGAGGCTTACGAGGGTTACGCTCTTATATGCCGCGATGCCTCCGCTTACTCCCACTACGATTTTCTTCTCCATGCCGATTCCCCCTTCTTTCCTTTATTCCTGAAAGAAAAACAGCCTTGAACGGGAGATTTACCCTCCCAGGCTGTTTCTTAACCATTCCGTTTAAAATAAATCTTATGCTCATACAATTCTTCCAAAGCAATCCCGACATCCCGATGGGAACGGGGCTTCTCGATATAAGGCTTTTTCGTCTCCAACAGTTGCCTAGCTCTCCTTGCGGCAATATGAACCAACGCGTATTTACTTCCTGTCATCTTGACTAAATCATCAATCGGCGGGTACCGCATCTTCTACTCCTCCTTAAACCATTTGATATATCGGTTATACGTTCTTTCCTGGCGACAATGTTCGGCGGTGATGATCGCCTCAATCCGGCTAACCGCCAGGTCAACCTGGTCATTTACCACCACGTAATCATAATTACGCATCATCTCGATCTCTTCCCTGGCGACGCTAAGCCTCCTGGCAATCACCTCATCATCCTCGGTGCCCCGATTTTTAATTCTCTGACGTAACTCCTCCATATCCGGAGGAAGTAAAAAGATAAAAATGCCATGGGGATAACTCTTCTTTACTTGCATCGCTCCCTGTACCTCAATCTCCAGGAAAACATCATTCCCCATTTCCAACTGTTCAAAAACAAATTTTTTCGGCGTACCATAGTAATGGTGAATATACTGAGCCCATTCCAGAAATTCTCCCGCCTCGATCATGGCTTCGAACTCTTCCTTGGTTTTGAAGAAGTACGTCTCTCCGTCGATCTCTCCGGGCCTAGGCGAGCGGCTGGTGGCAGAGACCGAATAGACGACCTTCTTATTCTTCTTCCGAAGGGCGGCACCTACCGTCCCTTTTCCTACTCCCGATGGGCCGGAGATGACGAATAAAAGTCCGGTTTCTTCTTGAGTCATGCTTACCCTCCAACATTCGGCGCATCCGCTTGACGCCCGTCTCTTATTCTATATTTTGAACCTGTTCCCGAATTTTTTCAATCTCGCTTTTTAAATCCACCACAATCCGGGCTATTTCCGCATCATTCGCCTTAGAACCGATGGTGTTTACCTCCCGGTTCATCTCTTGAAGGATAAAATCTAATTTCCTCCCTACCGGTTCTTCACTAAGGAGAGCTGTCAGGAACTGCTCTTCATGGCTCCTTAGGCGGGACAGCTCTTCTTCGATGTCGGAACGATCCGCGAAAAGAGCCACTTCGGCCAACAACCTTCCCTCCTCAAAGGCATACTCTCCTTGAAGGAACTCTTTTATCCTGGACACCAGCCGCTTCCGATATTGATTTACCACCAGAGGAGCCCTTGCCGAGATCCGCCGGCGCATTTCTCCAATTTTTTCAATGCGCTCTCGAAATTCTTCCTCTACCGCCTTCCCCTCAGCCAAGCGCATCTTCTCTAAAGAGGCAAACGCCTCCGTTAACGCTTTAAAGAGCTCCTCCTCGATCTCTTTTAAGGGAAGGGGGCTTGTTTCACTAAAAATGGCGGGATGGGAAAGAAAATGGTGGAGGGAAAGAGATTCATTTAACCGGTACCTCTCTTGTAAAGCTTTGGCTGCCCAATAGATTTTTTCCGCCATCTCCCAATCAAGGTTAAGCTCCCCACCGATCATTCCGTTTTTTTCCATATTAATCATCATATCCATCCTCCCCCGCTTCATTCTCTGAAGGAGAAAATTTCGGAAGCTTTCTTCTAAGGAAGAAAGCTCTTTGGGAAGGCGGAGATTGATCTCATGGTATCGATGGTTTACAGATCGAAGTTCGACGGTAAAAATGAAATTTCCGATCGTTCGCTGACTTCTTCCAAACCCTGTCATGCTCTTTAACACTCGCGTTCCCAACCTTTTCAGGATTCTGGTTCCCATTCCCCTTGAAAGACTAAAACGGCAGGACCCGTCATAAAGAGATGACCGCTTTCTTCATCCCACCGGATGAGGAGATCCCCACCTGCCAAGTGGAGGATGGCTTCCCGATCGACCAGACCGTTTAAGACTCCGCTTACCAATGTGGCGCAAGCGCCGGTTCCACAAGCGAGGGTTTGACCGGCGCCCCTCTCCCACACCCGCATCGTCATCTCTCGACGATTCTCTACGGTGACGAACTCCGCATTGGTCCGAGCCGGAAAAAGAGAATGATGCTCGATTAATGGGCCAATTTCCTCAACAGGAAAGGAGTTCAAATCTTCGACGAAGAACACGGCATGGGGGTTGCCCATGGAAACCGCGGTAAAAGAGAGCTCTCTCTCCCCGATCCGGAGGGGATGGTTTACGATCATCTCCCCTTCCAGGAGGGTTGGAATCTCCCTGCCGTTTAAGATAGGCAAACCCATATCCACCGTTACGCTCTTCACCCGCCCCTCCTCCACATGGAGGGTTAGCTCCTTTAGGCCTGCCAGGGTCTCCACCGTAATATTCGATTTAGACAAGAGAGCATGGTCATAAACATATTTCCCTACGCAGCGGATGGCATTTCCGCAGTTTTCCGCTTCCGTTCCATCCGCATTAAAAATCCTCATGCGAACGTCCGCTTTTTCCGAAGGGAGGATAAAGACCAAACCATCCGCACCTATGCCGAAATGACGGTCACAAAGGGTTACGGCCAATTGGTTAACGTCCGGCGGCACCTCCCTCCGGGCTAGAAGGATAAAATCATTTCCCAAACCATGCATCTTCGCAAATTTCATCACTTTCTCCCCTTCTTCACTCCTACAAAGAAAAGGTGCAAAACGCCTGACAAAAACGAAGGGACCGCTGCAAACAAAAGGATCCAAAGCCAATCGGTATATGTGAGCGAAACGGTATCGAAGATCCTCTGAGCCGGACCCCAATAGATCACCCCAACCAGAAGAAGGATGGAGGAGAGCACTGCGGCGACCAACGCTTTATTCTCCAATGGATTCCGGTGAAAAATAGAGCGGTCACTCCGGCAATCGAAAACATGTATCAATTGGGCCATCACTAAAGTGGAAAAGGCGATGGTTTGAGCTGTCAACAGGGTAGCCCCTTGATTTAAAGCGAGCAGGAAAGCCCCCAATGTGGAAAGGCCGATGAGCGTCCCCCTGGAAATGATCTTCCATCCTAATCCCCGGGCGAAAATGTTCTCTTTCGGATTCCGGGGAGGTTCCTTCATCATATCCCCTTCCGGTTTATCAAGACCCAGAGCCAATGCAGGAAGTCCATCGGTAACCAGATTTACCCATAGAATCTGCAGCGGGAGGAGAGGCGTCGGGAGCGCCATCATCATAGCGAAGAGCATGACCAGGATCTCCCCTACATTGGAAGCAAGAAGGAAGCGGATAAACTTCCGGATGTTATCGTAAATTCCCCTGCCTTCTTCAACCGCCGCTTCAATCGAACTGAAATGGTCGTCGGTCAGAATGAGATCGGAAGCCTCTTTCGCCACCTCCGTTCCGCTCATCCCCATAGAGATCCCAATATCGGCGGCTTTTATGGCCGGCGCGTCGTTTACCCCATCTCCGGTCATGGCGACCACATGGCCTTTCGCTTGGAGTGCTTGGACGATCTTTAGCTTATGGCTGGGAGAGACCCGGGCATAGACATAGATCTCTTCCACTTTTTCCCCAAACTCTTCATCTGACATATTATATAGTTCGCTTTCCGTCACTGTCAAGCCGTTTTCAGGCAATATCCCCAGCTGCTTTCCGATGGCTTCTGCGGTAAGGCGATGATCGCCGGTGATCATCACCACTTTCATACCCGCTTGTTGGGAGATACGAATCGAATCTTTCACTTCCTCCCGGGGCGGATCGATCATCCCAGCCAGGCCTAAGCAGGTTAACCCCTCTTCCCATTCTTCCCCCTTCCCCTTTTCCATACGTCCTTCTTCCATCTCTTTATAAGCGATGGCCAGCACCCGAAGACCTTCCCTGGCCATATCTTCATTTTTTCGAAGCCACTCTTCTTTTCGTACCCTTTCAAACGGGAGAATGCGATCATGAAGAATAACCGAAGAAGATCTCTCCAAAAGTTCCTCCACCGCCCCCTTTACCACGAGAATCCGCTTTCCCTCCCGATTTCTGAATAGGACGGACATTCTTTTCCTCTCCGAATCGAAGGGAATCTCCCACTCTTTCACCCAAACGTTCTCCAAATCCCGCTTCCAGATGCCCGCCTTTGCCGCCAAGACGAGGAGAGCTCCTTCCGTAGGATCCCCATGAATGCTCCAATCTCCTGTTCTTCCCTTCCCCTCTTTTCTCTCATAAAGTGTGGCGTTGTTGCAGAGAACCCCTACCTCCAGAAAATTTTTTAAAGAAGGAATAACCGATGGATCTTTCTTCGTGTTCCCTAAGTAAAATTCTCCCCTTGGCTCATACCCGCTCCCCGAAACGGACCACTCTTCTCCGTTGGCAAAAATCTTCGTAACCGTCATCTTGTTTTGTGTTAACGTTCCCGTCTTATCGGTACAAATGACCGTAGTACATCCCAATGTCTCCACCGACGGGAGTTTTCGAACGATGGCATTCTTTTTCAACATGCGCTGCACGCCTAAAGCGAGCACGATCGTCACAATGGTGGGCAATCCTTCCGGTATCGCCGCCACGGCAAGACTCACCCCTGTGAGGAACATCTCCTGGGGATCATTCCCATTCCAGATCCCCAACCCCATCACCAGGATCGTAAGAGCAATGGCCAGCCAAACGAGAACTTTCCCCATCTGCTCCAGACGATACTGAAGGGGGGTTTTGGTCTCTTCCGCATGATGGAGAAGCCCGGCGATCTTTCCCATCTCCGTTTCCATTCCGGTAGCCACCACGATGCCCCTCCCGGTCCCTTGGACCACCAGCGTACCCATGAAGGCCATATTCCCTTGATCGCCTAAGGGAAGATCCTCATCGGGGATCGTCGCCTTCACCTTCTCCACCGGTACCGATTCTCCGGTTAAGGCCGACTCCTCCATTTTCACGCCTTGAACATCGAGGAGACGTAGGTCGGCGGCAACTCGATCCCCGCTCTCCAAGCGGACCAGATCCCCTGGAACCACCTGTGAAGCCGGGATCTTCATCATCTCTCCATCCCGGATCACCATCGCTTGCGGAGCGGAGAGTTCTTTCAAGGCAGCCAGGGATTGTTCGGCACGATACTCCTGGATGAAACCGAGAATGGCATTGATGAGAACGATCGCAATAATCGCAATGGCGTCCACATACTCTCCCATAAGCCCCGATATGAGTGTGGCCCCTAACAGGACGAGAACCATAAAATCTTGAAATTGGGCGAGAAGCAATTTCAAGGGAGAGATTTCTTCCCCCTCCTGTAATTTATTGGGTCCATAGCGGATGAGCCTCTTCTCCGCCTCTTTTTTCGTCAATCCTTTTACCGGATCGCTCTTCCACTCTTTCACCACCTCTTCCTCATCCAGCTGATACCATTTTTTATTTCCCATGCCCTTTCCCCCTCAAGAAACGTACTACTAGTCCAATCTATTCGAACCGCCTATAAAAAATGAGTCTACTAAAATCATCCTATCAAAAAGAATCCGTTTCTTCACCCACTTTTAACAAGCTTTCCATCCCAACCCCACGAACGACCTCCTTCACTCCTTGCCACCACCATCTTACCGTGGTAGGATTGAAAATGACTTCTTTTCAATCGACGTCACATACTACGGTACAATTGATGGGGTGGAACACACCCTATAGAAAGAGGTGGATCGAATGCCCTTCGACGGCACGGTTCTCCATGCCTTGGCCCATGAACTGAATGAAAAATTGGCGGGAGGAAGAATTGGCAAAATTTATCAGCCCCTTCCCACCGACCTCTTATTACAGATTAGAAGCGGAGGGAGAAATGAAAAGCTATTGCTATCCGCCAATTTAACCTATCCCCGCCTCTACCTGACCCAGGAAAATTTCCAAAATCCCATGGAACCTCCCATGTTTACCATGCTCCTCCGGAAATATATCGAAGGGGGAATCATACAAAGAATTTTCCAAGTGGAAATGGAACGAATCCTAATTATAGAGATCCAGTCCCGGGATGAACTGGGAGATCTCCATCTCTATCGGCTTCTCTTTGAACTGATGGGGAGACACAGCAATCTTCTCTTCCTGGATGGGGAAAAGGAAATCGTCATGGATGCCATCCACCATGTTACGCCTTCCATGAGCCGCGTTCGAACGGTTCTGCCCGGAAGGATTTATGAACTTCCACCCTCCCAGGGAAAGAAAAATCCCCTTACGATCACCCGTGAGGAATTTCTCCCCCTCTTTTTCCCCTGGCCTGAAGACCCGGAAAAGAAGTTGGTTGAAGCCCTCCAGGGAATCAGCCCATTCGTTGGCAGAGGAATCGTCGCAAAAGCAGCCTCCTTCACACCGGAAGGATTGTGGGAGGCATTTGAAGAAACCCGGATGCATCTGATCCACCACCATTATAAACCGGTGATCTTTTCCATCGGGGGGAAAAGCGATTTCTGTGTCCTCCCCCTTCTTTCCCCTGATCAAAAACGGGAAGAATTCGACGAGGTGAGTGCCTGCCTTGACACGTACTATCGCATCAAAGCAAAAGAAGACCTATCCAAGCAAATGGGACAGGAGCTCCTTCAAGTTCTTCATCAGGAAAAGAAAAAGAATGAGAAAAAATTAAGGAAGCTGGAAGAAACGTTACGGGAATCTCTGGAAGCAGAACAATACAGGCTCTGGGGAGAGCTGCTCACCAGCTTTCAGCATGAAGTGCAGGAGGGAAGCTCCCAGGCCTTCCTCTTAAACTATTATGAAGAGGGCTCCCCCCGGATCGAGATCCCCCTGGACCCCCACCTCTCAGCGACGGAAAATGCTCAGCGCTACTTTAAGCTGTACAATAAAGCGAAACGGAGCCTCCCGATGGTAAAAGAACAGATCGAAAAAACAAAAGAGGAGATCGCCTATCTCGATCAGGTCATCTTACAGGTTGAACAAGCGGATCAGAGGAACCTGGGAGAGATCAGGGAAGAGCTGATCCGGGAAGGAATTCTAAAAGGAGATAAGAAAGAAGCGAAGAAAAAAAACGGAAAGGAGAAAGGGACGGTCGTCAAAATCGATCGCTACCGTTCCAGTGAGGGGTACATGATCTATGTAGGAAAAAATAACCTGCAAAACGACACCTTAACGACCCGAATCGCAAGGGATCGGGATACCTGGCTCCATACGAAGCAAATCCCAGGCTCCCATGTGGTCATCTCCGGAGAAGGGTTCTCGGAAAAAACCCTCCACGAGGCCGCCATGTTGGCCGCCTATTTCAGCAAAGGAAGGAATTCCAGCTCCGTCCCTGTGGACTATACCCTCATCCGCCATGTCCGCAAACCAAATGGGGCAAAGCCCGGGTTCGTCATCTATGATCATCAAAAAACCCTCTATGTTACGCCTGACGAGGAAAAAGTCCGATCAATCCCAAAAGAAACCTAATGCTCCCGAACCGTTCCCATATGATTGATATTCCAATGTGGTGCATTCATTTAAAAAAGCTGTATCACCACTTGACCAGACTTCGCCTTGCATCATTTTTTCACCATTAACTTTATCCTGTTTCACCAGTTCATACTTTTCGTTAAGGAGGCTATGCAATTTTAGGAAAGCCCTTCATCCGTATTAAGTAATGCCGATACTCATCTCGATAGCCTGGGGCCATCTGCATAACGAGTCTTCAAACAGCTGATCCGCTTCTCTTTCCATTTCCCGGGAATTCCGCCGATCCCATACTAAGCGCCGGCAAGCTGTCCGTATACCCCTCCCGTCGTATCTGCATCTTCTCCTCAATTGACGGCCAAAAGCATTCCTTTCTCAAAACGGGTGGGATGATGAAACTTACCCCGCATCTTCTTCCTTCTTCCCTCGAGATAAACCTTCATGACATTTGGTAGCAAATGCCTATAGTCCGGATGATCAAATGCCATCCAGTCCATCATTTTAAGACATTTGCAAAGTGATTATTAGAGAGGACGAATATAATCTTTTAATTCATTCACAAGGTGACGGATACAATCATTTCCTCGGAACTTATCATCTTCAGCAAGGTAAACCGTAAAATCTTCCGCTTCTTTATTGGTCATTGTAAACTCATATCCATGCAAATCAAGGAATGTTACGAATACGACTAATGCCGTTCGTTTATTACCATTATGAAAAATATGCCCTCTCGCAATAGAATGATAATAACAACACGCTTTTTCAATAACCGTTGGGAACTGTTCTTCCCCAAACACTTTCGTTTTCGGTCTTTCCAACATCCATTCAAATTTTTCCGGAAATTTCACCCCTGCCTGTTTTATGTCATCATGCATTTCCATCATCGTGTAATGCAGGAAGATGATTTCTTCGGCCGTTAAATAATACACCATATCGTTCCCTGGTTGCTCCTTATCTTTCTTTCAAGTTTTGAAGTGCTTCGTTATATTTGGAGATTGCACGATTCATTGCCATCAAGACTTCCGGTCGAACTTCTTTTGGAATTCGATTCGTACGTTTAATCACAATTTCACCTCTTTTTTCATTATACAATATTTCAATTTCATCTCCTTTGTTCAGGTTTAACAGAGAGGCTAAGTCCTTCGGAATATTAACGGATAAACTATTCCCCACCTGACCAATACGACGTGTGTATGCCTTTTCATATTTGCTTTCCATCATTACCACGCTCTTTTCTTTAAAGTTTCCTTTCCATGAATATTTATGAAAAAGGGTTTGTTTAAATCCTCTTTGTCAATATAATTATGATTGTATAAACAATTATAACACCGATTCCCCGGAAAGCAAGATGAATCAATAAACATGCCGGTTATTTCCCCAATTTTCGATCTTGCGGACAATAGGCGATTCGATGCGACCGTTTCCTCCCATCTTAAGAACACCTGTTGTGCTCCCCCCATGACGGACGAACAAAAAAACCGCTAAAAATCGCGGTCTTTTGATAAAAGTGCAACCGTATCACGGATTCAGGTCATTCTACAAAAAAGAGCTTCACGAAAGAAAGATCTCAAAGACCTCTCCATGCTGAACGATCGTAATGCCCCGCTTCTTCTCGTTCATGACGGCCACATCCTGCTTTTCCTTCATCCGTTCAATATACTCATCAGGGACATCACCGGAACTGCTGAAGGTTATCCCATCGATCTCCTTCTCTTCTTCGTCCTCAAACTGTGTATTTATGATTTCTTCATACACATCGGAAAATCGGTCATAATCCTTGGTAAATACGGTGATACAACGCGTCATGGGCTCCACCTTCCTTTCTCCCCTATTATTTCCATGTTATAGATTCTCTATGAATCAACGATTTTATGACCTTAGTTTAACACATTCCCATACGTATGAAGGGGGAACTTTCCATAAAACCGGTGAACGTTTTTTGACAGATCGCATGACGACTGAAATTTCGTTACCGGTAAATAGCGGTGATTAATCCGTAATAGGTAGGTACCTGGTAGGAGAGAAGTTCGCCTTTTAGGTGGGCCACTTCATTAAAACCGGCTAAGATTAACATTTGCCATAAGCTGTCCGGCTTCGCCTCCTCCACCCATTGTGGAGGGAGATGGATCAACTGATCGAGGGAACCTTCCCGGATCATCGTACAAACCTTTTCATCAAAGAGAGCGGATAGGGGAGAGTATCCATACGGTCCATCCTGATGGTGGGCATGCCCCTGGTCGCTGCTGGCGATGAAAAGCGTTCTCCTGCCAAGACTCTCACTCACCTCTCCCACCAGCCTGCCTAAATGAACCAACTGCTCCCAAGGAATATCCCGAGTCGGGGAGAGGAGAACCGCTTTGGCCTGATCTCTGAGGCTACGGAGAAACCAGAGAGGAACGATGGCTCCCCAATCAAGTGGCAGCTCAGAGAGGGGGCCGCTCTTTGTCCCATAACCCATGCCCATCGCAGGGATCAGATCACGATGGCATGCGCGGATCAATTTGTTGGCAAACTCCCGGTCATTCAAAAAACGAACGCCGATTTCATGATCGTTTACCTCCACACTTCCTCCCAGCCATTCGCTGGTCGCGATCCCAATATGGCCTTCTAAACGAACATTATGAGGAGTCGCAATAACAATCGTCTCCGGAGAAAAAGAGAGGATCTCTTTTGCAGCTTTCTCCATCGCCTTACGGGTAGGGGTAAACCGATCCGATTCTTTACCGGCCAATTCAGATATGATTTCAGTTCCATGCGGCAAAATAGAACCCATGAAGCGCATCGATCGCCATCTCCTTTCGGTTCAGCCCATAGTAGAATATATTAGACAGAGCATGAACCGATTCCTGCTATGAAGGAACTCACGCTCCAAAAAAAGGAGAATAGATGAGTTGCATTCTCTCCATGACCCAAGGTACGATCGATTGGAACAATGGTTGAATCGTATAGCGGTCAAGGGGAGTAAGAACTAAAATTAAGAAAATGATCGCTCCATAAGGTTCATATTGGCTCATTTTCACCCGGGTGGAGGTGGGAACCAGGTCCTCGATGATTCGATACCCGTCCAAAGGAGGAAGGGGAAGAAGATTAAAAACAAAAAGGACGACATTAAGGTAGATGAACAGGTGAAAAAAAGGTTCGACCCAGGGCTGCTGTGAAAAGACCCCCTGTCCAAACAGGTAAATCCCCAACCCGATGATGGCGAGCAGCAGATTGCTGGCCGGCCCCGCCAGGGAGATGAGGACTCCTGCCCATCGGGACCGTTTGAGGCGGAAGCGATTGACAGGCACCGGCTTCGCCCAGCCAAAACCGGCGATAAAGATGAGAATCGTCCCGATGGGATCCAGGTGGGCCAGGGGATTTAAGGTGAGGCGACCCTGGTTTTTCGCCGTAGGATCACCGAAGAGATAGGCGGTCCACGCATGGGCGAACTCATGCACCGTAAAGGCGATGACTAAGGTGATCGCCACATAAGGAATCAGTTCGAGGGGAAAAGCGAGAAAACGGTTCAGTCCATCCATACTTTACCTCCGGATCTTCTCAATTTGGACGAGGTTGGTATGGAAGGAGGAGCCTCCTCCCATGTCGCTCACCTCTTCCGAGGTGGTCCGGTTCACATTCTGTTCCGACCAGATGCTGGGGCTTAAGGCCACTCCCTTCCCCACCTGATCTCCCACCTTTGCGGTGAGCAGGATGCTTCCCCGGTCATTGAAAACCCGCACCGGATCCCCGTCGGAGATGCCCCGCTCCCGGGCATCCTCCGGGTGAAGGAAGACGGTGGGCTCCTTCTCCCATTTCCTCAGTTTCTCCACATTGTTAAATGTAGAGTTTAAGAAATGCTTTGCCGCCGGAGTAAGGAAATGAATCGGGTATTTTTCGTAAAGGGTGGGTGACCCTTCTTCGCTTTCTTTCAAAGGAGTATAATCTGGAACCGCATGAAGGCCCAGTTGGGCCAGCGTTTCCGATTTGGCCTCCACTTTACCCGATGTTGTCGGGAAACCCTCCTGAAACGGCATGAAATGATGGCCCGGAAAATGTATTTTCATAAATTTCTTTTCCTTCAGGGCTTCATACGTAATGCCCTTCATAAACGGATGATCGGTATCCAGGGCTTGTCGAATTAACTCCTCATCGCTATCTTGAAAACACTCTTCCGTATACCCCATCCCTTTGGCCAACAGGCGGAAAGTCTCCGTATTCGGCTTTGCCTCTCCCAAGGGGGGAATGGCCGGCTCGTTAAGCTGGATATACAAATGCCAATAGGAGGTATGAAGATCAAGATGTTCTAAGACGGTGGTGGCCGGGAGAAGGATGTCGGCGTATTTGCAGGTTTCCGTCATCATCTGCTCATGCACGACAAGGAAAAGGTCTTCCCGCATAAGTCCTTTTATCACTCGGTTTGTATCAGGTGCCACGTCGGCCGGATTGCTGTTATATACATACATCATCTTGATCGGGTTAACGGCATCTTCCAAAGCGGTCGCCAACTGAACCATGTTGATGGTTCGGGGATTGCCTTGATGAATTTCCGGGCGGACCAGGCGCTCTTTATTGATGGGAAAGGCCTGACTGTTGCTCAGAAGGAGTCCGCCACCCACCTCTTGCCAAGCCCCGATGAGAGCAGGGAGAAGGGCGATGCTGCGAATCATCTCTCCCCCGTTGGTATGTCGTTGAATCCCGTAACCGACACGGATAACGGAGGGTTTGATCTCCCCATACATCCTGGCCAGCTCAACGATCTTTTCTATGGGAAGCCCGGTAATTTGTGCGACCCTTTCAGGGGGATAGGCTTTTGCCCTTTCCTCCAGTTCTTCATAACCATAGACAAAACGATCGATATAGGGTCGGTCGATGCGATTCTCACGGATGAGGAGATGCATGAGCCCCAAGGCGAGGGCGCTGTCGGTGCCCGGTTTGATCTGGAGGAATAGGTCCGCCCTCCTGGCCATTTCATGTTTGTAGGGGTCGATGACGACGATCTTCGCCCCCCTTCTCCGAGCTTCCTCCAAGATGGGAACCTGGTGAATATTGGTGGTCATCGGGTTAATGCCCCAGATGAGGATCAGTTTGGAATAAACCATATCCTCGGGATCGACTCCCACCCTCTTTCCAAAGGTGGCGTTTAAAGCTACTTCTCCGGCTGCGGAACAGATGGTGCGATCCAGTCGGGCTGCGCCCATCTTTCCAAAGAAACGGCGGTCCATGCTGCCGTAGTTGATCACCCCCATGTTGCCCGCATAACTGTAGGGGAGAATGGCTTCCGCGCCATATTCCCGAATGGTCTTTTTAAATTGTTCCGTCACGATCGCAACCGCTTCATCCCAGGAAATTCGTTCAAATTTAGCCTCCCCCTTTTTCCCGACACGACGCATCGGATAGAGGAGCCGCTTCGGATGATAAACCCGTTCGAGGTAATGGTTTACCTTGATGCAGAGAAAACCCTTCGTAATCGGATGTTCCTCGTTCCCCTTTATCTTAACCGCCTTACCCTCTTCGTTCACCGTTACTTTTAAACTGCAGGTATCCCAGCAGTCATGGGGACAAACATTGATGTGGGTTCTTTCCATTATCTCATTCCTCAACCAGAATTTTTCGAGTTTAGAAGTCAAACTTCCGTTCTAATCATATCATGATTTTCCTGCTTTGACTATGAAAGAATGGTCCGTCTAACCTCATCATGATCGGTTCTCGTGAGAAGAGAAAAGGAGGCCGACCCGAGAAAGTGCATCGTGCATCCCCCGAGCCAGCCTTTATGATTCTTAAAGCGCGCAACCATGATGTCCAATCGATGTTGCTTCTAGGCTTATCGTGAAATTGACAAATCGAGATACCGTCCGTATGCGTAGGCCATTTTCCCTTGGAACTGAATTTGGTACCAGCCGTTTTCTTCACCCAAAATCGTAACGACGTCTCCCTTTTTCAAAACGCCCAGGATTTTACCGGAGTCGGAAGGCGCGGCACGGACATTCAGCATCCCGGCCTGTACTTTTCCTTCTTTCCCCTTCACCTCGGAAGCCGGTAAAAGAAGGTATTTCCCGTAGGCATATCCGGTCTTTCCGTTATACGTAACCTTCACCCAACCGTATTTCGTTTCGCCGAGGATTACCTCATTCCCCAGATGCAGGACAAAGGAGACCGGGTGTTTCACCCCGGGACCTGTCCGTACATTCAGGGCGAAGGCGGCAACGTTCCCCTTTTCGGCTGTCGTTATGGCGGTCGGGGCAGGCCTCTGCGCCGATGCAGGCTTCTCCGCCGAGGTAGGAGCAGGGGTCGGCTTGGGGGCCGGGGCAGGAACCGGCGTTGGAACAGGCGCCGGTTTCGGAGCCTCAACCGCATCCCCTGCAGGGGCAGCCGTCCCCACGCTGATCCGGTTCTCCATCTTAGCCGTTACGTTCTTTTGGGCTTTCACGGCGTCGATGAAGGCATCCCGTGCCAAGATGTAAGTATCGGTATAGCTCTTCGCCACTTCCGGATCTTTAAAGATTTGGAACAGGTCCCCTCCGGTACCCACAAAATTGTTGGTGCCCACCCGATAGGTCTTTGCCGGATCGATGGGAGTGCCGTCCGCTTTCTTCATTTCTACGACACGATCCAAGGAGGGCCGGGCCGGATCATATTTAAACGTCAGTCCTGAGATTTGGATTCCCTTGCCGCCGTCCTGCACCGCCTGCTCCAGCATCATCTTTACTTGGGCTCCGGTCATCTTAACCGTGACGAAAGTATTGTCGAACGGCATCAATTGATACATCGTGCCGACGGTAATCTCCCCTTTGGGCACATCGATCCGTAAACCCCCGTTGTTAGCCACTCCGAAGTCGGCTTTGGTCACATTCCTCGTTACATCGGCGGCCCAATTTCCCAAGATGGAATCGCCATACGGTTTCGCACTTTGGGCCCTGGTCAGGTCGACATCCGCCTTGCCGATCACTTTGCCGAAGAGGGGACCCACATCGGTCATCGCTTGATCGACAATAGCCTTAATTTCGGGATCGGTGACCGGATTCGTGGTGTTATAAAGAGGGGGTCCATCGACGAAGGTCATATCCCCTGCAGAGACTGTCCCATCACTCTTTAAGGTGATCTGCAGGTGAAGATAGCCGAGACCGTAATTTCCCCCTACACCAACAGGAACTCCATTTACTTTGGTGGTTACGACGGAGTGGGTATGACCGCCAAAGATGGCATCCACTCCTTTTACCTGTTTGGCCAAATCGATCAGATTGCCCGAGGTTTCCCCCGTATTTTTATCGGTATAGGCCCCGCTGTGAACGAGAAGGATAACCAGCTTCGCTCCTTCCGTCCGTAGCTTCGGAACCAAGTCGTTTACGATGGGAGCGGGATCTTTAAATTCCACATCCTTCACATAGGCGGGCAGGATGATATTGGGAAATTCCTTGTGATCCACCGCCCCGATGACGGCGATCTTTACTCCTCCCCGTTCGATGATCGCGTAGGGTTTGACATACTGAACCGGTTTGCCGGTCTTCTTGTCGTAAACGTTGGCGGCCAGCACGGGAATCTGCGAATCTTTTAAGACGGCTTGGTTCATGTCAATGACCGAGTCCAAGCCCCAGTCATATTCGTGATTTCCCAAGGCCATGGCATCGAAGCCGATGTTCTTCATCACGTCAATAACCGGCTTCCCTTTTAACACATTCGATTCCGGTGTTCCCTGAAACATATCCCCACCGGATAGGATCACGGTATTGGGGTTTTCTTTCTTCAGGTCTTTCATCTGTTTTCCTAAAACGCTTGCAATTTGCTGCTTGATGACGGAACCGTCGCTCTGCTTCTGATCCTTCACCAAGTACCCATGGAAGTCGGTTATTTCCACGAAGTCAAACGTGATCTCCCCCGTAGCCGCATAGGCCAACGGCGGCAACAAAGAAAAAAGCAGGGCGAAAACCATCAAGACCGACAAGACGGAATAGGTCCGCTTTCGCTCAAACCCCATGCGTACAACCTCCCTATGTAAGATTGGTGGATCGATCTTTCCATCGATCCTCTCCTATTCTACCAAATCTTTGTAGTCACTCTATGTAAAAAGTTTATTAAATTTTTTCTCCCTTGATCATCTATCCCTTAAGAATGGGCGAGTGATGAATTTTACGTTTGATCGCTTTTTTTTCTTGGCCCTTTTCAGATAGAGAGTTATGGTGTACCATGGAATTACTCATTTTTCTGTTTGGGATGGTAGCCTTTGAAACTTCCATTTTACCAAACGAGAAAGGGGTTTTTCTTTCAAGAACGAAATTTTTCGAGGGAAAATTCTTCTCCTATCAAGGTTTAGTACAGATTTTCAAGGTGCGAAAATTGAGTTATAACAAGATGATCCAAAGGTAGAGGACTAACCAAAACGTTTTCTTAATCTGCTCAATCCCCTACCTTTTGTCAAAAAAGTAACCCTAGTCTATATTTCGATTTTAGAGGAGGGGGAGTTCGAATGGAAATTTTTAAACAAACTGCCGGTGCCATTCTTGGACGAGATGAAGTTCCTCTTCCGAAAGGGTTCCCCTCTTCTTCGCCTCGGCGATGAGGGTGTGGAAATCGGTAAGGGTAAAAAAGGGGACATCTTCCTTCTTAAAATTCCGCTCCGCCAGGGGGAATTGGTAGGTGAAGATGGCGGTAACCCCCAGCACCTCTACCTTTTCTTCCCACAGGGCCCT
The DNA here is from genome assembly GCF_000510645.1 of Thermicanus aegyptius DSM 12793. Classification (NCBI taxonomy): domain Bacteria; kingdom Bacillati; phylum Bacillota; class Bacilli; order Thermicanales; family Thermicanaceae; genus Thermicanus; species Thermicanus aegyptius. The sequence goes on along the minus strand of NZ_KI783301.1, from coordinate 1,247,983 downwards.
CACCACTTGCAGGGAACTTTCTCCGGTGGAGATGAGATCCTCAATCACCACCGCTTTTTCTCCCCCTTCGATCCTCCCTTCGATCCGGCTTCCTCTCCCATGATCCTTCTCCTTGGAACGCACGTAAACCATGGGGAGTTGGAGGAGATCGGCAACCCAGGCGGCATGGGGGATGCCCCCCGTCGCCGCCCCGGCGATAAGGCTCGCTTCCGGAAAGTGCTCCTTGATGAGGGAAACAAGCCCTTCCGCGATGAGGCGGCGAATCTTCGGATAGGAGATGGTCAGGCGATTATCGGTATAAATGGGGGATTTGATCCCCGATGCCCAGGTGAAGGGTTCATGGGGGCGAAGCATGACGGCGTCGATTTGAAGCAGGGTGGCGGCGATTTCTTCCTTTTGACTCATCGGTTTTCCTCCTTTACTGACGTTTGATGGTTTCTAAGGATTTCAGGATCTCCCGAAAGGAAGCTGCGGGATCTGCCGCTTTCGTCACGGTCCGGCCTAAAACCAGATAATCGGCTCCTAGACGGCCCGCCTCCTCAGGGGATGCGGGCCGCTTTTGATCATGGGAGGGATCCCCCACCTTGCGGATGCCTGGGGTAAGGGTAAGGAAATCTTTCCCCAAGTTCTTTTTCACCTTCTCCACCTCCCAGGCGGAGGAAACGATGCCGTCCATGCCGGAGGTTTTGGCCAAAGAGGAAAGATGAAGGGCCATCTCGGAAATGGATGAAAAAATCTTTAATTCCTGCCGAAGACTCTTCTCATCATGGCTCGTCAGGAGAGTGACGGCGAAGAGGAGGGGAACCGCGCCCCGAGGGTGATGAACCGATTCCACCCCTTCTTTAGCCGCCTCCATCATCTCCCCCCCTCCCAGGGCGTGAACCGTAATGAGATCAACGCCAAGGCGGGCCAGGGAACGGGCCGCCCCTTTTACCGTATTGGGAATATCGTGAAGTTTTAGGTCTAAAAATACCTTCAAACCTTTTTCTTTAAGCTCGGCGATGAAGGATGGTCCCGCCTGATAAAAGAGCTCCATCCCTACCTTATAGAAAACCGCTTCCCCTTCCATCCTTTCGATGAAGCTGCGGGCCTCCTCCGTCGCGGGAAAATCGAGTGCGATGATGAGCCGCTCCCGCCAACGGATCTTTTCTTTTTTATCCGGCATCGATCCGATCCTCTCCCTCCATCTTATCTTCCCATAGAATGCTTAAACCCATCACCTAAAATCGACTCAGGGCACTCCTTGCCTTCCCATCACCGTTTCCTTACATTTCCCCACCAACCTTCATTCTTCCACGCTTCCCCCGTTAAATCGGAGATCTTTTCCACACCCATGCGGTCAAGCAGATGGGGAAGGTCCTTGATGATCTTCGGCATGACGTAGGGATCGACGAAGTTGGCCGTTCCCACCGCCACCGCCGAGGCTCCTGCCAGAAAGAACTCGATCACATCTTCGGCCGAGGTAATTCCCCCCATGCCGATGATGGGAATCTCCACCTGCCGGCTCACCTCATAAATCATGCGGATCGCGATGGGCTTGATGGCAGGGCCGGAAAGTCCTCCCGTTTGATTGGCCAAAATCGGTTTTCTCTTCTTCAGATCAATCCTCATGCCAACCAAGGTGTTGATCATGGAAAGGCCGTCAGCCCCCGCCTTCTCCACTGCTCTTGCGATCTCGCCGATGTCGGTTACGTTGGGGGAAAGCTTGACGAACACCGGCTTTTTGCTCACCCGCTTAATCTCTTTCGTCAGCTCCCCTGCCAGTCCCGGGTCGGTTCCGAAGGTGATGCCGCCGCATTTTACATTGGGACAGGAGATATTTAGCTCCAGTGCAGCCACATTTTCCACCTGGGAGATCTTCTCCGCCACCGCCACATAATCTTCGATCATCGTTCCGGCCACATTGACGATGACAGGAGGGGTAAACCGGGCGAGCCAAGGGAGCTCCTCCTCCATCACCTTCTTAAGGCCCGGGTTCTGAAGGCCGATGGCGTTTAACATCCCCGACGGTGTCTCCGCCACCCGGGGAGTTGGATTCCCCAGGCGTTCTTCCAAAGTGGTCGCCTTCACCACGATGGCTCCGAGGAGGTTGAGATCATAAAACTGGGCATACTCCCTGCCAAAGCCGAAGCAACCGGAAGCCGGCATGACGGGATTGGGAAAGGAGATGCCGGCCAGGTGGACTTCGAGGCGGCGACGCACATCTTCCGTCAGGGGATAGAAATGTTCAGCCCGCTTTTTCTCCGCAGAAAGGAGATCTCCATCCGCCCTCTCCGCATTCATGGCCTTCCATTCCTTTCTCATGATAACTTAACCTCCCCCAGCCGGAAAACGGGGCCGTCTCGGCAGATCTTATAGTAGGATTTCTTCCCCTTTTCCCCGGGGGGAATCATGCAGGCGAGGCAAGCGCCGATCCCGCAACCCATCCGCTCTTCCAGGGAGAGGTACACCTCTTTCCCCTTCCCCCGATATCTCGCCTCAATTCCTTTCAGCATGGGAGTGGGGCCGCAGCTATAGAGGGCGGTCCAACCTTTCTCATCCTCCTCAGGGAGGAACCGGGTGACGAGGCCTTTCTCTCCCAGGCTGCCGTCATCGGTGGAAACTTTTACCTCACCGAGACGTCCGAACTCTTCGATGAAAATCGCCTGCCCTTTTCCGGCAAAGCCGAGGAGAACGACCACCTCTACGCCCATGGAGGAGAGAACTTTCGCCAGATAGTGCAGAGGGGGAACCCCGATTCCTCCGCCTACCAGGAGAGTCCGCTCCCCGGGGCGGCGGAGATGGGTGGGGAATCCTTGTCCCAACGGGCTCAGAATGTCCACCTTTTCCCCTTTTTGTTTCCGGGCGAGAAGGGCCGTCCCCCTCCCCTCCACCCGGTAGATGAGGGTGATGCGCCCCGTCTTTCTTTCGGCGTCGGCGATGCTGATCGGACGGCGCAGGAGAGGGTCAAAGCCTTCCGCCACTTTCACATGGAGGAACTGACCGGGGAGGGCGTCTAGAGCAAGGGGGGTCTCCACGATCAGGCGGTAAATTCCTTCTCCGATCTCCTCCTGGGAAACCACAAGGGCATCATCGCGATCCACCATTCAGCACCTCCTCCCTGCCGTCATTTGGCGTGGATCTCTCCTCCCCGCCTTTTCCCGTGAGGATCCCTCCCCTTTACAGTGATCCTTCATGAATCCCTGCGCTTTGCCTTCGTCCTCATGGAATTTCTTCCCTTTGTAATTATTCTTCGTGATATCCTCAACCCGGAAGGTGATGGTTTCCAATACCGTGAGGATGGCCTGGGCCGTATCCAAGGAGGTAAGGCAGGGGATGCCGTTTTCCACCGCTTCTCGGCGGATGCGGAAGCCGTCCCGGGCCGGGGTCTTTCCCCGGGTAATGGTGTTGATCACCAGATCTACCTTCCGCTCACGGATCACATCGATCACCGTTGGGGAAGGACCGTTGATCTTATTCACCACTTTCACCTTTAAGCCGTTTTCACTCAAAAAACGGGCCGTCCCGTCGGTGGCCAGCACCTGGAAACCGAGCTGGACGAAGCAGCGGATGAGGGGAAGGGCTTCTCCCTTATCCTTATCGGCCACCGTCACGAGGAGCACGCCGCTTTCCGGTATCTTCATCCCGGCGGCGATCATACCTTTATAGAGGGCCTTTGGTAAGGTCTCGGCCCGGCCGATCACTTCCCCCGTCGATTTCATCTCCGGCCCCAGCATCACATCGACCCGGCGCAGCTTGGCAAAGGAGAAGACCGGTACCTTGACGGAGAAGTCCTTTCCCTCCGGATGGAGTCCCCCTTCATAGCCCAACTCTTTCAGTGTGGCACCCAGGATGATCTTGGTGGCCAGATTGGCCATGGGGATACCCGTCACCTTGCTGATAAAGGGGATGGTCCGGGAAGCCCTGGGATTTACTTCCAGTACATAGATCTCCCCTTCATAAAGGACAAATTGGATATTGATCAACCCTCTGATCCCCAGGCTTAACGCGATTCGTTCCGTCATGGCGGTGATCTCACGTTTCTCTTCCCAAGTGAGGGAGGGGGCCGGATAGACGGCGATGGAATCCCCGGAATGGACCCCGGCCCGCTCAATATGCTCCATAATCCCCGGGATCAGAACCTCCCGGCCGTCGGAGATGGCATCCACCTCCACTTCCTTGCCTTGGAGATAACGGTCGATGAGCACCGGATGATCGGGGGTGACGGTAACCGCCGCCTGTAGATATTCGTTCAGTTCCTCCTCCTGGTAAATAATCTCCATCGCCCTTCCTCCCAGGACATAGGAGGGGCGAACCAGGCAGGGAAAGCCCAGCTCCCTCGCCACCTGCACGGCTTCATGGGGAGAGGTGATGGTCTTCCCGAGGGGCCGTTTCATCTCCAACCGCTGAAGAAGCGCCTCAAAGCGTTCCCGGTCTTCCGCTTCATCGATCGCCTCCCTGGAGGTGCCGAGAATCCTATAACCGGCCCGTTCTATGGTCTGGGCCAGGTTGATGGCGGTCTGCCCTCCAAACTGGAGGATAACTCCCACCGGGTTTTCCTGTCTTAAGATGTGGAGCACATCTTCATGGTAAAGAGGGTCGAAGTAGAGGCGGTCGGAAATGGAGAAATCGGTGGAGACCGTCTCCGGATTGTTGTTGATGATGACCGCTTCATACCCCGCTTCCCGAATCGCCCAAACCGCATGGACGGTGGAATAATCAAATTCGATCCCCTGCCCGATGCGGATGGGACCGGAGCCGATAACGACCACGGCAGGACGCTTTCCCTTTCGCCACTCATTCTCCTCTTCATAGGTGGAGTAGAAATAGGGGGTTTCCGCTTCAAACTCGCCGGCACAGGTATCCACCATCTTATAGACAGGGAATATACCCATCTCTTCCCGTAAATGACGAACCGTCTCCTCGGCATGCCCGCTAAAGTAAGCGATCGCCCGATCGGTGAAGCCCATCCGCTTTGCTTCCCTAACGACCTCCCCATTGAGCCCTCGGGCAAGTTCTTGTTCCATCCGGACGATTCTTTCGATCGACCGGAGGAAGAAGGGATCATAACCGGAGTAGAGGGAAAGCTCTTCCTCGCTCACCCCTTTCCGATACGCCTCGGCGATGAGAAAGAGGCGTTCATCATCCCCCTTGGCGATCTCAGCAAGGAGCTCTTCCTTGCTCATCCTTTCCGCTTTTTTCAGAATGAGATGATCCCGGCCGATCTCCAGGGAACGGACCGCCTTGAGCATGGACTCCTCCAGGGTGCGGCCGATGGCCATGGTCTCCCCGGTCGCCTTCATTTGTGTCCCCAGTTCCCTTTTGGCGGTTATAAATTTGTCGAAGGGGAAGCGGGGAAGTTTGGTCACCACATAATCGAGGGCCGGTTCAAAACAAGCAAAGGTTTTCCGGGTGATGGGGTTCAGGATCTCATCCAAGGTATACCCCACGGCGATTTTGGCGGAGATGGCGGCGATAGGGTACCCTGTCGCTTTCGAGGCCAAGGCGCTGGAGCGGCTCACTCTGGGGTTGACCTCAATCACATAGTAGGCATCGCTCCTCTTGTCCAAAGCAAACTGAACGTTGCATCCCCCCTCGATCCGGAGGGCGCGGATGATCCTGAGCGACGCGGACCGGAGCATTTGATGCTGTCGATCGGTCAAGGTTTGGCTGGGAGCGACGACGATGCTATCGCCGGTATGGATTCCCACCGGATCCACATTCTCCATGTTGCAGACGATGATGGCGTTATCGATCCGATCCCGCATCACCTCATATTCAATCTCCTTCATTCCCAAAAGGCTTTTTTCGATCAGGCATTGACGTATGGGGCTTAAAGTAAGCCCGTTGTGGGTAATCTCCTTTAGTTCCTCTTCATCATGGGCGATTCCTCCTCCGGTTCCCCCCAGGGTATAGGCGGGGCGGATAATGAGTGGGTATCCCTCTTGTTCGGCGAATCGGACAGCCTCCTCCACCGAATGGACGATGAGGCTTTCGGGAATGGGCTCTCCGATCTCCTTCATCAGCGCGCGGAATTTCTCCCGATCCTCCGCCTGCTCAATGGAAGGAAGGCGGGTACCCAGAAGTTCCACCCCTTCCTCGGTGAGAAAACCGCTTTCCGCAAGCTGAACCGCCAGATTTAATCCGGTCTGGCCGCCCAGGGTGGCCAAGAGCCCGTCGGGGCGCTCCACCCGGATGATTTTTTTCAAAAACGGCAGAGTGAGGGGCTCCATGTAGACCCGGTCGGCGATGTGGGGATCGGTCATGATGGTGGCCGGATTGCTGTTGACGAGAATCACCTCATATCCCTCTTCTTTGAGGGATCGGCACGCCTGGGTTCCGGAGTAGTCGAACTCGGCCGCTTGTCCGATGACGATGGGGCCTGAGCCGATCACCAGGATTTTATGCAGGTCCGTCCTCTTAGACATAGAGTCCACCTCCTTTCTTTTTCCATTGCGGAGTTTTTTGGATATCTAAAGGTTGACTCCGTTCCCGGTTTCGCTTTGGTATGCTCAATTCCCCTTCTCTCTTCCCCTTCTCTTCCCGCACCATCTCTAGAAATTGGTCAAAGAGGTAGGTGGAATCCTGAGGACCGGGGGAAGCTTCCGGATGATACTGCACGGAAAAAGCGGGAAGGCGGGAGTGCCTTACCCCCTCCACGCTGTCATCGTTCATGGAGCGGTGGGTGAGGATGAGCTCCGTCCCTTCCAGGGAGGAGGGGAGGATGGTATAGCCGTGATTCTGGGAGGTGATGTAGACCCTTCCGGTGATCAGGTCTTTCACCGGTTGGTTGCTCCCTCGGTGGCCGAACTTCATCTTTTCGCTTTTCGCCCCACAGGCGAGGGAGAAGATCTGATGCCCCAGGCAGATCCCGAAGAGAGGGTATTCCCCCAGGATCGCCCGGACCGTACCGATCGCTTCCGGCAGATCGGCGGGATCCCCAGGCCCGTTGGATAGAAGGATCCCGTCGGGTGAAAACTGCCGGATCTCATCGGGGCTCACGTTATACGGGGCAACGATCACCTCACACCCCCGTAAAGACAATTCCCGGAGAATGCCCCCTTTCGCCCCGTAATCGATGAGGAGAATCCGTTCTTTCTCTCCGGGGATCCTGTAGGGAGTACGGGTGGAGACCTGTCTCACTTGATCCCTTGGGAGAGGAGGGGCGAGGAGAGAGAAAACCTCTTCTAACTCCATCTCCTCCGGTACGATCGCCCCCTTCATCGTTCCCTCATAGCGGATCTTCCGAGTCAGTTTCCGGGTATCGACGCCATAAATTCCTGGAATTCGATATGTTTTTAAAACCTCATCCAATGGGATCTCGCTTCTCCAGTTGCTGGGGGAGGCGGCAAACTCCCGGACGATAAATCCCTTCACCTGGGGCCGCAGAGATTCAAAATCTTCCCGGTTGAGACCATAATTGCCGATCAAGGGGTAGGTCATGGTGACGATCTGCCCGCAATAGGAAGGATCGGACAGTACCTCCTGATAGCCTGTCATGCCCGTATTAAAGACCACTTCTCCCACCGTTTCGCCGGCGGGATACCCAAAACTTCCCCCGTGATAGGTGGTTCCATCTTCCAAGACCAACTTTACTCTCATCTTCCCACCCCTTCTTCCTTTTCTCTGTGTTCCCTTAAAAACTTCATTGGCCTTCCTGATCGCAAACCTCTTCCCATCAAAATCCCCATGACCTTTCCACTCGTTGGCCCCATTTTTATTCTGTAAGCCAAATTCATTCGTCCGGAATTCTCTTATCCCTTTAGACCTTTGCTGCTCTTATCCTTTTCGTCCATACAGACCTTTTATGTCCAAAAAGGTTGTTCACCGTTCTTTCATTCCATCCCTTTATCTTTCCGATTCGGTCTCTTTCCAAACAATCCGGCCTTCCACCAGGGTGATCACCGGCCAGCCCTTCACCCTCCATCCGGCAAAAGGAGTGTTCTTCCCTTTGGATGCGAATCGTTTCGGATCGATCTCCCTTTCTTTCGCAAGATCAATCAGGGTGAGATCGGCCGTCGCCCCTTCGCGGATCTCTCCATAGGGAAGGTGGAAAAATCTTGCGGGTTTCAGGGTCATCCGCTCCACCAGTTCATAGAGGGTGAAGATGCCTTTCTCCACCAGGTGGGTGTAGAGGAGGGGAAAGGCGGTCTCAAGGCCTACGATGCCGAAGGGAGAAAGAATCATCCCCCTCCCCTTCTCCTCCTCCGTATGAGGAGCGTGATCCGTAGCGATAAAATCAATGGTTCCATCCCGCAAGGCCTCGATGAGCGCCCTGCGATCCTCCACCGATCGGAGGGGAGGATTCATCTTAAAGCGGGCATCGGCATCGGAGATGGAAGTCTCATCCAAAAGGAGGTGGTGAGGGGTTACCTCAGCGGTAACCGAAACCCCCCTTTCCTTCGCCGCCCGGATCTGCAATACGGAGTAGCGGCTGCTAACGTGGCAAACATGGTAATGAACACCGGTCGCCTCGGCCAGAACGAGGTCTCTTGCCACCTGCACCGCCTCCGCTTCCCCCGGAATGCCTGGGAGTCCAAGACGCCGGCTCACCTCTCCTTCGTGAACCACCCCTCCTTTGGCCAACGCATTCTCCTCACAATGGGCCAGGATGGGCATACGAAGGGAAGCGGCCCGTAGGAAAGCCTCCCGCATTAAGCGGGCATCCTGCACCCCCACCCCATCATCGGAAAAGGCGAAGGCGCCGGCCTCCTTGAGCCTTTCCATCTCCGTCAATTCCCTTCCCAGTTCCCCTTTGGTGATGGCGGCGATGGGAAGAACCCGGACCACCCCTTCCCGGGCGATCTTCTTTTGCAGCCATTCCAACTCCTCCACCGAATCGAGGATGGGGCGGGTGTTGGGCATGGCGGCCACCGTGGTAAACCCGCCCCTGGCCGCCGCCAACGTGCCTGTGGCGATCTCCTCTTTCTGTTCAAATCCCGGTTCTCGGAGATGGACATGGAGATCGATGAAACCGGGGCTTACCAGAAGCCCCTCCGCCTCAATCACCTCATCCCCGGAAAGGTGGGATGGAGCGGGAGAAATGGAGGCAATCTTCCCGTCCCGGAGGAGGAGGTCCTCTCTCCTCATCTCACGTTCTTCCACATGGAGAACGGAGCCGTTACGAATGAGCAAGCTGGACATTTTTCTTCCCCTCCCATACCGTTTGCAAGACGGCCATCCGTGTATAAACCCCGTTTTCCACCTGCCGGAAGATGAGGGAGCGGGGGCTATCCACCAGAGAGCTCTCCAACTCCACGTCCCGATTGACCGGCGCGGGATGCATGATCATGGCATGGGGTTTCATCCCCTGGGCCCGATGTACGGTGAGACCATATTTTTGCAGATATTCCTCCTTGGAAAAGGAGGCTTCTTCTCGATGACGTTCCCGCTGGATGCGGAGAAGAATCACCACATCGGCTTCCCGGATCACCTCTTCGATTCCGCATAACTTCACGGTGGGGGGATAAGGATCTTCCTTTCTCTCCGTCATTCCGGGAGCGCCGGCGAGCAGAAGGTGGATCCCAAACTTGGGGAGAAGATGCATATGGGAGCCCACCACCCGGCTAAAGGCCAGGTCGCCGATCATCCCCACGGTAAGTCCGCGGAGTGAGCCGAAATGCTCCCGCAGGGTGAAAAGGTCGAGGAGGGCTTGGGTCGGATGTTCCCAGGTGCCGGCTCCTGCATTCACCAAAGCGAGGTTGGTCTTGCCCTCCACATTCCGGAAGAAATCGTTCTCCGCCGTGCGGATGATGGCGATCTCCACCCCGAGAGCCTCCAGTGTCCTTAAGGTATCTTCGTAACTCTCCCCCTTTGTAAGGCTTGAGACCTGTCCGTCGAAGTGGAGCACTTCGGCCCCGAGCCTTTTCGCAGCCACTTCAAAGGAGAAACGGGTGCGGGTGCTCGGTTCCAGGAAAAGCTCTGCCACAAACCGACCTCGCAACAGGGAATCCATCTCCGCTCCTCTCTGCTTGTAGTACGCCGCCTTTTCCAAGATTTCTTCGATCTCTTCCCTCTCTAGATCCCGAATGGCGATGAGATGACGCATCTTTCCTCTCCCCTTTCACTCTTTTTCACTAGACATCTTACCGGCTGCCCTGTTCCTTCCTTTTTCGGTTCTTTCCTCGCCCTACCTTTCCCATAGTGATCCATGGGCTTTCTCCCTTTCTTTGTGGGTTCTTTCCAAGCGCGATTAACCATGGAGAGAGGCTACTCGTTTCGTTCCTTATGGGTAGAAAAAAGAGCTTCTTACAGAGTAAGAAGCTCATCGATCTTTCCATGGTGCCGGAAAGCCCCTTGCTCCTTACTCGCCTCACGGGACGAATTTCAAGGATCGTACAGGTGGCTTAAGTTGCTAACATTGTTCATCCATCATCCGCTATGTGGTTCCCCGGCTACACTTCCCTCTTTCTGCTCTCCATAGGCAACCTCTTTCCCTGGGAGGAGGGCGTGGATCACCACGCCAAGAATCGTAGCCATCGCGATATTATCTACCGTCAGGTTGATGATGAGATTATAGAAGGAAACATCATGGAACTCCAGTTTAAACCCTCCGATGCCGGTCACCAGGATGATGGCCGTTAGGATCATATTCCGCTTGTGGGAGAAATCGATCTTGCTCTCCACATACATACGTAAACCTTGAGCGGCGATGATCCCGAAGAGGATGATGGTAACTCCCCCCAGCACAGGCTTCGGGATGGCCATGAGGATCGCGCCGATCTTCTCGACGAAGGCGAAGAGAATGGCGAAGATGGCGGCCAGCATGATCACATAACGGCTGAAGACCCGGGTGATGGCGAGAACCCCAATGTTCTCTCCATAGGTCGTGTTCGGCGGTCCCCCGAGGAGAGCTGCCAGGGAGGTAGCTAATCCGTCCCCCAACAGGGAGCGATGAAGCCCCGGATCCCTCATCAGATCCTTCTCCATCACCTTCCCGGTGACGAGAAGATGTCCGATATGTTCCGCCAGGGTGACGAAAGCGACCGGAGCGATGACCAAAGCGGCGATCCAGTTGCTTACCGAACCAAATGAACCGAGGAATTGGAGGGTAAGCATATGCTCTTTGAAGAAGTTGACCGGATTGATAAACCAATTGGCTTTCGCTATCATATCTGCGGCGGAAAAGCCTTGCTGGTTGGGCGTCGTAAACCATTCCGGATAGCGAATCCAGGAGTAAAGATAGCCCACGATCATCCCCGTCAAAACCGGAATGACCGAGAGGAACCCCCTGAAGAAAATGCTGGCAACGGTAACTACAATCAGCGTGACGAAGGCCACTTCAACCGCACCGAGGGAGTATTGGTTGGTCAAGGGATCATTTAAGGCCCAGCCCACCGCAACCCCTGATAAACTTAATCCGATCACCACGATGATGGAACCGATCACCACCGGGGGGAGAAGGCGGTTTAGCCATTCAATCCCCGCTTTATACACGATCACCGCAATAATGACATAGATAAGTCCCGACAAGAAGGCGCCGAGCATCGCCGCTCCAAAACCATGCGACTGGGCTACCGTGATGATCGGCCCGATGAAGGCAAAGGAGGAACCGAGATAATTGGGGATCTTGCCCTTCGTGAGAAAAAGAAAGAGAAGTGTGCCGAGCCCGCTGGAGAGAAGAGCAACCTGAACATCTAATCCGGTAATGAGGGGAACCAGGACCGTGGCGCCGAACATGGCGAACAGGTGCTGCAGACTTAGCGGGATAAGGCGGGCAAGAGGCGGTACTTCATGAACTTCCATGATGGGTTTGGACATCTCAATTCCTCCTTGGAGTGCGTTATTTCTGCAATTGGATGATCAATCATTCAATTTTTGCCGCTTCGATTTTTACTTTTAAAAAGTACGTTTTCCATTCATCCCTGATCGTTTCCTTTGATCTCTCCCCCTTTTTCTTCCCTCTAATGGGCAGACCCCTCTCCTGCATCGGTGATCAGCACCTGCTCCCGCCCATCCACTTCCATGAGCTCCACGGCGATCTTCTCGGTATGGGAGGTGGGTACATTTTTGCCCACGTAATCGGGACGGATGGGGAGTTCCCTGTGTCCCCGGTCGATGAGGACAGCCAGTTGGATCGCCTGGGGCCGTCCATGATCCATCACCGCATCGAGGGCTGCTCGGACGGTCCGCCCTGTATACAGGACATCATCGACCAAAATGATTTTTTCCCCCGTCACCTCTCCCGGAATCTGCCTTCCCTTCACCACCGGCTCATGGCTTTCATGCTTAAACGATAAATCATCCCGGTACATGGTGATGTCCAGTTCCCCCACCGGAAGGCTCTTTCCTTCGAACTGCTCGATGCGTTCCGCCAGGCGCCTGGCCAGGTAGATGCCCCGGGTCTTGATGCCGATGAGGATCAGCCCTTCCACACCTTTGTTTCTCTCCAGGATTTCGTGGGCGATACGGGTTAAAGCCCGACGAATCGCCGCTTCATCCATGATTTGTCTCGATCCTTCGTGCAAGGGGATTCCTCCTTTCTCTCCTGCCGTCTTTTCTGTAACCCACCTGTTTTACTTCCTGTGCGAAGTTCTCTTTCCTGATGATGTAGGAGTTCATACAAAAACTCCTTCTCGTGGGGAGAAGGAGTTTTTCGCCTGAACATTTCCTGCGGATATGCAGGGGGAACCATCGAGAACAGCTTTTCCTTCGATGATCCCTGGTTTTACTTCGATCCCCTTCTCAGCCTCACTGGACTGTCCTTAAAAGGTGCTTTTGATTTCTTATGTATTATTTCATTCTTTTTATCCCCTGTCAAGGGGGCGCGATCAATGGGTGTTAGTCAAGTGAATGTGGGCAACCCTTTTTGCACTATATTCATTGTAGTATATCGTGCATTTTCTAATCCTTTCTTGTATCACTGAAGGTGAGATGATCTTGGCTTTATGTTTTGATCCGTAATCCGTAAAGTCTCCTCGCTTTTCTCCCTTTTCCCTTGTTGATTCTCCCTTGCTCGCCTGCCCGGGGACGGCATAGAGCAATAATGTAAAAGAGATGGCAAGGTAAAAAAGAGAACGGATCGACCTCATTGGCGAACTCCCCTTATTCGGTACTATCTTATTTCTATTCAGTAAAAGAAGAGTTAGGACATAGGGACGGGACCCATTTTTTTTGCCCCATATCCCTCCTTCTCCAGGGCTATGAGGAAGCCCTGTTCCGTACATAATCTTCGAAAGGCGGTTAATTCGGGGGAAGCGCCTTTATCTTCAGAATTGACCAGCACGAATACCTTCAGCCGGCCGCCGGCGCTCATCCGATGAAGTTTATGAATCGTAGAACGAAACCAGCGGTGCTCTCTCTCCTTTCGATAAGGCGGATTTTCCCAACAGACCCCGTCAATAAATGTTGCGGTCAGATCGGCCAACTCTTGAAGCCCGTTATTTTGAATCAGGATCATCTCTGGGAATTGCAGGCGGATCTCTCTCACCAGATCGACCGCCGCCTTTACTTGCTCCCTTCGTCCGACGGGAATCATCTCATCATATTCCACATTGGCAATGGTGTCGAGGAAGAAGCCGTCATATCCTTCTTCTTTTAAAACGGATAAAGAACGGATTAGGCTTCTTCTCCAGCGCAAGGAGCGGAGATCGATCAGTTCATTTCCATATTCCCGATTGGCGAGCCTCTTCCCGTCCAGATAAAGATAATCCTCATCCCTTATCTCTCCGGCTTCATCGAAAGAGCCGCGGGCAATCTCCATGACGCTCACATAGGCGATCACCAAGGTACCGGCTTGGTGGAGGAGAGTCACCGACTCCCCCGATTGACCTCGAGGTTCCACGATCACCAGCGGAAATTCTTTAAGCCTCTCCACCTCTCCCCTTCCGTAAAAGACGGTAAATCGATCAATCCCCTTCAACCGCTCGCGCCGTACGCGGTTTTCTTTCATCGGGCGAGAATCGATGAGGGAAAGAAACCTCTCTTCATTGCCCCTCTTTCGGGAATGAAATTCCGTTTTTACCAGGCAAGTATCACAATCTTTTCCGTGAAAGAAACACCGGTTCTCGGGGGCCTCCCAACAATAAAGGGTCTGCTCCACATATACAGGGCATAATTTGCATATCTCTATGGGGATGTTGAGCACCTCCCGGCAACGTCCGAGGGGATGATGCCTCTCATCCGAGATCGCCCTTCTCTTCTCCAGCCAGCTTTCTAGGGCAGAGACGATCGCCCCGTCCAGCTGGGACCCGACGGCCATCTCCACCTGTTGGAGCGCCGTAGTGAAGGGAAGCGGCGCCCGATATGATCTTCCATTTACCTTGGCCAGGAAGGTTTGGACGACGGCGATGATCCGTGCGCCCAGGGGGATATTCTCGCCTCGCAGTCCCGCCGGATACCCATTGCCGTCCATTCGTTCGTGATGATAGCGGATATATTCCGCCGCCGTTCGATTGCCCAGAAAGATTTCCACGATTAATGCCCCGATTTCCGCATGCATCTTCATCTGTTCATATTCGAAGAATTGATACTCCCCGGTTTTGAGCATTAACTCTTCGCTCAACACATACATCCCGATATTGCTTAAATAAGCGGCGGCCGCAAGGGAGGGCAAATCCCTCCTGGGAAAACCGATCTCTTTGGCAATGGCCACGGTATAGCGCATCACCTGCTCAGAATAGCCGACCAGATAGGGATTCGCATTCTCCACCGCGCGGACAAAGGTGGAGAGCAAAGCATTCTTCTCCTGCGCTCGGCGTAAATCGAATAGATCATTCACCAGAAGCGACGCGAAGGGACCCGGCTTGTCCGATTCGAAGAGATGAGGAAACGCCCCCTCTCCCCAGAGGATTAATAGAACCGTCTCCCTCTCCCGTTCCACCCTTATGAGATAAGCGGGACTTCCAACGGCACCGAAGGGAACTCCTGCAATCCCGGCCTCCTCTGCGGACAAGAATCGACTTCCCCTACCCTGCGTCAAGCTCTCCAACCGTTCAAACCATTCACGAAGGTTCTTATCCGGTAACCCCTCTTGGGATAAATGATGGCTGCACAAGAGATAGGGGAATCTCCCTTCCTGATCTTTCTCCCTTACCGCGATCAGCCCTTGCAGAAAACCATAACTTTTCATATAGGCGGCAAATACCTTATGGTACAGAAAAGAGGGGTCATAGAGGAGCAAGGCCGCCTCCTGCAAAGAAGAAGCGGAAAGTGCATGTAACACCGCCTGCTTTTTTCTTTTTTCGATTTCAAACAGATAGGAGAGGAGGGGAAAAAGATGCTTGGAGAAACTAGAGATGGCCTTATGTTCTTTTTTCGATGCCCTCCGCCTGGGGCCGATGGCGATGAGGGCCGTCTGATCCGGCAGAGAAAACTGTAAAACAGGAACCTCCCCATGTTTCGCCAAAGCGATACCCTTACCCCGATCCCCCTGTGAAAGAATGGAGGGAGGAGTATACTTCTCTTTCGTGCCGGGGATCAGCCCGCTATAGGAAGGCATGATCGCACCCGGTTCCTCTGCCCTATACAGCGCCGTCTCCAGGATGAGCTGCCCGCTTCGAGGGTTTAATCGGTATAAAGCATAAAAATCCCCTTCAATATGGCGGGATAGAAGGGTAAGGACCCTGTTCAGATTTTTCATCAGATCATCGGTCGGCCTAAGTTCCCCATATAACCGCTCCAGTTCGTGCAAACGCCTTTTCTCCTTCTTCTCCCTCTTAAAAAAAACCCATAGGATCCATAGAAGAAGAAAAATGATCAACAAGGCAGCACACAGCCATAACTCGGTACGTAAAAGCAGATGTAGATCCATTTACCTTCCCTCCTCATGGAAAAGTGCCTCTGATCCATCCGGCCTCTCTCCTTTTTCCGTCGACTTAAGCGCTACAAATTGGGCCAATTCCTTCACTTTTTCATATAAGATGGAGATTTGAATCGATTGATACAGGAGGATGAATGCCAATATGAGGATGGAGAGCAGAAAAAAGAGAGAGGGCGGATAGTGAACCCCGAACCGGGCCGCGATGACGTCAAACCACTCCGGATTGGAAAATAAGATTAAAATGGCGATCACCCCTCCCAGCCAGATGAGGGAATGCCGTTCATTAATCTTTTTCTTGAAAAGCAGCGTAAAAACGGAAGCGGAGAAGAGAAGGCCGGTGACAAAGAGGAAAATTCTTAACATTCCATTCATGATTCGACCCCCCGTTCAAACTCTTTCTCCCCTGAAATCCATGAGCGAACCAAAACGACAAAGATGCTAAGCATCATCTTCGCCATATAAAAAAGCGGCTTAATCCCTCCATGCATGCTGGCCCCCGCTCTTCGTTCATGCATCGAGACCGAAAACTCCCTAATCTTGTAATTGCGGAAGATCATATGGAGCAGCATGTCCGCATCAGGGTAATCGGCGGGAAAGCGTCCTGAACCGGCGTAATATTGAAAAACGGGCCTCTTTATCCCGCGAAAACCGCTGGTCGGATCCGTAACCCACACCTTCGTGAGTAAGTAGATCAGAGAACGAAAGAAATGGACCGCACACCCCTTTAATTTCCCTGCCGAATAGACGGATGAATCCATATAGCGCGAACCCATCACGATATCGGCATCCTCGGCGAAAAGCCGATCCATCATTTCCCTGATATAGAAAGGGTCATGTTGCCCGTCCGCATCAAACTGAATCACATAACGATACCCATATTGCTGCGCAAAACGATATCCTGTTTGTAATGAAGCGCCATAGCCGAGATTGCAGGGATGGGAGACGAGGAAAACAGGATAATCTCTTACGATGCTCGCGGTATGATCGGAGGAACCGTCATCGACGACCAAAATATCGACTTCCTCTTTATACTGAAGAAGACCGTCGAGAACCCCCGCGATATTTAATTCTTCATTATAGGACGGAATAATGACGAGCACTTCTTTCATAGGAACCTCCCTGTTTCTGATGGATTTGATCATCACGCACCGCGACCCAATAGATTAGAACGGCATTCAAGAGAGAGGAGATCGCCATCCCCCATCCGATACCCGGTGAACCCCAAAGATGGACCAACCATCCATCTAGAAGGATATTGACGAGGGACGTAAGAAGATAGATCAACAGAACCCGAACCATCCTCCGTCGTGATAAAAAGTAACGTAAACCGACGGCCGATACTGCTTGGAAAGGAACGGATAGGGCGTAACCTGCCAAGATCCCGCTTGTAATGCGAAGAGAGCTCTCATTAAAGGAACCGTAGAAAAACAAGATGCGGATCAAGGCATCCCGCGCGAAGAAAAAGAGAAGGGAGAAAGGGAGTGCAATGGCGAGGGAAAGGAAAGCGGCCCTCTTCAAGAGCTCAAACCCCTCATCTCTCTTCCCCTCTCCATGCTTGACAGACAAAAGTGGAAGAAAAACCGTATTGATTGCGGCAATAAATACCCATATGGGAAACTGGGACAGGCGGTATGCATAGTGAAGTCCCGCCACCGTCCCGGGCTCCAACGCGCCGGCAAAAAATCGTTCCATAAGTAGCACCGATTGCATGGAGAGCAGCACAAGAAGATAAGAAAAAAGCAGCCGATAAAATTCCCTGACCTCCCCATCGGTTTCAACATTCCCGTCCCAAGGCCTAAGCTTCATCTCTCGCAAGGGAAGCAGGAATCTCCACGACGACCCGAAGGTAAAGAGAAGCATCCCTAACGCACCCGTTAATATCCCACCTCCTGCCCAATAGATTCCCAGATCGGTTGAAACCCGAAAGGTGATGGCCAACAGGAGGGAAACTAAGAAAATGCCGTTAAACAGAATGGGGGCAAAGGCCTGCCGATAGAGCCTCCCTGTCGACTGAAGCAGAGCGGCCCCTAACCCGGATAGCGAAAAGAAGAGAACGGAGGGCAACAAGAATAGGTAGATTCCTTCTCCCAACCGCTTCAGATCAGAAGCGAAGGATCCGAAGAGAAATGCAAGAATGAATGGATGCATAAGATATAAGAGAAGCGTAATGCCCAAGGTAATGAGCCCTATGTGGAGAAGCAAACGGCCAAACGTCTCTCTCAATCTTTCCCGTTCATCCCGTGCATGGTAGATGGATAAGAAGGGAACGGCTACCGCTCCTAATGCGGTCGCAAAGAGATTATTCCCCACCATGTCGGGAAGGAAGAAAGAGAGGGTGAAGAGATCCGCCTCCGCAGTCGTACCGAAATAGATCGCAAACAATACATCTTTAAAGAAAGAGATGCAGGCCAGCAGAATGAAAATTAGGGAAACCCCGATGCTCTTTGAGAGGAAAGAGGAGGTCTTCATATCAGTTCCACAGCCTCATAGGATTGGTCTCTAATCACTTCACCCAATGGAGCAAAACGAAAATCCTGCAGAAGGCGGTCCAATTTCCCGATCGTCCGATCAAGATGGTAATAATGGGCAAAACGAATGAGGGGAGAGGCGCGAAGCCTTGGCTGACCCTGATCTACTTCCCATGGGTGGACATAAACCATCCCGGCGCGCGTGCGGCCCACCTGGCGGAGCGCCCAGCGGATGACGAAGTAAGGCATCGCACGCAAGTAGAGTCCTCCGGAAAAGGGAAGAGGCATACCGCCTATCCTCAACACGGTGGAAGGAAACTCTAAGATCCTTAAAGTCTTACCCGCGATGATGGGGTAAAAGGGTTTAACCGGGGCCCCCGCCACGCCGGATAAAGGGGTTCGGAAAGGCTGTATGCTTGAATCGACGGCAAAACCCTCCTCCTCTAAAATTTGCAGCATATCATAATTTGCGGGTCCGATCGTCCAAGAAGGGGCGCGAAAAAAACGAACCTCCACTCCGGCCGCATCTTCGATCCTTCCCTTCGCCTCCCGGATCTCTTCTCGAAATTGGCCGGCATTCATCTCCGTTAAAAGGCGGTGATACCCCCCATGACAGGCGATCTCATGCCCTTCTGCGGCGATCCTTCGAATGAGAGAGGGATGCTTTTGAGCCACTGCCCCAAGAATAAAGAAAGTGGCGCGTACCCGGTAACGGGATAGGAGTCCCAACAAGGTGAGCGTGCTTTCTTCCACCCGATCCTCAAACTGTTCCCATCGCGATACAGGAAAGTTAAAATCATTCGTCTGATACCAATCCTCCACATCCACCGTAAAGGCATTCACATTCAAGTTACCACCTCCTATCGTTTAAGCAGCATCTCCCGCTTCTTTTTCTTCAGGAGATAGGCGAATGATGCAGCAAAAAAACCAAATGCAGGCAACGGATCATGCCACGACAAGATGTCATCCTCAATATCATAGAATCCCTTCCTTCCAAAAAGCGGGGGATCCATCTGGAATCGTTTCGGATTCGTGATAAAGTGGAGCAGGTCTCCCGGCAGCATATTTTTCGCCATCTTACCGATCGAATAAGTTTCCCCTTGCTTCATCTCCTTCCCCTGTGCCAAAAGATAATAGGCCCAGGGGAAATCGACACCTGACCGTATGGCAAGATGGAGTGAGTTCCAAAAACGCGGATTGATCTCCATCAATTTCAACTTCCCGTCCCTCCCATCTCGCATCCATTCAAACTCAATCACCCCCGACCAAGGGAGATGCTTCACCGCCTGCAGGATGCGTTCCACCAATTCCGGCATCCAAACGCTCTCTTGGACGGTGCTTGGGCCAATATCGACGGGAAAATGGCGTATCTCCCGCTGAACGAAATGAAGTTTCGGCTCTCCTACGGCGTTAAATAAGAAGCATACGTCAATCCGCTCCCCCGGAAGAATGTACTCTTGCACCATTGGAAAGGGGTAGCGCGCATGAATCTGCCCATATTGAGCCACCATCTCTTTCGGGTTATGTACGATTCGGATCCCTCGAGAACCCGAACTGAGGCGTGGCTTAATCACCGCCGGATAGGGGAGAGCATGGGCAAAGGATTCGATC
This sequence comes from Thermicanus aegyptius DSM 12793, assembly GCF_000510645.1. NCBI lineage: Bacteria > Bacillati > Bacillota > Bacilli > Thermicanales > Thermicanaceae > Thermicanus > Thermicanus aegyptius. The sequence continues at coordinate 1,228,165 of NZ_KI783301.1, read as the reverse complement.
GTGTCGGGCGAATCGGGCATATAGGTCCTTGGGACATCTAATCCCGCAGATTGGGCAAAGCCTACCGCTTTATGCTTATCCATCGCAATGGCAAAGCTCTGAAGCGGCGGAAGGAGGAAGGCGGTGTGCGACAGAAGCTCCTTTTGGTGCATGACGGCAAGCTTCATCGTCGCATCATCCATCGGCATGTAGACGGTGATATGAAACTTACGGAGTACATCAAACAACCAATCCATATACGAGTCAGGCTCCTCAACAGGATCGGGGCTTTTCATCGCCTTCGTGCAATATCGCGAGAAGGAGGAGGGGGTAAGTCGGGAGATATCAGAGCAATAGACCTTCACCCCCCTTCTTCCGAGGGAGCGTACCGAAGCCAATGATTTTCGCAATAAAGAATCGGTAATTAGAACAGAACCCATCTTCTCCTCCTTATCGACCGCTTAGCGCCATGCCTTGCCAAAAACGGCTTCGATTCTCCTTCTCCGGATTGGGGAGCGAAATATGATAGATGGCCAGCACCTCATCCTCATAGTAGATCTCCGGTTCCCCGTTTGCCTGCCGATAAGCCGTCAGCCATTCCTTAAACCGCCGATTCTCTTCCTCCCGCCGCTCATAGGTGGGAGCCAGGATCTGATAGATCTGCATCGACCGGCTCACCCGGAAAACTTTTTTTTCATGATAGATATAGATCTCCGTGGGAATATCGCGATCCGGCTCTTCGGTATCCGCTCTCGTCAGGGGAGGACGATTCGGGTCATAGCGTGCCAGAAAATCCCCCAAATACATGTGATACCCATTTCCAAGGGCAAGATCATACCCCTCATTTTGAGAGACGATCATCCAAGTGAGGGGGCGATGGGTGGCGGCGATCCGTAAATATTGTTCCACCCCCGCATTCCACTCCATCTTATAGGGGAGGATCGGTTTTATCTCTTCATGGTAGGCAAGTCCCGCAAGAAGGATAAATAGCAAGATCGCCTCGATCCGGGCCGGTTTAGAGGAGAACTTCAGCCTCCTCAAACCGCCTGCAAGGTAACTCCAAGCAAAACCTAAGAGGAGAGGTACCGTCAGAGCCCAGATGCTGCCGCTGCGGGTCGCTAAGACCACACTGCCGGTATAATGGCCGCCCAGCTCATACAGCAGGAAGAAAAAGAGTGCCATCATTCCCGCAAATAGCTCCGGTCTCTCCTGATGGGACGTAAAGCGGAGGATCAGACCGATCAAGAGCATGAGGAGAAGAGCGGTAAGCCCCGCGTAATCCCACAGATGAAGGACGGGAAAGGCAACATCCCCATAAGAGTTTAAGAATTCCGACGCCCCGTGATTAATCTCCCTCCCCAGCAGTTTCCCTAACCCAAGAGGGAGGAGCGAAAGGAGGACGGCGCCGATGCCGGACAAAGCGGCGACAAGCACCCTTTTCCCCAGGGTGCGGAAGTGGAATAGAAGAGCGGCAAAGAGAAAAGCGCCTAACCCTACCCCGGCATAGAGAAAAACAAAGCTATGCACCAACCCGATCACGGCATATCCAAACCAAGCGGCCCAAAGATCTCCCCTCCTTCCGCCCTGCAAATAACGGCTATAGAAATAGAGGGAGGGAAGGAGGAAGAGAAGGGCAAACTCCTGCGAGTTGGTGGCCGCCTGCCTCTCCCAATCGGTGCCGAGCCATATAAATCCAAAAATCCCGTAAAAGGAAGCCGCCACGATGCCGGCAAAAGGATTTTTGGTCCAGCGGGAAGTGACGAAGTATAAACCAACGGTGATCAAAAGCCCTACGAGGGGCCCCATATATTTCAGAACATATAACGTATCAATCCCAGAAAATTTATGCAAAGTGGCGAGGGTGATGTGAAATCCCTGCGGATAGATGCCGTCGTGGAACAAAACCCGTTCCTCGATATACTTCATCCAAGCTAAGGTCACATAGGAATCGGACAAGGGAGGCGCCGCGTAGATCAGAGCATCATAAAAGCGAAGATAGGCTGCGGCGGCTAAGACGGCCAAGAGGAGAATCTTTGAAGACAGCTCCTGCCTGAAGTGTGAAAACTTCTCCCGGCCCCGGCTCATAAGCCGCCCTTCATGAGAAAACCACCGCTGCCAAAAAAGCTTCAACCGAAAGCCAAGATCGAGGGCATCGTAGAAAACAACCCACGGAAAAGAAGCGGTGTGCCCGATCCGACTTCCTCCCTTCCGAAACAGGCTCCGGCGGTAGATGATCAAGATCAGAACGGCCAAAAGCGCCAATACCTCATACAATTTGATAAATGCGAGTGTATACCCGACGCCGATATAGAGGAGAACAATGCCCGCCAGCCGGTGGAAAAACCGCTCTCCGCCGTCCGGGCCGGACGGCCGAAACAGAAATCGCGGCAGAAAGAGGAAAAGAAGCCAAAAGGCAAAGGCAAAATGGCTTAAATGATAAAATTGATTGAAAAAGGATGCGTACGGCAAAGCTCCCACCTCCTTTGATAGGGAAGCGCCTTGGAATATCACAATATGGCATAGAGATAAAAATCGACCTTACGGAACAGGTTTTTCACCGACCGAAAAGAGAGAATCAGAAAGAGAAGGCTGCCCGCCAATAGGCCAAAGACCGCATATTCATAACTGACCCAGCGGCTTAAAAGAAATCCGAGAATCATATTGATGAAAAGAGCCGGAACCAATGCCTGATTCACCATCTTCGCTTGAGAGACGGCAAATAGGAGGACCGCATTAAGGAGGGCGACGGACAAGATGACGTAAGAGAGGACCGCCACGATAAAGACAAAATAGGTAACCCCGTCTGTGATCAGATGCCGGCCAAATATTCTCATCATCAGCTGATTGGAGAATAGCAGAATGAAGAAGACGGTCAACGCGCTTAAGATCGAGACGCCTACGGTAGCGAAGATCATCCGCTTATACTTTTTCCACAACCAATCCCTCATCTCGTCAACCTGTTGCAAGAGAAAACTTTTTTGAGCCCGCTCAATGAAATGCATCAATCGTTGAACCACCGCTTCATTCATTCCTAAGGGAAGCATCAAGGCCAACAGGGCAAAGTCAAGCCCTAATTCATAATCACCGCGAAACCAGATGAAATAAGGCATAAAAGAACTTTCCGGATGATAGACGTCAACCGCCGACCACGCCATCACCCGGTCTACAAATAAGAAGGAGAAATAATAGAAACCGTACAGGAAATAAGGCATCACCGAGTAGACTCTAAAGGATAAGCGGGGCATCTTTGGGGCAATTCCTTTCTCTTTCTTTCTCTCCTCCCGGTAAAATAGAACGATGACGATCAACAATCCGATCAGGGATACGATGCCGATGGCGATCAATTGAGATACGATAATATCCATACGGAATTGAACAAAGAATAAGTAAACCATCATGATCCCGAAAATAATTAATCCTGTAAATAGAAGCTCCCTTTGTAAAATGTACATCACCGTCACCGAAAGCCAGATCAAATTTAAGAAGAAGAAATAGAATACGATCACGATAAATAGATCGAAGGGGTAAACGTTAAAAACCATATTGATGAGAAAGAGAAGGAGCGTCACCAAAAATGAGATCAGATAGCCTGCGCGGATGAAGAAAAAGGTTGATCTCCGTGCCATCCTGTAATAACCGTGATAGATATAGAAGAAACCGTAACGGGCGATCGCCTGCGTAAATCCTCCAACGACGATAAAGCTAAGAATGGTGCCAATGGCAATTGCAGTAGCCAGATCGATCGATAAGAATTCATAGGACCATAGGGAGAATTTGAGATAGAGCATAGAAAGGACGGAAATCGCCATCGGGAGGGAGAAGATGAGTCCCCTGAGAAAGCTTTTTACGATCCGTACACCGGAACGGATTCCATCTTTTTTCTCCTCGGAAGGGAGTGACTTTGCCGCCGATTCGTCGATTTCAAACTTGATCTCTTCGCCCAGTTGAAATAGATCGGATACTCTAAACCGTTCCTGCACCAGCTCATCGGTCCAACCCATTGATTCCAACAGCGCCGTCACATGGAACGAATCGACCGGGTTTACATGCTTTACTTTGATCCCTTGCACCAATTCGTGAAACAGTCCCGGATTGAACCGCTTTGCGGACTGATTGAAGTAATGAATCGAGCTCAAAAATCTTCCTCCATTCCTGGCATTTTCATATGAATGATCAGGTCGGCCAATTTGCCTGCAACATCCGCCTTATGAATCTTTTCTTCGGTAATCGGTTCTCCCTTTCGTATAATCGGACGACCTTCACGATCATAGAGATCCCTGCCCGCCAATTTCCCAAGCATATATCGAATCTTTAAAAGTTCCGCCTCCCGTTGAACGTCGATCTGTCGAATCTCCCTCTTTTCTCTCGGCGGACTTGACGCCTCTTTCTCCTCTAATGCCATATCGACGGTTGCCGCAGTCTGCTCCACTGCCGCCGGATGATCCTCCCTCCCCTCTTGTTCCCGCCCACCCGCCGTTCGAGCGGCATCTCCGGCATAAACCTCTACCTGATCTGCCATCTCTTCATCGGATTGTGGAGGAGTTCTCATCTCCTTCAGCGTACGATCGATTTCTTCCCAATATCCGGATTTAACAGGAGGAGCCGACCGAACCGCTTCCTCTTCCCTAGGGGAGGGAACGATTCTCTTTTCATAGTCGGAGAATAACCGCACCCTCTCTTGTTTGTATCGATCGATCTCGTTTTCCAGCGCCGCAAGCATGGCCTGCTTCTCATAGATCGATCTTTGAATCATGGCGCGAACCTGGGAGGCGTCCAGGCCGAACAGCCTATGGCGAAGTTGTTTAAACCAGTCATGGGCCAGGCTCCTGGAAGGGGTCTTGATCGGAAGATCTTCCGGGGAATGGGAAGGGATACCTACATCTTCGATTGACTCCCCCAACTCCAATTGAAGTTCTTTCATTTCCTGGATACACCGCTCCTTCTCCCGACTGAGACGAGCCTCCTCTTCAACAAACCGGGCATTCAACTCCTGCATTGCCTTTTCAACCGACAGCGGCGCATAACCCCATAAACTTCTTTTTTTGATCATGATCTGGCCACCTTTCATCATGCACTTTCTTCCTTCATCAATTGAAGCATGCCAAGATATGCATGAAGTTTCTCCATCTCGTGCAGGGCTTGATCGGTTCTACCCATGTGTTGATAGGCCACGGCGATTTCCGATAATGCCCAGGGAACAACAGGGGATAATGGGTCTTCAAAAATCGCCAGCTTCATCTGGTGGATCGCTTCTTCATACATTCCAAATTCCTTGAAGGAAAAACCTCGTTCCAAATAGAGCTTTGCTCTCTCTCTGATAAGCTCCGCCGTTTTCTCGCCCTGTAACCCTTCGCTCAGCTCTTCATAGCTCTCCATATATCGGGCAAGCATTTTCTCCAGCGTAAAAAGGTTTAACGCCCTCTCCCGCGCCTCTTTTCCCAGATCGGCACGCATCATCGGATTCCGAAGCAAATGAAGGATCTCGTCCGCCATCTTCTCGTCATCCCGGGGAGGAACCAGGATCCCCGCCTCGCCCAGCGCTTCCCGGACCCCGCCTACATCGGTGGCTACCACGGGCTTCCCCGACATCATCGCTTCGATGACGGAATAGGGGAATCCCTCGGAGATGCTGGAGAGAAGAACCACATCCCCTTCATGATATACCGAAGCGATATTCCCCATATGTCCGGCGAAGTGAACGACCTCTCTTAACCCCAATTCATCCCTCAATCGAAGACAATCTTCATAATATTCCGGTACGGATATCTCACCATAGACCATAAACCGAACCTCCGGAATCTCCTGATGCACCCGTTTGGCCGCCCTCATTAGGGTGAGTATGTCCTTGACGGGATCAATTCGGGCCACCGTCACGATGGTAGGCTGAGTCCGATGGATCGACGTGGAATCCTGAAATACGTCCGGATCAACCCCATTGTAGATCACTTTGATTTTCGCGGGATTTACTCCGAGCTGTAATTCCCAACGGGCGTTGTAGTGACAAACCGGAGAGATTTGATCCGCATAGGCATAATTGAGCGTAATGATGGAATGGATGAATCGGACGAGGAAGGTGCGTAGAAAGGGTGAATAGGTGTTGCGAGATAATGAGAGGTATTGCTCCCGCAAGTAGATTCCATGTTCCGTCAAAAGATAAGGCGTCCCGTAGATCATCTTCGACAATACGCAAGGAATTCCGCAGAATGCGGCCGCGGAGGAATGTGCGACGTCTGTTTTGGGAATCGGAGTATTTAGTATATTTAAGAAGCGATAGATCCAGCCAAGACTTTGAAGCAGGTCGTACACTTCGGGCAAGGCGACATCGGTATGCTCACGCCGGCAAAAAGCGTAAATCATTTCTTTATAAGTTTCATAAACCTGTTCGGATTTAAAACTTACTTTATACTCATACACATTGAAGTACTCGTACAGTTGCTTCAAAAGAGAGGCAAAATGCTCCGGACGTTTCTCGACAGTGAGAATCTCTTCCATCAACGGGCGAAAGAGAGGGAGAAACCGCTCTTTGATCACTCCTTCTTCCGTATTTTTTTTGGCCATATAGATCTTTGAGAAAGGGACGGGGAGATGTTCTCCCGGTTCTTCCGTTCCCCACAGAGGAACGCTGATCAAAGAAGCTTCAGCTGCGATGCTGAATTTTTGGGTCACAAAGGGATTCATGATCACGCTATACAGCACGAATTCGGCCCGATCCAATCGTTTCGTCAAAATATCGCTCCAAATACTAACCCCGCCCTGATGAAACGGATAGGTCCCCTCTGTGGCAAATAAGACGGAAAGTTTCTTTGTCACGGATCGAATCACCCCCTCTCTCTACGTCATGGCATTTGATCATCCTAAAAACGCTTAACCTTTCTCTCTTCACTTACCCAACTCAACATTATTCACAGTACTTCATCCTATGCATCACGGCAACCTAATTTCATTTAATCTATCTAAAATTTTCTTAATTAAAAGAAATGAAAAATCCATTCCGCCGCCACCAGGGCATCCTCCGGTCCCGTGGTGAAATTATCGCCAATGGGCAGGAGGGCGAGAGCGGGGGCGTGTCCTTCACCGATCACTTTCATATCGGAAAAGAGGCGGTATCCCTCGCATGATAAATCGTCTTCCCTTCCGCCATGATCAGGATTCAGGCAGGCATTCCGGCATAATGAAAGTTCCGATTCTCCTCATCTTCGAAAGAGGAGCTATGAAAGGCAAGGGTATACTTCACCTTCACGCCCCCAAAACGGTAAGTGCCGCCAAGGCCGACGCCGTGGGTCTTTGCTCCTCGCCAATTGAGGAGAGTGGCCAACTCAAAGACGGCGACGACCGTCGCCCCTGTCCGCTTCGAGATGGAAACGACATCGGTGGTATGATCCCCATGCCCGTGGGTGAGAAGAATGAGGTCTACCTCCACATCCTTGTTAAAATGACTTGACGCAATAAAAAAACAGCATTATATTATAATTGTATTGTGTGTATTATATATCATAGTACACTTAATAAAGGTGGTGATTTCATTGTGTTAAACATCGATGCCAAAAGCAACCTCCCCATTTTTGAACAGATTGTGTGGCAGATCAAGATTCTTTGTCTCAAAGGCGTACTTAAGCCGGATGATAAATTGCCTTCCGTACGACAATTATCTGCTATGCTCATCGTCAACCCCAACACCGTCAGCAAGGCATACCAAGAGCTTGAGCGACAAGGCATCATAGAAACCCGTCAAGGGAAAGGAACCTTTATTTCATCGCGTCAAAATGTTGTCCCGGACGGCAAACAGAAGGAAATCGTTTTGCGAAATCTACAGAAAGCGATCATCGATGCGTTCTATGTCGGTTTAAGTAAAGAAGACATCCACCAGTTTGTGGATGAACAGTTAGGAACCTAGAGGAGGGATAGGGCTTGATTGAAGTGATTCGCCTGAAAAAAGAAATGAACCAACTTCCCGTTTTAGAAGAGGTCTCCTTTTCGCTGGAAAGAGGCACAATCACCGGACTCATCGGCCGCAACGGCACCGGGAAAACGACCTTGCTACGTCTCATGATGGGTATCCTTCTACCGGATCAGGGAGATGTGCGGTATGAAGGAGAGAGCATTTATGCTCATCCTGAGAAGAAAAATCATCTGGTCTTCCTTCCTGAGAATAAACTGACGCTGCAAAATTATAGTGTCAATCAGATCGTCCGTTTATACAAAATGTTTTATCCTCACTTTGACGAATCCTATTTATGGCGTAAAATCGCACAGTTTAATCTCCCCGTTAACAGAAGAATCCGCCAATTTTCCAAAGGGATGAAAGCCCTCTTTTCTCTCATTTTAGCCTTTGCCACTCGCGCCGATGTCATACTGCTCGACGAGCCTACGGACGGACTGGATGCCGTCGTTAAACGACAATGGTATGAATTGTTGGTTGATGAAGTGGCGGAACAGCAACATACCGTTCTCATCTCATCCCACCGTTTGGATGAACTGGAAAGCGTCTGTGATTCGGTCATGATCCTAAAAAACGGCAGGATTGAAACCAATTCAGATCTTAACACGCTGAAAACGAACTATTACAAACTGCAAATTGTCTACGACAAAGCGATCCCAACCGAAATGCTTTATTTACCCGGCACACGCGTGCTGGCCCAAGCCGGGCGCATCGTAACCTTAATGGTAGAAGAGAATCGTAAAGAAGAAGCGATGACGCAAATTAAGGCTTCCCAGCCTTTACTCATCGATGAATTGCCGGTCAGCCTGGAGGAGTTGTTCGTAGCCACGGTTGGAGGGGAAGATCGGGGTGAAAAAGATGTCAAATAAAGCGCTATGGTTTAAAGAATACGCACAGACGCAAAGCATTTTGTGGGTAACCTTCATCCTTTCCTTCTTCTTTCTGCCCTTTCAAGTGATGAAACGCCTCTCGGAAGTACAAGAAATGGTTAATCGTAAAGGGCCATTTGCGACACCGGAGCTTCATTCAATCTATTTTAACTTAGAAAATCCATTCCCACTCGTCATGGCCATCCTTACCATCTCCATCGCCGCCGTATTGATCGGTTTGGAACGAAGCCAAGGGCAGGATGATTTTACTTTATCCCTACCCTATCCGCGTACGACGATCTATCTAACCAAGTGGGCCATCGGTGCAACCACGGTTCTCCTTTCCATCGGTTTAAACCTTCTGATCGCTTATCTGATTCTTTTCTTTTCGCCTTTCAGCGACTATCTATATGTATTATCTGGAGGGACAAGGCTTCCTGTAACCGATGCCGCCCTCTGGTTCTTCTACGGACTTAAGCTGATCCTAACCGGCCTCGCTTTATTTACGCTCGCCTTATTTTTGGGAACCATCAGCGGCAGTTATTATTATCAATATGGTTTTTCGCTGATCTTTTCCTTCTTTCCTTATGGCTTCGCCTTGCTCTTCTCATATTTCTTAGAGGTACACGGTTTTCAAGTGACGAGTAGCCCGTTCCAGGACCAGTTGCTCAGGAACATCACCCTATTTTTAAGCATCCTCTCGATCAATCTGGGAAATCCGGAAAATACCACTTGGCTCTATGCTTTGGTCTATATCCTTCTCTTTCTCCCCTTGGGCATCTATTTTTATCAGAAAAACAGGGTGGAATATAACGGCCAAATGCTTATTTTTCCGGCACTACAAGGGTTTTTCTTAGTAGGGATCACGATCTGTTTTGCTCTTCTTGGAGGTTTAATCGGTACAGGGTTTATGGGAAGAGGTTCGGGAAGTACGTTGCTATTCTATTATATCAGTGCTGCCGCATTCGGTTATGGAGCCTATTGGTTTAGCAAAAGATTGATGAATAGGAGGAGAAGAAGAGAAGAATAAAGAATATCAAAGATCATGGCGGTTGAAAATGATGGCTGCCTCAAAAGGGATGATTCCTACCCTGTTGGGGCAGCTTTACTTATAGCATGAAAAACGCCAAGCGTGTTCTCTTGGCATTCAATACCCGAGGCCCTCATGTTTTCTTTTATCCTACATGCTCCTCAACCTTTCCAACAGCTTCTCCATATCTTCCGGCAACGGGACCTCAAAATGAAGAGATTTCCCGGTAACCGGATGGTTAAACCCAAGGGTAGCCGCATGAAGGGCCTGCCCTTCCATACCGTAGTTTTCCCCTTTTCCATATTTAGGGTCACCCACAATGGGGTGGCCGATGTAGGACATGTGGACGCGGATCTGATGGGTACGTCCTGTTTCCAGCCTGCATCTCAACAAAGTGTGCTTCGGCATTTCTTCCAATACGGAAAAATGGGTCACCGCCCGTTTCCCCGATAACACCACCGCCATCTTCTTCCGATCTTTCGGGTCGCGTCCGATCGGCGCATCCACCGTTCCTAACCGATGGGGAAAATGGCCGTTCACCACCGCCAAATAGCTTCGCTCCATGGCATGTTCTTTTAGTTGAGCCATTAATCCTAGATGAGCCCGGTCGCTTTTCGCCACCACCAAAAGGCCTGACGTCTCCTTGTCGATGCGATGGACGATGCCGGGGCGAAGAATCCCGTTAATGCCGGAGAGATCCTTACAATGATAAAGAAGCGCATTGACCAGAGTTCCGGAAAAATTTCCGGGGGCAGGATGGACTACCATCCCCCTGGGCTTGTTTACCACCACCAAATCCCTATCTTCATAGATGATCTCCAATGGAATCGCCTCAGGTTCCACCTGTAATTCCGTCGGTGGAGGAATCTGAAGGGAAATCTGGTCTCCCCCGGATAGGCGGTAATTTGCCTTTACCTTTGCGCCGTTCACCGTCACCCTTTCCTCTTTCAACCACGTTTGGATCTGGCTGCGGCTCCAACCCTCCTCCTGCTCGGCCAGATACCGGTCAATCCGCTCCCCTTCCTCCCCTTCCTCCACCAAAAAGAAATACGGTTCCATTTGTTCATGGGTCATCGAAAAACCATCCATCCTATCGCATAAAGAGTAATCCCCTTCAAAAACTGCTGAAGTTCACATCCCGGCGAGCTAGTTTACCGGCTCCTCTTCTTTCTCATTTTTCCTCCGCCCGCCGGAAAAAAGAGAATCAAAAAGGATCAACCCCACTCCGATCACAATGCTGGAGTCGGCCAAGTTAAAAATGGGATAGTGAATGAGTCGAAAATCGAGGAAATCAACCACTTCCCCTGCAACAAGCCGATCGAGAAAATTTCCCAGCGCTCCCCCCAAGACGAGGGACAAGGCGACGGACAAGAGGGGATTTTTCCCCTTTAACCGCCAAAGAACCGCCACGATTCCTACGACCACCACCACGGTGATGAGGAGAAATAGTCCCCGCTGATTCTGTAAAATGCCGAAGGCAGCCCCTGCATTCCGGTGGGAGGTAATGTGAAAGACTCCGGGCCAAAGGGGGATGGTATCCCCATAATTCATGAAATGTACCACCATCCATTTTGATCCCTGATCCAGGAGAAAAACAAGGAGAGCTAACAGGATGTAATAGAACATAAAAACCCTCCGGTTCATCATCATTTAAAAGTATTCCCCTTTTGCTTTAAACATCTCCTCCATCTTTTGATCCGGAAGCGGTCTGCTAAATAGATATCCCTGCATCTCATAGCAGCCGTTCTTCTGAAGGAACTCCGCTTGCTCCGCTGTTTCCACCCCTTCCGCCACGACCTTCAACTGAAGGCTCTTGGCGAGTGAGATGACCGCCGAGGCGATCACTCGATCATCCGAGCTGTTGGAGATTTCCCAAACGAAAGAGCTGTCGATTTTTAACGTATCGATGGGAAGCTGCCTGAGATAACTTAAAGAAGAGTACCCTGTTCCGAAATCATCGATGGCGATCATAACGCCCATTTCCTTCAATTTTTGGAGACGTAATGCATTTACTTCCGCATTCTGCATAATAATGCTCTCCGTCAGCTCGATGACCAGATATTGTGGAGGAAAACCTGTCTCCTTCAAAATCCCCCGGATCCGGTCGATGAAATCCGGCTGCTGAAACTGGCGGGCAGATAGATTCACATTGAGGCGCAGCGGAGGAAAGCCTGCATGGATCCACTCATTTGCCTTTTTACAGGCGGTCGTTAAAACCCAATCTCCGATGGGAATGATCAGTCCGGTCTCTTCGGCTACGGGGATAAATTCCCCCGGTGAGATGATCCCCAACTCAGGATGCTGCCAGCGGATTAATGCCTCTACGCCAGTAATTTTTCCGGTAGAGACATCGACGAGAGGTTGGTAAAAAAGGGTAAACTCACCATTCTCCAACGCCCTGCGCAGATGATTCTCAAGGACGAGACGCTGAAAAGCTTCCGTATACATGGAAGAGGTATAAAACTGATAGGTGTTTCTCCCCTGTTCTTTGGCCCGGAAGAGCGCCGTATCCGCATTCTTCAACATTGTTTCGGCATCGGTTCCGTCTTCGGGATAAAGGCTAACTCCCATGCTTACCGTAAAATAATATTCTTGCCCGCGAAGCAGGAAAGGTTGGGAAAAGTGTTCCCGAATCCGCTCGATGAGTTGGGTTAGCTTCACCGATTCCTCAATACCTGTAATGAAGAGGGCAAACTCATCCCCACCCAATCTGGCGACGAGATGATCCCCATTCACCGCTTCATTGATTCGCTTACCCGCCTCTTGCAACACCTGATCTCCAATGGTGTGCCCCAGCGTATCGTTAATGTATTTAAAGCGGTCGATATCAAACAGAATGAGCGCAATGCGACCCTTTTTTTCCTTCGTAAATGAAATTTCTTGATTAAGTCTTTCGAGAAAGAGAAAGCGATTAGGAAACTGGGTCAAAGGATCATAATAGGCGAGCTGGCGGATCATCTCCTCTTTCTGCTTTCGCTCGGTTAAATCCCTAAAAATCGAAATGATGGCTTTCGAATTCCTATACGTTCCATTCTTCATGGAAACTTCCACAGGTAAAGAGGTGCCATCCTTCCGAAGGATGGTGACCTCAAAAGTCTCCTCTTCCCCCTTCTTTATCTTCTCGAAAAAAAGGGGCCTCGATTCTTTCGACATCAGTCGAAGAGGGTTGATCTTCTTTAATTCCTCTAAGGAATAACCAAAGAGATGCTCAGCCTGCTGATTCGCATTCACAATCTGTCCATTTTGCTGAATGAGAATCCCCTCTTGATAGAGTTTTGCAAAGAGATACTCTTTCTCCTTCACTTCCTGTTCCAGATGGCGAAGGTGGGTCACCTCCTCCGCGATGCCAACGATCGCTTTTACCTGATCTCCTTCGATCAAGGGATTAAAAAAAACCCGATAGGTACGACCGTTATGCTCTAATTCAATCTGGGTAGCCAAGCCCTTCTCCACACGGGCCCGCACTTCATTAAATTGCTTTTCATATTGGGGGAATACGGTGTGATAAGAAACTCCAGCTACTTTTTCCGTACTAAGCCCGAGATCCCTTGCCAACAAGCCTTCGAAAAAAGTGAGATAATAGGAATCCCCTTGCCGATCGGCCCGAAAGATTAAATGCTGCACATTTTGTATGGTTTCGCGAAAGGTTTGAAGGTCCATAGAGTTCCGTCCTTAATCCGAAATATTTGCGAGATCCTTTCTTTCTTACATTATCATTTCTACGATTTTCACCAAAATTCCTGCATACCTCAACAAATATTCATCAAAAATAAAAAAAAAGAAAGATTTTTCACCGCTAAGACAAGTGTAATCCAAATGATCAAAGGATTCAATTCCCTACATCCGCCGCACAAATGGGGCAGTTCATCATAAAAAAAGAGGGGGCCCATGCTCCCTCTCCTTAATCACCATTTTTTCATGAAACATCCCGAGAAAGGAAGAATTCGATTTGCCCCCTGATCTTTTTTACCATACGGATGGCATCTTCCTCCGAGCGTGCTTGACTGACCACCCGGAAAATAGGTTCCTCCAGATCGGGGAGAACCAGGACCCATCCACCTTCGTCATACACCTTGATCCCATCTAACAATTCAACCTTTTTCCCTTTGATTTCTTCCATAAATCGGCGCATCACTCTGCCCTTCTCTTCCCAGGGACAAAAAGCCTCCTCCCTGGCCATGTGAAAATGGGGGATGAGATCAATCAATTCCGACAGGGTAGCCTTTCGCAAAGATAGATACTCCAACAGGTGAAGAAGGGTGTAGATCCCGTCAAAGAGGGGATAAAAACGATTCCCTTTGTACGCTTCCATCACAGCCCTTCTTTCTTCTTTTGTTCGTATCAGACGAACATTTAAGGCGTCTGCTAAATTTTCCAAGATCGAAGGGGCGCTTACCGGGACACCGAAGAGGACATTTTCCCTGTTCTGACTGATCGAAACCATTTGCAAACCATAGAGAAGATTCCGGTCCACCACTTTTCCTTCCCCGGTGATCAGCGTAAGACTTTCCCCGTCTTGGCCCAGGAAGAATCCGAAATCGGCGTGATGGTTCCTCACCGCCTCCCGCAAGGGTTGTAACCCTTCATCCTTTGGAGAAGAAAGGGTGAGGGAGGAAACGTGGAGCCGCTCCAACAATTCCCCCATCAGACGATTCGTGATGGGTGAATCGTAGGAAGCCACCAGTTTAAAAGAATCCTCCCGTATCACCTCTACCGGAACCCCATCCAACATTCCCTCTAAATAACTTTCGCCCATCTTCATCACAGCGTTTCTTTTCCCGATGCGCCGGGCATCCGCCCGCTGGTAATCCTCCTGGAAAAAGGCATTTTCAATCTTTCTTTCCCTGTTTCGGTCTATGGGAAGCCCCGACGCGTCAAAAAATTCAATAAGGACATGGAGGGCGTCCCCTCCTTTTTGACCATCCCAAGAACGGACATGGATTCCCCCGCTTGCTTTTAACTCCTGTATGGTATAGCGAAGCACGGCAGGGATGGACTCCCCCAGGTCCACCGCATCGATCCCCGCGGCGCGTATCCCAAGAATAAAAGATTCCTTGATCAGCGAAGAAAAAGGATCCGGTCCTGATGAAAAGAGAATCGTAGATCCGGTTTGAAAAAGGGTTGCATAGGCCGCAGCCACGCGGCTTGCGTAATCGGGGGTAATCTCCACATTGCCGATTCCTTTAATCCCTTCTTTCCCAAATAACCGTCGGGTACTCTTCTTTCCCCAAACCAAGGAGGTATGAAGTGTGACGCTCTCCGAGATTTCTTTCCCCGGCCAGATCTTCACCCCGGATTTGATGAGGGATTTCTTGCCGATCCGGCAACCATCCCCTACGATGCTCCCTTCTCCCGCATACACATGATCACCAACCATCACCCCTTTACCGATGACGGTTCCGTGAAGCTCCACCCCCCTCTGTACATAAGCCCCTTCTAACAAAATAGAGCGTTCCAACTGGGAATGGGAGCCTACCACCGTACCTCTCCCCAAGACGGTATAAGGACCCAATTGAGCGCCTTTTTCCACCACCGCATCTTTGCCGAGGAACACGGGAGGAATAAGCTTTACCTCAGGATCCAGGCGAACCCCCTCCTCCATCCAAATTCCGGGTTCCACCTCTCTTCCAGGCAGGGCAAGGGATACTTTCCCCTCTAAAAGATCAAACGTCGCTTGCCTAAAAGCATCGATGTTTCCAATGTCGGACCAATACCCCCTCGCCTTATATCCATAAATCGGAATTCCATTTTCCATCAATAGAGGAAAGAGGTCCTTGCTAAAATCAAATTCGACCCCCGGTTCGATCCACTGCAAAACTTCCGGTTCAAGGATATAAATTCCGGTATTGACCCAATCGCTAAAAACTTCACTCCAAGTGGGCTTTTCCAGGAAACGAATCACCTTTCCCTCCTCGTCGGTCATGACCACGCCATACTCCAGGGGTTGATCTACCTGGAAAAGGAGTATCGTAACGGATCCTCCCTTTTCTTTATGGTACCTGACCGCATCCTGAAGATTAAAATCGGTTAATGCATCTCCACTTAATACGATAAACGTGTCGTCGAGAAAAGTTTCTCCATTCTTGATGCTTCCTGCCGTGCCAAGGGGTTCTCTCTCTTCGAAGTAATAAAGATTCACCTGTTGCTTCTCCCCGTCTAAAAACGTGTTGCGGACGGCTTCGGGAAGAAATTGAAGGGTTACTCCAATTTCTTTGATCCCATGATTTTTTAACAAATCGATACCGTACTCCATGCAGGGTTTCCCTAGAAGAGGAAGCATCGGTTTAGGGGAGTGGATCGTCAAGGGACGGAGACGAGTTCCCTTTCCACCCGCAAGGATCATCGCTTTCATCTCTTCATCATCCCCTATGTCTCTATCTTTTTTCATCCCGATCTGTACCGGAACCCAAACCCTTCGTAGCCTTAATCCTTTTCTTCTCCCATAATGACCTTGTTCCTGATCGAAAATCGGCGAAAAATGAACAACTTCAACCCATCCCATGACATTTCGGCGTATACGTCAACTATTCCGATTTTATTCGACAAAAAACCCATCAACGAACGAGAAACCCATTCAAGATAGGGGACATAGTACATCTATGTTGCAAAGGCGGCAAAGGAGTAGATAGGGAGAGGAGGGGGATGGAACAATCCGATACAAAGGGGAATCTAATTATTCATATTCTCCACCTGACCTGTGCATTCCTTCATTCCGCTTCAACTTTTGACGAATTTTCGGATAAAAAATTACGGTTGATCCATGTATTCCTCATAAGCCCGATTGCGTACAAATCCCCTCTCACGGCCATAAAGGTCGGTTACTAGAAAGCCCTCCGTTTCATCCACATATCCAACCGGTTCATCGTTCTCCACAACCATATCCTGATATTCTTCGATCCCACGTCCATAGGTGAGTGGAGTATCGGAGGTTCCGAAATGTTCCACCATCTGCCAGATATCCTCGTCATCCGTGCCTGCCTGCTCTCTTCGTACCTTTTCCTTCGTACCGTAAGGTGGATCCAGAGCTTCCTCCTCAATGGGGCGACCTTTTGGAACTTCATCCCGTACCTCCCGTTGGTGCTCAAGGCAGAAACGGGCTGTGGGAATCACTTCCAGCCTCTCCTCCGATATGGGTCTTCCGCATTCTTCACAAAGGCCATAGATCCCCTGTTCAATGCGGGAGATGGCGAGATCAATCTCGTCCAAGTAACTTTCTGCCTGGTAAAACAATGCGAGGTCCTTTTCTCTTTCAAAGAGCTCTGTCGCCGTATCGGCAGGATGATTATCTAGACTGGATAATTCATGATCTTGTTCAGGATTATTTAATCCGAAGCGATTGTTTCGCTTCATTTGGTTTAAAAGTTCTCTTTTTTCCAACAAGAGCAGTTTTCGAAAGTATTCCATGCGTTCTCGGTTCACGGGCGGGGCTCCTTTCGCTCTCTCTTTTCCTTTATTCTAACCAACCCGCATTATTTTCTTCATGTTTCTTTTCCCAGAAAATATTATGAAATTGCTCCATCTTTCGAAGTTCCTTTTGTTTCTTTTATACCCGCCCTCATCTCAAGTTCCCTTCTCCCGACAGGAGGGATGCCTTTCTCTCTGCCCGGTTTCTTCTCAGGTACGGAAGTTCCTTTTTTCTGTAGGGCGACCAACATCCTAACCAGGAGAAAAGCGAAGAGGGTGACGAACGTTCCGCCGTATAAAAACATCCCCCAAAACGTCTCGGTGTCTGTTCCCACCATCCACCCGTGAAGGGTTAAGAGAAGATAGGCGGGAAAGACGAGGAAGTGAATCCATTTCCAAACCCTTTTCTTTATCTTACCCATCCAATCGGAAGTATAAAGGACGATGGCCAACAGAAAAAAGGCCAGGGTGCCGAAACCCGTCCAGATCGGCTCATAGGAAGCGGAAAAGGGGATGAGGATCTCCATTAGGGTAAACGGCTGATAGGTATCGAACAGGAGAAGAAAGGCATGGGCGAACGCGAAAAGAAAGCCAACCCACCCGGCATTCTGATGGACGAAAAGAAAAAGTCCCGCCCATTTTCCCAATTTTAACTCCATACGATAGATCGTACCGGCGAGGAGAGCCAAAAAGAAGAGAACGTAAGCCGTGATCCCTAACGTTCTTATAAGATTCCAGGTTGAAAATAAGGTGAAAAATTGAAAAAGCAACTCGGTCATTTCCATATCACCGCTTTCTTCGCATATTTTTCAAGATTGTTACTGATGATCATCCGGTTTTCTTGGTCGAAGAGGATGTAAGCGAGATGGGGGAAATTCTTTTCCGCCCACCTTTTTGCTTCATCGGGATCAAAAAGGCAGAGAACCTTCGCCAAAACCTCCGCTTCGGCCGCCGTTTCGCCGATGACGGTGGCTTGCAATACTCCTGTGTTGGCCGGACATCCCGTCCTCCCATTGAGGAGGTGATGCACCGTCTTCCCTTCATGCTTCCAACACCGATATCCTTTGCTCGAGGTGGCAACGGCCCCCTTTTCCATAAAAAGGAGCATCCTCTCCCTATCCGGATCAAGGGGATCTTCTACCCCAATTCTCCAGCGATAACCCGGTTTATGCCAGAGGCGGATATCTCCGCCCCCATCGACCAGACCCGCCGTAATCCCTCTTTCCATCATCCATTCGGCCGCCCGATCGACGCTCCATCCCTTCCCGATTCCTCCCAAGTCTACCTTCTCATCGGTCCGACGGATCACCGCCTTCATGTGGGGGATAAAGGTAAGGCTGGACGGGCCAATGGAAAAGGAGGGGCGGATCGAGGAAGGGTCTTCAGTGGATCCTACGACGGAGTCCGATGCATTGAATTCCCTCATCTCATCAAAGGAACGATCATATCCGATCTCCTCCAGCCGTCTGCCGACCAAAGGATGAAACAGAAAATTGGTCTTAATCGCATAATTCCAGGCCTCCGTTAAGAGCCGGTAACAGGTCTCGGTGAGGAGGACGGGGGTCCCCTTCGGGGCAGCATTCAGGCGAGAGACTTCGCTATCCGGCAAAAAACGAGAACAGTGTTTCTCCACATAGGCGAACCATAACCGGATCTCTCTCTGCCAAGGAAGGGCGCTCCCCACCTCAGGCCGTTTCTCTCCCAAGAGGAGAAATTCCGAATTCATCGCCGTAAAGGTGACCCGTTCAAAGGGAATAGCCTCATTCCGCTTCATCGGCGCGAACTCCTCGTCCTGCGGTCGCTTTTGATCGAAGGCGCTTGAATCGAAGGCGCTTGATACGTAGGTCCCGACTGAAGATCAGGCGAAGGATTGGTGACGGTAGGATTTTGGTTTTCAGGCGGGAGGCTCGTTGTCGACTCCTCCCAATCCAGGGAGGCAAGGAAGGCTTCCCTCGATTGAAAGAAATCTTTCACTTCCTCCTCCGTCATCCCCTGAATCATCGTCTCATCGGAGATATAATAGGGAATGGTGGGAAAATCCTTCCTTACCCCTACCGCATAATCAAAAGGAAGGGCTGACGAATTGGCGGTCTCATCCGTTTTTACCGCATTGGGTTCCGTCCCTGTTGTGGGAGTTGTCGCCTTCTCATCGGTCGGTGCCGTATTTGCCCCCATTTGAATCAGTCCCAGGGTTCCGCTTAACGTCGCCACGCTTGTAATCCCCACGATCCATTTGGCCGCTTTTTTCATTTTGCTCCCCCATTTCCATTTGTCGTAAAGACCAGCTTTTGATTTGCCTCATCCCAGGTTACATTCATCTGGAAGGCGGTCGCCAGAAGGCTTACAGGTAAGTAGAGATCCTGTTGAATCATCTGCGGTGCTTGAGGTAAAGCCACCTTCACCCCATTTTCATAAGCCACCTTGCGATCTACCTTAAGAAGGAGAATCTCTTCCGCACCGCGGAGGACCAAGAACTTCTCCTTACCATACCACTCCACTTGTATGGGTAAATCGGGTAGAATTTGATTGAACGGCAGAAGCAATTCCCCATTCGACGGATGCGCCCAGATCCCCTTTTGCTCTCTCCCATCGACCTGAACCGTAATTTTCTTCGGCTCAAGGATCGGAAGCGCCTCATACTTAGCCGGTGTTAGGTCGGTTACATCCCGGTTCCAGCTCTTCCAACTTAGGGTAGTAGTCGTCGAGTTGGTTGGGGGGAGCTGCATCCCGCTACCGGCACCGGTGTTATCGTTCGAGTTCCATACCCCGCCGTAATCGTAGCCTTCATTCCCGTCCTTTCCATACCATTCATCATGCTCATAACCGTCTCGTTCATAACCCTCATGTTCATCTCCTTCGTGATCATCCGCCTTCGCTAGGGGCAGTTGGGTTAATGTGAAGGCGAACAACAATGCTGTCAATGACAAAAAGAGCGTTCCTTTTTTCCAAGTAAACCACTTCACCGGAAATAACCTCCTTTGTATCTGTATCGGGCCTTTTCCTCTATCGTTGTGTTCATTATATCCCCCGAAAATGAAAAAAAGGTGAATCACTATCCTTTTTTTTAAGTAAATAAACAAAAAATGAACCGCAGCGCGGTTCGATGACTGTAATTGGCCGCCATATCTTCCACCATAGCGGCTCCTTTTTTCTTCAATTTCATCCTCTTTCCCCTTGGTTCGAAGCACCAGATGAGAGGATTCGCCCGTCCAGCATTTTCACCTCCCTATCACAGCGCCGAGCCAGTTCCGGATTATGCGTAACCATCAGCAATGTTTTTCCTTCCTTCACCAAACCCATTAAGAGTGAAAAGATCTCTTCACTCGTCCGGGAGTCTAGGGAGCCGGTCGGCTCGTCGGCCAAAATAACGCGCGGTTGATTCACCAAGGCACGGGCAATCGCGACGCGTTGCTTTTGTCCTCCCGACAAATTGGCGATCTCTTCCTTCCTTTTTTCCAAGAGACCCACTTTATCCAGCATTTCTTCAACTCTTCGCCTTCGTTCTTTTTTATTTAACCTGGGATGCGCATAGAGTAAAGGGATCTCTACATTTTCATAAACCGAATAATCGTCCACGAGCGCGAAGTCTTGCACCACGTAACCAAAGAAACGATTCCTGTACTGCGCCCGCCTCTTTTCCGTAATCAAGGAGGCGGCCTCATTTTCGATCCATAATTCTCCGGAAGTAGGGGGAGTGACGAATCCGATGAGGTTTACTAAGGTGGTTTTCCCACAACCGGAAGGGCCCGTGATGGCCACACTCGTCCCCTCGGCAACCTCCAAGGTTACATCTTGGACGGCAATCGTTTGGTTTCCGCCCGAGTCATATACTTTCTGAAGGGATACGGTTTTTATGATCGGTTCCATATTCATTCTCTCCTCCCTATAACCGCCGGCATTTGATTCTCTTTGATTTGCATCATCGGTAAAGCCGCAATGATTAGAGCAACTCCCAAAATCGCAGTGAATACCCAGAAGACAGGAATCCTCTCACCCATCCCCATGCTCCATATCTGATAGAAAGCTAAAAATAGCGGCAACGTGATCATCATGAAGATGTATAGAATGGTTCTTATATAAATCTGGCTGTAACGGGCGCCATATAAGAGATGAATCGCATATTCCCGCATATTCCGCCGAACGAGTTGCAACACATTCACGACGAGATTGATCAGCACGAAGAGAATGGCGATGAAGAAAAAAAGAAATGCGCGCACCGTAAACGTATAAATATTGTTGTAATGTTTGAAGGCAGCCGTGTTAAACTGAATAGGAGTCAGTCCGAAATTGGACCTCCCAAACGCCGATACATAATCGATTAATGTAGTTTGACTGGGATTGAGGAGAACAACATTGCGAATCCATTCTTTGAGATGATAATAGCCATATAATTCAATCATCTGTTTTTTACCGGTCAGGATCAGCACGGATTGATCCAAACTTTCTACCGTGGTTCGATTCATATAGTTTGCATGAGGAGGGAGCCTCCCGGCCACCTTCACATTTACTTGTTTCACGGTTCCAAATGGGATGCTCTCCCCCACGTTGATATGCTTTACATCGGCACCGAGGAGGGCGATGGGATGCGAGATCTCTAAGTTCTTGATATAGGGAGCAAGTCCGAATACCTCGGCAAAGGCAGCCCCCATGCCCACAACGACCTTCTGTTTCGACTCGTTATCTAATTCAATGGAATCAACGATGGAGTAGGCGGCATGTTTGCGATCCAATAATTCCGTAAGCATCTCATCGATTTCCCCCGAGTAAGTAAGTCCTCGGTCATTTAAAGGCACGTGGAAATAAATGAGATTATATTTCTCTAAATTCTTCATCGTTTTAATGCCATTCAGACTAAACAGTAATTCATGTGATAACGATAATAGAACAAAGCCGGCAATATAGAGTTGAATCATAA
Organism: Thermicanus aegyptius DSM 12793; assembly: GCF_000510645.1. Lineage (NCBI taxonomy): Bacteria > Bacillati > Bacillota > Bacilli > Thermicanales > Thermicanaceae > Thermicanus > Thermicanus aegyptius. The sequence goes on along the minus strand of NZ_KI783301.1, from coordinate 1,206,029 downwards.
AAAGAACCGCTGTGACCGGCTTTTTCCTGAAATCTCTGAACGCATAACGGAACTGCAGGATCATAAGGTCACGCCCCTTTGTTGATTCCATAACGTACGCCGGTAATACGCCATCGCGATAAAGAGACCGCTCATCAGGATATGTAAGATGAATGACCCTGCAAAAACGAAGGCTTCAGGTCTCTCCCCAATCACGAGCATTAAACCGATCCCGACCATCGAACCCAAAAAGGCACCAAACCCGATGAAAGGGATGATCGAACCCATGATTCTCATCATGAGTTGATTTTTGGTGGCGCCATAGTGCCGATGAATCATAAACTCTCTCTCCCGACGGGAAAAGAGCAGATCATAGGTGACGAAATAGGAGAGGTAAATAAACAAAATGCCTAATCCTATCACCAGACGTTTAGGATCGCGGAAAAAAAACATAAACCAATCCTTTATGTTCGAAGTCATCTTCATTGGATCCATTTGATACCCGTACTTTTGAAAAATGGAGATAAACCGTGTCAGCGTCTTTTGGTCGGCATGTCGGAAGTAGTATGTTCCTTGCCAATCCGTTGCCGATCCTAATGTTGAGATATGATCATATTGTTGATATTTATTAGCAAAAAGCGGATAGCCTTCCGAATAGATGGCTCTTAGAGGCCTTGGATAGCCGTTGATGTATGCAACGTCATCACGCACCAACAGGAAGGCCGCACTATCTTGTTCTACCATGACAGGATTCTCATCGGAGAAAAAATCATCCGCTTTAAAATATTCTCCTTTTACCAACGAATCATCCCGAAAGGAGCCGAAAGGATCATGGACATATAAGGTAAGATCCCAATCGGGATCCATGACGATCGTAAGCTGAGGGGAGCTTTTGACCAATTCTAGAAACTCTTTACGTATCGCTTCAATTTCTTCAACATCCGGTGCCATTCGTTTTCTGATACTCACAATCGTTTCATCTTTTGTTCCCTCATAGGTATGAAAATTGGACACCTGATAGCTGGAGGCGACCAGTGACAAGAGAATATACAAAGCCAAAGAAATGAGCAGGCTAAAAAACATCAACAATAATCTGTTTTTTTTCATATACAATCGCTCCCCACTACATTTTAAAAATCGCTATAAACATGCTTGAGAATGGGGTTCACCCTAATTATCTAGTGGCCAATTGTAAACCGAGGAAGATTTAAAATGCATCTCTCTAGATTGTAAGAGGGTCTTTAAAAGAACAAGAATTACAAGCAGTTAACTCGTATTAACGAATTAAATCACCTATATAGATGCATTTGTAATAAATGGAAGAATGGTCATTAGGAACACCCACCGCCAGATTTTTCTCTTCTCCTTTTATCTTATAAAGTTTTGATCCCACCGGGATTACAATTTTTCCTTCCGGAGTTCTTCTTCCAATATCTCCGTTTTTTTGGGGAAAAGGAGAGATCAGTCTTTTGGTAATCCCAACTTGTGAATCAATCTTAAAAGGGGATACGATTTCCTGGGTAACACCATAAACTTTATCCGCCCAAGCAATTGTGAAATTATATTCTGACTTATTGTTTTGTTGTTGAGCAGTTATGCATCCCGCCAAAAAAACGATAAAGATTAAGATCGTTCCATAAAATTTGTATTGCATTCATTTTACCTCCATGAATCTATGACTATCCAATGTGTAATCAGAATCAACTCTCTACAAAAAAATAAGCAGTTGATCTCTTTTACCACCCTCAATAGAATTAAAACCCTTGCAATTTAATTATAAATGTGCAATTATTGATATGTAAATAGGGTTTTAAGAAAAAAAAGAATTTTTCTTAAAACCCTATTTTAAACGAACCAAAAGAGAGGATCTGTTGCATGATTGACAAGAAACTACAAAAATTGCGGAAATCCAATCGCATGACCCAATGACCGACCATTCCCACCGGAACCAAAAGGGATTGCTGTCGTTTCTTTATGGAGTCATATCGAGAGTCTTTTTTAATTCCACCTTAGAATCTCACATGGCTTTCTTTCCATCAAAACCCCAAAACTCAAGCCCCGTTCCCCTGAAGAAGGGAAACGGGGCTTATAGCGTTGAACCGAAGTACAAAAGGATGAAGAACATCCTCACCAAAGAACCGGAGAAACCATAGCAAATGCTCTACTTTATATTCATCCATGCAATTGATCGAGTATCCGTGCCGGAGGTGGAGTATGCCTCTCTTTCAGTTTCCCTACGGTTCCGCAACAATAAGCTTCAAGATCTTCACGTATTGATCTTCCACGCTCTTCACCGTAAGCCCTGCCGCACGAACATTCTCCACGGTCCTCCGATTAATGTGCGGGCCCATCATCCTTACGGTGAGAGGATCCAGAATGTCCATGATTTTACCCAAGAGCGGATGTTCGCTGCGGACATGCTCTAAAAGAATCACCTTCCCGTTCGGCTTGCAAACTCTTCTAATTTCCTGCAAACCCTTGATGGGATCCGGCACGGAGCAAAAAACACAGGTGGCCACCACCGTGTCAAAGTGGTGATCCGGAAATTGGAGATTTTGAGCATCCATTTCCAGAAGCTGTACGGGGACCTTTGCCTCCTTTACCTTCTCTCTTGCCTTTTCCAACATTCCGGGACTAAGATCGATCCCGATCACTTCACAGCCCGGGGAATAATAGGGAAGGTTGTTGCCGGTACCCACCCCGATCTCCAACACTTTACCTGAAGCCTGACGGATTACCTTCATGCGCAACTCCGATGGAAGCATCCGGTCCATGAAGTCGTAAAACCTGGAGGTCCGATCATACCGTTTTCGGGTTAATTCGGTTTCTCGATCCATTGTCCATTCCCTCATTTCTCCCGTCTTTATGATCTTCTTTCTATGTATCATATCCTTTTTCACCCATATCCGGCAACCGAAGAGGTTCTCCCAGAGTCACATCTCTTTCGATGATGGAAACAGGGAAGTGAAAAAATTGAAGGGACCGGTATGGTAAACTACCAACCGGTCCCCTTTTAGAGATCTGATGATCGAATGATCGTTTAGATGCGATGAAGATCGTTCATCTCTCTTCGTTTATGGCGGTTAGAGATCCTCCGTTGGCCACAGCCCTTCGTCTTATCTTCGTCCATCTCCAGATGATCAAAACCGACCCCACGAAAATCGTAATCAGAGCGGTAAGTTGAGCCACTTTTAAATGATAAAGAAGGAGGCTGTCTCCTCGCCAGAACTCTACGATGAAGCGCAGGATGGAATAGGAGATCAGCATCAATAAAAAGGTCAAACCAGGGAAGCTCTTTTTCCGCTTTAAGATGATTAAAATCCCGAGGATCATCAGATCCCCAATTCCTTCAATAAGCTGCATCGGCAAGATCGGGGTGCTTCCATATACGTTATACGCATACGTCCCGGGAGGAAAACGGATGGCTAAAAAGGAATTGCTCGGGATCCCGTAAGCATCACCGTTAAGGAAATCTGCAAAACGTCCGATGGCCATTCCCAATAGGAGGGCGGGAGCGACCATATCGGATAACTCCCAAACGGGAAGCCCTTTTCGCTTTGCAAACCAAACTCCTGCCAAGATTCCTCCAAGGATCCCTCCTTGAATGGCAAGTCCCCCATGCCAAACCATCAAAATTTCAAGGGGATTATTTACATATTCCTTCCACATAAAGAGGACATACCAAAACCGAGCCCCCAGAACCCCGCCGATCATGGCATAAAGCGTGAGATCCAGTATGAGATCCGGGGAAATTCCTTCTTTTTTGGCTTCTCTGGACACCAACCAAAAGCCGATAAATGCAGCCAAGCCTACAGCTAACCCGAGAGTGTTAATGGGAATGGGACCAATTTTAAATAATACAGGGCCGGGAAGCCACATGTACTCTGCTCCTTTCCTAGGGATCACCTTTCATTGCTCGCCGAGACATAAGCCAAACTCAAGATCGATGTGTGGAAATGATCATGTCTATGTCTTTCAAACTTCCAAGCTTCATATTACAGAAGGAAGATGAGAAAAACCTAAAAATACCTTAAGAATTATTTTATTTTCAAGGTTTCGTAACCCATCTGTTGCGCTGAAAAGATGCCAAAAAAAAGCCCGGAAGAGAATTCCTCTTCCAGGGCTTTTGGGATTAATTACCCATTCCAGGCATATTCCCCATATCTTGGGTTCCCTTTTGATCCGATCCTGATCCGTTCCCTTCGGTGGAAGGGAGTTCATTCTTTGGCGCTCCTTCGTACTGAATCACGCCGATCAGGCCGCCCGGTTCCACCTCTCCATTCATGGTATGATGCAGTTCATGGCAATGGAAGACCCATGTACCCGGATTATCGGCAATAAATTCAATCTCGTAGGTCTTACCAGGTGCCACATCCAGGGTATTCAACACGCGGGGAGAGGATAAGGGATGCCCATCTTCGGCGATCACCCGGAAATCATGGCCGTGAAGATGCATCGGGTGCGCCAGATTACTGATGTTAATCAGGCGCATTCTTACTTTTTCCCCGGTTTTTACGGTAATCGGCTTTGTATCAGGGAATGCTTTACCGTTAATGGTCCAATAATTGTAGTTCATGTTCATTCCCTGAGCCATGTTTCCGTCGGATCCATTCATATCTCCCATGTTATTGACAATCCATCCGCTCAATACCCAGGTAATGTCCTGATCGAACGTGGGTTGTTTTTCCGGATTTTGTGGGTCGATGATGAACGCACCGTATAAGCCTTTATCGATCTGCTCCACGCTGTTTAAATGAGAGTGGTACATGAAGGTTCCCGCATGATTGGCGGTGAATTCATACGTAAAGGATTCCCCAGGCTTAATCCCTTGCTGTGTAAAAGGCGGCACCCCGTCCATCGAGTTGGGGACGTGCAGCCCATGCCAATGGATCGAAGTTTCCTCTTTCAGATTGTTCTTCACGGTAACACGAACCAGATCTCCTTCTGTAACCCGGATCTCAGGACCTGGGACGGTTCCGTTGATGGTAATGGCATCCACCGTCGTTCCTTTTACCAGCTCCCATTTGCCTGGACTGATTTCCAAAGTGAAAGATTTTGTTTTTCCTGTCGGCTTAATTTCATCCGTTTCCACCAATGGAGGCAGATCCCGTAATTTCGTCGTGGTAAGAAGAGAGTCATCCGCCTTCGCTTTGGTTGAATCTCCTCCACTCCCCCCCCATATAAAAAGGGCGGAACCTGCCGCCACCACGATAATTGCAATCACGACAAACATCCATAATTTCTTCAAATTTCTTCCTCTCCTTTCCGATTTTGTGTCCGAGGATTATCATATTGCCAGGAGATGAGAAGAATCTGAAATGAAACTTAAAATTAGATAAGAAAATCACGATTCTACTGTACTTTCGGTAAGTGTATGGTAAACTCACTTCCCTGACCAGGCCGGCTGGAAACGAGAATCTCCCCGTTATGCTGCTCCACAATCCATTTGGCAATGGATAGACCCAGACCGGTCCCTTCAGGGGACATGCTTCTCGCCTTCTCTCCACGATAGAAACGTTCGAAGAGCAGAGCTTGTTCTTCCTCATTCATGCCAATTCCCGTATCGGCCACACGAAGCAGCGCGTGATCCCCTTCTGTGGAGGCCATAAGCCTTACCTCCCCTCCTTCGGGGGTATACCGGAGGGCATTCTCCATAAGGATGAGAAGAAGTTGTTTAATTAAATCGGGATCTCCCCATGTGGTTACTCCTTTTCCAGGATCGCTCCGGATCAGCACATCCTTCTCCCATGTTCCCAGCTCCGCCACCACTTCCCTCACCACCTCCGACAGATTCACCACCTGCATCCTTGCCTTCTGACCTGCATCCGCCCGGGCGAGGGAAAGAAGATCGGAAACGATCTTCGTCATTCGTATCACTTCATTCCGCGTATCCTGGACGATCTCCTCTCTCTCCTCCGGAGGCAGATTTCTGTTTCGTTGCAATATATCGAGATTGCCACGGATGGTGGTTAAAGGGGCGCGAAGCTCATGGGAAGCATCGGCGATAAACCGGGACTGACTCTTATACGCTTTCTCCAAGCTATCCAACATCTCGTTAAAGGTATCGGTCAGTTCACCCAGTTCATCCTTTGGCCCTTCATGATATACCCTTTGATCAAAACCTTGAGAGGAGGCGATGGCTTTCGCCGTCTGCCGGATGATTTCCACCCTGTAGAGAGCCTGTCTGGCCAACCACCATCCCCCCAAGAAGATGAGAATAAGGCTTACAAGATCAATCCCTGCAATAAACCAACCAAATCGGTTTAAAGCTTGGTCTATTCGTTTTAAGGAAATCTCCGTCTGGAGATACCCGACCAATCGAGAACCGAGATGAAGGGGTTTAATCAGCATACGATAGCGTCCCGCATTCTGATCTGTAACGGTATGTATGAAATCATTTGTAATCGGATGTACCGACGAGTAGGGAAAAGGAGGAGGGGGGATCATATCTGTATTGGCAACGACCTTATTTCCCCGGGGGTCGGTGACGACGGCATAAACACCGGTGATGGCGAACCCCTCCGAGGTTAGGCGCAACTCCTCGATGGGGACGCCCTGACGCAAATTCCTCTCCAGTTCCTCCTGTAAATGGAGGGAGACTCCCGAAAGCAGGCGATCGATCTCTTCATAATGGGAATTGCGGTGCGCCACGTAGATGATGGAAGTGGAGGTGATGAGTAAAATGGCAAATAGGGTGGTATACCATAACGTTAAACGGAATCGAATCGACATGGCACTCATTCCTTTAGCACGTAACCGGTACCTCGAACGGTGTGGATGAGGCGCGGTTCTCCTTCCTGTTCCAGTTTCCTCCGTAGATACCCGATGTAAACTTCAAGGACGTTTGATTCCCCTCCATAATCGATTCCCCAAACCGCCTCCATAATCAGCTCTTTGGTAAGAACCCTCTTTGGATTCCTCATGAGAAGATGAAGAAGATCAAACTCCGTGGTGGAAAGTTCAATTTCTCGTTCTCCCCTTATCGCCATTCTGGTTTTTAAATCTAACCGCAGATCCGAGAATTGGAGCACATCCTTCTCCTCATCGGCGGTCCTGCGCAATAATGCTTTAATACGAGCAACCAATTCTTCAAAGGCAAAGGGCTTAATCAGATAATCGTCGGCTCCTGTTTCAAGACCCTTGACACGATCGGAGATGGCGTCCCGCGCCGTCACCATGAGGATGGGAATGTTCCCGTCGTTCCTAAGCCGTCGGCATACTTCCAGACCGTCCATCCCAGGCATCATCACATCGAGGATGACTAAATCCGGGGACTCCTCCAGCACCTTCAGGAGCCCTTCCTTTCCGCTTTCCGCCACGCTAACTTTATACCCTTCGTACGTTAATCCTCTTTTCATCATGGTAGAGATTTTTTTATCATCATCAATGATTAGAATCTTTTGGGGCATCTTGTTCATCCCTCCCTCCATAAGGGTACCATAAAGATGGAGATGTAAAAAGAGCCTTCTTCCAAGCGTGTTAGAAGAAGGCCGAACATTTTATACAAAAGGTCTTAGCTTTGGACAATCAATCCGATCAAGGAAACGCCTGCAATGAGAATCACCGCTCCGATCAAGTATTTGAACAGAGAATGTTTTCCCATCTCATGCATGGCGCACCCATGACTCATCCCTTCCCCATGCGCATGGGGATCCTTGGTGCGGTGATTCATCGATTCCTCGTGTTGATTCATCTTCCCGTGATTATGGAAATCTCCTCCGCAGCAACTCATATCGGTCACCTTCTCTTCGATCCTCTTTTATCATGGATTACTCCTTTACGACCAATTTTCCCTTATACATCCCCATCTGACAGGTAAACGGATAGGTTCCCGGCTTTTGAGGAAGAAGCTCTACCACGGTTTTCTCGCCGTAGGGCAAAGTTACACTTTTTTGGAAATCATTAAATATAACCATCTCCGAACAGGGGGAGCGATCCTCCCGGATGAATTCGAGTCGTACCGGTTTACCCGCCTGCACGATGACGGTGTCGGGGGAATATGCTCCCTTTACTTTTACGGTCTGTACCTGGTATCCCGAAGCCGTCATCTCCGCCTTTGTCCCACTTCCTTTCGGTCCCCAGAAGAACCAAGCAATCCCGACAATGAGAAACAGTCCAATTCCAGTAACCCATGCACTCATTTCACTCATCTCCTTCACATCAAATTTTTTTCGGTTTAAATTTCCGAAGCCGGTTGGCGTTTGAAATCACCGTCACGGAGCTAAATGCCATAGCTGCGGCGGCAATCAATGGGGATAGAAGGATACCGAAGAGGGGGTATAGGAGGCCCAGTGCAATCGGAATCCCGATGGTGTTGTATATAAAAGCGCCGAACAGATTCTGGTATACATTCTTCATCGTCGCTCTGCTGATCTGTATGGCCAGTACTACCCCTGTTAAGCTGCCTCTCATGAGGGTAATGTCACTGGCTTCGATGGCCACATCCGTGCCTGTTCCGATGGCAATCCCCACATCGGCCTGGGTTAGTGCAGGCGCATCGTTAATTCCATCTCCCACCATCGCCACTTTCTTCCCTTCAGACTGAAGCTGATGTACGTGATGGGCTTTATCTTGGGGGAGTACATTAGCGAATACCCGGTCAATTCCCACCTGTTTCGCAATCGCCTGGGCGGTACGTTCGTTATCCCCTGTGATCATCACGACTTCAAGTCCCATTTTCTTCATCTGTTGAATCGCTTCCTTGGAATCCTCTTTGACGGTATCGGCCACCGCCACGATTCCCACCATCTCTCCTTGAACGGCCAAGAACATGGGGGTCTTTCCTTCGTCCGACAAACGAAGGGCTAATTCTTGAAGGTGTTCATATGGGATTCCCTCTTCCTGGAGTAAACGGATGTTCCCGAAGACCACTCTCTTACCATCGATGATTCCTTCCACCCCATGGCCGGGAATGGCATTAAAATCCGTCACCTCCGCCAATGAAATTCCTTCTTTTTTGGCCCCCTCAACGATGGCTCCGGCCAAAGGATGTTCCGATCCTTGTTCAATGGACGCAGCGATGCGGAGAATTTCATTTCGACTTAACCCGCCCGTAGGGACCACATCCGTTAATGAAGGCTTTCCCTCTGTGATGGTTCCCGTTTTATCTAAAACAACCGTATTGAGCTCTTTGGCCACCTGCAATGCTTCGCCGGAACGGATTAAAATCCCGTTTTCCGCCCCTTTGCCAATGCCGGTGGTAAGAGACATGGGCGTCGCCATTCCCAAGGCACAGGGGCAAGCAATGATTAAAGTGGTTACGGCCACGATCAGGGCATACATGGCGCTCGGTTCAGGTCCGAAATTATACCAGAGGATATAGCCTAGAATGGCAAGGATGATTACGGTAGGAGTAAAGATGCTTGATACTTGATCGACCACTTTTTGGACGGGAATTCGGGAAGCCTGCGCTTGTTTCACCATCTCCACGATATTCGCAAGAGCGGTTTCTCCCTGCTCCTTCGTCACTTTGAACTTGAAGCTTCCGGTTTTATTTAAGGTACCTCCAAAGACTTCCTGCCCCGGCTCTTTTTGCACGGGCAGCGATTCACCGGTCAACATCGATTCATCAACGGAAGAACTTCCTTCCAAAACGATCCCATCCAAGGCGATCTTCTCTCCCGGACGCACGATAATCACGTCGCCAACGGTAATTTCCTCAATAGGGATCTCCACCTCTTGACCCGAACGGATCACTTTTGCCGTTTTGGGCTGCAATCCGATCAGTTTCTTTATCGCTTCGGAGGAACGTCCCCTGGCCCGGATCTCCATGGCTAATCCCAGCACGACCAGAGCGGTTACCACAGAGGTGACGTCGTAATAAATCTCCGACATTTCCTTACTCGGGAATAAATCGGGCCATAACAAAGCGACCCCTGAATAAATCCACGCCGCGGACACACCGATGGCGATCAAGGTATGCATGTTGGCTTGACGATGCTTCAATCCTTCCCAAAAACCAATGAAAAACTGGTTTCCACTGTAGGCCAACACCACCAGATTGAGGAGGCCGACGATCACCCTCGACCACCACAGAAGAGAACTGCCAGCTGGGAGGATGTCCCGAATCCCAGGAATAAAATTGGGATAAGAGACGAGGATGGTAGGAATGGAGATGGCGAAAGCGAACCACCATTTCCGCATCAGGGAATGGTATTCCTCCTCTTCCGGGGATGTCTCGGCGGGATCATCTTTTTTCTTCGCCATCGTAGCGGCGGCCATCCTCCCCTCCTCCCCATGATCGTGGGAAGCAGCGTGGTGATGCATAGGATGGGTACTCCCTTGCCCGTGACATGATGATGCGTGACTCATTTTTTGGGTATCCATGGTTTAATCCCTCCTTGAATGCCTTCGTTGCTTTAAGAATAAACCGTGAAACTGAATCACTTCTGAAATGTAGATAAGAAATTTCTAAGAAAGAATCATTATTAACATTCACTCAATCTACCATTTTATGATTTTCAATCCACTGCCAATTTATCCATCTCCAAGTTATCATCACCTCAATTAGATTTAAATATCACCGGCGACTAAAAGACACAGGCATCACCAGACGTTTCCGGAAAAAAGGTCATTGGCATCAACCTTCTGAGGCGATCCTTTAGACTTAGCATATCAGGAGATCGTGAGGAGAATCTGAATTAAACCTGAAAATGAGATAAAAAAGAGAGCGGATATTCTTTTCAACATCCGCCCCTTCGCCCGGTACCGGTCAATCTATCGTCATAGTCTCCCAAAAGAAAAAAGTAAGCCATACCGATCAACAATAGCTGCCTCATCCTTCACGATCTCTGATGGATCGGGAGGATGAGAACTTTTAAGAGGGGTTTTGTTAAATTTGGAAGACTCGTGTAGAAGCCTACCGGGCTAGCGGACAGCGCATCGGAATGGTGTGCTGCCCATCAAGTCACTCCACGACAGCTTTGGTATTGGATGAAGAAGCTTAAAAAGGTCGAAGAAATCTCGTCCCGTTCCCAGTGGGTTTCCCTTCATGTAGATCATGCGATAAAAGAAGAAGGGAGGGCTTCCTTACTCGTCCGAGTGGGTTCGTTTGTTATCGAAGTGGGGCTTGGGTACAACCCATCTCTCTTAGTGGACGTGGTAAGGACGCTGAAAACCTTATGCTAAACGACATCCATCTCGATCACGCTATCTTGTCTGCGGGAGAACCGACCTTCGGAAGTCCATTGACGGATTAATGGTCCTCGTCAAGGAAGAGTTCCAATTGGATCAGTTCTCCCCTTCTCTTTTTGTGTTTTGTAATCGAAAGCGGGATAAACTGAAGATTTTCCATTGGATCACAACGGGTTCTGGCTCTATTACAGGCACCCTGAGCGGGGAACCTTACAGTTGCCGGAAGAACCGAACTCCACCCCGTTAAAAATTAACCGCCTTCAGCTGCGTTGGCTTTTGGACGGCCTCTCCCTCGGAGGGCAGCAAGCATATCCTGAGGTTACGTCCCGCAGAAAGGTATGAAAAACGTTTAGCGCGAAGCCACCCTGTACTCGATGCTTTTTTCGCATGGCTTCAGGCCATGGATTCCCAAGTCCTGCCCAAAAGTGTCTTTGGGCAGGAGGTTTCGTACAATACGCAGTCCAAAGCCTGTTGCTTAGATCTTTGATTTCTATTAATCTAAGATTGAGATAATTGATTGAGATCATTCGCTCCCCTCCTCATGGGATGGGGTGCGCCTTTTTTCATTCAGTCCATGGGGAGAAAAAGATCGTGCATAAGAGAATTGTGATCGCGGTTTCGGTGTTGTTGTTCGTCCTTTTCGCTGTGGTGGCGGTGGTGATTACCGATTTACATGACCGTTTTTTTCCGGAGCAATTGGGGGTTCAGTCGAAGGTCTCTCTTGACTTTAGTGATGCGGGCATGTCGGACGAGGAGGCATTTCGGCAGCTTGGGTCAATCAGTGACCGGCTAGGGCTTGGGTTGATGAAGGTTGCTCCGGATCTGGGCGGCGACCGGTCGGGCCAGGTCTTCGTGAAGGTAGGTACCCAGGGTTCCTTTCCGGAGAAGATCCGGCGCTTCGGACATCAGCCTGACGCCGAGATACGGGATAGCAAGGCGCTGGCGCATTCTTTCGCAAATGGCGATTATCTCGTGACGGGCAAGACGACCCGTCTTGACGAGTTCAAGGACTGGTTGACGGCACACCGGGTCCATCAGCGGTGGAGCGGGGAGACGTTTAGCATGATTCTGCAGTTCTTGGTCATTCAGAGCGATTTCGGGATTACGCTTCTCGCAGCCGTCGCCCTGATGGTCTCTTTGGTCCTGTACTGGCTTGCGGTCAAAGCCAGGGGACGGGCGTTGCGCATGCTGGCAGGCGTCTCGACGTGGCGCATCCAGTACGAAGACCTCGTCGGTTTCCTGGAGGCCATGGCGATCGCTGCCGTGAGCTTAGACATCTTTGCCGTCACCTATGTGGGTCAAGCCCATGGCTGGGTCTTCGTGCCTTACTACAGCAAGGTATTATTGGCATCCGAGGCCATCGTCATCCTTGCAACGATGGGATTCGCTTTTGCCCTCTCCGTAGCCTCGTGGCCGAGTCCCACCATGCTTGCGAAGAGAGAGCCGGCGGTCAAAAGCTTGCACAAGAGTTCGGTGGTCCTCAAGGTTGTGACCTTCACCCTGGTCCTCGCAACGGTCGCCCCTGCATTCACGGCGTACACGCAGTCCAAGCAGGCCGCAGAGGAGCAAGCCATGTGGAATGCCTTGGCAGATCAAGTCGTGCTTTCATTTCCAACTCGTGCCGGAGTAACAAGCGGGGAGGAAGTGGAAAGCAATTTTCAACAACTGATGCCCGGTGTGGGTGACATGGTACGAGCGGCGGAGGCGCGCAATGCCGTCGCGCTCTCGAATACGTATCCCCCTAATTTTTTAAGTATGAATAAGATCGACATTACTCCCTACCGTTACCTAACCATCATCAATCGGAAGTGGCTCGACCTGATGTTGGACGGTAACCGCGACGGAGAAACTCAGGGGAACCGACCGGTACCCGGACTCGTCCCACTTTCTCTCGATCAGATTCCGGAGGATGCCAAACAGTTTATCAAACTTTATTTATTGCATTCGTCGCGAAACCAAAAGAATCAAAGCGAAGTGTTAAACAAAATCAAGTTCTATCGTTATTCTGGGACGGAAAAATTCCCTTTTGTCAAAATGGGCGGGGAGCTTGTCTTCCCCAAAGCCAATGAAGCTCTCATTCTCCTTGTGCCTGGAGTGTATGAGGTGTTCGATGATAGCTATCTTACTTCTATCGCTTCTTCTAGAGAACTTCTCTTCACCGGACTGGAGGCGACCCAGAGGCTACTAGCGGAGCGTGGCTTGCAGGGAAGAATCCTGGTAAAGTACATGGCCGAAGAAGGCATTCTGCGTGCGCAGGTCGCCACCTATTTCGCCTGGCTGCGGGCAGGGTCGCTGGTCGCTCTAATCGTGGCGCTTACCATCGCCGCTTCGATCGGGGCGTTTATCACCGCCGTGCTGAAGGCCAAACGGGACTTTCCCCTTCGTCTTGACGGTAAGTCTTGGTGGATGATCCTGAGAGAACGAGTGATGGAAGAATGGTTTGCCGGAGCCGCAGTGACGCTCTTGGTCATGCTGCTCCAAGGTGCACAAGGTATTGCCTTCGTCGCCGCCACGGGGGCTATGGTGCTTCTCCTCTTGCCGCTGGTTCATTTCGTAGCCGCCCGCTGGGTGTTTACGAAAGTCAGCCTTCGCCGATTGTAAATGAGGGCCGATTGTAAATGCCGGTTGTAAATAAGGATAGACTGTAAATGTGGATAGGGGGAATGCGGCTTTATGCGCATCGAAGCGGACGAAGTCACGATGGTTATCGATGACCGGAAGATCATCGAGGGAGCCAGTTTGATATGCGCACCCGGGACGATGACCGCGCTCATCGGTCCCAGCGGCGCCGGCAAAACAACGCTGCTCCATTTGCTTGGGCTGCTTTTGCGGCCGACCGGCGGGCGCGTACTGGCAGACGGGAAGGACACGACAGGCTGGGGGGCACGGCAACGCCGGCTCTTCTGGAAGAACCATGCTGCCTTCATCCTTCAGGATTACGGGGTCATTGAAGAGGAGTCCGTTGCCTTCAACGTGACCATGACATCCAGTCTTTTCGGTTCCCGGGTAGGAGGCGACCAGGAGTGGATGAAAGCCGCGCTCGCGGCAACCGGCTTAATCGGGAGGGAACGAGAGCCGGCCGCCCGGCTCAGCGGAGGGGAGAAGCGCCGTCTTGGGATTGCCCGTGCCCTCTACAAGGATGCTCAGGTCATTTTCGCCGATGAACCAACGGCCTCCCTCGACGACGGGAATAGTAGGCGGGTCATCGAATTACTCGTCTCACTCGCACGGCAAGGAAGGGTCGTGGTGGTGGCAACCCACGATGATGGGGTGGTTCGTGCCTCTGATGCCCACTACTCACTCGCGCGAACGTAATGCCGACACGCATCAGAGCGATCGCCGTAATCCTGCGTAGACAGAAGGAAGGGGATCTATTTGAAAAAACAAGGGAAGTGGATCGTGGCAATCTTGCTCGTAGCTGCCGCGGCTGCTCTGTTTTTGATTGCGGGGGCAGGCACGCTGCTTGATGTGATTCCGTTCCCTGGAAAACAGGACTTTGCCCGTCCACCATGCGAAAAGCTTCCGGATAAACGGTCGGTTGCCGAGGCATTCGCCTCGCACACAGACCTCGTTGCCCGCCTTCAAAACACCGGGCCAGGTGTAAAAGTGGAAGTGGCAACTCCATGTGAAGGTCATCCGGACAGGGCGCTCATCAGGATCTTGTACAAGACGAAAGCCGAACAGGATGGCATTTCTGCAATTCTTACCCAAGAGGGCTTTGGGGTCCCTGTGGAACCTGTCAGACATTAGGTTACTAATAAAAATCTAAAGGTCCCAAAATAATGGGCCTTTTTTTTGCATAATAAATCTTAATATAGTCCTGAATCCGTGAACCCAAAAAAATATCTTCCCTTTTTTATGGGAAGGAAGGGGAATGTAGCAATGCTTCACGAGGAAGTCGATCAGACGTTCGACGGACATCTCGGCCAGTTCTTCGGCCGATTCGAATTCCTCCATGACGGCCAGCGATGCGGCTGACAGCTTTTTTCTGCGAAACGGTCCGGTGATGCTGTAATCACTGAACTTGAGAAACAAGTTGGTCATGAGGAAGTTGCTATCCCGAGTCCAATCCTACATTAGGTGGTAGCGAGCTCTCGTCAGGCGCTGCAACGCCATGAGCGGTGCGCTCCACGTGAACGGATGCGGGAGATGTCCGGAACGAAGCTTGGCTGCGATGAACCAGGCATCGACCCGATCGTTCTTGGGGGCGTCCAAGTAGTGTGACTTTTTGAATTCCTTGACAAGACTGGGATTGAAGAGGTACACGTCTTTCCGCCGGACGCTGAAATCTAAGCCGTTTCCGTCGCATCTCCAACCCGGTCACAATGGATCGGTTCGGCCGGGAGATCTCCCGGATTCTTCATCGACCCCATTGGGTGCCGGTACCCGGCTCTCTGTTGAAGGTGGCTTACCCGGCTCTCTGTTGAAGGTGGCTTACCCGGCTCTCTGTTGAAGGTGGCTTACCCGGCTCTCTGTTGAAGGTGGCTTTGGGAGAAATGGAGCTCCTTCTTCTGGAAGGAAATAAAGCCGATTCGGCACCACTTCAACAACTCGGATATTCCTTTCAATATCCTATCCTTCGCCCGGCGCTGAAAAATCTATTCTCATAGTCTACCAGGATAATTTAGGTATACTAGTCAAATGATGTTTCTTAAGGAACGCTAAAGAATGAAACCATATTCTCATAAAAATGATCGATCTTGTATGCCTTCCCATTGTAAAGAATCATATCATCGGGAAAGATCCCGTAAGAGGGTTCTTCACTCGAAGCATTTTGAATGACGATCGCAGGAGGATCATCTCTCTTCACCGGCGCGATTGGTTTTTCCTTCTCAATTTGATTCAAGATTCGAACCAGTTCATCCAATCGATTATATTGATTATCCATTTTAAACTCGACATCGTTCAATCGTACTTTAAAGGATTGGACAGCAAAATTTCCTGTTCTTTCAAATTCATGAGGATCTTGCTTTTGGATGGTAATCCAGATATTTGGCGAAGAAAGTTTGATATGTCCTGCGATGTGATCTCTCAGCTTAACGGATGCGATGTCCGGAACGATCCAAGTCAAAACCAGTTCATTTCCAAGGTTCATTTCGAGATAAGGATAGCGAATGCCGTATATCATAGGAGGATCTTGTAAGGTGGTGGAGCGAGCCAGTTCATCCATGATGAATTTGTAAAGCTCATCCGTAACTTGTAGAGTTTTCCCATGATCTTTAATATGGATGTGAATCTTTGAAGCATTCATATCTTTGATGGTTAATTGTTGAATCTGATTAAACTGATTTTCAATTTGATTAAATAATGGGTTTAAATCCTCTTCGTACAGATATTTCACCGAATTCGCTTCAATTCCTCTCCTGTGAATGATATATGTTTGATCTCCATGGATTACTTTGAACAATGAATACCCCAAATCTTCATTGGTCTCTCTTGATTTGGAAACATAAGATTGTATATTTTCAATCAATGTTTGATCGGTAAGGGGAACCGTATACTCATCCTTGTACTGAACGACATTGGCATCAGTGTTCTGTATGACCGTCTGTTTTTCCTCTTTTACACATCCCGTTGTTAACATTCCAATGATGAACAAGATCATTAAAAATAATAGCGGTAACTTCCATTGCTTCATTTAGCCTTCCTCCCATCCTGTTTTAGACTTACAAAAGATAAAAAAATCTGAAACAATTTCATCAATACATGTAGAGACATCCGATTGATATCCGCCCGGAAAAGGGTTACCATGTGGACTTACCAATCGCCTCCTCTTCAACCGAATTCAAACCTTGCAATTTGATTATAAAGGTGCAATTATTGATATGTAAATAGGGTTTTAAGAAAAACAAGAATTTTTCTTAAAACCCTATTTTAAACGAACCAAAAGCGAGGAATGATGGCGTGATCCACAAGAAACCACAATAATTGCAGACATGAAATCGCATGACCCAGGAATAAAATAGCGAAGGGTATGATCTCCCACCCCAACAATTTAGCGCGAATGAAAGAGGACGGACATACCCTCCAAGGAGATTTTATGTGAACTCGCGAAGCGACTCTACAGGTCCCTTCATCTTATCTCGTTGATTTATGATCAAGATGAACCGAAGCTACACTCTCTCCGCATTCGTCTGTCAGAATCGTAAGTATCATCCGATATAGACCGAGCAAAAAAGCTCCTTACAACCATCAAAGAGTCTTATCCTTTGATCCCTTCCTATTCCCAGGAGATGCTTTTTCTCCTTTTGCAAAAGGAAACAATTAAACGAGTTTATCTAACACTCCATGTCAATAGAACGGGCGGTTCTCCAAGTCCGCCTATTTTCAAAGATAGTTGAGACGTTGAGGTTTTCTCAAATAAGGCCAGGTACTCCGGATGGTGGGAATCATTACTCGTCACCTGCCATTTCGCCGGTTTCATATTCTTTTCACGGTCATTGCTCAAAAAAACATTTTCCTTAATGGGTAGAGAGGATAGATCTCCCGAGTGAGTCGTGAAAGAAAGGAGAAAGATCTCGTATTTGTCAAAATCGGACTTGGAGATCCCATTGGACACAGGTCCTGTTTCCAGATCCTCCGGGATTAGACGAGCTGCCCTGATTTCAATAGACCCCACTTGCGCCATTTTTACCCTCTCCTGTTGAGGGGATATTGCATCTCTTTGAACGACAGGGACCGTCTTGTTCATTACGGACTCTTTCTGCTCTCCTGTTGCAGAGAAGACGTAATCTTCCAGAGAGATTTCATGCGGTTCCAAGCCCACAGGAATCTTCGCCACGACTTTTCGTTTCTTAACGTCGATCTTTACGACATCATTCGATTTCCGATTGGTCACATAGGCCCATCTTCCATCCGACGAAAAGGCTACGTGATTGGCATAAGCCCCTGTGGGGATGTTTGCCACTGTCCGCAACGATTTGATATCAATAATCGATACGTCATTGGAATTGTTATTTGCCACCCACGCTTCTTTACCGTCCGGCGACACCGTTACGCCGTGGGGAGCTTGGCCGGCACGAATTTCTCTGATCACTTTTAAGGACATGGAATCGATGACTGAAACACTATTTGATTTCACATTTGCAACAAAAACCAAATCTCCACTCGGTGTTATCGCTGCTTCATTTGGGGTTTGGCCTACCGGAATCACGTTGAGCAACCGGTTCGATCTCGTATCGATCACGGCAACCGTATTGCCATTCACATTCGTCACCCATACCTGAGAGCCATCGGCGGTTACCGCAACATGAGCAGGCCCCTCTCCCGTCCGAACAAACGCCACTTGTTGCATGGTCTCCGCATCAATCAACGCGAGACCCCCTCCTTTTTTCCCCAATCCTGCATTCAGGGAAACATAGAGCCGTTTTCCGTCCGGACTGATGTCGATGCCGTGAACTCCCTCGTTAAATTTTAGTTCTTTCACCTTTTGCTTGTTTTTTGTATCGATCGCCATCAGAGATTTCCCTTCAAACCCCGTTCCGACATACAATGTTTTTCCGTCGGGACTTAAAGCGATCCCGTGAGAAGCCTGGGAAGTTCCAAGGGATATGGTGTCTATCGTTTTCCCGACAGAAGGGTCAACCACAGAGACGCTTCCCTCTCCGGCATTGGGTACATAAAAGATCTCATCCGCATGTACGTCAGTTTCCCCCCTCCCTACTCCCCACCAGACAATCCCTGCTATAACCACAACGGCCAAAAGAATGAAGACCAGATTCCGTTTCATGTCAATCCACTCCATTCTACAACGAGATGATCAAATCACCGTTCATGTTCGTGGGCATGAGATGAGCTGCCGTTACCGGAATGACCGTGCCCGAATAGATGCATTAGCGGGCAGAGGAGGATCAGTCCATATAGAAGCCAATCCCATTTCTTAAAGATGAGTAGAGATACTGCCGACAATACAATCACCAAGATCATCATACGTTTCCAGAAGCCGGTCATTGGCATCAACCTTTCTGAGGCGGACTTTTTAGACTTAACATATCAGGAGATCGTGAGGAGAATCTGAATTAAACCTGAAAATGAGATAAAAAAGAGAACGAATTGGACATTTACGCTGCCCTTTAAAAAGGGGATTAAAAAACCCTTCTTCTATGAGAAACAGAAGAAGGGATTGACTCCTATTACGGAGAGGATGAGACTTCTCCACCGTGATTTACGGCTTCTCTACATATTGAAGGGGATTAAGCGCCTTCCCGTCTTTATAGATTCGGAAATCGAGATGCACTCCCGTCGATCTTCCTGTAGAGCCCATCACGCCAATGACATCCCCCTTTTTTACGGTTTCCCCCTCTTTGACCAAAAAACTTTTAAGATGAGAATAGCGCGTCTTATACCCGTTTTTATGATCAATGACGATGCTTTGACCAAACCCACCGGCCCAACCCGCTGATTCCACCACCCCATCATCAGCCGCTTTTATATCCAGATTTTTCGTACCGGCAATATCTATTCCGGCATGAAATCCATCCCAGCGGGAGGCGTATCCGGAGGTGATCACTCCCCCGTTTACAGGCCAGATAAAGCGACCACCATCCCCGGTGGCTCGAGTGGGTTGTGATGCGATGGTAACCCGTTTTCGTATCTTCGTCCCCACGGCGATCACTTCCGTCACCGGTTCCTTCAAGCGTTCAGTCTTGACGAGTTGCCGGTCAGTCTCCTCCCCATTTTCCAGGGTCACTTGGTAGATCTCTTTTTCCTCTCCCACTACGCCCTTTTGAATCACTTTCTTCTTTCCCTTGAGCAAATCGGCATCATTCTTGATTTGGGATGAGTAAGGGATACGTTTCGTGACCGTTTCTTCCTTTAGAGTGATCACCGTAAGAGTCGGTTTGCTTTTGGCCACAATGATCCTGCGATCGATGTCAATTTTCTCCTCTTGAATCCCGGGGTTTAACCGAACCAGCTCCTTTTCGCCAACCCCATGTTCTTTGGCGATGGACCAGAGCGTCTCCCCTTTTTTTACCGTATGTATGATTTCGTTCTCTTTATTTTGCATAAGACGATTCATAACTTCCTCTACTGTCATTAATTGAAACGGGTCGATTTTTCTCCCTTCATATGTAACCGGTTCCTTAAAAAATATTTGCTGTTTTCCTTCTAGGTCTGTTGCTTCATCCCGTTCGGAAGCGATCTGCACCGTCTTATCTTTATTCTGCCGGTTCGAAACGGTTTTCGGGAGGTAGTGAGCCTGATATTGGCCGAGAACCTTCTGGGCGATCTCTCGATCCTTCACATAACCGATCACGTTCCCGTCGATTTTGATGGCCACTCCGGGAATATAAAATTTCACCTTATCTTCTAGATATTGAAAAAGTTTCTCCTCATCGCCCTTTCCTAAAAAAATTCGTTCTTTTCGATAGGTTATGCGAAGATCCGTAAGCGGAAGAACCCCTATTTTATCCTGAATCTCTTCTTTCCTACTCTGTAGCCAATCGGCAACCACTTTCGGAGAAGAAACATAGCCGACCGCTTTCCCATCCGCCGTTACCTGATATAAATCTACTGTGTTGGCGTTTATCCCATAGAAAGCTCCTCCTGTAAATATCCCTAGAGCCAATAGACCGGTGATCAAATGCCGCTTTTGCCTTTTTAGCCGTTCTCTCTGCCTCTCCATCGCTTCCTCCTGCTTTCCGATTCTCTAAAGCCATCGTAAATAAAGATCATGAGCTGAACCTGAGATTTTGCTAAGAAATTTCTTAAGCCTCTCTTTCCTTTTCCACTCATTCGCACAGATTTAAGGATCGATTTTGCATCTGAATGATAGAAATGTTTTTGGGGAAATGAATTGGACTAAAAAAATGATATACTCTGAAAAAAGAGGGGAAACGTCCACGATCTATGAGAAGGAGGAGAAGAAGATGAGAATCGCCGTCACAGGCGGGACCGGTTTTGTGGGAAAAGCGTTGGCGAAGCGTTTCTTAGAAGAGGGAAATCAGGTGGTCATCCTGACGCGGAAAGCGAAAACGCAAGCGTACCAACCCAATCTCTCGTATGTGGAATGGTTGACGGAGGGAAGCCGACCGGAGGAGCATCTTAAGGATATCGACGTCTTCATCAACCTGGCCGGAGAGGGAATCGGCACCGGACGATGGACGGCGGGGAAAAAAGAAAAAATCCTCCATAGCCGGTTGAAAGCGACACAGGAGGTGATCCGGATCATAAAAAGCCTGAATAAGAAACCGAACCTGCTCATCAACGCCTCGGCGGTGGAGGCCTCCCTGCCTGACCGGCATGCCTCATCCTGGGCTGATCTTACAGGAATGGAATTTCTCAGTTATGTAGCTCGTCGTTGGGAAGAAGAGGCGCGCAAGGCGGAAGAAATGGGAATCCGAACGGTCCTTGCCCGTTTTGGAATCCTCCTCGGAAAAGAGGAAGGGGCACTGCCCAAAATGGTGATGCCTTATCGGTTCTTCACCGGTGGACGGGTAGGATCGGGGAAGCAATGGGTCTCATGGATTCACATCGACGATGTGGTGGGCCTAATCTGCCATGCGATAAAACATGAAGAGATCAGCGGGCCGATCCCCGTCACATCTCCCAACCCGGTCACGATGGATCGGTTCGGCCGGGAGATTGCCCGGATTCTCCATCGACCCCATTGGTTGCCGATCCCCGGCTTTCTGTTGAAGGTGGCTTTGGGAGAAATGGCGCTCCTTCTTCTGCAAGGAAATAAAGCGGATACGGAAAGACTCCTTGGGTTAGGATATTCTTTCCGTTATCCCGATCTTTCCCCTGCGCTCGAGGATCTGCTGAAATAGAATCATGTTCTTTTATTCAAGTGATGCCCGTAGAATCAAGGCCAACAATTCCCGACTGGAATTGGTTCTCGTCTTGATCATAATATTCTTCAAATGATTTTTAACCGTGTGCTCCGAAATTCGTAATGCTCGGGCCAACTCCCTATTGTTATACCCGTACAGTGAGATCTTTTTAAGTAGTTCCATTTCCCGCCGGGTCAAATGGAATTTCTTTTGCAGCGTCATCGCTGCTTTAGCCAATCTTTGATTCGTCGCATCGCGAGATGTCCCAGTCAACGAAAGGCCCATGATGGTCACCTTCCTCCCTCCTACTCCCTATTTCCTGTCCGCCATCAGTAAGGCGGCCGCTTTAGATACGGCATTCAGAAATCGGATTTCATCAACCGGCTTCACCACAAAATCAAATGCCCCGGATAGAATCGCTTCCTTCACCATCCCTTCCTGCCCCATCGCGGAAGTCATCAAGATCATCGCTTTCGGATCAAAGGCCCGAATCGCTTTGGTTGCTTCGATACCATTTTTAATGGGCATCGTGATATCCATCGTCACCAGATCAGGTCGAAGTTCCACATATTTAACAATCGCTTCGTTGCCATCTGTCGCCTCATCCAGAACGATATGTCCCAACGATTCCAAGAGGTTTCGTATTCTGATGCGCATAAAAGCAGAATCATCGACAATCAGTACTCTCATCATTCCACCTTCATTTCCACCCGGTTTATTCACATCACCACTTACGACGGATCAATTGATCGATTCCCGCCGTTTCGAGGATTAAGGCCACCCGACCGTCTCCTAAGATGGTAGCTCCCGATATCCCCACGACTTTGCCTATATAAGTTCCTAAAGATTTAACGACAACCTCTTGATTCCCCATCAATTCATCCACCATCAAAGCGAACCGTTTTTCCGCAATGCCCACCACAACGATCGGATGGTGGTTCTTTTTTTGCGGTACCCGGGGAAGGTGAAAATAATCGTGTAACCAAATGACCGGCAAAACTCGATCCCGGATGACCACTACCGTATCTCCTTTGATGGTTTGGACCGCCTCCGGCGGCATACGGACAATTTCCACCACACTGCTCATCGGCAGGATAAAGGTCCTTCCGCTTAACTTGATGAGTAAGCCGGTAATAATCGCCAGTGTTAAAGGGAGTTTAATTTTAAAACGGGTCCCTTCCCCCGGTTTGCTCTCAATGTCGATCACGCCGTTTAATTTTTCGATATGATTCCGTACGATATCCATTCCGACACCCCGTCCGGAGATGTCACTTACCGACGAAGCCGTGGAAAATCCCGGACGAAAAATCAAGTAGACCGCTTCTTGATCGGAGAGTCTCTTCAGTTCCTCTTCCGTAATGATGCCTTTAAGGCGGGCCGATTCCTTCATTTTAACAGGATCGATTCCGGCACCATCATCTTCTACCGTGATAACCACCTGGTTCTCTTCATGGGCAGCTCGAATTCGAAGCCGGCCTTTGGTTGTCTTTCCTAATCGTTTCCGTTCCTCCGCCGGCTCTATGCCATGATCAACCGCATTGCGGATTAAATGAATGAGAGGATCGGTGATTTCTTCGATCACCGTTCGGTCCAGTTCGGTTTCACCTCCTTCAATGACCAGATCGACCTCTTTCTTTAACGACTGGGCCAAATCGCGAACCATCCGGGGAAAACGAGTGAAGAGTTGTTCGATGGGAAGCATGCGAACTTTCATGACACTATCCTGCAGTTCAACGATCACCCGGATAAGATGATCGGTAATATGTCTAAGTTCATCCACATTTTCATCCGATAAATAACGATGATGTAAAACACGTTCAACCTGACTGATTCTGGTTTGGTCGATAACCAGTTCCCCCACTAAATTCATCAAGTTTTCCAACCGTTCCACGTCCACCCGGATGGTTTGCGCGCCTCTTCCCCTTTCCGCGATCGTTGGGCTGATCGTCCTTTTTTCCGGCTCATCCGAGGGAATGGACATACGCTCAAACCGATGACTTTGCTTCAGCGGATGATAGTTAGAAACGGTTACATCCGTAATATCCATCAGGGATAAAAGGGCCTCTTTCAACCGGGAAGGGTCGGCATCCGTTGCCAGTAAAAAACGAAGTGCCGTGAAAGAAAAAGATTCTTCCCTTCTGAGTTCTTCGAGCGTGGGGGCGGCTTCCAGAAGATCACCCCATGCGTCCAACTGATTGTGAATCACTAAACCGCGAGCCGATTTCATGGGACAATCGGGAGAAAGATGTACTTCAATCTCGTAAACCTTCAGGCCGCTTTCCAGTGCGTCTTGAACTTTTGATACAATCGCTGGATCTCCGGTGAATAGGAAAGCCTCCGGTACTTCATTCCTTCCTTCTACTGGATCAGCCTCCCCATCGGCAGCGTGTTGCAGTTCTTCGAGTAATGGGCCGATCTCCGTATACGTCCCCACACCTTCGGCAAATTCCGCTTTTAATACCCTCAACTGATCCAAACCTTTAAATAACAAATTGATCAGTGATTTTGTTGCCCGCAAGTGGCGATTCCGCAAACGATCCAAAACGTGTTCCAATTCATGCGTCAACCGCTTCATCTCATCGAAACCCATGGTGGCCGATGATCCTTTTAACGTATGGGCGGCCCTAAAAAGGCTCTGTATCGTCTCTTCCGACTCTCCATATTGCTCCAGCTTCAATATTTCTTGTTCCATGATTTGGAGTTGTTCTTCAACCTCGTCTAAAAATAGACCGGTCAACTCCGGCAAAGATGATGACTCCATTTTTTCATCCCCTACTCGGAAAGTACCCGTTCCATCATCAATATGCTGACCAAACCATTCTGGGTGTGTCCGATCCCTGAGAAAAAGGACCCTTTGACCTTACCCATCTTTTCCGGCGGAGGCTGGATGTCCGTGATGGTCGTTACTTGGTTCACCCGATCCACCACAATTCCCACCATCTCATTGGCATGATTCACGACAACGATACGGGTTGATTTCGTATAGGATTCTTCCCCCAAGCCGAAAAGGTTCCGCAGACTGATAATCGGCACGATTTTCCCGCGCAAATTGATTACGCCTTTCACATAAGGCTTGCTGTTGGGGATCTCGGTAATGTCCTGCATTTTGATAATTTCATGGATGTCATAAATATTTAAGGCATATCTTTCCTTTCCAATGCCTACCTCAATATATTGGTTTTGTTGATCGGTCTCCATACCATTCACCCTCTTACGTTTCTATGGAAAAGAGGGGCTATCCCTAGATGATGGATCGATGTTGGAACAGTCCCTCGATTTGCATGGAAAAAGTTAGTTAATTTTAAAGATCGAAACAGCGTTGTTTAATTCCTCGGCCATTTGGGCTAAAGACTGAGCCGCCGAAGCGGTCTCTTCATTGCTTGCGACTGCTTCTTCCGTGGCTGCGGAGATCCCCTCAATCAAACTCATCACCTCAGAAGATTGCGCGGCCTGCTCCTCGCTAGCGGCGGCAATTTCCGTGACCCGACGGGCCGACTCGTTCACCATCGACAGGATTTCCTCAAATGCTTCTCCGATCTTTTGCGAAGCGGACGTTCCATCCTGCACCGCCTTTACGCTCTGCCGGGTATTTTCCTGCATCCCTTTAATAATGGCGGTAATCTGTTTTGTCGCCTCGCTGCTCCGTTCAGCCAGTTTACGCACCTCATCCGCCACCACCGCGAACCCACGCCCTTGGTCCCCGGCCCTCGCCGCTTCAATCGCCGCATTTAAAGCGAGCAAATTGGTCTGATCGGCAATATCGTCGATGACTTCAATAATTTCGCCGATTTTATTCGAATCATCCTCCAATCGAGACATATGTTGATTCACCAAACTCATGCCCTCAATCGATGTGCGGACCACTTTACCTCCCTCTTCTGCGATATCCCTTGTCCTGTTCGATAAATCTGACGCCTGCTCCGCGCTACCGGCAACAGCATTAATGGCCGTATTTAATTCTTTAAAAAGTTCGCTCATCGTTTGTGCGGAATTCGCCTGGCTGGTACTTCCGCTGGCAATCTCTTCAGTGCTGGCCGAGATTTCTTCCGATGCGGAGGAGACACTTTCCGCCGAAGCCAGGATCTTACCGACGATTTCCCGCAAACTCAACACCATGTTGTTCATCGATTGCGCCAGTTGCCCGATCTCATCCTTCGTCCTTATATCTACGGTCTCCCGCAAGTCTCCTTCCGCCACCTTACTCACCAAGCCAACCACTCGATTTAGGGGTTTCGCAATAACTTGTGAGATAAAGTAACCCAAACCGATGCTGAGAAGGAATGAAATGAGGATGACTGAAATGGTGATGACACGTGACGTGGAATAGAGGTTTTTCCCCTCCTTCTCCGCTTGCACCGCGCTGTTGGTATTCAAAACGATTAAATCATTTAATGCCTTCTTTAAGTCATCCCTCGCTTTCATATACCCCCCATTTAACAGATAGTTCGTAAATTCAGCATCGTTGCCGTTCAGGCTAAGTTGAACCGCTTGTTCAATCGTATTCTTAAAATTCTGCCAAGCCGGCCCCACCTTTTTATATAATTCTTCATGTTCCTTTTGATCAAAGGAACGATTCCCATAAGTGGAAATGAGGGATTCAATCTCTTTTTTCACCCCTTCCATCGCTTTCAAGGTATCCTCTTTCTCTTTCTGTGTCTGATATACATAGTGCATCGCCAATAAGCTGGTTCTTAATTGCTCGAATCGCGACTCGATATCTTTCACTTCGCTGATGGGCACCAGCCGTTTATTGTACATGTCGTCCAGACTGGAATTCAATTTTTCCATATTCATCAATCCATAATACCCGACAAACACTAAAATGAGGGCCAGAACCACAAATGCGGAAATCAGTTTCACAGAGGTCCTTAAGTTTAAAAACCAACGCAACATCCTATCACTCCATTTTCATCATTTTTAATAGACCGATACGTAATAAGAAGATCAATCCTTCCCCTATTGCGAATCTTCCCAAAAGAGTTCATGATTCAGGTTTGCGTCGTCGGATAACCTCGGTCTTTCGGCGCAGGATCGCCCCCTTCTTCCATTTCCCACGTTTTATCCCCGGCTCTAAGGTGTGGTAGAATTACTATGATATACATCCATCTTTGTTTAAGTATACCACCCCTTCTATCATAATACTACATTTGTTGTATGTCAAGATAAAAATACTACAAATGTTTGTCCGACAAAAAATCGTAACAAACCAGAATAACTTGCGGTTCTTTTGAGAACAGTATGCCTGTATTTATACAACAATCGTTAAATAAGTGGGAGGCGTACACGGTTGGAGGGTTTCGGAACGAGGTTAAAGTCAGCCATAAAAAAAACGGGACTTACCCAAAAGAGCGCGGCGGAGAAGCTGAACATCTCAACCCAGGCATTGACCAATTACATCTCGAAAAATCGCATTCCGGAAGCCATGATCCTTTATCGGATCGCAAAACTGTGTTCCGTTACGATGGAATGGCTTTTAACCGGGGAAGATCCAACAAGCGTTGAAAAACCTGGGAGAACGGAGGAAAAAGGGGAGATTAACCTGGGGAACATTCATCTCCTGCCTGAGGAAACCAAGGTCCTCCATAAGTTCCGGCAGTTGTCCAGAGATAAACAAATCAAAGTAGAGGGGATCATCGAAGGGTTGCTGATCTGCCAGGAATGCGAATCCCGACAAGAAGGGGAAAAGGTCGTGAAGCGCAAATCAAAAAGAGAGCGAGGGAGAAATGCCCCCAACAAAAAGTAACCCGCGCTGCCCCAGACCATTCCTAAAGTGACTTCTGCAAAAATCTTGTTCGAATACACCCCTTTCTTACGAATTGGGTTTCTTACGAATTGGGTTTCTTACGAATTAGGTTCATTTGATTCACTCTCTTCTCTTTTATTTTGTCCGCTTTGATCCGAACCTGGGGGATGAACATTCGGTTCATTCGTGATTAATTTCACAATCCCTAAAATCCTCCTGGTTCTCCAGCTTTATTTTATTCAGACACCCTATGTCGAAGGAGGATGTAAATGCCCACCGTCGATATACGGGGAAGGAGATGGAGATAGAGGCAGCAAAACGGTAAACGTAGTCCCCTCTCCTTCTTTGCTCTCCACCCGAATCTCTCCATCATGAGCCTCGACGATCCATTTGGCGATGGAAAGCCCCAATCCCGCTCCTCCTTGTTCCCGGGAGCGCACCTTGTCCACCCGATAAAAGCGGTCAAAAATACGGGGGAGCTTTTCTGCAGGAATGCCGATGCCCGTATCCCTCACCTGGATAACGACCTTCTTTCGCCCGGTTCTTCCGCTTTCTTCCATTTGGAGATGAACCTTTCCTTGCTTAGGCGTGTATTTCACAGCATTATCCAGAAGGATGGTGAGAAGCTGCCGCATTCTTTCTTCATCGGCATAGAGAAACAGTGATTCGGGACCTTGGAAATCCAAGACGATCTCCTTCTGCTTCGCCATGGATTGGAACGTACGGATGACCGATCGTCCCATCTCCGCCAGGTTAAAATCGGTTTTTTCCAACTGAATGGCATCGGAATCGGCTCGGGCCAGGGTTAAAAGATCCTGGGTTAACCGCCCCATTCGGCGGGTCTCATCTTTCATATCCTGTAAAATCTGGTGAGAGAAAGAAGAAAACTTCTCCCCCTCTTCTGCCTCGATCACATCCAGGGAAGCTTGTAAGACACTCAAAGGGGAGCGCAGCTCATGGGAAGCATCCGCCACGAATTCCCGTTGCCGTTGAAAGGACTGATGGATCGGGCGCATGGCCCTTCCCGCCATAAACTGTCCCAGGATGTAGGAGATCAGGAGAAAGAGGAGGCTGAGTCCCCCCAGAAGAACCATCAGTCGGTCCAAGGCATTCTTCTCCGGCGTAATATCCACCCCGGCATAGACGAGGCCGAGAGGCTTTCCCTCCTGTATCACTTCTCTGCCTCCCACGAGAAAATGGAGGGTCGCTCCTTCTCCTGTCGTAAAATCCATCAACCGGTATTCCTCTTCTCTTGGAACCCAGCCATTCAGTTTTTGAAAAATCTCTTTCCTCAGCTCATGGAGCGACTCGTCCCCATGGAGAAAACGCCCCTCCTCAGAGAAAAGATAATAGAAGCTGTTCGACGGGGTGGAGAGCCGGATCTCATCGCCGTTAATCAGGCGAAGTTCCCGATGATCCTCTCCCTTGAGAGTGCCATCGCCCGAGATACTTCCTTCCCGTTCATCAACATCCTCATTTTCCTTTTCCTCCCCCTTTACTCCCGTTACGGTTCCCTTCCCATTGGAGATTCCCTTCCCCACGCCATGGTCGGACTTCCCTTTTGCGTCGGTGACGAATAATTCCGAATGGTCCCCCAATTCATTCCTCACCAGCCCCATCACCTGGACATAACGATCATGGTAGAGGAAATAGGAGAAGGAGAAATAGGTAATCCCCATAAAAGCGAGGAGGAAAATCATGAGCAGAAAGGTAAATAATAAGGTTAAACGATGACGAAGTCGACGGAACACCTTAAACCTCCAATTTATATCCGATTCCTCGGATGCTGTGAATGATTCGCTTTCCATCCGGATCCTCGATCTTCTTCCGCAGGAGCTTCACCGTTGCATCCAAAATATTGCTTGTCACATCGGCATCATATCCCCAAATCCTGTCCCAGATCAGCTCCCGGGGGAGGACCTGCCCCGGATTCCGCATAAAAAGCTCCATCAACTGAAACTCCCGCAGGGTGAGGGGGATCTCCCTCCCCTCTCTGATCAACGTACGAGTCACCGTATTGAGAAGGAGATTTCCCGCCTTCACCTGATCTTCCTTAAACGGGGTAAAACTCCTCCTCCCGAGCGCCCGGATGCGTGCGAAGAGCTCTGGAAATTCAAAGGGTTTTACCAAATAATCGTCGGCGCCGGTATTTAACCCTTTTACCCGATCCTCCACCTCATCCTTCGCCGTCAACATGAGAACCCCTCCCTGGAATCCCTCTTCACGGAGGCGGTGTAGGACCTCAATGCCGCTCATCTTCGGCAGCATCCAATCGAGGATAAGAAGATCAAACTCACCAACCATCGCTTCCTGATATGCTTCTTGTCCCTCATGTACCCAGGTTACCTGATGCCCCTCTTTCTCCAACATATGCCGGACCAAACGCCCGAGCCGAAGATCATCCTCTGCCAGTAGCAGCTTCACCTAAGATTCACTCCCTTAAACCCCATTGATCTTTTTATCCTCATCCTAATCATACATAAAAAAATGAAAAAAAGCTGAAAAGAGTTGGAAAATATGCTTAACCAAGAGGATCCATGTATACAAAAAAGCAGAACAATCTTAAAATCGTTGAGACGAAGGTCTTTCCGCCTCTCGCGATAAAAAGGATAACAAAAAAGAAGGAGCGGCAGGTCGGTCCCTACCGCTCCGACGAATCATTCGATTCTTGAAACATACTTCTTCAGGAGATTCTCCATTATTTTTATGTCGGGTTATACAGTTTTGTTATTCCGCGTGGGCGGCGATTTCCTCGACGATGTGGGCGCAGCGGGCGCAGAGGGTGGGGTGTTTCTCATCCTGCCCCACATCAAGGGTGATGTTCCAGCAGCGTTCACACTTCTCCCCTTCCGCTTCCTTAACTTCGACGGCAAGAACTCCCTCTTCAGTCGCCTTCGCTAAAGAGGTTTCCCCTTCTTCATGAACGGTTACCCGGGAGACGATGAAGAGTTCCGCCAGGTTGGGGAATTCCTTCAAGACCTTCTCCGTTTTCCCATCGGGATAGAGGTGAACATGGGCCCCCAGGGAGTTCCCGATCACCTTCTCTTTCCTCGCCTCCTCCAGAGCCTTCAGGACCTGATCCCGGATTTCCAGGAATCTCTCCCATTTTTCCTCGAGGCGAGAATCTTTCAGCCTTTCATCCACCTCCGGGAAATCGGTCAATTGTACACTCTCCTCCTTCTCCCCGGGGATGTACTTCCATACTTCCTCGGCGGTGTGGGGAAGGATGGGAGCGATCAGGCGAACCAAGGCGAGGAGGGTCTCATACATCACCGTCTGGCCGGAACGGCGGCGGACGTCATCCGGCGCATTCACATAGAGACGGTCCTTCGAGACGTCCAAGTAAAAGGCGCTTAAATCAACGGCGCAGAAGGTGTGAATTGCGGTATACGCCGAATGGAACTGGTAGGTCTCATATCCTTTTCGCACCCGGGCGATCACCTGCTGCAGCTTGGATAGCATATACCGGTCCATCTCCTCCATCTTCTCCACGGAAACCCGATCCTTCGCCGGATTAAAATCATACAAGTTGCCGAGGAGGAAGCGGAAGGTGTTCCGGATCTTCCGGTATACTTCGGCAATTTGGCTCAAGATGGCGTCGGAGATCCTCACATCGGCGGTATAATCGACGGAAGCGACCCAGAGGCGGAGGATGTCGGCGCCGAGGCGGTCCATGATCTTCAGGGGATCCACCACATTCCCCAAGGATTTGGACATCTTCCGCCCCTCTCCATCCATCACCATCCCGCAACCGATCACACCCTTATAGGGGGCTTTCCCAAAGAGGGCGACCGAGGTGCTTAAGGAGGAGTTAAACCAACCCCGGTACTGATCCGACCCTTCCAGGTAAATGTCGGCCGGCCAGGTGAGTTCCTCCCGGGTGCGGAGAACCGCATAGTGGGAAGAACCGGAGTCGAACCAGACATCCATCGTATCCGTCTCCTTGCGGAATGTGTCTCCTCCACACTTGGGGCAGGTGAAGCCTTCGGGGAGGAGTTCCTTCTCCTCTTTGGCGAACCAGGCGTTGGAGCCTTCCCTGCGGAAGAGTTCGGAAATATGGGCGATGGTCTCATCGGTGATGACCGGCTCATTGCAGGTGGTGCAATAGAGGATGGGGATGGGAAGACCCCAAACCCTCTGCCGAGAGATGCACCAATCCCCCCGGTCACGAATCATGTTGGAGATGCGCACCTCACCCCAGGAAGGGAGCCATTTCACTTTTTTAATCTCTTCCAACATCTGCTGCCGAAACCCATCGATGGAGGCGAACCATTGCTCCGTCGCTCGATAGATAACCGGTTTCTTTGTCCGCCAATCGTGGGGGTATTGATGGGTGATAAATCCCAGGTGGAGGAGGTGGCCCGTCTCCTCCAGCATGGCCGTCACTTTCTTATTCGCCTCTTCATAAAACATCCCCTCAAACCCTGGGGCTTCGGCGGTAAACTTTCCTTTCTCATCCACCGGAGAGAGGATGGGCAGGCCATACTTTAAACCCACATGGTAGTCATCTTCCCCGTGTCCGGGCGCGGTGTGAACGGCTCCGGTACCCGCATCGAGGGTGACATGTTCCCCGAGGAGAACGAGAGAAGTGCGATCGTAGAAGGGATGCCGGCAGAGGATTCCTTCCAATTCCTCTCCCTTAAACCGTTTCACCGGTTCTACCTGTTTCAGGCCGACCGTCTTGGCGAAAGAATCGAGCAGTTCCGCCGCAACCAGCAAACGCCCCTTTTCAGTCCGGATGAGAGTATACATATATTCCGGATGGAGAGCAATCCCTAAGTTGGCGGGAATGGTCCAGGGTGTGGTGGTCCAGATCACGATGGATTCTCCCTGCTCCAACTTTCCCTTCCCATCCACCACATCAAACTTCACATAGATGGAGGGGGAGCGCTTCTCCTTATACTCGATCTCCGCATCGGCGAGCGCCGTCTCGGCGGAGGGGGACCAGTAAATCACCTTCAACCCTTTATAGATATATCCTTTCTTCGCCATCTCCCCGAAAACCTTCACCTGCTCCGCCTCGTATTCGGGGGTTAAGGTGACATAGGGATGCTCCCAATCTCCCCGGACACCGAGGCGCTTAAATTGGCTCGTCTGCCGCTTAATGTAGGACAGGGCCCAATCTCGGCATAATTCCCGGAATTTCACCTCTCCCACCGAATGGCGGTCCACCTTCTCTTTCGTGATCACCCCATGTTCGATGGGCATTCCGTGGGTATCGAAACCGGGGACGTAGGGAGCGTCATACCCCATCATAGAACGGGAGCGGACGATAATATCCTTCAACACTTTATTTAAGGCATGGCCCACATGAATATCCCCATTGGCATAGGGAGGGCCATCGTGCAGGATGAATTTGGGTCGCCCCTTTAGGCGTTCTTCCACCTTCTCATAGATCTTCATCTCATCCCATTCCGCCTGGATCTTCGGCTCCAGGGCGGGGAGGTTCCCCCGCATGGGAAAGTCGGTCTTGGGTAGGTTTAATGTTTTGCTGTAATCCAACAGAATCCCTCCACTTTTTCTTAAGAGAAAATAAAAAAACTTCCCATCCCCTAGGGACGAGAAGGATCTCGCGGTACCACCCTAGTAAACCTCTCCTTCTCCCCTCTTCGTGGAAAGCACCACCCCGAACGGCGCCATCATTCCGGGCCTTTTGCCCAGCCGCTTTTCCCCTCCTCCCGCAATCGATAAACTCAGGGAAAACTGATCGCCCAGCCGGCCTCATGGTGATCGCCATATGGCCGAAGCCGGGAAATAGGGGCTTTAAAGAGAAAGAGATCGGTTCACTTCTTATGAAGGAAATAACGGCCTTCCGCCGGTCCCGCCTACTTCTTCGCTCCCTTTCGAGGCATACGGTTCGGGGGACAGCTCCCAGGGGATCTTCGCAAGAATTTCCCTCACCGGGCTTCCACTTTCCCCGGCTCGCTGGAAGGGTCCTTCTCCTACTCTCCTGCTCATCGCTTTCGCTTTCATGATCTTTCGTCATCTTCGATTTTCTTTTATTTTATTCATTTCTTCCGAGTTGGTCAAGGAAAAAGTGGGAATCCCAGCCACCGCTCCAGTCCTGAAACAAACTGAATGAATTCATCCTCACCCAGGACGATCAACTGATCATCCACTTTTATTCATGAGGTATCGATCAGGCAAACAAATTTCCTTTTCTTCGCTTATTTTCACCAATCCGTATGCGGATAAGATGAGAAGTAATATTATGGCCGGGTAATGGTAACGGGATTGAACCTCCAAAAAAGAATAGGCAACCACATGAATCCAAAAAACAAGGAGAATGGGGAGCCCATAAAAGTTTATCTCCTTCAGGGCAAAAAGAGAGCCGAACAAGGCAAAAAAGAGAACGGCGATATAATAACACTGGGAGAGGACGATTAGGGAAAGTTTATGATGAACGAGTTTGTTGCTTATCTTATTCGGGTGGGAAATATCATGCAAACTCCACCCCGCTCCATAGGAATCATCCCCCCACATGATCGCATATTTCTTTTCTAAAAGCCGCATAAAATTGAGCGGACTTGACAAAACACGATGGATTGCCCGTTTTTGGGCCTCATGATGCACGGTGTCGAAGTCGTAATGAAACTCCTCCAGAATTCTTGCATCTTCGTCATTGTAGACTCCGTTGCTTTTTACGTTGGTTCCCACCAGGAGATTATACCCCGAAGAACTTTTAAACATGTTAATTCCGGTCAGTTGGTAAGCGATGTAACAAAATATCCCAAAAAAGAGAAGGAACACAACCGTCATAAAGGAGACCACTTTAATTCCGTGCAGAATACGCCTGCGCCATCCCGGTTGCGTAGAAAGAAATAGGATGCTCAAAAAGAAAATGGGAATCAACATAAGCGCGATGGGCCGGATGAACTGCGATATGGAGAGAAACAAGGCGGATAAAGCAAAATAAATCGCTTTAAGGGAGCGCATTTGCTTTTTTATGGCTAAAATATAGAAGTAAAGACTGAAAAGAAAGAAGAATATGAATATATGCTCCGACGCAATCACGGAATTGTACATGATTTGTGACGGCCAAAGTGAAAACAACAAGGCTGCGATTTGCCCCACTTTTTTTTGAAAAATCTCATTCCCGATCAAATAAAGCAGAACAGCCGATAAGAATGAAAAGAAAAGATTTAGGATCCTGGCCGTAAGCAGGCTCCCTCCGAAAATTTTATAGAAGAAAGAAAGAAGGAGAGGGAAACCGATCCGGTGGGGGAATACAAGAACCGTTTTATCCCAGAGATGAAATTTGCCCAAGCTAGCGTTCAAAGCATATTGGTGGTATAGATCAAAATCAGAAAACGGCTTTGTATCAACGAACATGATCCATAAGGCTCTGGGAAGGAGAACGGCGATCATCAACAGGATCATAAATAACACATCGTTGACTGATCGATTCCATAAAAATCGAACGCTCAAGACCAGCGAGAAGATCACGAAAAAAGATGCAATGCTGATGAGGTAGGCAGGGTAGTTTACCAAGCCCGGGGTCCTGACAAAAATCGCAAGAAGCAACGCATACAACAGCAGGACTACCGTCACAAACATGGAACTTTTATATAGATTAGCCGCGATCTTCTTCATCGTCTCATTCCTTTGCAACCGACAAGTCTAATTAGATGTATTGGTTAGAACTTGTTGAACAAATGAATCGTAACATACCAAAACTTGACGTGGAGTTTCAATGAGCATGATCGCGCTAGATTTTTACAATGTATTCAGGCAATATCATGTTCATCTCACCACATCAAGTTTTCTGAAAAACAGAAATCATTCTCAAACTTTGTTTTTTTGCGAATAGACATTTTTGATAGAAAAAGAAAAGGTATTAGTAAGCATTGGGAATGTATTTTCCTTATAATTCAGGAAAGCCGTAAAAAGACCTAATTAGGTTTGTGATTTCCCTTTGATACGAACTATTTTTTGCGCCACAATAATAACTAAAAAGATAATTATTTTTATTAAAGCCTGGAATAGGATTGGTTATATTATTAAAATAATTAAGATAATCTTGGTACCTACTTTGATAAACACTTGGATTAGTAAAGTATTGAGAATCCACCTCCATCTGACATCCTATTTGTGTTGAGGATGTTTTTGTAACAACAGTTACACCATCCCTCCAACATACATATCCCTTCCTGATGCTTTCTCTTACACCGTTAAGATTAGCTGTCAAATTACCCTGAAAATAATGAGCTGGTTGAATCAGTACAACATTAAAAATGTTGGTTGTGTTAGCTACGTAACCTATATCCTTTATTATAGTAGCCTCATAGTAATTATATCCATAATAAGGACACCACATGAATTGCTTTGCATTGTAAGTATTTCCATTAATCACTTTTGATGATTTAACGTAATTTGATAAATCATTCATCAATTTGATCTGTTTATTCCCAAATAATGCGCCATTAATTAAATTATTGTAATCAACATCTTCCCCAAGACCATCACCATTTGTATCCGTAACATTAATTATTCTTTCATAATTCATATAGATGCCATTTACATATGTGTTCCAGACAGAAGCTGTTAGCGCTGTTCTTAAACTATCAATATACCCCTGCAGTTTCGTAAGTTCATTTGAAAAATTAGTACTTCTAGTAATATTCAATGAAGGAGTAGCAATCCATACCCTATTGTTAGAGCTAATATTAATGATTCGATTTACCAATTCTTTAATACCCTCATAATTCGAATTATTTGGTGTAGAGATGAGTGGTGTGAAAGGTCCTTCTTTATATACACTATATCCTCCCACATTAATAACAAACTCGCTTACACCATAATTACTGATATCTGTAGCACTATATTTTTCATAATAATAAGGCGCACCTGCAGCTTGCCCTACGTAGAGAAAGACCAATTTTTTGGTAGAAGTATTAGTAATACCTACCTCCATCTTTTTCCCCTCCTAACAATTTAATTAATTTACAGTTAAGATTATCCACCTCCAAGAAATATTATAATATTTACCAATTTCAATGTCAATAGTTTTTGCATTTCATTTTTTATGAACATTCAAGAGATAAACAACGGTTAAACACTTATCACCGCTCTCTCTTAAATCCAACCTTTTTCCCTGGAGATATGTACCGCTTCCATTCGATTTTTAGCCCCCACTTTCTGAATCGCGATGGATAGGTAATTCCGGACCGTTCCTTCCGAGAGAAAGAGGCGTTTGGCGATCTCATGGATACCCAGGCCTTTCATGCTGAGACTTCCTCCACAATAGGATCGCCTGTCACCATTTTCGTATGACAAATGTCACAAAGGGTACGACAAGTGAAGAGGATATCATTCGGATCATAAACGACTCCCATCAGCAAAAAAAGGGATCAACACGGAAACGAACGTGGGTCCCCTTTTTTCCCGGTTCATCATTCGGTGAACCACTTCAAATCGATGATTATTTTACGATCGGATATTTGGTCCCGTTCATCCAATCCAAGATAAAAGGAGCCTGATGCCGATGCTGGGTCCTTTATTCCTTCTCCAGATCGGAGAGCTCATCCCAATCGTTCGATTGCAACATCTCCAGCTGGGCTTCCAGAAGGGTGCGGAAGCGGTTGCGGTAGACGGTAGCCCGTTTCTTCAATTCATCGATTTCGATGCTGATCTTCCTCGATTTGGCCAGGGCCTCATTGATGATGCGATCCGCATTTTTTTCCGCTTCTTTGATGATCAGCTCCGCCTCTTTCCGGGCGTTTTGCTTTACCTCTTCCGCGGTGCTTTGCGCCACGATGATCGACTTGCTTAAGGTTTCCTCCAAATTTTCAAAATGCCCCAGCTTTTCTTCCAGCATGCGGACCTTCTCTTCCAAACTCTTATGGTCCCGAATCAAAGCTTCATAATCTTTTATCACCTGATCCAGGAATTCGTTCACTTCATCTACATTATACCCCCGAAAAGAATAGGAAAACTCCTTGTTATGTATATCAAGCGGTGTGAGCGGCATCGGGATTCTTCCTCCTCATCTCTCTTCATTCATTCTTCTTTCTTCGACAAAAGAATGCTCCATTCCTTCTTATCGGTCAAAGGTTTTCATTTCATGAATCCGGTATTCCCACTCGTAAGAGGATATTTCCTTTCTTCGTTCTGCCCATCTCCTCCAACAGATAAAATCGCCCATACCCCCGGACGGAGAGGAGATCTCCTACTTTCACTTCCTCATCCGGCTTCACCGCCACCCGATGGTTCCGTTTCACCTTCCCTCCCTTAATCCATTCGGAGGTTTTCGCCCGGGAAAGGGGGAGCATTTCCGCCAGGACGGCATCAAGACGCATGGAAGAGGTGGTAATTCTCCGTTCTTCCAACTTTACCGTGGGCAACTCCCATTCCCCTTTCTCCTTTCGTTCCACCACAACCGGTACCCTTCCCACCTCCGTCAACTGGAGAGAAACGTAATCTGCCATCTCCTCAGCGAGCACGAGCATAGCTCCTTCTTCCACAGTCCAGAGATCGCCAAACTTTTCCCGCTTAATCCCTACATGAAGGAGGGCTCCCAAGTAATCCCGGTGTTCCAGGGAGTAAAAGCGGCCCCTCGGACGAATGTGCAAAAAACCAATATGAAACTCTTCCTCTTCGGGGGGATTTTCCCCTTCCGGAAGGAGGAGAGTTCGTTTCCGTTCCGCCCCTTCATAGCCACCGTTTTCAAAGAGGGCAATTCCCCCGCGGTGCATGGCCAGGTTCCGGAGAATCTCCATCTGGCGGGGGTCGAGAAAATCGGTCAGCTTCTTTAGTCCCTTCTCTTCTACAAAGGAGATCCATTCCCCCGCCTTTTCGATGAAAGGGGCTTCTTCCGGCCTAAAATGTTGTAAAAGGTTCTTCTCCATTTCCTTCCGTCCATTCCGAGATGTTTCCCTGCACCTCTACATTATCCGGGGCACATAAATAGATATCCTTCCCCACCTTCTGGATGCTGCCGTCCAATGCATAAACGGTTCCCCCCAAAAAATCGATCATGCGGCGGGCATGATCATCCCGCATCCGATGGAGGTTGATGATGACCGCCTTCCGGGCTCTTAAGTGATCGGCGATCTCCTGAACCTCGTTAAAGGAACGGGGTTCCACCAGCACCATCTTGCTGTTTCCCCTCACATGTTGGAGGCTTACCACATTCCCTTTATGTCTCCCTTTGGAACGAGGCGGAACCTCCTCCCCTTCCAATTCCTCTTCGTTCAGCGCCTCTTCCACTTCCTTCTCGTCGGCCAAACCGAGATAGCTTAAAACCCGATTCATCATGGGATCTTCCTCCGTTTCTTCGATTTCAGCTAGATTTCATCTATTCGATCGCCCTTTTTTCATCTTCTCATTCGAACGCCATCTTTACCGCCCCACCAGAGCCGTTCCGATCCGAAGATGAGTCGCCCCCTCTTCCACCGCGATCTCATAATCGTTGGACATCCCCATGGAGAGAAAATGCGGGGAGATCCTCTCCAACCCCAGATCCAAAAGTTCCTGCTGCAATTCCCGCAAGCGGCGGAATACGGGGCGGATGATCGCTTCTTCACGGGTATTGGGCGCCATGGTCATTAGCCCCACCACCCGGATATTCCCGATATCCCTCACCCGACGGGCGAAAGAGAGAAGCTCGCCCGGCGCGACACCCGATTTGCTTTCCTCTCCGGATACGTTCACCTGGATAAAGCAATTTGGAATTTTTCCCAATCGCTCCGCCTCCTTCCCCAACCCTTCGGCGAGGGAGGAGCGGTCGAGCGAGTGAATAAAGGCGAAAGCGGGGAGGACTTCCTTTATCTTATTGGTTTGCAAATGGCCGATAAAATGCCAGGTAATCGCCGGATCCGATAATTCCTCCATCTTCTCCTTTGCATCCTTTGTGCGACTTTCCCCGAAATGGGTAAGGCCTGCCGAATAAGCTTCCCGCATTCGCTCCACACCCACATATTTCGTCACTGCGATCATTTGAATCTCTGTTGGATTCCTTCCAGCCTTAGCGCTAGCCTGTGCGATACGCCCCTTAATCTCCTGAAGATTCTCTGCGATGGGCCTCATGCTCTCCCCTCTTTCAAACCGATGAACGCAGCCATTCTTCCTGTCTTACCCTTCTCCTTTCGATGGGAAAAGAGGAGATCAGTGCGGCAAGAAGTACAGATATGGGTTACTTCGATATTCTCTCTTCGAATTCCTTCTTTTTCAAACAAAATTTGATTCATTTTGCGCAAATCGAGGCGAAAAAAGCCTTTCCCTTCCGGAATGGAAACTTCCTCCCATTCTTCAGGCAAAACCTCCCGTACCCCCTCCATCACCGGCTCATCCACCTGGTAACAGCAAGGGCCGATGGAGGGGCCGATGGCAGCCCATATCTCCCCACGGCGCGTACCATAATTTTTCTCCATCTTTTCCACCATCTCTTGCCCGATATTCCGGACGGTTCCCCTCCAACCTGCATGGGCGATTCCGATCACCATACGTCCCGGATCGAAAAAGAATAAAGGGACGCAATCGGCGAAAAAGAGGGTGAGAAGCGTCTCCGAAAGTGATGTGAGGAGTCCGTCCGCCTTTTCGATGGAGGAGAGGTAAGAAGTGGCTCCCGCTCCCCGTGTTTTTTCATCAACCCTTGCGACCTGCCTTCCATGGGGTTGTAGGGCACAGGTCATCGACGACAAAGGAAAATCCACGAGACGAGCAAGGGCGGTCCGGTTCTTCACCACCCCTGCCGCATTTTCGGTTACATGAAAGGCCAAATTCCCCTCCTCTTCCGCACCGGGAAGATGCCGGGAAGTAACCCCCGCGGTGAGGGAGGGATACTTTTTCATCCATGGGGTTATCCAGAAGATCCCCTTCTTCTCATCATAGGTAAAAGGCTCCATGCCAACTCCCCTCCCTGTTTCCCCATTATACCGCAAAAAAAGGAAGGGAAGCTACTTTCCCTTCCCGGAAGGAAGTTCACGGCGATACGGCACTTCATCATAGGTGTACTCAGGATCCACCGAAGCCTTCTCCTCTACGCGTACCAAAATCACATCAACGCCTATTTTTACGATTTGGTTCCAAGGAATGACGATATCGCTCCCTGAAGAGAGGAAACCGAGAAGCCTGCCTGAACCGGGTATCACCAACGCTTTGACCCGCCCCTGCGTCAGGTCAAGCTCTAAATCGCTGATCCTGCCCAAACGCTTACCGTTTGTAATATTGATGACATCCTTTGATTGAAAATCGGAAATCTTGATCATCCGTACTCACCCAAGTCCCAGAATACTATAGTATATGTGGGGAGATGGGAATTGATGAAAAGGCCGGAACACAGATCTGTCTCCCAAAAGGTTCACTTTACATACTTTTGCATTTGGGCAAGGGCGGCCTTCTCCAAGCGGGACACCTGCGCTTGGGAAATGCCGATCTCCTCCGCCACCTCCATCTGGGTTTTCCCCTCAAAGAAACGCAATGAAACGATCATCTTCTCACGCTCATTTAATTTTTTGATCGCCTCCTGCAGCGCGATTTCATCCGCCCAAAAATAATCCCGGTTCTTCTCGTCACTCAGTTGATCCATCACATAGATCGGATCTCCGCCGTCGTGATAAATCGGTTCAAAGAGGGAGA
Source organism: Thermicanus aegyptius DSM 12793 (assembly GCF_000510645.1). Lineage (NCBI taxonomy): Bacteria > Bacillati > Bacillota > Bacilli > Thermicanales > Thermicanaceae > Thermicanus > Thermicanus aegyptius. Next base: position 1,164,824 of record NZ_KI783301.1, on the reverse strand, counting down.
CCGGATCCTGAATCGCATCCAGCGCAAAAACCACATCCTCCTTAGGGACATTTAAGGATTCCGAGATCTGCTCAATGGTCGGCTCCTCTGAATTTTGATTGGTTAACTGGTCCCTGACCTGAAGGGCTTTGTAAGCGATATCCCGAAGCGAGCGGGAGACGCGAATCGGATTGTTATCCCTGAGGTAACGGCGGATTTCCCCGATAATCATAGGAACGGCGTAAGTGGAAAACTTCACGTTTTGACTTAGATCAAAATTATCAATCGCTTTCATAAGTCCTATACATCCCACTTGAAAAAGGTCATCAACATGCTCTCCCCTGTTGTTAAACCGCTGAATGACGGATAGCACTAGACGAAGATTTCCATTGATCAGGGTTTCCCGGGCAGAACGAGCGCCGGACTGCAACTGCATAAAAAGCTCCCTCATCTCCTTATTCGTTAAGACGGGAAGCTTTGACGTATCTACTCCGCATATTTCCACTTTATTCCTAGCCAAATCGGTTCCCTCCCAAGGGTCACTTTCCCAGTATGGAAAGTTGGATCTAAGGTGCCTATATGAAGTATCCCCTGGGGAGGAAAAATAATACAGCTATATCATTTTATTAAATTCTTTTCTGAGCCGTTTTATAATCCGCTTTTCTAAGCGGGATATATAGGATTGGGAGATCCCCAATAGGTCGGCTACATCCTTTTGGGTCTTCTCTTCTCCTCCCGTAAGACCAAAACGAAGTTCCATGATCTTTCTCTCCCGTTCATTTAAGCGGGAAAGGGCTTTTTGCAATAACTTTCTGTCCACCTGGTCTTCCAGTTTTCGGTAAACCAAATCTTCCTCCGTCCCCAATACGTCGGAGAGCAGGAGTTCATTCCCATCCCAATCAATGTTTAAAGGTTCATCGAAGGAAATTTCCGTCTTTACCTTATTATTTCTCCTGAGAAACATGAGAATTTCATTTTCGATGCAGCGGGAGGCATAGGTGGCCAGCTTAATCTTCTTCTCCGGATCAAAGGTGTTCACCGCTTTGATCAGGCCGATGCTTCCGATGCTGATCAGATCCTCAATGTAAATGCCGGTATTCTCAAACTTGCGGGCGATATAAACGACGAGGCGGAGATTCCGCTCGATCAGCATGCTCCGTACCGCTTTATCTCCCTGGGGGAGTCGCTGAAGCAGGAATTCTTCCTCTTCTTTGGTGAGGGGAGGAGGCAGTGCTTCACTCCCGCCTATGTAGTAGACTTCCTCCGGTTTTATCTTGAGCAGGATGAGCAGACGAATCCATATCAGGGTGAATCTAAGGCGTAAACGTGTGAACATGTGAATCCTCCTTCATTTCCTTTAGCAGATGGCTCTCCTTCAAAATATCGGGGTGGAGAACGGCCCTGTACGCATTTTCTCCGCTCAATTGGGCGAATGCCAGCCCTATGCGTACCCTACGGGTCCGGTATCGGTTCTTCCCATCTCTCACCTCAATCCAGTCCGGAACAAGGGCCACAAGGAGGTTTTCTTCCTTGCCGACGGTCCGGTAGGGAATCAAACGGAAGCGGTCCTGCCACCCCTCCGGCAGGGAGGAAAGTCCCGTCAGATCATATCCTGCCACTCCACCGGACATAACCCACTCCATCATCTCGGGAGGGAGAATCGATGATAGGACAGAAGCCTCCAAAATGACCACAGGAATGCGGGTGATGGGTTCATAAAGCTGATTCCCTGAATCGTATAATCCGATCACCTCGATCGTTGCACCGAAGAATGAGAGGGTTGTGGGGAGTAGATCGGCACCTCTTTTTTTGTGGAACTGAATGATTTGGTAAAAGGCTTTGGAGAGAAAGAACATGACTCCGTACCCCAGGGCAAGGGTTAACCACGTCGCTTGGGGGTAAAGGTAAAAATCCCCTTCCGTCATAAAACCCTGAAATATGGTCTCTCTGTTTTGCAAGAAGAAACTGATCCCCATAACCCCTCCTCCGAAAAGAAAGGTAATGAGATAAAAGAAAAGCAGGTCGGACAGATAGAGGGAGAGGCGGGTAAAGCCGAAAACGATGAAAATCATGAGGGAAGATAAGAAAAATTTACCTACCCAGGTGAAGAGAAACGAAAAGGGCTCAAACAGAAGGGGAACAAGGATAAGCGTGCCGAAGAGGGCGCCTGCAAAAAGGCGCCAAAGCTTAACCGCCCTTCTTCTCATCCATGCGGTCATCCATAGGAGTAAAAAATCGGTGAGGAAATTGATCAGGAAAAGCAAATCAAGATAGACTTTCAGCGTCATTCTCCCCTGAACCGGGATTGGTAGGTTCTAGTATAATACAGCCTATCCGGGATGTCTGTCGAATGCTGATAGAAAGGGGACACTAATTCTGTCGATAAAAAAATCCATAAAAAGAATCGATAATAAAAAGAATCGATAAAAAGAAAGAAGCGATCCGTTCCATTTACGAATCGCTTTTTCAATTCTTTTTCCTTACCATTTTCCTTACCATCGATTGACAACTATGATCGATCCATCGCGATGGATTTCTTAAAGGGGAAGCCTTTCCACAGCGTAGCCTTCATTTCACTACTGGGGGTGAAGGATCCCGGCGATTTATTTCCCACGATTCCGATTTCGCAGGAAGGTGGGAATGTCAAAATCATCCCGGGGCACGGGCCGATCTGCGGGATAAGGAACGTTGATTTCCCCCGGTTTCCGAATGGGAGAGGCCACTTGCGTCCTTCGTTCTTCAAATCCGGTGGCAATGACGGTAACGAGAATCTCATCCTTTAAATTTTCATTGATCACGGCCCCGAAGATCATGTTTACCTCAGGATCGGAAGCTTGTTGCACAATCTCCGCAGCTTCGTTTACTTCATAGAGGGAAAGGGTTGTCCCTCCCGTGATATTCATGAGGACCCCCCGGGCGCCTTCGATCGAAGTCTCCAGGAGGGGACTCATGATGGCTTTCCTAGCCGCTTCGGTGGCCCGGTTTTCACCAGAAGCAACGCCGATGCCCATGAGAGCAGAACCCTTTTCCAACATGATGGTCTTCACATCGGCGAAATCCAGGTTAATGAGCCCTGGAACGGCGATCAAATCTGAAATCCCCTGCACCCCTTGGCGCAGGACGTTATCCGCCTCCTTGAACGCCTCAATCATGGGGGTATTTTTGTCCACGATCTCCAGAAGGCGATCATTGGGGATCACGATCAGGGTATCCACCTTTTCTTTTAAAGCGGCGATCCCTCCTTCCGCCTGCAAGGCCCGCTTCTTCCCCTCAAATTTGAAGGGACGGGTCACCACCCCTACGGTAAGGGCTCCCAGCTCCTTGGCGATCTCGGCGATGACAGGAGCGGCTCCTGTTCCTGTTCCTCCACCCATCCCCGCCGTAACAAAAACCATATCCGCCCCCCGGAGGGCATTCTCCAAGGCTTCCCGGGATTCTTCCGCGGCCTTTTTCCCAATCTCCGGATTGGCCCCGGCGCCGAGCCCACGGGTCAACTTCTCACCGATTTGCATTTTGGTCTTCGCCTTTGACTGGTTTAAAGCCTGGGCATCCGTATTGACACAGATGAACTCCACCCCTTGTACTCCACTATCAATCATGCGGTTAACGGCATTGCTTCCGCCTCCGCCCACTCCGATCACTTTAATCTGTGCCAAAGAGCTCATTTCAAATTCGAAGTCCAACATTCGCTTTCCCCCTATTCCTTCCTATATGCCTAGATAAATTCGCTAAACCAACTTCGTACTTTTTCCAGCACTCCCGTTTGAGATCCGATTTTTTTCTTCTTTTTGGCTGGGGAAGCCGGATGATGAGAAGTTTCCTTACTTGGTGAAGTGGTCCTCCTGGTCACGTAACGTTGGGCATATTGCAGTAAACCTACGCCGGCCGTATACGAAGGATCACGCACGCCGATAAAATCGGGGTAGGCGATGCGGGCCGACTGATCAAAGAACTCTTTGGCTAGCGTGAGAAAGCCGGGCATTGCACTGACTCCGCCGGTAAACACATAACCGCCCGGCAATTTCGGGTAGCCCAAACGCTCAATTTCCTTGCGGGTCAGGTAGAGCATCTCCGAAAGGCGGGGTTCAATAATATTGGCGAGATCATACTGACTGAATTGTTTCTCCACATCACTGGCAATCCTGGGAACATTGAAAAATTCCTGGTCCGAAGATTGTTCAATGAGGGCACACCCATACTTTATTTTAATCTTTTCCGCCATCTCCGTCGTGGTGTAAAGTCCTGTGGCAATGTCGCTGGTGATATAATCTCCTCCAAAGGGAAGAAGAGAATGGGCCACCAAATCCCCCTGCTGATAAATCGTGATCGTGGTGGTTCCCGCCCCCATATCGATGAGGGCGCAACCCACATTTCGTTCATCCTTTGATAAAACCAATTCGGCCGCAGCCATCGGTTGCAGAAGTAATCCAACCATTTCCAGATCAGCCCGTTCAATGCAGCGAATCAGATTATGCAGGGGGGTTTTCGCACAGGTGATCAGGGTTCCTTCCATCTCCAGCCGAACCCCGATCATCCCCCTGGGATCATGGATCCCTGATAATCCGTCCACAGAGAATTCCTTGGGAACGACATCGACGATAACCCGTTCCGGGGGAATATTCATCACTTTGGCCGCATCAACCACCCGGTCAACATCCTGTTGGCGGATTTCACGGTCCTCACCGGAAACGGCGACCACTCCCTGGGCGGGTTGCAGCTGAATATGACTTCCCGTCAATCCCACAAAGACATCGTGGATCTCGATTCCGATCATTCGCTCCGCTTCGGAGACGGCTTCCTTTATCGCTTTTACCGTAGCATCTATATCAACGATGGAGCCCTTCTTCATCCCTTCTGAGACCGATTGCCCTACTCCTACAATATGGAGGGTGTGAGGATGAATTTCCGCCACGAGTGCCCGTACTTTTGACGTACCGATATCTAAGCTGACGATAAAATCCTGGGTGCTCAATCGGTTTCACCTCCTGGTAGGTTCATAAAGAAAATCTCTGTATTTATGTACATATTCCACATCCACCTTCTATTCCCTTTTTTCAAATCAGATTTTTTTTGTTAACTTTTAGCCTTTTTTTACGGAGTATGCGTCCCTACATTCTTTTGCTCCGGGGGATTTTGCCCCGGGGGGTTTTGTTCCTGGGTTTTAGGCGAAAGAAGTTCCTTGTACGAGATGTAAAAGGTCCCCGATTCATTCATGGTGATGACGCCCGGCTCTTTTCCTTTTAATTTTTCTTTTATATAAGGATAGAGGTTCATATATTTAGAAAAATGAAGGGCGGTCGTTTCCACTTCAAACTGATCTTTCATATACACCTCAACTTTATATCGATCACTTGGCGTAGCTGCCGATCGGATCTCAGAAATCTCTTTCATCACCTCTGGCTTTAATTGGGACAATTCCGAGCAGAAAGAGGGCAGGTCTTCTAAAGAGTTCCAATTTGAAAGAATAGGAAGATCCTCGTTCACCTTCTCCCCACTCGTCAAGAGTTGTCCATTCTCTAATATCGGCTGAAGTCCCCCATCTTTTCTCAATAAAGCGACGATCTTGTTTTCTTTGACTTTCAGCAGGAACCCGGATGGAAACCGGAAGAAAACTTGGGCGGATTTAATTTCCGGATCTTTTTTCAGCTTTTCGGCAATGGAAGAAGGGAGAATAAATATGGATCTCCCTACTTGCAAGCCGCTCTTTCCAATCACTTGGGCATCTGTAAGGCGTTCATTGCCGCTTACCCGAATCTCTTGAATTTTGCTTAAGGGTGATTGTAAGTAGAGGATGATCAAAATCAGAAAAAAGAAGATGAAGAGAAGGCGAATCAATCGGCCTCTTTTTTTTTGTTTCTTTTTGGTCATATCCCTCTTTCCTCTTCTTTTTATTAGGGGGATTCGTTCAGATAAACTCTATTGTTTCCCGGTTCATTGAAGAGTTCTCTACTCTCTATCAGTTTACTCTAAATCCATCAATCCCTCAACCATCAATTCGACAAAATAGAAGATGCGGAAGATTTTTCCGCATCTTCTTCCACTATTTCCTCCGAACGATTTCACCTCCTAAAGATTGGATCATCCTTTCGATGTGATCGTAACCGCGGTCGATATGATGAACATTTTCTACGACCGTGCACCCTTCCGCCGCGAGGCCTGCCAAGACGAGAGCCGCTCCTGCCCTAAGGTCGGTGGCCCTGACCCGGGTCCCGGATAACCTTCTCACCCCTCGTATGATCGCGGTGTGGTAATCGGTATAAATCTTGGCCCCCATGCGCATCAGTTCATCCACATGGCGAAAGCGTCCATCAAAAACCGTCTCCGTGATGATGCTCGTTCCCTGGGCCAAGGAGAGATAGGCCATCATCTGGGGTTGCATATCGGTGGGAAATCCGGGATGGGGAGAGGTGGTAATTTTATCTAAAGAAAGGATAGGATGGTGACCTACGACCTGAAGGCTGCTTTCCGTTCCTGTAATCTCGACCCCCGTCCTTTTGAAAGCCTCGATCACCGATTCCATATGGTCCGGTTGTACTTCTTCCAATGTAACACGGCCACCTGTGATGGCGGCGGCTGCGATAAGCGTTCCCGCAACGATGCGGTCCGGAATCACTTCATGGGAGACGGCATGAAGGCGGTCCACCCCTTCGATCTCAATCATATGGCTCCCTGCGCCGGCAATTCTCGCTCCCATCGCATTGAGGAACGATTGGAGATCTTGAATTTCCGGTTCCCTCGCCGCGTTGATGATGCGGGTAATCCCCTTCGCCAGGGTGGCCGCCATCATAATATTCTCTGTGGCCCCTACGCTGGGATAATCGAGTACAATTTTTGCTCCCTGGAGTTTTTTCGTGCGACCATAGATGTTCCCTTCTCTTTCTTCAAATTGTATCCCCAGGCGGGCAAGCCCCTCCATGTGAAGATCAATTCGCCGAGTCCCTATGTCACAACCTCCGGGGCGGGATACCATCACCTCGCCGGTACGGGCCAAAAGTGGACCCATGAGAAAGATGGAGGATCGCATCTGGCTCATCAAATGTTCAGGAATTTCATTTGAGGTCAGAGTTCCGGTATCCAGATATACCTTTCCTCCTTCTTGTTTTGTTCTCACCCCTAATGTTTGCAAAATCGTCCGCATCACAACGATATCCAGGAGCTCCGGCACCCGATCAATAAGATACTCCCCTTCCGCCAGGACCGCTGCAGCCAGGATGGGTAAGGCTGCATTCTTTGAACCATGGACACGCACTTTTCCCTCTAAAGGTATTCCACCTTGGATGACCAGTGTGTCCAAGCTTTTGCCACCTCCGGTTACTCGTCACCCATCACGAGAACCTCTGTCTCTAGCGAAATTGAAAAGCGGTCATAGACTTCCTTTTGGGCCAATTGAATTAATTCCAACACATCTTTTGCGGTGGCATGGCCTTTGTTTACGATAAAATTGGCATGCTTTTCCGAGATTTTTGCATCGCCGATTTGCCTTCCCTTTAATCCGCAGGCCTCAATGAGGCGGGCAGCGTGGTCCCCCGGTGGATTCCGGAACACGCTTCCGGCACAGGGCTCCTGAAGGGGCTGCGTCTTCATCCGCCGGTCCTTAAAGACCGCCATCCTCTTGGCCAGTTCCGCACGCTCCCCAGGTCGAAGCCGGAAGGTAGCTTCCAGGACGATTCCCCGTGTCTCCTGGAGAATTGAGGTCCGATAGCGAAAACGCATCTTTTCATTCGGGACGGACTCGATGCTCCCATTCTCCCAAAGGATGGTTGCCTCCTTCAACACCTGGGAAATGTCCGAACCATGTGCGCCTGCATTCATATAAACGGCTCCACCCACGGATCCGGGAATCCCGCCGGCAAACTCCAAACCTTCAAGTCCCATCCTCCCCACCTGAACCACCAGACGAATCATCGGATAGGCCGCGCCAACACGCACCTCCTCACCGGAGATTTCCAACTGTCCAAAGGCCTCACCCAGCTGTATCACCGCCCCCCGTATTCCTCCATCACGTACCAATAGGTTGGATCCTCTCCCCAGAATCATCCACGGGATATGGTGGTCTTTAAGCAGTCGAAGGGTGGTTTGAAGATCCTCTTTGGTTTTGGGGAGGATGAAGAGGTCGGCGGGTCCCCCAATTTTCCAGGTGGTATGAAGTTTCATCGGCTCATTTGTCATCACCTGCCCGATATCCGCCGAAAGCAATGCTTTTATGATCTTATCCATGATCTTATCCATGGGTGAACACTCCTTTATCGCAGGAGAAGATTCAGCGCTCGGGATACGATACCCTATGCGGGAGAGATGTAACTTGTGACATACGCCCAATACGATTTTCTTTCCTGTCTCTTTCATTTTAGCCGAACCAGCTAAAAAATATCGTATGAAACCTCTTCGGTTTGGGAGAGGCGCTCCTATCCTCTCCCAGTGAAACGGGAGATGTTAAGGAGTATTCCGATCGCGACCAGAATGATGGAAAGGGAAGAGCCTCCGGCGCTGATAAAGGGGAGGGTGATCCCGGTCACCGGGAAAAAACCGGTTACAACCCCGATGTTTATCAGCACCTGTATCGCAATCATCCCGGTAATGCCGGTGGCAAGAAAGGTGCCGAAGAGATCAGGAGCAGTGGCGGCAGTTCGGAAACCCCTCCATAGTAAGAGGATGAAAAGAAGGAGAAGGAGGCTTCCCCCAATAAACCCCAACTCCTCCGATAGAATGGCAAAGATGAAGTCATTATAAGGTTCAGGGAGATAGTTATACTTTTGCATGCTCTTTCCCAAACCAAGGCCGAAAAGTCCTCCGGGGCCGATGGCATACAACGACTGGATGGTCTGGTATCCCGCTCCGAGCGGGTCGGACCATGGATCTAGGAAGGCGAGAATCCTCGCTATCCGGTAAGGAGCGGCCATCACTAAAGCGGCAAATCCCACAAAGCCCGCCAAAGCCAAGGAACCCAGGTGGATGAGCCGCGCCCCCGCCGAGAAAATCAAAAGAAGGACGGTCCCCATAAGAACCGTTCCCGTCCCTAAATCGGGCTGCAACATGATGAGACCGAAGGCGAACCCGGAGAGTGCCAAGATGGGCAGAATCCCTTTCCAAAAGGAGGTGATTTTCTTTTGATGAAGGGAGAGATAATGGGAGATAAATAGGACGATCCCCAGCTTGGCAAACTCGGAAGGCTGTATGGAAAAAGCCCCGATGCCAAGCCAGCTTCTGGCTCCCCCCCGCTCCAAACCTACACCTGGAATGACCACCACGAGGAGGAGGAAAAAACAGAGGAGGAGGAAGAGCCGGGACCATTTCCGAAGATCCCAATAATCCAGATTCATCATCACAAACATGGCGATCACCCCGAGGGCGGCGAAGAGAATCTGTCGCTTCACATAGTAGAAATAATCCCCCATCTCATGATAGGCAATCACGGCACTGGCGCTATAAACCATCACCACTCCGACCAGAAGAAGAGCCAGGGTGGAGAATATGATGAGAATATCCGGCATGCCTCTTTCTTTCTTCATTGCCAAGCCTCCTGACGGCCTTCCCACCGAAAGGCCTTTGATCCCGAGGCCTGTTTAAAGAACCGTGGGTACAGGCCTTATTACAGCCTATGCACCGTTTCTTTAAAAATTCTTCCCCGCACCTCATAGGAAGGGTAGAGATCCCAGGAGGCACAGGCAGGGGAGAGGAGAACCACATCCCCTCGGTCGGCTAAAGAGGAAGCTTTAAGGGTGGCCTCCTCCACATCCTGGGCGAAAAAGACGGCCTCAAGCCCGGCCTCGCGGGCCGTCTCCTTCAACCTCTCTTTCGTCTCCCCGTAAAACACGGCTCCTTTTACGCCTTGGCGGAAATACGGAATGAGTGGAGCAAAGCTCTCTCCCCGTTCCAATCCGCCCGCGATGAGAATCACCGGTTTTGTAAATACACGAAGGGCCTTCTCCGCCGCTTCCGGATTGGTCGCTTTCGAATCATTATAATAAGAGACGCCATTCACCTCTCGGACAAACTCCAGACGATGCTCCACACCGGTAAATCCCCTCACCTCATCCCGGATCGTCTCCGGATCCACCCCATAATGGGAAGCGACGGCAACGGCCGCCAATATATTTTCCAGATTGTGATCCCCCAACAGCTTGATCTCCCGCACCGGCAGGATACGTCGGGAAGGAAGATTCCTTCCTCCTTTATAAAAAATATTTTTTTCCCCCCTCTCATCATAGGCGATGTAGCTTCCCCTCTCCACTTCCCCTTTGCGGCTGAAGAAGGCAACTTGTCCCCTTACCTGTTCAGACAGGGTAACGACGAGCTCCTGATCCCTGTTAAATAGGGCCAGGTCGTCTTCGGTTTGGTTCTGGAACATCTTCATCTTGGAAGCGATATAATCCTCCATCGACCCATGGTAATCAAGATGATGAGGATAGAGATTTAATAAAACGGCAACCTGGGGATGAAAACGATCGACCCCTTTTAGCTGGAAACTGGACAGTTCCATCACCGTCCAGCTTGAGGGTGTGCTCCTTACCACCTCTTCACTCATCACATTGCCGATATTTCCTGCCACGATCGTTTCCGGATTCTTCCTGGCCAAAAGTCTCCCTGTCAGAGTGGTGGTGGTGGTTTTCCCGTTTGAACCGGTGATGGCAATGGCCTCCCCCTCTAAGATGGAGCATCCGACCTCCACCTCGGTCACCACCGGGATCCCCCTCTCCTCCGCTTCCTGTACATAGGGATGGGAATAAGGAATGCCGGGGTTTTTCACGACGAGATCAAACGAATTCCTCTGAAGAAGGTCTGATGGGTGCCCGCCGGTAAGAATGACGGCTCCCATGCAGGCCAACTCTTTTTTCCACCTCTCACCTTCTTCCGGCTCTCCTCTATCATTGATCAAGACTGAGGCCCCCAGGCGCAGAAGAAGGCGGGCTACCCCTACCCCGCTTTTTGCCGCTCCCAGGATAAGAACCCTTTTTCCCCTATACCTTGCTTCGCCTTGCATCCAATTGGCCATTATGAAAACACCTCGAAGTAGATGGCTGAGGTTGCAAAGAGTAGTTCCACCAACCAGAACGTGATGACCACTCTCCATTCGCTCCAACCCAGCAGCTCAAAATGGTGATGAATAGGACTCATGCGAAAAATCCGCTTGCCCCTGGTCTTAAACGAGATTACTTGCAGAATGACCGATAAGGTTTCGATGACAAATATGCCGCCGATGAGCAAGAGAAGAAGCTCCGTCTTCGTCAAAATGGCGAGAGCCCCCAACGCCCCGCCAAGGCTTAAGGAACCGGTATCTCCCATAAAGACTTTCGCCGGATGGTGATTAAAGACGAGAAAGCCGAGAAGGCTCCCCACCACCGAAGCGGAGAAAATGGCCAGGTCAAATTTCGTGAGGGAGATGGCAATCACCGCATAGGCCGCAAAGGCGATGGCGGCCGTTCCGGCCAATAATCCGTCTAACCCGTCGGTTAAATTCACCGCATTGGAGGAAGCGAGAAAGAGAAGAAGTATAAATGGAAGATAAAGCCAAGAAAGTTCTAAATGGCTATTCCATCCGGGAATGATTAATTCGGTGGAATAACCGGAACGTACCAACATGATATAAAAGATGACGGCAATGGTTACCTGTCCAAAGAGTTTCTGCCTCGCCGTTAAACCTAAATTGCGTTTAAAAAGAATCTTAATGAAATCATCCAAAAAACCAATCAATCCATATCCCAATGTGGCAAACATCACCAAGAAAAGATCCATGCTCTGATAGGCGAACTGGAAAGAAGGGATAGCGAAGGCGAGGATGATGATGATCCCCCCCATGGTCGGTGTTCCCTTTTTTTTGTAATGAGACTTGGGCCCCTCTTCCCGTATACTTTGCCCAAATTTTAGACGCCGCAATAGGGGGATCAGGAGGGGAGCCAGAAGAACAGCGACGAGAAAAGCTGCGATTAAGGTGAATAAAATAACCCTCGTAACCATGAAGATCTCCTCCCTTCGAGCAACCAAAAATTCTTCTTTCTTATCATTCCACTTTTTCCCTCATGAGCGCTTGCCCAATTTCTTCAAAGTGCATAAATCGGGAAGCCTTCAGAAGCACCACCGTGGTGGGCGTGGCCAAGGACCATACCGCCTCAATCAGCCCTTCTCTTGATGAAAAATGCTTGACATGGGGATACCCCTTCTCCTTCGCTCCTTCTTCATATTCCTTCGCCAATGGCCCTGTGACGAAGACATAATCGATCCCTCCTGGGTAAAGTTCCCTGCCGATCTGACGGTGGAGGGCGGGAGCTTCGGGCCCTAATTCCCCCATGTCGCCGAGGATCGCAATCTTCTGCTCATACCCTTCCAATCCCTCTAAAAAACGGAGAGCAGCCCGCATGGAGGTGGGGCTTGCGTTATATGCATCGTTGATCAGGGTGATCCCATTCACCCCTTTTTCCACCTGCATCCGCATCCCCGAATGGGTCAGGGAGCGAAGACCTTTTTCTATCTCCGACGGGGTTAAGCCGAGATGGGTTGCGATGGCCAAGGCATAGAGGGCATTTTGGGCGAGATGTCTTCCTGGAAGAGGGATCTTTACCTTAAGAGTTGAGGTTTCTCCCGCTCCCTGGGAAGAGTTGAAAAGAACTTCGAGCAACGTTCCCTCCAACCCCAGATCCTTCACCACCCTTCCCTGAATCATTCCGTTCTCGGTAAAACCGCAGGATATTTTCTTCCCGGTGAAGGCTTTAAACCGGGAGGCGGCAGGAATCAAAGGCTCTTCGGCGGGATAATAGAGGATTCCTCTCTCATCCATGCCGGACAAGATTTCTGTCTTCGCAGTTGCAATCCCTTCCCGGGTACCAAGGTATTCCAGATGGGCCTCCCCGATATTGGTAATGACCGCCATATCCGGCTTTGCGATCCTGCTTAAACGTTCCAATTCTCCAAAATGGTTCATCCCCATCTCCACCACTGCAATCTCCGTCTTCTCCGGCATGGAGAGCAAGGTGAGGGGAAGGCCGATCTGATTATTGAGATTCCCCTCCGTGGCATGCACCCTATAGCGCTCCTTTAAGAGCGAGGTGATCAGATCTTTTGTGGTGGTCTTGCCGTTGCTGCCGGTAATGCCGATGATCAAACATCCTGCTTCTTGCCGGTACGTAGAAGATAATTCTTGCATGGCTGTAAGGGGATCCTCCACCAGTATGAGAGGAGCATCCACTAAAGATTGGGGAATACTCTTCCCTCTCCTCCAAAAAGAGGACACCGCTCCCTTCGCAAAGGCTTCTTCCACAAAGTCATGGCCGTCAAACCGCTCCCCGCTTAAAGGGACAAAGAGGGTGCCCGGAAGAAGCGTCCGGGTATCGGTGGAAAGACGGGTGATTTCCGTCGTGAGCCGCTCCTTCTCTCCCACCCATTCTCCCTTTGTTATGTGTAAGATCTCCTCCAAACGCTTATGCACGGTGATGTCTCCTTATGGCCTCCCGAACCACTTCCCGATCGTCGAAGTGGATCACTTGGGTGCCTAAAATTTGGTATGTTTCATGCCCTTTTCCTGCGATGAGGAGCACATCCCCCGGTCTCGCCAACTCCACGGCCCGTTCGATGGCTTCCCTGCGGTCGGGGATCACCTCCACATGCTTCTCTCCTGGGATTAATCCTGCCTCCATCTCTTTCAGGATGACCAGCGGATCTTCCCGGCGGGGGTTATCGGAAGTAAGGAGGAGAATCTCCGCATAGGACTGGGCAACCCGGGCCATCTTGGGACGTTTGCCTCGATCCCGTTCGCCTCCGGCTCCCACCACGCAGAGGATGCGCCCTTTCGCAAACTGGCGGATGGTACTCAAGACATTCTCCAATCCGTCCGGTGTATGCGCATAATCAACGATCACGGTAAAATCCTGTCCTGCCCGAACTCGTTCAAAACGTCCGTTGATTCCATGAACCTCCCGGATCGCCTCCAAACCTATCTCGACGGGGATCCCTTGAAAAAGAGTAGAGGTAATGGCAGCCAATGCATTATACAAGTTAAACCGTCCCATTAAAAAAAGGCGGGCAGGAATCTCCCGACCGTCCCATAAGATAAGCCGAAAAGAGATTCCCTCCTCATCCGTCTTCACATCAACCGCCCGGATGTCCGACTCTTTTTCAATGCCGTAGGTGATGACAGGTTGAGCGGTAATAGAAGCGAAATAACGTGAAGTCTCATCATCAGCATTTAGTATCACCGGACGTACACGGGGTTCATAAGCGTTTCCCATCTGGGCGAAGAGAAGACCCTTCGCCTGGGTGTAGGCCTCCAATGTCCCGTGATAATCTAGATGATCCTGGGTTAGATTGGTGAATATGGCTTGAGAAAAAGGAATGCCCCTCACCCTTCCCATGGATAAAGCATGGGAGGAGACTTCCATCACACAATGGGTAAGACCCTTATCCACCATCCTCTTAAACATACGTTGCAATTCGATGGATTCAGGGGTTGTATTCTTCGCAGGGAAATGTTCATCGCCGATCACCGTCTCAATCGTCCCGATAAGGCCTGTGGGAATTCCGGCATGTTGGAGGATGTGCTGAATCAGCATGGTGGTGGTTGTCTTGCCGTTTGTCCCCGTAACGCCTATAATCGACAACTTCTGTGCCGGATGTTCATAAAACCGATCGGCCAATAGGGCCAGGGCTCGGCGGGTATCGCTTACCTCCACCCGGCTGATTCCTTCGGGAAGGCATATTTCCCGTCCCCTTTCCACCACCACGGCGACGGCTCCTTTCGCTACCGCTTCGGGGAGAAAAACGTGCCCGTCTACCTTACTGCCCGGCAGTGCAACAAACAGGGAACCCGCCGAAACCTCCCGGGAATCAGCGGTGAGATGGTGAATCACGAGTTGATCGGAACCGCTAAGGCGGTAAGCTCCCAGAGCGGGGAGCAATTCTTTTAAAATCATGAAGGGTACCTCCTGTGACTAGCCTAACCCTTACGCATACCCTTCTATTTTACTGCGAAGAAGAGCCGTTGTCACCCAGGTATACCCGAATCTTCTCCCCTTCGGTAATTTTTGTCCCCGGAGCCGGTGATTGGCTGATCACCTTCTCCCCCTTTCCTTCAACCTCGAGGTTCATACCGTAATAGGAAAGACGAATCTGATTGAGGTTCATGCCCCGAAGGTCGGGAACAGCAATCAACTTCGGATCAGGATAACGATATTCCTTAGGGATGCCCCCCTTGCGCGGTGGAATGTTAAGATATCGTAAAGCATCTTCCAATATCCTCCCGACGATGGGGGCGGCCACCACTCCGCCGAACTGGACCCCTTGGGGATGATCCACCGCCACATAGGCGACCAGTTCCGGGTCATCGGCAGGGGCCACTCCGATGAAGGAGACGATATAATTATTGGGCAGATAGGCTCCGTTCGGTCCCACCTTTTGGGCCGTTCCCGTTTTTCCTCCTACCCTGTACTCATCCACATAAGCTCTATATCCTGTTCCCTTGGCCACCACAGATTCCAAGGCTTCCCGTACCTGTTTCGAGGTTTCGGGGGAGATCACCGTCCTCTTCTCGGTGGGTTGGTGAATCTCCTCTTTTTCCCCCGTCTTAGGATCGATCCATTCTTTTCCCAGATAAGGGGTTAGGAGTTTCCCTCCGTTTACCGCCGCCGCCACCGCCATCACCTGCTGAATGGGCGTGACCGAGACCCCTTGCCCAAAGGAGGTGGTGGCCAACTCCACCGGCCCCATCTTATTCAGGTCAAAAAGAATCCCTTTCGCCTCCCCTCTGAGATCGATGCCCGTCTTCTCCCCAAAGCCGAAATTTCGAATATACCGGAAGAGCTTCTCTTTTCCCACCCGTTGTCCCAATTCTATAAAGCCGGGGTTACAGGAATTTTCCACCACCTCCAGGAAGGTCTCGTCTCCATGCCCACCAGGCTTCCAACAATGGAGTGTCACCCCTGCCACCTTCACGTACCCCGGATCGTAAAAGTGCTCTTTCGTAAGATTTACTTTTCCTTCCTCCAAGGCCGCAGCCAGCGTAATGATCTTAAAGGTGGAACCCGGTTCATACATGCGCCAAATGGGAAGGTTACGGTTATACACCTCGGAAGAATAATCTTGGTAATTGGCCGGATCAAAGGTGGGATAGGAGGCCATCGCCAAGGTTTCACCCGTTTTTGCTTTCACGACAATGCCCAGCATACTCTCCGGGGAATAAGTGAACCACGCTTTTTCCATCTCCCGCTCCAGGATTTGCTGCACCTTTACATCAAGGGAAGTGACCAAGTCCTTTCCATCCTGGGGAGGGATGTATCGGGAGGGTTGGTTTGGCATCACACCTCCTTTCGCATTGGAATAATAGGAGATCGCTCCCCGTTTTCCCCTCAAATTCTCGTCATAGACCAGCTCCAGTCCCATCAACCCTTGGTTATCAATCCCGGCAAATCCTAAGACATGAGCCGCCAGGTTGCCGTAGGGATAATACCTGGAGCTATCTTCAGATAAAACAATTCCTGGAAGGTGGAGGCTCTCAACTTCCCTCGCCTTCTCTTGCGTCAGCTTCATCCCCCCGGGGCGGAGATAAACATGGAGCTCATTCCGTGTGATTTGTTCATATATTTTCTTTTCATCCATGTTTAACACGGCGGACAGTTTACGTGCCGTCTCTTCTTTATCCTTGATCTGGGCCGGAATCGCCAAAACGCTGGGCGTGCTCACATTGTAGGCGAGGACATTCCCATTTCGGTCCAGGATTCGGCCCCTTTTCCCTTCAAAGGGAATGTCCCGGCTCCACAGATCCTCCGCCTTGGCGAGAAGCCAGTCCCCCCGATAGAGCTGCAAATAACCCAATCGTCCGATCAAGATGACATAAAGGAATACGAGAAGCATCATTATAAAGAGAATCCGCCGTCGTATGGTTACCCCAGAGACCCTCACGTTCGTTCCCCCTTATCAGACAAGTTCTATTTCTAGTACTATTCTTGGCCGTTGGGGGATAGAACCGAGAGAGGGCGTAATGAGACCTCAATTTCCGTGCCTTCCGCAATGGGTTTTCCAGGAGCGAGTGTTTGGCTCGTTACATAGCCGGAACCGTTTGTTTTTATATTTATTTTTAGCAATTGAGACAAGGCTAGGACATCCCTTAGGCTCACGCCGGTAAGATCGGGCATGAGGACCTCCCCGTCCGTGACGAGATAGAGGGTTTGCCCCGCCATCACTTCCTCATTCCCCTGAGGATATTGTCCCGTCACTTTCTTCCCTTTTCCCAACACGACAGGCTTTAGTCCTAACTCAAGGGCTTTTTGTTTGGCACTGGAAGCCATTTCTCCCACAAAGGTGGGGATGGTTAAGAGCTGAGGCGCGGTTTGACTCTCAGGAAGAAGGGAAGCGGCCTTTTCCTTCCCCCCGGGATTTTGGGGAGAAGAAAGGGAGGCATCGGGGGGGATCTGAAGGTACTGAAGGCTATTCTTCATCACGCTGCGAAAAATTTCCCCGACCACCTGACTGCTGGAGATCGCCGTCATATCGGGCTCATCCACCACCGCGTAAACAATAAGGCGGGGATTATCCACGGGTGCAAACCCCACAAAAGAATAGATAAACTTATCACGGGAATAGGAGCCGTTCACGTCCGGTTTTTGCGCCGTTCCGGTCTTCCCCCCGATGCGGTACCCTTCGATGGCGTATCCTCTCCCCGTCCCTTCCGGAGAGGTGATTACTCCCTCCAGCACCTTCCTCACCTCGGAGGAGGTCTCCGGAGAGATGACCTGCCGCTCCACAACGGGTTTATTCTCCGTCAACACCTTTCCGGTCTTGGGGTCTAGGATCTCCTTCACTAAATAAGGCCGCAGCAATTTCCCTCCATTGATGGCGGCGGAGACCGCCCGCAGTTGTTCGATCGCCGTCACCGTGATCGCTTGACCAAAGGTGGTGGTGGCGATATCCCGGGGAGGAGCATTCGGAGGAGGGAGTTTTCCCACCCCTTCATGGGGATAATCAATTCCGGTGGGCTCGCCGAAACCGAATTTTTTATAGTATTGAAACAGTTTTTCCTTGCCAAGCCTTTCGAAACCGAGGATAACCGCCCCTACGTTGGAGGAACGCTCAATCCCCTGGCGAAAGGTGATCTTCCCCCACCCTAAATTGTTGTAATAATCCTTGATCGCAGGTCGAATCACCTTCGACTCGTACCGACCTGCCTGGTACACCTCGTCAGGATGAAAAACTCCCTCCTCTATGCTGGCAGCTAACGTAATCACTTTAAACGTCGAACCCGGCTCATAGGGAACCTGTAGGGGAAGATTCCGGTAATCGGTGATTTGGGTATATTGATTCGGATCAAAATCGGGCCTGGAGGCAATGGCCAGCATCTCCATTGTATTGGGGTCGGCGACGAGGACCATCATCCCTTTTGCCCGGTACCTGCTTGCCGCATCATCCAAAGCCTGCTCCGCAAAATGCTGAATCCTTTCGTCGACGGTAAGACGGAGATTTTTGCCATCCACTGCCGGTTGATAGTTCTCCACTCCTGCCGGAAGAACGTTTTTGGAGCGATCCGTCAGGAAGACTCCTTTCCCCGGCGTACCCCGCAAGATGGAATCATACATGAGCTCCAGTCCCATCTTCGCCTCCCCTTCCTTATCCACATAACCCAAAGTAGGGGAGAGAAAAGCTTGGTTTGGGTAATACCTTTTGGTGCTCTTGCTGAGATAAATGCCGGGTAGACGAAGCGCTTCAATCTCCTTCGCCTTGGATTCATCGATCTTCCATCCCCCGGGGCGAAGTTCCACCTGATAACGATCTTTTTTGCTCAAAAGACTGAGAAGGCTCTCTTTGCTCATTTGCAAGATGGGGGCTAGCTTCTCCGCCGTATCCATCGGATTTTCCACCCGGGAGGGGGCTTTTTCGCTTAAAACCGCCACCACGGTGTAGGCGGGGCCACTGTATGCCAGCGGCTGACCATTCCGATCCATGATCATTCCCCGCTGCGGCTCCATCCATTCTTCCCGTTGCCATTGGGCCATCGCACTTTCATTCAGCCAATCGGCCTGCACGACTTGAAGATAAAAAATTCGTCCGATTAAAGAAAAAAAGAGAAGGGTAATTCCGCCTCCTACAAACAAAATGGACCGTACCGTGATTCTTTTTTTCATCCGATTATTTCCTCCCCTTTACGCTTATGGATCCTAAGAGGGGAATTGTGATATTTCTAGTGGACTCTGCTTCTTTTCAAAGGAGATCTTTCCTCCTTCAAGGGGTGTTTTCCGCCTGATCCGACTTTTCCAATCCTGCGATTTTTACCGTCGCCACATTGCCATCTCTTCGGGTGAGACCCATCTCGTTGGCGATCTTTAAGATGCGTTCCGGAGAAGATAGCTCGGCCACTTGGATGCGGAGTACTTCGCTCTCTTTCTCTATATCGGCTATTTCTCGCTTCATTTTTTCAATTTGATAGTTTTCCTCCGCAATCATCGCATACCTGGAAAGAATAAAACCGGCCACCACCACCATTGCGGCAAGCAGGAGAAGGTATGCCAATTTTTCCTTCAAAGGGAGCGTATAATGGATGACCACTTTTTTCTTCTTGGTACCGGCTTTTTGAGTAGGCTTATAGGTGTAGCTTTCTTGCGGTTTGACGGCTAAATTTCCGTAGTAGATTTTGCTCAATCTACTTCCCCTCCTCTGCTTCTGTATTTGCTAACTGAGATTTGCACTCTCGTAACTTTCGCTCATCTGTTCTTTTATCTCGTAAGATTTAAAGATTTTCCCGCCTTTTCCGTCTCCATCACTTTTTCCGCCACTCTTAGTTTCGCCGAACGAGCCCTGGGATTTGTTTCGATCTCCTCCTCCGAAGGAAGGATCGGTTTTCTGGTGATGATCTTGACGATCGGTTCTTTTCCGCAAACACAGACCGGAAAATCGGGAGGGCAGGTGCAGCCGGCGGCATATTCTTGAAAGGTTTCCTTCACAATCCGATCCTCCAGGGAATGGAAGCTAATGACCGCAATTCTCCCCCCCGGCTTAAGGCGCTCAATCGCCAAGTGCAAGGCCTTTCCCAACACTTCCAACTCCCGATTTACCGCGATGCGGATCGCTTGGAAGGTACGCTTCGCCGGATGGGGACCGGTTCGCCGGGCTGGGGCGGGAATCGCTTCCTTGATCACCTCCACCAGCTCCCCGGTGGTGGCGATGGGCGCCGTCTTCCTCCTCTCCACGATTCTCCGGGCGATCGAGCGTGCAAAGCGCTCTTCCCCATATTCCCGGATGATGCGGGTAAGCTCCCCTTCCGGCCATTCATTCACCACTTCATACGCGGTGAGAGATTGGCGGCGATCCATGCGCATGTCGAGAGGGGCTTCCTCCTGATAGCGAAATCCGCGCTCCTCTTCGTCCAATTGGGGGGATGAGACGCCCAAATCGAAGAGAAATCCATCCACCTTCTCGATTCCCTGCTGATTCAAGATCGCATCCATATGGACGAAATTATCCCTGACGAGGAGGAGACGGTTCTTTCCGGGATGGAGTCGTTCTCCGGCGGCGGCGATGGCCCGGTCGTCCTGGTCGATACCGATTAAGAGACCGTTTTTCAACCGGGAGAGAATCGCCTCGCTGTGCCCTCCACCTCCCAACGTTCCATCCACGTAGATTCCATTTTCTTTTATTTGGAGGGCTTCCACCGCTTCTTGAAGCAATACCGTCCGGTGATGGAACATTTTTCCTCCTTCTTTATCTTCATCATTCCATGATTCGACCATTGAATCGCTTCATATCTCCTGGGAGTTACAAATCAAAATCAACCAACTTCTCGGCGATTTCGTCAAAAGAACCCTGCTTTTCGCTAAGATACGCGGTCCACCCTGCTTCGCTCCAAATCTCCACACGGTTGGACACCCCGATAATGACACATTCCTTTTCAATCCGGGCAAACGAAAGCAGTGTCGCCGGTATGTTTACTCTGC
This sequence comes from Thermicanus aegyptius DSM 12793, assembly GCF_000510645.1. NCBI lineage: Bacteria > Bacillati > Bacillota > Bacilli > Thermicanales > Thermicanaceae > Thermicanus > Thermicanus aegyptius. Next base: position 1,143,939 of record NZ_KI783301.1, on the reverse strand, counting down.
CCTGCTTATCCAGTTCACATTCCACCGCTCCGGAAAAGAAAAAGCGGGAAAAGGCCCGAGCATCCGCCTTGGTGAACGGAAGGCCCTTCAGTTTCCCTTCGAGGTTCTTCCATTCTTCCATGGGGTAGACGAAGAGGCACTGGTCCAGGCCGCGGGTTAAGACGAAGCGTTCACCCAGTTCCTCACGGAACTTGGCAGGGATCGTAAGCCGCCCTTTTTCGTCCATCGCATGGCGATACTCCCCCATGAACATCTTCTCCCCACACCTCCCCCATTTCGCCCCACTTTACACCACTTTTCCCCACTATTATACTCTTCGATGGAAAAAGAAAAAATCCTGCTTTTCTGCAGGATTTTTTTAAAATTTCCTTGACTCCCTTTGTTTCAGTGAACCATGGTCAAAGGAGCGGTGAAAAAGGTCCGTTTACTCAAAAAGATAGGAGGAAACGACGCCAAGCAATACGCCGACGACTAAAACGGCAAAGTAGAGCAGAATTGAATCATAGATCAAAAGGGCGAGCGACTCCAACGCATTCCCCGATCTCTTTTGGGCACTCTCTTTCTTTGATGCCCCCTTGATCACCCGAATCAATAACAATATCCCTATAACCAATAAGAGAACAAATGCCGCCTTGAGAAGCACCGGCAATCCCCCCTTACTAAACATTCATGGTCTCTCAGATACAACCCCTGCATGAAGTGGATTTTCACAGAGAAGAGAGGAAACGATGTAATTCATTTCTTTTATTACAAAAGTCAGGCTGACGACGGTTGCTGAATAGCTTTGGAAAAAGATTTGGGCAATGATCGATCCCACCCCCTATCCTTTTCCCCTTTTTATGCTTCCTCCTTCACTTCCAAGACGACCTCGCCAAAGGGCTTGTCGTCAACCGTTACCTCGATTTTCCATAATCCCGAAGAAGGAAAGTTGGGGTACGCCAGAATCGATGCAGGAGCTCCCCAATTCTCACCCGAGAGGGAATCCTCATAGGCCCCGCCGAACTCCATACGTTCACCGGTTTGACTGACCGCCATAAATTTCACCTTTTTCCCCACCAATTGATCGGCCTCTCCCCAGAACAGCCACATCATTTTCGCATTAACCCCTGCAAGAATAGATCCGGGGATGACGGCCAAATGTTCCTTCTCCCCAAAAGCGGTCGTGATTACTTTTTCATTATTCTCATTCACTGCTTCAAGTTGAAAAGCTGGGCTTGCCAACCAGGTCTCCATCTTAGCCGGATCAGAATTATCATGTTGTTCATTCGGCAGATTCACGATGCCGAAGGAACAACCGGAAAGAGCAACAAGCGCCAATAAAACAAAAGGGATAACGGCTTTCATGCCTTCCGTACACCTCCAATTTTGAATTCACCTAATTTAGACGGAAAACACTCTTTGAAGGTTTCAATATTCACTCATTTTCTAACTTTATGATCGTCGATTGGTACAGCGAAAACCGCGTCCTGCTGCCCATCGGCTCAAGTTAAAGGCAAACGATTTTGCTTTTTGAATGATAAAGCGATGCCTTTCATCTTTTTTGATTCAATCAATCCGGCGTCGATAGGTGGGGTAATACCATTCCCTTGAGTCGCTTCGCCAATTCCGTGGAAAATAAGTTACTTGATTTCATCCTTAAAAAGTGAATTTCGTTTCTCCGTAAGAATCATCCCGGTTAAAATAATGCTTAAAATAAGCATTAAAATGGTGGTACATACCATTAGAATACGTATCCCATACTCGGATACCAAGAAACCACCCGCTAGAATAAAAACAATGCTGAGTCCTTGTTGGAAGAATCCGATCACATTATTAATCCGTCCCATCATTGAAAGGGGAACTTGATTTTGGATATATGTGGTAAAACCTATACTTGCCATCGCACCGAATAATCCTAAAATAATGAGACCACCCAATGCCCAATAAAAATTAGGTGCTAAAGCATAGATAAGGTAGCCAAATGCAGATAAAAACCTACCAATGCCTATCAGCCATTTTGTTCCTATATGTTTAGCTATAAATGTCAAGATAAGGGAACCCGCAACAAAACCCATCCCAGCCGAAAAGACCATCAGACTATAACCGACAATGTCCAGCCCCGTTTGAAGATCGCCCTCGAGCCCGCGGTCGACGGCGAATTTGGCCTGGGCGACGGCAAGCGGCCCGTTTTGAACGATTTCTTCCGCCAATCGGCGGGCCGCGGCTGTCGGATCCTCCGTTGACGGATGGCGCCTTCTATTTTGTTATCGCTTTAGCAGCTAAAACATCTTCGACTGCCCGCCGTCGACGACGACCGTCGTGCCGACGGTCCACGACGCCTTCGGCGACGCCAGAAAGACGACGACGTTGGTCACCTCTTCCGGCGTGCCGAACCGCCCGCTGGGGATGTTGGCTTCCACGAAGGCGCGCATCGCTTCCGGGTTTTCCCTCATCCGCCGGTCCCAGCTACCGCCCGGATGGCGGATCGATCCCGGCGCGACGGCGACGCGCGCGCCTTCTTCCGCGAGCGTCTTGGCGATCGCGGGCCCGATGCCTCGCGACCCACCCGTCACCGGCGCCACGCGTCCGGGCGGTCGTCCTTCAGTCGGCATCGATGTTGGTGCAGCGGGTCAGGATACAGGCGAATGCGAAACTGCTGAGAAGTTTAGACGTAGCTACTAAGACGACCTGTGCGCCGCGCCCAATTCCATTGAGACTTCAATATCACCACTCCCAGCAAAAGCCACAATGCGGACACAAGAATGGCATAGGCTATCTCGTTCACACCATTGAGCATTCCCTTCACAAACCACGCAAGTGGCGACATCACGTTGAAAAAGTGAAATGTCTCAGGAATAAATTTTGGTGGAAGGAAAAAGCCAGAAAAAACAAGCAGATAATATAGCACAATTTCCGTAATTGCTCCGACCCGCTTAAATCGCAAGGACAAGCCGAGCATCACCAAACCCACGCCAACCATACCAAGCAGGCCAACGAATCCGTAAGCAATGGCAATGAATGCTGTCTGTTTGACTCCACTCCAAAAGGTTGGTATCCCGACAATGACAAGAGCCACACCAAAAAATGTTGATACCCAAATAAGCGAAAAAAAGATTTCAGACACAATAAGACCCCACAGCAACTGCCATTTTCTGGCCTGGGTAGATAGGACTTGCTCCACTGTACCGAGATATGCTTCTTCGAGCGCACTGTTTCCTAGTTTCGCTACGAGGTTAGCGCTCAAATACCATAGGCTGAAGCCAAATATCCGTGTGACCGCTTCGTTCCCATCTTGAATTGGCATAGCATACAACGTTCCCAAGAAGAAAATAAACTTGATACATAGACCTACTAGGAAATCAATCCAATAGCTCCGGAATTCGGCACGCTTTTTCAAGAAAAATGATAGAATCGCGCGAAGTACTTCCGCCAACATTCGATAGAACGCACCTCCGTGCGGGACTAATTGGCTTCGGCGGTCATGGAAAGAAACTGCGATTCCAATGCTGCCGCTGTTGATATATCGGCTTTAGTTCCCTCCCATACGATTTCACCCTGTTTCATAATGATGAATCTCGTGCCGACGGCATACGCGAATGGGATATCGTGCGTCGTTATTAGCATCGAACTCGCCGGCAAGAGATTATCGCTCAGCAAGTGTCTCATGTGGTGTTGTGATTCGACATCGAGACCAAGAGTTGGCTCGTCAAGGATCAGAATGGGTGCGTCTTTCATCAGTGAAATGGCTATGGCAAGCTTTTGCTTCATACCCCTAGACAATGACTGCGCCAATGAGTGGGACCGCTCCTGGAGTCCGACCAATTTTAGGACTCTCTCGGCTTTACGATGAGCCTCATTTAAAGAGATCCCATTTAAAAGAGAAAAATACAGGAGGTTCTCATACACAGTCAGGTACGCGTAGGAGTTGTTAACCTCTTCAAAAACTACGGAGGTCACCTTGGACGCGTATTCTGGATATTTTACGACATCAAAACGATTCATTATAATGCGACCACCATCTGGGATAATCAAACCAGTCATACACTTAATCAGAGTTGTCTTTCCGGCACCATTGGGTCCCAAGAGGATGAGCCGTTCCCCTCCATGAAGATGGAGAGAAAATCCGTTAAGGGCTTTTCGGCCGCCGGGATAAAGTTTGACTAAGTCTTCAACCATCAACATAATGACACCAACCTCCGCCAAGAAAAGGCCCAGGATTATACCTGGGCCGTCGGCCGCACTTCCTTTAATGCTACCAAACTGCTGGAACCCGAGCAGGCGCTTCCCGCAGTATATCGTCGCGGGTAGGAATCGGAGGCACCTCAGTCAGAGAACCGTTGCCTTCAACCCTATAGAACAGCTCCGTGGAAATACTCGTTGACACTTCTACCATCAGGACTAACGAGGACCACAAGTTAAAGACCCGGAAAAAGTATTGACGAAGAGGAATTTGGTTAAATTCGACGCTTTTAACGAACAAGTCGGGATCGACTGCGGCAACTTCTTTGCACGTATTCATGACTTGAATCAGATCCTGCAGCGGTTTGATTACACGGAAGAATTGATCGCGCTCCCACTTGAAGTATTCAACCAAGTTATGCTGTTCAATGCGGCTGGCAATGTCATCCCACATCTCACGAGAGTGAATCAGAAAGAGATGTTGTTCAAGAAGTTCCCGAAGGTTCCATTCCCTGATTTGAGGTGCCAACGGATTTCCTTTATAACCGAGTTCATCAGTGAGGGTCAGGAGATCGTCATAGGAGTGAATGGTAGTATGAACACCGTCAAGCGTTGCATACAAGTAGTCAATGGCTCGCTCAAGATGACTGACGGCATCTCCCGTGACGCCGTCGATGTGTCGCGCGATGTCCGTCTTACCGATTGCGGAAATATTGCCTTCTCTAGTTCCCCGTTCGCCTGCCACAGGTTGGTAATGGCTTGACCGATCGCCCAGGCGCATTGTGCCGAGAGCGCCGTTGTCACACTCACGCCTTTGGTTGGCCGATGGTTAATGCCTCCCACCAAGATCACTTTCCTTTCGCCTAGTCTGTGTTCTAGCCGCAGTAGGCACCGATAAGGGGAATATCCAATTCGATGACTCGAGATTGGATATCACCCCCCATGGAGGTACGAATTGTTACCAGAACATTCTGATTATATTTTTAGCACATAGAAGAGAAAAAGTCAAGTGTTCACGATCACTCTGTTGTACGTCTGTGATATTGTCATATCGTAACGCTTCAGAGAAAATGTCACTATGGGACAGGAGAGAATGACATTAACCTAAAAAGAATTGAAGCGTTATACGGTAATCATGAAGCACATGAACGGGCTTATCACAGTAAGCGAAGCTGCGAGTGAATTGAAGTTAAGTACTCGTCAGGTTTTTCGCCTAAAGAAAAAAATTTTAGAGGAGGGAGTAACTCAAACAGCTGATCGAACAAAAAGGAGTCCCTTTGAGTCTATACTCCGAATCGACTCTTTGCGGTTCAGCCTGCTGATCCGGAAGATGCATATGTCCCTTTGAGCGAAGGACAAGACATCAATACGATCCTGTGCTATCGAGAGAAACGTACGATTGGCCCAGGGGAAACTATTTCTTGCGGAGGAAAAACCTACAAGATCGCAGCGAAGAACGACAAATTAACCATACCTGTGAAAACTCATGTTGAAATTCGTGAAACCTTAAACGGAGAGCGGTTCATCTGGTACAAAAGGGAGAAATACCCGCTGGAAGAAGTGGAAAAACCCAACCGCCAAAATCCTCCTCAAAAAGAAAAGGCGAGCCATGCGAGGAGCCCTCACAAGCCCGCTGCCGATCATCCTTGGCGAGAATACAACAAACCTAGTAAAAGGGTACCACAACGGGCTTGATTTGGCTATAGCAGTTAAGGAATACTGCTAAAATTCCTTTCACCCCTTATTCGCCTTCTATGCCTGGACCGCGAATGAATCAAGGGTGAGCGAAGCGAAGGCCTTGGGCCTTTACCCTTGATGAAATGAGCGGGCCAGGCCACAATCAAAACACATGGTGAAAGGATAACCGCCACAAACAAAATTGCAATCGTCGGATGTCTGTACTAGATTTTGTTATAACGCAATACCTGTTCCGTAAAAGCAACAAAATCATTGAGATGGAATTCAATGATTTTTTGGATAATCGTAAGATCTAACCGCTGATAATCATGTACTGCGATATTTCGAAAACCCACCATTCCCTTTAGTCGCTTCGCCAATTCCTCGGAGATCACTTGAGCAGTGGATAAAAGATCAAAGGCTTCTCGGCTTGTTTGCGGCAGACCCAACGTCATCGATCAAAAATTTTACCCTCCTTCGCTATTCGCTCCAGAATGGGACGCCGTTCTTCATTTAGTCGGTCGTATTGGGAGTAAGTGTATATGTGAAATTCCGCTCGTTTCCGAGCAACAATAGGGTCCACCCTAATCCATTAAACATACCTCACAGTAAAGCTTTTGGAATTAAATTATATTAATTATTAAACTTTTTTATACGTAATATACCCAAGTGCAAAGAGTTGTAGTATCATGATGACGAATAAATACCTTCCAATAGACCATAGTGTGATATACGTAACAATTCCAGTAACGATAACCGAAATCAGCAATAATAAAATCGATTTTTTCTTCACAGCATAAACAGATAATATTAAAAATATAGCAAAAAAAAGTAAAGATACCGGACCTACAATATCCCAGAAATAACTCGCTTCACGATATTGATTAAACATATATCCTTTCACCCCTTGATGTCATAATCGGATTTTTAATTGATCCATTTGCACTAGGATATTTTTGCCCCTACAGCGACGGTAACCGCAAAATATGTTTTTCCAGACGCCAGAAGGGCTGAACATCAACACGCTTTCTTTACTTCTAACAAACGTGAGCGTCGCCAAGAGGTGAGTCATTTCCCTTCTTACATTCCCGGTCAATTATATCCAGACAATGACAACTTTACTCCTTGGAAAAAAGCAAAGAATAAAATTGTACTAGTTTCTTTGCATTATTCAAGTTAAATAATTGACTAAACCACCATATAATTTGATTAAGCCTACATTTAAAAAAGTGGCTTAGCTTTTTTTACAGAAATTAATATGTTGTTATATCTAAATCTAATAATCCAGAATATTCACCACTTACCGACCAGTCTACAAAGTAGTCATAATTACCAGTATAGTAACCATAGATTGTGAGTTCATGCGAAACGTCCGTTCTTTGATTAGTATCGCCAAAATCATAATTATAGTATGAATGAAAAGAAGAACTTGTAACAGTTCTGCCTCCATCAATTGTATTTAATCCTGTGTAATAATTATCAAGAATATACCAATGCGTATTTAAAAAGAGAGGGATTTGCAGCCCAAGCGGAGGCCTCTCTATTAACATACGAGGATAAATTATTACTATTGACACTCCACCACAATTTATGTTTTGACTGGCAAACATCCACTCCCAAAGGGTCGTCTGTTGTAGCAATTACTCCACCAGAATAAGATCCAGTAGTTTGTGTTGAAAATGTGCTAACGGGAATTTCCAGCTGCTTTTCTGTCTTATTTAAAATACTATAAAGTTTTTCGCCAATGTTTTTAGTCGCTTTATATTTTTTATTTTCAAGATCAATAGTTACATGGTAGGATTCAATAATTCCAACATTTTACAATATGTATTGCAATGACCATAAAAGCCGCAATTGCACGTAGAATATTAAGTTCACGGATATTCTGTTTCATCGTTACCCTCGAATCTTAAATGAGGAGAAATACCGTCGAATTATACCCAACAGTTTACTCCCGGCCGGGTATTTATCAATTGAGAGTCATTTTCATAACCAAACCATGCCAATTGAAAGAGAAGACCCATCAAAAACTGCAAAACACTACTATCTAATCATCTAACGCAATTTTAGTACATACAAAATAATCTGTCAACCGCCACAAACCAAATTGCAATCGTCGGGTGTCTGTCCTAGATTTTGTTATAACGCAATACCTGTTCCGTAAAAGCAACAAAATCATTGAGATGGAATTCAATGATTTTTTGGATAATCGTCAGATCTAACCGCTGATAATCATGTACTGCGATATTTCGAAAACCCACCATTCCCTTTAGTCGCTTCGCCAATCCCTCGGAGATCACTTGAGCAGTGGATAAAAGATCAAAGGCTTCTCGGCTTGTTTGTGGCAGACCCAACCGCATCTTGGCCACAAGATGCATGGCGAGATCGATGCTAGCCTCACTTGCCCGTTGAAGATTAAGGATAATCGAATCTTGCTTGGTATAATTCCGTAAATTCTCCGGATTTCCTTCAAACTCTTCACGAATGCGCAGCAGGCATCGTTCGATGATTTGTATTTTATTTAAGATGATGTCATCGATCAAAAATTTTACCCTCCTTCGCAATTCGCTCCAGAATGGGACGCCGTTCTTCATTCAGTCGGGCGTATTGGGAATATGTATACATGTGAAATTTATCCTTCTTCAACGGATCCTTTACATCAATCATCTTTCCTGTAGACATGATTTGCGCGCGAAGAACCGTCGATGCAGCCTGAAGATCGACCAGATCCACAGGAACTCCGATTTTTTCGGATAAGGTCTGAGCGGTTAAAAAACGGGTGTACGAATCACTCTCTTTTTCACTTAAAAACGCAATATCCAAATCACTCTCGGAGGTTCGATTCCCATTTGCGTACGAACCGAACAAGACAATAAAATAGGGGGAGAATTGCTCGTTTAGGACTTTAATCACCATTGGTATTGCCTTGTCCAGATCAACCATGGGATTTTCCCTCACTTCAATCGGATAAAAGTTTTTTCAACTAAGATTATTCTACCATAAAGGATCCTACTTTGAAAAAGGTCCGTGTTAAGCTTCCTCCTTCACCTCCAAGCCAACACCGCCAAAGGGTTTGTCGTCAACCACCGCCGCCACATTCCAAAAGACTGAAGAAGGGAATCGGGGAGCGCCAGAATGGATGCAGGAGCTCCCCAATCTCACCCGAGAGGAATCCTCAACAAGGTGTTCGTTAATATTAACCAGAGACGAAACTTACAATCTTATAATAGGTTCTCGCGGTGAGTATATAGACAAACACGTAAAAACCGGCAAATACAAGGATGGTGATCGCGGTACAGAAAGCAAAAAGCGGGATGTTCGTGAGGTTGAAGACGTTAAGCAATTTCGTGATCACCTTGAAAGCAAACGCCAAATGAATCACCGCCGTAACCAGGGGTAAGAAGAAGACCGCAAGTACCTGGGTTCGGATCGCCCGCTTCACTTCTGCGCGGCTCATGCCCACCTTCTGCATAATTTCAAAACGCTCCCGATCCTCATACCCCTCCGCAATCTGCTTATAATAGATGATCAGCACCGTCGCCATGATAAACAAGAGACCTAAGAAGATGCCGAGGAAGAATAACCCGCCATAAAGGGTAAAAAAGCTGTCTCGTGAACTTTCGATCCCGTCTACGTTATGATTCTCGGTGATCTTCTTCATCTCGCTTCGCAATGTGTTGATCAGATTTATTTTTTGATCTCGATCGCCGTTCACATCAAATCCGTAATGATAGGAAAGATTTTTCATAGCACTTTCATTTCCTTCAAGAGAACGGTTAATCCGTAGTATCGTATCGACACTATCCACAACGACCAGGTAACTATTGATGAGCATACCATTTAGTTCCCCTCTTGTGTTGAGGGAAGAGAGACGTTCTTTAATGGAAAGCCGAAAGTCATTGAAGCTGATCGTGTCTCCCTCAATCTTTCCTCGCAGCGGATAAAGAAGCGCTTCGCCGCTTGAAAGTGATACGGATCTCTTCTCCATTCGATTGTAATCCTCAAGGGGTATCAATAGAAGGAACGCCGTCTGACTGCGGGAAAAATCGCTTTTTTGGGCAGCGGTAAAATGGTTGCCGTCCTGGATGGTCATCCATTCCATGGAACGATAACGAAAGCCATTCTTTGGCGTCATCTTTGACGCAGCGAGCTCTCTTTCAATGACCGCATCGATCCGGCTGATCTGTTCCTCTGAGACATTCGCGGCGTCAACCATCACATCCCTGGGGTATCGTGTCCGTAACACATCTTCGACTCCCACATACAGGGAAATGGTCGTCGAGAGGGTCACGATCACCATCGTTGACAAGATCGCAATATTGGCAAGCCCCACCGCGTTTTGCTTCATGCGGTAGATCATCCCGGAGACGGAGATAAAGTGGTTCGCCTTGTAATAAAACCTTTTATTCCTCCGAAGCATTTTGAGAACGGCCACGCTTCCCGCCGTAAACAGGGCGTAGGTCCCGATGATCACCAAAAGGACCGCCAGGAAAAACCTGTTTAATGCGGCGAGCGGGGTTTCCGTCGTTAATGCGATATTATATCCAATTCCAAGCGATAGAAGACCGACGGATGCTAAGATCCATTTCGTCTTCGGCTCTCTCTCCCCTACATTTCCGCCCTTTAACAACTGAATCGGCTTTGAGCGATAGACTTGAAAGATATTATACGTCAGATTAAGGATCGAAATGCCGGAAAACAAAAGAACCGTAGAAATGACGGCAGGGGCCGGGATTTCAAAGCCGAAACTGACGTGAAAGGAGATGATTTTAAAAAGCAGCAAAATCATCAGCTTGCTTAAAAGGATTCCCGCCAAAAGGCCTACCACGAGGCTTATGAGCGTTATTAGCAAAGTCTCAACCGTCATCACCCGGGCAATATGCTTTTTCTCCATTCCCAGAATGTTGAAGAGCCCAAACTCCTTTTTGCGCCTTTTAATTAAGAAGCTGTTGGTATAAAACAAGAAAATGACGGAAAAGATGGCGATTACCATCGCACCAAAAAACAACATCTGTCGTAAAGATTGGCTGTCGCTTTGGCTGCCGATATCCTTTGCGACGGCCAAAAAATACATATTGTAATACATCATGACCGTACCGATATAGGTGAATAGATACGGGACATAGGTTTTGGAACTCTTCTTGATATTCATGATGGCAAGCCTGGAATAGAAGAATTTACGCATCTCTTACACCCCCCGTCGCAATCATGGTGAGGGTGTCGGAGATCTTCTGATACATCTCTTCATTGGACAGGGAACCCTTGTAAATCTGATGAAATACCTCACCGTCCTTGATGAAGAGAACCCTTTTGGCATGGCTGGCCGCTTTGATGCTGTGGGTCACCATCAGAATCGTTTGTCCCTCCGCATTGATTTGGGTAAATAGCTTTAGGAGCTCTTCGGTGGCGCGGGAATCTAAGGCACCGGTCGGCTCATCGGCGAGAATCAGTTGCGGCCTTGTGATGAGCGCACGCGCGACGGCGGCTCTTTGCTTTTGACCCCCGGAAACCTCATAAGGGTATTTCATAAGGATATCGCTGATTCCGAGCTTCTTCGCGATGGGCGCAAGCCGTGCATTCATCTCCTCATAGGTTTTCCCTGCCAATACCAGGGGCAAGAAGATGTTATCCTGGATCGAGAAGGTATCGAGCAGATTAAAGTCTTGAAATACAAAGCCTAAATGGTCGCGCCGAAAGGCAGAGATCTCCTTTTCCTTGATGGAGAGGATGCTTTTGCCATTGAGCAGAATCTCTCCGCCGGTGGGTTTATCGAGGGCCGCAATCATATTGAGCAGGGTTGTCTTCCCCGAGCCCGACTCCCCCATGATCGCCACATACTCCCCCTGCTCCACCGAAAAGGAGACGTTGGAAAGGGCAAGAACGGGATTTCCTCCAAAGCGGGTAGTATAGATTTTCTTTAAGTTACGAACCTCCAACAGTGACATGTCTCTCCCTCCACGATTGATCGTCGCGCCCATTATAGCAAAAAGAGAAAATGCTTCGCCCTTTCTTCGGCTTACATTTTCTCTCCCAAACTTACATTTTGGTAAGCTTCCCTTATTCGGCCAGGATATCCGGATGATCAAGTCCGATCTTCACTTTGGTTCCTCTGCCGACCGCCGATTCGATCCGGATCGTATGGTTAAGTTTGTCCAAAATCCGCTTGCACAGATATAGGCCGATACCGGTCGATTTCTTATCCAACCGTCCGTTATACCCGGTAAAGCCCTTTTCAAATACCCGCGGCAAATCCTCTTCCTCAATGCCGATGCCCGTATCTTCGATCACCAAGGTAAGGGGTGAATCCTCCACATAAATGGAGATCTCTCCCCCTTCAGGGGTATATTTCAGGGAATTGGACAAGATCTGCTCGATGACGAAAACGAGCCACTTCTCGTCCGTCAGCACCGGGCGGTTTACATGTTCATAGTTCAGCTTTATTTTTTTGCGGATGAAGGATTTTGAAGTTTTCCTTACCGCCTGCTTTACGAGATCATCCAGGGGATACCTTTTGAAGAGGAGGTCCCCACTCATATTTTCCATCCGCATATATTGAAGAGCCATTTCCACATACTGCTCCACTTTGGAGAGCTGGTCCAAAAGCTCCTGATTGGCGTCGGATGGCTCCGACTGCAGAAGGAGCCGCATTGCCGCGATGGGCGTCTTAATCTGATGCGCCCAGGTGGTGTAGTAATCCACCATCTCGGCAAAAGCCTTCTCCTTTTCACTCATCATCTCCGTTCGTTTTTGGTCCAGAATATGAACCAATTCTTGATAATCCTTTTCAATCAGGTCTCTGGCAAGGGGGAATCGAACATCGGTCATCGCGATGCTGTTTCTTAATTTGGTAAGGATGATATGTTTCCTGTAAAAGGAGATCAAGTGAACACTCCCGATGATGATGAGAAAAACGGTGGTGAGGAGGACGGCATAACCGACCGCTTCGAAAGGCAAGGCATAGAGGGAGAAGACCAAGAGAAAGATGCCGTACGAAGCCAGGATGACGATGAGATTGATTCTATTCCCTTTCAAATAGGCGCCTACGATGCTTATCCATTCCTTCATATCACTCCACCATATATCCAAGCCCTTTTTTGGTTGTAATGAAATGGTCAAGCCCGGATTCCGCCAGCTTTTTCCGCAGGCGGGCGATGTTTACGGTCAAGGTATTGTCGTCAACAAAGGCATCATTCTCCCATAGACGTTGCATGATCTCCTCGCGGGAAACCACTTTCCCGATGTTCTCCATCAGCAGCTGCAGAATCTTAAACTCATTCTTCGTCAACTCGATTTTTTGATCCCGATAGATGAGCGTCGCATCGCTTAGGTTTAAGAGGATGCCGCGATGTTCGATGACATTGATTTGCCCTTGAAAAGAGTAAGTCCGCCGCATCAGCGCTCCCACCTTTGCGGTTAGTACATTTAAATCAAAAGGCTTGACGATAAAATCATCCCCGCCCATATTGATGGCCATCACGATGTTCATATTGTCACCGGCGGAGGAGATGAAGATGATCGGCACTTTAGAGATCTTGCGGATTTCGCCGCACCAGTAAAAACCGTTAAAAAACGGAAGCACCACATCCAATAGCACCAGATGGGGAAGAAAGCGAATCACCTGTTCCGTAATATTCTTAAAATCGGTGACATAGGTCACGTCATAATCCCATTTGCATAGATGATCTTTGATCGCTCGCGCAATCGTCAAATCATCTTCAACGATCATCACTTTATACATGAAGATTCCTCACCACATTCCTCATTGACAGCCAAACTTCCATCAGTGATCGCCACTCAATGATCACCACTCGTTGAAGGTTTTAGCGTGAAATCATGGTACTATATTTCGCCATCAAGAGGCTGAAATCCTTCTCAGTAAAGGGTTTTTCGATCGTTCATCAATCCCTATCTAGGCATGTTTAAGCGTATCCATGCATACGACGGAGCGGTCCCATGCTGCATATACCACCACAATATGTCTCCGGATATCTCTCCGACTGCCGTGACACCTGTTTCTTTCAATTTAATTTTCTCTCCAAGTAGGTTAATCGGTTATGGTCGGCTTTTTAATGAATACGCTGGCCTATTTTTAAGTTATCATAGACAGTATTCGAAATAACTTAGTGGAGCACCTACAACGGCAGAGGTAAATAACTCTCAATTGGATTAACCCCTGCAGATTGGATACAGTTATAGTACCTGGTAGTGGTGTAAATTTGGGTGCCCAAGTTTAAAAAGAAGGCCGGACGGGTGATGGGAATGGCGTAGGTCACCATCATTGGCGTCCGAGAAACCGGGGAACGAGAGGTGTTGGGGTTTGACCTGATGATGAGTGAGCACAGTGCTTTTTGGACGACGTTTTTGCGAGGCTTGGTAGCTCGTGGCCTTCGAGGGGTTCAGTTGGTGATCAGTGACGCCCACGAAGGGTTGCATCGAGCGGTGGCAGGCTGAACACTCGTACACCCATTTCGTTTGCCTGTTCAGATCAACGGCATGTTGAGTTGCATTGAGTTCCAACGCTTTTCCAGCATGGTAAATATACGTAGGACAAATATACGTAGATTCCCATGCCGCAAGCGGCACCAAGATGAATGAAAATAAGGTTTTTTAGAAGAAGTCTTAGTCTTTTTGGGAATCGTGAAACAAGCCGAGCGAAAGTGGATGTTAAAGCAATATATGCAGCATATTTCCACAAGATGCATTATCGTCTTATTGTTCACCTACGTTCTAAGGTTTTTTTGGGGGGACCAGGACAAAATCCATACTGGCAATGCTTTGCATCGGGTATGATCAGACGATTGTCCGCCATCCAGCGATAAACCTTATCACCCAATCCGACACGCCCCATACACCAAACGAGCGGAAACACCGGCCAAAGTAATGGTAATCCTCGCAGCACCGCTAACACTGCTTCAAAACCCTTATAGATACGATATTGATCACCTTGGTTGAGAAGGACTACCATTTCTTGTTCAAGATCTTCGATTTTAATGCCATCATTTTCATAACTCGTATCATGCCGAAATGAAATCACACGTATCCGCCGCGAAAGATCCAGACCTCGAATGCTCATGGCGGTAGCACGGCAATATGGACAATATCCATCATAGTAAACAGTCATAAAAGAGCTCTTTCGTAAACGATAGTGACCTACCAAGAGTAACAGACCTCCTTTTCACTAGCAAATAGGGTTGCTGAACGAGTCACAGTGTTACTGCCACTCAGTATTTTCCGAGTTGGAGAGTTCGAAGTCACACGAATACCTATGGGATCCATCCGGAAAAAATGGTGCAGCTCTTAAATATCCAGTGCACTTAGGATCTGACGTTGAAAAGGGGGCATTTCCGTCGCTGCTACACCGTGCCCACTGAGCCAACCTCGATTCACCGGCTCTCATCGGCAAACGCCCGGTCGTTGAGCGCCTTACACAGATGAGATGTTGATTCCCGGCGTACTAAAAGAGTGGAACAGCCTCTAAAGTGCTGGATTGTTCTGTAATTCCGTATATACGTCTTTTCTATTAAACCATTTGCTTAACCACTTAAGCCCCAACATCTTTTCTTCTGGTACATATGAAACGATCAAGCAAGCAATCATCGTGAGAGAGAACGTCCAAAGACCAAGCAAGACCGCGATTCCCAAGTGTAAGAACACCCCTGAAGCGAGAAAGTACTTCCATCTATTCTTCGGAGCCAAAAATCCAAAAGCAAGGAATAACTCTACGATAGTTACGCCCCAAGTAATAAAAAATACAAAGGGGGAGGTCAAGATCGGGTTTAACAGTGATTTCATTGTCTCGGTGATACCGAGCATCGGTATCTGAAAGAAATAGTAAACAGCCGTTCCGTCTAACCACTCAGGATTTTTAAGTCTTTCAATAGCAGCCTGCCCGTATAAGATAGAGAGCTGTAGACGCGCGAAGGTAATAAAAACATGAGCTCCCATAACTTTGTATAAATAGGCTGCACTTCCTGCCCTGGTTTCGGGCATTGACCAATGCCACTTACGATCGTCCAAGAGAGTAATGGGTAAAAGAATAAGTGTCATCACGGTTAGAACTTGTTCTCCCCCGTCTAAAAGGATGGCACTATTAAACACTGAAAACGCAATCCAGAAGTGAATAATCCCAGTGATTCTTGGTCGCCATCCAGACATAACAATCAACATAAGGATCACTATGATCCACCGGGCGACCTCCAGGTGATTCGGAAACAAGTTAAAAAAGGATATCTTCTGCACAAGATTTTGACTCATATCGATTTCTGAGAGCCCTTGAGCTGGTCGGAAGAGCCACTCAGTTTTATTGAATAAGAAGAGCAAAAACGTGGAAAAAGCCATCATGGAACGAGCAAGTCCGTACACGTTGGTGAATGGATTATTTGCAAGGGCAAAATTTATCATTTTTTCATTTATCCTCTTAATCAACGACATTCACCTCAACAATCTTAGCTGGGGCATCTTCTTGCTTTATCAAGCGTGCCCAAGTCCACGGTACGATTTGATATTTAACTACAAAATATTTCCCGCTTATCATGGCATTAGGGGTCGGGTTTTTTACTGTAATTATTCTTCCGTGGTATGATTTGATAGCCTCTTTCAGATTACCTTCTGTCTGAGTAAAATCATTTTCTTGAAGTTCTGCAGACACAATCCCGACCTCCAGCCCTTGTGCTCGCCCTTTTCGCAGAAGACCGAAAAGATTACTTAGACTGGCGTTAGGCCAATCAACTGCCAGATTGCCATTTTCGTCGTATAAGATAATTTGCTCTTCTCGGGGAGAGATGGAATAAAATCCCCAACCTTGTGGAAAAATCTTACTTATCGTCATATTCTTTAATACACGTGTTGGATTGTTGGGAAGCGTGAGCTGAAGGGCACTCAAAAGAAAGACTAACAAGCCTGCACTGATTACAACCACAAATAAAAACAGATTTGGCCTTCTTTCCATATCAACACCTTCTTGCTAAAAATGCAATATTTATAAAAAAGGGCTTTTTTCGAAATCCCTTTTTCTCTGGACCTTCAGCACGAATCCAATCGGCTTGGTGGTTCGGCATTTCCATGATATGGTTTATCAACCACATATTGGACGGTTCAGGCCATGCTGAACCACGGGCAGGTTCTGGGTTATCAGGCCCAGGAGCCCCGCCTTCGATCGCATTCCGCTTCGGACACGCTTCGAATCAAGCTCCTCATGCGTTCTTGCTGTCTCTCCCGCGCCCTCCCCGATGCCATTGCCAGCATCACGCACAAAGCAAAACCGAAGCGGGCCCGCATCTTGGCCAGCCCAGCAACGGCAGGAGTGGTACAATGGGTCGTCGAGATCACTCTATCGACGAATTTGCCCGAAACCACTCCCCACTCCCCTCAAAACCCCTGGCTTTCCTGAAACCATTGGAGGAAAGTTTTCGGGCCCCTTCTCTTCACCCCTTATCCGTCTTCACCTTTTCAGCACCAAAAAAGGCTCAAAAACCTGACTCCCTCGAAACGAGTTTCGTCGAACTTCTCCATCATCGAGGTGAATCCGCATATTGTACATTCAAAAGCTTACTCTTCACTCCTTATATTCATCTTTTTTACTCAATACATAGGTCTGTATACTTATAAATATGGTATTTGCGACTATCATCCCTACACCGAGCAGTATAATCAAAAGTGGGTTATCTTTTATGGTCCAAGCCACAACTAAAATGCCGATTGACGTAGTTACCGCAGTAATAAACCCAATCTGTTGACTCGCATGCCAGATTTTCATATTTTTCATCGTCCAAGGAAGGCGGAGACCAAGCAGAGAGTTCGGACCAACTTTTAATGAGAGTGCTGCAAGAAGAACTTGGAGCACCGCTATGATAGTCATGGCGACAGCCGCAACAGTATTTGGTTCGATGATCAAAACCTCCTCCCTCAAGGAACGTAGTATGTTCTCCGTTTTTCTCACTCAATCGCACGATTTCACATTCGACTAATTCCATCCTACTTTAAAATCTCCGTTATTGCCGCCCACTTTCTTGGGTCCGTTGTAGAGTTTCGTAGACTTCTCCATCATCGAGGAGAATCCGCATATTGTACATTCAAAAGCTTACTCTTCACTCCTTATATTCATCTTTTTTACTCAATACATAAGTGTATATACTTATAAAGATGGTATTGACAACTACCATCACTAAACCGGCTAAAATGGGCAGTATAATCAAAACTGGATTATCTTTTATGGTCCAAGCCACAACTATGCTCCAAGCCACAACTATAATACCGATTGACATAGGTACGAAAGTAATAAACAAAATTTGCTGACTGGCCTGCCAGATTTTCTTATTTTGCACCGTCCAAGGAAGGCGGAGGCCTAGAAGAGAGTTCGGACCGAACTTTAATGAGAGCGCTGCAAGAAGAACTAGGAGAACCGCCGTGATAGTCATTATAATGGCAGAAATAACAGTATTTTGTTCGATCATCAAAATCTCCTCTCTGAAGGAAAGCAGTATTTTGTTTCTTTTACTCATTCAATCACACGATTTCGCATTTGACTATTCTGTGATATGGTCCCTAATGTCAAGAAAATTTTTTGGCATTTTTAAAGTGTGTTGGAATTCCTGAATTTGGATGTGTACACCGAACCTGTTTTCCATTTCTGGATTATCCCCCGATCACTCTGATGGAGGGGTATCCTTTAGGCTTTGCTACCCACTCTAGGGAGGAGGCCCCCTTCGGTGAAGGGGGCCAATCCCCGACACACTTCCCGCTGACCACATGATGGGAGTACCCGTCCAGGATCGCTACCAGGTACATTCACCCATGCGCCATGCAAATGTATGGGATGTCAATATCCCAGACGCGGTTCGGACTCTCAATCTGCAAGGCGGGCAATAGGTAAGGGCTACCCCGGTGTGCTTAAGCGAGCCGGCGAAGGTCCGGTACTGGAGTAATTCCCGCAATCCCCATCTCCCGCATAGGACGCTGGACGGCCTTGTGGTTGACGTTCCAATGTTAGCTGCGTAATATGTGCTCAGGCGACCGACCTACGCATACAATTCTTGGATCTTATCTTGATATGCTGCACGACTTTTGGTAATCGATATGAACCTGCTTCCCCCCTTCTTGTTATCTAGTTTCTTGCTTCCATTATATATCCCCACTTGGCTGTCTACGAAGCCGATATGATGTCCGCCACCAGTTGTTCTTTGTCAAAATCGCTTGCATGCACAGATGCTGATTGTGGCCAGTATACTGCTTGCCATACGTATTGAACACTGGTAAGAGCCAGGTACACTTCAAACGCGCCGACATACAAGGCAATAGCTGTGTTTTGAACTGCCGCTGCCAGGTAGTACACCACGGTAATCCCCAACACCCAAGCCTTCACCCCTCACGGGGTTTTGGACTCCATCCGCTGTCTTTAAGTCTAGCTCCTGTGCGTGATCATGAATCGCTGTGTAAATAAGTTTACCGCCCTTTTGGAGTGCTTGATCGATTTTATAAGGGTCCTTTGAATAAACCGCTGCAGCTAGCTCATCCAAGTAACCAGGATCTTCCTTCGTAATCAACCGCGTGATCTTGTCTATCGCGTTTTTGTATTCCTTGGATCTCAATATTTCTCGTTGTTTATCAGAGAAATTCTGAAAGATGTCTTCGAACACTTTATTTCCAAATTCGCCGTACCCAAAAAAAATACCTTGGAAAATTTGATCCTTGGAATATGTGCCTTCACCGTTGCCTTGGTAAGCATCCGCTGAACGATTACCTACGACACCTTCGGTGCTGAGAACGAGTATAGCAATGAGAAAAATATAGATCATTTTCTTCATTCGTGACATCCATTCGCACCTCCCAATTTGTTCCCGATTACGACCCAAGATTATCAACTCTCCCTTGAAAATCAACCGCCGGCAGCTGGGTCAAGTCCTAAATGTGGTGTAAATTCTCCCCTCCCCTGTGATTGCATTATGTTAACCAACCTTTCGGACGCTCTGCTGTGGCTCCGCTACCTCCTTCTTCCTACGCTCCTCCCGCCAGATGTAATCGTCTTCCATGTCAAAGTACCGGTGACCAGATTGCCATTTCTCGTCAATCTCCATCAGTTAGGCACCTAGAAGCCGTATCGCCGAGTCTCGATTCGGGTAGATTCGAATCCCCCGATCTCGCCTGCGGATTTCCTCATTAAGGCGCTCCTGACCGCCCGTAGTACGGAAACGTTTCCTGTTCCGTTCTGGCAGCTCCAGTACTGCCGTGATGTCATCAAACTTGACTCGAGGATAACCACAACCTTTTGTACTCTTTCGCTATAATAATCTTCCACGACTTGCTCCATCAACAAACGAGCTGTCCTCGCATAGAGTACTATACTCTCTTTATGACTCTCGCCTCTTTTAAATTTTATAGATGCCATCTTGCACGCTTTAATATTATCACGTTTTCCCATATCTGTGTATTGAAATAATTCGGTTTTTTTACCCTCAAAAATTAGGTTTTTCAGGCTCTATATCGGAAAATTTTCCAGATTCGTGCCTAATATTAATTATAGAATTGGCAAATCGAAAAATTCTGTTATGTTTCACTATCTTTGTCCAGGCTTTTGTTAGACCTATTTAATTTGTGCTTTTTCTTCTCTTTTAGCATCCTAAGTTTAAAGCTACGCAACCCCATTTCTACCGGGTATTAAGAGTAAAACATGACAATCTGCCAGCATCGCGCATAGTGCAAGTCCGGTTCTCATCTTCACTTTTTCCATGTCTCGAGGCGAAAGCTCGAATCCAAAGGATACGTCAAGCCGGCTGTTTACGCGCTCTACCGCCGTTCGTTTGGCGTATTCGTTTTCCCACTTGTAGCTGGATCGGTCTAAATTACATATTCAAAACCATTCCGGGATGTTCTGCCAACCCACGAATCTTTTTGGTGATTTTAGACACAAGATTTTTAGCTGCCTGTGGGTTGCAGAGTTTCTTAGAGATGCTCTCCTTAATTTCTGTTAAATCATCTTTAGCTTCTGGCGAAATTTTCAGTTTATACATCATCAATCCCCTGTTCTGCTTCCACTTCCTCTATAGTCATCCATCCTTTCTCTTTTCCAGACAGTTCTCCTTGGGCGAGCTGTGACATCAGCTTTAACGAAGCCTTTAATTTCTCATATTCATAGATATCAACCATAACATATTTGCCTCTGCCATTTTTTGTTAAAAAGACCTGTTCACCTATGGTAATGTCCCATAGGACTTTTTCATCTTCATCTGCTACCTGTCTCTCTTTTGCCATACCAAATCTAGCTCCTATCGCTCAGTCATCCCTCAATCGTCTGATTCTACATAAAAATAGAAAACTACGCTTCCAACATCATTGATCAAGGCGATTATACTCCAAATGAACGGTACTTGATTGATCAGCGATAAAGGTCCGCATTAAAAATCACCCCATTTTTAATGAAAGAGGTCGTTACCTTTTTGCAGTACTTGTAAGTATTCTCCGCTTAAATATACGATCACGTTACTTTCCACAACATTTCTTGAATTTTAGACCACTTCCGCAAGGGCACGGATCATTTCTGCCTACTTTTTGTTTCGACTTCATATCAATCATTTCTGCTTTTCTACCAATTGCAAAAGGAACATTAGGCAAAGGCTTGAGGTTCTTCTTTTCCTTCTCGAATAGTTCATTGGGAGAATACCCTTTTAAAATCCATTGGCGTAAATCATTCGTAAAAGCGGTTATCTTTTGCATGAACTCGTTTAATTCATCAATGGACAAAATTTCAAATTCCTTTTGGATCATTTCGATCAAATCCGCTGTCTTATCACCGATCAAAACTTGATTTGCACAGGTTCTGGCGAATTTTTCGATCTCTTGTTCCGTAATTTCGAAATGAGTTTTTAGGTATCGATTTAGTTGATGATACCCTTGGGTTTTATCCAGATACTCCTTTTTCCCGCGGCTTACATTTTCTCTCCCAAACTTACATTTTGGTAAGCTTCCCTTATTCGGCCAGGATATCCGGATGATCAAGTCCGATCTTCACTTTGGTTCCTCTGCCGATCGTTCACTTTTGATCCAGAATATGAACCAAGTCTTGATAATCCTTTTCAATCAGGTCTCTGGCAAGGGGGAATCGAACATCGGTCATCGCGATGCTGTTTCTTAATTTGGTAAGGATGATATGTTTCCTGTAAAAGGAGACCAAGTGAACACTCCCGATGATGATGTGAAAAACGGTGGTGAGGAGGACGGCATAACCGACCGCTTCGAAAGGCAAGGCATAGAGGGAGAAGACCAAGAGAAAGATGCCGTACGAAGCCAGGATAACGATGAGATGAATTCTATTCCCTTTCAAATAGGCGCCTACGATGCTTATCCATTCCTTCATATCACTCCACCATATATCCAAGCCCTTTTTTGGTTGTAATGAAATGGTCAAGTCCGGATTCCACCAGCTTTTTCCGCAGGCGGGCGATGTTTACGGTCAAGGTATTGTCGTCAACAAAGGCATCATTCTCCCATAGACGTTGCATGATCTCCTCGCGGGAAACCACTTTGCCGATGTTCTCCATCATCAGTTGCAGAATCTTAAACTCATTCTTCGTCAACTCGATTTTTTGATCCCGATAGATGAGCGTCGCATCGCTTAGGTTTAAGAGGATGCCGCGATGTTCGATGACATTGATTTGCCCTTGAAAAGAGTAAGTCCGCCGCATCAGCGCTCCCACCTTTGCGGTTAGTACATTTAAATCAAAGGGCTTGACGATAAAATCATCCCCGCCCATATTGATGGCCATCACGATGTTCATATTGTCACCGGCGGAGGAGATGAAGATGATCGGCACTTTAGAGATCTTGCGGATTTCGCCGCACCAGTAAAAACCGTTAAAAAACGGAAGCACCACATCCAATAGCACCAGATGGGGAAGAAAGCGAATCACCTGTTCCGTAATATTCTTAAAATCGGTGACATAGGTCACGTCATAATCCCATTTGCTGAGATGATCTTTGATCGCTCGCGCAATCGTCAAATCATCTTCAACGATCATCACTTTATACATGAAGATTCCTCACCAAACTTCCATCAATGATCGCCACTCAGTTCCTGCAGTTGCTCGAACAGCCGTCGGGTCAGAACCGGGTCTTTCTCATTATAAAAAATATAGACGTCTGCCAACTTGATTTGAATGTAGGGTGGGTTGTTCTTGAAAATGTAAAGCCTCGACTTCCCCAGTCCATCTAAGCGAAAATCTCCCCGCGCAGATTGGTCGGTCGCTTCCCCGTTAGTTTTCACGCCGGACGGCACTTCGTCCACGAGCGCCAATTGCTCTATATCGGCAACCGCAAAGTCATATGGGTAAAACAGATAATCAATTTTAACGTGACGATCCGGCGTAATCGTCAATGTTGGCGCCGTAAACTCCGACACGATCACCATGAAGGATACGCCCAGCACCACCGCGGCAAAGAGCGCCAGGATGCATCCCATGATGATTTTCCCGCCCAAAGTGCCCGTATTTACGGTAAGCCCGATGCCCACGCGCTTTTCCACAAAAAGACGCCGATCGTTCGGATTATGATAGGTGAATCCGTTCGCCCAATATTCATCGTCATCTTGATCTGTATACCAGCCGTTGGCCCGTTTCAAAGCAAGGGTCTCCCGGAAAGCCCGACGGAAAGGAATGACCATGACGACAAAAAAGAGAATGAACCATACAAAAAAATAGATCAATTGAAAAGCGAACCATGCCTGCAACAGCACAAAGGGGATCAGCAATAGCCCCATCCCTACGCCGATTTGAATCATCTGCTTGTGAAAACGGGACCGTATCCGCCGAATCTCCGCATGTTCCATGGCATGAGCAGGCAATTTAATCGCAAAGAGCATCCCCTGCTTGTCATTCGATTGCGAAAGGTAAGTAGCCAACATCACAATGTAGCTGATAACGACGGGAAGCAAAAGGATGAGGGTAAGGATTTGAATCATCCTTTCTATCCTGTATGAATATATTTTCATTATAACTATATACGTTCATCGACATCTTCGTTTCATCGTATTCAGAAATACAAAAGGGCATCCATTCTCCTCAAGCCATGCAAGAAACCCTAGAAGAAAAAGCCGGTATGCATGATCCACGATCACCAATTTACAATAGCCCCAACCAAGGCACCTGATCCACATCGGCTTTTTCCCAATATTCAAGGAAACCAATCAAGTTCTGATCCTCTTTCTTAAAAATCCCTATAACCTTTCTTCCTGTTAACTCTGCGATATGTAAATCCCGCAACATTTGTTCTTTTGTATAGGTGCCTATTCCATCATTTGTACCCTCTGTCAAGTTAACATAATCGGGATTAGACATATAAACCTGTTAGAGGCAATCTACATGAATTGCTTCAATGGGTTTTATGTGAAGTCGATTGGTCGAAAACATTAGTAACTCCTCCCTGCGACTGATGAAATTTTATAAAAGCATGCTCCCAATCATCCATGGCGCAAAGCCTGGGTGACCCCCAAACCCAACTCCATGAAATAGCTTAAATCAAATGAGTGTTTACAAATTCAAAATATGACGTACAATTATATAGGAAAACATAAGACCTCATGATGAATTGTTAGATGCAGTGGATTCACCGAACAAAATACGCGTATAATCTCGCCTACCGTATAAGATTCTTGACACGAATACAATTCCATCTTCGTATCTGTAAAATATCAAGTAATTGTCACAAACAAGGAAACGATAGTCTATCTGTATATCTAGGATAGAAGATAACGGCGCGCCCATTCCGGGATGTTCCGCCAACCCACGAATCTTTTCGGTGATTTTAGACACAAGATTTTTAGCTGCCTGTGGGTTGCAAAGTTCCTTAGAGATGTACTCCTTAATTTCTGCTAAATCATCTTTAGCTTCTGGCGAAATTTTCAGTTTATACATCATCAATCCCCAGTTCTGCTTCCACTTCCTCTATAGTCATCCATCCTTTCTCTTTTCCAGACAGTTCTCCTTGGGCGAGCTGTGACATCAGCTTTAACGAAGCCTTTAATTTCTCATATTCATGGATATCAACTATAACATATTTTCCTCTGCCATTTTTAGTTAAAAAGACCGGTTCACCTATGGTAATGTCCCGCAGGACTTCGTTGTAATTCCTTAAATCGGATATGGGTTTAATGTTTGGCATGGATCACAACTCCCTTCATAATTATGATTATACACTTTTATTCGTAAAATTCTACATTAAATTCATCTAAATATTCTATGCAATCCTGATGATTCGGATCAAAAACTAAAATGATCGATATTCCACTCTCCCATCGGAATACTGTGCATATCTGCCTTTCTCCCTTGAATGGACCAAATCATCCCGATGCCATGGCCATCAGTTGCGATTGACTGACGTCTGTTATCGTTGTACCGGAAAGCTGGATCATCGTCATTTGGGCTCCATTGGCCAAAGGGGATGATTCTTCAGAATTTCCTCCACTTCTTCAAAGCCCGTCCGGAAGGCATCATTGTAGCGGGGCGGCAGCGCAAAGACGTATACGGAATTGCTTCCCAGTTTGCTCGGACCGATGGGCGCGGCACTCACGGAAAAATCCCCATTTTGAAGATCATTCCACTGCTCATGCGTGAAAACCATAATGGGGATGTCCTGGCGCGGGTTCTTCTGAGTCCAGTCCGGATGCCGTATCAAAAGCTGTGGGCCGGTTTCAATCCTCTCTCCGCTGCTCGTACCCTCCCATTGTTCCTCAACGATAGAATATCCTTTCCAACTCTCCGGCAGGTAGAAGTAGAAGCCATACCGCGTATTTTTATAAACCACGGGGCTTTGCTTAGCATATCCACCGATGGTCACGCCGCTGATCAACCAGCGGTCGTTTACCTTCTGGACTGCAACAGTGACCGGGCGTTTAGCGGCAACTCCACCGTTGCCCAGCTCAACGCTTGTGACCTCGATGATTTCTCCGTAAACCGTATATTGGTTCATATCGCTCATTTCCGCCCTCAAAATAACGATACGGTCAGGCCATGGACTGGATACCTCGCGGCCGGGGGCGCTTTGTGGATCATCTTTCCATTTTTGCAGCAACTCAGGCGTCACATATTGGCTGTAATTCTCTTCAATGCTTGTTGCTACCAAATCCTTGGGGGCGGTGAGGGAGACCTTCTGGAGCGTCTTCCCGAAGGCTTCTACCAAAGCACGGACTTCCTGTTCTTCATTTTTTTGATCTGATCCGTCACCGATCGCATTTGTCTCCGTTGTGGGAGTGTGGGCAGGCTCCGTTTTCGGATTGGCTATAAACGCAACAATGACTACGGTAGTGATAGCCACCGCAAGAATCATCAACAAAAATGCAGGTTTCTTATAACTGAGGACATTTTTTATCCTTGCTCTCACATGGCTCTCACCAAAGGCCAACGGATTGGACGAGAGAAGACCTGACCTTTTTATGGAGAGCGATAGCAGAGAGCTGGAGTAACCGCCCTTTGCGCCGTCACCCAGTTTACGTAGTACGCTTTCGTCGCAGGACATCTCCATATCCCGACTCATCAGCACAAAGGACAACCATACAAACGGATTAAACCAGTGAAGAATCAGAGCAAGAAAGGCAAGCGGCTTAATGAGATAATCGCGCCTGCGGATATGCGTGCGCTCGTGCTCCAATATGTAAGAAAGATCGGTCTTTCCAATATTCACAGGGACATAGATTTTCGGGCGGACAAAGCCGAATACGAAGGCCGTGTCGATGGCATCGGTTTCAAAGAGATTCCCTTCCACAAGCGTCGCGGTTTGAAGCCTTCTCTTGATTTTTAGATAAGATATCATGCTGTAAAGAAGGAACACAATCACTCCTGCGATCCAGATGAAGCTCAAAACGGTCATCCATATCTGCATGGGATGAACACTTGCGGCCGGGACAGCTTGGAACAAAGGGGTGGTCTCCGCATTGTCGGCACTGTCGATCCCTGACTCGATCGCGTCTATTTGCGGGAAGTCAACTGGATGAGGCACATATTTCGCCACATCCGCAAATTGTGGGTTGTACATCAACGTTAAAATGCTCAACTCCGAAGTAAAAGAGAATGGGCAGAGGAGCCGGAAAAATACGGCAGCCCATAAAGCATATGAAAATACCTTTGGCGCTTTCCTAAGCAGCAAGCGGACAAGAAGCACACCAAGAGTCACAAAGGAGGCAGTGAGGCTCATGTTTAAAATCGTTGTGAATAAATTTTGCAAGCCATTCATTTTACCGCATCCTCAATAATCCGCTTCAATTCCTCAGCTTCCTGTTCGGAAAGTTTGCGATCGCTAAGGAAGGCGGTCAAGAATTTGGGCAACGACCCGTCAAAGGCTTTTTCCAGCATGGCTCTGCTTTCATATCTCTGTACATCCTCGCGTTTAACGAGCGCAGTGACGGTCGCATCCCTGTTTTCCAGGATACCGCGTTCGCAAAGCTTTTTTAATACGGTGTAAGTGGTAGATTTTTTCCAGCCCAATTTATCGGCACATAACCTCACAAGATCGGTAGAATTGATCGGCTCGTTGTCCCAGATAAGGCTGACGAACTTATACTCCGCATCATATAGCTTATATTTTTCCATTCAAACATCCCCCTTAGGTTTATTGCAATAGACCTCACTACAAGTCTAAAACAATAGACCTTAATTGTCAATCATGATCTCACAACTTTTCGTGGCAGCCGTCAAGCAGCGCACCAATGTTTTTTCATCTGCTTAAAAATTAAAACCTGCCGCAAAAAGGGACAGGTTTAGATTTCGAGTTTTCCTTCGCATTTTCGTTTCTGGCGGGGGAATGATCTCATTTTAAATTGAACACTTCACCTTCCATATCTCGCCAAAGTGTGTCTTTTGTAGCAGAATGCTGTTCCTCCACCGAAAAAATGCGTTCATTCACATTGTATCGTGCAAATTTAACTATGTTAATAATTGGTGGTTTGAGTTTATTATAACTCAAATTTCGCAGCTTAATTTTCCGAACAAACCCTTGATATAACTGGGCAAACTCGAAATCGATTGCTGGAGTTGCCAAAAAACGGCGGACTGATCTCGTTTGAACTTGGCTGTTGTGAACTCCAACAAGAAAGCAATGAAGCGTTGCAAAGCGGTTTTTCGAGGGAAAATTCTAGTCCTATCAAGGTTCGTACAGATTTTCAAGGTGGTCGAGTAGACGTGAGCCTCACAGCTCACGCCCCTCACAGATCCGTACGTGCCCAATTAAGGCATACGGCTCCTCATATCATCCTTTACAAAGTTGCTAGATCAGCCATAGATATTCACATATATTTTGGGCTCGGGTAAAGGGTTACGTTTCAGAAAGAGATTGAATTTGTCATACGTGAAGCTTCTTCTCTGGCTTCTGCGATTTAGCCATTTAAACAACGCTTTGGTAATCTGAAATTTGTATACGGACAGCGCTCGGCTATTGTCGGTTATCCCATAATAGCGATAATGTCCGATCAGCTTGGCCCGTATTGTTTTCATTATCTCCTTCACGTCTTGATGGCGTTCTGCTTTCAGCCATTCTTTGAATGCTTTCACTTTTGCCTTAAACTTCTTTCCGCTTGTTTTCCTCTTTACTCTGAATTTACCCTTGCTGCTTTTGCTGCAGTAGTGAGTAAACCCTAGGAAATCAAACGTCTTGGGCTTTCCCAGTCCTTTTCGCTTCCGGTTTTCTGCGGCAAAGCGTCCAAATTCCAGGATTTTCGTTTTCTCTTCTGCAATTTGCAGGTCGAATTTGGCCAGTCGCTTAATTAACGCTTCGTAGAATCGCTCTGCATCGTCCTTGTATTGAAAACAGCACACGTAATCATCGGCGTATCTGATCATATTTGCGTCGCCACGGCCCGCTCTTTTTACTGCAATCTCGAACCATAAATCAAGAGCGTAATGCAGGTAGAGGTTTGCAAGTATCGGCGAAATCAGGGACCCTTATGCAAAGAAAAATATTATGCAAAGTAAACTTGATTAAGACGCTAAATAAAAGGATTTTCACTCCATTTACTTTGCATAATATCTAGCCTACTTGAGTTCGGACAACCATGAAAGCAGTGCCTGATCCTTACTCCAGTCGGGAAGATTGTTGTCAATCAGATCAGGATAGGCATTTTCAATCGCTTTCCTTTTCGTTTCGGTATCTGCTCTGGCGTAAATTTCTGTCGTTTTTAAATCAACATGACCAAGGAAATCACGGATGTATATGAGGTTTACACCTGCCTGTAGTAAATGCATAGCCTTCGAGTGCCTGAACATATGAACGTTCACTTTCGGAGGCACAAGCGTTGAAGTTTTCCTTGCCGATGCAACATATTTTGAAATAATATAAGCAACCCCTTCCTTGGTCAGCTTGTTATGCTGGTTATTTGTAAATAAGGGGTATTCACTTTTCCATGGTTTATTCAGCTTGTTTTCAAAAATGTAGCGTTCCAATAAAGACACGGTATTCTTCATGAGGGGAACACGTCTTGTCTTGTTTCCTTTTCCAGTCAATACAATGACGGATGGCGCCTCCAGAATAACGTCTCTTACCTTTATATCGATGAGTTCCTGTACTCTGGCTCCTGTATCATACAATACGCTCATAAGTGTCAGGTCACGGCGGCCTTTCAGGCAGTTCCTATCGGGCTGTTCCAGCAGCAGTTTCATCGCCTCCGGAGTTAAATGCTCCACCACAGTTTTCTTTGCTTTTTTTGAAGGGATGGCGATGACCTTTTGAAAGTGGAATAGACCGGAAGGTTCCTCAGCCTGGACATACCGAAAAAAGGAATGAATAGCGGCAAGTCTCTGGTTTCTGGTAGAGATGCTGCACTTTCTATCGTTTTCCAGCCATTCCAGAAAGCCAGTAAAGAATTCCCTTGAAAGTACCTCCATGGTAATCCGTTCTGCCGGGATCCTTTTTGTTTCCTGACAATACTTGATCAAAAGTTTAAACGTATCACGGTAGGAACGGATGGTGTTCTTGCTAACATTTTTCTGAGATGGGAGGTATACCGAAAGAAATTCGGTAAGGTGCTGCGCAAAATCAGTCGGTTTCATTGAGAGCACCTTCCAGTTCAGGAATCATTCCCGGATACCGAGTTTCCAGTTTCAAGGTAATGTCGGGAAATACATCCGCAGTCAGGCGCAGGTAATATGCGGTTTCTTCAAAGGAATCGTGTCCCATGTATGTTTTAAGCACCGGAAGATAGACGGTTAAATCTTTTTCCTGTTCAGACCATTTTTTCAGGGAGTGAACCGCATACGTATGGCGAAAGTCATGAATCCGTGGGCCTTTCCCCCTGCCGCCATGTGAAATGCCTGCACGCCACAGAAACCTGCGGAAGTTTTTGTATACATTCTGAATCGTCATCGGTTTACCATTCAGTGCCGGAAAGTAATATTCTTCTGCTTTTGAATAAGGATGTACCATTTGCGAATAATGCCGACAGCGTTCCGTAAGAGAAACGGACATGGGTACCAGCCTGCTGTTATCTTTTTTAGAATGATGAATGGTGAGGATTCCGTTCTCGAGGTCAACATCCGCTACTTTGAGAAGCCTTGCTTCAGATACCCTTAGCCCACACATATAAATCATGCGGAAGAAAACGGGCATAATCAGGTGTCTGTATGGACATTCGCAGCAATATCGGCATTTGTCGGTTTCAGCAAAGAACCTTGTCAGTTCATCGGCGGTATAAATATACGGCATATATGGATCTTCCGTAGGATAATACCCTTTCGGAAGGATATAGGCTTTAACCCCGATGGAATCCAGATATTTTCCGAACTGGCGGATGATCGATGCACGAGAGCATTGGTTTGCCTGTGCCTCGTACGTTTTTTTGCTGCACCAATCCAAGACAATCTCCTTCGTAAGGGCAGTGGCATCAGGATATTTTTCCAACGTAAATCGGTCAAAACGTTTCAAGTGGCTTGCATCTGTATCGTATTTATAACCGACAGCCCGTTTCAGTTCTACGTGATTTCGGATATGGTCTTTAAAAGGACCTTCATAAATGATTTCATTCATGGCCAGTTACCTCTTCAAAATCAAGGGAACATTCCTTTAGCTTTTTCATGTCAACCTTCAGATAGACGGCTGTGGAGTCAGTATCGACATGGCCGAGGATATCTGAAATCGTGGAAAGCGGCGTGTCTTTTTCAAGGAGCATACTGGCCATGGTGTGCCGAAGGGAATGCATTCCTCTTCGTTTTTTCAAGGTAGGGAGGTGTGCCAGTTCCATGTATCTTTTAATCAACTGATTTAAATGGTCGTCTTCTGAAAATGGGCCGAATGGTGCCATATGCCTGACAAAAATAAAGGGACTGTCGATTTTAGGCCGACCGTACCTGAGATAGTCGATCACGGCCCAACCTACCTCCGGTGTCAGTGGAAGAGACAAGGGTTCCCTTGTCTTGGATTGAGTGAACACCAGCTTCTTCTCTTCCCAGCGGAAGTGCTCCATTTTCAGATTTTTAATGTCTGTACAACGTAGACCAAGACAGCATGCCAGCAAGATGATGGCGTAATCCCGTTTTCCTTTTGGGCTTCCTCTGTCAATGGCAGTGATCAGTTGTTTTAATTCATCCGCTGTCCATACGGATGGAATACGGGTCTGTTTTCTGGCTTGGACCATTGGCGTCTTTGCAGCAAAATCCGTCTGTATTTCTCCGGTTTCCAGAAGAAAGCGGAAAAAGGCACGCATAGAACAAATATTTTGTTCCACCGTTTTGTAGGTGTAACCGGCCAAGGTTTTAATGTAGTCGTTAATCAAGGTGAGATTAATTTCCTTACAATCCGTAACGCCATGGGAAGAAAGATAATCCATGAATCGGGCAGACTGTTTGACGTAATGGTCGGTAGTGACCTTGGAATAGTCCTGATCGGCACAATATTGCTTGAAATGATTGCGGATCTTGATAAAATACGGATCCGTCAGGATTTCCTTGTGCTTGTAATACCGGCGTAAAACGGTATGGTGCAGTTGAAAATCCCCAATCATGCGAATAATACGCAACTCTTGTGTTTCCGACTGTGAAAGTGTGCGATTGAAATCTTTTTCCAAGATGCGAAAGTGTTTTTCAACAAAATCAATTCCCAATCGTTCGGAATAGTACATTTCACCTCGTTCCTGTGCAAATTGCAGCAACTGCTGCCATCGCCTGCGGTAAAACTTCATGGAGCCTTCGGTATAGCCGAGTCGCAGCATTTCCTGCTCCAGGTCATGAAGCAGTTCAGTCAATGATTTCTTTGGCATCAAGCATTCCTCCAAAAATGATAATTGGAGCATCAAGCTCCTATTACCATCTTCGGATATTATGCAAAGTAAATCGAAGCGAAACCTTGAATCTATAAGCATTTTTATTGTTTACTTTGCATAATTACTTTCTTCGCATAAGGGGGATTATGCGAAGCTTTGCATAATCCCCCTTGAGGAGTGCCGGTTTCCGTCGGCTCCCACGTGCCCTGTTCCATAACCCCGGCCTTCAGAAAACGCCAGATTAGTCTTTGAATATTGGGGTCCGCCATTCTTACTCCAAGGAATTTCATGAGCCATTCGTGATTGACATTCGTGAAGAAGCTGCGGATGTCGGCGTCCACAATATAGCTGGTTTTTCTATACTCGATGATGCGATTCAGTGCTTTCAGCGCGTCATGACAGCTTCTTCCCGGTCGGAAGCCGTAGGATAGGTCTAGAAAGTCCTGCTCGTAGATGGCCTGTAAAATCTTGTTCAGTCCCAACTGCACGATTTTGTCTTCGTAAGAAGGGATGCCGAGCGGCCTTTTGCTCTTTTCATCCTTAGGTATATATGTTCTTCTTACAGGTTGCGGTCGGTAACTTTTCCTTTTTAGCCGCTCTGCCAAGTCTTTGATGTTTGATTCCAAGTTTTCCTCATACGCTGCTTTCGTGACTTGATCGACACCTGCTGCCTTATTGCCATCCAGTTCTCGATGGCATTGCGTCAGCAGCTCCTCGTTCAAGAGGTGATACAGCGATGTGAATTGCTCTTTTGGATTTTCTTTAGCAATCTCTGCTATTCTCGCTAGTTTTGTTTGCATTTTTGGCCTACCCCTGTGTGTAGAAAATGTGTCCATAGCAAGTCGGTGATATGTCCCTGCCTTCCCTCCGCCGACATTACTCGGTTTCATCGGTACTACGCAGTGATCCGACTCCCTGTCCATCATTTGACATCCTCCCTTGCGATCGGTTGTTTGTCATACTTCCTTTCCGAAGAATGGGCAGGGCCTCCCAAGTTGCTGTGAAGTCATTGTATAGCATGCCTGGCTCTTCGACCCCGGGAGAGCTCATTCCTACTTGCCATTAACGCAGAAATGAGTGTTGTCTTCCGTACTTTCGAAAACGTCGACCTCTCCGGTTTACTCTTTTCGAGGCTCCATCACGTTCAGGCCTACTACCTGGCTGTCTACGCTTAACGTCTGAAATTACTTCCAGTCGTCCAAGACTCGCTATTGGTGGCTTGGCTTTAGCCTTTCCAAGCAGGATTTCCACCTGCTAAACTTCACAACCTAGGCTTGGTCGCACCGAAAGTTGAGTACATCATCAATCCCCAGTTCTGCTTCCACTTCCTCTATAATCATTCATCCCTTCTCTTTTCCAGCCAGTTCTCCTTGGGCAAGCTGTGACATCAGCTTTAACGAAGCCTTTAATTTCTCATATTCATGGATCTCAATAATAACATATTTCCATCTTCCATTTTTTGTTAAAAAACAGGTTCACCTATTTTCGTTGTAATTCCTTAAATCGGATATGGGTTTAATGTTTGGCATGGATCACAATTCCCTTCATAACTATGATCATACGCTTTTATTCGTAAAATACTACATTAAATTCATCTAAAAAATCATCTAAACATTCTATGCAATCCGGATGATCCGGATAAAAAACTAAAATGATCGATTTTCCACTCGCCCATCGGAATACTGTGCAAATCTGCCTTTCTCCCTTGGATGGACCAGATCATCCCGATGCCATGGCCAGCCCCCAAACTCGGTTCTTCGATAATCGGCAAAGGCTTGACGAATCTCTTCCTCCGTGGTCATCACAAATGGTCCATAACTGACGACAGGTTCACCGATGGGTTCCCCTTCCAAAAGCAATAGGCGGCTCTCCTTTGAACCGTTTTTGATGTCTATCGTTTCATCCCCGGCAAGCCTTACACTATGGGAAACCTTCACGAGGATGTCCTCGATGGTAATGGTATCTCCGTCGTAGAAGTATATGGTCCGGTTTAATGTGGAGGAGACCTTTGGAAGCTGAATTACCGCTTCAGGTTCCATGTGAATAAGCCATATCCCCACATGGTTGTTCTCGTCGGCTGCCCAGGAGTGCGGCGGAGGATCCAGACTTTTAATCCCCTTATCGGAACCTGAGATCAGGCGGATGGTGATACTCTTCCCATTCGCATCTTTGGATTCAATTACGGGGATATCCTCCGCCCAAAGCATTTTGTAATGCGGCTCAACAAATTTATCTTTCCTAGGCAGATTAAGCCATATTTGAAATAACTCCAATGGATTCTCTTTGTCCTGATGAATCAAAGGAAACATTTCCGAATGGTTGACACCCCTTCCTGCCGTGAGCCATTGCACATCACCGGCTCCATAGCGGCCTGCAGCGCCGCTTGAATCGGCATGGTCCACATAGCCTTCCAGCACCACCGTTACCGTCTCAAAACCTCGATGGGGATGTTGGGGAAATCCGGGAACCGTATCGCCGTGATACATATTCCATCCATCTTTCCCTTGAAAGTCAGTGCCGATATTTCTCCCTTCTAAAGAGGCATCCGGCCCCATCTCCTCATTTCCCCTTGGATAAGCATCCTTGTGATGCATGCAAAATAAAAAAGGATCATACCCTTTCCACTGAAAACCCAACTGATTCATTGCAAGGATTTTATTTTTCGCCATATTGTACCTCCCCTAAGATTTAGCTCCAGGTAACCGGTTTATCCCGAATGATGCCGTCTGTCTTCGTCCATTGGCCCATGATCTTTCGCACGTTCCCTCGTCAAATCATGTGAATCTCTATCCATTATACCATCTTTTCATAATTGAAATTCATACTTTCGGAGTATCGTAATCGTTTAACAGCTTCAAATAAAAAAAGAAAAACGTCAGTTGCGATTGACTGACGTCTGTAATCGTTGTACTGGAAACCTAGATCATCGTCATTTGGGCTCCATTGGCCAAAGGGGATTATTCTTCAGAATTTCCTCCACTTCTTCAAAGCCCGTTTGGAAGGCATAATTGTAGCGGGCCGGCAGCGCAAAGACGTATACGGAATTGCTTCCCAGTTTACTCGGACCGATGGGCGCTGCACTAACGGAAAAATCTCCATTCTGCAGAGCATTCCATTGCTCATGCGTGAAAACCATAATGGGGATGTCCTGGCGCGGGTTCTTCTGAGTCCAGTTCGGATGCCGTATCAAAAGCTGTGGGCCGGTTTCAATCATCTCTCCGCTGCTCGTACCCTCCCATTGTTCCTCAACGATAGAATATCCTTTCCAGGTCTCCGGCAGGTAGAAGTAGAAGCCATACCGCGTATTTTCATAGACAACAGGACTTTGCTTAAATGCGGAAAAAATTGTGCCTTCAAGTACTCGAAAATCCGGATACCCCCTAAGTCGATATCCCCCCAGTGGCATATTTCCGTCCCGCCGGATGCCCCCAAGAGAGAATCAGACAATTTCCTCAGAAAGTTTTGTAACGCACGATGGGGGTAGCCACCCGTATAAATGACCAATTCTTCACCTCTTAAGTCAGCATGTTGTTCGATCCACTGATGGTAGCTAACCCCACCTTCTGAATATAAAAAGTGAAGATGGAACGACTCACTAGGAAAAGAGAGAAAAAATCCCCACCCTGGTAGAGTGGGGTCAGCCTGTCGAAAAACCTCAACAGGCTAATTTTTTGGGACTTAATTTTTAACAATGCACCGCGTTAATATGGTATAATAAAACTATACTGTAAAGGCGGTGGTTTCGTGCTTCGTTCTAATTCTAACGTACAAAATGAGTTCGAGTTTGTCTGCATCGAAGATCTTGTTCACCCGAATCATCCACTTCGTAAAATTCAAAAACACATCGACTTCTCCTTTATCCTTGAACTCGTTCGCCCCTACTACTGTGAAGATAACGGTCGGCCTTCTGCTGATCCCGTCATGCTATTTAAGATGCTATTCATCGGCTATCTCTTCGGAATCCGTTCCGAACGACAATTGGAAATGGAGGTTCATTCCAATATCGCTTACCGATGGTTCCTTGGCCTCAACTTGCAAGACCGGGTACCGGATCACAGCACACTCAGCTACTTTCGGGAGAGGCTAAAGGAAGGCGACGTATTTCAGAAAATTTTCGACCGGGTTGTGCTACTCGCCATGAATCACCGTCTTGTGGGTGGCCGCGTACTCATCACCGACTCCACTCATTTGAAAGCCAACGCCAATAAGCGGAAATTGATCAAGACGCAAGTCACACAGAGCACAAAGGCTTATATTGATGAGTTGGATCAGGCCGTTATGGCCGACCGCGAGGCAAACGGAAAAAACTCTTAAAAGCGAGAAAGGAAGTGAAAGAAGAAAAAGAGATGAAGGTGAGCACGACAGATCCGGATAGCGGCTACATGGTTCGCGATGGAAAACCGGAAGGGTTTTTCTATCTCGACCATCGTACCGTTGATCATAAGTACAACATCATTACCGATGTGCATATTACACCGGGAAACGTCCATGATTCTGTTCCTTACATCGATCGACTTGAGCATATCGTGAGCAAATTCGGGTTTGAGCAGACGCTTGAAGCGGTTGCGCTGGACGCCGGGTATTTTACATCGTACATATGTAAGAAGCTGCAAGAAAAAAACATCTTTGCCGTCGTCGGCCGAAGAGCCTATACTCCGATCAAAGGGTTAATGAGCAAATGGCGTTTTAAGTATGACGCGGAGAAGAACGTCTACAGATGTCCCCAAAAACATGAGTTAGCATACGTCACAACAGACCGAGAAGGATATCGGCACTACAAATCCGATCCGAAGCATTGCGCACAGTGTCCGTTGCTCAAAGAATGCACCCGTTCCCGAAACAGGACAAAAGTGATTACCCGGCATGTGTGGCAAGATAGCAAGGAATGGGTAAGAGCCAATTCAAGAAGCCAGTCGGGCAAATATTTATATCGACTCCGATACCAAACGATTGAGCGAAGTTTCGCGGATGCCAAAGAGCTCCATGGGCTTCGATATTGCCGTTTTCGAGGAATTAAGAAGGTGCAACAACAGGCGTTATTAACAGCTACATGCCAGAAGATCAAGAAGATCGCCAATATCCTGGATAAGAGAGCAGGATGAGGCGATTTTCCTTATTATTTTAGTCTACTCCATTCCCCTTAACACTACCATTTTCCATAGTTTGATCACTTGTAAAAACAAAAGTCCGTAAAAAAAACGGGGCTTTGCCAACAATCTGTCCCCACCCTGGTAGAGTGGGGATTCAATCTTTGCGCACTTTGCGGATTACATTCTACAGGAAAAAGGCAAGGTATCCGACCAAGGAAGAAGTGGATCGAAAGCATCTGGAGCTTTTAGATCCAGATTAGGAAGCTTCTTAAAAAGATAGGTAAGATACAGATATGGATTTAATCCATTCTCCTTGGCGGCCCAATCACACTATAGATGATCGCGCTAGCCTGAGCCCCCTGCGGGGTGTTGGCAAACAGCCAATTTTTCCGTCCGATGACAAACGGTTTGATCGATCGCTCACTCCGGTTATTGTCGATCTCGAGACGACCATCTTGAAGAAAACCCTCTAATTTCTCCCACTGATTCAGGCAATACTGAACGCCTGCCCAAAGGCACTTTTGGGCAGGACTTGGGAATCCATGGCCTGAAGCCATGCGAAAAAAGTATCGAGTACAGGGCGGCTTCGCGCTAAACGTTTTTCATACCGTTCTGCGGGACGTAACCTCAGGATGTGCTTGCTGCCCTCCGAGGGAGAGGCCGTCCAAAAGCCAACGCAGCTGACGGCGGTTAATTTCCAACGGGGTGGAGTTCGGTCGGGGTGGAGTTCGGTTCTTCTGGCCACTGAAAGGTTCCCCGCTCAGGGCGCCTGTAATAGAGCCAGAACCCGTTGTGATCCAATGGAGAATCTTCAGTTTATCCCGCTTTCGACTACAAAACACAAAAAGAGAAGGGGAGAACGGATCCAATTGGAACTCTTCCTTGACGAGGACCGCTAATCCGTCAATGGACTTCCGAAGGTCGGTGCTCCCGCAGGCAAGATAGCGTGATCGAGATGGATGTCGTTTAGCATAAGGTTTTCAGCGTCCTTACCACGTCCGCTAAGAGAGATGGGTTGTACCCAGGCCCCACTTCGATGGCGACCGAACCCACTTGGACGAGTAAGGAAGCCCTCCCTTCTTCTTTCATCGCATGATCTACATGAAGGGAAACCCACTGAAAACGGATCGAGATTTCATCGACCTTTTTAAGCTTCTTCATCCAATACGAAAGCTGTCGTGGAGTGACTTGATGGGCAGCGCACCATTCCGATGCACGCTGTCCACTCGCCCCACTCGCCCGGTAGGCTTCTACACGAGTCTCCCAAATTGGTCTACGCTCGTTTTGCGTCATAAAAAAATCCTCCTCTCATCCCTCTGAGGAAGATGGTCTCATGACGAGAGCAACGTTCATAGATGGGTTCTATTTGACGTTTACTTATGTTTGGTTAGATGCGACCTTTCCTAAGGTCCGTGAAGGGGGCCGAGTTCGTAGTATGGCCTTGTGTATCGCCATTGGAGTACGTGAAACCGGTGATCGTGATGTCCTGGGTTTTGATATTGGAATGAGTGAAGACGGATCCTTCTGGACGTCCTTTTTACGTAAATTGATGGCTCGTGGGCTTAAAGGGGTAAAACTATGCCCATGAAGGTTTACGTCAAGCCATTGAACAAGTTCTCATCGGAGCAACATGGCAGTGTTGCCGAGTTCATTTTATGCGAAATGTGCTAAGCCAGGTACCAAAATCCTCTCAAGCCATGGTCTCTTCGATCATTCGTACCATCTTTGCTCAACCGAGCCAAGAAGCAGCCCGAGAGCAGCTTCGTCAAGTGGTACAGCTACTACATCCACGTTTTCCAAAGGCCATGGAAATCCTAGAGCAAGCAGAGCATGAGGTATTAGCCTATATGGCTTTTCCCAAAGAGCATTGGGGCCAGATCCACCCAACGAATCCATTAGAGCGTTTGAATCGTGAGATTCGTAGGCGTTCGGATGTAGTCGGCATTTTTTCAAATAGAGAGGCAGCCGTCCGGCTGATTGGATACATCCTGTTAGAACAAGCATGATGAATGGAGTGTATCGCGAAGATATTTTAGTCTTGAATCGATAACCAAGTTAACAGGGAATGAACATCTTTTGTTAGCACCAGAGGCAATACTGCATAAATAAATTTTGGCTTGCTGTTAGTGATCGTAAACGAAGTTTCGAGCTCTAACAGCAGGGGCAGCCCTTATGGGCTGAGAAATTCAATTCCAAAACTGAAATATGTCACGTAGTAGGAATAGAATGTAATTTACACCACTTGACGGGGCACTATCCTTACATTCCATATTTCCGCCCCCTAGGGGCATAATTAACCACTTCATGGGGAAAATTAAACCGTTTTTTTGGGAGGAATCCTATTTTTGTATTGACAATAGTTATAACTAGTATATAATACTAAATAGATTCACAAATTTTTTAAGGAGGTGTTGCGAAATGGAAGAATTAAAAGAAGTAAGTCTTGAAGAGTTGGAAAACTATGAAGAGGAACGTGAAGGTGATGTAGTGCGTTGCGGTGATGTAGTGCGTTGCGGTGATGTAATCCGTTGCTAGAAGAAACGGGGCTGTCTCATAAGTCGATTTATCGGCTTAGAGATGCCCCTTTTCAATCTTAAATATCTTAATAAATCAATGTTACTGATTTTTGGATTTAAGCAAATTTGGCTTTTTTTACAACATTGTTTGATGAAAAAAGTACACGGAAAGCGTCGAATGCATGAAAGGTAGCGTGATAAGACATGTTAGTTTTCCTTTCTTGTTCAGTTATAATGTGTATAATAGGAAGTGGAATTAAAAATGGAGATAATAGAATTTATAATAAAATCCTCTCAAATGCTGATTATATCTTCAATTTACATTTATTTAAGTGTTATTGTGCACGAAATTGGACATTTAGTGATGGCTAAAATTTTAGGAGCTAAACAGACAACCGTAAATTTTTCTCTTTCTAAATTCAATGTTAGATTCAACTTTGGTAGAAAGATGAATTCGGAAGAAGACTTTTCTGTGACTATTGCAGGGGTTATATTTCAATTTATACTTGGATTAGTGTGTTTCTTTCAACCGTTAAGTAGAGAACTTACATATTTGGTAGCGTTATATATACCGAGCATAACGATTAATATACTTCCTTATAACAATCTAGATGGCTTTCATTTAGTTAAATTGGGTAAAACAGACACTATAAGAAGTTTACTTGCTAAACTACTTCTTCTTTTATTTTCTATTACAACATTAATATCAATCATTTATGTTACCTCAAGTATTTATAAATATTTCCGACTTACAAGCCCTGAAGAAATCACATTAATTATAATTACGTTTATTTATTGGATTAAATTATTTTTAAAAATACAAAAACACATGAGGGGTGATTTTCCTTGGAGGAAGAAACAAAATATATTATCAGAAAAATAAATAACAAAGTTTTGCTTACAAATAAATCATTAAGTAAATATTGGGAAGGCATATTAGACCCTAATTCAATATTTTCTAATAAAGATCATCAGTCCAATTTAAAAGAAGAAAAGTCTTTTTTTGGTTTTCCAGATAATAACGAGGAACCAGATATAAAAATATTCGGAATCCCCTATAATAAAGGCTCTTTAATTAGTGAATCTAGGGTCAATTTATTTCCATATTATTTAAGATCTGTTAGTCAACGACTTCCTATATACATAGGTCTACATGGTAAAAATAGTTCTGGTATTTTTGATTTAGATAGTAATAAACAATTATTACAAGATTGCTTTATAGAAGATCTTGGGGATCTTTATTTTGATAAAGAAGACGATTCCGATAAGTTAGTACAGCATGTTTCTAATATATTGGATAACATCTTATTAAGTAAATCAAGTTTCTGTGCTATTGGTGGAGATCATTCTGTATCATATTATTTGGTTAAATCATTGCTTGATAAAATCAATAAAAAATTATTAATAATACAATTTGATGCACATCACGACTGTGGATCAAATATTTTAAAATTAGACCGTGAAGTTAATCATGCAAATTTTATAAGATATTTGCTTGAGTTTGATAAGATAGCTGCAATTATTCAAATAGGGGTGCGAGGGCTTAGAGCGTTAGGACAAATGTACTATCACCCCAAATTAATACAGGTACCATCTACTCTGGTAAGCCCAAGTATAGTTAAAGATATAATTTATAGAACTATTGAAAACTATGGAAATACGTTGGGATATATATCTTTTGATTCAGATGTGTTAGATCCTAAGGATTTTCCACTAGTTGATTTTCCAACTGTTGGAGGACCTGCATTTAGAATTTTCTTAAATACGATACAAGAGATTTTTAATACATTCCCACAAATAATCGGAGCTGATATTGTTGAAGGTCTGGGGGGAGGAAATTTATATCAATATGAGCCAATTTTGCATATACTGACATATATTTTGGATGGTATTAATAAATCTAGAAATAACATTATAAAATATTATCAAGAAGGGGCGATTATTAAATGAATGAAAATATGTTAAATAAAATTCACCGGTTTATGGATGAAGTATTTGCTTATGAAAAAGAACACGGCAGCTCTATTGGAAACTTTAAATCATTAGTTAATATATCGAAAGAATTTTCATATTTTAATTACGATGCCAATTCTATTTTAGATATTTGGAAACAGTACAGGATAAACAATCATATTCAAGATCTGTATAGAGATGATCCTTATTTATTTCATGGTTTTAAAGAGGTTATAGGGGAAGAACATATAAGAAGTTGTTTTGCACAAGGCGGAGTCTTTGCCACCTATCATTTTGGTGATTACAGATATGTTCCCTTTCAAATATATGAATCTACAAATATGAATAAGGAAAACTCTATTGATATTGTTGTAGATACAGAGTCATATGAAAGTGAACGAAGTTTAACAAAATGGAATGAGTTAAGAGAAAAAAATAATGTTAACTATATTATTTCAGAAAATCATAGCAGCGGATTAAAATTACTTAAGATACTGAGAAAAAGTGGGAGTATTTTGTTGTATCTAGATGGGAATTCAGGATTAGGCAATGATTCTTATGAAATATTTGTAAGACACTTATCTTCAACTGTACAAATCAGAAGCGGAATTTTTCGTTTAGTAGCCCTTTTACAAAAGCCAATATGCATTATAGTAGCTGATCAATCTAAGCAAGGTAGATCTCGTATTATTGCTTATGAACCCTTTTTTGTAAATAAAAATCAACTTGAATTAGCAGTTGAAAAAGCTTATAGTTTTTTTAGGAACGCTTTAAAAAAAAATCCACACCTTTGGCGTTTTTGGTTTAGGCATCATCGATATGTTAAAGAATGGGGTACTCCAACTTTACATTGTGAAAAGAGTATTAATATTGATTGGTATAGTGAGGATAAAAAATTCGGAATTGACTTGAGAACAGGTACCATTTATCAAATGAAAAAATAGTTAGTTTTGTG
Source organism: Thermicanus aegyptius DSM 12793 (assembly GCF_000510645.1). Classification (NCBI taxonomy): domain Bacteria; kingdom Bacillati; phylum Bacillota; class Bacilli; order Thermicanales; family Thermicanaceae; genus Thermicanus; species Thermicanus aegyptius. Next base: position 1,101,366 of record NZ_KI783301.1, on the reverse strand, counting down.
TATTTGGCCATTGTATAAGTGGTCAATTTACGTTTTAAATCATCGAAGCAGCTTACAAAAAGTCTCATCATTATACGAGTAACCGTCCGTTTCAAGATTGGGGAGCCTATGTTTCTGAATACGTCACTCGCAACCTCTATAAGAGGGGACTACTACCGATTGAAAGGAGGAAAAGAATAGTCCTTTGCAGTGGAGAGTCGATGATTTTATATGGCAATAAAAGATGGAGTCACGATCTAAACACTCTTCTTATAAGTCAGAAATCTAAGAGCGATCTGTGTAAGGTAGATCAAATCTTGGAAATGTGTTTGTTATTAAATTGCAAAACAAAATTGGTAAAAAAAATGGGGGGATTTTTTTGATAAAAGATAAGAAATTTATATTGTTATTTTTTTCAAGATTTTTTAGTGTTTTTGGCGATGCCTTTCTATTTATAACATTATTAAATTTACTAGAACAACTAAAGGTAGGAAGTTTTGGATTGTCTATATTTTTTATCTCAGCTACATTACCAGCATTTTTATTTTCGCTTTTTGCCGGAGCTTATGTAGAAAATAGAGAACTACAGAAAGTGATGGCTATTTCCGATTTAATTAGAAGCTCACTAATCATTTTATTCATGATAGCCGTTTTTTACTTTAGTAATCCGTTCATTGTTTATCTTTTGATTTTCTTAATCGCAACAAACAACATGTTTTATTTACCTGCTAATTCAGCTTTATTGCCAAATATAGTAAATCAAGAAAAACTTTCAAATGCAAATGGTTACCTGCAGATGGCCATGATGTTTGCGAAATTAGGTTCTTATGGCACCGTTGCATGGTTAATAAAATTAAATATAAATGTAAGTACTTTGTTATTGATCACTGCTTCCTTTTATTTGCTATCAATGATATTGATTTTAAACGTTAAGCCGTATGTCAAAAGTTTTGGCAAAAAGGAAAATGAATTTAATATTCTTCTTGATATTAAAGAGGCAATTCTTTATATTCGAAACCATCCTTCTTTCAGTAGAATATTTTTGATTTTTGGATTTGCATGGATTGTTGGGTCATCCATCGATATGTTTTTAATATCCTATCTTATTGATGTTTTAAATATGGGGTCCGAAGATTTATATCTATTTACTACCTTTAGTTTAATCGGCATTGCAATGGGTTCATTCATTGCTCCAATATTATATAAAAAAATTAAGAAAAAAACAGGTATGATTATCTCTTCACTTGTATTTAGTTTTGTGATCTTGTTATATGCGTTAAAATTACCTATATTATTACTCAGCATCGGGTTATTAATCGGAGGGATTTCGCAAGGTGTATTTTTAATATTTATAAATACTTATTTACAAAGCAATGCGAACGGTCAAATGTTAGCTAGAATATTTAGTTTCTATAATTTATTACTAACAGGAGCAAGCCTTCCAGGATATGCGTTATTTGGTTATCTGCTTGCGAAGATTGGAACCATTAACACCGGATATTTTATTTCTGTTTATTTATTCCTAATATCAATTCTTGGTATTCTCATTATTCCAACATTAGAGGAGGAAAGTCCGGGAAGAGAAATTGCATTGGAAAGGGATGAAAGGTGAGTAAAAATATTTTTCACCAATCCAGCCTCGAATTGGGTTCGTGGACCTCAGGTCAAGCGTTTGCCTTAAGCTGCCTCCAGCTTCCACCTCACGATGGTCACCCTTGCTCTTGGCTAACGGTAGGCGCTCGCCAGCCCCCGTTCGGGACTTTCACCCTAAAGATAATGCCCATGCTGGGCGCACGAAAAAGGCCGATTCGTTGCGATCGGCCTTCTCTCGTCTCCGGCAGAGGATGAAAATGTCCATGCGATTGGTTTTCAAGATCCCTTCCGTACGCCGCCATTCATAGGAAAGGAAAAGGGGCCTATGGGGTCGGGTTTAGATCATCCAATGAACCGCCTATTGTTTTTTCAAAAGGAGGATTTCCTCTTTGGTAAGCCCCGTCACTTCCATGATCGTTTCCTCGTCGAAGCCTTTTTCCAACATATTCCTCGCGGTTCGTTTAATGCCTTCCTTCATCCCTTCCTTCATCCCTTCCTTCATCCCTTCTTTCATGCCTTCTTTTATGCCTTCCTGCATCGCTTTTTCCCGTTCTTCCCTCATCCAATCCTGGTAAATGGGAGATTCCATGATCATTTCCCTCCTTATCATTGAATGGATCCACTCTTTGGGGTAAATTTCGCCGGCCAAAACCCCCATAACGGCCAGCAAATCTCGCCGAAGCGCAATATCGGTAACCTTCATGATCGCATCCACGCCAAACTGAAGAGCTTCTTTGCGTATTTTCCGTGGCGCATTTCTTCTCATCAGGGGGAGAAGGGGGTATAGCCCCACCCATCCGTTGTCCACGATCTCTTGCGGGCTAAGCTCCCAAATGCGGATCACCCGGTAGGTGTACTCCAGGAATTTCTCTCCATGCCACTCTTCCTGCAGGAGATGGGTTCCATGATCGTGTGCCGGATAAAAGTAGAGAACGATTTGCAGAATGGGGATGATCTTCTTCTGCTCATGGTAAGTCGCTTCCCATAAATCGGTTCGGTATCGAAGCATGCGGATAGGCAAGGATTCATCCAGGTATCCCATCGGTTCAAAATGGATGAGAAAAGGCGTGCTATTCTCGCTTTCAATCCAGAACACGTCATCTAATTTTGAAGATACTTTTGGCGTATACTCCGTCTTGAAGGGCCTTACGATCGGGTCCTCGATGCCTGGCACCGAAAAACGAACCCAATCGGTTGGCCTTCGTTGGAAAAGGCGCTTTATGGGTTGGTCGATATTGGCCATGATCCCCTCTCCCCGATTGTTACCTGAATTCTATCAAATCACGGGTATTTTTGGAATAAGGAAAGCGGTCTGGTCAGGGTATGGTGAGGAATAAGAGTGAACATCTTCGCTTCTTTATCTCATCGTTATTTTATACTACAAAATGGCGAATGTCAATTCGGAGATTTGTGAAATGTGGTACGTCTGCGATATTGTCAAAAAGGACCGCCTTAAAAGAGGTCGGTCCTTCGTTCTTGCCACTATACTATAGGTACCCCAGCCTGATCATGAGCGCCATGATCATCTTGGCGATGACGGCGCGGGTGGCGGGTTGTTGGGGCTGGAGAGATCCTTCTTGATCTGCGATCATGTTCCGTTTTATGGCTTCGGCGAAGTATCCGCGCGCATAGTCCGAGATGCTCGTCCCATCCCGATAGCCTTTGAGCTGCGCTTCGATCTCTTGACTGTTTAAGGTCCCCAGTTGGCCCGCTCTGCCGACGATCGTCACGGCTTGTTCCCGGCTTATGAGGTTGTTCGGCATAAATTGGGTTGCCGAGTATCCTTTGATCGCTCCTGCCCGTTGTGCCGCTTCGATGTAGCGCGTGGCCCAATGGCCATTGGGTACATCTTTGAAAGCGGCATTCTCATTCCCTAATGGATAGTGCGCCGCCTTGACGATCACTTTGGCGAATTCGGCTCGGCTAATGCCCTGATCGGGGCGGAATTCCGTTTCGCTGTATCCTTTGATGATCCCCTGGGCGAGCAGCACTTCGATCTCGTATTTGTATGGGTGGTCCTGGATATCCGCAATGGTTTGGTTGCTGAGCATGACGGCATAGGTGCCATATTCGGTGATGTAGCTGCTGACGCTTGAAGTGCTTAAGTCGACTTTCCCTCCGATCGATTCCCAATATCCGTTCAATGCGGCGGTTTGCGAGGTTTTTTCTTTCTTTCCCGTCGATGGGGTCTCAATAAATTTCCAGATGGCTACCTTGTATGGATCTACGCCGGCCAATTTTGCAGGATCTACTTTGATGGTGAGTTTGGTTTCTTTTGCAAGCGGTGCAGCCGATGTGACGGTGTAGGCATCGGATAGGGGAGCTACATTCTTCGGCACTGCATGTACCTGTTCGGCCGGTTGTTGATTGGTGATCTGGATTGGGACCGGGCTATCGAGTTGGACAGGTTCACTTCCATTTGCTGCGGCAAAACCTTTCACTTGATGAACGGGGGAGTGAAATAATGATCCCCATTCCCAGAGGGTTCCATCTCCCTTCAGGGCAAGGGAATGATTTTCCCCGGCGGCGATGGCGACCACATCGGTGAGATCCTTCACATGAACAGGAGTAGCACTATATCCTTCCTCCGTTCCATCTCCTAATTGACCAGATTCATTCCTTCCCCATGCCCAGACGGTTCCGTCTTTCTTCAGGGCAAGAGAATGCAACCACCCGGCGGCGATGGACGCCACATCGGTAAGGTTCTCTACTTGAACAGGGGTGGAGCGATCTTCCGTCGTCCAACCGTACCTGAATAAAGCTTCATCATTCAAACCCCATCTCCAGACGGTTCCGTCTCTCTTTAGGGCAAGGGAATATTCATTTCCTGCGGCGATGGCGACCACATCGGTGAGGTCCTTCATTTGGATGGGGAAAGTTTGACCATCCCCCCATACCCAGACCGTCCCATCTTGTTTCAAAGCAAGGGAATGATAACGTCCGGCGGCGATGGCGACAACATCTGTAAGGTTTTGCACTTGAACGGGGGTTAGGCGATCTTCATTCGTCCCGTCTCCTAATTGACCAAAAAGATTCCATTCCCACGCCCAGACGGTTCCATCCCGCTTCAGCGCAAGGGAATAAGAGCTTCCTGCTGCGATAGCGACCACATCGGTGAGGTCCTTCACTTGGATGGGAGTTTGACCAGCCCTCCATGTCCAGACGGTTCCGTCCAGCTTCAGGGCAAGGGATTGAGACATTCCGGCAGCGATAGCGGTCACATCGGTGAGGTCCTTCACTTGGATGAGGAAAGTTTGACCAGCCCCCCATGCCCAAACGCTTCCATCTTCCTTCAGCGCAAGGGAATAACCTCCCCCGGCAGCAATGGAAATTACTTTCGCCGTATTCTCCTGCTCCGCATAAACCGAGGAATAGTCATACCATGGAAATTGAAAGAGAAGAATCATCCATGAAACGAAGAGCATCATTCCTTTCTTCATTCTCCGATCTCTCCTCCTATGTCACGAATTGGAATTATTTACTAATGCAATATTATTATATACAAAATAATTTGTCAATCACGAAAGAGAAACCTCTTCCTTTCCTCTTCGTAAAAAAGAGGGAAATAAAATCACGCCTCATTCGCATCGATAAAAAAATGTTAAGATTATGTAAAGATTCCCTCTTCCCAAGAGGAAGAGAAGGAATCTTGTCTAATGCTGACGAACTAGAACAAACGTAGGATGGAACGATGATCCGACGACGATGCGATAGGGTAGATCGACAATACGCGCGTTAGAAAAAATGCGGGAAGGGATGTGGAGGAATGAATCGGATTGTTTCTTCCTTATTGGTTATCTCCGTCTTCTGGGTTCTCTTCCTTTCCGGTTGCAGCGACCAAGCTATCGACCCCAACGACCCCAATGCCTTGCGGATCATCGGCGGATCCGAATTAAAGGATTTGAAAGATACAGGTCTCCTTGACTACATCCAGCAAAAATCGGGCGTAAAGATCCAATTGGATGAGAGCGGAAGCCTCGCTGCAGTGGAAAAAATCGCCGGGGAAGAGGTCATGTATGACGGCATCTGGATCCCCAACGGATTCTACCTTGAAGCGTTCCGGGACCAGATTAAGCATCCTCCCATCGCGAGCGAAAAGATCTTCATGAGCCCTGTCGTATTGGGCATTCAGCGCAGCCTGGCGCAGCAGTATGGTTGGATCGGACCGGACGGATTCAGCAAAGAGGAGATTACCTGGAACGATATCCGGGAGAAGGTGGTCTCAAACCAACTCCAATTTTATATGACCAATATGAACAGCTCCAATTCCGGAGCCCTGGGCGTCGTCGGCATGATGAACGGCTTTCTGGAAAAGGCGGACCCCCTTACGATGGAAGATCTGAAAAACGAAAATCTGATCCGTTCCATGAAGGAGTTCTTCCAGAAGGGGATTAAGAAATCCTCCGGTTCCAGCGGCTGGTTGGCCGATATCTTCCTGAAAGAGGGAGGAGATGCCATTGTCAACTATGAGAGCGTCATCGCGGAACTGAATAAGAAAGGGGCCGACCTCATCATCGTCTATCCGAAGGAAGGGATCGCCATGGCCGATTATCCCTTCTATCTCCTGAATGAAAAGAAAAAGGAGGCTTATGACCGCGTCTTAAGCGTTCTTAAATCTCAGGAATTTCAGCGGCAGGCCATGGAAAAGACGAACCGCCGGCCTCTCTATGGAAACATCCCCCTTCGTTTAACCGGCGGAATTGATACCAATCGGGTACTCTACTCTCTCCCCCTGCCTGAAGATGGGAAGGTATTGCAGGAGATGATCCGCCTCTACCTCGACGAGGTGAAGAAACCTTCTCAGATCCTTTTTGTCCTGGATATGAGCGGCTCCATGAGCGGGGATCGCATCGAACGGTTGCGGAAGAGTCTCCTTAACTTAACGGGAACCGACCTTAGCTTCTCCGGGCAATTAGCCCGCTTTACCCGACAGGATCATGTCACATATATTCTCTTTAACGACCGGGTTAACCCACCCAGATCCTTTGAAGTAACGGGAAAGGGGGACCTGGAGGCGATGCAGCAATTTATTCAGCATGAGACGGAATCGGGTGGAGGAACGGCCATCTATAGCGCCCTCTCCGAAGCCTTGAAACAGGTCTTACCGGGAGATGAGCGTTATCCCACCATCGTCCTCCTCACCGACGGAGAGAATAACCGGGGAATCAGCTTCGACGAGTTCGCCAAGGACTACGAAGCCTACACCCAAAAAACGGGGAAAAGAATCCCCATCTATCCTATCCTCTTCGGCGAAGGAAATGTGGAGGAAATGAAGAAGCTGGCGGAAATGAGCCACGGACGAACCTTTGATGCCATCCATGAGCCTTTGGAGACGATCTTTAAAGATGTGCGAGGTTACAACTAGGTTAGGGCTTAGGGATTGCGAACCGATCCCCTTCCCTTTTGGAAAAAGGCGTGGGTTGCTACTTTTCGGCCTTCATCCTGTACGTAGGTATAGCCAGGAATGAAAGGGGGAGCGAAGAATGTTGAACTTCTTATTCAAAACCTGGGCGGGAATTGTCACGTTAGCAGGACTTCTATTGGGGCTCATTCTCATGCTCTTCCTCATGAGCGCACTCCCCCTCTATGTTTCCCTCCTGATTCCCGCTGCCCTCGGAGGGAGCGGGTATCTCTTAGGGATTGCCTTCTTCCCGCCGAAAGAGGAACTGACCCGCCTTGATCAGGTGGAGCGGGTGCAGGATGTTTTAAAAACCCTGTCTTATATCGAAAATCGCTTGATCAAAAGGAGGATCCTGGATCCGGAAATAACCGGCGTGCTGGCCGAGATCATCGAGAAGGTCCGCTTCGTCCTCCCCTATACGGAGGAAATGGGCTTATCGGAAGTGAAACATACGGTGAGGCGTTTAGGGACGAGTGACCTTATCGGTCTCCTCAACCCTTATCTTCGCTTGAGCCCCTCCTCCCGCAATTTGAAAAGGGAAGAACTCCTGAAGAGCCTGAAAGATATGCTGGAAGAAGTAAAGGCGATCATCGCCACCATCGAGGCGAAGGATATTCAGGAGCTGGAACGAAAAGTGGCTTTTATCGACCAAAAATATAACGCAAAGGATTTATAGGATTGAGATAGAGATGAGGAAAGAACCATCTTCAATGAGTATCCTCTGGGCATGCCCTGATGAAAAGATACCGAAAAAAGGATATGGATTTTAAAAAGGAAAAAAGACGAGAACAAACGGAGCATGGGATGAACGGATTCATGGAAGCTAAAGCGAAGGTGGGATGGAACGATGAAAAAAGGAATCGCGGTGCTTCTCGTCCTCCTGATTCTAGGAACCGTGGGCTATTTGATTATCACCAACCTGGATACTTCAGGTTTAAACCGTAAGCCTCCTGTCATGGTGAAAGGATATTATGGAAGTGAAAAAGAAGATTATCTTAGCGATCCCCGCGTAATCGATATTTTGAAAAAAAAGTACGGAATCACCTTGGATCTCAGGAAATCGGGAAGTATGGAGATGGCGGAGTTAAGCACGGAAGGCATCGATTTCTTCTGGCCTTCCTCGGAAATCCCGGTCTCCCGCATCGAAGCCCTGCATAAAGGGGAAATCAAAAAGAGCGCCTCCATCGGCTACTCCCCCATGATCGTCGCCTCCTGGGAGCCGATCAAAGCACTTCTGGAAAACAACGGATTGATTCGGCAAGAGGGTGCCCTTTCCATCCTGGACATCGGCAAACTGATCCGGCTCACCATCTCAGAAAAAAAATGGAGCGATTTAAAGGGGGCCTCCTCCCTCTATCGCTCAAATAAGACGGTTTTGGTGAAGACGACGGATCCCAGTCAATCCAACTCCGGACTTCTCTATCTCGCCATCTCCTCAGGCATCCTGAATGGAAATCAAGTGATCACGGCGGATAAAATCCCGACGGTGATCCCATCGGTCAAGAAGCTTTTCGATCTGCAGGGGTTTAAAAGCCACACCAGTGCCCTTCCCTGGGAAGATTATTTAAACAAAGGGCGGGGCGATACCCCCCTGGTATGGGTCTACGAGGCCCAATTCATCAATTATGTGGCGGCGAACGGTCTTCAGCGGGGCGGCGACAGTTTGACCCCCCTTTATCCCGAACCCACCATCTGGTCCAATCATATCTACATCAGTTTTACAGAGAATGGAAATCGCCTCCTTGATGTATTGCTGAATGATGAAGAGCTGCAAAAGATCTTTAATGAACACGGCTTCCGCAATAATTATAAAAACGGGGAGTATTTCCTCTCTTTTTTCAAAGAGAAGAACGTAACGGTACCGACAACCTTGGATCAGATCGCCGATATCCCCACCTATGAGAATGTGCAGACGATGTTGGATCGCATCAAGGAGTAAAATGAAAATAAAAGGTAAAATGAAATAAGGAAAATGGAGGAATGAAGGGTGAGCAAAGCGATGGACGAGTTAAACATGGTCTCTAACCTGAAAGAGGAGGATATGCAGAAGATTCAAAAGGAAGCGGAGGCAATGGTGGTCCGCCTCTCCTCCAAAAAGGAAGAGGAGGCCGAACTTCTCCTGGACAAACTGGGGCGCCTGGGGGAAGTAACCCAGCAAAAGGCCGGGGATTCGCTGGAGATTCTGAAGCGTCCTGTGAAAGACATGATCTCCGACAAGCACGGGGAAATCCCCAACACCTTGCTGCAGCTGAGAAGCCGAGTCGATGAACTAAATCCAAACCATTTCTTCAAAAAAGGGGGGGTCGGTAATCTTTTCCGCAAACTCTTTGGTTCCAATCCCCTTACCAATTACATCCGTAAATATGAATCGATCCAGACTCAGATCGAAAACATCGTCGCTTCTCTGCGAAATGGACGGGATATGATTCAGGAAGATACGATCCAACTGAGACAGATCCGGGAGATGGCAAAGGATCAGATCTATGAATTGGAAAAACGGATCTATCTCGGCAAGCGCCTATTGGAGATGCTGGAGGCTGAACTTCAAAAACCGGAACAGGCCGGAAATAAAGCGCTGATTGAAAAGGCAATGGCCAAAGTGACGAACCGGACCCGGAACATGGCCCAGATGGTAAATATTCTTCTCCAATCCATCGCCTCCATCGGCATCATCGAGGAAAACAATGAAAAGCTGGAAGAAGCGGTGTTTAACGCCATAACAATGACCCAAAACGTGGTTACCGTCTCCGCTTCCATTCAGCTCGCCTTAAGCAACCAACAGAAAGTGATGAAAGCGGTGAAGGGAGTCAATGAAGCCACCGAGCAGATGATCCTCTCCAATGCGGCCGCCTTGAAGAGCAATACGGAAGAGATCACTAAGATGTTGGAACAGCCCTCCATCGCCTTCGAGACCCTGCAAAAAGCCTTCAGCGATCTCTTCTCCGCCATCCAGACCACGGAAGAATCAAATCGCCGCATTATCGAATCGGGGCGAGCCTTCATCGACAAAATGGATCAGTTCAATGCAGAGATCCGGGTGAAGTTGGAAGGAGCGGACAAAGCAGGAATCCCCTCTCGGCAAGAGGCATCGGCTCCCGTAAAACCCGTGGAGGGCGACACACTCCTCGATTAAGCGGCGGAAAAGAGAAAACAAAGGGTTACACCTGAAAGAAGGAGAGATTCGCCTGCATGTCCCGGGACAGTCCTTCCAGCTTTTCAGACATTTTGACTAAGGCTTCACTTACCTCCCGCTGGTTTTGGCTATTGAAAGCCACCTCTTCCGAAGAGGCGGAAGACTCCTCCGAGAAAGATCCCACATTCTCCATGGAAGCGATCAGCGCTTTTTGCGATTCTTTTAATCGTTCCAGTGAACCGGTCACCTCCGCCAACCGGACGGCGAGCTGGCTCATTTTCTCCCTCACTTGTGTAAAGAGAAGATCGGCCCCCTTTACGGCAGAGATTTGTTCCCGATAAAGCGGAGCCGCTCTCCTCACCACATCCAACGTTTCTTGGAGATCCTGTTCGATGGTCGAAGTGATCTCTCCCACCACATCGATGGATTGCCGCGATTGCTCGGCCAAGCGCCTGATTTCATCCGCCACAACCGCAAAACCTTTTCCCACCTCGCCGGCCCGGGCAGCTTCGATGGAAGCGTTTAAGGATAAAATATTGGTCTGTTTCGTGATGCTTTGCATGATTTCCAGAATTTCCTTTATCGAACCCATGTTCTGCCCGAGCCGATCGATCTTCTCCACCATCCGCTGCGTCATCTCCTCGGTCTGGATGGTCTTATGCCTCAGCTCCGCCATATAGGAGGTTCCTCTAAAGCTTGCCTCCTCCACCTCACGAACCGATGCATCCATGATGCGACTTGCCTTTTCTACTTCCTCCATCTTTTGCCGCATCTCGTGCGTGAGCCGGGTTCCCTGCTCCGCTTCCAAGGCGAGCTGCATCGCTCCTTTGGCGATTTCCTCGGTGGCGCGGGCCATCTCTTGAGCGGATGCGGCGGTCTCCTTCGAGGCTTTTAAGAGCTCTTCCGCCCTCTCCATGAGCGACGAGGCATTGGTATGGGATGCTTGGATCAGGCTCGCGATCTTCTCCATCATATGGTTATAACTTCGCCCCACCTCCCCAATCTCATCCTTCCCCCGCGCCTCCATCCGTACGGTCAGATTCCCTTTTTCCGCCTCCCGCATCAACTCCTTCAAGCGGTTTAAAGGATTCCCCACCATTCGCAACACCCACAATCCGATAAGAACCGCTATGAGCATCGCTCCCAGTGCCATGAAGATCGCGACGTTGCGAATCTGCTCCGATTCACGAAGCAAGTCCGCGACCGGCACGGCTGCCGCCACCGTCCATCCTGATTCTTTCATCGTTTTATAGATAACCAATTTCCCGGCCCGGGTAAAACTTACCGACTGCGTCAACCCCTTATCCCTTTCCTCTGCCGTAATGGGGATTTCAAAGGGCTTCCCAATTTCGCTCTTTTCTTTGGCACGGATCAAATGATTCTCCGGATCAAGCACAACAACCGGCCGAGCCTTACCCATAGAGAGATCACCAAGCGCTTTGTCCAGCACCTCTGCATCAATTTCCAACAGGAGAACACCGATTTTCTTTCCCGTGGTGGTGTCCACCATAAGGCGGCTTATGGCGAAGGACGGTTTATCGGCGGCATAATATCCCTTCTCACGAGTTGGGAGGAAGACCGCCCAGCCGTTTTCTTTCACCACCTGTTGGAACCATGTCTCCTGCACTGGAGTTTCACGGAGGATCATTCCCGAGTAGTTGTTTCCTGTAATTCCTTTTTCGGAGGAAAGGGGAAGGACGGTGATGTTTCGGATTCCCTCTTTCCACAGGGTTACACTGGAAAGTTTCTTTTCGATTTGGCTATACCGCCGGTAATGATCATACCCGGCAATTTCCGGATTGTAATAATCCCGCACCCATTGCATGAGATCGGTATCGGCGATGAGCTGCATGGTCACATCCAGGTAGGACTTGATCTCCTTTTCTACTTTATCGGCAGCCAGCCGGATGGTCTGTTTGGCCGACTCCGCTACTTTTTCCTGGATCGCTTCGGACGATTGTATGTAGGAGAAATAGCCGATCCCTCCAACCATGAGTGTGATGGAGACAAAATAGATGAAAAAGAGTTTGCCGCCTACCGTATGTAAGGGATTTCCAATTTTTCGCAACGAAAAGGTTCTCATCCCACCACTCCTTCGCAATATTCTTCTTCCCATTCCAGCAGAGCCTTCTGTTCCATATCATTTTTGCAAAATCAGATGAGAATATGAGCGTTGCTTTTCCACCGTTTCACAGATTACCTCATTCGACATCCAACTTGTAAATCCTTCTTGATCGAACATCGAACTTTTCATTCCATCTAAAAATAAAAATGGATTCATTGTATGAAAAAAAAAGAGGGAAAGGATGAACCCAATCCCTCTCATTCTTTTCAATAATGGGTTTCGATTACAACCCTCTCTTCCCTGACGAGTGGTGGATGGGACCCCCCATTATGCGTCGTCTAAAATAAAAAGGGGAAGGGGGGTAGAAGGTTTTCAAGCAGAGAGCGATTTACTCCATACGGACCAAACGGCCGCTTATGGCATCCACCAAGTAATGGGACTCAATTTTATACACCGGGAACAACTGCGCTTCCTCTATATCCCCATTGGGTGCATGTGTAAGCTCTTTTACCCCATAATACGGGGGAGGTATCTGGAACCGTTTCATTCCTCTTCCCTTCATTGATTTTCATAGGCGAAAGATCCAAGAGAGGAACGGGTGGTTGAAACCGATAGCTCCCTTCAAGGGCTTGATCATGTTCCTGTTCTGTGAACTCTCCCTTTTCCGTCACCCACAGCCGTTCACCCTTTCGTGCATCCACCCAAACCTCATCGAGGATATATGCCCATTTCGGCGCCGGCATATTCTCCGTTTTTTCCAACCCCTCCCGCAACCACGCGGGAAGGTAAATGACCTTCAACCCAACCGGCCCGCATCGCCGAATCGCCTGCTCCGGTTGTAGCAAAGGTGGAAGACAAAGCGTAGGATCTATGTGATGGGCATATCGGCTTCCGTAACGACGCAAAGTAATAACCTGGTGGGAGGCCCCCAATCCCACTTCAATCATAGAGATTGGATAAAAGGGAGCCTCGCCGCACATCGCGCGGAAAGTGACCTGATGCGTAACCCCGGACGGCAGCATCTCTCGATCCACAGACTTTACCTTATAGAGCGTACAACATCCTTCCATCCAGTCAGCGATGAGGTCAGTGGCCGTCCGAACCGCTCTCTCTTCCTCCTTTCGGCTCCATGAAGCTTGAACTTTTCTCCTTTCATCTACGTCACCGATGTCCCTCTCCACCGCCCATTGCGGAGCAAAAAAAGAGACTGGCTGCCCATCCGACACATCCAAGGTCATCTGTACCGCACCGGAGGGAAGTACATGCTCATCCACATCCCCCTCCGGTTTGATGTGGTCCGGATACCAGGTCAATTGCAGGGTATATACGGGCCAGTCGCTTGGTGAGGAGGAACGCCTAATCCGCCAATCGACCAGCCTTTTACGATCCAAATGAAGTTTCTGTTCCCATCGAATGGCATATTTCTCCACATCAACCGTGTATTTCCCCACCTGGTTTCCTCCCTTCGATCTCTGCTTTATGAACCCCGAAGAGCGGAGATCGAGATTATCCTTCATCCAATGCCCAGCTTTCCAGGTATTTCTTCTGCTCGGGGGTGAGAGCGTCGATCTTCACCCCAAGGGACTCCAACTTATACCGGGCCACCCGTTGGTCGATCTCCCTGGGAACGGGGAGAACCTGGGGGCCTTTGGCTTTATCCTTGTCCTGGTGCAGACGGTTCACATAGTCTAAGCTCAAAGCCTGCAGGGCAAAGGTCATATCCATAATCTCCGCCGGATGCCCGTCGCCGGCCGCCAGATTGACCAATCTTCCTTCGGCGAGGAGATAGAACTTCCGTCCGTCATGGAGCCTGAATTCCTCGATATTCTTCCGCACCGTCCTTTTCGACTCCGAGAGAGCCTGCAGATCCGGCTTGCTGATTTCCGCATCGAAATGGCCCGCATTGCTTAAAATAGCCCCATCCTTCATGACCGCAAAATGTTCCTTCCGGATCACATCCTTATTCCCGGTCACGGTGATGAAGAAGTCGCCGAGGGGAGCCGCATCCAGCATTGGCATCACCTGAAACCCATCCATATAGGCCTCCATCGCCTTGATGGGATCCACCTCCGTGACGATCACCTTGGCCCCAAGGCCCTTCGCCCGCATGGCCACCCCCTTGCCGCACCATCCGTAGCCGACCACCACCACCGTCTTCCCCGCCACCACCAAGTTGGTCGTCCGGTTAATGCCGTCGAAGACCGATTGGCCCGTGCCGTAACGGTTATCGAAGAGGGACTTGGAGAGGGCGTCATTGACCGCCACCATGGGAAAAGCAAGGCTTCCTTCTTTCTCCAACGCCTTTAAGCGGAGGATTCCGGTGGTCGTCTCCTCACATCCGCCCCGGATCTGGGAACGGAGATGGGAAAGCTCCCCATGCAGCAGGCGAACCAGATCTCCTCCATCATCGATGATGAGATCCGGCCTCGTTTTCAAGGTTAAGGTTAAATAATGGAGATACTCCTCTGCCGTCGGGTTATATTTGGCATAGACCCGAACCCCCTCCTCAGCCAGGGCGGCCGCCACATCATCCTGGGTGGAGAGGGGATTGCTTCCGGTAATGGTCACATCGGCGCCTCCCGCTTGAACCGTAAGGGCGAGACAGGCGGTTTTTGCCTCCAGGTGAAGGCAGATGGCCACTTTAAGCCCGGCGAAAGGTTTCTCCGCTTCAAATTTCTCCCGCACCCGCTTTAACACCGGCATATGTTCCATGGCCCATTCAATCTTCAAGCGCCCTTCCCCGGCTAAAGAAGGGTCGGAGATCAAGCTATCCGAAACTCTGTTCATTCGGTGATTCCCTCCTATGGAAATTCTTCGTAGTACTGCATGTCACTGCATCGAGCTTCATTAAACCGGACATTTCCGGGCTATAACCGAATCTCCTTATGATACCCGTTTGGCATAAGGGGAAGGCGTCGGAATAAACGCCACCACTCCCATCCGTACCGGTTTAAATAGGTAAAGAGGTTAAAAACCCGCTCCTGGGGATGCCCGTTCGGATTAAGCAGGTTTTTCGCCTGCATAAATTGACGGTATCCTTCCCTGTCCCGGGTGAGGAAAAACCGTTCGATCCGGCGCTGCAAGCCCTCCACCTGGGTGAGGAGAATGGCCAGATTCTTCTCTCCGTAGCGGGCTAATCCCTCATCGATTCCGGCAAGCTGCCCAAAAATCGGTTGGTAGAGGCGCCTCATTTCCTCCTTCACCCCTTCCAACCGTCCATTTAGGCCCAGATCATCCTGGCGAGCCAACCAATCGGCCAACGCCTCCTCCGCCCCGAGGAAGAGATCCTGAAAATGGAGGCCGTAACGGGTGTAGAGCTTCTGCACCGGACGCTCCACCAAGGTAGCCGCCATCCGGGGGATGATGGGAGGCATGGTGAAATGGTATGCATGGAAGATCTCCCGGAGGAGCCCCCAGTAGGAGATCTCACCAGGCCCCCCCACGAAAGCAAGAACAGGCAAAAGGTATTCCTGCATGAGGGGGCGGGTCACCACGTTACAGCTAAACCGTTCAGGATTCCTCTTCGCAAGAGTAAGGAGTTCTTCCCGCTTCCACCCCCTTTTTACCCGCTTTGATATGAAATTCACCCCATCTTGTTCCAGGAGGAGACGGGTTCCGTTTTCATAGAGGAAGAGATGGGCGGAATCCCGCTCCGATTCGATCTGAGGGGCGATGCCCAATCCCCTGACCTTCTCCTTCCCTCTTTCCAAGAGAGAAGAGAGGGTTTCGGGAGAACTGAGAAATTTTTCAACCATCTCTCCTTCCAAGGCGCGGAAGGCGGGATCGGCCGAATCGAGGAGAAGGAGCCCCTCTCCGGGAAAGAGGGTAACGAGGAGGCGGGCGAAGAATTCCGATAGGGTACGGCTTTCCTCTGCGAGGGGATATAATTTCCCCTTCAGTTCTTCGGTATGGGCGGTAAGGGGATGGTAGGAAAAAAATGAGTCAAGAAAGGTATGTAACCCATCGGAAGGAAGAGGGATATGACTAATAGAGGAACGTTCCTTTCCCGGATGGGGAATGCGAATCTTTTCCATCCCCTCCCCGTTCGGAACGTAAACGTGATTTACCTCATCCCAGTCGTGATCTTCGCCGGCGATCCAGAAGAGGGGAATCACCGGCACGTTTAACCGCTCTTCCTCCCTCTTTGCCACCGCAAGAATCGTAAGGACCTTATAGACGGTATAGAGAGGTCCGGTGAGGACTCCGGGCTGTTGGCCGCCCACCACAACCACCGCCTGTGGGTCGGAAAGTCGTTCCAATTGGGGGAGGCTTTCCTCGTTGCCTACTCGTTTATTATAATCGGCCAATGCCTCCACCATACGAAAGCGATTGACGTGGGGAGAATCCTTAAGGCGATGAAGCCTGATCCTGTAACTTTCCTCCTGGTATGGATCATAGTCGTAGAGATGCGCCACTTTCTCAAACTCTTCTTGATAGAGGCGAGCAAGAGGAAGAGAGAATGGAAGTGAATGTTCGTAGATTTCCATGAAACGAAGCTCCTTTATGTTCAATCCCTTATGTCTCTTCACACTATACCACTCTTCCCGAGCCTTTGTCTAATTGGAAGGATGGAGTCTATCCCTGCGCGAAGGAGAGCAGGATCCCTGCGATAAAGAGGATCAGGTAAGAGAGGGAGAAAAGGAGAAAACCGAAAAAGATGGAGGAGCGAATCACTCTGCCGGGTAAGATCTCTCCTCTTTTTTTCCATTGGAGGAACAAGAGAAGGGCGGCAACAAGCAGGAGAAGAGAGAGAAGCCACCAGAAGCCGTTCCATGACCCGGTGACCACCTTGAAAAGGTTTCCCACCGCGCTTAACAAGAGAATAAAGGTAATATAGACGGCCCATAGAAGGGATTCTTTCTTATTTCGGGTGCGAACATACGCGATCCCGTAGATCAGAAAAAAGGAGATAAAGGGAAACGTGGCGAAAAAACCATACAATCCGGTCAAAAACTGGATCATTCTACTCTCTCACCCCTTCGCTCCTTAGGATCATCGGGAAAATGCGGTTTTTCCTTCACCGATCCACCTGAAAGATCCGTTACGCATTATTATATTTTATTCGACAGAAAGCTTCGGTTTCCTCCTCTCTTCCCCTTTTTCCCCCTTTGGTTCCGTCATCTCGAAAAAAAGCCCCACCTCCATTATAACCGGGAAGGGAGACACGTTGGTTTACGAAGAGGAGGAGCCGAAATTTTCCGGCATGAGGACGGCCACCACCTCCCCAGTCACCGTCAGAATGCCGTCCGCATAAAGTTTGCTCTCTACAACCACTTTCCTTTCCCCCAGGCTTTTCATCTCTCCCCTCACTTCGAGGAGAACCCCCAAGGGGGTGGGTTTTAAAAAATCGACCTTTAGCGACGCGGTAACGAAACGGGGAACGGGAGCCTCATCTCCCGGTTCATGCCCCCTCGCCCGATAGAGGGCGAGGGAGGCGGACCCGGTGCTGTGGCAATCGATGAGGGATGCGATCAATCCCCCATAAGTAAAACCGGGAACCGCGATATGTTCGGGCCGGGGAAGAAATCGGGTGAGGGTCCCCTCCCCATCCCAAACGGTCCTAAAGTGTAACCCTTTTTCATTTAAACGCCCGCAACCGTAACACCAGGCGAACGAGTCGGGATAGTAATCTTGAATCGCTTTTGGCTCAACCTTTTCTTTTTCTTCCATCATTCTTCTCTCCAGTATCGATGATTTCCATATTCTTTTTATACAAGGACACTCGATCTTCCCCATATTTTCTTTAAACCGGGTAAACCGGGTGTTTTCGGGTGCTGAAGTGGAGCTCCTTCCGGCGATACACCTTCAGGCGGCGGATTAACTCTTCCCGCAGTTCTCGTCCCGGCAAGATCACGTCTACGATTAAATCGGAGGCCAGGCGGTAAATATCGATATCCTCCTGATACTCCTTCCGCTTCTCCAGGATGAAAGCCTCCCTCTCCTCATGATTTTCGATCGCTTCAATCTTGTTGCTGTAAACCGCATTGACGGCCGCCTCCGGCCCCATCACCGCGATCGAGGCGGTGGGAAGGGCGATGCAGACATCCGGTTCAAAGCCGGGCCCGGCCATGGCGTACAACCCTGCCCCGTATGCTTTGCGGACGATGACGGAGATCTTGGGAACCGTCGCCTCCGAGACCGCCGCAATCATCTTCGCCCCGTGGCGAATGATCCCCTGCCTTTCCACCTTGGTGCCGATCATAAAGCCGGGTACGTCCGCCAAGAAGAGGAGGGGGATCTGGAAAGCATCGCAGAGGGTGATGAAGCGGGCCGCCTTATCGGCGGAATCCACAAAGAGAACGCCCCCCTTGACCCGGGGCTGGTTCGCCACGATGCCGACCACCTCTCCATCGAGCCTGGCGAAGCCGGTAATCATCTCTTGGGCGAAAAGCTTCTTCACCTCAAAAAAGGAGTCGGCATCCACCAGGGCATCGATCAGATCATACATGTTAAAGGGCAGGTTTTGGTTTACCGGAATGAGCGTTTCAATCTCCTCCGTGTTTCTCTTCGGCGCTTTCTTCTCCCTGCCCGCCGGCTTTTCCCGATAATTCGGCGGAAAATAGGTGAGATAATTCCGGGCGGAGAGAATCGCCTCCTCCTCACTTTTGGCCAATACGTCCCCTACGCCGCTAACGGTACAGTGCATGCGGGCGCCGCCCATCTCCTCCAGGGTGACCTTCTCCCCGATCACCATCTCCGCCATCCGGGGGGAACCCAGATACATGCTGGCGTTTCCCTCCACCATGATGACGAGATCGCAAAAGGCGGGAATGTAAGCTCCGCCGGCGGCGGAGGGGCCGAAGAGAATGCATACCTGAGGGATCACTCCCGATAGTTTTACCTGGTTATAAAAGATGCGCCCTGCACCCCGTCTCCCTGGAAACATCTCCACCTGGTCGGTGATGCGGGCCCCTGCCGAATCGACGAGATAGAGGAGGGGGACCATAAGCTTCTCCGCCGTCTCCTGGATGCGAAGGATTTTTTCCACGGTTCGGGCTCCCCATGAACCGGCTTTCACGGTGGAATCGTTGGCCATGACGCAGATCACTTGACCATTCACCTTGCCGATCGCCGTCACCACTCCGTCGCCGGGCAGCTCTCCCGCCATGAAATTGGCAAATAATCCATCTTCCAATTGAAAATCGTCGTCAAAGAGAAGTCGGAGCCGGTCCCGGACGAAGAGTTTTCCTTGCTCCCGATTTTTCTCATGATACTTAAGGTGGCCTCCCCTCTTGATTCTCTCCCTTCTCTCTTGAAGAAGTTCTTCTCTTTCCATCTCTATCTCCTCTCCTTTATTACTTCCGATCCGACTCTTCTTCATCGCTTCCTTCCTGTCGAAGGAGACCCTTCTCCCCCCTGGGAGATGCTCCCAGGGGGAGATCGGTCCGTCTTTTTTCCGGATACCCGTCATCATTCTCCCGTAAAATTCGGCTTTCGCTTCTCCCGAAAGGCATGAAGCCCCTCCCGTCGGTCATTCGTCGGGATGAGGAGGCGGTAGGCGGACGTCTCCAGCTCCAATCCGGTATCTAGGTCGGTTTTCATCCCATGGTTGATCGCCCACTTCGCCTGCTTTACGGCGATCGGTCCATTGGCAGAGATCTCTTCCGCCCATTTTAAGGCGGTAGAAAGAACCTCCTCAGGGGGAACCACCTGATTTACGAGACCGATCGCCAAGGCTTCCGATGCGGTTATGGTCCTGCCTGTTAAGATCAGCTCCTTTGCCTTCGGGATGCCGATCAGGCGGGGAAGTCGCTGGGTCCCGCCGGCACCTGGAATGATCCCCAGCGTCGTTTCCTTTAGGCCCATCACCGCCCGTTCCGAGAGGATCCGTACATCGCAAGCTAAGGCGAGCTCCATTCCTCCCCCCAGGGCTCTCCCGTTGATGGCGGCAATAACCGGTTGGGGCAGACGCTCAATGAGGGTAAACGTATCCCGGATGAAGGGGATAAATCGGGCTACCTCCTCCTCCGTCATGGCAGCCCTCTCCTTTAAATCGGCGCCTGCGCTGAAAGAATCGGAGCCCGATCCGGTGATAACCACCGCACGGATGGAACCCTTCCTTTCCAGCCGATTTAAAGCCTCGCGAAGCTCCAACAAAATCTCACGATTTAGGGCATGATGCACTTCCGGACGGTTTAAGGTAAGGACGGCGATCGTTCCTCTTTCTTCATAGAGCATCAAAGGCAATCTCTCTCCTCCTCCCCCGCATTTGAAATCCTGTAGATCTTCAGGCGATCCAAAAGATCGGGACAAAACCGCTCTTTAGGTTCGTATAGGTATCCTACTCCAGCACCAGGAGGAGATCCCCTTCATTTACGAAGTCACCGATCCGGACCCTCATCTCCTTCACTCTCCCCCCTTCTTCCACCGTCTGGGGAATCTCCATCTTCATTGATTCCAAGATGACCGCATCTTGCCCTTCCGTGACTTCATCCCCGACGGAAACCGTAAGGCGGATTACCGTCCCCGCCATCGTTGCCCGAACTTCTTTCATTCCCTTCCCTCCTTCTTTTTTCGGATCCATTCCTCCAAGAAATGGGTATCATATTCTCCCCGGCGGAAGCGAGATTCGTTCAACACCTGTAGGTGAAGGGGAATGTTCTGTTTAATCCCTTCGATGCGAAACTCTTTCAAGGCCTTCTCCGCACGGATCAGCGTCTCTTCCCGATCCTTCCCCCAGACGGCCAGCTTTGCGAGAAGAGGATCGTAATAAGGAGTGACCCGGCTCCCCTCCTCAATCCCGTCATCCACCCGGATGCCTTCCCCTTGAGGGGGATTGTATACGCTTACTTTTCCTGGCGATGGATAGAAGGTAGAGGGGTCCTCCGCATAGATGCGAAACTCAATGGCATGCCCAAATCGTGAAATCTCCCTCTGCTCAAAAGGAAGGGCTTCCCCCCTGGCGATACGAATCTGCCATTCCACCAGATCGAGCCCGGTCACCAGCTCGGTGATGGGATGCTCCACCTGGAGGCGGGTATTCATCTCCAGAAAATAAAAATCCTTCCCGTCCTGGATAAACTCCACCGTCCCTGCTCCCCGATAGTTTACCGCTTTCGCACAAGCAACCGCCCTCTCATAGAGTAATCTTCTTCCTTCATCGGAAAGCATAGGAGCGGGGGTCTCCTCAATCACTTTCTGGTGGCGGCGCTGAATCGAACAATCCCTCTCAAAGAGATGGAGAACATTCCCCTTATCGTCGGCTAAGACCTGCACCTCCACGTGGCGCGGCTTTTCGACCCACTTCTCCAGATAAACCTTCCCATCCCCGAAATAGGCTTGGGCTTTTTGCCTCACCATTGAAAGCTTCTCCTCAAGTTCCTCCTCCCGGCGGACCACCTGCATGCCGATTCCGCCCCCACCGGCGCTCGCCTTTACCATGATCGGGTATCCAAGAGCGTGGGCATGCCCCAGGATCTCCCCTAGATCGGATGATTCCCCGTCCCATCCGGGAACGACGGGAACTCCTGCCTTGATCATCTGCCGGCGGGCCGATACCTTGTCCCCCATGAGACGGATCACTTCCGGTTCAGGTCCAATCCAGATTATATCCGCCTTTTTTACCGCCTGGGCAAATCCGGCGTTTTCCGAGAGAAACCCATATCCTGGATGTATGGCGTCCGCCCCGGTTTTCCGGGCGGCATCCAAGATCTTTTCCCAAGAAAGGTAACTCTTCGCCACAGGGGCCTCTCCCAGCGGGACCGCTTCATCCGCCTCCTTCACATAGGGAAGCTCCCGATCGGCATCGCTGTAAACCGCCACCCCGCCTATTCCCATCCTCTTCACGGTACGCAGAATGCGGCGGGCGATCTCTCCACGATTGGCCACCAATATTTTCTTAATTTGCATACAGCCCTCCTTGTTTCACACACCAAAATAGAACTTAATAGAAAGATTCTCCACCAATGTTGAAAAATCCTTGTCAAAAGAGAATATTTTCTATAAACTTTATTTATGATGAACGAACATGTTCTGCTGTTCGGAGAAAAGGGGGAAAAGGGAATGGATTATAGGGTAGAACGACTTAAGGTTAATTTTAAGACCCTAGAAGATTTTAAACAATTCAAAGAATATGGACTGGAAGAACTCTCTATGCTTGAAGATTTACAAGCCAACATCATCGAAGACAACAGCGACTCCCCTTTTTACGGTATCTATGATGGTGATCATCTCATCGCCCGGATGAGTTTGTACCGTATTTCTGCAAAGTATGACCGTTATTTTAACCCGCCCCAAAATTATTACGAGTTATGGAAATTGGAGGTTCTCCCTGAATACAGGAATCAAAAACTTGGAACGATGCTGGTGGAACATGCGAAAAGCTTAGGCCTTCCCATAAAGACGAATGCCCGTTTAGGATCCGACCATTTTTGGTTAAAAGTGGGTTTTATCCCTGTTCACTACCAGGCGGAACGGGACCGTGGCGAAAACCCATACGTCTGGCTCCCTCCAGGAACGTCACTGCAAGAGTAACTTAAATCGGTGGTAAGGATCGCAAGGATTAGGTCAGCCTACAAAAGGCTGGCCTTTTTCTTTGGATGAAGAGTGTAAAAGTAAATGCAAACTTTGTGCATAAAGAGGAGAGAGAATGGACAAGGGAGAACACCTTACGATGAGTTAAGTGATGAGTGGAATTCTTTGAGTAAGGAAGGATAATTTGGTTAGGCTAACCCTATAGAAAAAACATGCGGAGGGTAGACCGGAGGAGGAAGGACAGATGGATAAGAAACGCCCGAAGCAGATCCAATGGAGCAAAAAAAACGGAAAGACATCGAAAGCGTCGGAGCAGCGTAGCGATGGAAAGGCTGCCGATGCCAAGACGATTCAAGCCAAATCCTTCGCTTCCCCAAAGGAATCGGAGAAAAATCTTTTACAACAAATCAAAGAGAAATTGGGCAAATCCTCCGATGTCGTTTATGAACAACTCTCCACCGAGAAGAAACGGATGAATTTACTCTATATTAAACCTTTGTGCGATGATACGAAACTGTCGAGATCGATCCTCACCCCCTTCTTTGAAACGGGAACAGAAGAGGAATTTCGACGGGCCCTGCAATCACTTCCCAACACCTCTCCCTACGAAGATGAAAAGAATGCCATTGAAAAATTATTAAATGGACATGTCCTCATCGAATTAAACGGAGAGTATTACGCTGTTGACATCCGCTTAACTTCCAACAGCGTGATCCAGCCTACACAAATCGAAACGGTAATCCAGGGGCCTCAAAACGCATTTACCGAGTCGATCATGACCAACATCTATCTCGTCAGGAACCGGTATCATCAGCAGGGACTCCGGGTCGAGTTGAAGGAGGTGGGGAAATATACGAAGACGAACATCGCCCTCCTCTATGATGAGCGGTTTGTGGATGAGAAGGTCTTAGAGAGGATGGAAAAGGATCTAAAGAACCTGAAGGTCGATGTTCTGCTGGCTGCCGGCCAATTAGAGACGCACTTTACCCGGCGCAAGTATTCCCTCTTTCCCACCTACATGATCACGGAACGGCCTGACCGGGTGGTATACAATCTACTAAAAGGGAAGGTGGCCCTCCTCATCGACGGGACTGAGTTTTGTCTCATCGCTCCTGCCGTTTTTTATGATTTTTTCACTTCCATGGAGGATGAATATCAAACCTTCTGGATCAGCCATTTTCTCCTCCTTCTTCGCTACCTGGGCGTCCTCATCACCCTGCTCCTCCCAGCACTTTATGTCTCCTTAATCTCCTATAATCCAGGTTTCTTTCAGGTTCAACTCACCCTAGCCATCGCCGGAAGCAGGGCGCCCGTTCCCTTTGCTTCCGTTTTTGAAGTCCTCTTCATGATCCTTCTCATGGAGATGATTGTGGAAGCCAGCATTCGCCTGCCAAAGAGCATCAGCGCCACCGCCACTACGGTGGGAGGCTTAATCCTAGGACAGGCGGCAACGACGGCAGGTCTCGTCTCAGACATCATGATTATTGTCGTCTCTGCAGTAGCCATTTCCAATTTCGTCATTCCGATCAATACGATGATGTTCGCCATTCGGGTTATCAAATATCCCATCGTTATCCTTGCTGCGTTTTTCGGCACCATAGGCGTCGTGGTAGGTTTTTTTGCCGTCGTGTTTTATTTATCCAATTTGGAAAGCTTTGGCCGCCCTTACTTTAAACTTTTTATAGGACCTGAAGCGAAAAAAAAGGAGCAGGCGAAGCCAACGTACGGGATTTAAGCGAAAGGAGAGCTCTCCTTGAACCGATATCTCCTCTATCTCATCATCGTCAATGTCTTAATGAACGGGGTTGGCTATGTTCCCCGCATCTTGTTCGAAGATCGATACCAGGGAACGACCCTTTCCCTTGCATTGGCCATCATGACCGGAAATCTCCTCCTCTATGGCACGGTATGGCTCTTTTCACGTTTCCCGCATCAGGGGTTGCCGGAACTTATGGAACGATTTACTCCCCACTGGTTTCGCATCCCCGTCCTCCTCTTCTACACCCTCTATTGGGCCTATTTAGGGGTGAATACCCTCTTAATTCTTACCGATGTTAGCATACGCTATTTAAACACCGAGAGTTCCGACCTTCTTACCTTAAGCTTATTCATCATTATCGTTCTGATCTTTATTCGGCTCCCTTCCGAAAAACTTCTCTTCGGGATTGAAATCTTAACCATACTTGTTCTTCCCATTACGTTTTTTCTTATCTTCATCGCTCTGACACATAATGAGCTCCTTTGGAATGCCATGATGGCGGTGGCTACCCACTTGGACCCCCCTACCTGGAGCGCTTTTAATGCAGCAAATTATAGCCTTTCCGGGTATACCCACCTGATCATCTTCAATCGAGTTCTCTCCATCCCTCGCCGCACCTTGACCCAATACCTCCTTATGAGCCTCCTCTTTTCATTCTCGTTTTTGGTGATTTATTTCCTGCCGATCGGACTCCTCGGCGAGGAAGGCGTTGGCCTTTACGCATATCCTTGGATTGCTGCCGCAGATACGCTCCGCATTCCGCTAGGACCGATCGAGCGAGCGCTCTTCCCCTTTTTTATGGCTTATATCCTCATGGCCCTCATCATTACCCTGGTTCATTGGCATGTGGTCTTAAATCTCATCCGAAGCATGATCGGATTAAAAAATCTGCAAAAGAAAAATACGTTGCGGCATCTGCCAATCTTATTTCTTATTCTTTTTGGTTATCTCCTGTATCTCTACTATGAGCGTTTCCATGAAAGAGATTTTTATCTTTTAGGAAAGAACATGTTCAACTTATTCTTTCCGATTCAACTTAGCATCCTCCTCGTCCTCTTTTGGATCTATCATAGAATGCGAAAGGAAGGTTAAAAATGGGGCACCTCTTACGGATCCATCTCTCCCTATTTCTCTTTCTCCCCCTTCTTTTCCTTTCCTCATGCGCCTTCCGGGATATTGATAAACGGGGATTCGTGGTCGGCATGGGAATTGACCCGGGAAAGGAGAAGAAATACCTGATCACTCTCAAAGTAGCGATCCCGAATCCCGACATCAAATCGGGTGAAAGCGATTTCCAGATCTACAGCGAAGAGAATGATTTCATCGGAGAGGCGGTCAAACGATTGGGCGCAAAGGTGGAAAAACAGCTCGATTTTAACCATACCAAAATGATTCTGTTCGGAGAAAAGTTGATAAAAAGAGAAGAGGTCTCTTCCCTTATCGACTGGTTCTTGCGCAGACAAGAGATCCAGCGGGTTGCCCTCGTAGGCGTCGGGCGGCCGGACGCCTACTCCATTCTAAAGATCAAACCAAAGTCGGAACACATCCCTTTTAATTTCCTTTTCCTCGCCTTTGAAGAGAGCGGTTCCAACTCCCCTTATATTATCACAACCCACCTTTTCGACCTGTCCCGCCGTCTCTTTGAACGGGGGCTTGATCCGGTTCTGCCGATCATTCGGAAAAATAAAAATAAGGGGGCGATCATCAACCAGGTCGTCCTCCTGGATAAGAAAAAAGCAGTAACAGAACTTACACCGGAAGAGACGGAAATATTAAATCTCCTTATGTACCAAAAAAGGCAGACAGGATTTATTGTTGAAAAAGGAAATAAGAAATTTTTTCTAAACATTGGTCCCAACCATGCGAAAATAAAACGATGGGCCGGGGATAAAAACGGGACGCAGACCGCCACGATCCAGGTTCAACTGGAAGGGGAACTGAATGAGATGAAAGCCAAGTCTACTCAAAAAGATCTACCGGTGTATGAATCGATGGCCACGCAAACGCTAAAGAAGAAAGTGGAGCGTTTAATCAAGAAAATCCAGAAAAATAATGTAGACCCCCTAGGTTTAGGACTCCTCTACCGATCCCACCACCTAGGTGAACAGGGTTGGGAAAAATGGAAAAGCTCCTATCCTCGCATGAAAATCGATGTGGATGTGAAGGTAAAGATCTTTAGCACCGGGGGAATAAATCAATAACTTCCTTCACCTCTCTGGTGGGAGGTTTTTCTTTTAGCCCTCTCCATCATCTCCAAAAGAACCTTGTACCCCTCTTCCAAAGAGAGGATCCTTTCCAGCTCCCCTTGAAGATTTTCTACCTCTGCGAGAAGCTGCCCATTTCGCTCCTGAAAGCGGCCAATCTCCTCCACAAGGCGATGTTTTTCGTCGTGAAGGAGGCGATTCATTTCCTGAAGTTTCACCCTTTCCTCCTTCAGCCGCCCATTTTCCTGCTCCAGGTCTTCCACCCTCTTTTTTAATTGGGAAAGCTCTTCACTGTTCTTCCTCCGGCTCTCTTGAAGCCCCTTTAGAAAACGGAACACCTCGTCGAAGGTAATGCTCTTCTGTTGAGAATCAAGGGGAAGAGCTTTCTTCCTCACCCCTTTTGCCATGGAAATCGCCTCTTCATACTCTTTTCGAATTGTGCTGTTCCAGCGAAAACCACAGGCCGCCGCCGTCCGTCCCAAACGCTCCGCCGCCTTTTCAAAGGCAGCCAGTTGGGTTCCTCCCTCTCGAATATGTTGAAGCGTTACCTCCGCCAATAAAAGATCTTCATCCGCCGTCCATGCATCTTGCCTATTCGCAGCCATCCATCTTTCCCTCCCTGCACATCATCTCCTTCATCTTATTCACTTCATAGAGTTGATAGAATGAACTTTGTTGGCCTTTTACGGAAAAAAGCGGATGGCAAATGCCAACCGCTCGTTTGAAGAAAACATTCTCGCTGCGGCTACCTCTCCCTACGAGCCGCTCACTTCTTTATTCGAAAACACTTTTCTCCGGGCTCGTAAGGTTTTTATCGATAAGTAAATCCCTGTGGCGGTGAGGAACAGGATGCTGACGGCGGATAAGTCGATCAGCCAACGAATGTCTACGTTTCCGATACGACCTGAATGTATGCCACGAACAATTGCCAGCAAGGAGTTCCCGAACCTTCCCCCCATCGTTCCGTCTGGATAACGAAACCTCTCACTCCGGCTACTGCTATTGTTATGGATGGTACCGGAAGGGTTTTGTGCTCCATTCTGAGTTCCTTCCTGGATTCCGGTTTGACTCCTCATTTGGTCCAAAGGGACTTGATCGCGAAACTCGAAACGTTCTCCTGAAGGTTGTCCCAACAGCCATGGTTCCGTGAGCAACAATCCGGTACCGGCTTCGATAAACAATAGTATAGAGGATATCAACCCAATCCATAAATGGGCTTGCCGAAACTTCCTAAACATATGGTTTTATCTCTCCTTCTATCGATATCATAAGCGGGCCATCAACCCTATTCAAAACGAAGGGCATCGATGGGGTTTAACTTAGCCGCCCTGTTGGCCGGCAATATGCCAAAGAGAACTCCAACCCCAACGGAGAATCCAAGGGCGATCAGGATCACCTGAAGGGAAAGGGCGACGGTCATACGAAACACATTCGAAAGCAATAGGGCGATGCCTACCCCGATTCCGACGCCGATCAACCCGCCGATGAGACTAAGGACGACGGCCTCTATCAGAAACTGGAGCAGAATGTCCCGCTTTTTCGCGCCGATCGCTTTCCGGATGCCGATCTCTCTCGTTCGTTCGGTCACGGAAACCAGCATGATGTTCATGATCCCGATGCCGCCTACGAGCAGAGAGATCCCCGCGATGCCCCCCAACATTAACGTCATGGTTGACGAGACGGAACTTACCGTCTGCAACATGTCCTGTTGGCTGAACACATTGTAACTATCCTCGTTACCCTTAAATTTTTTCGCCAGCTCCCCCTCGATTCTCCACATCGCCCGTTGGACATGATCTGGGGAATCGGCCTCCACGTAAATGGTGCGGACCCCGGGGCTTGCGAGAAGCCGTTCGGCGGTACTGATCGGAATGATGATCTTGTCGTCGTTGGAGCCGCCGATCGAACTTCCTTTTTGTTCCAATACGCCGACCACCTTAAAGCGAATGCCGTTGATTTGTATAGACTGCCCTATGGGATCCGCAAATCCAAACAGCTCATTTGCCGTATTGGATCCGAGAAGGGCAACCTTATTCCTGTTTTCCAGATCGAGGGGCATGAGAAACCTTCCGCTCCGGACATGGGTTTGGCGGATGTTTTCATAATCCGGATTGGTTCCTTCGAGGTTTACATCAACACTCTTCAGCCCGTTTTTGGCCGTCACATTTCCCGTGATCACGGGGGAGACGCCTTTTACATCCGATAGATTCGCGAATTTCATGGCTTCATCATACTTTAACGTCGTTTGGCTCCCCCTTCCAACGATGTTTACGCTGATCAGGTTGGAACCCAACCCTTGGATCTGGTCCGTCACATTCTTGGTTGTTCCTTGGCCAATCGATACTAAAGCGATCACGGCCGCCACACCGATAATGATGCCCAACATGGTTAAAAATGAGCGAAACTTATTTCCATAAATATTTTTTAAAGCGATTTTTATGGCTTGACCGTAACTCAAAGGGTCTCCCCTCCTTCAGCCATCAGACGGCCATCTTGGATTCGCACGATACGCTTCGCCTGTTTGGCAATCGTCAGATCATGGGTAATCAGAACAACGGTATGCCCCGCCTGATTTAAGCTTTTTAGGATCTGAATCACTTCCTGGCCAGTTTTCGAATCAAGGGCACCGGTGGGCTCGTCTGCCAGGAGAATTTGCGGTTGACCGGCCAGCGCCCTGGCAATCGCCACCCGTTGTTGCTGTCCTCCGGATAATTGACTCGGTTTGTGATGGGCCCGGTCTTTTAATCCCACTTTTTCCAAGGAATCATAGGCGACGGCGCGCCGTTCTTTGGCCGAGATTCCCCGATAAACCAGCGGCAATTCCACGTTTTCTAGGGCCGTAAGCCTCGCCAACAAATTAAATCCCTGGAAAATAAAACCGATTTTTTCGTTCCGGATCGTTGCCAACTGATGGTCCTTTAGCTTCCCGATATCCTCGCCATCCAGCAAATAAGTTCCGCTTGTGGGCAGATCCAAGCATCCGATGACATTCATCAAGGTAGATTTGCCGGAACCAGAGGGACCGATGATGGCCAAAAACTCTCCCCGGTCGATGGTGAGAGAGACTTCATCCAACGCCTTTACCGTCTCACCACCTAATTTGTACCATTTACTCAATTTCTCGATGAGAATGAGCGGACCGGCACCTGAGGTCATCGGTTACCACCCCCCGTTGAGTTTCTAAATCCTCCCCGGGTTCCTCCTCCCTGGAATCCTCCCATTCCTCCTGGAAAACCGCCTGGGAAACGGTTCAATTGTTGAGACCGGTTGGTGGTCACGGTAGGCAAGATCACCTCATCCCCTTCACTCAGTCCATTGGTGATTTCAATGTAATCCTCATTGGAAATTCCTACTTCAACCTGTTTCATTTGAATATTTTCTCCGGTACTCCCGGCATTTCTTGATGCAGTCAATACCATATATTGGTTCCCTCTTTTTTGAACCGCTTCGATCGGCACGTATAATACATTCTGTTTTTCTTGAACGGTTATCACCGCTTCCCCCGTCATCCCTGAACGTATTCCTTTCGATTCCTGGAGGAGAATGGTCACATCGAAAGTGGCCACTCCGTTATTCACGGTTCCCTCTTCCGCTATTTTTGTCACCTCCCCCTTCAACTTTTGATCGGGGAGAGCGTTCAAGGTAACATCCGCGATTTGCCCCACTTTTACCTTGGAAATATCTAATTCGTCAACGGCAATCACCATCTGATAGTCCTGATAATTGGCGATTTCGGCTACAGCCTGCCCCGCTTTGACCTCGGCGCCAGGTTCCACATCCCGCGTCAGGATCTCGCCGGATAGGGGGGCAAGAATCGGCGAGGGAGCCGCTTGCTGCTCTTGATAAGATTTAATTCTTTCTTTGGCTTGTAAGATTTGGTTATTCAATTGATCGATATTGCTCGTGTCGATGTCGGTCTCAAGGAGAACGACAGCCTGCCCCGTCCGAACATACGCCTGTTTCGATACCAAGATCTTGCTCACGGTTCCTGATGTTTTCGCCTTGATTTCGAAAATCTCCGCCGGTTTAAAGGTTCCTTTTTCCAAAGCTTGAACTTTTCCCTTTGGCGTTACGACAGAAACCTGGGCGGAAAAACTTGAATCCATTTTTTGCTCCACTTCAACCGTTACATCATAATAATTGACGCCGCTTTCCGTCGTCCTGCCCAGCGTGTCCACCTCTTTCACCGTTCCTTCGACGGTTTCAAAGTTATCAAGGATAAAGACCTCTGCTTTTTGCCCTACTTTCACATCGGCGACTTGAGCTTGGTTGAATGGGACGGTAATGGTGGAGGTATTTACCCTTTGGACCGTGCCCAGGACCGAATTGGCCTGCACTTCATCTCCGACATTCACGTTAAGAGAAATCAGGTTCCCATCGGCGGGAGATGTGACGGTCGATTTCTCCTTTTGATCATTCATTTTTTTCTGAGCGTTCTGCAATTGGGTGTTAAGTTGTTGCAGATTGAACTCTTCTTGCTGTATCTGATCGCTCAGATCACTCCCTTTAAATGTTACCAGAACTTGCCCCTTTTCCACCTTGTCTCCTTCTTGAAACAATACCTCATTCACCACCCCCGTTTCTGTGGCTGTTACACTTTCCTTATTCACAGGGGTGACCGATCCGGTGCCACTAACCTGAATGGTAAGATTTCCCCTTTGCACCGGAGCCGTGATCCTTTGGGCGGCCACGGGCTGTTTTCCTTTCTGCAGAAAATAGACGAAGATCCCTGCACCGGCAATGAGGACAGCCAGCACAATAAAAATCCACTTTTTCATCAATTCGTTTACTCCTCTCTCTTCTCAAGTAAACTTTTTAGGAGAACGGAATGAATTCATCTTGAATCCGATGACCCTTTCATTTTAAACGAGTTCGGTAAAAATTAGGTGAAAAAACAGGACATCCAAAAAAACGTATACAAAAAGCCGTAAAGGAAAGTTGGGGGAAAAGAAGCGATTCATTTCCGAGGCTGCTGGGGAATTTTAACCGTGAACGTACTCCCTTCACCCACTTTGCTATCTGCTTGAATCGTTCCTTTGTGGGCCTCAACGATCCATTTCGCGATGGAAAGTCCTAATCCATACCCGCCCGTTTGCCTGGTTCGGGCTTTATCCACCCGATAAAACCGGTCAAAGATTTTTTCTAGATCCTCCGGACTGATTCCGATTCCCGTATCCTTCACCTGAAGATGAAACGTTGGATGGCGCTCCTGATCTTCTATGGAAAGGGTTACATCTACCGTGCCGGCCTGGGGGGTGTATTTGATCGCGTTATCCAGCAGGAGATAGAGCAGCTGTTTTAACCGTTCCAGATCGCCGTAAACAACCATCGGTGAAGGAGCATGTAAGGTAAGAACGATTCCCTTTGAATCGGCCAGCGGTTTCATCGACTCTATGATTTTTGCGGCGATAGGCTGATAGTCAAAATTCTCCCATAATATCTCTGCCTGTTCCGAATCGGAACGGGCCAAGGTGAGCAGATCGCCCACCAATTTTGCCATACGTTTCACTTCTTCCTTCATATTGGTGAGCAGTTTGCGGGAGAAATCCCCCTCCTCATTCATTTCTTTTTCCATCTCCAGCGCATTAATCGAAGTAAGGAGAACGCTTAAGGGTGTCCGCAACTCATGGGAGGCATCTGCCGTAAACTGTCGTTGCTTCATATATGCGTTCACCACAGGGATCATGGCTCTCTTAGACATGAGATGGCTAAGGTAAATGGCTACTCCGGAAAACAATACGGCCAATATAACCAGGATAAAGAAGAGAGAACGGAACAAATCAATATTTTTCGTTATATTTTTTCCCACATATAAAGTCCCTACAAACATGTCTCCAAAAAAAACTGGTTGAGCAGCGACAAGAAGCCTGATGTCCCCGGGGTTTTCCGGCTGTGGCGGCAATCCATTCATCAGATCAGGCGGAATTTTTATACTGAAGGAACGAACCTGCTGGTCCTGCGGCATCCACCCCTGAATCACATTGATTAGATCGTTGCGAAACGGATGAACCACCTCATTACCAAAAACAAGACGGCCCACCGGGTCTATAAAATAATAAAAGAATTGGTCCTCGCCAATGACAATGATGTCTCTATTGACCGGAATAAAGGGGTTCAGGCGGCCATATTTCGCCAAATATCCTTTAACGATATTTTCTTCCTGAATCGCCAATCTCTTAATTTGTTGTTCCTCCCGTTGAGAGATGGTCACCGAGAAGACGGTATAAATTATCAGGGTAAATAAAATGAGAAAAAGAATGATAAATCCGCTATAGAGCATCGTAAGGCGGATCTGTGTCCGCTTAAAGAGATCGGTGGCCCACTGCTGTCGGATCTTCGTAGCCCACTGCTGTCGGATTTTCGTGAATCGATTAATCTTCAATTTTGTATCCCACCCCGCGAATACTTTGTATAACCTCTTCTTTCCTGAAAAATTCCAGTTTCTTTCGGATCAATTTTACCGTGGCGTCCACGATTTTCGGGGAGACATCTTTTTCATACCCCCAAACCCGGTCTAAGATCAGGTCACGGGTTAAGACCCTACCTTTGTTCTGGACTAACAAATCAAACAATTGAAACTCGCGGGGGGTAAGTTGGATTTCCTTCTCTCCCTGTTGAACCGTATAGTTGGTCCGATTTAGCACAAGATCTTTTATCGCCACTCTCTCCTCAAGGATCGGGGCATAGTTGCGCCGTAAAAGGGCACGGAGACGGGCAAGGAGTTCGTCAAATTCAAAGGGCTTCACAAGATAATCGTCGGCGCCCGCATCAAGTCCCGTCACACGGTCCGACACGGCATCTTTGGCCGTTAGCATCAAGATCGCCCTGGAATACCCTCCTTTTCTTAGGTTCCGGCAAACATCCACACCGCTTAACTCGGGCATCATCCAATCCAGAACGATCACGTCGTAGTAAGAGTTTATCGCATATTCATAAGCATCTTTTCCTTGAGTAACCCAATCGACGTGAAAATCCCCCTTTTTCTTCAACAAGTGTGTGATCAGTTCACCCAAGGCGAGATCATCCTCCGCTAAAAGGATGTTCATCCTTTATTTCCCCCTCTCAACATCCCCTTTTTTATTTACATTATCACACGAAAGTAAAAAAAAGATGAAAAAAGGTAGAGAAATGAGGCTTTCTCTACCTTTTGCATTCTTTTGAGAAGATTTCATTTTAGCGGACGCCGAGCACAATTTCCATGGTGAGCCGATCCAGTTTCTCCTACTTTAATCCCACGGATGCCACCAAGGTATCCCGTAAAGGTAAAACCGGGCAAAATCATCTCTTGGTCCTTAATCTCGCTGATCAACCCTTGAATCTCAGGATCTTTGTTAAACCGTTCTACCTTTTCCTTCAAAATGAGATAGGATCGTATGATCTGACTGCAAAGCTCCTTGAGGAATATGGTAGTAGATAGCTCATTGCTTCTCCTATCTTCCCATGGATTATTAATTCGTCTGAACTTAATACACATACCACGAAGACTTATTCAATCTTTTTCTTACTCAATATATCCAGGAAGACAGCTAAGATCAAAATTAATCCTTTCACGATATATTGCCAGAAAGGTTGGATATTCATCATGCTCATACCGTTGTCAAGGCTTACCATCACGAGAGCTCCAGTTATGGAACCTACGATGGTGCCAACGCCACCCATGAGACTACTCCCCCCGATGACAGCCGCCGCAATCGCATCTAACTCATACATCTGCCCTGCTCCTACCGTTGCAGCATTAAGACGACCTGTTAAAACTACGCCAGCGATCCCTGCCAGGAGTCCCATTATGGTGAAGATAAGGAGCAGGTGACGTCTAATGTTGATTCCCGAATAACGAGCTGCCTCAGGGTTTCCCCCAATTGCGTACAGATGGCGACCAAACCCGGTACGATTTGCAATAAAAGTGAAGAGAATAGCGAGAAGCAGAACAATCATGATAGGGGTAGGAATACCCAGATAGCGGTTCATCATGTAGACGAACAAGGTAGCGAGCAAACTATAGAAAATTGTTTTCCCATAATCGATATAACCTTGGTTTAGGCTGAGGCCATATTTCTTTCTCTTTTTCCTCCGATGATAGGTGTTTAAAAAGAGGACAACGATAAAGAGAATAAGGAGCAGGTATCCCCATGCATAGGGGAGGTAACTTTGACCGATCTGGATAAAGTCTTCATGCAAAGGAGCGATGGTTTCCCCTTTGCTTACTCCGATGAGAATGCCCCGGAAGACCATCATTCCACCCAGCGTGACGATGAAAGATGGAACTCCCAAATAAGCAACCCACCAACCTTGCCATAAACCAAGTAATAAACCAACGACTAAAGCCGCTAAAATAACCCAAACTGTATCCCAACCATACCAAACTTGCAAAATAGCAGCAATCCCGCCAGTGAGACCTACAATCGAGCCCACCGACAAATCAATATGACCCGCTACAATGACAAGAGTCATGCCAATCGCCAGGATGGAAGTGACAGACATCTGTCTGAATAGATTGGAGAGATTGCGAGATGATAGAAAGGCGCCATCTGTATAGATACTGAAGATTATCGCGATCAAGATCAATGCAACGAACATTGAATAGGCGCGGATATCAAAATGAAAAGTTTTTTTTGTCTCCATGACTATTTCCTCCCGGTCGCGCTGGCCATTATTTTTTCCTGTGTCGCTTCACCACGCCTAAATTCATTAATGATCCTACCTCCAGATAGGACTAGAATACGATCCGACATTCCTATGATTTCAGGAAGTTCAGAGGATATCATAACCACGGCAACCCTTTCTTTCACCAATTCGTTAATCAGTTTATAAATTTCATATTTGGCTCCCACATCTATACCCCGTGTCGGTTCATCAAGGATTAAGACTTTAGGATTGGTCATCAACCACTTCCCCAAAACAACCTTTTGCTGGTTTCCGCCACTTAACTTGCTTACTTTCATCTCTAAATTGGTTGCTTTTAAGAGCATTTGGCGCATATAAAAGCCCGAAATTTTTACTTCCTCAGACTCGTCGATGATCCCCCTTTTCATCACCCGATCAAGAGCAGCTAAGGTGGAGTTTTTCATGATATTCATGTTCATAATTAAACCATATTGTTTTCGATCTTCAGAGGCATAGACAATCCCTAGCTCAATCGCATCCCTTGGTTCTCGAATACGTATTTTTTTTCCTCTTAGGAATACTTCACCTTCTTTGGTGACCTTATATACACCAAATAAACTTGCAAAAAGCTCAGTCCTTCCTGCTCCCATCAGCCCAGCTATGCCGAGGATCTCACCTTCTCTCACGTTAAATGAGACCTGATCGATTATTTTCTTCTTTTGGCGTGGATCATAGGCGCTGTAGTTCTTCACCTCAAGGACAACATCCCCGATTTCATGCTCCTCGTACGGAAATAAATCAGAGATTTCCCTCCCCACCATTAAGGAGATGATTTGTTCCTCCGTCAGATTTTGGATCGAATCCGTTCCCACTGTTTTTCCGTCTCTTAAAACCGTAACCCTATCAGCAATTGACATCACTTCATTTAGTTTGTGGGAGATATAAATACATGTTTTCCCTTTGGATTTTAAAAGACGTAGCAAATTCATCAGAATCTTAACTTCACTTTCCGTCAACGCTGCTGTGGGTTCATCCAAAATGATAATCTCACTTTTTTTCGAAAGTGCCTTCGCAAT
The DNA here is from genome assembly GCF_000510645.1 of Thermicanus aegyptius DSM 12793. Taxonomy (NCBI): domain Bacteria; kingdom Bacillati; phylum Bacillota; class Bacilli; order Thermicanales; family Thermicanaceae; genus Thermicanus; species Thermicanus aegyptius. The sequence continues at coordinate 1,065,079 of NZ_KI783301.1, read as the reverse complement.
TTCTACCATCTGCTGTTGACCAATTCCCAACTTACTTACTTTTATATCCACAGGAATATCAAGATGGATTTGATCTAACCATTTCTTTGCTTCTTCATATAATCTCTCCGTATCAATAATTCCCCGTCTTAACGGCTCGTTGCCTAAGAAGATATTTTCGGCAACGGTCATTTCTTTTACCAACGTCAGTTCTTGATAGATTATGGCGATACCGGCTTTTTCCGACTCTTTGATATCCCGAAAATACATCTCTTGCCCATTGATACGTATGATCCCCTCATACGTTCCTGTAGGGTAAACTCCGCTTAATACTTTCATCAACGTAGATTTTCCCGCACCATTTTCACCACAAAGTGCATGGATTTCTCCCTTCTTCACGGAGAGGGTAACTTGATCCAGGGCACGCACGCCGGGAAATTCTTTGGTGATTCCGATCATCTCTAACGCATTCATGAGATCACCTCAAGGAATTGAGAAGCGAGGGAGAAGAGACTCCCTCTTATACTATTTTTTGGGACGTTGATCTTCAGGTACATTCTTGTATACTTCTTCAAAAGGATGGAAGCCGTCTTTGATTATCGTATCCATCATGTTCTGTTTATCCACTTGAATGGGGGTGAGGAGAACGGCGGGAACATCAATCTTTCCATTGTTAATTTTTCCTTGGGTTTTGATTGGTTTGCCATTCGCCAAATCTATTGCAACTTCTGCGGAGGTGGTAGCAAGTAATTTAATGGGTTTATAAACCGTCATGGACTGTGTCCCCTCCACAATCCGCTGGCAGGCTGCCAAGTCAGCATCCTGTCCTGAAATGACTACTTTCCCTGCCAATCCTTGCGCAGCCAATGCTTGGATCGCTCCACCCGCTGTGCTGTCATTAGAGGCAACCACTGCATCGATCTTATTGTTATTCGCCGTCAACGCATTTTCCATAATTTGAAGTGCAGCATCAGCTTGCCAATCCTTTGCCCATTGATCCCCTACAATCTTAATATCTCCACGGTCTATATAGGGTTGAAGAATATTCATCTGCCCTTGACGGAAAAGTTTTGCGTTGTTGTCGGTGGGAGATCCACCCAAAAGGAAGTAGTTTCCTTTCGGTACTTGTTTGACAAGATACTCGGCCTGCATCTCCCCAACACGCACATTATCGAACGATACATAGACATCAACGTCCGAATTATTGATCAAGCGGTCATACGCCAATACAGGAACACCTTCCTTTTTTGCCGCATCTACCGCAGCTGCCATGGCATCCGAGCTATGGGGAATAATAACCATTACATCTACACCTTGTGAAAGCATATTCTCCACTTGTGCCAATTGTTGCGCATCATCTCCGTTGGCAGATTGAACAATGACATCAGCCCCTAACTCTTTTGCACGCTGTACGAAGAAATCCCGATCATGTTGCCAACGCTCTAGGCGAAGGTCATCAATAGACATACCGATCTTGATTTTTTTCGTCTCAGTATCCTTGTTGGTTGATTGCCCTTGATCTTGCCCGTTGGTGCTAGCGCTTCCATCGTTGGCCGTAGGAGCCGTATCCTGTCCGCAAGCACTAAGAACAAAGAGGAGCATCGATAAAATCATGAATAAAACGACCAGCTTCGCCTTCATCCATTCTTCCCCCTTTAATATTCAGATTATTGTATCCGCTATCATCATATCATTTCTCATATTCTTTGTCTATCGATTAAACTATGTTTTTAAATGCTATTTTTTCACCTGATCGAAGTCCAAAAGAACAGGTGGAATTATACGGCTGCCAACGCTCTCTAAGAACGCGAAGTATTCCTCATATCAAGGCGTTAACAAGCTTGCTCAAGCTTGCCCATTTGATCAAGGTATGGGATAATAGGAAGGATGAAAAATTAGATAGTAGATCAAATAAACAAAGCGGTGAGCAAAATGGTAAAGAACACAGGAGATCAATATCTTGTCAAGAAAATCAATAAGTCCATTGTCCTCGATCTGATTCGCTCAAAATCGCCCCTCTCCAGAGCGCAAATTTCGGAAGTATCCGGACTCAATAAAGGGACGGTCTCTTCTCTCGTCAATGAATTAATGGAAGAAAAACTGGTATATGAAATAGGACTGGGAAAATCAAGCGGGGGAAGAAGACCGATAATGCTCCTGTTCAACCAAAGCGCAGGCTTTGCGGTCGGAGTTGACCTGGGAGTTAATTACATACTAACGGTGCTGACAGACTTAAACGGAACAGTTGTTCAGGAAGAGTTCATTCCCTATTCCAATCTCTCTTTTCAAGAGATTCTCATCCTCCTTAAATCCTCGATCACAAAAATAATCGAACATGCGCCTAACAGCCCGTACGGCATTATCGGTATTGGGGTGGGAGTACCTGGAATCGTCGATGAGAAAGGCATTATCCTTTTTGCTCCCAATCTGAATTGGAAGGAGACGGACCTGAAGAGCATTTTATACGAAGAGTTTCATGTTCCGGTCACCATTGATAACGAAGCAAACACCGGTGCTTTAGGAGAAAAGCGCTATGGAGCCGGACGGGATATTTCTAACTTAATCTACGTCAGTATCGGTATCGGCATTGGGGTAGGCATCATCCTGAATAACGAGTTGTTCCGCGGAACATCCGGTTATTCTGGAGAGATCGGCCATTCGGTGATTGAAATGAACGGAAGGAAATGCAGCTGCGGTAATCGGGGTTGTTGGGAAATGTACGCTTCCGAACAGGCGCTCCTTGAAGAAGCAAAGCGATTAAACTTGAGCAAATTGGATCTGGAAACCGTCGTACAAGCGGCCGATCAAGGAAGCCCGGAAGCAATCACCTTATTTAGTGAAATCGGTGAATATATCGGGGTTGGGATCGCCAACATTATGAATACTTTTAACCCTGATCTCATTCTTATCGGCAACCGAATGACGATGGCTGAAAAATGGATTTCTAACCCTATGAGACGGGTTGTGGAAAGCAGGGCACTTCCCTATCACCGCAAGGACGCCCAAATTCGTTTCTCCTCCTTATCCATTTATTCTGCGGTTAGAGGGGCCGCCTCCCTTGCGATTAATGAATTCTTCTCTCAGTCGCAATCTAATGTATCAATCGGCCTCAATTTTCTCTCTTCCCAATCGTGAAGATGGAAAATATACATGAATAACGGACTTGTTTTTGAAGACCATAAAGAATATCATCGAGTAAACAAATGAATCATTCGTCCGAAAGGAAGGTGAACCATGGGGATTATAGCGGAGAAAGACAAGGGAACCATTCGGGACATGTTCTCCAAGATGACGGGCACTTCCTACATACGATTCTTCTTCAGCAACTCAGAAAATCAGGAGTATGGGGAGGCCACCCGACAGATCCTAGAAGAACTCTCTGAGCTGACGGATAAACTAAAAGTAGAGGTGATCAACGGCGAGGAAGAAAAGGAACTCGTCAATCACTATGAGGTAGATAAGTTCCCCGCGACCCTCTTTGTAAAAGAAGACGGAACCGATACAGGTGTTCGTTTTTATGGAATTCCTTCGGGGTATGAATTTACCACATTGATTGAAGATATTATCGATCTCGGCAACAATACCATCGTGCTGGCCGAGAAAACCATCACAACACTGAAAGAGATTACCCAAAAAGTACACCTTCAGGTATTTGTAACCCCTACCTGACCCTATTGCCCGCGCGCGGTCCGCGTCGCACATTTCATGGCAATGGCAAACCCCAATATTCGTGCCGATATGGTTGAAGCAACAGAGTTTCCCGAACTATCCAACCATTATAGCGTTTATGGTGTTCCGAAGACGGTCATTAACGATGGAGCAGAGGAACAGGAAGGGGCGGTTCCGGAACAGGTTATCCTCCAGAAAATTCTGTCCGTTATAAAATCGACTCCTTAACCTGAGGGCGGTAAACGCCCAAACTTCTTTTTCTTGCCTAAGTGGAAGAAGAGAGAGGAAAAGGGAAGGCAGCAAATGCTGTCTTCCCTTTTTCTCTCTTTACTCCCATATTCCCGAACGTTTTTGTCCTACCCTCTGGATCTGCAATTTCATCGTTTGCTCGATTTTACGGATGGGAGCGTACGAGAATATCAGGTCGGAGATATCTTTTACCATCCTGCTCCATCTCCAGATACACCCAACTTCCGGTATGGGTAAGAACTTCATTCTCCTTCTCTCCCACGAGGATCGTATCTTCGGACTTGAGCCCCAGGATCGCCGGATTCCAAGCAAAGGCTTGATGGAGATGTACCACCTCTTCGGAGGCAGGGGTGGCAAAATACTCCCGTGAAGCATAGCCTGTTGCACCTCCCTGATGCAAATAGCGCCAATCATCCGGATAACCAGCTTTTTCATATGCCCTGATTCCAGCGTTGAAAATATCCCTTACCTTCGCGCCNGGGGGGGGGGGGGTGTTCAGCTGAAAGGCTTCTCTTCCATCTTGGTCGTAAGGCCGATTAGACGATCGGTAAAGATGAGGAGATCGACGACTCCCCATTCACTCGTTTGCAAAATATGATTGTCTCCCCCTACCGTAAGCCAGGAGAAATTCCTCCGCCTCCTCAGTAGAATCCCATCCACTTTCTTTTGCTCCATTAACTTCCTCAGCTTCCTAACCCGTTCCGCCACCATTCCACTTCGATTAAAGGCCGGTTCAAAACTTTCCGGATGTTTCATCATTCTTTGCCTCCCACACGACGATTGCGATGCAGCCATCTTTTTCACTTACTTCTATTGTACATTGTGAAAAGATTCGAGGGAAGGAAAAGGGAGATATGAATCATTACCGGAGAGACAAAAAGGCAAAATGAGTCTTTGGACATGAAGGCTTCAACTTTTCATGGGTTATCGAGCAAAGAAGGATAATAAAAAGACGAGCGGAGCATTGTAGTCAATGGCGTATTCGTTACTTGAATAAGAAGCCTGGACATCCAAATAGCTTTTGGCCGGCGGCGTCGTCGACTTGATGGCGTCGATTTCAGGATCTCCTCCCTGTTTATTGGGGCCGCCGACAACAAGTCCCGGGATCATCACCCCTGTGCTTGCCTGAATGCGGTCGTGAGGATGTTTAGGAAATCGTGTACCCGCCCCGGTAACATAACTATACCCTGTGGCGCTTCTTCCCAGTACGTTGTGCAATTGGTCAAGCGCAGCCTCGACATAGGCCCGATTCGGTTGAATTCGATTGGCGAGCAACAATAGGTTTCCTTTCCAATAACGTTTTGGCCGAAGCCCACACATATTCGTCCTCCGTTAAGGAATTCCGATAACCGTCCGACTGGATCTGCTGCAAAATTTGAGCCGCCTCACGTAGGAAACTTTTTTTTACCGCATCCTTTAATGCCGCATTTCCTGTTTCGCCGGTAAGATAAGCCCATTGGCCCAAAGCCAGCGCATTATTCCAACTGACGGGAGCCGTTTTTTCTGCCAATAAATCCTTAAACTGTTTCTCAATCAATTGTTCATAATGTGGATCTTTCGTTGTTTTGAACAGCTCTGCCGCCGCCCAGAAACGCTCTTCCTGATCGGAGTATTTGTCGTACGGTCCGGAGCCATCATTTTGCCCCGGATCATTGCGAAAATATCCTTCCGGATGGGATTCCAAATATTCCTGCGCCTTCTTGGCATTCTCAAGCAGCCGCGCTGCAATTTCCCGGTCAAAAGGCCGATAGATTCTAGCCGCCAAAGCCATTGCTCCTGCATATTGAGCGGTGCCGAAATGGGATAAGCCATATACGTACCGCTTCTGTTTATCTTCTTCGGGCAGGATGAATCCAGGCCACTGTTTCCCGCCAACTTTATGATATACGGCACCGTCCGGCCTTTGCATCTTTTCCATCCATTCGAGCTCATACTTCACTTCTACCAGCAAGTCCGGCATATCCGTCTTCCGGTCCGCCATGGAGAGCCCTTCCGGAAATTGCATCTGCCCCTTGCTGAAATGATCAGGATTCAGTTCATAGGCTAAAAGAAGCTGTCCTACGGTGACGGAGGCCGATGGCATATACTTGCCGAAATCTCCGGCATCATACCAACCGCCGGAAACGTCGATAAGATCCCCTTCTTTGTGAAACGGATCGGAAAAATACATCACGGCTTGAGCGTCTTGAGAATGTCCGGCTTTGTGGCGAAGACCGGTTACCGGATCGTTCATCTCGGCATTGGAGCGCTGTAAAGTATAGGAACGAAGCACATTGAAAAAGAGGTTGTCGTACACATGGGCCGAGATTTGAAAAGGATAAGATCTTCCAACCCCCTCCACTTCCACATAATAGGTTCCGTCGCTTCGCAAAGAGCTAAAATCTGCAAAACGAACGGTATCCCCGGAATAGAGATCCTGAATCGCAGCGCTTAAAGTTCCGCTAAAAACGATCTCATCCGTCTCTTCTCGTTTAACTACAAAAGAGCCTACCCCTTCTCGATCCACTACAATGGCAATTTTCGGGTATTCCGGCAAATACCCGGTTTGATCGACCTTGACGAAATCACCTATAGAGGATATCGAAGCTTCCTGGTTCAATCTTTTTTCACCTGTCCTATTTTCTGGACTTACATATGGATGACGGTTTATGATCATCGCCAATACTCCTGTCACCAATATGATCGAGGTTGTTATCCATAGTAATTTACGGCTCACAACCCCATCCTCCTTATCGTTAATCTTATGACCCTTCTATATCGGGAGGATCATCTTTTTGATCTTCATCAATCATTCATAAACCCCGTCAATCGATCGCTTCCGGTTCGCCAAAAAGGAGGCGAACCATTTGCCGCTTTTTTTCAACGTCCGTTCTTGGGTCCGAAAATCTACGTATACAATTCCAAACCGTTTCGAGTAGCCATAAGCCCATTCAAAATTGTCCATCAAAGACCAGACATAATACCCTTTCAGGGGGACGCCCTCGCGGATCGCCCTTTCCGCCGCCTCGAAATGAGCTTTCAGATAATCCACTCTGTCCCAATCCTCCACCTCCCCATCCTTAAGCTCATCGGGATAGGCCGCTCCATTCTCCGTGATGTAGAGATCGATCGGTTTATATTCTCGTTTGATCCGCGTCAGTAAATCATATAAGCCCTCGGGATAGACCTCCCATCCCATATCTGTCGTGGGCAGGACCGGCTTCTGATGACCCACTCCGAGGATCGGATCCGGGTCTTCCGCAGTCAGAACGCTTCGGCTGTAATAATTGATCCCCAAAAAGTCGATGGGAACGGAAATCGTCTCAAGGTCTCCATCGAAGATGAAGTCTAGGGGTTGATACCGGGAGTAGAGTTCCACCATATCCTGCGGATATTCCCCTTTTAACACCGGATCAAGGAACCACCGATTGAAATAACCGTCCCAAATTCGCGCAGCCTTTTGATCCTCTTCGTCATCGGTAGCCGGATATGCGGCCGAAAGGTTTAAGGTGATGCCGATTCTCCCATTCTTCCCGCTTTCGCGAAAGGCTTGAACGGCAAGACCGTGAGACAGGAGAAGATGGTGGGATGCTTGAACCGCCGCATAATGATCTTGAATTCCGGGGGCATGTTCTCCCTTACCATATCCTAAAAAGGAAGCACACCACGGTTCATTATGGGTTGTCCACATGGTCACCAAATCCCCCAGATGACGGAAAACAGTGGCCGCATATTCCTGAAAACGATATGCCGTATCCCGATTGACCCATCCTCCTTTATCCTGCAGCTTTTGCGGAAGATCCCAATGGTAGAGGGTAACCAGAGGCTGAATGCCATTCTGTAGTAATTTCTCAATCAGTCGTTTATAAAAATCAAGACCTTTCCCGTTCAGTTCACCTTCACCGGTGGGAAAAAGCCGCGGCCATGCGATGGAGAAACGATAACTATCCACTCCGATCTGTTTTAAAAGCGCAATATCTTCCTCATACCGATGATAATGATCACATGCCACATCTCCATTTTCCATCCCCATCACCTTCCCGGGCGTGTGGGAAAATCGGTCCCAAATTGATTCCCCTCTTCCATCTTCACGGGTCGCTCCTTCTATTTGATAGGAAGATGTAGCAACTCCCCAAACAAAATCCTGCGGAAAATTCATCTTTAAGCCATCTCCTTTATGTTCATTTCCTTGTTTACATGCAATCGAACCATGATGAACGTTGGTATATGGAAATCTTATCCTTTTACGGCTCCGGCAGTCATTCCGCGGATGAAATAACGTTGCGTGGCAAAGAAAGCGATCATCACGGGGATCGTGGTTACCGTTGCCGCCGCCATCAACAAGTCAAAGCGATTCTGATATTGCCCCACATAAAGGCGGATCCCTACCGGAATGGTCTGTACATCCGGCGTGGTTGTCAAGACCCAGGCAAAGAGAAGCTCATCCCAAGCCGCCAGGAAGGCAAATGTAGCTGTCGCAATCACCCCAGGGAGACTAAGCGGCATGATGACACGAACGAAGGCCATAAATGGGGAACATCCGTCGATCCGTGCCGCATCCTCCAATTCACGGGGAATACTGACGAAGAAACTGCGCATAATCCAGATGCTCATGGGCGTGTAGAAGGCGGTATAGATGATGACCATCCCCCAGAAGGTATTGATCATCGGGATTCCGAACCATTCATTCACCTTTAGATAAAGAAGGTAGATGGGAAGTAAGAACATCATTCCCGGAATCATCTGTGTTGCGGTGATCCCCATGCTGAAGATCCCACTGCCTCTAAAACGGAACCGAGCCAATGCATATCCGGCAAACATGGCAAAAAGAGTGGCAAAGACCGTTGCCAGCCCGCTGATGATTAAACTGTTTTTAAAATACCCGAAAAAATTAATCGTTTGCCAAAGTTCCACGTAATTTTGAAACTGCGGGATAAACGTAAACATCCGGGTATCGCCGCGAACCACCTCATCATTTGTTTTTAACGAAGTGATGATCATCCAATAGATGGGGAAGATCATGAGCAAGACGATGACCCAAGTAATCGTATTCAAGATGATGTTCCGACTCGATCCTCTTCTTCCTCTTCCTGTCATTCCGTCATCATCTCCTCACGGAACACTCGATACCAGATTCCGACAAAAATCAACATCACGGTCATCAACAAAAATGAAGCGGCGGATCCGACCCCAAACAGCCAATAGGAGAAGGTTTGCCGGGTAAGAAGCGTCATCAGAAGATCTCCCCATTCCCCCGGATATCCGGCCCCATTTCCAAACATCATGGCCACGATGTTATATGAGTAGACATTATTAATGATTTGGAACATCAATTGCACCACGATAATGGGTTTAAGGATAGGAAGTGTGATCATCCAAAAACGTTGCCATGGGGAGGCACCGTCAATCGCCGCCGCTTCATACATCTCTTCCGGTATCGTTTGCAGTCCGGCTAAGAAAATAATCATCAGAAACGGCCAACTTCTCCAAATCGTCGGGATGATAATGGCCCATAACGTATTAGGCCCCATCAGCCAAAAAGGTTTATCTGCCGTAAGGTGAAGTACATCAACCAATAGATGGTTTATAATCCCATTATCTTTCTGCCACATAAACCCCCACAAAATCCCCACCACATAAGAGGGGACGATCCAAGGCAAAAGCATCGCCGTTCTGGCAATTCCCCGCCCCGGGAAATCCCTGTTGAGCAAGAGGGCGACCAACATTCCGATCACCATCACGCTTACCGTCACCACGACGGCATAAATGGCCGTGTTCCGAATCGCATAGGCGAGCCCGGCACGGACCGGATTTTTAGGATCAAAAAGCAGAACGGCATAGTTCCTCAATCCGACAAAAGGTGCACTTAAAAATTTATTCAGCGTAAATTGGCTTAAATTTAAAAAGCTCATCCATATTCCTTGAATCATAGGAATAAAATGGATTAATAACATAAAGATAGTTGCCGGCAGAATTAACAGATATGGAAAACTACGATTTTCCCACCAATTTCGTAAGGTTAATGGTAAAGGAGGCCTGGACTGAACACCTGGCGTGATTTTCCTTTCAGGCATACTCATTTGAATTCCTCCTAATGGGAGAGGTCTAGGATTTCGGCTAGACCTCTCCCTATGATCCATCAAACTGGCTTTAGGTTGATCCACTCATCGCGGAGAAAGTTCCCCTATTGATGCAAAAGGGCATCGATTTCTTGCTTCGCTGCATCCATCTCGGCCTGAATCGATTCACGATTGTATGGCTTTCCGCCTACACCCGCCACGATATCCCACATAATTCCAAAATGCTTCACCAATACATTTTCAATGGGGCCCCATTGTGGAATAGAGGGGTAACTCCGACTGGTTTGAGCCGCCTGTACGAATTGGGCCATGTTGGGATCGCTCGTAATATCCGGACTATTCATGACCTCCTTCACGGCAGGGAGTTGTCCCGATGCCTGGGCGTACGCCAATTGTGCATCCTTACCGGATAAATACTTCACTACCGCCCATGCCTCGGCAAAATGCTTCGTATTTTTAAAGATGGTAAGATCACTTCCGCCAAAGAAGGTGAAGACTCCGTTTGGACCGGCAGGAAGCGGATGAACCGCCGATCGGCTCGCTGCGATCGATTCTTTCTGTCCACCTTGATCCTTCGGTGTGGTAAACTGCTTTAGGATCCATGGTCCGCTGATCATCACCGCGTAATCCCCGTTGGCATAATTGGCTTCCACCTGTGAAGTATTCTGTTCAAGCGTCGTTTTTGAGACGAGACCTTCCGCCGCTAAACCGGTATAGAACATAATGCCGTCCAAAGCTTCTTTAGAATTGATGATCGCTTCCGTATTATCCTCGTTTAAGACGTTGCCTCCGGCCGCCCAGATCCAGGGGAAGATGTTATGAGCCACGTTCCAGTCGTTTTTCCCCGGGAATCCGAATGCAGAAATTTTTTTCCCTTCAATCTCCATCCCATTTACTTTTTTCAAGGCTTCTTTAAAGGAATTCCAATCTTTGAATACATCTGTTGCATTTAATCCGGCTTTTTCAAAAACATCTGTCCGATAATAAAGCGCGCGTGCGTCGACGAACCAAGGCGCCGCGTATATGGTATTATCCCCTGCGATATGGGTGGTGTTCCATGTAGCAGGATAGTAACTTTCCGCGCCACCCAGTTCATTCATCTGGTCAGTGAGCGGCGCCAGAGCTCCCATGGCGGCAATCGCGGGAACCCAGGTCGTTCCCAGTTGTAAAATATCCGGCCCTTGACCGCTCGTCGCAGCCGTGGTGATCTTCGACCAGGCAGAACCCCAATCGAGGACCGTCACTTTCACCTGAATATTAGGGTTTTGATCAAGGAAAGGTTTTAAGACGGCCAAGAAGTCCTTATCGGGTTGAGGACTGTTCGGCATAATCCAGGCTTCAAGCGTAACAGGTTCCTTCTGCTGCTGCGTGCCGGATGAACCCTGATTCTCCTGCGATCCTTGACCCATCCCGGGGGAACTTGAATTCGTCCCGTTACCGGATGAGCATCCGGCAAGCGCAGCAAATGCGATCAGGACCAACGTCATAAGAACTGCAATCCCTTTTTTTCTCCCTATCATCCTTATACCTCCTGTTCATGTCAGACGTAACTCGATTTTTCCCCATGCCACATCCTTTGACCCCTATCCACCTGTACCATTTTCTACATCTTCACCCGTAGGCACATCACCACCTTTCAATTTAAAACGCTTTCATCGTTACCCATCCAAGGAAAAGGACCACCTCCCGCAACGATTCTTTCTATGAAGATCAGAATCTATGGGATTGGTAAGAACGAAAACGCTTTAGATCGTACGTAAACGAGAAGGAGCGTGAAAAGACCGCCGTTTTTATGGTTTTGCCGGAGGGGCACAGGATTCACGAATCATCAGCTGTGTCTTAATCGTAAGGATGGAAGGGACCGTATCTTTTTCCTCAATCAGATTTAACAAAGCTTCCGCAGCCTTTATCCCTAAAAGATCCTTTTGTTGGTGAACCGTCGTCAAGGGAGGGGAGATGTATTGACTAAAAGAGATGTTGTCAAATCCGACCACCGACAGATCCTCGGGTATGCGAAGCCCCGCTTCTTTGGCCGCTTTGATCGCCCCGATCGCCATCAAATCACCCGCTGCAAAGACCGCGGTTGGAGGCTCATGTAATGAAAGCAATTTTTTCATCGCTTTTTCTCCGCCTTCCACCGTATAATTTCCATCCACAATGTAATCGCTGCGATAAACCAATCCCAACTTCTCAATCGCTCGCTGATAACCAATATATCTTTGTTGACCGGCGAGTGTTTCCAAGATGCCGGATATGTGCGCAATTTTCCGATGTCCCAGTGAATAGAGATATTCCATGGCCTGGAAAGCTCCCTCGATATTATCTGAAGTAATGTATCCCACATGTTTGCCCACCAGATCTAAATCGACGGAGACGCAGGGAATTTCACTCTGGACCAGTTCGGATAAAAACGGATCATTGCGGCTAAGGCCTAAAATGATCACTCCATCGACATTGCGATGCTCTGAATGGTCCACATAGCTGATTTCCTTTTCTCCCAGCTGATTCGCAAAAAAGAGCAGGTCGTATCCCTTTTTCCCCACCTCTTTTTTAAAGCTTTCGATCACTTCAATAAAAAAAGGATGCAACAAACCGGAGTTCACATGATCTTGAAAGAAAACGCCGATCATCCAAGAGCGCTTCATCGATAGACTTCTCGCAGCAGAATTGGGACGATATCCCATTTCTTCGGCTAACTTCTGAATCTTCCTCCTTGTTTTTTCGCTGATGTCGGTATAACCGTTCAACGCTTTAGAAACGGTTGTGATCGAGTACCCGGATCGCTTGGCAATGTCGTAGATCGTAATCATGGCAATTCCTCTTGTTCGAAAGCGTTTTAGTTATCTGGTTCTATCATATAAAACGTTTTCAATTTTGTAAAGTCCTATTTCGGTGAAAAACAATGAAATTTCATGTCCTAAATCAATTTCTCCAAACCTGTAATTCTCTTAACCTGTAACCACGTTTACCCACCGGGCGGGCGGTGACTCCATGCACCCGATCAGCTCTCTTTCTTCTTTGAGAGGAAGGCTTCCACTTTCTTATGATGCTCCGGGCTCATCCAAAGTTTCGCGCACTCTTTGACCTCCTTTTCGATTTCTTCCTTCCATTTTTTTCTCCCCTCAATCCGGTTTTTCATCCTTTTGTAGGAGAGAAGAACCTCCGGAGCAGGAAGAATCTCTTTGACCCAGTTTTCCACCCGCTCCCGAAATTCCTCCTTCGGAAAAAGAGCATGGAGATATCCCCAATTGTGCCACTCCTTGGCTGAATAGATCTTCCCGGAAAGAAGGAGGGGAAAAGCCCTGTCTGCGCCGAAAAGATGCATGAGGCGAGTCCCCCCTCCCCATCCGGTGGTCAGGTGCAGGTTCCGTTGAATAAAACCGATGCGAGCATCTTCCGAGGCTGCCCGAAGATCAAAGGCGGTTGTGATCTCCGCTCCCCCGCCCAGAGCGAGCCCATTGATCGCGGCCACCGTCAGTTTTGGAGAAGCGGAGATCTCTTCAAGCAGGCGAGCCATTCGGGAGAGCATATCGATCACTTCCTTTTCATCCGAAAAAGAATGAAATTCCCGCACATCTCCGCCGGAAGCAAAAGCTTTCTCTCCGCTGCCCGTGAGGAGAATGGCATGAATCTTCTCTTCTCCATTCCCAAAACGGATCAGATCTTCCAATTCATCCATTACTTGAAAATTAATCGCATGGTATACGTCCGGACGGTTTAATATAAGCCAGAGAAGGTTCCCCCTTTGCTCCATCATAACGGTTGCCATCTTTATCCCCCTTTATCATCCCGATCAATGAACCGCAATCCTTCCTCCTCTCTATATTCTCCATTCCCTCTTTCTTTCCTTTCACCATTTTCTTCAACAGGATCAGAGCGTATAAAAAAACCTACTCCCCTCAGGGAATAGGTTGATCTTCTCTCCCGTACGGCTTTCTTGCGTATCGAAAACCGTAAAGGGAGTTCTTCTCCGTCAGGCGAGAAGAGTTTCCAACGCTTCTTTATTATAGCCTACAATCAGATGATCGCCGTACGTAATGATGGGACGCCGAAGAAGGCGGGGCTCCTCATTGATCAGGTCGAACAATTGAGTTAACGTCAGTTCATCCAGATTTATATCCAATGATTTAAACGTATGGCTCCTTTTGCTGAGCAGTTCATCCGTCCCCATGGTGGTCATTTCAAACATGCTTTTTAACTCTTTGGGAGTGGGGGGATTTTTAAAGAGATGTCGCTCAATATATGGAACTCCGTTTTTCTTGAGCCATTCCTTTGTCTTCCTGCAAGAGGTACAACTGGGATACGTGTAGAAGATCACTGGACGATCCATCATTCCTCACCTCTACGAAAAAAATGTTCGCCAAACGTCCACAATAACGAGGGGACTTCCCCCCCATTCCTACTGCTTAAGTGGTAAAATAAAAAACGTGCGAAAAAAGAAATTCATATGTCTGTCTTAGATGTTTAATATAAGTATATTCCTAAACAAATTACTATGTCAATAGTGTTTAAATTAGATCTTTAAAAAAGTCGAATTTTCGTATATACTATATATAACTTCAGTATGTGGATATGCCGGAAAGGAGCTTCACCGTGGAAGATCAAACACTGAAAATAACCGGAGTATTATCGGATCCGACCCGCTATTCCATTTACCAATACCTGCTCACCAAGAAAGAAGGGGTAACCGTCTTGGAGATCGCCGATAAATTTGAGATCCATCCCAATGTTGCCCGCCTTCATCTTTCTAAATTGGAAGACGTGGAATTGGTCCATTCCAAAGCGGAAAAGACAGGAAAAGGGGGGCGGCCCGGACGTCTCTATATCCCCTCCGATAAGGTGGTTAGCATCAGTTTTCCTCCTCGGGATTTCCAAACCCTTTCCGATGTCGCCTTACAAAGCCTGGCATCCCTTGGCAAGGAAGGGGAAGAGGCATTTACCAAGACCGGACGCAAGACAGGATATGAGCAGGCGATGGAATATATTGAGCGGACGGGAATTAATCCCTCTAAGATGTCCCTGGATGAACTGGTTCCCCATATTTTAAAATTAACAGGAGGGCAGGGCCTTCATCCGGAAATCGAGAAGATTGATGAATACACTCTCCGCTTTCGTGTATCCACCTGCACGTTTAAGGAATCAACCGATAAGTTTAGCAGCGTATGCAAAATGCATCATATGATGCTCACAGGAATCTTTGAGGCCTTCTTCGGTCGCGTTGACTTGATTGAGGAGGATAAGATGGCCTACGGTGCTCCCACCTGTGAATATATCATGGTTCAATTGCCATAAATGAAACCATGTTGTATAATTTTGAAGAGATGATGTGAATTCTATGAATGGAATCGTGTAAAGGGGGGACATTGATGGCACGGATGTTTCGGGTACTTGCCTACTTTTCCTTGGTCGTAGCCCTTATGGCCACATGGGGAAATCTGACGGCGATGGCATTAATCTTTTACGGTCAAACCGCCCTCTTCGCCGCCCTATCTTATCTTGGGCTTACGGAAAAAACTTACTTATTAATCTTTAATTCCTACATGGTTCTTTTCTTTGTCGGGTTTATGTACTACATTTTCTTCCAGGTACCGCTTACAGGTCCTCAAGGTTAATAAAGAAAGAGAAGACCACAAAGAAAGGGGTTGACTCTAAAGATCGTAAAAAGACGATCTGTTCGAGCCAGCCCTTTTATTTTTGTTCATTACCTGTCCCGGGGGAAATCGTTGCGGACGAAAGACCAGCTCAACATCGTCGGCGGTTCAATCAACATCCCTTTTACCTTTTTTTATCAGGGATTGGGCATATACGGTTTCGGCGACGGTCATCGGCTGGATGAATTCGACATCGCCGTAAATGATCAGCGGTTTGACGTACCAATACATCCATCCCGATTTTCTCCTGCAGTCGGATCCAGGTCGCAATCTGTTCCTTACTAAATGCCTCGTACTGTTCGCCGCTCCATTCGCCCTTTCTCCACTTCAGCCTGGCCTGCCCTACTTCCTGCGTTTGCGGAAAACTACCGATCCAATGAAAAATAGACATCAAAGCCTTTCTATATGGCAAGAATGTGATTCCAAGATGGACACCCGGAAGACGCTTCCCATCTTTCCCATTTTCCGTTCGACGGGTCAATGGACACAAGGCGCAGCCACCCGTTGTTCACTTTTCTTCGGAAATGAAGATTCTCTTCCAGCAGGCGCGCAATATATTGCCGTGGAGCTTCAACGACCACGAGCAGGCGCAGCGGGGAATGGAACCATTCCCGGTCGCTCGCCATGACCGATTGCCACGGCAATCCGGCAAGCAAATCGCTCCCGTTGCCCTGCATCACGCCGATTCCCGCCGTGACGACCTGTGTGGCCTTGTTGCCGCTCCCGTAAACATGCGGAGCGACAGTCGACGCATAATATTGCAAGTTGATCCACTGGGCGACGGTCACGGGACCGGCCACGATATTCGCCAGGGAAGTTCCGTCCGGATCTTTCCGCCAATCGTAACTATGCAAAAAAACCCTTCCCTCCAAATCACAATGCGCGGTCAGCTGGCGCCTTCCGATCACAAACGCGTAATTTCCCGCCAAACCCCATTCCGGACGAATTTCGCTCCAGTCTTCCGCGCGCCGGTACGCCTCGGCAATCGGTTCGCGTCCTGTTCCGCCTGCACCCGGCAATTTAGACAATTGCTCTAAATTCGCCTTGCGGGTCACGACTCGAAGCCTGTCCCGAAGCATAGCGAAAGCGTCCAGGGCTGCCGTGGAAAGTTCCGGAACATAGATCCAGCGCAACTCGTTGACCGTAGTAACATGTTCAGCTGCGATAAAAACGGTATCTTTCGGAATGACAATACCTTTTCCAACCAGAGCCCTTCGCACTTCTTCCTGGTTGCAAAGTTCCGCGAAGACGCGGGCGTTCAATCCCCCGGCCGCCCCGCCGCATGCGCCGCAATCCAAAGCCGATGCGTACGGGTTGTTCGTTGTTGCGCTTTCGTGACCGCAAACCACCACAAGGGGCGAAAACGAGGACTTCAGTCCCATGCTATTCAACAATTGGCTCACATAGTTCACTTTTTCATCCAACGAGAAACCCACCGGCAAGTTTGTATCACCGCAAGAACCGTCATGATTCAGGGTGAGATTTGTCTCCGCTTTCTTGGCGAACCGTTTCCGCCATCGATGGATGGCGCCGATGACACGCTCAGGAGCCGCATTTCTAGCCAGCAGGTACAATCCCAACCACGGTCCGCTCATTTCCGGCAACAATAGGCTGGTGACAAGTCCCTTTTTCATTTTTTGAAACACATGGGCAACGGAAAGCCTGGCGGATTCCCTCCGGAGATATTTTAGGTTTTCAGCGGGAGAAAGCTTTTCCCATACTTCATGGCGGGGGTCCACAATCGCCGGACAGGCAGCGTGAACGTGCCCGTCCGGCAGGCGCGTCCGGATGGGAAGGCCAAAAAATCCCGCACATCCGAACGTTTCAAATGGCCCTTCTCGTTCCAAATGCCGGCGAAACGGTTCGGAACGGACGTCGATGCAGAAGATGAGCTGCACAGCCGCCTTTTGTACATTGCCAGGTTTCGGCGGCGACGATAGGTTTCTCCATAACTTTTCTTCTTGCGTATCCTCCCAGGCTTCCAGCCAAAGTCTGGGGCGTACCGCCCGGCCGAATCGGCATGCGAAAGCCAGCCGCAAGCGTCGCTCTTCCGGCGGCAGCCCGAGCCACTGTTCGGGCGTCCATCCACCCCAATGCATCCATGCCGCCAGCCAAGGCAAGAGGGCCGTATCCTCTTCGCCTTCTTCCGCCTCCGCCAAGGGGAGTCGGGGGGCAATCAGCGTCCATTCCAACGAGAGACGAATCGCCAAATATTCCGTTAGCAAACGATGTCCTTGTCCGGATTTCCGCGACCGCCAAAGCAGCATCCCCGCCCAGCCCGGCAGCGCAATCAGATGCTCCTCCAGATAGCGTTCCATGTCCGTCCGTGGAACCCTCAGGTTCAATAGCGCCTGCTTCAACGCGTCTTCCGCATTTTCCGGCACCTGTTTCAACCGCTCGCGTTGCGCCCGGCTCAGGGATGGGTCATGACGCGCCAGTTTCCGCCAGGCGTTGAAAAATCCCTGCTCCCGAAACGGCATTCCCCACATGGCTTGCGATTCATCCAAAAACAGCTTGCACCATTTGATCATGTGGCGATCCAGCGCCCGCGCCCAGCGGTCTTCCCCTTGCGCTTCCAGGATCGCGCTTTTCGTTCTGACCCACCGAATGTGAAAGCGATCCGGTTGCGTACTACCGTCTTTCATCCGGGCGGCCAAATGTTTCATCTTCAACGAATTCACGAGTTCGTGGGGGACTTCTTCGTGCCATAACAGGCCGTGGCACAAACGTTCCGCTTCTTCCTTGGGAATGACAGGGGGCTTCTCATTCAGCCACTTCCGGAGTCTTTCCTCCAAATAGGCCGGATTTAATTCTCCTCTCCGCAGCGCTTCGCGAAACATCGCCATCGAGGGATACAGGTTAAGATTCCGGGATCTCCGAAAACGGTCGGCCACTTCCTCAAACGTCAGGTGCTCCAACCCCGCCCAAGGATGACTTGCGACAAACGCACTGAGAGGCCACAGCGGCGCGATGACCTGGATCGCCTTTCCAACCAGATCATCCACCGGCAGGTGATCTGCAGAATCCCCTATATGACTTCCATTATTCTCTGCAAGATGATTCACATCATCGACAACCTGTTCAGGCAACAAAGCGGATCGATTCATTTCATTTTCCCTCCCCTCGCATGTATGCTCCAAGATAGCGCGGATGGCTTTCCACCGCCCAATCACGCGCTTCTCCGAGATGGACCAGCCACATATACAGTTTCGCCCATAAATCCGTTGAACAGCGGGAAGTAAAACATATGCCCGCTACCCCCCCGAAAGCGAACAGCAAAACGATTCCGGATTCGGTGCCCGTCGCTGAACCGACAGCGGGTAACGTTTCGCCCAAAGATGCGGCCAGCGCGTCATGGAACGCCATCGCGGACAGTCCAAGTCCCGACAAGATGAGAAACCCCACCCAGCGCCCGCTGTGAAAAACGGCCATCTGCCACCAGGCAAACGCCAGCGACCAGCCCAGCATGAGCGCTCGCAACATTCTGAGGGGCTCGTGGGGAGCCGCCAGCCAAAATCCGACACCCAACACCATCCCACCCAGCATTCCGTTGAGGAGCCACATTTTCGACGGGGGATAGAGCGACAGGAGCGCCGGTTTGGATCGGGACACAACGGATCCGGAACGCAAAAACAGGGCGGCCTTGAACAAACCGTGAAAGATCAAATGCAAGACCGCCAGCAAATAGGCTCCCAAGGCACATTGGATAAACATCATGCCCATTTGCGCCATCGTAGACGCGACGAGCTGCCGTTTGTAGTCCGGTTGAACGAGGAAAATTCCCGTTCCGACAAACACCGACACAATGGCCGGAAACAACAGCAGCGTTTGGGGAATACCGCCATCCATGATCGGCGAAAATTTGGCCAACAATATTCCTCCCGCATTCACCAGACCCGCATGCATCGCGGCCGAAACGGGAGTCGGTATCACCGAGGACGCAAGCAACCATCGCTGAAACGGCCACTGGCCCGCCGGAATGATCGCGGCAAGTACAAGCAACATGCCGATCCCCGTCGCGTTTCCCCATCCGACCCGGGTGAGCGATTCCTCCGACAATGTGAGCGATATTCGCCAATATCCGGTAGCCAACCAGAGCCATACGGCGGCCAGTGAAAGGGAAATCCAGCTTGCGGCAAACATCTTGGCCATGAGCCGGGAAACGTTCCTGGCCGGCTCCCATTCTTTTTTGAGCGCCGCCAACCGTATCAATCCGAACAAAGGGAGTCCCCACAACAACACGAGCAGTCGCAAGTCGTCGCTGAACCAGGTTATGGAAGCCGCCCCCACCGTGACCGTCAGAAGCGAAAAATAGGAACGATAGGAACGGTCTCCGTGCATATACCGAATACAAAACCGCTGAATGGTCCAACCGAGCAACAAAACATAAAACGAGATCAACCATGCAAGCCTGTCGGAGCGCCAAAGCCCCAACTCCTGAGCCTGATCGACGCTGATCAATCCGGCAAATGCCGCGGCGGCCGGCAAAGCCAGTAACAGGACGTGCCAGCGAACGTACCGGTCGGAGACGCGGGGACGGAGCAGGAAGCCTGCGCTGATCAACGTTACGGTCAATCCGGCGAATAAGGTAATAAGCATCGCAACGTTCAAGACGCCCCCCTCCCAACAAAAAGACCGACCATACCATCTTTACGGAACACCCCGGTTGAAAGCAGGGTCCGGTGCAGAAGGTATAGTCGGTCTATTCTCAACAAATCCAATGCGGACTTTTTGAAAATCTCCCTTGTTCCCACATGCCAGGTGGGCTTACCCTGAACATATCCGGTTGAAAAATGGAAGTTCAAATGGTCTGCCCGATATGTTGAAACAATGGTATTTCGATTTCAAGATTATAACGCACTTCGATTTGAATTGCAAACATCTTCCGGCTTTTCACTCTCTTGACATTCATAAACCAAGGTATATAATATGAGGGCGTTAGGATGGCTTCTACTGTCCACGCACTATTTTATCTTCATGAGGTTTTACTATGCAAATGTCAGAAATGCAACGGTCAAAAGGGGAACTGGAAGACAAAATCAGCAAAGCCCTTACCCAATGGGAAAAAGAATACTTAGGCCGCGGTTCCGTTTCAGTAAAGACGGATATTGTGCGAAATATGGTCATTGTTTTGCTCAAGGGGGTTTTAACCCCTGCCGAACGTAACCTGGCTCAAACGCTCGAAGGGATGCTCTCTATTAAAAAAATCCGGACCGACCTCGTGGAATCAGGCAGCGACCAACTGAAGGAGCTCCTCGCAAACTTGACAGGCTCGAATGTGACCAGTTTCTACACGGATGTCAGTACCCGAACCGGAGAACGTGTGATGGTGTTCATCATGTCGGACAATCTTGAAGAACAATATCGGTAGATCTTTAAACGGCCATTCGGTCAGTTGAAGGTGAACCGGGAAATTTCGAACATTTTGAATCGTTCTTCACGATTCTAAATGTCGCGACGTTTCCCGTTTTTTTTATCTCAATAATTTTTTTATCTCAATAAAAGGAAGTGAGAAAAAATGACAAACAATAAAGAAGCTATGACGCTCGACAATCGCTATGCAGATGGCAAGACCCAGCCCGCTTCCCTGTCGGTTTCTTCCCGGACCGGATACGCTTTCTCAGCACGGGACAATGCCTTGTGAAAGCGGGCTCTGTTGGCCACCGTTTTATTATATCTTGATTCAACTCCGGTTTGCCGCAGACAAATTGAGCAAGCTTCACCAGGGCCCGCGCAGGAGCGCTTGACATTTCCGACAATCCGCTGAATATAAGCATGATTTTGGCTTCGTCCCATCCAAGCAAATCCGGACAGGAAAACGTGTATTCGGCAAAGATATGTTGAATGGCTCCATTGAACAGCATGTGCCATTCCGTACTTTCTTTGAGCAATTGATATACATCCTTAAAGTGCCCATCAACCGTTCGTCTGAAAGATCCTTCAAATGCACGGTATAAAGTTGCTTGCTGCGATGGTTAAACAATGGCTTCCAATCCACATGCCATTGATCGATAAATTGTCCGGCTTTATCCTCACGTACGGCCTGCACCGAACCCTCAATGCGCGATTTCAGCTGAGGAACGAATACGGGTCCAATTAATTCGATAAATTTTCATTGACTTCAATACACTACAACATGTAGTATATAGACAATCCATAGATTATTGCAGATTATTAGAGAGGAGTGCTCACACGGAATGATCGGATTTGAACTATTCAATATTTTCGGGTTGTCTATTTCCACACACGGGGCTGGAATTGCTCTTGCGGCTTTGCTTGCCATCTTGCTAACCCGGCGGCAGGCCAAACTTCGCGGGGTCGATCCCGACATTGTCTATGATTTTGCCACTTATGCCCTCATTGCCGGGGTAATTGGCGCTCGAATATGGTATGTGATGTTTTCATGGAAAAACTACGCCGGCGACCCGCTGAGTATACTGCGAATTTGGGAAGGCGGGGTAGCACTGCAAGGGGGGCTTCTTGGAGGAATTATAGCAGGCGTCTGGTTTACAAAAAAACGTAAGATTCCGGTATGGTCCTTTGCCGATATGATCGCGCCAGGACTTATCCTGGCGATGGCGGTGGGACGAATCGGGGATTTCATGGCAGGAGACGATTTTGGCATTGTATGGGAGCGATTCGGCGTGGTTTATAAGCCAGGTACCATGGCCTACGAAAACAATGGACCTGTTCCGCTATTTCCGACTGCTCTGTTTGAGGCTGCCGCGGATTTGATCATCATGGGCGCCGTACTCTCGCTTCGCAAACGAAACTTAATTGACGGATTCCGCTTTTTATTCATGTTGGCAACGTATTCCGTCGCCCGGTTCTTTCTGGAATTTACGCGGGGCGACAGCTTGTATACGTTCTTTAACCTTCGCACCGCTCAGGTCACAAGTGTTCTCACCATCCTTATCGCTGTAAGTCTCATGATCTATAGAAAGAAAAGCGTCCATCGCAATGACCGATTAAAAGGGGAAGTGTAAATGGCAAAGGCTGCTCTGCACATAGCATCATCGGCAACCTATTACGGAAGTGGCAATCTCCTTTACTAAATACACTACAAAGTGTAGTATAAAAATAGGAAAGGCGCCGTTTTAGACCAAAAACTGAACTTCAAAGAAAGGTGATGAAATTGAAGAAAATTTTGTTTATTTCTTCGCTTATTGTTGTCATGATCGCGGCCGCGGCCTATACCTGGTCGAAAAAGGCGACGCAATTTTCATCTACCGTCGACAACCTCGATTTGCAAGGGATCGAAATTTCGTCTGAGGACGGGAAAACAGTGATTAACTTTACCACCGATGAACCCGGCTTCTGCCAAGTCTTAATCGGCACCGAGAGAGGAAAATACGATCGGGTTGCGGTAGAAAGCATGCCGGTCGGAGCTCATCGGAAACACTACAATGTGATTGACGGATTAAAACCCAATACACAATATATGTACCGCATCAATTTTAGCACCGCGGACGGGAAATTGTTTCAAAGCACGGAAAGCAGCTTTCAAACTGAAAAAATATGATGAACAACCAAAAAAATGCACAAGCTGGGAAGACGGATGGTCTGAAACATAAACAATTTGTTACTCCAATTGACCGAAGAGGGAGGAGTCCAATGCAATGCAACCGTTGAAGCGAATAACAATAGTATCACTGCTTGTTGCGTTGATTAGTGTTATATCGGGCTGCGGCCAGCAATACACAGTCTTAAATCCAAAAGGACCTGTAGGAGAAATCCAGTTCAATTTAATAGTGATTTCTGCTATCTTGTTGGCTGTTGTGATTATCCCGGTTTTAATTTTTTTCGCGTATATCGTTTTTCGTTATCGGGACAAGCCGGGAAATAAAGCGTCATACATGCCGGAATGGGATGACAATAAAGTCCTTGAAACCGTATGGTGGGCTATTCCCATCATTGTGATTGGGGCGTTGGCGGTTTTCACAGTTCGGGATACTTTTGTCCTTGCTGAACAGCCGTCAAAAGGGGTTAAGCCTATAACCATACAAGTGACGTCGCTTGATTGGAAGTGGCTGTTTCTATATCCGGAACAGGGCATTGCAACTGTGAATTACGTAGTAATTCCTACCGTCACACCCGTAAGGTTTGAATTGACAACGGATGCTCCGATTAACTCATTTTGGGTACCGCAATTAGGGGGACAGAAATATACGCTGCCTGGAAAAGCGTTGAACCTTTGGCTGGAAGCGAAAGAAGAGGGATCCTATTTTGGAACGGCCAATAATTTTTCAGGTAAAGGTTTTACGGAAATGAAATTTCAAGTCATCGCCAAGCCCAATCCGAAGTTTTCAGATTGGGTGGAACAGGTGAAAGGATCCGCGCCGGAATTAACCCGCAAGGGTTATGAAGAACTCAGCAAACCGGGACTTGTTGAAAAACAGGATTACGCTTCCTTCCCGCCGGATCTGTTTGACTATATCATCGATAAAAACGGCGGCCAGTATTATAAAGAAAACCGGAAAAATGAAGTAGAGAAAGCTCAATAGGTCCAAAGGAAAGAGGAGACGACAGTGTTGGAAAATGTAAAAAAATTCGCATCCGAATTTTTTGTAACTGGTAACACATTGATTTATGCTGCGGACATATCCATTGTTTTGACAAGCCTGTCAATCGTTTTTGCCCTTACCTATTTTAAAAAATGGGGCTGGTTATGGCGGGAATGGTTGACCACGGTTGATCATAAAAAAATAGGAATCATGTACTTGATCTCATCTTTGCTAATGCTGTTCCGCGGTGGAGTTGACGCGCTCTTGATGAGGACGCAGCTTGCTTTTCCCAACATGGAGTTTCTCAATTCCGAGCACTATAACCAAATTTTCACGACACACGGCACCATTATGATTCTTTTCATGGCGATGCCGTTAATGTTTGCTTTGTTCAATTTGGTTGTGCCGCTTCAACTTGGAGCCAGGGATGTCGCTTATCCGTTTTTAAATGCGGTAAGTTTCTGGCTTTTCTTTTTCGGGGCAATGCTTTTCAACTTGTCGTTTGTGGTCGGAGGCTCTCCTGATGCGGGCTGGCTCAGTTATCCGCCTTTATCCGAGAATACATTTAGTCCGGGGCCCGGGCAAAATTTCTATATTTGGGGCATTCAGATTTCCGGAATCGGAAGCCTGGCAACCGGAATCAACTTTCTGGTAACCATATTAAA
This sequence comes from Thermicanus aegyptius DSM 12793, assembly GCF_000510645.1. Classification (NCBI taxonomy): domain Bacteria; kingdom Bacillati; phylum Bacillota; class Bacilli; order Thermicanales; family Thermicanaceae; genus Thermicanus; species Thermicanus aegyptius. The sequence goes on along the minus strand of NZ_KI783301.1, from coordinate 1,040,303 downwards.
AATGCGGGCGCCGGGCATGTCATTGATGAAGATGCCGTTGTTTTCATGGTCTGTCCTTTCCAGCTGTATCGCCATCATCTTTGCTTTTCCGGTTTTAACGGTTACGCTGGGTCTGTTGTTTGTTGACCGATTCTTTGGCGCCCATTTCTTTACCCTGGACGGCGGGGGCAATCCTATGTTCTATATCAACCTGATCTGGATGTGGGGGCATCCCGAAGTATATATCGTCGTCCTTCCGGCATTCGGTATTTTTTCCGAAGTTGTAAGCACTTTTGCCAGAAAGAAAATATTTGGCTATAAGTCGATGGTTTTTGCATTGGTAAGTATAAGTCTCCTTTCATTCTTCACTTGGGTGCATCACTTTTTTACCATGGCGAGCAATACGGTCGATGCCTTCTTTGCCGTTACGACAATGGCGGTGGCGATCCCGACAGGGGTCAAGGTCTTCAATTGGTTGTTTACAATGTTCAGGGGCCGCATTCAGATGAAGACGCCGATGTTGTGGATGACGGGCTTTATACCCACCTTCCTGGTCGGAGGTGCAACGGGTGTCATGCTCGCGGTGGCTCCTGCAAACTTTCAATATCACAACAATTATTTTCTTATCGCCCATTTTCACCAAGTATTAATTGGCGGTGTCACGTTCGGATTTTTCGCGGGAATGTATTATTGGTGGCCGAAAGTATTCGGTTTTATGTTGAACGAATATTTAGGGAAATGGGCGTTTTGGCTGTGGAATATCGGCTTCTACGTTACATTTATGCCGCAATATGCGTTAGGGTTAATGGGAATGCCGCGCCGTTCCTATACTTATGGATGGGATATGGGCTGGTGGCCTTTAAATTTTGTCTCTACCATCGGCGCCTTCCTGATGGGAGCCGGATTTGTGTTTCAGGTATGGCAAATTGTTTACAGCATTATACATCGTCAAAGAGACTTGACGGGAGACCCTTGGGATGGACGCACATTGGAGTGGTCGATTCCATCGCCTCCACCCGTTTACAATTTTGCCGTTATCCCTCAAGTGGAGAAACAAGATGACTGGTGGTACAAAAAGCAGAATGGATCCCACAGAAACAAAGCGGTAAAATACAAACCGATTCACATGCCAAAGGATTCCGGTATACCGTTTATCACGGGATTCTTCTGGTTTGTGGCAGGATTCGGATTTACTTTTGAGTGGGTCTGGATCGGTTTGAGCGGTTTGATTGGCGTGGCTGTTTCTTTGTTCACCCGCTATTTGCAAAAGGATACGGATTATTATATTCCTGCAGAACAAGTGGAAGCGACGGAATCAGCGATTGGAGGTGCAAGATCTTGACGTCTGTATTGTCACATCAAAAGGATCATGAACATGAAGAGCACGGCCATGACGAAAGCTCGTTAAAAATTTTTGGATTTTGGATTTTTATGATTACGGATTTAATTCTTTTCGCTACTCTGTTCGCTGCCTATGTTGTATTAAGAACGCGGTATAACGGCGGGCCGACGGGGGAGGAGCTTTTTTCGGTACCCATTTTTACAACATCGACAATCATCCTGTTAACCAGCAGTTTTACGAGCGGTTTGGCGGTATTGGGATTGAAAAACGGAAAAGTCAATAACGCGGTTGGCTGGCTAATCATCACGGTTCTTTTAGGGATGGCGTTTGTCGTTTTGGAAATCACGGAGTTCGCCAGCATGGTCGATGAAGGGGCGTCCATTTCAACAAGCGCTTTTCTTTCCGCCTTTTATGTATTAGTGGGCACACATGGTCTTCACGTATCGGTCGGTATTGTATGGATGATTGGAGCGATTATCCAACTCATGCGTGATGGAATCAGCGAGGTGACGACCCGTAAAGTGAATGTGGTCAGTTTATACTGGCACTTCCTTGATGTTGTATGGATTTTTATCTTTTCCGTCGTCTATTTAATGGGGGTGATGTAAAATGTCGAAAATTCAACCGGGGAACCATTCATCAGCCAAACCGTATATTGCAGGTTTTATCTACTCGCTTGTCTTAACGATTATTCCATTGGTGCTGGTGCTAAATGATATGATGGAAAAAACATTTCTCGTTGTGTCCATACTGATCGCTGCTTGTTTGCAATTTTTGGTCCAGATTTATTATTTTATGCATGTGAAAGAAAACAAAAACCGGGGGTATATTCTTTTAACTTTGGCGGTCGGAATTGTTCTTGCCGTAACTGTAATCGGGGGATCTGCTTGGGTCATGTCGTTTTAGCGGCTAAGCATTTATGCTGAAAACCGGAGTCACCGAATCGACAAGTCCAAAAGCGGATATATTGACCGGGGAGTGAAATGTCATGAACAAATCGTTGCGATCATTTTCTGTGTTGACTACTGTTGGAATGTTCCTTGTACAACTGGCGGGGGCGCTTGTTGCAAATGCCGGTTCGGCTGACGGATGCGGCAATACATGGGCTGCGCTTGAGCCTATCTTTACTTCCTGCAGGGGGATTTCACTCAACGTTCCCGTGTTCACGGTCCATTCACCTTAAGCTGCCCTGGGTCGCGCGATTAGCACGAACCCGGCCGGGCCGCGACCGCAGTTAGGTGAATGGAGGTTTCCCAAAGCAGAATTAAATTGATCTTCGTTCTCCATTCAAGCTTTTTCATTCTGTCTAGAGAATCAATCCTTCTGTCGCCTTCCACATCGTTTCCTTCTCAAGAAGTTATGCTAACAAATCCCCTTTTCATGTCTTTAGGGGCAAATAACTTTAAATTGGAAATTGAATCGATAACCTTATATCCTTCTATTATCCTCTACAACAAAAATTTTTATCACTTGATACTGAGAATATTTCTTTCGTCCACATACACTACATCCACGTCCAGCACCTTTATACTGGATGGAACGGCCTACGAATTAAAGATGGTGTCCCCAGATTACTTTTCGGACACCATCTTCAGCATTTAATGTCGTAATTCCGATTGATGTTCAGCGCGGGTTTCGGAGATCTCGGCAATCGCATCATGGGCGAAGGGAAGGGTGCTTCTTTGATCGGTAAGATCTTTCATCGCCAGAATTCCTACCATCTCCCCATTCTCAACGACGATCAACCTACGGATCTGATGCTCCGCCATCATCTCGCTCGCCTCTTCCGCACTGGCTGTAGGCTGTATGGTGATGGGGTTTTTTGTCATAATCTCTTCCACGGCGGTTGATCCCGGTTTCCTTTCTGCCGTCCCGCGAATCACGATATCTCGGTCGGTAATGATACCGATCGGTCTCTTTCCGTCCACGATCGGGATCGCACCGACATTCCTCTCTTTCATCTTGACGGCAACCTCATACATATTATCCTTGAGGGTAGCTGTTTCCACATTTGCGGTCATCATCTCCCTTACGTTAGGCATCGGTTACACCTCCTTCAAGATGTATCCTACCCTTTAGAAAGCAATTCATTCTTTAAATCATGATACACCGTTTCCCACCGTTCTAGGAGATGCTCCCGTTTTCCTTCCATTTGGGCAAAGACGCGACTCCCTCCTCCCTTCCCATCTGGAAATAACTTCTTCACGATGTCTACCATAGAGTATGGAATATTTTGTGAACAGGCAGCGATGGCTTGTCCTGCAGGAGTTAAGGTGGCGAAGAGCACCAACTGGCCCGGTTCTTCGATGATGATTTTGGCCAATTCCTTAAGCTCTTGAAAAGAGCGTTCTTCCCAAAATTGAAAGTGGATCGTAACTCCCCCGAGGCTGAGGGCTTCCCGCATCCTCCACCTTTTTTCCCATTCCAATTTCTCTTGGGTGAGAAGACGGTTTTTTCGCTTTAAACTCTCTTGTTTCTCTTTGATCTCTATCATCCGCTTTGAAAAATCGATCCGGTTCGTCTTAAGGAGGCGGAGGGCTTGGTTCAGATGCTCCATGTCCCCTTGAAATCTCCTGAGCGCCCGCATTCCAGCCAAAAAGGTGAGACGAAGATTCTCTTTATCGCTTTCAACTCCGATAATCTTCACCAATCCAATCTCCCCGGTCCGGGAAGGATGAGTCCCCTGGCAAGCGATCCCCTCAAAACCCTCGATCTCGACAAAACGAATATAGGAGGCGAGGCTCTTCGTCTCATCAAGGATCCGCGGATCAACCTCCTCCCTTGGGAGGTAGTGGGTCTCAATGGAGCAATTTTCAAGAACGATGCCATAGATTTTTTCCTCTACTTCATGAATGGGAAAGGGGTGAAATGGGGAAATATCGATGGTGCTCTCCTCTCTACCCAGATGAAAGGCGTGCGTTTCTATCCCGTACATTTTCTTTAAAACCGCGGAGAGGAGATGTTGCCCTGCATGCTGCTGCATGTGGTCAAATCGTCGCTCCCAATTAATCATGCCTGCGAGCCTCTTCTCTCCCCGATACTCTCCTTCAATGAGATGAAGAATCCTCCCCTCGTGTTCTTCCACTTCCACAACAGGATAATCCCCTAGAACGCCGGTATCATGGGGCTGTCCCCCTCCCGTAGGGTAAAAAGCGGTTCGATCAAGAATGAGGGCGGTTTTCCCTTTCCAATCCAGAGTATCAAGGACCTGGGCGGTAAATTGCCGCAAATATGGGTTCTGGAGATAAAGCTTCATCCATTCACCCCCTTATCTTACTATAACCTTACCCTATCTATACCCTGGTGGCAATATCCATTCAAAGAGGTTCTGGTCAATTCTCTCCTGCTCGTCTATAATGGCATATAGAAAGGACGGGATTCCCATGGAACGCATCCGCGGCACCCCAGATTTCCTTCTCCTCTTCCTTACCCTTCTTTTGGTTGGATTTGGCGTTCTCATGGTTTTTAGCTCCAGCCAGATCATCTCATACACCGATCATGGAGATCCCCTCTATTTTACAAAAAAACAGCTCCTTTGGGCAGGGATTGGGCTTTTGGGAATGTTCATCGCCATGAATCTTCCCTATACGTTTTATAAACGCCTTTATGCCCTGTTTGGAATCGGCTCCCTTCTCTTTCTTTTTACCGTTTTTATTCCCGGTTTGGGAACGGTGAGAAATGGTGCTAGGGGATGGATCGATTTGGGGAGCATGACGATCCAACCTGCCGAATTTGCGAAGGTGGGGCTTATTCTCTATCTGGCTGCGATGATTAGTAAAAAGGGAGAAAAAATACGAGACTTCCGTCGAGGGTTTCTTCCCCTCATCATCATGACAGCACTTTTTGCAGGAGTTATTCTTCTCCAGAATGATTTCGGCACGGCCGCTCTTCTTCTCGGTACCGCGGTCATGGTGATGTTTACCGGTGGAGTTCGCGTCCACCATCTTATGATCTTCTTTTTAGCGGCAGCTCCTCTCTTGCTTATCTATATCTTTACTGGAGATCATCGAATACGACGCTTTACCAGCTTCTTAAATCCCTGGCAGGATCCGAGTGATTCCGGCTACCACCTGATTCAATCCCTTTATGCCATAGGTCATGGGCGTTTATTTGGGGTGGGACTGGGGCAAAGTATCCAAAAGTTTCATTACCTCCCGTATCCCCAGACCGATTTTATCTTTTCCATCATTGCGGAAGAATTGGGGTTTATCGGCATATTGATCTTCCTCCTTCTCTACATCGGCCTCCTTTGGAGAGCGCTGCTTCTCTCCTTAAAGGCGAAGGATCTCTTTGCAAACCTCGTAGGTGTGGGGGTGGTCAGCGGAATTGCAATCCAGGTTCTGATCAATATCGGAGGGGTAACGGGGAGCATCCCCATTACCGGCGTCCCCCTCCCCCTCATCAGCTATGGGGGTTCTTCCTTGCTCATTACCCTCCTTTCCATCGGCATCGTCCTTTCCATCTCCAGGGAAGTTTCGAAGACCGAAAGGGAAAAATCGGCAAAAGAAGGCTTACTCCCACATCAACGATATAATAAGGCATAGGGTTCATCCCTATGCCTTCCTTCGGATCTCGTTAGAGCTTATTTGAGGCGTATTCCCTCCTCCCCCTCTTCTGCCGGGACGGGTGCCTCCGGAAACTCCACTCCTTCCACCAAAACGTTTACCTCTACCACGTTAAGCCCGGTCATCGATTCAACCGCATCTTTCACATTATGCTGTAAAGTACGGCAAACCTCATCAATCTTCGTCCCGTACTCGACGATTACCTTTAGTTGAATCACTGCCTCCTCTTCCCCAACCTCTACCTTTACGCCTTTACGGATGTTCTTTCCCATCAGACGGTTGGCCAGCCCCTCGGTTATTCCCCCCGACATGGAGGCAATGCCAGGCGTGTCGCTGGCAGCAATCCCAGCGATCACAGCCACCACCTCATCGGCGATTCGAATCGATCCGTAATCTCCTTTTTCCGCCATTCCTTCTTTCCTCCATTCCTGCCTTTAATCCTCTTACCACTATCAGTCTAACCTGCCGTTCTCAGATCTTCAACCTCTTTCTATCATATCTTCAAGAAAAGTCCCGGAATTCCTTCCATCTCTTCTGAAATGTTCTCCATTCGTCAAAATTCGGGCAAATCATCGAGATTATTCCCTTCCTCCCTTGCCGTGGGAAGATCCATCTTCCAGCTTCCGTCTTCATGAATCTCTGTCAAGGAATCGACATATCCTTCCCGGACCAGACGTTCCGCCTCTTTAAAAGAGATGACATTTCCTTGATCGGTGAGAAAATGGGTAATCCGACCATCTTTATCTTTACGGATCCCCACAAAGGCCACTCTCATGCGCTTCACCTCTTGACATCATGATAAAATAACAGGGATGGAGCTCTTTTTTCATTATTCCTCCCCGCTTCTGATCTATGCCTTACATGCAAACCATGCTTATCCCTTCATCTGATGAATGGTTTGGCTTAACTGGCGAATGGTCTCGTCTAAAGATTGAAGTTTTCCCTCAATCCTCGTCAAGAGATAAAAGGTTACCACAATGGGAAAACCAAGGTTTGCCAAAAGAGAAGTCCACTCACTCATGTCCAAGCCTCCTTTCCTTCATCAATCAAACCCTTTCTGTCCATCCTCTTCTCACCTCTCACGGGGGAGATAAAAACCCCCTCATCCATCGAGGGTCTTAGAGAATAACAGATCAACCTGAATGTGATGAGGGGGTAGAGAGGATTAATTAAGCGAGGGGAATCGAAGTTCCCCATTCCTTTTCTCATTCCGGTGGGGACACCTCATATATACCTTTCACCCCCTAAAAATCATGACGAGGAAAAAGTTCTTTTTTTAGTTTGGAAAGGCCCCTCATTTTCCAGGTCGATACCGTAGCGTGGCTAACTCCTTCCCTCTCGGCCACTCGAGCTAAAGGGAGGCCTTCCACATAGATGGCTACGATGCATCGGCGCTCCTTCTCGGTAAGGGAATGAAGTGCTTTCTTAATATCCAAGGATAACTCTGCTGCGGGGATGGGATTTTCTTGAACCAGGTTCTCGATCTTCCGCCCCTCGCCGTCCTCCTCCCGGGATTTTCCTGTCCATTGTTGCCGCTCCCTGTATTTTTTCTCCTTACCGACGTAATGCAGGAGCCTTCCTCGCACGTACCGCTTAGCAAAGGCACCGAAACTTCCTTTTTTCGGATCGAACCGAAGATAAGCATCGTAGAGGGCAATCGAGGCAATCGACATGGCCTCCTCCCACTCTCCCAGGTAAGAGATGCGATGTACCAGGTGGCGCAAAAGCGGCTGATATGCCTTAAAAATCACTTCAAATGCTTCTTTTGCCCCTTCCCTCTCATCATGCCCGGTCTCCATACTTCCAATTTTTTTCATACAACGATCCCCTTTCTAAACATAAAGGGACCGGTCCCCTTTATCCGCGCGCATGTATAATGTAATGGAATGGCTATAGAATCACACGTTCGCTTTTAAAGGGGAATCTGCAGAAATATGAGACGAAAAACAGGATGAATCGCACCCCTTCGTACAGTAAAACGGGAAAAGAAAGGAAGATTTGATGCTTTATCCTGTTAAAAAGCGGTAGGTTTTATGGGGTAAATGCATAGTTTAAAAAAGGTGGAAGTAACTTTCTTTCTTCTCCTTTACCCATTCCGGAGGTTGATGGGTGATCTGATAATGAAGTTCCACCAACTGAACATTGCGGAGAATCCTGTGTAATTCATTTTCCGAATGTAAGACACGAATCTGATGATTCCCCTTTAGAAAGAGGGTCAATTCTTTGCCCTCCCCTTTCACCTCTTCGATCGAACGGGCGACAACCCAGCCATAAGAAGACTGTTTTCCCACCGGGATGCGTACCGTGACGGGCATCAGAGTCCATTGGGGAGCAAGGGTTAGAGGGAGCATTTGTTTCTTGGATAAAATTTGGCCATATTGATGCCGCAATGAGGAGATATCTGCACCGAAATGGCGGGCCAAATGGTTAAGGTAGGTGCGCACGCTAATCCGTTCCAGGTGAACTTCCCCATTCTTTCCATGGATGCGAAGCATCTCCCCCAGCCCCGGTTCATTGCTGGGTAGAAAGGCAACTCCCTCCTGAAAGAAATCGGATGGATTCATGGCAACTCCTCCTTAGGACAGGACTTTCTTTTAGTATATAGGAACATATGTTCTATTTCAAGGGATATCACTAGACTTTTTCCCATAGATCCGATAGACTAATTGGAAGAAAATGTTCGAAAGGAAGGGAAGTATGAAACGTCCTCTCTATTACGGAATCATCCTGGTTACTTTCCTTTTCGCCTTGGCGCTCCATTTTAGCCCGGCACACCTCTATCTCCGCTTTGGAAGCAGCATCCTCTCCCTGCTTATGATGGCCAGCCTCCTGGGTAAAGCAACGGAATCCGTAGCCCACTACGCAGGCCAGCGCATCGGTGGCTTCTTGAATGCCACCTTCGGCAATGCTGCGGAGCTGATCATCTCGATCTTTCTCATCAAGGAAGGACTTTTTACGATGGTGAAAGCCTCCATCACCGGATCGATCATTGGAAACCTTCTTTTGGTATTGGGTTTAAGCGTTTTGATGGGAGGGGTCAAGTATCCATTTCAGACGTTTAATGTACGAATCGCAGGACATAACGCTACCTTGATGCTCCTAGGAGTGATTGCCCTTTTTATTCCAGCCATCTTTTTTGGGGTTTTTTCCGGAAAGGATGAGATGAACCTAAGCCTTGTCACCGCTGTCCTCCTCATCCTGGTTTATCTCCTTTGGCTCATTTTCTCCATGATTACACATAAGGTTCATCTGTCCGAAGAGGAGTCGGAGCAAGGGGAACCCATGTGGGGAAAAGGCGTATCGATTCTCATGCTGGCACTGGCCACCATCGGCGTGGCGATCGTTAGTGAATGGATCGTCTCCACGGTAGAAGATGTAGCGCTCCAGCTGGGTTGGTCGGAGTTGTTCATCGGGGCATTCCTCATCGCCATCGTAGGTAACGCCGCCGAACACGCCGCAGCCATCACCTTGGCGATGAAAAACCGCATCGGAGCCTCCGTGGAGATCGCCATCGGTTCCAGCCTTCAGATCGCCCTCTTTGTTGCGCCCCTCCTCGTTCTCATCAGTCTCCTCTTCGGCAAACCCATGGATCTTCTTTTTATGCCGGTGGAATTGGGAGCGATCGGTGTGGCGGTCTTCATCGCCTCTTCCATCTCCCGGGATGGAGAGACCAACTGGTTTGAAGGAGTTCTTCTTCTGGCTGTCTATGCGATCTTGGGGACGGCTTTCTTCTTCGTATAAAAACGCATACTTCTCTGTATTAGAACCGAAACACCATGGATTATTTGCATAAAAAAACCCGCACTGCGAAAGGCGGGTTTTTCATTTCACGAATTCAAAGGACGGTTCCTCTTTTAACTTGTCCGTTAAAAACATCAATTTTCTATTCCGTAAAGGATTACTCCTCCAGCTTAAAATGCCGGATCGAGTTTTGGACCTCTTCAGCCATTTTTGCTAAGGCGGCCGCCGAGGATGCAATCTCTTCCATGGTGGCCAATTGTTCCTCACTGGCAGCGGAGCTTTCCTGTGCACTGCTGGCAAGCTGGATGGCGATTTGGCTTACCTTATTCATCTCTTCAACCACATGCTGATTTCCGGACGCCACTTGATGAATCACGGCAGCGATTTCAACGATGTTCTTCGCCACTTGATCCACCGAAGATTGGACGATACTGAAAGATTTGTCCACTTCCTCCGCTTTCAATACCCCATTCTTCACCTCGGTGGTTCCCTCCTGCATCGAATGGACCGCCGCTTCCGTCTCCTCTTGAATTTGACTGATCAGCTGGGTAATCTCCCGGGCAGATTGCTCCGATTGTTCCGCCAGTTTACGTACCTCTTCCGCCACCACGGCAAAACCACGACCATGTTCACCTGCTCTGGCCGCCTCGATGGCCGCATTTAAAGCAAGGAGGTTGGTTTGGCTGGCGATGTCGGTAATGATCGAGACGATCTGGCCGATCGCTTGGGACCGTTCGCCGAGTCCCTGAATGCGACCTGCGATCTGCTGTACACTCTGATCGATTCGATTCATCTGCCCTCGAATCGCTTCGATATGTTTTTTCCCTTCCAAGGCTACTTTTTTGGTTTCTTCGGAGAGACGGGCCATCTCATCGCTGGCTTGGCGAATATTTTCCATTCCCTTTGCAACCTCTTCAATTTCTGCCATGGACTCCTGAACACTCTTTTCCTGAGTTTCTGCTCCCTGGGCCACCTGTTGGGTCGCCTGGGCCATCTGTTCCGCCGCCTTCGCGCTTTCCTCTGCGCTGGTGGAAAGGTCGTGGGCGGCATCGGAGACTTTGATCGCCGTCCCCCGCATATCTAGAATCAATGCATTGAAATCTTCCACCATCTTATTTAGATTGCGAGTCAAATCCCCCAATTCGTCATGGGTTTTGGCCACCAGCGGCTGAACCGCCAAATTTCCCGACGCAACTTCCTTCACATGAAAAGACATTCTCTTTATGGGAAGAGTAATAATGCGGTGGATGACAAAACCGATCACTCCAACCAAAATCGCTTCTGAAATAAGAACGATTACCTGCACCATGATCGCTTGGCGAATGTTTACTTGCTCCGATACATGGGAAGATATGCTGATAAAGTTATAAATCGCAACACCGCTCCCTATAATGACCAGGAGCATCATCGTTGAAATAAGGAGATATACCTTTCGGGTAATCGACCAATTCATTTTTTCACCTCAAATCCCTCAAGTGTAGGTATGTAATAAAATAAAAAACAATAAACCGTTTTCTTTTTCTCCTCCTCTCCTCCATGGAAAAAGTAAACGAAAAAAGTCTCCTCAATAGTCATTTTGTCATGAAGATCGGTGTAATGCAAGAAGAAGTTTTTTAATTATAGGAGTCAAGCCTTGTCCATCATCCATTTGATAAACAAAACAATGCGGTCACAATCCAGTTTTTCTAACATTCCATCCTTTGTTTACTCCAACCGTCCCGATGTGGATTCAAACAAGATGTTCACAAAAAAAAGGGGGATTTCTCCCCTTTTTGTCTTAATCCTTTTTATGTGCCGATAAGAAATAGATCTCCGTTCTAAACCTAACGTCGCTTTATACTTTCCGTCAACACGAGTGACCTTTATGGTGATGATGGTGGCTACCATGCTCGCCATGAGCATGATGCCCGTCCTGTTTATCGCAGCAGTCATGACCGGATTTCACATAGGAGCCAGGCTCCTTTTCAAACTTCTCCATACAGATCTTTGAGCAAAAATAATACGTGTTCCCACCATAAGTGATCTGTAACTCATTTCCCTCCACTTCCACATCCATGCCGCAAACCGGATCTTTCGCTTTTTGGCTCATTTTAAATCCTCCTCGTTTTTATTGAAAACGACTTTACCTGCTGTTATGTTAACCATGGAAACTGAAAGCAAACTGAAATGAATATGAAAAAATCGTAAGAATTCAAAAGGGAATGAGCTCCGTTTAGCGGAAAAGAAAAATCCCCTCTACCGAGACGATTATCATCTACCCAGAGAGGGGATTTTGGCCTAGAATATATCATATAAACGACTCGCTACATATTTAAGTGAACGACCGGCGTTGAGAAATAGGCATACACGGTCAGCACTAAGAAAGTAAGGACAACAACCGTGGAGAGAATTAGAACAAATTTACGCTTGCCAAAGGCCTGCTCCTTCGCATAGTCAATAAACGGTATGGCCAATAATCCGGCCACAGTTAAACCGCCAGCGATCCATGCCCCATTCACCCCAAACCATTCTTCAACGGAATATAACCATAGAAAGGGCCAAACGGGCTTTGTCACTTCAATCCCATCGAGAGGAGATGGCCCGATGCCGGGAGGTGCTATAATTCCTAAAATCAAAGTAATTCCCAAAACGACATATCCCCAGCCGATCAATGCGCGAATATGGTGGAAAAAGGAGTGCCGCTTATGACCCTGTTTCACCTGAGGTTTCCCTTGTGTACCACCCTCTTTGGAACCATTCGCCTCCGCTTTAGACCATGGCAGTGGAGAAATCTTCAAGCGTTTAATCAGGAGGATGTGAATGAACAAGAGCACCAATAGGATGACCGGTAAAATACTTACATGAGTAAGAAAGATCCGAATGGTGGTAGGTACATATTCCGTATTGAAAAACGTTCCAAAACCTAAGGTACCGGCAATTTCCTTCGCATGGGCCAACGCTTCGTACCCCTCTTGGTCATACTTTAAAACCGTACCGGTGAAATAGAGTCCAATCATCGTTACGAACAACAGCACCCCGACGATCCAATTCCCTTCTCTAGGACGTTTATATGACCCAAAGAAGAGTACGCGCAAGATATGAAGCACAAGACCGGCTATGGTAATTTGAGCCCCCCAAAAGTGAATCCCCCGGATCACGGATCCCAAAAAGGCTTTTTCCATAATGGTGCGAATACTTAAATTGGCCTCTTCCGGGAAAGGCAAATACCAAAAACCCAGCAGGAAACCGGAAGCAAGTGTCACTAATAAACTGGCAAGCGTAATTCCGCCTAAGGTAAAGAGTACAGTATTCGCATGTGGAGGCACCTCATAGTTTAACGCCTCAAAACCATATCGTTCATCAAGGATTTCATAGATCGTTCGTTTCTTTTTTTGCGTTTCTGGACTGTTTTTGAGGCCACGAACTACAGTTTGGCTCATCTTCATCACACCATCCTTTTTGATTGGTTAATGAGCAGTCCACCAATGATGACAAAAATGACACCGCTTAGAAGCAGCAGATAAAGCGGAATGGAGCCTTCAAATTCCTTTTTATACCCTAAGTACGGGCTTCCTAGTTTAGGATCATTACCGTTCGGATCTTCACCAATCGCTGCAAAGAGAAGTGCCTTCGCCTCTTCATATTTTCCACCCATAACAAGAGCTCTGGCCTCTTTCACCTTCTCCAGATCTACACCGCGAACCTCATTTGCATTATCGATCACTTCACCGAGTTTTTGGTCAATCACACCCATGTTCGGCTGACGTTGATCGAGAGCAACAATGGACTGCTTAATGTTGTTTAACGCATTAAATTCCGTTTTTTCTCCTCCGTGAGCAAGTGCTGTAACGGTTCCTGCAGTGAAGAACGAAAAGATGAATAGGAAGGAAAAGAATAGTATTGGTATAATTTTTCTACTCATCACCGCTCCCCCTTTCAAGCCATTTTTTTGTGCCCGTTAAGATAAATCCAAAAACCTACCACCATCATTAAGAGAACTGCAATCGTCCAGAACGTTCCAAGAGGAATGCCAGACCCTCCTACTCCCTCTGCTTCTGTATCAGTACTTGCGGCTTGATCCGATTCGGTACCGGTAGAGCCCGTTAACTGGTTAGAAGTCGTTTCAGTATCAGATGAATTTGAAACTTTTTCAGTAGCCGATCCTTTTGCAGCAGTGCCTGCAGCTGATCCATCACCTTGAATAAAGATCAGCATCTCCTGTGCCGGTTTTCCTTTTTCTTCAATCTTTTTTACATAGGATTGAACGACTTGATTCCCTTTAGCATCCAAAATAGATCTAAATAAAGCAATTTTTCCCTCATTGAAGAATGGGTATTTCGTACCGTTGATCGTAACAAAAAAATTTTTCGTATTTTTACCGTCGACGGTTACCATTTCTTCAATAACATCATCGACGATTCCCACCGGACCTTCCTTAACACCGAGAAGATCAAGGATCGACTTCCCCTCGGGGCCTTTGGACTTTAAAAAAAGATTGAACAGTATGGCGGCATCTTGACGGTTTGCTTTCATACCACGATCAACCGGCTTATCCCATTGCTCTCCGATGGCTCCCAACTCAACCGCTTGTTCAGCTGGAGCAGTAATCTCTTTGACACCGATAACTTTTAAAAGACCTGTGACGACATCTTTGTAAGTAGCAACTCCGTTTACACTCTCAATAAGACCATTTTCAACAGCTTCTGCGGCATACTCTTCTGGAGTGGGTTGATCCGTGTGCCCTTTCAATCCCGCGGCTTTTGCCAACCAGTTACCCAAGGTTTGCCGGTCCAATTCCGCGGTGGGCTCAAAATTTTCTTGTCCTTCAATCACAGGGATAATCCCTAATGCCTGCAGTTTCGTAATCTCTACTTTGGCAGGAGAATCGGAAATGTCCTTATAAATTTCCAGTTCGTTAGCGACATCGGCGAAAGCGCTTCCATAGATCCCGAATACCAGCCCGAAAACCATAAAAAACGAGGCCAACTTGCGCATGATTACCACTCCCCTCATGGAAGATTTTCTTTACAGTTATCATGTTAAGAAAGAACAATTAAACAAAAATGAAAGAAACCTGAAAAGTAAATAAGAAAAATAAACTTCACCCCATATAAGAAGTAGTCAAGTGGTCAACCTTGAAAACTTCTTCAGGAGTGAAGCCATAAGGTATATTTTCCCCAAAAGCTTATTTCCTCTTGAGGAATCACAAAATGAAGGAGCTAAATGAGCGAGTGCCGATCTCCTTTCGCAAAAAAAAGCTTTGTTCAAGCTCTTTGAATGAAGGCATGTTTCGGATAAAATTGAGACACAAAAAAGGCACACTTCCGCGTGCCTCCGCTCGCTGTCAGGTTCGCCAACCGTTCTACCTTTATCCTTTCTGTTTCGTCTTCATCTGCTCGTAAGCCTCATAAAGCTGGGTTAGTTCCTGTTCCACTAGATCCAGAATCTCTTTCCCCGTCTCTTTACTAATGAGCCCTAGGCGGACGGCAAAATCAACCTCCCGGGATAATCCAAACATCTGAGTATCTAAAACCTCTTCATAGAGCGGACATTGGGGCATAGTTAAGTTCTCCATCTGAACCCGTATCAGCTGTTCAATCTTCTCCGCATCTTTCTTTAACAAAGCCAGAGCTTTTTCATTCTCCACATTAGTAAAGGACGACATCTTCATCCCTCCGAGTCAGAACCTGCCATCTCCAATCTACTATTTTTTATCTTATCATAAAGTGAATAGGAAGGCTAGCCGCTTGAGCCGGTCGAAAGACCTATTCATTTTTCCACAGAAGTTGGTACAGATTGCGGCCGAAAATACTTCATTTTAAGGAACGAATTGGTAGAAGTTTCCCTCTTCACCTCTTCAATCCCCTGATTGAGCAAACTAAGGATCTCTTCCAAACCTGGGCGAAGTAGGATTACATATTCTTTCTTCGGAAGCTCCTGCCAGGAATAGATCTCTCCATAGCCCTTTTCCTCCGGAAGAAGGAGGTCCGGATCCGTAAGGAGGAGATCAATCTTTCCCTCTTGGAGCCCTTTTATCCCCTCCTCTATGGAAGGGTAGGTTACCCATCTTCTCCCTTTTTTCTCCTTCCCCCATTTCTCTACAAAAGGGATGGAGGGGGAATCTTCCAGCAAGCCGATGCTTTTCACCTTTTTCTCCCCATCGGGGTCCTTAAAGGCCGGATTGGAAATGAGTGCTTTTTCCTCCAACGTGAGGTAAGGCAGAGAGACGAGAAACTCCTTTTCCCCCTTTAAACTGCTCCGTTCAATCCCGGCAATCACCCCATCCATTCCTCCTGTCCTCATCTCTTCCAGGATGCGGTGGTAGGCTGTATCCGTTAGCTTTATGCGAATACCAGTTCGTAATGCGAGGCGTTCCAAAAATTCTACATCAAATCCCGCCATCATCCCTTCCTGCCAGCTCTCAAAAGGGGGATAACCTGCATCGGTACCGAGGTTAAGATAGGAAAGGGAGTGGAAGAAGAGCAGATCTCCTTTTTCCCTATTCACGGAGGTCCATTGTTTTTTCTCATCCTCGGAAAGGGGGGCGGTATCTACCACTTGCCACCCAGTGGCTGGAGTATAGCGAAGGAAGTAGTTCCAACCTGACCGTTCCGGAAGAGCTTTCACCAGTTTCCCTTCAGGTGAAACCCAGCGGGGTTCTTCGTATTCTTCCATCCCCGCCACCGTCGCCCCATACTCCCCTCCATCCCTTTCCGACAACGTAATGGAGGCGGGATAAAGGATGATCTGGATAAATTCTCCTTCCAGCCGATTCGGTTTTGCAGCCACAATCTCCTCCCCTATGATGTGGCGAAAACCCTCTTCCGTTCTTTTCAGGAAAGCCGGGTTCCCTTCGCCGGCAGCTTTCATCCAGCCATCTAAATAATCTCTGATCGTCTTCCCCAGGATGTCTCGTAAGGAACGGATGATGGGATCAAAGGTAAGGAAGATCTCTTTTTCCCCGGGACGAATCAGGTGAGGGGAACTTTGGACCTTTCCCCAAGGATATTCCTTCCGCAATTCGAGAAGGTGAGGTTCATATGGAAGGGGACCCACCTCCAAAGCTCCCTTGACCTGGCCCGCCTTTTTGCCGTCAACAAAAAGAACGGCCCCTTTTTGATCCGTCTTCACCACAAAAGAAGAAACAGGGGTAACCGGAAGGAGAGAGAGGAGGTTCTCTCCCCACATCTGTTCATAACCAAGATGCCGTATCTCGGAGAGGAGGCCCCATTTGCTCCTCTCTTCCATCTTGATCTGTTGCTGAACGGGAAGTAAGGGGCCATACACTTTTCCGTTGGGGAAAGAGGGGAGTTCTTGGCTGGAATCCCCGGACTCCAAGAGAAAGGTAAGACGGGTATTTTGCCAATCTTCTCCTTCCGCCTGAAGATACAGGGCGGGAATTTTCACCTTCATCTGCAGGGAGAAAGGGGGACGAATCACCTGAAACCAACGAAAGTAAGCCTCCTCTCCTCTGGAAAGCAAGTAGGCTTCTTTTTCAAGCTGACGGTAAATTTTTTCTTTCCATACGGGATACGCCTGTAGCGAACGGGATAGGGTCTCCATCTCTTTCAGGGTTGGACTCCTGCCGTTCCACAGGCTTAAGTCCCGCGCCGTTGAATAATCCCCCGTCTCCATCGCCACAATCCAGCGGGAAACGGCGTAGATGGGGGAAGCCTCGTTCGACATCCACTGAAAAACCACATAACCGGAGAAGATGAAAAGAAAAAAACAACCTACCATAAGCCTGTTTGGCATCTTCTCTCCCCCTCACCGCTATTCTATTTGAAAAGGGGAAAGAGAATGACATATGTTGACTTTGATCTTACCCCGGCGGTGAGGGGAGTCCCTCCCACTCCTGATTGCGATATAGCCAGTCTTGCAGTCGTTCTCGGTCTACCAGAATCACCCCTAACCGTGAAGCAAGGGAGGATGCGGCAGGGACAAAACCACGATTGGTGACCACCATCGTGGTATGGGCTTTCGCCATGGAACGGAGGGCATGCGCCTCCAGAATCCCATCCCGGTTCACCCGCCCCCCTTCCGGACACCATAGAGGAAGCACCAAGTAGCGTACCCCGCTTCGTTCTACACAGAATCCCTTCTCTTCCTCCGTCGGAATTTTACGGTACCCCATCTGGAGCAGTAATGCCTCCACTTCATGGGAGAAGAGGAGAGGGTCTCCCTGCTGGTCAAACCGATCAAGGTGAAAGCCCCCTTCCTTGCCGGATAAGAAGAGCTCTAAGCGGCTCATTCTCCGCTTTCGTTCCTCCTTCTCCTCCATTTCATTCATTTTTTTCGCCACCGCCGCCAGAGGATCTTCTTTCCATCCCAGGAAATATCGGCGCAATTCTTTCTCTTTATACTTCCTTTTCAACGTATAAAAGAGGGTATAGGGAGTCCATAATTCCTCCCTTACGTCCACCCTGCCCCGTTCCATCGCCATCGCCATCACTTGATCGATCGTGGGAGGGGTTATTCCGTAGCTATTCCATATGAGTTCGATGCGAGCCCACCGAGTTTCCAAGA
Source organism: Thermicanus aegyptius DSM 12793 (assembly GCF_000510645.1). Classification (NCBI taxonomy): domain Bacteria; kingdom Bacillati; phylum Bacillota; class Bacilli; order Thermicanales; family Thermicanaceae; genus Thermicanus; species Thermicanus aegyptius. Next base: position 1,022,171 of record NZ_KI783301.1, on the reverse strand, counting down.
TCCGCCGGTTTATCAGCACCCTTAATAAAGGAAGGGAGAGGTGGATTCCCTTATCCTCCAGCAAGAGATGTAAGTCGAGAAGGTGATCCTCCCCTTCTTCTCCAGGCACCTCCCATTCAAACCATTCACCTGCAGGGGTGAGGAGAACAGGGCTTTTCACCATCCGAGTAAAGCGCTCTGCGAATCGGTCGATCCAATCCTTGGCCATGAGAATAAGTTCTTCCGATTTCCGCCATTCCCGCTTCAATATACGGATTTTTTTCGATTCCACCGGAAGAAGGCCCCCCTCTGCCCATCCGATTTGTTTTACCAGCAGGAGCACGAGAAAAGAAAACACTAAACTTAAACCCAAGAGAAAAATGGAAACCCTTCCCTCTTTTAAGGCAAACAGCATAAGCAGGACGCCTGTCATGATCCCTAATCGGAACATGTTCTCCCCCCGAAAGACCGAATGGTTTACACCATTTTAGTCTAGACAAAAAAGGAAGAACCTAGACTTCCGTTTTTTCCGCCATCTTCATGAAGCGAGTCTCACCTTCGATGAGTCCGCATGTGAGGCAATGGATGCGTTATTCAAATCCGATCCTGATGCCGTATCCGATGAGGAATATGAGGAGAGCGAAGAGAAAGATCTGCTGCCAACCCCTTTTAGGCGCTTGCGGAAAGCCCGTCCCCCCTGCTGCCAGGAATCCTCCCACCAAACCTCCTAAATGGGCGTACAGGTCAATGGAAGGAACGAGAAGGCTGATCAATAAATTTAATCCGATGATGAAAAGAAGATCCTTGCCAAAACTGCGGAAGAAAAGATCCCTTCTTCGCATCCCGAAAAAGAGAAGTGCCCCGAAGAGGCCGTAAATGGCTCCGGATGAGCCTACGGATACGGTATCGCTATAGAGAAAACTGGCTACGGCCCCTAAGAGTCCCGCCATAAAATAGATGAGGAGAAATCTCGCCCGCCCATACATCCTCTCCACCAACAAGCCTAAATAGTAAAGGGCGATGCTGTTTAAAGCCACATGGAAAAAACCGGAGTGCAGGAAGATCGATGTGATGAGACGCCACCACTCACCCGCTTTGATCGCCGGATTATATTTCGCTCCGAAGCGGATGAGGGTTTCCGGATTTTGACTCCCCCCGTTCACCGTAAGCCACAAAAAAACGAGGAGATTGATTGCAACCAAAACATAGGTCCAGAGAGGTTGAGAGTGAAAGAAGATCTTTCTTATATTTCCCCGTTCCTTCTGCTCTTCTTCAAAGAGTGACCGTTTATATGCAACACTTTCTGCAGGTTCGATCTGCAAAAAAGCCTTTATTTCTTCTTGGGATAAACGAAAAGGAGAATAATCGGTTTTTTGCTGGATTGGTTCCAAAGCCTCCAGATCGATCGCCACCGATTGAAGAAAGGTGTTCTCGCCGATCCGCACCCGCTCCAGTTCATCTATCCTGTGCTGTACATCTTCCATGGGCGTCTTGGGAAAAAAGTAAAGGTTGAGGGCGGTAATTCGGGAGGTGTGAAGGTTTTTTCGAAGCCATTCGGCAAACGCGACGCTTTCTTTAATGCTTCGTTCTACCACTGAACTCCAGACAAAATCGGCAAGACTTAAGCGGATATATCGGAGATCCTGACCCGCTTTTCGAAATAGATGAATGCTCTCTCCGGCATGTTCATCCCCTTCACCAATCTCCGGCATGGAAAGAAGTGAGAAATCTTTATGTTTGATAAGGTAATAAGCGAATGCCCACATATAATTAAGGGATTGTTCTTTTTCCATTTTCTCTCCAACCTAACGAATTCTTTTTCACTATCTTATCAGAATCTGGGGAGAAGAGATAGCCTTCCGCAAACTTTCCTCCACCATCGCTTTTTTAAAGGGGAAATGGAACAAAGAGGTATAAATCAGGAATTTCGGGAATAGATAGGAGAAAGAGGCGAGGAAGAGGGGGGAGACCCTTGCAATCCTATTGGGGATTCATCGATCAACTTCTCTTGATAGTGGCGGTGATTCTTCTCATCACGGTAATGGATACCATCTTAACCCTCATCGAGAAAGAGCAATACATTAAATGGGTTAATTTCCTTGGACTCATCTTGATTTTAAGCCTCATAATGCGGGAGATCCTCGATTTTCTTCATAGTTTAAGAACCTTGCTCCACCGGTTGTAGGGATAAGAGAAAAGAGCCCTTTCCCTTGATACACTAAAAGGCCTTCCCCTTGACGGGGAAGGTCTCCCTACAAGTACTCGTCTCTTCTATTTCATTCATTTATCCCATTAATCTTTTAAACGTTCTTCGATCAATTGAGCCGTTTCCTCCCAATAGGCATCCAGATCCTGATTAAAGAAGTAATCGATGCCGGACACATGGAGATGTGTGACGCTTTCTACTTCTTTTAGAAGCTCCACCCGATCCTTCACATCCAAGGTAAGCCCCATCGCCATTGCATCATCAAATACCGATTCATACCCCTCCTGAAGGAACTTTTCCCTTTTTTTCTCAATCTCCGCCACGTAAAAAGGGGTCTGGATCTCCTTCTTAATGTACATCTTGATCCGTTTCAACCCGGCTCACCTCCATGTAGAAACATCTTAAAAAGCATTACAAATACAATAGAACCACTTTTCCCTTCCGGGGTCAATAGGGAGAACCGGGAAAAAGGATTGAAGGTTTTTTTACATGAATGGTTTAGATTTTGCTAGGGGTTTGCAGGCCCAAAATCTCCAAAGATTCTTTTAAAATCCTTCCTGTTATTTGGGTCAGGGCCAATTTCACCTTCCGTTCCTCCTCTTCTTCCGAAAGGATTCTTTCCTGGTGATAAAAACGATTATATACTTTCGCTAGATTCAGGAGGTAACGGGCAAGCACCGAAGGTTCGTTTCGTTCCACGGTAAGTTTTAATGCCTTGGGAAACCCAAGAATTTCTTTCAATAATTCCCACGCTACATCCCGGGTCAGGCTCTTTCCCTCCGTAATCCCTGTGGGGACTTCCCCGGCCTTCTCCAGCACGCTTTGCGTCCGGGCGTACGTATATTGGACATAGGGGCCCGTCTCTCCATCAAAATTTAACGCCTCCTCCAGGGAGAAATCGACCTCGTGGATGCGGTTATTCTTCAGATCCCCAAAGATAATGGCACCGATTCCCACCGCTTCGGCCACCCTCTCTTTATCGGGAAGGGAGGGATTCTTCTCTTCAATGATTTCCCGTGCCCGTTCTACCGCCTCATCCAGAACCTCCTCCAAGAAGACCACCCTTCCCTTCCGGGTAGACATCTTCTTTCCGGCAAAACGCATCAAGCCAAAGGGAACATGGATGCAAACCTTCGCCCACTCCCGGCCCATCTTCTCCAACACGGCAAAAACTTGTTTGAAATGAAGGGACTGTTCCGCTCCCACCACATAGAGGAGGAGGTCTCCCTTCAACACATCATGGCGATAGATGGCGGTCGCCAGATCACGGGTTGCGTAGATGGTACTGCCATCCGACTTCAGGATGATGCAGGGGGGCATATCACGGTCATCCAGGGATACCACCTGCGCCCCCTCGCTTTCTTCGAGGAGTCCCTTCTCTCTAAGCTCCCGGACGACGGCATCCATCTTGTCGTTGTAGAAACTCTCCCCCATATAATAGTCAAAATCGACATGCAACCGTTCATACATGCGTTTAAACTCTTTTAGGCTCTCCTGAATGAATCTCTGCCATAAGGATCGGGCTTCCTCATCCCCATCTTCCAATTTCTTAAACCAGGCTCTCGCCTCTTCTTCCAGTTCCGGATTATTTTCCGCCTCTTCATGGAAGCGGACATAAAGCTCCAAGTAAGATTTGATGGGATTTTGGGCGATCTTCACTTCATCTCCCCAGCGCTTATAGGCCACGATCTGCTTGCCGAACTGGGTGCCCCAATCCCCCAGGTGATTTACCCGTACCGCATCATATCCGAGCGCCTTATAGGCATGATACAAGGCGTTTCCGATCATGGTGGAACGAAGGTGGCCGATGCCGAAGGGCTTTGCGATATTGGGAGAGGACATGTCGATGATGACACGTTTTCCTTTCCCTAGATCTTCTTTGCCGAAATCAGGCTTCATCGCTTCTTCCAGCGCTTTTACCGCGAAGAAGGAGCGGTCGAAAAAAAAGTTCACATATCCCCCCGTGGCGACTGCCCGAACGGGTCCCCCCGTCATCTTTTCCGCCACCTCTTTAGCGATAAGATGAGGGGCCTTTCGCTCTATTTTGGCCAACGAAAAGACAGGGAAGGCGAGATCTCCCAGGCCGGGATTGGGGGGGATCTCCAAAAGGGATGAAATCTCTTCCTTCGAAAGAGATAGCTTCTCTGCCAAGATTGATGAAATGTAGGATTCTAACATGAGGGGGCCTCCTTTTCCCTGGCACGCACAAGGGTCCCGTTCTAGAGGAAACAGGACCCTTCCATCAGAAACTCTTTTTGTATTATAACGTGTCAAGCGAAGAGGATCAACCGATCGGTTTTGGGAGTTGAATGCATACCGTTCATCATATGCATACCCATTCAGCCGACTCGTGGAGCGGCGAGATTTACCCGTTTCGTCACCCCATACGCGACGACGGCAAAGAGAAGATTGACCGCCACATCCTTGATGAAGTAGGGAATCATCCCCAGGGCAATGTAGATAAGAGAGGCCTCTTTATGGAGATAAAATCCTAAGATCGCCCACATATAAAGAATTCCTACCGCGTACAGGGGAAGCAGGGAGACCACCATCCCGAGCTGAAAGCGGAAAAGGCTTTTCTTCCGACGGACCAACCAAGCGCTCACATAGGCAGACAAGAGATAACCGAGAATGAAACCGAAGGTGGGGCTGACGATGTAAATCAAACCACCTGTCCCCTCCGCATACACAGGGAGCCCTATCAGGCCAAGAAGTAGATAGAGAAACATGGCCATAACGCCCAGGCGCCCACCCAGGAGAGCTCCCGCCAATGCGGAGATCATGGGCATAAGACTGATCGGCACGCTTACCCCCAGGACCATCACAGGGGGAAGAATTCGCACCAGGTAAATGCTCACTACCGATAAAGCGACGAATAAAGCCACGTAGGCCATCTCAACGGTCCGAAAACGCACGACAACCCTCTCCTCCCGAGTCTTTGTAAAGAATCCTTTGGAAAGGATTCTTTACTACCAGCCTACGGGATGGGAGTTATTTTGTCAACTATAAATTAATATTTTTTGGTTTACTAAAAGATCGTAAATTACCGATAAGGTTTTATTGCATCACCTTCTATGATAACGGCGGAGAAATGGACCTATCACGGTAAATCCGAATATATTCCATCTTCCCCGTGGGGATTTCGGCGATTTTTTTCCCATTTTCATCGAGGAGGACCTTCACCTCTTGATACACCTCCACATTCCAATCCCTCTCCTCTCTCACCCCTTCATACCGATAGTCGAAATAATAATCGTGGTAAAGCGGTTCGCTGACCGTGGCAAAAAGAGCGCCCGATTCTTCCACCTGGTGCCGAATCTGTTCCCATGCAGGTTTTAGGATGAGAAAGATGAGATATGCGTTGCTTAAAACGGCAAGCGCCAGAAAAAAGGGAATCCTCTTTTTCATCATCAAGCCTCCATCCCTTCTCCTCTTCCCCATTTTATTCCTCTTTGGGACAAATAGAACAGAGTTAGGCGAAAAGAAACCGACTTGGGCGTACAGGTCCTATTTTCCCTGCATAAAGTAATTAAGTAGGAAACGATTCAGGGACAGCGCATCTTCCATCGCCCCATACCAGGCTGGCATCCTGAATACGTGATGGAGAATGAGGAGGAAAACGATGCCTGGCAATAATTTTCTTGGAGGCTTGCTTAACTTTCTCATGCCGAAAAACAATCCCCCTCTAGGTCCAGGCCGAGCCGGCGGATATCCAGGCTTAGGTGGGCTTCCGGGTGGGTTTCCCGGCTTTAACCGCCCACAGGCCCTCCCTCCCCAAGGGGGTGGATTGTTCGGCTCGAAACCTGGCGGTGGATTCCCGGGAATGGGATCTCCAGGTAAACCGGGAGGATTATTTAATTTCGGGACATCACCTGGTGGAACTCCAGGATTACCCGGTTTTGGGGCACCTTCCGCACCAGGTGCGGGCAATGCGGGTCTCGGCGATCTCTTTAATCTTTTGAGATCGGTCGATATCGGAAAAGTGATAAACGGGTTCAATACATTCCGTACCACCTTGTCCAACATTCAGAAGATCGCCCAAACCATTAACCAACTGGGAACCATCGCCGGAAATTTAAATCAGATCATGAAAAATGTTGATGTGAATTCTCTCCTTTCTTTATTGGCTCCTGCAGAAGAAGGGGATGGAGAGGGAGGGGAGAACCAAACGGAGAATCCCCCCAACGTAAAGCAGGATGAGCAGAAAGAGGAACCGGTCCCTGCCCGCTATACGAAAAAACGAAAGAAAAAGAAGAAGGTCTCCGTGAAACCCGCCTCCGTGAAAAGAAAAAAGAGGAAAGCCGGAGCAGCCAATCCTTTGATTCAGATGAAAGGAAAGGGCGGAGTAAGACGGGGAATCCAGGGGTAGATAAAGAAAACAAAAAGACTCCCGCCTTCTTGATTGGAGGGGAGTCTTTTTAGATTTAGCGAATGCCCAACATCATCTTGGCCATATTGGACATTCTTTCTTTATCCCAGGGAGGATTCCAAACCAACTCCACGAAGACATCGCTATACCGGCCTAATTTCATGAGCGCTTTTTTTACATCTTCGGAGATGGTTCCGGCCAGGGGGCAACCAATCGCGGTGAGGGTCATGAGAATTCTCACCCTTTTTTCCTCATCCACATGGATCTCATACACAAGACCGAGATTTATAATGTCCATCCCGATTTCGGGATCTTCTACTTCCATCAGGGCTTCGATGATCTCCTGCTGTTCGCTCTCCTCTTCTACTCCGCTAAAATGGATGGGAGCTACATTCATCAGCTCGTCGGATAAAGACAAGGCGGTCACTCTCCTTTCTACCTCTTATTTTATCCTGAACTGCGGAAATTGAACAGTCACAAAGAGTTTATTCGGTAAATCCCTGATCGATGACGGCTTGCACGACCTCCCTCGCTCTTCCCCGAGCTCCCGTCACCACTTTAATCTTCGTTTCCTGGAGAACCCTCTTTAGACCCGGGCCTGCATGATCGACCAAGAGGAGATCAACGCCGTGATCCACCAGGTAATTTTTAATGATCTCCTGGTGATTGGCAGAATGATGCCCATGACCATGCTGATGCTCGTGGGGATGATCATCATGGTCGTAGGGATGATGATCGTGGGAGTCTTCCCCATGCGTAGCGGCAAAGGGAGCCTCTTCCTCCGTCCACTCTTTGATTTCTTTTTCCTCAACCACCGCGAAAGCGATTCGATTGGCCCGGCCAAAATGGGCATTAACCATCCCGTTGGGCAATACCGCCACGGCTACTTTCATGATTGAACGCTCCCTTCATATTCTTCCCGTAATAAACCCATCACGATTTTATCATGATACGCTCCGTTGCGGAAAATCTCTTGGCGCAAAACCCCCTCCCGCTTAAACCCGCATTTCTCGTAACTTTTTATCGCCCGTTGATTGAAAGAGTAGGTCGTAAGGGATACTTTGTTCATGTTCATCTCTCGAAAGGCGAAACGGATCAACACCCTCATGGCATCGGTACCGAATCCTTTCCCCAAAAAGTGCGGATCGCCGATAAAAATCCCCACCTCAGCGACGCGGTTCTTCCAATCCACCTTGTTGATCCCGCAGCTGCCGATATACCTCTCCTCTTCCAGCGTTTCGATGGCAAAACTATAGATCTCACGATTGGCCGATTGGCTCTCGTACCATTTGATTTCGTCCTCAAAGGTATATGGATAGGGAATATCCGGAGCCAAATATTTTCGAACCTCATAATTGTTTAGATACTGCTGGGCGAGGGGAAGATCTTCCCTTCGGTAAGCCCGCAAACGCACTTTCTCTCCCGCATACATAAAAGCCCCTCCTTCAAGAATGATCATTCGCCGATTTTCATCCTCTTCGACAGGGAGGGGCTGATTTCCTTCTTTTTAACAAATGCGAGGAAGCTGCATGCCGGAGAGGCGGTAGATTCTCCGCGTAGATCCGAGCGGCATGCGGAGGAAAAGCTTTCCCTCTCCCCTACGGGTTACGCGGCCGATGAGGGCAGCCTCCCTTCCTTCCTCCGTTTCCCGCAGGGCTTGTAGAACTTTCTCTTCCTCCCCTTTTCGGACGATGAGGATCACCTTTCCTTCATTGGCCAGATAGAGGGGATCTAACCCTAAGATATCGCATGCTCCGCTTACTTCCCGTTTAACGGGAATGGCATTTTCTTCGATTTCCATGGTGACATGAAAATCCTCGCAGATTTCCACCAGGGTGGTGGCTAACCCTCCCCGGGTCGGATCCCGCATCATGCGAATGCCTTGGCTTGCCTTACGCACGTTAGAAATCAGGGGATAGAGGGAGGTGCAATCACTCTTCATCTCGGTTGTAATTCCCAACTCACCCCGGGCGGCCAGGATGGCCACCCCATGATCGCCTACCGTTCCTGAAACGATCACCGCATCTCCTTCTTCCATTTCTTCAGGATGAAGTTCCTCCCCTGGAGGAATCACTCCGATCCCTGCGGTGTTGATGAAGATGCCGTCGGCGCTTCCCTTCTCCACCACTTTGGTATCTCCCCCCACGATGCGAACTCCGCTCTTCTTCGCCTCTTCTGCCATCGTTTCTACGATGGTGCGGAGCGCATCCAGGGGAAATCCTTCCTCAATAATATATCCACAGGTGATATAGAGGGGATGGGCCCCGCTTACGGCCAGGTCGTTTACCGTACCGGCAACGGCGATCTTTCCAATATTCCCACCTTGAAAAAACGGAGGGCTCACCACAAACGTATCGGTTGTATAGGCAATCTTGCCCGCAGGAAGCGTTAACAGCGCAGCATCCAGTCTTGCCTGGTCGTGATGTCCAAAATGTTCCACAAAAAGTTCCCGGATCAGGCGATGGGTTAATTCCCCGCCTTCACCATGTTCCAGGCTAATCCGCTCCTTCATCTCTCCTCCTCCTCACCGTCTCTATTCCCGCAGATATTTATAATGGGCGGAACAGCTCCCCTCCGAAGAGACCATACAAGGACCAATGGGCTTCATCGGGGTACATGCCTTCCCAAACAGAGGACAATCCTCAGGGCCTACCAATCCCCGGATGATTTCACCGCAGCGGCATTTGGTTTTGATCGGTTCTCCCACCGTAACGGGAAAGCGGATTTTCGCATTCAGGGAACGATATTCCTCCCGGATATCCAGCCCGCTTTTAGGAATCACACCGATCCCCCGCCAGGCTTCATCGTTCGGCGTAAAAAAGGTCTCCATGATGGTGAGGGCTTGGGGATTTCCTTCATCCTTTACCACCGATTTATAATTATTGATAATCTTCGCCTCTTCTTTTAATCCTAATTCAATTAGAAGATAAATGGAACTTAACATCTCATTCATCTCAAAACCGGAGATCACCCCAGGAACCCCGTACTCATCGACCAAATAGCTGTATTGATTCTTTCCCAAGACGACGGAAACATGCCCAGGGAGGAGAAATCCGTCCAGCTTGGCCTCTCCGCTATCCAGCAAGTAACGGACGACCGGTTCCACCAGTTTGGTCGTAACCCACATGCTAAAATTTTTTACGCCATCCTCCCATGCCTCTTTTAAGGCAATCCCCAAAACCGGGATGGTGGTTTCAAAACCAACTCCGAGAAAAATCACCTCATTATCGGGATTTTCTTTAGCAATGCGAACCGAATCGGAAGGGGAATAGACAACGCGAATGTCCTTTCCCTCCGTCTTCGCCTTCAGGAGGGAACCCTTGGATCCTGGGATACGCAGCATATCCCCGAAGGTACAGATGATGCGGTTTTCTCCCTCCGTTAAGGCGATCATGGCGTCGATCGTCTTCTGATCGGTAACGCAGACCGGACAACCGGGCCCGGAAATAAGTCGGACGTGATCTTTTAACGCCCGTTTAATTCCCGTCCGGGCCAAGGCATGGGTATGGGATCCACACACCTCCATATAGGCCGGCGGATGCCCGTATTTTTCCTTAAAACGATCCGCCAGGCGGATCACTTCCCGGAGAAGCGATTGGCCCAGGCCGGCATCCTGAACTTCTTTAAGAATGGGTTCCATCAACCAGCTTCCTCCATTCTTCGATGCTGACCACAGCAAACATTTCATCCACGATCTGGAGAGCCTGCCCCGCATGGACGAGGACATAATCTCCCACTTGCACATCAGGGACGAGGAGAATGCCCACCGTCATTTGGGAACCTAAAACATCTACCTTCGCTGTAAATTCATCACGCTCCAATACCTTTGCCGGTACTCCAACACACATTACATTTTCCTCCTTCGGTGGGCAGCCACCATGAGCTGCCCATAGGATAATCCTCCATCGTTTGTAGGAAGTTGATGATGGGTAAAAACCTGAAAACCTAATTCTTTCATCCTCTTCTGTAACTGAGTGATCAGATAAGGATTGTGAAAACTCCCGCCGGATAAGACGAGATTCTTGAGGTAAGAGGGGTGATGATCCGATAACGTCGTAATAAGTTCAATGCTTGCTGAAACGATGGTTTCGTGAAATCGTCCGATCACTTCCCCGACCGGTTTCCCGTAAAAGCGGTCTTTTACAATGGAAGCAATCGTTGGAGCCATATCTAATTCTGCGATCTCCCCCTTCCAGTGAATGGAGTAAGGATAGGATGGATACACATCATCCGCATCGATCGCTTCCGAAAGGAGTATGGCGGCCTCTCCGTCATAGGTGGAAACGGGACAAATCCCTAAAATGGCGCTTACCGCATCAAAGAGACGTCCGCATGTGCCGGCCAAGGGGGTATTGTATGCCTTTTTCACCATGTTGACCAGTACCGGGATCTCTTTCACCCTCTCCGGAAAGAGCCGTTTCGCCCATTCCTCCCCCTCCTCTCCGAAGAGGTCCACAAGCATCCCCACCGCATTGCGCCAAGGTTCCCGAATCGCCTTTTCTCCCCCTGGCAGCGGCGTATAGCGAAGGTGGGCCAGTCGCTTCACATGGGCATAATCTCCGTAAAAAAACTCAAAACCCCAAATCTTCCCATCCTCCCCGTAGCCTGTTCCGTCTAAAATGAGGCCAAAAGAAGATTCCTTCATCCCGTTCTCCCCCATGCAGGAAGCCATGTGGGCATGATGATGCTGGACCGGGATGATCTTTGCGTGATCCTCATTCTCTACGATTTCCTCCGCTATTTTACGATTGCTAAATTGGGGATGAAGATCGACGGCAATCGCTTCCGGAGCAATGCCCATCCATTTCATCAGGTGCTGAAACTCCCGCTTAAAGTGATCGATCACCTCCAGATTCTCCATATCCCCGATGTGGGGGCCGATAAAGATCTGGCCATACCTGCCGATGGCAAAGGTGTTCTTTTGCTCTCCTCCTAAAGCCACGATTCCATGGACCGGAGCTTCCGTAAAGAGGGGATCGGGAACATATCCCCGGGAACGCCGGAGGAAGTCGGTTCTACCGTCAACCAGGCGAACAACGGAATCATCCAGGGGATGAAGAATCGGCCGGTTATTCCATAAGATGAAATCGGCGATCCCCTCCATATAGGCGAGGGCCTCTTCATCCCGGTAGAGGATGGGGAGGCCGGAGGGATTGGCGCTGGTCATCACCAGATAGGGAAGTCCTTTCTCTTCCAAGAGGAGGTGGTGAAGGGGGGTGTAGGGAAGCATCACCCCGACGGTCGCCATCCCCGGTGCGATGGATGGAGCAAGGGAGCTCTTCTCTTTTTTCCTGAGAATGAGAATCGGTGCTTCCGGTGAAGAAAGAAGCTTTTCCTCCCTTTCCGAAACCTCGCAGATTTGATGAACTGCAGCAAGGTTTGCCGCCATGATGGCTAAGGGGCGTTTTGGCCGGTTCTTTCTCCTTCTGAGACGTGCGACCGCCTCTTCCTCAGTGGCGTCACAGGCCAAATGATACCCGCCGATCCCCTTCACCGCGATGATCTTTCCCCCCCGTAGAAGTTGCTTCGCCTCCTCGATGGGGTCCCCTGGCAAAGGAGTCCCCCCCAAATCGACCAATTCCAAACGGGGACCACAGGCTGGACACGCATTGGGCTGGGCATGATGGCGACGGTTTAACGGATCTTTATATTCCCTTTCACATGCCTCACACATGATAAAGCGCTTCATGGAGGTATAGGGGCGATCATATGGCAATGCTTCAATAATCGTATACCGGGGACCACACTGGGTGCAGTTAATAAAAGGGTAGCGGTAACGGAAATTCTCCGGATCCCGCATCTCCTTCAGGCATTCCTCACAGACGGCCGAGTCGACGGGAATCACGAGGGAAGACTTTCCCTCCCGTTCACTGGGTATAATGGTAAATTCTTTATATCCCTTCCATGCTTCAGGTTCCACCCTTATTTCATGGATCTTAGATAAGCGGGGAGCTTCTTCCCGGATCGCCGCCAGGAACGACCGGATCGCCTCCCCTTTCCCTTCCGCATGGATAAATACCCCATCCATGTTGTTTTGGACCGTACCTCGTATCCCATGTCTCTCCGCAAGGCGATAGATAAAGGGGCGAAATCCTACGCCTTGCACCCGTCCTTTTACCGTTACTTTTACAGAGTCTTTCCTGTGATGAATGGGGTGGTCCGCCATTTGGTTCTTATTCATCGCTTCTCCTTCGGATCATCTAGATCTCTTTCGATCTTTACTTTGTTTCCAACTCCTTTTGGGCCTTGGTCCATTCCTCATACGCCTTGTCGATCCAGGCATACCATTCTTCCAGATTGGTTCCTTTCCTGGCGGAAACCGGAATGAGCCGGGAGGAGGGATTAATATTCTTCAGGTCCTCAATCGCCTCTTCGATGCTAAAATCGAGGAGATCGATGAGATCAATCTTATTCAGGAGAACCAATTCCGTTCTCTGGTACATGACAGGATATTTTAAGATCTTATCGTTTCCCTCCGGGACGCTCAACATGGTAATGTTGCGGCCTTGTCCCAAATCATAGCTGGAGGGGCAGATGAGATTCCCCACATTTTCGATGAAGATGAGGTCATACTCGTCGTCTTGGAACTCCGGCAAAACTTTTGCCACCATCCGGGCATCCAAGTGACAGGTGCCGTTGGTATTAATCTGTACCGCCTTCGCACCGGCCGCCCGGATCCTGTCCGCATCCTTTTGCGTCGCCAAATCCCCCTCAATCACTCCGATTCGATATTTCCCTGCCAAATCCGCCACCGTTTTTTCCAAGAGAGTCGTTTTCCCTGAGCCCGGTGAACTCATGATGTTAATTGTAAGCGTGTTTTTCTTGCGAAAAAGATCCCGGTTAAAGCGAGCCGCTTCATTGTTATTCGAAAGGACATCTTCGGTTAAGATGATTTCCATGGCATTTAACTCCCTTCATATGATCTTACCTGTAATGTTTCTCCGGAGATGATCTTCCCCGTCGGCATTCCGCAGTGGGGACAGAGGGCGAGACGCTGGTCGGGGATATACTCCTCATTGCAGAGCACACAGCGGGCTTTAGCCTCTTCCCGCTCGATCACCAGCTTTGAGTCTTCCGTCAGAAAGGGAATGCCGGAAGCCCGGTAAATTTCGAAAGCCATCTCCAAAGCATCCGGCATCGCATTGGAGAGATCACCGACAATCAGATGAATCTGGTTTACCTTGGTAAAGTTTCGTTCCTTCACATCCTTCTCCACGAGGGAAAGGATATCGCCCATCAACGCCAATTCATGCATCTTTTTTCACCCCGATGAACCAGATTTCCTCCTCCTGCTTCATAGGAGCCGGAGTTAAGTGTAGCTCACCTTCCTCCGTATCCAAATGGAAGTCCTTGTCACAGGAGAGACATTTCAATCGCCGCCGATAAGAGAGATAATGGAGAAGGCTACCGCATTCCGGGCAGCGATTCTCCACTCCTCTCGTTTCTTCTTTATTCTTTTTGTAGAGAAAAAACTCCTTTTTCCCCAACCGCACCGACTCCACTTGCTCCCCTTCAAGTTTTCCACGAATCCCTGTGGAAACCCAAGTGACCCCGATCAGCCGATCTACCGTCTCCTCGATTTTCTTAGCATCCTCCTCTAGAAATGGGAGACTTACCTCTTTTACCGTATCGATCAGGCTCTTTTTCAGCTCGCGCAAAAACTCCAGTCGGTTCATCGCCGATCCGTTCCTTTTTGAGATACGAGCATTTCCTCTTTCATCCAGGCATCCACCTGCTCTTTTACCTTAGCCACTAAATGAGGAAGGGATTCTCTCACCTTCTCTGAAAGTTCCACACCCAATTCCAACGATACGGGCTGTACGCCAATCATGACGATCTTATTCGGATAAGCTTCCCGCAATTTGGCGGCAAACAAAACTTCCTGGAAGGTTACTTGATGGATCGACATCTTAATTCCATAATAGGCCGGAATCTCATCATCGTATAAAAAGATAAGGCTTCCTCCCTCTTTCCCCGCATTAATCGCATCGATCACAATGAGATAATCCGCGGACTCCACCGGACCCAGCAGCTTTATCCCATCGGTAGAACCTTCCACCAACTCCACGTTATCGTACCCTGCGAAAGCTTCCTCCAAAAGGGGCAGGGCGTGAACGCCTACCCCTTCGTCGGAATAAAGGGTATTTCCGATGCCGAGGATGGTGATCATCGGTTTCTTACGAAGAGGTTCCACCATCTCAATCCTCTCCTGTCACGTGATCTTTCGGCTCGATCTTATACCCTGTAAAGATGGAGGACATCGTCCCATTGCGGGAAAGGTAATCTTCCCGGATGGCCAAGTAAACATGAGCAATCAAGAAGATCATAAAAAACCAAGCGACGAGATGATGCCAAGAGCGGATGAGGAAACTGTTCCCAAACAGATAGGGAACCCAGGCAAACAAGGAACCAAGGAATGACTCCGGCTGCGGCTCAAAGAACATATAAAAACCGGTCAACACCATCACCAGGGAGGCCACCCCGAGGAGCCAGTAGGTAAGCTGTGCCATGGGATTATGCCCTAGGTAATGGGGTTTCTTATTCTTCAAGAAGAGATAGAACTTCAACGTCTCATAAAGACCCGTCCAAAAAGACTTCTTAAGGGGGTTCGCTACGGAATACCGATTCCCCCATAGGATCCAATATAGGCGGAAGAGCCAGTTGAGGGTGAAAATAAAGGCGGCTACGAAGTGAATGATCCGCACCCAACCCATCAGGTAAGAGTAAGAAGCCTCTTCCGGCACCGTGGGGCTGACAAATGGATTGCCGATATAAATTCCTGTCGCCATCAACACGATGATCGCCAAGGCATTGATCCAGTGAAAGATACGGATGGGCAATTCCCACACCAATACCTTCACCGTATCGCCATGAAGCGGCACCACTTTGGCAGGTCGCCCTTTCGGCCGTTTCTCAAGCCGTGTTGGAGTTGGAAGGGAACCAGGGGGCGCCTGAATATCCGGTGTAATCTCAGCCATATCCATCCTCCTAACTTAAACGGATTTCCATCATTTCTTTCTTTTCCGTATCCGTCAAGTGCACCGCACAGGCTAGGCAGGGGTCAAAGGAATGAACCACCCGTAAGATCTCGAGGGGCTGCGCAGGATCGGCCAACGGAAGCCCATTCAAGGAAGCTTCATAGGCGCCGATGTTATTGTTATGATCCCTGGGAGAGGCATTCCACGTCGTTGGAACGACCGCTTGGTAATTCTTCACCTTGCCGTTCTCAATTTCAATCCAGTGTCCCAAAGAACCCCGTGGCGCTTCCATCCATCCCACTCCTTTGGCATTCTGCGGCCAGGTCTCCGGCTCCCATTTGGAACGGTTAAAGGTGACCATATCTCCATTCTTGATGTTGGCGAGAAGTTCATTCATATCTTCCCGCATCCAGCCGGCGATCAGTTTCGTCTCAAGCCCCCGAGCGACGGTGCGCCCTAAAGCGGATCGCATGGCGGAAAGAGGAATATTTAATTGTTTTAAGGTGTCATCCACAATTTGCTTGAAATCATCACGTCCTGCGGCATAGCCGATCAGAATGCGGGCGAGCGGTCCCGTCTCCATCGGCTTATCCTTCCAACGGGGCGATTTAAGCCAACTGTACTTTTCTTCCGTATTCAAGTTCTTATAGGGAGCCTGGGGTCCGGTGTAATTAAAGGTGGTCTCCCCTTCCCACGGGTGCTTGCCCCCGCCCGGTTTCCCATCATAGGAGTACCAGGAATGGTCGATATATTCTTTGATTTGCTCTACATCTTTGGGGTCGACGTCCAGAATTTCATTCATGTTTCCATCGACAATTACCCCACGGGGAACCCGGTATTTATCCACATCGCGGATGTCGCCTGTGGAGAAATCGCCAAAGGAGAGATAATTGTTTAACCCTCCGCCATAGGTCCAATCCTTATAGAAGGAACCGATGGCCAACAGATCGGGAATATAAACTTGATTGACGAAATCGACGGCTTCATTGATCAACCGATCTACATGCATCAGCCGTTCCGCATGAATGCTGTTATCCACATTAATATCGATCGGAGTCGCCATTCCCCCCACTACATAATGGGGATGGGGGTTCTTTCCGCCAAAGATGGTGTGAATCTTCACCACCTCTTTTTGCCACTCCAGTGCATCCAAGTAATGGGCCACAGCTAGAAGATTTACTTCCGGAGGAAGCTTATACGCAGGGTGTCCCCAATAGCCGTTGGCAAAAATTCCTAGCTGGCCGCTATCCACCACCCGTTGTACCTTCGCCTGGACATCTTTAAAGTAACCTGGAGAAGACTTCGGATAGCTGGAGATGGATTGGGCGATTCTGCTTGTCTCGTTGGGATCCGCTTTTAAGGCGCTCACCACATCGACCCAATCCAACGCATGCAGGTGGTAAAAATGAACCACATGGTCATGGACAAACGTGGTGGCATTCATGATGTCCCGAATCAGGTGGGCATTCCTTGGGATGCGGATATCCAGCGCATCCTCCACCGAGCGGATGGAGGCCAAGGCATGAACGGTGGTACAAACCCCGCAGATCCTCTGCACATACGCCCACACATCACGGGGATCCCGGTCTCGTACAATCAGCTCAATCCCCCGAACCGCCGTCCCCGAACTATAAGCGCTCTTAATCTGTTTATCCTGAATATCGGCTTCAATGCGTAAATGTCCTTCAATACGGGTTACCGGATCGACAACAATACGTTCCGCCATTCAATTCACCTCATTCATTCTCCAGATTGTCCTTTGCGTTTCTTGGCGATCACCGTCGCCGTGGCATGAACGGCTACCCCCGCCGCCGTTACCGCCGCAGCAGCGACGCCGATTGTCTCAGGATTGATGGTGGTCTGGGTACCGGGAACCTTCGCCCTTCTCACATAGAAAGGACCATTATCCCAGAAATTCTCTTCGGAACACCCAATGCAGGGATTCCCCGAGAGTATGGGGAAACTGGTCCCCCCATTCCACCGTACTTCCGCACAGGCATTGTAGGTTGTTGGCCCTTTGCAACCTAGTTTATAAAGGCAGTATCCTTGCCTTGCCCCTTCATCATCAAAGGATTCGGCAAAAAGCCCCGCATCGAAATACGCCCGCCGGTTGCACTTGTCATGAATCCGATGACGATAGAAAGCTTTCGGCCTACCACTCTGGTCCAGTTCCGGAATCGCCCCGAATGTAATGATATGGGCGATCACCCCCGTCATCACTTCTGCGATGGGAGGGCATCCGGGAACGCGAATAACAGGTTTTCCCGAAACAAAATCGGTGACCGGATGGGCTTTCGTCGGGTTCGGATAGGCGGCCGGAATCCCTCCCCAGGAAGCGCAACTTCCATAGGTGATGATCGCCTTTGCCCCCTTTGCCGCTTCTTCAAAGAGCTCCCGTCCTGAATGCCCCCCAATGGTGAGGTACTGGTAACTTTCCGGGATGCTTCCCTCCGTTACCAGTACATATTCCCCATAATGATTTTTTAACACGTTCTGACGCGCCTCTTCCACCTGGAGACCTGAGGCGGCCGACAAAACTTCGGTATACTCCAGGGAGATCATGTCGAACAAGATGCTTTCGAGCTTCGGATGGGTGGTCCGAATGAACGATTCGGAACAACCCGTACAATCCTGAAACTGCATCCAGATGACGGGCACCCGTGGTGTGCTCTCCATGGCCTTTACCACGTTGCCGGACATGGAAACATCAAGCCCCATGGTGGCGGCAAGCGCCGTACACATCTTGAGGAAGTCGCGTCGCGATACCCCCCGTTGCAACGCCTCCTCATAAATCGTCTTAGACCCCATATCATCATCTCCTCTTAAAAGGAAAATGGATTACAAAACCATGCTAATCCAATCACAACGAAAAATCTATGAAACTCCGTTTTATGTCATAAAACTTTTAAGAACCCCCTTCATTATACCCATGGGGGTGTAAGAAATGGTGTAAGCGTTTTCTGAGTTCAACGAATTCAATAAGAAAGATAAAAAAACGTGATTATGCCTCCTATGCTGATCACGCCTTATGCTCGGCCTCTTTATCGGATTTCTCATTGAACATCTCATTCGTCGCCGTTTTAAACTCCCTGATGGTCTTTCCGAAGGCACGCCCCAGCTCAGGCAGTTTATTGGGTCCAAAAATAATTAATGCAAGAATAAGGAGCAAAATCAAACCTGGAATCCCGATATTTTGAAATGGCATCGATATCACCTCCCTGGTCGCAAATACGGTTCCGTCACTTTCATTATCACCCTCCCCCGTATAGGCGTCAATCAAATTCGAGGAAAGGACATAAATCTGTCATCATTCCCACTCTTAAAAAAAGTGAATTCTCCCTTATTTCCGCCGATTTATTCGATGATGCGTCCGGCAACCGAAGACTTCCTTTTTCAACTTGTTCATAATAAAAACCCCCTCATCATCCGATAAAAGGGGGCTGTTTTCATGATTTATCTAGTATTTATAGTAATATCTGTCTACTCCATTTTTATTTTACTCACTGCCGATCCATCGCGCCAATCCTCTTTTTTTGATGCAAACTTCT
Source organism: Thermicanus aegyptius DSM 12793 (assembly GCF_000510645.1). NCBI lineage: Bacteria > Bacillati > Bacillota > Bacilli > Thermicanales > Thermicanaceae > Thermicanus > Thermicanus aegyptius. Next base: position 1,003,091 of record NZ_KI783301.1, on the reverse strand, counting down.
CCATCCTTTTCTATTACGATCTGTCGCATTACGATCTGTCGCCCATTCCCGCTTATCATATCGTTCACTTCTCATCCCATTAACTGTAACCTACGGATCTTTCTTCTCTCTTTGATCCGGTGTCCCCCGCTTTTCCTTCAGTCTCCCCTCTCGCCTCAAACTCTCCCGCAGCAGATATTCGATATGAGCATTGACGCTGCGAAATTCATCGGTGGCCCACTTCTCAATAGCCTCGTAGATGGACGGATCTAAGCGGAGCGGAAACTGTTTCTTTCCTGCCATCTTCCTTACCTCTAATAAAGAGTGCCTGCATTAATAACCGGTTGGGCTCCTCGTTCGGAAACGATGGCCACCATTAAGTTGTTCACCATCGCCGCCTTCCGCTCCTCGTCCAATTCCACCATCCCATCGGCTTCTAGCTGGCGAATCACCATTTGCACCATGCCCACCGCCCCTTCCACGATTTTCTGGCGAGCCGCCAGAATGGCTGCGGCTTGTTGCCGTTGCAACATGGCCCCGGCAATTTCCGTCGCATAGGCCAAATGGGTAAGACGAGCCTCCATCACTTCCACCCCAGCCACCGCAAGCCTTTTTTGAAGATCCTTCCCCAGTTCAGCGGCGATCTCGTCGGTATTGCCCCTGAGGGAGAAACCTTCCTCTTCAAAGAGATCATAGGGGTAGAGGCTGGCGATATGTCGGATGGCCGTCTCGCTCTGAATCTCCACGAACTCCTCGTAGTTATCTACGTCAAAAAGTGCCTTCGCCGTATCGACCACCTTAAAGACGATCACCGCAGCAATCTCGATGGGGTTTCCCTGCTGATCGTTCACCTTCAACTTGGCGCTGTTAAAGTTTCGCACCCTTAAGGAAACTTTTTTCCGAGCAGAAAGGGGGATGCTCAGATAAAAACCTGCTTCCCTTACACTGCCGATGTATTTCCCAAAAAAGGTGAGGACAACCCCATGATTGGGCTGCACGATGAAAAGGCCCGTGGCAATAAAGAGACCAACGAAGATGATTAGAATGCCTAAAACAATTCCCAATACCGCCATGGTCACCTCTTCATCCATCGCAAATCGAATTCCCTTCCATAAGATCAAAGCCCCTGCGATGACCAAAATGAAAAAGAGGAGAAGCCCCAAGAAACCATTTACTCTCCATGCTTCTTTTTCTTTCATGGGAAACCCTTCTTTCTTCTTCGAAAATGGTGAGATCCTCTTACATCATTATGATATCATTTTAATATTTATTAAGCAAGGTCTTTTCAAACTAACCCTTAAAGCATAAAATCCCTTAGAATAAATAGACTAAAGAATGAATTGATGAATCGAAAAGGAAGGGAAGAATATAATATGTCGTCATATCAAAACCATCATCCCGGTCAGGATGGGAAGACCGCAAAAAAAAGAAAGGATCCACATGCTCCTTTCGTGAATGAGTACGGCGTTGTCATTGGCGACAACTTCTACAACTCCCCCAATTCTCCTTTACATCATTGGAGCACCGAGATGGATCCCGCCATCATGGCAGGCGATGAGTGGGTTCATCCTACCCGAGACATCGGCTGGAGAACTGCAGCGAATCAGGAATTGCGCGAACAGGGTCTCCCTCCCCAAGGGGTTCCTTTTATGCACCCAACCCATGATGTAAGCTACAATGCGGAAGATCCGGAGGAATGAGGAACAGCCTCCCGTACGTTGCGTTGATCGGGGATCGCATCCCATTCCACCTCGTTCCTTTCCTTATTTAATAGAATGTAACGATCCTTATTCCTTTCCATATCTTTCCCAAGGTACAGGGGAAGCGTCACGTTCTCCCATACGGGAAATCCCATAGGATCCAGCTTCTCTTCATCCTTATACGCGGCTAGAATCTCCCCCACAAACCAGTGATGATCTCCAAGGGGGTAAACTTCTTTTACCCTGCATTCATAGGCAACATGAGCCAGAGGAATGATGGGCATCCCCGTTTCGGCTCCTGGTTCGGAGGGGATGCTCGCTTTTTGAAACTTATCTGCCTCACGCCCCGAATTCCTGCCGGCCAGCTCGATCCACTCGATCTTTTCGGCAGGGAGGAAGTGGACGGCAAAGGCTTCCGCCTTACGGATCATCGAGTAGGAATAGCGCTCTTCTGAAACGGCCACCCCATAAAGGGGAGGATTCATGGAGAGCATGGAGTGCCACCCTGCGGCCATCATGTTCTTTCTCCCTCCCCACTCCACGGTGATGATGGCAATCTGGCTTGGATATCCATACGGGAAAATCCCCATCTGCCTTGTTAACATCGATCCATCTCCTTCTTCATCTCCATTGTATGTTCATCTTGATTATATGCTTGTCCATCCCCGTAAACATGATTTTACCATCTTTCTTTCGTACACGATTTCCAGTCACTCATTTCAGATGCTAGGACTGTCCCATCGATAGACCGCGCCGATTTCACACGATTCAAAGCAGCCGATTCCATGTCGTACGCCTTTATCTCCGGTGATTTCGAGCACGTTATCTATTTTTGCAGAATCTTTCTCAACGGAGATTCAATCGATAAATCACCGTCTGTTCCAACCATTGGATCGGGCATAAAAAATCACTCTTTCCGAAGGAATTCTGATCGTTCCCATTCCATTTCCGCATCAACCTTTTCGCCTCATTTATTCTAACGTTTTTTTTTGATATTATGGTCTTAATTCCAAGACGTACCTCCTGATCCCATTATAGAATGCAATAATATGAACGTCCAATCTCGTATCTGGGAAATTGGCTATGAAGTGGATCGGGAATGAGCCACAAAAGGAAATGAGCCGATAGAATCGAAGAATGGAAGAGAAAAAACATCCTCGATTCATCAAGATTTTTCATACCGATCTATTCATCGGAGTAGGTAGAAGTGATCAAGAAAAGATATACCGTTTTGAACGGATGATTTCACGCAAAACGCAAGGAGGTTCGCAAATGAAGCTTTCCCGCTTAACAAAAAGTCAGCTGGAAGAAGCCGTTCTCTTGGCCGACCGGGTGTTCCGGGATAGGGAACAAATCTCCATGGGAAAGGCGTTTCCCCAGATCTTTCATCCTCCGTTGGAAAGCCATTCCTTTGGAGTGTATGAAAACGGCAAACTGGTCTCCTTTATGGGACTTGTTCCCGGCGTGGTCAAAGTGGGAGAAGCAAAACTAAAAATCTTCTCCCTCGGTTCCGTTTGCACCGATCCCCTCTATCGAGGGAGAGGATATGCAAGCCGCTTACTGGAGGAAGTGGTCGTTTACGCCAAAGAAGCCCAAGCCTCCCTCCTGCTGGTTTCCGGAACCCTCCCCCTCTATCGGCGCATCGGGTGCCATCCTTTTGGCAACGTGAGAAGATACCGCCTCCCTCCCGACCTCCTTCGTTCTTTACCCTCCACCATCCATTCAGGGTACCTCATCCGAGAAAGGAAGAGTACCGACATCCTCGAGATGGCTCTCCTCGCCGACAGACGGGAGGTGGCTTACGCACAGAGCCTCTTCGATCTGTCCACTCTCTTGGAACAGGAGGCTTTTGCCAGCTGTGTGAAGATGCGTCACCAGATATGGGTGGCGGAAAAGAACGGGAGGTTAGAAGGGTATCTGGTCGTGGGGGTTCCAAAGAAATCGGGAGACCCTCCCAGAAAAAGGGAAGTCGATTCCAAGGAAGAAAGTTTCCTCAGCGATACACCCATAAACCCGGAAAAACTGCTCGCCATTGAATGGGCTGGGAATCCCCATGCAGTGGTCGCCCTGATGGCTCATGCCGTCAGAGCGGAGAAAGAAACTATCCTTGATATTCCCATACCGAAACATGAGAAGGAGCTCCATCGGCTGATGTCCTCCATTCCATATGCCGAGGAGCCAAATCAGGGGACGGTGAAAATCCTAAATCTGGAAGTCCTGAACGAGCAATTGAAACCCTATTTTAACCTCATTCCTTCCGGGCAAAGAGAGAAGCTAGAGGAATTGTTCGACGCTTCGAAAGAATGGGAGGAGGAAAAAAGAGTCCGAAACCTCTTCGAGCTTATCCCTTTCCCCTACACCGCAGGCTTAAACTACATCTAAAGAGGGTTGACGATTTCCGACAGCAGACGGATAAAATAGGAAGGGGCTTGCAACATCCGCACCCCGTACCAGCTAAAAATGGCTCCGTCCACAAAGTGGATCCTTGAATCGGGCAGCATGCGTTGAAATTCTTCTCGGTGCTTCGGGGAAAAGGGGTATGGCTCCGAACTGAGAAAGAGGAGATCCGGTTTGGCCGCCTGAAGCTCCGCCTCCGACACCACAGGATAACGCTGTCTCCCGGCGAAAACATTCTTAAGCCCCATCTGCCGGAGCATGGCATCGATAAAGGTGGAAGAACCTGCGGCCATATTGGGCTTCCTCCAGATTAAATAAGCGACCGTCAAAGACTCCTGCCCTCTTTTTCCACGTTCAAAAACTTTCCGCCCAATCCCTTCCCTCTCTTCTCGGAAGCGAGCATATTCCTTCTCCAAAGCAGAGAGAATCTCCTCTGCCCGCTCCCTCTTCCCGGTGATCTCACCCAAATCCCGGATCAAGCGGATTCCCTCTTCAAAATTCTCCACATCGGCCACATAAAGGGGAACCTCTTTTTCCAAGCGTTCCACCAGCTCCCTCGGCGTCTCTTCCTTCTCCGCCAAGATGAGATCGGGCCGCAAAGAGAGGATCTTCTCCGCTTTCACATCCTTTGTCCCTCCTACCACAGGCACTTCCTTGGCTTCAGGAGGAGCGATGCAGTAGCGGGTCCTCCCTGCGATTCTTCCCTCGAGCCCGAAGGCGAACAGAGTCTCTGTAATGGAAGGAACGAGCGAAACGATCCTTTCCGGATTCTCAGGAATCTCTACAAGGCGCTCCAGATGATCATAAACCTTGCGCATTTTTTTCCCCTTTCTCCCTTTGAGACCTCTTCCCCAGCCCATAACCCGCATAGAGAACCAAAAACAGAAGGAGGAAGACAATGGAAAATCGATACATCATTCCATAGCTGAACCAACCGGCCACCATCCCCAATAAAACCGACCCAAGTCCAATGCCAAGATCAAAAGAAGAAAAGAAAGTTCCGTTTGCCGTTCCCCTCCTTCCCGGGGGTACTCGGGAGATGGTCCATGCCTGTAACGATGGCTGGATCGTCCCGAAACCGATCCCGTAGAAAAAGGCGGAGAGATAGAGCATTCCTGTGGAATGGGTGTAAGAGAGGAGAAGAAGGCCTATGACCGCCGAGATCGTACCGGGAATGAGAACCCATCCAGCCCCCCTTTTGTCATACAGGACTCCTGAAACCGGGCGTACCAACATGACCATGAGCGCATTAAAGAGAAAAAAACCTCCCACGTTAGCAATTCCTACCTCTTTCCCGAAGAGGGTAATAAACCCCACCACCCCGCCATACGTTAAAGCAAAGAGCATGATTAAAAGCGAAGGAAAAAGGGCTTGCGGCTCGATGAGTCCCTTGACTCCACCCACAGGTCCCTTTCCTTTCGTCTCTCGAATGGGAAGGGATATAAGAAAGGCGGTGACGGCTAGCCCTGTGGAGAGGAGAAAAAGAAAGGAAAAACCCCGTTCATTCATGATCCAGAGACCGAGCAGAGGAGCTAAAGCCATGGCAAAGGTGGAAGATAACCCGAAATAACCCATTCCCTCCCCTCTTCGCTTCGCCGGGATCAAATCGGAAACGATGGTCCCGAAAGAAGTGGTCGTCATCCCCCAACCGATGCCGTGCACAAAACGGAGGAAGAGGATGAGAAAGACGGTCGCCGTCCAGACATATCCGAACGCCGACAGCGTGAAGAGGAGAAGCCCTGCGTAGAGGACCCCCTTTCTCCCGATTCGGTCTAAAGCGTTACCTGCGAAAGGACGGGTAATTAACGCGGAAACGGTAAAAAGGGCGATCACCATACCAACCGCCAGGTCGTTCCCACCTTTTGCCTGGACGTAGGCGGGCAAAGTGGGAATCAGCATTTGAAAGCTGAAGAAAAGGAAGAGATTGGCCAGGGTAACGGTAATAAAATCCTTGGTCCAAAGTTTTTCCCCATCCCTTTCCACCGTTCTTTCCCCCACGAATCGATCTTCCATGTCCTGTATATCCCTTTGTTGGTGAATATCCATCGTTATCCTCCATCGATGTGCCGCCAAGATCGGTTACGGCATCATTTGATTCCCCCTCATCTTATCACATACCGCTCTCCATCTTCTCTTTCAAAAGCGCTTCATCTCAAAAGAGAGAAACGTCCGATCACATTATTTTGCGTTTTTTTCATAGAGAATATTGTTTACATGTATTTCCCAAACCAATCCACGATATGATGCAGGCGTTCAATGCGTAAGCTAGGCTTTCCGGTTCGGGAAAGGTTATGGTTTGAGTCAGGAAACCGGACGAATCGCGTCACTTTGTTTAAATGTTTCAAAGCCACATAAAGCTGTTCGCCCTGTTCAATGGGACACCGATAATCCCTCTCGCTATGCAGGATAAGAAGGGGTGTCTCCATATTCTTCACATATTTCAGGGGAGAATGCTCCCAGAGCTTTTCCGGATGGTCGAAAAGAGGAAAACCTATCTCCCACTCTGTGAAGAAATAGCCGATATCGCTTACCCCATAAAAGCTCATCCAATTGGAGATGGAGCGCTGTGTGACCGCTGCCTTAAACCGATTCGTATGCCCCACGATCCAATTCGTCATAAAGCCACCGTAGCTTCCTCCCGTCACCCCCAGGCGGTCTTTATCGATGAAGGTAAAGCGTCGTAACGCCTCGTCCACACCGGCCATCAGATCCTCGTAATCCATCCCCCCGTAATCGCCGCAGACGGCATGGACGAAGGTTTGTCCATACCCATGGCTGCCCCGGGGATTGGTATAAAGAACCGCATATCCTTTTGCCGCAAGAACCTGCATTTCATGGAAAAAGGTATTTCCATACATCGCGTGAGGTCCGCCGTGAATCTCAAGGATTAGCGGATATTTCTCTTCCGGCTTGAAGTCGACCGGCTTCATCAACCAACCCTGAATGATCCAACCATCCTTTGCATCAAACCGGAATTCCTCCGGTGTGGAAAGGGTGAGTTGAGACATGAGCTCCTCATTTTTATTCGTTAACCGTTTCCACTCCCCCGTTGAAAGCCGAAGAAGATAAAGATCTCCGATCTCCGTAGGCCGACTCACTGCCAGAACCGCCCTTTGATGTGTTTCATCAAGGGAGAACCCGTAAATGTGGAAGGTTCCATCGGCGACGGGAGTAATCATCCCCTCCAAAGTGGTATAAAAAAGGGAGACGTTTCCCTCCCGGGAAGCCCGAAAATAGAGACCTCTCCCATCCGTCGCCCAAACAAGCCCAGGGGCGGGAGCGTCGGCATGCATATCGCCAATCATCTCATCTTCAACATCGACATCCCAGTTTTCCGTCAATCCCCTCTTTTCTCCGGTAAGGGGATCAAAAAGCCAAACCTTTGTCAACGTAGCTCCCGCATATTCCAGATTATGCCCCAAGGCAGCAATCCATTTGCCGTCCGGCGACCAGGCGAGGGAACCGAAGACACCGTCCTGATCCGTGAGCTTTGAAACGTGAAGGGTATCCATATCCAGGATAAACAGATCATTGGTCCATGTGCGGTCCGGATCTGAAGCACGGTTTGCCGTAAAGGCGATCCGTTTCCCATCCGGTGCCCATGTAAAAGAGGAGATCGATTCATCCCCCTCCGTCAGCCGTTTGCTCTCCCCCGTCTTCACATCGACCAGATATAAATATTGAAGTTTCTCATCTCGGAAACCGAAATCATCCGATTTATATTTCAACCGATCAACGATCATCGGTTTATCTTCCTTCTTTTCTTTCGCATCCTTCTCTTCCCGAGGGGGGGTATTTGCGAGGAGGCCCGGTTCATCCGGCTTTAAGGATACAAGCACGGCGACAAATCGACCATCGGGTGAAAAAAGATGCTGATTCACTCCGTTGGTAAAACGCGTCAAAGGGCGGGCTTCACCACCCTCTGAGGAAATGAGCCAAACCTGCATCTTGCCCGAACGGTTCGAGAGAAACGTGATGCTCTGTCCGTCGGGGGACCAACGTGGGGATGCATCGATTCCTTTCCCATAGGTCCAGGGAGAATCCTCACCTGTTTCTACGTTAAGCATAAAGAGATTGGACTGATACTCCCCTTCTTCATTGATGGTCTTTACTGTGTAGAGCACCCTCTTCCCGTCTGGAGAAAACCGGGGATCTCTTATCCATGCCATTTTAAGCAGATCTTCAGGCACCATCCCCCGCTTTTTCTTCTCTTCCGTGGTGGAACGCATTTAAACACTCCCTTTCCAGATCGTTTTGCATAAATTGAAAGACTTTCCTTTGAAACTCTAAAATTTCTACTTACGGCTATTTTAATGAACTTATTCTTTGTCATCAACAAGGATCATGAGCCATAGTCATGAAAAAATTGCTAAACTACCTTGCCAATTTTCCCCGTTCGAAGTATAATGGATCTCAAAAGAGGTTCGTTTTGAAATCTTATGTGATTTTATTCACATATCATGGCCTAAAAAATTTATACTTCAAAATCGGAGCAAAAAAGCCTTTTACCATTCCCCATTTCGTTCTAAGCTGCTCTTCTTTTTTCGCATCTCGTTGCATCTGAACCGTAGTCCAGCAAAAATTGAATCACGCTTCTTGTTTAAACACAGGCTTGTGAATTTTTTCTCATAATACTTTCCACTGGCTTCATTTTTAGAATAAGGGGGGATTAGAATAAGAGTATGTGAAATTTTTCTCAATATCAGTTGTCACACAAAATGAAATGGACACTTTCCTGTGCTACGCGGAATGTGTCTTAAGGAGGTGTCGAAGATGGAATAACCCTACCGGAAAAAAAATTTTAAACGCTTACATTGCAACCTCAAATAGGAGAAAGGAGGAGGCTCTCATGGGAAAAAGAAAGAGAGAAGAAAGCCTCGGGATTACGGAACCCCTTCACCGAAAATCTTTTGCTTTGGTAGATGTGGGGATCCTTAATGACCGCAGGCTTTCCTGGAGAGCGAAAGGGGTTCTCATATATTTATCCAGTAAAGTAGATGGTGAAGAGAAAGTTACCTACGACAGCCTTCTCGATGCCTCCTCCGAGGGAGAAGAAACCCTGCTTGCGATCTTTCAGGAATTGATCCAAGCGGGGTATGCTCTCCCCGATATCGTGATGCGATTAAAAAAAAACAATCATCCATAGCGAAATGGATGATCGTGATCGAAAGGGCCGATGAAAAATGCCACACTCTATATCTACGGGGACTTCTCCTAAGCCGAAACTCGGAATCGATCAGTGGAAATGGATCGTCTACGGTACCCTCGCGCTCCCTTACCTCATCGTCTACTTTCACCGTGTAGCCCTCAATGTGGTCGCCTCTAACCTGCAACGTGATTTCCAGATGAGTGGGACGATGGTTGGCACCCTCTCTGCCATCTACTTCTATGTGTATATGCTGATGCAAATCCCTTCGGGGATTTTGGCCGATACATGGGGGCCGAAGAAGACGGTTACATTTGGAATGTTCTCCGCTTTTATAGGTTCCCTCCTTTTCGCTATCGCCCCATCTCCCCTTTTCCTCTTTATCGGCCGTTTTTTGGTCAGTTTAGGGGTTTCCGTTATTTTTATTTCCATCTTAAAAATCCAAAACACCTGGTTTAGGCAGCGGGAATTCGCCAGGGTAACAGGAATTACCGTTCTCATCGGAAACGCTGGAGCCGTCTTGGCGGCAACACCCCTTGCCATTCTCGTTTCCCTCGTCGATTGGCGGTTCGCCTTTATCGTGATGGGTCTTGTCTCTTTGTTGGCCGTTGGCGTAACCTGGATCTTTATGAAAAATTCTCCTCAGGAAATGGGACTTCCCTCGCCTGAAGGAACATCCGCCGTTGAGGTGAAGAAGGAGAGTTGGGGCGAAGTAGGATCTGCCCTTCGCCTCGTGTTGTCAAACCGTTGGAGCCTGATTCTTTGTCTCGCCTATTTCGGGGTATTTGGTTCCTTCCTGACGTTCCAGAGCATTTGGGGGGTTCCATACTTTATGGACGTCTTTCAAATGGATAAAGAAAGCGCCGCCACACTTCTTCTCATCACAACGATCGGCCACATGACAGGCAGCCTTACCGTCGGATATTTTTCCGACCGCCTGGGCAGGAGAAAACCTGCCTATTTGGGATGTTTGGGAATCTTTACTACTTCATGGGGGATCCTTACGTTTTACCCCGTATTGGGCTTACCCCTCTCTCTTCTATATCCCTTATGTTTCCTGATCGGGTTCTTCGCCTCCTGCTTCATCCTGACATGGGTCTGGGCAAAAGAGGTCAACGATCCGAAAATTCCCGGCATTGCCATGGGGACGGCCAACATGGCCGGCTTTCTTGGAGCAGCCCTCTTGCAGACCCTTTACGGATTTATCTTGGACCGGGGATGGGACGGACAATTGCTGAACGGATCCCCCGTATACACCCCCGAGTCGTATCGCCTCGCCTTTCTCATCAGTCTGGGAACTTTGCTGATTTCGATGGTTGCTATCTTTTACATGCGGGAGACAAACAATCGCAACATTTTCGCTGAGATCCGCTCCCTCTCCTCAACCTGGATCGGTAGTTCCCAACGAAAATGGGGGGAATCCGTCTTTCATAGAAAATCGTAACGTTCACCGATAAGATTTTGCGAATCAGTCTCCTCATTTTAAGCATACGAAAGCCGACGCTCCCTGCCACGACGGGAGATCGGCTTTTTTTTTCGCACTGAAGGAATGTGCCATCATGGAAATGTTCAGTTCACCCGCCCCGTTTAAACCCTTAGCGCTGCAATCCCTAAGAGAAGCCAACCCAAGAGAAAGGCAACACCTCCAAAAGGGGTAATCATGCCCAAAATTCTCACTCCGGTAAAAGCGATCGCATACAGGCTTCCTGAAAAGAGGAGAATGCCGATGAAAAAAGACCATCCGGCCCCACCGATAAGCCCATTTCCGGTAAAGCGCCCCAAAAGGATGGCGACCAAAATGATCCCCAAACCATGGATCATCTGATAATGAACTCCCGTCTGGTAGATGGTCAGAAGATCATCCGGGATCTTTCCTTTCAATCCGTGAGCGCCGAACGCCCCGAGGGCCACCGCAAAAAACATGAGGATGGACCCCAAAAATAGAAAAAATCTCATACACTCAACTCCTTTTTCTTTTTTACTATCTATCCTTCCAACAATGGAGCATCATATTTTACGAGAAAGTGATTTTCCTTCAAGATCCAAGCCAGATAATCAAGGGGCGTCTCGGCAATCTCCCTATATCCCTTACGGGTGTACAGATGTTTCGCATTGGGAAGCAGTTGTTTTAATTCCTTTCGCAATTTCATCCCGGCTTCATCGGCATCCACAAAAATATAAACCTCTTCCTGCTCAACGGGAAGGATCAATTCCTCGATCTTTTCCTGACTTAATGTCCCATAAGTAAGAACAAAGGTAACCGGTTCATCCAAAACTTCTAACAACCGATCCCGATCCGTTTTTCCCTCAACGATGAGAACCTTCTTCTCCATCACGATCCCCCCGCCCTCCAATGTTTTTGAACTCCCATCGCATCGTCTTTCATCAACATTACCAAAACGACTCCTGCTGGCAGGGTATTCTATTTTAAGGTAAGATAAAAATCAGTGAAGATCAATCGTTTTCGAAATGAGGGAATCGATTTTGCATGAAAATAAAGCACGGGTATTTATCGCCATCCCCTTTCCCAGTGATCAGCGCCCCCTGATATCCTCCTGGATGGAAAAAGCTAAGAAGAAGATATCCTTCAAACGATGGGTCCATCGGGATGACCTTCACATCACCCTTCAGTTCCTCGGAGATACCCCCGCAGAACTTCTTCCATCGATTCGTAAGAAACTGCACCTTCTCGTCCAGGAGAAGCCTCCCTTTTCGCTTCTCCTTACCGGGTTAGGCTTTTTCGGAAAGAAAGAGGCGCCTCGTGTTTTGTGGGGGGCTGTGGATGGCGTGGAGGACTCGTTCAAGCAGCTTTTCACGTTACGGCAAAAGGTGGTTCAATCGATGGAAGAGATCGGATTTCAACCGGAGGAGAGACCGTACCGGCCCCATCTCACCCTCGCCCGCCATTATATGGAAGGGGAGGCCCCCTTTCCACCCCTTCATGAGCTGGAAAGGGGAATTCCTCCCTTTCCGGCTTCAAAAGAGGCGCCTTTGCCTTTCCTTGTGAACGAGATCATTCTTTACAAAACCCATTTTGGGCAAACCCCCATGTATGAGGTCTTGGACCGATTTCCCTTAAAAGGTCCCTCTTCCCCTCATCAATAAAAAATTAACGCAAAACCTTCCTAGGCGGTTTTTATCTCATTCACCCGACGATCGCTTGCCAAAAAACCATAAAGCAGCCCGATGGCCAGAATGGAGAGAAGGGCTCCGGAAATATAAGGATAATAGATGTTCACACTAAACAAGGTGGAGCCAAGCAGGGGCCCTACGATCCTTCCCAAGCTATCCATGGATGAATTGAGTCCGGAGGCCACGCCTTGACCTACGGTGGTTTTCTGGGTGATAAGGGAGGTTACATTCGGCCTGAGAAAGGCATTCCCTGTCCCGAAGATGGCCACAAAAAGGGTCGCCGTCCAAAAGTCCATGGAAAAATTAATCAGGGTGAAGCCCAGGGCGGAAAGCAATAAACCCAACAAAATAAACCGGGGCTCGCTTCCCTTCTTGATCCGGCGTACCACTCCCCCTTGAATGAATGCTCCGACCACCCCGTTGATCATGAACATGATCCCGATATCTAAAGTCCCGGCTTTGATTTTTATCGCTTCAAAGTATTGCAATGTACTCTCCAAGCCGGCCAACGTAAAGGTGACGAAAAACGAAAGAATATAGAGGTATTTGGAGGGGCCCGTAAAGGCGGCCCACCTGGAAGTTCCCTCTCCTGCAAGTTCCATGCGGCGCGCCGCCGTAAGGGACTCGGTCAAATAAGGAATGGAGAAGAGAAAAGTGATGAAGGAAAGCCCGGCGGCGATAAAGAAAGGAATCGCCGCATCGAGATGCCCTGCGATCCCACCGACGGCAGGACCGAGGATGAAGCCCAGACCGATGGACATGCCGACCAGACCCATGTATTTGGTCCTCTCTTCATCGGTGGTAATATCGGCCACATAGGCCACTGCGCTCGCGGTAGTCGCACCTGAGAAAAAGCCTCCCAAGATGCGGGAAAGATACATGAGAAAAAGATTCCCGGAAGAGAGGCCAAAAAGAAGGAAGCTTACCCCAAAGCCGATTAAGCCGGTTAAGATGATCGGCCTTCGTCCATATCGATCGGATAATCTCCCCCATATGGGGGAAAGAAAAAAGGAGACGGCGGAGTAGAGGGCCAGGAGCATTCCCAAGTGAAAAGGGGCCGAACTGGAGGTTGCCGGATCTCCCACGGTTTCGCTGATGAGAACGGGCATTACGGGAATGATCATCCCGAAGCCGGTAAAGGTCGTAATCAGGATTCCCATAATAATCCCCATTTTTTTCTTCATGATTCCATCTCCTCTTCTTTCTCCTGTTCACATCATGGCTAACTAACATTGTAACGCATGTCAAAGAATATTGCACGTGAAAAGATTAACTTTATTAATAATGTATCAGATGAAGTATTGATGCGATGAGGAAAAAAAAGTTCTATCGTTTTCTAATTTTCATCGCTTGCAGTATAATAAAAGAAATTCATGGAAAAGGAGGAGTTTTTTTGGCTACTTTGGAGAAAACCGTTCAGTCCTTTAAAGAGCTGGTCAAAAAGATGAAACATTACAATGAAGCGATCAGTCTCATCTATTGGGATCTCAGGACCGGTGCACCAAAGAAGGGGGTGAAACAGCGTTCCCAGGTAATCGGTACCCTCTCTTCCGAAGTTTTTCGGATGGCGACTTCCGACGAGATGAAGGAATACCTGGATGTGCTCGGTGAGGAAGTAGAGGGGGGCGACATGGATGAAGTGACGCGGGCAATGGTTCGGGAAGCGAAGAAGGAATACGACCTCGCCGTGAAAATTCCCCCGGAACGGCATCAAGCCTTTGTCGTTCTCACCTCCCAAGCCGAGGCGGTGTGGGAAGATGCCAAGAAGAATTCGGATTTCTCCCTCCTTCAACCCTATTTGGAGAAAATCGTCGCATTTCAGAAGGAGTTTATCGGATATTGGGGGTATAAAGATCACCCGTACGATACCCTGCTGGATCAATATGAACCGGGAATCACGGTGAAGGAACTGGACCCGCTTTTCGCCAATCTAAGGGCAAAGATCGTTCCCATGGTTCAAGCGGTTACTTCGTCCCCTGTAAAGCCAAAGGTGGAGATCGTAAAACAGCCTTATCCCATCGAACAACAGAGAGCTTTTTGCCACTTCATACTCGATAAAATGGGATATGATTTCGAAGCAGGCAGGCTGGATCGTACGGCTCATCCCTTCGCCATCGGCTTGAATCCCAAAGATGTCCGGGTGACCAACCGATATAACCCAAACGACATCCGGGAAGCGATCTTCGGGGCGATCCACGAAGGAGGGCATGCCCTCTATGAGCAAAACATCGACCCGAAACTGACCGGCACCAATTTGGCCGACGGTACTTCAATGGGAATCCACGAATCCCAGTCTCGTTTCTACGAAAATATCATCGGAAGAAGCCTTCCCTTCTGGCAGGCGTATTTCGATGATTTAAAGAGATACTTCCCCCGGCAATTGGAAGGGGTACAGGTGGAGGATTTCCATTTTGCGGTAAACGAATCGATCCCCTCCCTCATTCGAACCGAATCGGATGAGTTGACCTATAACCTTCACATCATGATTCGCTACGAATTGGAAAAGCGACTCATCAGCGGAGAGCTTCAGGTGGCGGAACTGCCCGGTGTCTGGAATGAGATGATGAAAGAATACTTAGGAATCGTCCCGGAAAAGGATTCGGAAGGGGTTCTGCAAGACATCCACTGGGCCGGAGGAAGTTTTGGATACTTTCCCTCCTATTCGTTGGGTAACCTTTACGCAGCCCAATTGGAACATCAATTGCGGATCGAGCATCCCGATTATGAGGAGAAAATCAGAAACGGCGAGATCCGTTTCGTCCGGGAATGGTTAACGGAGAAGGTTCACCGATACGGAAAAATGCTTCGCCCCCGCGAAATCATTCTCAAAGCCACGGGGGAACCGTTAAACGCCCGATACTTAACCGATTATCTGGAGAAAAAGTATAAAGCGCTTTATCACTTGGGATAAACTCCGGGGACAAACTTCATTCGCCGTTGTTTGGCGAAAAAAATCAGGAAGTTTCACCTTTTATCAAGTTTCACCTTTAATGTAGTGGAGAAAAGTAAAAGGCCGCCGCTCCATACTTTCACATCCGGAACGGCGGCCTTCTTTCTTCCCGGAAAGCGAGAATCATTTATACGAATGATTTCCCTCCGGCCCACCCATGCTACGAAGTGACCCTCCCGTCACGACTCCACTTCCCTTTCCCTTTTTGCCTTTTGGATCAATTCGTTTTTCAAGTCCCAAAGTTTTTTGGATAAATCGACGTGGTACTCGTGGGGATTCGTAAGCCGCAAGATTTCAGGAGCGAACATTTTTCCCTGTTCTGCGACCCGCTTCCGAATCTCTTCCAGTGTTGGGAGAGAGTAAACCAATTCCCCCTGTCGAAAGATAGGTAGAAGCAATTCTTCTATGCGATAGTGCCGCAACCACTTCCTCTTCATCGTATAGATCGGATGGAAGATCTCATAATTCCCCTTCGGATTTTCTTCGTCCGCCAACATGATGAGGTCGGCTAAAGCTTTCCCGGTCTCTTCCGAGATGAAGCGAACCACCTTTTTCACTCCGGGATTTGTAATCTTATCCGGATTTTCGCTCACCTTGATCCGAGGTTGGTAAACCCCCTTTTCCTCTTCGGCGCTTAGTTTGTAGACTCCCCCCAGGGAAGGACAATCCCGAGAGGTTATAAGATGCGTCCCGACTCCCCATGCATCGATCTTCGCCCCTTGCATCTTCAGGTCCCGAATTAAATTCTCGTCCAAATCGCCGGAGGCGAAGATTTTGGCGTTTTTAAAGCCTGCCTCATCCAATTTCCTGCGTGCCTCCTTGGAGAGATAGGCCAAATCACCGGAGTCGAGGCGAATTCCGTAGCTTTTCGGTTCCCTGCCCAGGCGGGCAAAAAGCTCTTTAAAAGCGGTAATCGCATGGGGTACGCCGGAATATAAGGTGTCATATGTGTCGACGACTAAGACGGCTTGATCAGGAAACGTCTCCAGATACGAGCGGAATGAATCCAATTCGTTGCTGAAGCTTAAGACGTAAGCATGGGAATTGGTTCCCGAAATCGGAATGCCAAATTTTTTCCCGGCCAACACATTGGAGGTGGAACTAACTCCCGCAATGTAGGTGGCTCGCGCCCCATACACCCCGGCGTCGGGCCCTTGGGCACGGCGAAGACCAAATTCTAGCACCGGATCCGTTCCCGCCGCGTGAACCACCCGGGCTGCTTTTGTCGCAATAAGGGTTTGATGGTTGATAATGTTCAATAACGCGGTCTCAAGGAGATGGGCTTCTAAAATATTTGCCTCCACCCGGATCAAAGGCTCATGGGGAAAAACAAAGGTCCCTTCCGGAATGGCCCAAAGATCACCCGTGAAGCGAAAATTGGCCAATAGTTTGAGAAATCCATCATCGTAACGGCCCACTTTGCGGAGGTAAGCCAGGTCTTCATCGGTAAAATGCAATGATTTTACATATTCAACGGCTTGTTCTAATCCGGCTGCGATCGCATAGCCATTCTGGCAAGGAATCGAACGAAAAAAAAGGTCAAAAACTACCTTCTTCTTCAGGTTTCCCTGTTTATAATGGGCATACATCATATTGAGCTGATAAAAATCCGTCAACAACGTAAGGTTCTCGTTCAAGTCCCTCTCCTCTTTCCCCTTTTTCTTTCTATGTTTCTTCCCTTATTCCTCAACGGCAAAAACGTGAATAATTTCACGTAAAAAAATTGAATTTTTCCCCCGATTGACCTGTTCTATCTGTTCATCGATGAAGCGAAGAAATAAAGAAGGTAAAAATTTCATTTTAAATCGACCTTTTCCATAATCGAGGAGAAGAAAATCCGGTTCATTTAAGAAAGGCTCCCAATCCTTCTCCGAGATGAGAAGGGCTACTTCCCCATTCCCGCTTCGAAGGATAAATTGAATGTAAGGAATTTCCCCCAGCTCCCCCCCTGCGAAGGAAAGGTCAAGCTGGGTCGCACCTTCCAACAGAATTTCCATCTCCGTCTCACCATTTTCGATGTGAAGGATAGCCGTTAGTTCCTCGTCCTCCTCCACCCACTCTATGCGACTGATGGACAATTGCCTCAATCGATTCGCCTCCCTTTCTTCCTTAACTCTACTTTAAATAGGGGGAAAAATCAATGAAGCACCGTTTTTCCGCCAGGTTTGAACCCTTTTTTGGAAACGAGCAATGTAATTTCAGGAAACGCCTCCTTCAAAAGGGGGTAAACTTTCTTCCAGGCTTCCGGATCAAACCACCGTTCTTGATGGATTTCATGAAATAACTTTCGAATCCCCAATCGCTCCGTCCTTTTTCCCCTTGCCCCATCTCCCATAAAGAAATCATCTAATGCCACCCGCTGGGTGACTTCCTTAAGAATGGAAGGGAACTTTCGACTAAAAGGCAACATTGGGGCAATGGTTGCCTGAGTGGGAATGCCTGCTTCGGTTAGTGTTCTTAAGGCACGAAGTCGGGCTCGTAAAGGGGGTGCCTTTGGCGTGAAATGTTTCCTAATATTCTCTAGATCCGTTTCGATCGTCATACTAACCCGAATCCTTTCTCCGAATTGACGAAAGAAGGGAAGGTCGCGTACCACGAGGGGGGAACGGGTCTGAACAAAGAGAAAATCGGGTGGCTCTTCCAGCATTGCCTGAATCAATGCTTGGGTGATTCTTTCTTTATATTCCAAGGGTTGATACGGATCGGTGGCCGAGGACATAAAGAGGGTAACCGGCCCCTTCTTTCTCGCTTTCCGAATCTCTCCGGGAAGAAGCGTAGCCGCATTCCTTTTTATTTCAATCCATGAACCCCAAGGTTCTTCCCGAAAAAGGGAGACGGGGAGTTGGCGAACATAGCAGTAGGAACAGGCAAAAGGGCATCCCATGTAGGGATTGAGGGAATGGGAGTAACCACTGAGATATCCTCCGGCAGGGGTTAAAATCGTTTTCGCATTTTTATCATGAATGTTCAAACCAGTTCCTCCTTCAAGCAAAGATGAGAAAATACCCCCTTGACAGGAGTGGCCGTTCTCTGTTACAACTATACTATAACAACATGGGAATTTTGGACGTCTTATGTATAACAATTCTTTTATCGAGGTGATTGCGACATGAAAAAAGCATTTGAATTCCGATATGATCGGGAAATTGGGATCGAGATCCCCGAAATTCATGTGCCCGTTGCGGAACTGAGTGAGACGGAGAGGAATGAATTCCTCCATCGCCTCGAGCAGATCAGCGGGCAAATCCCGGATCGCATCCGCGAATTGGAGCATTCCTTCACGAAACTGTACGATCAATCGACCGAACAGGATGGTGACGGTTTCTTCGAACGGATGGAGAAGATTGTTGATCTCTCCCGGAGGATTGGTGAACTAAACATCTGGTATCTCCGCATTCAAGGGAAGCATTTAACCCCTTTTTACAGCAAATAGGAAAATAGGACATCATCATTTATGGCTCATGGGATCACCTCATGACCGTTCGGATATGAAATGAGACTTCTGCCGCTTTGCAGAAGTCTTTTTATAGTTAGAATAAAAAATTCACGCTTCTTTCCCTTTATTTAGAGGATTTTAGTTCAAAGATTTCCCGCTCCAACGAAGCGATTTTATAATCATAGTATTTTAAGTCCTCTTTAGAGGCCAATGTGGCGATATCTTCTTTTGTTGCCATTACGTTTTCAATATGAATGGTACGATCGGCCAACTCTAAAACAGCTTGACGAATGGCAGGAAGGTCTTTCACCTGGTTTTTGATCTCGGTAATATCTCCCCTGATCTCGGTTATATCTCCCCTGATCTCGGTTATATCCGCCTTTGTGGCCATGGTCGCCTTCAGATTCGTTATCTCTTCCTGTGTGGTCGCTTTAAGATTCACAATCTCTTCCTGTGTGGCCGCTTTAAGATTCGCAATCTCTTCCTGTGTGGCCGCTTTAAGATTCGCAATCTCTTCCTGTGTGGCCGCTTTAAGATTCGCAATCTCTTCCTGCGTGGCCGCTTTAAGATTCGCAATCTCCTCCTGCGTGGCCGCTTTAAGGTTCAACAGATCTTCCTTTGTGGCCATGGTCGCCTTCAGATTCGCAATCTCTTCCTGCGTGGCCGCTTTAAGATTCGCAATCTCTTCCTGCGTGGCCGCTTTAAGGTTCAACAGATCTTCCTTTGTGGCCATGGTCGCCTTCAGATTCGTTATCTCTTGTAGGATGAGATCGAGCTTCTCTTGCAATTCCATTTCCTCCTTTCTATTCGACTAACAAACATTAGTTCTTATCCAATTATACTAAAAATCCTTTCCTAATTCAAGATCAATTTTCTGTTCATTTCAACAATATCAAAAGGCCAGGTTAAACCCTGGCCCTGGTTTTCTTATTTTCTCATCCCCATGGCAGGAGGCGGCTTGATTGAGGAAAGAAACAATGGAAATGAGTAACCCTTTGCTTAGAAAAAAGGAAAGCTTTTTAAGCGATGCTGGTCTCCAATTCATCCTCTTCATCCCGATCAAACGCTTCCTGATCAAATTCTTTTTCCTGACGGGCAATAATCAGTGCGATCACCGGGTCTCCCGTCCGATTGACCAGAGTCCTTCCCATATCCACCAGAGCGTCGATGGCAAGAACTAATCCCAATCCTTCGAGGGGGAGTCCTAGAGCGGTTAAAACCACCGTCGTTGAAATGGATGCGGGGCCCGGAACGCCGGCGACCCCCACGGATGAGATCATGGCTACCAAGACCAAAACCACATAATCGGTGATCCCTAAGGGTACGCCATACGCTTCTGCCACAAAGACGGCGACGACCGCGGGCCATACTCCGCCGCATCCGTTATAATTCATGGTTGTCCCCAAAGGTGCGACGAAACTTGCGATCCGCTCGGAGATCCGAAGCCTTTTTACCATCACTTCAAGGTTAATGGGCAAGGTGGCGAAGCTGCTCCGGGTGGTAAAAGCAACCACCATCATGGGATAAATCTTACGGAAAAACTTGATCGGATTAACTCTTCCCCATAATGAAACCATTCCACCAAATACGATGACAAAGTGTAAAAAGAGGGCGACGTAAGTGGCGGCAATAAGACTAATAAGGGGCATGAGCGTCTCCGCGCCGTAGCTGGCCGCCATGGAAGCGACCAAAGCATAGACGCCATAAGGGGTTAGACGGATAATGTACTTGGTTACCTGGTACATTATTTGCAGAAACGATTCAAAAAAACGGCGGACCGGCTCTACCACCTCCGGTTTCTTTGCTCCTACCTGTACCATCGCCACCGCTAAAAAGAGGGCAAAGATGATGGCAGGGACAACTTTCCCCTGTGCCAGATCGTTTACGGGATTGACGGGCGTTAAGTCTAAGATGACCTGCCAGAAAGAGGGGATCTCCCGCTGCTTAAAATCGGCGGGTAAGGAGAGGTTCACTCCTGTTCCGGGATGGAAAAGAAGAGAAACGATGATTCCGATGATGGCGGCCAATCCTGTGGTCAGTAGAAAGAGGCCAATCGTTTTTACACCGATCTTCCGCAGTTGGTTTGGATTAGAGATGGTCATGATGCTGGTGATGATGGCGGTGAAAACAAGGGGCATCACGATCATTTTAATCAAATTGACGAAAATCTGACCAACGGTCTTTACACTATCGACAGCAAAATCAAATTGATGAAAGAAAATGCCGGCTAGAATTCCCAATCCCAAAGAGATCAGAACGCGTGTTCCGAATTTTACATGTTGTTTGGCTAAAATGTATAAAAGAGCAATCATTGCGATGGTTACAACGATGCTCACCCAGTTGGTAACCAAAGCCTCAATGAGGTTATTCTTCAAAGGATGTCTACCCCTTTCTTCTTTAATCATTTTAGTAACGTACTAAAGTTTACCTCTCATCCAGCGGATCCGTCAATCGGTGAATGTGTTCCAGGATTGATCCCCCTTCATCTCCGGAAAATATCTGTGCTGTTCTCGATCGTCCGGAACGGATCCGTCCTGTGTAAGATACCTTCAAGAGATTTAATGAACGAACCACCGTTCACCCAATAACGGTAAATATTGAAACCTGAAAACCCCCTCTCTTCAACGATGAAAGAAGGGGTGTTATTGTTCCTCTCACTCCCGAATCTGACCGTTTCCATGGATGATATATTTATAACTGGTTAATTCCTTCAACCCCATGGGACCCCGAGCATGAAGTTTTTGGGTAGAAATTCCCATCTCTGCTCCGAAACCAAATTCGAAACCGTCGGTAAAACGGGTGGAAGCATTATGGTAAACGGCGGCAGCATCTACATGGTTGAGGAAGAGGCGAGCAGCTTCCCCATCTTCGGTAACGATGGCTTCCGAATGTTTGGTCCCGTATTTTTCAATGTGCTCAACGGCTTCTTCGACGCTATTCACCACTTTTACAGCCAATATCAAATCAAGAAATTCGGTGGCATAATCTTCTTCCGTTGCCTCCTTCACCTCTGTAAAACCGGCCTCATTTAAGATCGATACCGTCTCCGGACAACCCCTGAGCTCCACTCCCCGCCGATGAAGTTCCCGAGCCGCCAAAGGCAGCCACCGCTCCGCGATCTCCCGATGAACCAAAAGGGTCTCGGCTGCGTTGCACACGGAAGGCCGCTGGGTTTTCCCGTTGATAAGGATGGACGTCGCTTTATCCATATCTGCCGCACGATCCACATAAATGTGACAATTGCCAACGCCCGTTTCGATGACGGGAACGAGGGAGCGCTCAATCACCATTTGAATTAAACCGGCTCCCCCCCTGGGGATGGCGAGATCAACCAGCCCTTTGGCCCGAATCAGAATCTCTACCGCTTCCCGTTCCGTCTCACCGATCAGTTGGATCGCCTCCAACGGAATCTCCGTTCCTTTTAATCCCTCTCGCAAAACATGAACCAATGCCGAGTTGGACTGAAGCGCCTCTCTTCCCCCCTTCAGCACGACGGCATTCCCCGTCTTTAAGGCCAGAGCAACCGCATCTACGGTTACGTTTGGGCGTGATTCGTAAATCATCGCGATGACGCCGAATGGAACCCGAACTTTCTCGATCTGTAAGCCGTTTGGCCGTTCGATGCGTTCCAATACCTCCCCTACCGGATCAGGAAGAGCAGCCACCTGCTCTAATCCCCGGATTATCCCCTTTAATCTCTCTTCGGTTATGCGCAAGCGATCCTGACGCCCTTCCGCCATCCCTGCTTCCTTGGCTCTTTGTAGATCCATCCGGTTGGCCTCATAGATCTCTTCCCTATGTTTCCATAGGGCTTCACCCATGAGGAGAAGCCCCTTCCTCTTCTCCACGGAAGAAAGGCTCCCCAATTTCTTGGAAGCCTCTTTTGCCAACCGGGCCCGATGCAAAACTTTCTCTTTCAAAATATCCGTCTCCATCTTTTAACTCCCCCTTCTGCATAAAAATTGGAAAGCCTCACCCTCTAGGATGACGATCCTTCGATCGATTCATAAATGACCATCGCATCTCGATGGATCACCTCATGGAGGGATTGAATCTTTTCACCGGAACGTTCCCGTTCCAGAAGAATTTTTAAATCGTAACTTGAAAAACTAACCATCCCTTTGCCAATCGCCTCCCCTTCCCGATTTTTCATGGATACGACGGCTCCTTCATGGAAATCTCCTTCGACGCTCAGGATTCCAGGGAACAAGAGGCTCCGTCCTCTCTTCTGAAGGGCTGCTACCGCCCCATCGTCAAGGGTAAGGCTTCCCTGAACCCGGGTACCGTAAGCGATCCAAGACTTCTTACCGGTAAAGCGGGGGTGGGGGTGAAAACGAGTCCCGAGAGGCTCCCCTTCGACGATGCGAATTAATCCGTCGGGAATGGAGCTTGAGATGATCACCATTTCCACCCCCGATTCGGTGACGATGCGGGCTGCATTCAGCTTGGTCCTCATTCCCCCTGTCCCCACGGAACTCCCCTCTCCTCCTGCCATCTTCACCAGCTCAGGGGTAATTTCCCAGACTTCCGGGATGGGCTTCGCCTCCTTGTGAATCCTGGGATTGGCGGTATAGAGGGCATCGATGTCGGTCATGAGAACAAGAAGATCCGCCTCCGTCACCAGGGTGACGAGGCCGGCCAATGTATCGTTGTCGCCAAAACGAATCTCTTCTACCGTCACCGTATCATTCTCATTTACGATGGGAAGAACTCCATGGCGAAGCAAGGTCTCCAATGTATTTCGGATATGAATAAACCGTTTGCGATCTTCCGTATCGGAACGGGTGAGAAGAAGCTGAGCAATGCGGATTCCCCTTGCCGCGAACAAACTTCTGTATTTTTCGATCAGCAGGCCTTGGCCTACAGCTGCGGCGGCCTGCTTTTCCGGAATCGTAATGTTGGAGCGCCTCCATCCTAATTCCCCTAAACCGGCCGCAACAGCCCCCGATGAAACCAGGATGACTTGAATCCCTTTATCACGCAAGGCTGTGATTTGCTTGACCAATTCTTCCATTTTTCCTTCGGATAAGGCTCCTTTCTCATCCGTCACGCTGTGGGAACCTATTTTCACCACCATTCTCGAAACCATCCGAAAAACTCCTTTCCTACTCCCTCATTTTCTGAAAACCTAGTTATCCTTCATAAAAAAAAAGGCCATTCGTCCTTCTGAAGGGCGAATGGTCTACCGCGGTACCACCTTCGTTGACGCGGCTTGCTCCGGATCGGGCCGCATCCTCTCAACGCCGGGATAACGTCCGGCCGTCGTTCTGCTCATCGCAGGATGCTCAAGAGGCGGGACCTCTGCTCAGGCGGCGGAATCTTTCAGCCGGGGATTCCGCTCTCTTAACGCTTCCACAGATTCTTCCTCTCTCATCGCGACATCTTTCCCCAAAAGAGGGGAGAATATGGGCTTTTGCTATTATATATATCCCCTGGCCAAGGGGATGTCAAGGGGAAGGAAGATATTTTTTCAGCAGGTTTTGTATCTCCCGATTGATGCCA
This sequence comes from Thermicanus aegyptius DSM 12793, assembly GCF_000510645.1. Taxonomy (NCBI): domain Bacteria; kingdom Bacillati; phylum Bacillota; class Bacilli; order Thermicanales; family Thermicanaceae; genus Thermicanus; species Thermicanus aegyptius. The sequence continues at coordinate 978,849 of NZ_KI783301.1, read as the reverse complement.
TCCACATCCACTTGGGATATAGGAGAGTCTCGGAGTTGATATTTTTCTTTTAGTGATAAAATGCGATAGAGGCTTTCATCTACCCGCTCAATGGATAGGATGCCCGCTTCTACCGCCTTTTTTAACGCTTCATAAACCTTAACCTCTTCCTTATGCCCATGGGCTACCAGGATCAAATCACTTCCGGCTAAAACAGCTTGAACCGCCGCTTTTTCGATGGGAAAATTTTTTACGATGGCCCCCATCGTCATATCATCTGTGATCACCACCCCTTCAAAATGGAGCGCTTGACGTAAAAGATGAAAAATCACCTTTTTCGACATGGAAGAAGGATAATCGGGATCAATCTCAGGCAAGAGAATGTGGGAGACCATCACCGCATCCGCTTTATTCTCCATCGCCCTCTTAAACGGCAGCAGTTCAAACGTCTTTAATTCTTCAAGGCTTTTCCCAACCCTGGGAAGTTCGTCGTGGGAATCAACCGAGGTATCGCCATGCCCGGGGAAGTGCTTCACCACCGGGATCACCTTTCCCGCCTGAATCCCCTCCATCGTTTTTACCCCGAGAGTGGTGACCACCTTTACCTGATCTCCAAAGGAACGATCACCGATGACGGGATTTTTCGGATTGCTGTTTATGTCTAAGACAGGAGCAAAATCCATATTATACCCGAAGGAGGAAAGCACCTTGGCAATGATCCTTCCGATTTTGTAAGAGAAATCTACTCGATTTATCATCCCGATTTTCCGGTTGGCAGGAAGAGGGGTAAATTCTTTCGGCATTCGGCTAATCTTGCCTCCCTCCTCGTCGACGGACAGAAAGAGGGGAATCGCCTTTTCTCCGTTCTCCATGTGGTTCAGTGCTTTCAATCGGTTTAATAACGCAAGAAGCTGCTCAGCCCCCTTTACATTGCGTTCGTAAAGGATGAATCCTCCCACATGGTATTTCCCGAGCAAATCCCTCGTCTTTTCATCCACTTCAGTTCCTTCGATTCCCACCAGCAGAAGTTGACCGATCTTTTCTTCAAGGCTCATTGTTCCTATCCGCCTCTTGATGGAATCAGTCTCCAATGAAGAAGGGGGAAAGAAACCTGAAGGGAAGAGTTGGTTGGGAGAGGGGGGGGTTTGACCACCCTCAGATGGAGCGGAAAACGCCCCGATCGGTAAGCAGGGGATGAGAAAGAGAAGGATGAATAAGCGCCACTTTTTCAATCAAGGCGCGGCAAGTCTGGATGTCCGATCATAAGCGCAGCCACTTCTCTCCTTTCCAGCCCATTTATTGTATTAATTGGCATAAACCTCATCCTCCATAAGATATCCTCCCATTTCTCTGGTTAAACAAAAAAATAAAGGCGGCGAACCATTCAAGGTTCTCCCGCCTCAAAATGATACCCTCGGCAAACTCTTCCCTTGGCCCCTTACGCCCTATTTACACCATAATCGATAAACCGCTTTAAGCAGGTCCTAATAGAGAGGTCCAAACAGACCGGCTTTTAAAATGATGACCAAAAGAACATAGATCACAATCGCAAAGGCAAAAAAGCTAACCCCGGTATAAGGCGCCGCAACATTGGACATATCCGTCACCCCCTCTTCCCCGCTTCCCTCTTATTCCTTCTTAGTAAACGACAGGTCCGAAGAGGCCGGCTTTCAGGATGATCACCAAAAGAACATAAATCACGATGGCGAAAGCGAACCAGTTGTATCCGCCTCCTACCACCGGAGCCCCAGCTCCGGCACCGGCAGCAGCATATGCGTTTGCCATACCTATCCCTCCTTTCTTATGAAATTAAGACACCGCGATTTAAGCAGGTCCAAAGAAGCCGGCTTTTAAAATGATGACAAGGAGGACATAGATGACGACGGCGAAAGCAAACCATCCGCCTTCAACCCCATATGGATAGCCGGTATTTGCCCCTGCATATGCATATGCCATGGTTCGTCACCTCCTCGGAACAGCGACTCGAATAAGGGAGAGGGTCTCTAATACACAAAGCCAGCATTCAAGATGATAACGAGGAGGACGTAGATGACGATGGCAAAAGCGAACCAATTGTATCCGCCGACGGCAGCTTCATGCACGGCTTTTCACCTCCATCATCTGTACTCACTCTACCATATGTATTGAAGCCTTATGTGGGTTGTACGAATACCTAAATATAGGTAAAATAGGCGAAAAAAGCAATAAGCTGCCCATCCAAAGGATCGGCAGCTTATCGGGCTCTAAAGATTAATACCCTCCAAAGAAACCGGTGCGAAGGATAATCACCAGAAGAACATAGATGACGATGGCGAAGGCGAAGAAGTTATATCCGCCGCCGTATCCAACGCCCCCTGCGCCTGCCTGAGCTGCTGCAAAAGCCATCTGAAAAAACCTCCTTTCCCAGAACTATATGCTCTTTTCCCTTAGAACCATCCTGAAGTCAGGATAATGACCAACAGGATATAGATGACGAGTGCAATGGCAAAGAAATTTCCACCCATCCTTACCCGGTGCCAGTCTTAGCAATATTCGCTTTACTTTGCCGAGGGAGTGTCCCGGTAGTTAACCTCATCCGTTAACCCCGGCCGGGTCTATTAATAACCCCAGAATCCTGCACGGAGAATGATGACCAGCAATACATAGATCACAATCGCAAAGGCGAAAAAGCCGGCCCCACCATAGTAACCTCCGTCTACTCCAGGTGCTACGACTGCCATCGGCTCACCCCCTTTCCCTTAGCTACTCTACATTATGCTTTTCATGTCCTCACAGCAGCGGTGAATGTCCGATATATAAAAAAATGGGTGGTTGAGAAAGGAAAGCGTGTTATACTAAAGTGGTAACCGTTTGAGAAGAGGGCTAGGAAGAGTGGAGGATTAAGATGCTTTTTATTGCGGATCAATGGAAGGATTATGAACTGATCGACACGGGATCAGGGGAACGTTTAGAGAGGTGGGGGGATGTCCTCCTGCGCCGTCCTGATCCACAGATCATCTGGCCATTAGAACAAGAAACGAATAAGTGGAAGAAGGCGGATGCTCATTATATCCGAAGCGAAACAGGAGGGGGCCACTGGGAGTTTCGCAAACGGCTCCCCGAACGTTGGACCATTTCCTATGGGGAGATGCGTTTTTACATTCGGCCCACCAATTTTAAACATACCGGTCTCTTCCCGGAGCAGGCGGCCAACTGGGACTGGATCATCGAAAAAATTAGAAAGGCGAATCGACCGATCCATGTGCTGAATCTCTTCGCCTATACCGGAGGGGCTACCTTGGCCGCCGCTTACGCCGGAGCCGAGGTCGTTCATGTGGACGCAGCCAAAGGGATGGTTGGGTGGGCAAAAGAGAATCTCCGCTTATCCGGCCTTGAGGAAAAGCCGGTCCGGTTTATTGTCGACGATGTCTTTAAATTCGTACAGCGGGAAATAAGGAGAGGGAGAAAATATGACGCCATCATCATGGATCCTCCCTCCTATGGAAGGGGACCCAAGGGAGAGATGTGGAAGTTGGAGGAGAATCTTTATCCATTCATTCTAAGCTGTATGGAGATCTTATCCGATGAACCCCTCTTCTTCCTCATCAATTCCTACACGACGGGGTTAAGTCCCACCGTCCTTAAAAACATCCTCACGCTTACGATGACGATGCGCTATGGGGGAAAAATCACCAGCGGGGAGATCGGCTTACCCATTCAGGCCTCCCGCCTCGTCCTCCCTGCCGGAATTCTGGCCCGTTGGGAAGAAGAGGTGTAGGTGGTGGAGATCACAATCCTCTACGAAGATAATCACCTCCTGGGAGTCGTAAAACCGATCAATATTCCTTCTCAAGGGGATGAAAGCGGCGATCCTGACCTCCTCACCCTGTTAAAAGAAGATCTAAAAAAGAGATACCACAAGCCTGGAAATGTATTTTTGGGCTTGGTCCATCGTCTCGATCGGCCGGTGGGGGGAAGCATGATCTTCGCTAAAACCTCAAAAGCCGCCTCCCGCCTCTCCGAATCGATCAGAACTCATCAATTTCAGAAAGAATACCTTGCCGTCATCCGTGGAAGTTTAGTCCAGCCGAAAGGCCGGCTCATTCACCACCTGTTGAAAGATGAGCGAACCAACACCGTTTCCGTCGTCCCTTCCACCGTAAAGCAGGCAAAGGAGGCGATTTTGGAATATGAGGTCCTCGATCAAAGGGATGGGTTTTCCCTCCTACGAGTACACTTAATAACAGGACGTCCCCATCAGATTCGGGTACAGATGGCGGCCATGGGAACGCCCCTTTATGGGGATCAAAAATATGGAGCAAAAGTAAACAAGCCTGGGGAATGGCTCGCTCTCTGGTCTTACCGGCTTTCCTTTCTTCATCCTACGAACAAGGAGATGATCACCTTAACTTCCCTTCCGCCTCTCCTACATCCTTGGGATCTTTTTCGCCCGATTCTGTCCCGATTAGAGGCGGACCGCTCCACCGATGCAGATTCTTCCTAATCATTAAGATAGAATGCTTAAGAAGAGAACGGTTCATCGATCTCTTGGTCTTGGGACTCAATGACGAGGAGCCAACCTCTCGCTAACCGAATCTCTCCGTGATCGGCAATCAGCTCGTTGCTGATGCCGATTCCCTTTCCCCAGACCAGCGTCGCATTCGTGAGGGGGTATTTAAAGCCGGTGAGCGTTACCCCCTCCACCTTCTCGCTAAAAGGAATAAGGGAGAGAAAAGGATATTCCCTCTTTACATCGGTCCCATCGTTAATGAGGTGGATCCGGTTCCAGCGATCGACGATGGTAGCCTCTACCCCCTCCATCCTGCACCGATAAAGAAGGTGAACATTTGCCAGGCTGTGATCAAAACGGGTCCCCAATCCTGCATAAATGAGAAGGCGCTTAGCCCCCGCTCTCAAAGCCTGATCGAGGGCAAGTTCCGTATCCGTAAAGTCCTTCTCCGGGGGAAAAGGAAGGACGGAGACTCCTCCCTCGCGCAGACGCCTAAATCCCTTTTCACCGATGGAGTCAAAATCGCCCACCGCCAGGTCGATCCTCTCCCCCGCTTCGTAGAGCCACAAGGCTCCCGCATCCACCCCAATCACATAAGGGGCAGGAGAAAAAGCCTCCTTCACCTTTTTATACTGGCCGATCTCCCGATCTCCTCCGGTAACCAAAATCGCATCTTTACTTGTCCCTTGACTCATGAACTTAACCACTTCATCTTTCACCCTGCCGATTCTATGGTATAATAGGGAAACAAAAGGCTGTTTAATCTGTATGACTAAAAAGAGGTGTCTTATGGCTGCCGTCATTTTAACCATCGCGCAATATCTCTTTGAAGCTTACCTTTTTGCCATCATTTTTTGGATCCTCTCCTCTTGGATTCCCCCTCTGCGTGATTCTGCAATCGGGCAGTGGGTAGGGAACCTGGTGGAGCCTTACTTAAGTCTCTTCCGTTTTATTCCACCGATCGGCATGATCGATATTTCCCCTATTTTCGCCATCCTTCTGTACCAATATATTATTTATCCATTTGGTTATCAAGGTCTAGCTACCATCTTATCTTGGATTCTTCCGTAAGCAACCCCCGTCACAGGATGTGGCGGGGGTTGCTTAACCATTCTACTCCTCCAGGAGCTGTTCCAATTGGTCCAGCAGGTTTTTAAAAAGATCCAGGGCTTTCTGTATCGGTTCGGGGGACGTCATGTCGACCCCCGCTTCTTTCAGCTCGTTTAACGGATAATCGGATCCTCCCATTTTGAGAAATTGGATATAGCGGTCAACGGCAGGTTTTCCCTCTTGCAGAATCATCTGGGAGAGGGTGGTCGCCGCAGAGAAGCCCGTCGCATACTTATAAACATAAAAATTATAGTAAAAGTGAGGGATTCTCGTCCATTCATAGGCGATCTCCCGATCCACCACGATGTCGTCGCCGAAATATTTCCGATTCAAATCATAATAATACCGGGAAAGCTTCTCCTGATTTAAGGCTTCTCCCCGTTCTACCTGCTCATGGATCCACTTCTCAAATTCAGCGAACATGGTCTGACGAAAAACCGTCGTCCTGAAGTCCTCCAGATGGTGGTTAATCAGGTACATCCTCTCCCGCTTGTTCTTCGTCCGCTGGAGAAGATAATGATTCATCAGCGCCTCATTTAAGGTAGAGGCTACCTCCGCCACAAAGATGGAATAGCGGGCATAAATATAAGGCTGGTATTTCCTGGAGTAGTAGGAATGCATCGAATGGCCCAATTCATGGGATAAGGTAAAGAGACTTTCCAGATCGTCCTGGTAATTTAAGAGAATATAAGGAGGGGTTCCGTACGTTCCCGACGAATAGGCGCCGGCGCGCTTGCCCTGATTCTCATAAACATCGATCCAGCGGGACTTGATTCCTTCTTGCAAGAGGTGAAGATATTCCTCTCCGAGGGGCGCTAATCCCTTTAGAACCGTATCGACGGCCTCATCAAAGGAATAGCGCATCTCCACCTCTTTCACCATCGGAACATAAAGATCATACATATGGAGTTCTTCAACACCTAAAAACTTCTTACGAAGAGCCACATAGCGGTACATCTGATCCAGATTTCGATGAACCGTCTCGATGAGGTTCTCATACACCTCTTTGGGGACATGGTCTCGATGGAGGGAAGCCTCCAAAGCGGAGGGGAACTTACGAACCCGGGCAAAGAAGATATTCTTCTTCACCTCCCCTTGGATGGCTGCCGCCCACGTATTCTTAAATTTTCCATAGGTTTCATAAAGGGTTTTAAACGCCTCCTCGCGAACACGACGATCCTTCGATTGCAAAAACTGGATATAACGTCCTTTTGTCAACTCCACCTCTTCTCCTTCCTCATCATGAATCATGGGAAAGGTGAGGTCCGCATTGTTCAGCATAGAAAAGATGTTGCTCGGGGAGTTGGCCAATTCCTTCACCTGAGCCAGAATATATTCTTCGTTCGGGGAGAGGGTATGGGTGCGACGGCGGCTCAAATCATCCAGATAATGACGATAAAGCCGAAGTTCCTCTTCCGCTTGTAAAAATTCTTCCAGCCGCTCACCGGGAATCGCCAAAATCTCAGGAATGAGGAAGGAAAAGGCGCTCATCAATTCAATATCGAGACTGACCGCCCGATCGTACAAATCCTGAAACGTCGAATTTCCCGTATCCTCATCATGTTTCAGATGGGCATAGGTATAAACCTTCCCCATCTTGTTCGAAATCTCATCTTGAAACCGGAGTGCCGCCAAGAGATTCCCGGCGCTTTCCCCCAGTCTCCCTTTAAATTTCTCCACCTCCGGCAAGGAAGCCTTCACTTCCTTAAATGCATCCTCCCACGCCTCGATACTGGGAAAAATCCTGGTTAAATCCCACGTATATTTTTCCTCCAATTCCTCCCGTTTCGGAAGTCTCTTCCGCTTTGCACGCTCCACCTTTTTCCTGTCCTCCTTCAGAAAGCTATATTTCAATGACTTCTACAAAGGAAGGGAAAAAACCTTCTATAACCGAAACTTTGGCTCCTTTCCTTTCCTTCGCCCTTCACGGGCATCCGATTTTTCCTCACCCATGTCGATTTCGTGGCAACTGCGGCAACGGGGCTCATAGGTTTCGGAAGCGCCCACCATCACCACCGGATCGTCAAAGCGAGCCGGACGATTATTGATCAGCCGCTGGGGCAGGGTGGCCGGCGCCCCGCAGACGGCACAGGTGCTCACATAGTAGGGCTTCGCATCGGCGATGGCAAGGAGTTCTCCCATGGGACCAAAGGGCATGCCCCGAAAGTCCTTGTCCAAACCGGCAAAGAGTAGGAAGCGCTTCTCCCTGAGGAGGGCAAGCGCAGCCTTTACGATCTCAAAACTCCCTTTGTCATCCCTCTCCTGGAAGAATTGTACCTCATCCACCAAGGCCACATGAATGCCTTCTCCCTCGATGCTTTCCACCAGCTCTTTCACACTATGTACCGCTTGACAGGTCATGGATAGCCCGCTATGGGCAACAATTTTATCCTCTTCTCCATAGCGGGTATCGGCGGCATGTTTATAGGCTTTCACACGGCGATAAGCAACCTCCATCCCCTCTCGCTGCGCGGAACGGACATAGAACTGATCCGCCTGCAGGATATCATAGTAACTCATGATGAGGTGCTCGCTTTTACCGCTAAACATATTGCCCGTCACCACTTCCAGCCATCCATAATCGATGCCGGGACGGCGGTTATAAAACTGATACGGAATTTTTGTCGTTGCCTTTTCAAACTGTCTATAGAGGTTGTTCGCCATAATTTTCCTCATCCCTCTCTTGTCCGCTTTATTTTACCACAAAGGTCGAAAGAGGAGGAATCCCATCGAAGAAAAAGGAATAAATGAAAAGGACCCCTTCACCAAGGGTCCCTGTTTCCTTCACTCTTCTTTGCTCATCGTACAGGTGCAAGTTCCTTGACCGCTTCCGTGACTTCCATCTCCCCTGCACCCCGAATTATTTTTTTCCCATAGACCTTCTCCGGTTTGAGGACTGATACGAGGTAATCAATCGCCACTTGGGGATCTACAGTTTCGCCACAGGTATAGCAATCCAACGCCGCAAACCCCTTCTCCGGATAGGTGTGAATCGAAATGTGGCTTTCAGAAAGCAGGACGAGAACCGTCGCACCCTGTGGTTCAAATTGTCTCTCTTGCACTCCCAGAACGGTAGCCCCTGCCATTTCTGCAGCTTCGACCAGTTGGTGTTTCAGCCATTCCGCATCGTTTAAGAGGGTGTAATCAACTCCCCAAGTGTCAATGGCAACATGCCTGCCGAAAGTAGAATACTCCATCTTTCGGTTCCCCCTTCCTAGCAAAATAATGATGAATCGCTAGGACCTGCGTCATTCACTACAGGGGTATAAGCCAGTTCCCCAACCATTGAGTGAATCCTGGTTCCTATTTAATTCTAACGATGATTAATGTACCATGTTTACTCCTGGATTGCAATAGGCGAGGGGAAAAATGTTGGTAAACAAGTCACAGGATTTCATCTTTAACGAGGATACTCCGCTTTTTTTCATACTCAATAGATATCTCTAACTTTGAATTTATAATCTCTTGGGCATTCCTAGTTAATGACATAATAACAGTTAAAATAAACTGAAAGATCAGCAACCAAATTAAAGTTAAATCGTATGACGCACCATCCTTAATAATGAGTGTCACGTTATCTATTATTTCTTTCGTAACCCATAATAAACCAATCGGAAGGAGACCATCAATAATTCTCAAAACGAAGATCAATGTTACTCACTTTTTGTTACTCACTTTTTACCGTATTTCCAAAGAAATATTATTGATCTTTTTAAGTAATCAAATCGCATCTTTCATCGCTCCTCTATGATTTGGCCATCTCTCATCTCAACAATTCGATCGGCGCGAGAGGCAAGTTTAGAATCATGGGTGACAAAAATGATGCCACACCCTTGTTCCTCTCTTAATCGACACAGCAGGTTAAAGATGATTTCCCCGTTTTTCGTATCCAGATTCCCCGTCGGTTCATCGGCCAGCAACCATTCGGGATGATTTACCAAGGCGCGGGCGACCGCCACCCTTTGCTGTTCCCCGCCGGAGAGCTGTGAGGGCAAGGCACGATGCTTATGAGATAAGCCAACCAACTCCAGCAACTCTTCTGCCCGCTCTCTTTTCTTAAATGAAACGCTCCGGCCTATCAGGGGCGCCATCACGTTTTCGATGGCCGTTAAGGTGGGAAGCAGGTGAAACTGCTGAAACACAAATCCGATAGTTTCAAAGCGGAAATCGGCCAATTTTTTTCCTCTTAGCCTCGATACTTCCAGATCGTCGAAATAGATGGTTCCGGAAGAAGGTTGGTCCAAAGTGCCGATCAAGCTGAGCAACGTAGATTTCCCCGAACCGGACGGGCCAATGATCGCGGTAAATTCTCCTTTGCGAAATGTAACGTTTACGTAGGAGAGTGCCCGTGTGGACACTCCATCCCCCGAATAGGTTTTCTCCAAATTTTCCACTTTCACGAGATTCGTCAATGGGATTCCCCTCCTCGTCTCTCCTCATTTTTTTAAGCGCGCATACCTTGCGAAGGATCGTTCTTTACCGCGATTTCCGCAGGAAAGAACGAACCGATGAATCCAACCACCAACGGAACCAAGCCTGTGGAGAGCAGCAACAAGAAGTTTTCCCAAGGGAATTGGCGATACATCCAGCCGATGAACAGCAGTCCGAGCCCAACCCCGATTACGCCCGCAACCAACCCGATCAATCCCCCTTCCATTAAAACGAGGATTCGTATGGAGCTATCACGCCATCCGATCGCTTTAAGGAGGGCAATCTCCGGTTTTCGTTCGGAAACGTTCTGCCACATGATCTCGGCGGTGGTCATCACGGAGATGATCAAGGCAAAAAACATGGCGATATAGTGAGCGGGACCGATTTCCACGGCGATATACTGCCCCAACCAGGTCGTGTAGAGAATGCCTTGCAAATGGGCGGTGACAAAGAGAAAGAAGACCAGCAATGTGGTGGGGATCGCCATGGATAAAATGGATAACAGGCTGCGGGTAAACCGCTCCCAAAGATGATTGAAGGCCATCCCCATAAGATGGTGCGCTCGGACAATCCTCCGGGCATGCGGCCTCATCTCTCCTGATCGTATGGCTTCATAAGGGGAGATCTTCGCAATGAGAATGACGCCCCAGACGGCACCGAAGAGATAGACAAGGAAACCGAGGAAACCGACGAGGAAGAAGCGGAGCCATGAGATGGATGTGCCACTCTGAAGAATCGATAAACCTACAATGGCCCACGAGATCAAAGCGACGAAAGAACCTAACAGGACCGATTCCATGAAAACCATCTTAAAGAGTTGGGTCGGCCGCCAGCCCACAGCAAGCAGGACGGCCAACTCCTTTCTACGCGCCAAAACCGAAACGAGGTGAGTCGCCAGCACATAAAGAATCGCGACCAGCAATACGACGGCTATAATACCGGAAAACCCCAATTTTGTCTCATGGAAGATCGCGATCGCCGCTCCGATCCTCACCCATAATTGCTCCATCCACCCCAACGCAGGAGTATTCCCGTTTTTCGGCACAAAAACCAAGGTGGGTTGCGGAGAAGAACCTAAAGTAATATCGGTAATTAGCCCCGTTTTTCCCTCGATGTCCCGCGCCACCCGTTCCAGTTTCCTTTGGCTTTCCTCGTTGAGGCTATCCACCCCTTTTACCTTAATGCGGATCGAGGAAATCGGTTCTTCCCCCATGATCAGACCCGCCGCGTCTAACGTGGTTAACAGGGTCGGCGGACCAGTCAATAGCCCCAACGGATCATCGACCGGTTTCACCCATTCCGGAGGATTTACGGGTTTTCCCTCAGCGTCCAATACCAATTGGGCATAAGCCGAACGATAGGTTTCCATCGGTAGCTGGGTTAAGGGATCCTTTGAAATTTGAAGTTTTTCCGGATCATAAAGGCCAATCCATTGCAGGTCCAACCTTGGTTCCTCAGGGTAGACCTTCATTTCCCGGAATACCTGATCGTACAATACCTTCTCCTTTTCGGAGATCTTTGGCGGGGTCACTTGAAAGGCTAATGACCACCGATCGGGAAATGGACTGGGGATGGCATCGTAGTTGAGGGGTGTTGCCTTTAAATTCACCAACGTCAAAGAATTATTCTGGGCAAATTTGGTTTCCTGTCCCGTTTTCGGATCAACCCCCGTCAGATTTCGCAAGAAAGCCTCATGTACCTGGTCCGCATTGTACGAAACCGTTTGTTGATCAACGGTTTTAATCGTATCCAGATACTTTTTCCCACCCTTTGTCTTAATCTGTTCCATCGTCTTTCTCGCTGCCTCAAGTGTATCAAATGGGAGATCCAACTTCTCAACGGTATATTGGTAGGTTTTTTCAATGAACGCCTGATTGCTGAGCAGTACGGGGATTTTGATCTCAGTAACGGTCTGGTCACCCAATTGAAATTCTTTTTTTTGGCTTCGATCTTGTTCATTAAAATAGCGGCTTTTTCCCGTGGAGAGGGTGGCTTGATCTAAGCCGACAAGCCGCGCTTCCTGAACCGGGTCAATCCCCACAAGCAAGACAAAATTGAAGCTGCCAAGATCTCCCGAAAAAGACCCTACGCCATACTGTGTAGCGTTCTCCGGATCGAAATAGGAACTATGTTCGCCAAACCAACCATTGGTAAAATAGGATGTACTCTTCAGTTCAACCCGATTTCGATCCAGAGGATTGGAAATGAAAGAAGAGATGAACCGATATACTCCATGCTCCCTACGGTCTATGATACGGTTCTGATAGAGATTTCCGAGATTGACGCTTACAGGGGCATACCCGATAACCGCGATGGGAGCGGCCACCTCTATGTCCGGGATGTCTTTGATTTTTTGATATTGCGAAAGGCTGATGCCACCGGTTATTCCGCTTAAATAATTGGGTTCCAGCAATTTCTCATTCTCGGTGGTGCTTCGTGTCCCTGGGGGACGGACGACGATATCGTAAGAAGATTTCCACCGCTTTTGCAGGTTTCAAGAATGGTTCCCCGATTGGTCTCCGACAGTCCCACCATGTAACTTAAACCGGAACTGATAATGAGGGCTCCTACGAGTAATAGAATGAAACGCTCCTTCTTTCTCCACCATGACCGCCAAACCATCCGGATCATCTGATCTTCTCCCTCACTTACAAAGCCTGAGAATGCTCAGGACATTTGTTGATCACTCCTAAATCAGATAACAAGAATTTCAATAATCAGATAACAAGAATTTCAAATGTCTAATATCCTTTACAGTATTTATATGTTCAATTTTACCATTCATATTTACAAGAACCGCCGTAGGTGTTTTATATATATTGCAGAGTTTAAAAAGATATGGCTCATTGACATAAGATATGTTCTCAGGTAATTCTTTAATATTTCCTGATTAATATGTTGGCTATTATCACTATTCAATAAAAGCACAGTAATATCAATACGCATTAAGATCTCAAAGTGATTTATTCATTTCAAAGGATAGGTGTCCAGATAGGAAATGACCGCTTTCAAGGTGTTATACTTTTTTTGAAACTCCACAGGTTTATCTTTAGAAATCAACGATACTTTCACCAACACATTATGATAAGAGACCATCGCTTCGTCATAATTTTTTAGAACGGGTTCCTTTTCATAAATCTCAAGTGCTTGAGTAGGCCAGAAAACCATATCATTTCCCAAATACGATTTTAAGTAAATGAGGTCTATCAGTATAATGGTCCCTGTGTCAACGTCTTTATAAGCGATCCTCTCCTGTGTCTCTTGATCGGTTTGGTCTCCGTTCAATGTAAGAATCGACCTTGTGCCGAAGGAAAAACTTCGATCAATAGCTACCAAATTGGTCGCATCCGACTTTTCAACTTTTTCTGCGTTAGGAATGACCAATTAGCTCCCCATATCATCGAACAATTGACGGAAGGCTTGATACGATAATACGGGTGCTTGATCCCTTTGTTGAACTGGATTGGTTTGGATTTTCCCCTGATCGGCTTCGCATCCGGTAAATACGAAGATCATCAGCGATGCAAGGAGGATAACATTCTTCTTCATATGATTACAGCCTCTGCTCTTCATATAGGAATCAACTCTCTACCAAAAGATTGGCACTGCCATGACCATCTGAACTTCCCAATCCCCCTCTTTTTAATGTAATTTTAAAAGCCATGTAATTTCATCATAATTGTGCAGTAATGGATATGTCAATAGATTTTAAGAAAAAAGAATTTTTCTTAAAAACCGATTTTAACCGAACCCAAAACTAGGAATTCTGGCCTAATCGACAAGAAATTGCAAAAAATAGGCAAACCACAGCGCATGAATCAGAAAAAAGCAGCATGCGAATTGTATCTATTGTTATGAAGTTAACAAAAAAACCGGGGATCATCCCGGTTTTTCTTTATGCCGCCAAAAATTTATGCCTCCAGCTCGAATAGGCGTTTGGAGGAAAGCGAGAGTTGGTTATCGATCGCAACGATCTGATCCGATTCCTGAAGAGGATTTACCCGGTTCCTTTCATCCAAAAGGTGATCTACCCGACCTCGTATCTCTGCAATTTCCTGCTCAACCGCTTTATTTTCCATGATTCTCTCTAAGATAAAGGAGAAATCCCGATTTTCAAAGATCAACTTCTCGGTTCCGTCGGCAATCTCCCGAATGGCAAGGACTTGCCCCCGTTCATATTGATACTCGACCTTAAACGTAGGATAAAGACGGTAGACCAATGCTTCCCCCTTAAAATGGGCCATCACTTTTCGCATGACATCGGTTAGCGTACGATCCCGGACAACACAGGAAGAAGAGAGATGGTATTTCCCCTCTTTCTTCTCCAATACCAGGCGGATCTCATCCGCTCCCCGGCACAACATAAATTCCAAATCGCCATTCTCCAGAACCTGCTCATGTAAACGGATCTCTTCTCCATGCAGCAGTTCTACCAATTCCTGCAATTCTTCTTCTTCTAGCCACAGACTTACACGCTTGTATTCGGTGGCTATCCGCTTAAGCATCATATCTCCTCAATTCTTTTCATTAGATTGCCCGAGGATTTTCGCTTACGCTCTCTTTCAAACAAAAATGCTACGGTACACTCCAATACGGGATGAACATCCATTCATCGCGAAAGAAGATCATCACCCACTTTATTCGTCTTTCCATTTTTTATTATTATACAATACTTACGGAAAAAAAACATGGGGGGAACGCCTTTTTTCTAGAAAAATTAGTTGGAAGGTGTATTGAGCCAATTAAATTGGGGAAAGCGAATCTCGGGGGAGGAACTCTCCGCCCCTTGCCTCTGCCTTTTCTCACCTTGGAGCCGTTCATACTGCTTCTCCCGGAAGCGGAGCGCATATTCCCGGGCTTCCTCACGGTTCTTTATTCCTTGTCTCGTCCATTCGAAGAGGATACGGTCAATATACTTCATATTGGCGATGCCGAGGAGGGTCGCCTCTTCCAACGCGGCGATGATCAATTCGTGGGAATAATGATCCTTGTCCAGCCATTGGCTCATGAGATCCGCTTCCATCGGAGAGATGGGGCGACCAAAAGCTTGTTCAAAACGACTGAACAGATCAATTCCATTTGCGGGAGAAAGGTTCTCTTTCGTCCGCTTTTGCTCCTCCTCCCACGTCCGAAGCAACTTCTGAAAGAGGGGTCTTAGGTTATACCGTTCATTCACCTTGCCCAGAGGGTCAACCCCTTGCTCCAGACTTAAAAACCCTTCCTTCATTAACTGGAAGACCTCTTTCTGAACCTGAAGGGCAGGTAAATCCATGCGCTCCTCCAGTTCTTTAAATGTGGGGAAAGAATTGCCCTCTTTCTCAAAAACGATGATGTGGAGCAAAATTAAGAACTGGGTGTCGTTCAGTCCCATCCGCTTCGCATACCTGAAAAAGATCTTCGGGAGGGAGACGGTGCCGTCCAAAAGCCAGTCGATCCATACGTCCATCCTCGTTTTTCACCTCTCACCTCTCCATTATACCCTGAATAGAAAGAGAGGGGAAAGAGAAGATTCGCCACACTTCCCCTCCCCCATATCGATGTTCTTAAAGACTAATTCCCATCCGGCTCTTGGAAAAAAGCCGATCTCATTCGGTTTCTCAGAATCTCCCATTTTATTTCCCCGGGGGAGATGTGCAATGATTGCCTTTTTGCCTTTCAAATCTCCAGCCCACTTCGATCCGGGTCCCCTTGGATAGTTGGCTGTTCACTTTAATGCTCCCTCCGCTTCTCTCCACCAGGCGTTTCGCGATGGCCAATCCTAACCCATATCCCCCTTTGGCGCTGCTGCGTGCTTTATCGGCACGGTAAAATCGATCAAAGATATAAGGGAGATCTTCCTTTGCAATCCCAATGCCACGGTCCGACACCGAAATGAGGCATCGATCCCCTTCAAGGGAAGCGGTTAATGATACCTCCTTCTCATCCTCCGAATATTTCACCGCATTCTCCAAAAAAATGTAGAGAATCTGTTCGAGGTGCTCGCCTCTTACCGGAAGGCAGATTCCTTCCACCTTCAAATCCGTATGAAGTGTCACCTCAGGATAAAGAGAGCGGAAATTCCGTTCGATTTGCTGCAAAATCGGGAGCGGATCCGTCCAATATTCCTCCTCTCCCTCCCTTTCCGCACGGCTTACTTCCAAAAGCTCATTCACCAATCTCTTTAAACGTTTGGTCTCGAAAAGGGAAGCTTTCAACGACTCATTCAGCACCTCCGGTTCTTCCTTTCCCCATCTCTCCAAAAGGGAGAGATGGCCCTCAATCGCAGCCAACGGGGTGCGCAGCTCATGGGAAGCATCTTCCACAAACTGCTTTTGTTTTAGAAAAGATTCCTCCACCCGGTCCATCATCTGGTTAAAGGCGATAGAGAGGCGGGAAAGTTCATCGTGATTCTCCTTCACGGGAACACGTTCGTGAAATCCCCCTCTTCCGATCCGCTGCATCGCATCCGACAAGGAACGGATGGGGGTAAGGAGCTTACGGGCCAACCAAGCCCCCCCTAACAGGCTGAGAAGAGAGGCGATCCCCGTCCCCCCCAACATAAGGAGGAAAAATTGTTTCATGAACTGATCATATCGGTCCATCCGGTTGATGATCTCTACTACTCCCTGGACGTTTCCGAGAGAGATCTTCCTGCGGATGGACAAAAAATGAGTCTCCCCATTCCAGAAATCCAGCCCCTCTTCCTTTCCCCTTAACCAATCGAACAGATCGAAAAAGGAGGATTCTTGATTCATTTGAGCCCCCTCGTTCATCTGATTCTCATTCTCCTGTAACGTTAAAAGGATCTCTCCCTTACGGTTCATGATCTTTACGGTCTGGTTCTCGTCCAAGAAACGGTATAAAAGGGGTCGGATCCGCTGAAGATCGGATGGTTCTTTTACCCCTTGTTGGGAGAGAAAAAACAAGATCTCTTCCCCTTTTGCATTGGCGGCATCCCTCTCCAACTGATAAAACCAGCGTTGAAGCAAATAAAACTGTACGAAGTTATAAAATATGAAGAGCGAAAAAAGGAGCAAAAAAGCCCAAAAGGTCATTTGCCAACGAATGGGGAGGGATTGAAAGAACCGTTTCATCCTTTTCAATTTCGCATCACGTATCCCTTCCCCCGAATGGTCTGAATATAGCTCTCCTCCTGGGGAAGATCTAACTTATTCCGGAGATACCGAATGTATACATCCACCACATTGGTTTCGATAAAGGCTTCATATCCCCAGACCTCATTTAACAGCTGTTCTCTGGAGATGACACGCCCCCGATTTTCCACAAGATAAACAAGCAGATCATATTCCCGCTTGGTGAGTTCAATCTCCTCTCCATTCCGGGTTACCCTCACTCCGTCCAGATCGATGATCAAATCCCGAAAGGTAAGTATTCTTTTTTCCTCTTCGTTTCCCTTACGAAGCTCCTCCACCCGACGAAAGAGGGCTCTCATGCGTGCCAGCAATTCCTCAATGGCAAAAGGCTTAGGGATGTAATCATCAGCGCCGCTCTCCAGCCCGGCAACCCGGTCCATCACCCCATCCCTCGCCGTCAGCATGATGATCGGAGTATATTTGACCGCGCGAATGCGGCGGCAGATCTCCAAACCGTTTAATCCAGGCAACATCAAATCAAGAAGGATAAGATCCCACTCCTCTTCCATCGCTCGTTCCAATCCTGTTCTTCCATCGTGGACAACCTCCGGCTCATATCCTTCATGCTGCAATTCAAGCTGGATAAATCTGGAGACATTCTTTTCATCTTCAATGATGAGGACACGCTTTGGTTCCATCGGATCTCCCTCTCATCTCTATCAGGCTTCCTGTGTTTAGTGTAACGAATCTCTATGTAGAAAAAAACCCTCCTACAACTGCAGGAGGGAATCTTTTGTCAATGCTCCCTATCGCTTGTAGGGCGAAAGGTTATTGCCCGTTATCTCCTTGGTGTTCACCTTGTTCTTCATGCTGAACCTGATCATGATCTGCCGTGCCGGTTTCGGCGCCCTCTTGCCCTTCTCCCTTTTCGACTCCTTTTTCGTTGCCCTCGTCGGACTCAGTCTTCACAACCTGTCCCGTCTTTCCGTCCACCTTCACGTCAACGGAAGTTCCATCCTGCTTTTTTACTTCAATGCTGTAAACCACAAGCCCATTCTCATCATCTAATTGGCTCTTTACGACGGTCCCGGGTACTTTGGCCAACGCGGACTGCACCGCCTGATCCTGGGATACGGTCACCTCTTTGACCAGGCTAGCCGCCTCATTCGCTTCCTGTTGAGGTGTGGATTTCTCCGCCTCCTCCTTCTGTTGGACTAGGCTTTGCGTGGCAGGAGAAGCCGCTCCGTTGGAATTGGCGCCGGCGGCAAAGGCATTGGTTCCGGAATACAGAGATGCGGCCACCCCGCCACCAACCAGGGCGGCTCCCAGGGCAAGGGCAATCCATTTCTTTCTCATCTTTCATTCCTCCCTCAAATGGTGTATGTAAGGTTTCTCCCTTACACTCCACATTATAAGAAGGAAAGATGAAATGAACTTGAACCCCTGCTTATTCTTTTTTTAAAAGAAGATGAGAATCGGATGAGAAAAGGGAGAATCTCAAGGATAAAGCCGATTCAAGAGACGGGGGAACGGGATGGTCTCCCGCACATGCTCGACGCCGGCGATCCAGGCGACCGTCCGCTCCAGACCTAATCCGAAACCGGAGTGAGGAACGCTTCCGTAACGGCGAAGATCGAGGTACCACTTGTAGCTTTCTGGAGAGAGGTGATGTTCCCTAAAGCGCTCCTCCAAAAGGGCAGGGTCATCGATCCTCTGGCTTCCTCCGATGATCTCCCCGTAGCCCTCCGGTGCGATCAGATCGGCGCAGAGGACCACCTCCGGCCGCGTCGGGTCCGGTTTCATGTAGAACGCCTTCGTCTCGACCGGCCAGTGGGTGATGAAGATGGGCCGATCATGATCCTCCGCCAAGGCCACCTCATGGGGTGCGCCGAAATCTTCCCCCCAGGTGATCTCGAATCCCTTCTCTTTCAGTCGCTTCATCGCCTCGTCATAGGTAACCCTCGGAAACGGAGGCTTAATCGCTTCCAACTTCTTCACATCCCGCTCCAACGTTTTAAGCTCCAAGGAACAGCGGGCGAGGACTCGCTCCACCAGATAGGAAACGTATTCCTCCTGTATTTTCATACTCTCTTCATGCTCCACAAAGGCCATCTCCGGCTCAATCATCCAAAATTCAATCAGATGCTTTCTCGTCTTCGATTTTTCCGCCCGGAAGGTGGGGCCGAAGGAATAGACTCGTCCCAGCGCCATCGCGGCCGCTTCCATATAAAGTTGACCGCTTTGGGAAAGGTAAGCCACTTCATCAAAATACTGGGTTTGGAAAAGGTTGGTTGTCCCTTCGGCGGTGGTGGGGGTGAGGATGGGCGGATCTACCTTGACGAACCCCCGTTCATGGAAGAAATCATAGGTGGCACGGATCACCTCATCGCGAATCCTTAAGATTGCCCGCTGCCGCGGGGTACGGATCCAAAGATGGCGGTGATCCATGAGGAATTCGGTCCCGTGTTCCTTGAGGGCGATGGGATATTCTTCCGCGATCTGAATCACTTCCAGATCGCGCACCGAAAGTTCATATCCGCTCGGAGCCCTCTCCTCTTTCCGTACGGTTCCGGTTATGTATAGCGAACTTTCTTGCGTTAATGTCTGGGCGGCCTCCCATACCTCCGGCGAAACCTCGTTTTTCACCAAGACGCCTTGGATAAAGCCTGTGCCGTCCCTTAGTTGTAAAAATTGGATCTTACCGCTCGATCGTTTGTTATATAACCAGGCGCCCAAACGGACCTCTTGACCCTCATAATGGGAAATGGTTCCTATGGTTGCGTTCACAGTTCGCCCCTCCAATACTAGATGTCCCATTCATTATACCCCAGCAAAAAAAAGAACGTCAATCAGACGTTCCCTATGTGACGAGCGAGGGGATCTCTCCTTTCTTTACCTGTCCATGAAACCTTCGTCCGTCGGAGATCTATTCAGAATTCCGTCTTCATCCCCAAGCGCATTTCCTTCAGGAGGCGGCTTAACCTCCGGTAACAAAGCGGTACATCCTGCGGGCCGCTTCTTCCAGGTCAGCCATCGAAGTGGCATAAGAGATGCGGATATGGTTCTTCGTTCCGAAGCCGGTCCCCGAGACCACAGCCACCTTCTCCTTCTCCAGAAGTGCCTCCGACCAGGCATCTGCATCCGTAAAGCCGGCCTTCTTCATCGCTTCGGCCACATTCAGATAGATGTAAAAAGCTCCGTGAGGTACATCACAGCGAAAGCCTGGAATCTGGCGTAAGAGGGGAATCAGCCGGTCCCGCCGCTCCTTAAATGCGGCCTTCATTTCAAGAAGCGGCGTTTGGTCTCCTTCCAGGGCGGCGATGGAGGCATACTGGCTAATGCTGGTCGGGTTGGAGACGCTCTGGCTGGAGAGGTCGGTCATGGCCTTCAGCACCTCTTTATTCCCGGCCGCATACCCGATCCGCCAACCCGTCATAGAATAGGGTTTGGAGACCCCGTTAAACAGAATGGTATGTTCTTTAAACTCCGGACCCAACGAGGCGATGCTTACATGTTCCCCTTCATAAATCAGCTTCTCATAAATTTCATCGGATACGATCCAGAGGTGATGTTCGATGGCCACTCGTCCGATCCCTTCCAACTCCTCCCTCGTATAGACGGCGCCCGTGGGATTGGAAGGCGAATTGATGATGATCGCCTTGGTCCGCTCGGTAATGGCCTCCTTTACCTGGTCCGCAGTCACTTTAAACCCATTCTCTTCCTTTCCTTCAATATAGACGGGAACACCCCCTGCCAGCTTCACCTGTTCCGGATAGCTAACCCAGTAAGGAACGGGAATGAGAACTTCATCGCCGGGATTTACCACGACCTGAAAAAAATTGTAAAGCGCATGTTTCGCCCCTGCGGCTACATGAATTTCATTTAGTCCATACTCCAACCCTTGATCCTTTGCCAATTTTTTTTGAATCGCCTTTTTTAACTCCGGAATGCCTCCGGAGGGGGTATACTTTGTTTTGCCCTCCTTCATCGCCTCATAAGCCGCCTCGATAATATGGGCAGGGGTGTTAAAATCAGGTTCCCCGGCTCCCAGGCTGATGACATCATGCCCTTCTGCTTTCAGCTGCTTTGCTTTGGCAGTAATCGCTAAAGTGGGAGAGGGAGAAAGGGTTAAGACCCTATCGGCTAACTTGACTTGCATGTTCGTCACTCTTTCTTTCTCCTTTCCTTCGTTCCGTCACTACGCGGAGGGTTTCCCGGGCGATCATCAATTCCTCATTGGTGGGAATAACATAAGCCGCCACCTTGGACCGCTCGGTGGTAATCCGCCGCTCTTTCGGACTGGACGCTTCGTTTAAGGCATCATCTAATTCTACCCCTAAAAAGGTTAAACCGTCCAGCACTCTTTTCCTTACCAGTTCCGAATTTTCTCCCACGCCACCTGTAAATATGATGGCATCGATGCCGTTCATCTCGGCGGCATAGGCCCCGATATATTTTTTAATCCGTTGAATATATAGATTAAAAGCAAGGGTAGCTCCTGGATGCCCTTCAAACATGGCGGCGGTAATCTCCCGCATATCGGAGCTTAAACCGGAGATTCCTAATAGACCGCTATGTTTGTTCAACATGGAGTTTACCTCACCGATGGTTAAATCTTCTTTGGCCATAACGAAGGGAACCACCGCCGGGTCGATATCTCCGCTTCGAGTTCCCATCACCAATCCCTCCAAGGGAGTCATCCCCATGCTGGTATCATAGGATTTGCCATCCTTGATAGCGGTTATGCTGGCGCCATTTCCAATATGGCAGGAGACCACTTTCTTTCCCTCGAGGGACTCGCCTAGGATCTCGGAAAGACGCTGGCTTACAAATTTATGGGAGGTTCCATGAAACCCGTACCTTCGAATCTTATGCCGCTTATAAAGAACCATCGGTAAAGCATACATGAAGCTTTCTTCCGGCATCGTCTGATGGAAAGCGGTATCAAATACAGCAACCATTGGAAAATCCCCGCCCAGCAACTCACGAAACGCATAGATTCCCTTTAGGTGGGCCGGATTATGGAGGGGAGCCAATTCGATGTTTTTTTCGATGATGCGGATCACTTCAGGATCAAGATAAGCGGCGTCGGAGAACGCTTCACCCCCATGTACTACCCGGTGTCCAACCGCGGAGATTTCCTCCACATTGCTGATCACGCCCACCTTCTCGTCGGTAAGGTATGCCAGCACTTTCCGGATCGCCTCTTTATGTTCCAAGATCTGGCCTACCTTCGTCACCTTTTCCCCGAAATATGGCTGATGGGAGAAAATAGCCGTCTCCATGCCTATCCGTTCCACCAAGCCTTTTGCCAGAACCATTTCCTTCTCCATGTCAAAAAGCTGATACTTTAACGAAGAGCTGCCGGAATTGATGACCAACACTTTCATCCTCATCATCCTTCCTCAAGGGGTTTCGAGATCCGTTCTCCGGTTTCGGTATAACGGAAGAAGCCTTCTCCCGTTTTAACGCCCAACTGACCGGCTCGAACCAACTTTCTCAGAAGCGGCGATGGACGGAATTTGGGATCGCCAAACTCCCGAAAGAGCCGTTCCATGGCGGCGAGAACCGAATCTAGCCCAAAACGGTCTGCCATCTCCAAAGGACCCCTGGAGAAGTCATAGCCAATTTTCATCGCCACGTCAATCTCTTCTGCACTGGCGACTCCCTCCATCAGGGTATTGACGGCTTCATTGATCAAGGTAAGGATGAGGCGGGTGGTCACATACCCTGGGGATTCATACACCTGAATTCCCACTTTTTGAATGCGATCCACAAACTCTTTGGCTCTCGCCACGGTCTCATCGGAGGTCCGAAGTCCCCGGATGATCTCCACCAGGTTAATCTTCGCCACTGGATGTAGAAAGTGAAGGCCGATGATCCGTTCCGGCCGTAAAGTGCCCGCAGCAAGTTCGGTCAGGCTTAGGGTAGAAGTGTTACTGGCGAGGATAACCTCCGGTCCACAGAGAAGATCCAACTTCTTAAAGATCTCCTTCTTTAGTTCCAAATCCTCATCCACCGACTCGATGACCATATCGACCTCAGCCAAAAGACTAAGATCCAAGGTGGTATGGATGTGGGCTAGAATCATCTTCTTCTCCGCTTCCGTAATCGCCCACTTTTCTAATTTTTTCTCTTGGGATTTTTCAATCCACTGCATCGCCCGATTGATTGCTTTCGTGGTCTTATCGATCAAAATCACATCAAATTCATGTTCGGCAAGCGTCTCTGCAATCCCGCTCCCCATGGTTCCTGCTCCGACCACTCCTACTTTTTGAATAACCAAGGGTATCCCCCCTTTTCTCTCTCACGTTTCAATTCCAATCCTTTTTATCATACTACAAAAGATCAATTTCGTCTGCACCTTTTTACTCTACCGGATTAAGGAGCTAAAGCGATGGACCGAAGGAAGGTACCCTCTCTAAAGCGAAAATATACATATAAATACTTTCCTTCCTTGGTTTGATAAAGTGCCTCCCATAAATAGATGCCGTTTTCTAAGCCGGGAACAATATGGATCTTTCTGCTTTCGGGATATCGTTCCTTTATCCACTGATCGATCTTATCCCGGGAGAAGCTCTTCTCCAGCCAGTCATAATGAAGCATCTTCCCTTTCTCGTCCATAAATACGACCATCTCTTTTCCTCCCCGGTCGATCCCATAGAGAAGGACGAGGGGCTCCGTCCCATAATAATGATCCGTTCCTGTGATCTTTACCAGGGGGGAGGCGGCTAGCCCTGCCTGAAGGAGGGATTCGGGAACGGTTTCCCCGGTGTAGACCACCGATTGGATCCATTGTGTTACGGTGAACAAGAGGAGAAGAAGTAGGAGAAACCCGACCATTCCAATCCATATTCGCAAGACTTTCACTCCTTTCCCATGGGTATCACTGTTACTCATAGGGCAACCCACAGCGGAAATAATAACGGTACTCCCACAAAAGAGGAGGTGCGGGGATCTGAAACCGAAACAAGTGAGGTCTCCTCTCGCCAGCCCCCATGATCACAACTACGAGGATAAGCTGCAACAGTTTCTGCACAATCGGCATCCCGACTGGGTGATGCTCTCTTCCCCCTATCGGCCTGTGGAGCCTCCCCTCTCCTTACAAGAGGTTCATCTCAGCCATTGGTTTCACCAAGAACGAATTTAACCCCTTTAAATCTCCGGCCTACAACCTCTAAACTTGCTCACCCTGCCGTGATCCGGCAGGCATTTTACATAGCCAGGAGCTTGTCAAACGCTCTTTCCGCCTCATAAAGGATTCTCTCCTCATCCATGGTCAGGATCTCACGGTTCCACATGAGCCAACGCCCATTCACCATCATGTGGAGTACATCTCCTCCTCTTGCCGCGTAGACCAGATGGGATAAGAAATGGCGGCTCGGGGTAAAATGGGACTGGTTGATGTTTACAACGATAAGATCCGCCTTTTTCCCCGGGGCCAAACTGCCGATCTCCTCCTCCCAAAAGAGGGCTTTCGCCCCTTCCATCGTGGCCATTCCGAAAGCCTCCTCCGCAGTGACCAGCGTGGGATCCTCTTCCACCCCCTTGTGCAGGAGGGCAACACCCCTCATCTCCTCAAAAAGGTCTAAGCTATTGTTGCTGGCGGCACTGTCCGTTCCTAGAGATATGGTGAGCCGGTGATTTTTCATTTTTTTCAGAGGCATAATGCCGCTTCCCAATTTTAAATTACTGATTAGATTATGGGATATTTTTACATTTTTTTCTGCAAGGAGGGAAATTTCTCCATCCTCCAAATGGACCGCGTGGGCAACCAGTGATGGACCGTCAAAGAGTCCCAGTTCGTCTAAATAATAAACCGTCCCCTTACCGGTCTGTTTTTTAAGATCTTCCACCTCTTTTTTTGTTTCCGAAAGATGAGTATGAATGGGCAGGTTCATCTCTCTTGCCTTCTCGACGATTTCCCTTAAAAATCCTTCCGGACAGGTATAGGCCGAATGGGGGGAGATCATGGTACGAATCCGGCCATTTGCCGTTTGGTTCCACTCATCGGCAAAGCGAACCCCTTCAGCCAATTTTCTTTTTTGTTCTTCCCGGGAGCATAAACCGATGATCCCACGACTTAAAACCGCCCGTAATCCGCTTTCCACCACTCCTTCCGCCACTCGATCCATGTTGTCGTACATATCGGCGAAGGTGGTGGTTCCTGATTTGATCATTTCCACTTGGGCGAGGAGCGAACCCCAATAGGCGATCTCCGAGGTGTATTTCGCTTCCAGCGGCCACATCTTCTTCTCCAGCCATTCCTGAAGCGGGAGATCATCTCCTATCCCTCGCAATAAAATCATCGGAGTATGATTATGGGTATTGATGAAACCCGGAAGAACGATCCTCCCCCGCAAATTGATTCTTGTCTCCTCCGATTCCCCATCCGGATCCCCCTCCCCGATCCGGACGATGTTCTCCCCCTCCACGATCACATAGCCATGTTGAATCGCCCCATCGAAACCTGGACCGGGGATGATTCGGGCATTATATAAAACGGTACGCATATCTTGCTTCACATTCCTTTCCCGCAAGCTTTTCCTCCATTAAAACAAATCTTTAGGGGACGGTCAACCTGGGCTTTTTTTTGACCCGGGCGATCTCCTTCAGAAAGGGGGCGAGATCACTTCCCCTCCCCTGGAGTAAAGGAGAAAAGAGATCCCCCACCTTCTGCACCCTTTCAAGAACTTGGAAAAGGGTGAAATCTTCGGGTTGAACACGGGGTACCTCTTCCCAGCGAAGGGGAGTGGACACATATGGAAGGCTCCTGGCCCGGGTACTGTAGGGGGCGATGAGACTTTTTCCTCGCCAATGCTGAAGATAATCGAAATAGATCTTTCCCTCGCGGAGGTCCACCTTTCGCTCAATCGTAAAGAGGGAGGGGTTTTTCTCCGTCATATAGCGGGCGAAGAAGGAGGAAAACCGCCGCGTCTCAGGGAAGGTATGCCCTTTTTTTAAGGGAATGTAGATCTGTAATCCTGTCGCCCCGGATGTCTTCACAAGAGAGGGAAGGCGGAGGAGATCTAATTCTTCTTTAATAAGCAAGGCGGCTTCCCTCACCATCTCAAATCCCTCTACGCTGGGATCCAAGTCGAAAACCAAAGACGTGGGTTCTTCCCCCGGCACCTTGTGAAAAGAGACATGGATCTCCAAGGCTCCTTGGTTTGCCAAATAGATGAGGGTTGCCCTCTCCTGTACCAGCATATAATCCGTTCCCTGAAAGGAAAAGGTGGGAATCCACTCGGGGGCATACCGGGGCTTATTCTTCTGATAGAAGAATTTCCCTTCCACCCCGTCGGGAAAGCGGATGACGGTAATGAGTCGGTCTTTAAGATGGGGGAGGAGGAAAGGGGAGATCTCCAGGTAATAGTGCATCAAATCCTTCTTTGTCACTCCCATCCTTGGCCAAAACGGCTTATCCAGGTGACTTAATGAAAGAATTCTTCCGTCGATGAGGAATTTTTCGTTCATCCTTCCCCCTCCCCTAAGATCTCTTCGAGAACAGGTTGGCGCAACGTTCCTTTTTCCGTCCATTCCAAAAAACGAACCTTCACGTTGATGATGGGTATAAGCCAACTATAAGACTTGGGCACCTCTCCCCTCTTTCCAAAGGGATTTTCATCGGTTAAAAGGGGGCGGAGAAGTTCCAACATCTTTCTCCTCTCCTTTTCGTTCAACGAACCGGTTCCCACATGGCCGATGTAAGAAAGCCCTCCTTCCTCGGGCAAGCCAAGGAGAAGAGAACGAAGCTCCCCCCCTTTTTCAACCATCCCCCCAATGATTGCGGTAATAAATTGTATTTTCTTCCATTTTTGCCAACGTCGATCTTTTCCTCCGGGAAGATAGAGGCTTCTCTTTTCCTTTACTACAATCCCTTCCAAGCCTTGTTCTTCCACCACTTGTTTCAATCGGGCAGGGGAGGGAAACGATTCCACCAGATGAACCGTTCTGTTCCCTCGGATCGTCCGATGAAGAAGCTCCTCCCTTCGGAAAAAAGGGGTGCTAAAAAGCCATTTTCCGTTGAGATAGAGGAGATCAAAGACCATATAGAAGATGGGGATCTCGTTTTTTCTTCTCTCGATCTTAACGGGAGATCTTAATCCATCCCGCTTCATCACCTGATGGAAAGAAGGCTTCCCTTCCTTGGACAAGGCGATCACTTCTCCATCCAGAACAAAGGAATCGGCCTCAGAATACGCATCTACCGCGGTAAGCTCCGGATAATGGGCCGTTCGCTCGTTTTTCTTCCGGTTAAAGAGTCGGACCCCTTTCCCGTCAAAATAGGTAAGGATCCGAACCCCATCCCATTTGATTTGAGCGATATACTCCCTCCCCACCGGAATCTCCTTTACAAGCACCGGTTCGAAAGGAACGATGGGCTCTAGTCTCATGTTTCGCCTCCGCTTACCTTTTTTCTTCTTCCCTTGCTTTTTCCCCTTCCCTTCGAAGGGGAGGTAACCTCCAGGCTTTTTTTGAGCGCCTCCATTAGATCAATGATGTTGGCTGTCTGATCCGGCCTCTCCGGCCCCTCTACCGGCACTTTCTCTTTTATATGTTCCTCCAGGGCCTGCCGGAAAGGGTCTTTATATTTTTCCGGCTCAAATGGAGCGGTTAATTGATCAATCAACTGGGTGGCCATGGAGATCTCCCGTTCCTCCACCTTCACCGCCTCCGTCTCCACCGGAACCTGATTTACATCCCGAATCTCATCGGGAAAAAAGAGGGTTTCCAAAACGAGAACCTTTCCGTAGGCGCGCAGCGCGGCCAAATTCTCCTTCGAGCGAAGGCTCACTTTCGCCACAGCGATCCTTCCACTTACCTCCATCGCCTGATGCAGAAGCTTATACGCTTTACCACCCCCCTCTTGCGGGGACAGGTAATAAGAGTGATGAAAGTAAATCGGATCGATCTCCTTTAGATCCACAAAATCGGTAATTTCGATGGTACGGGAACGTTCTCCCTTTAATTCCTCCAACTCCTCTTCATCCAAAATCATAAATCTTCCCTCTTCATATTCATACCCCCGGATAATCTCCTCCCATTCTACATCGACCCCACAGAAAGGACAGCGCTTCACATATTGGATCGGGGTATTACAGAGCTTATGGAGATAACGAAACTTGGGCGACTTATCCTCGGTAGCCGCATGCATCTTTACAGGTATATGGACCAATCCGAAACTGATGGCACCTTTCCACATCGTATGCATGTGAAAACCTCCTCACTCTTACCTTCCGACAAAAAAGGCATTTCCATACCTGGAAATGCCTCTCCTTAAAGGAAATATTAACTTCGCAATGTATCCGATCTTTCGGAATGCCGTATCTTATGACCGAAGGTTAGGACTTTCCCACCAACTCATCTTGGCGAAGATAAAAAGCAAGGCTATGCAGTTCCGTGGTGAGATCCGTATGATGAACCCGGACATAACTGGGCGTATGGATGATTACAGGAGCGAAATTGAGAATCGCCTCGATGCCCGCCTCCACCATTTTATCGGCCACCTCTTGGGCCGCATAATCAGGCACCGTAATGATGCCTACTTTAATGTCCAGCTCCTCTACAACCTTCGGCAGCTCCGAAATATCTCGGACACAGATATCATTAATCTTCTTCCCCACCTTATCCGGGGAATGGTCAAAAATGGCAATAATCTTCATATTGTCTTGTTTAAAGGCATTATAATTGCTCAGCGCATGCCCCAAATTTCCTGCTCCGACCAACGCCACGTGGATAATCTGATCCAAATGGAGGATTTGACGGATTTTCTTGATGAGATAAGAAATATCATACCCAATCCCTTTGCGGCCAAACTCTCCAAAATAGGCCAGGTCCTTTCGGATTTGAGCTGGATTTAAACCCAACTCCTTCGCCAATTGGTGAGAGGAGACCGTTTTAATCCCCATTTTTTGCAAATAGGTGAGGTAACGCAGATATAGGGGTAAGCGTTTAACCACCGCATCGGAGATCTTTTGGTCCACGATTTTACTCATTCTCCTCTCTCCCTTCTCATTTCATGAATACGTTCTTTCAACGTCCTCCCTTGAAAGGATTTTCCCCCATTGTAACCGCATTCTTTCCTCGAGAGATTCCCCACCGATGATAAAAGGGTTTATCTTCATCGGAAAATGTGGGTTCTATAGGGGGTACAGTATCTTCGCCATTTTACACTACTTTTATTCTATCCTTTAGAAGGGAGTTGGTAAAGGGGTGTGGATTTTGCATTGTTTTTCAGAATTCTCCGCCAAACCTCTTCTGCTTTGTCAAACTGCCCGTTTAAGTAGAAGCTTAACCCCTGAAGAACGAAGCTTTCTCTCAAATAAGGATTTTTTCGAATCGAACGTTGGAAAGCGGCAATCGCCTCTTCGAGATGATGCTGGGATAATAAAATCCGGCCATAAACGAATTCACCCAAAGCCCGGTTTCGGTCTCCCGCCGTTTGCCGGAGGCGATTGGCATAGGCTTCCGCCTCCTGCCAGCTTCCCTTCAGGGAGGAGAGCAAAGTGGATAAGGCAAGGGGTAGTGCGGCATCCGGATCACGACGCAGGAGCGTTTCCACCACCTTTTCCGCCTCCTCCCACTCCCCATGATGGAGATAGATCCAGGCCAGGGAAAAACCGATGTTTAAATGATCTCCGGTAAGCGATAAAGCCTTCTTCAAGATTGGAACCGCCTCATTTACCTCCCCGGTAGAAAGCCATAAGGTCCATCCTAGACCGTGCAAGGCCTCGACCTCTTCCGGGTTTGTTTTTAAAATCTCCCGGTAACAAGCCGCCGACTCGGTGAAATGCTCAAGGCGTTCAAAGAACTGCCCCAAGAGAAGAAGCAAGCCTTTTTTATCCTGAAAACCTCCCACCTCCCAGACCTGCAAGGCCTTTCTGAACCGGCCCAAGCGGAGAAAGGCGCTGGTTAAATGGATGGCAAGTTCCATATCTAACGTGCCTCGCCGAGAGATATAATCTTCCCATTGGGAAATCGCTTCGACATATCTTTCCTGGGAAAAGAAAGTGACCCCCAGATTATACCTAGCTGCCTGAAAATCTTCTTGGAGGGATAACGCCTGCGTAAAGCGCTTTTCCGCCCCTTGGAAATCCCCTTCATTATATGCGAGAATACCCAATGCATTAAAGCAAAGCACACGAATCTTCTCATCCGTTGCCGTTTGCTCTAAGAGTGAGAATTGGCGCTTTGCCTCTCCTTTCTCTCCCGAGTATAAGGCGGAATAAGCGAAATAAAGCCTGAGGAGAGGATGATTCGGTTCTTCCTTTACGAGGGATTCAAGGATTCGGTAGCTTTCCGGGTACATTCCCAATTCGAAGTAACCCCGGGCCCGTTTAAAATCTTCTTTATGGTCTGAAGATAGCTTCTCACTTTCTAACTTCTTTCCCAGGATGGATGCTTCCCCATCATGTTCCATGGTCTCTCCCTTCTTCTGAGAGTTCTCCATCCCCTCAAAGGGAGAAGGGCCCAACCATTCCATGAAAAAAGGACGGATCTTCTCATCAAAATGTTCTTCAAATTGGATCCATCCTTCCAAAATCTCATCGCTCATCTTTCGTAACGCCTTCACTTTTTCCGCCCATTCCTTCTCCTCCTGCGGAGATGGGGGAAGGTGGACTGCGATATCGTCCACCGCTTCGTTTAAGACTTGGAAAAGGTTCTTTACCAGCATCTAAATCCTCCCCTTTTTCTCGTTTACATTTTTTCTCATCTTCGAGGAGGCTATGCATGGATTAACGTTCCGTCATTTCCAATTCTGCAGAATAAAGGGTATGGAGCCTGCCACCTTCATCTTCCACCAAAAGGGCTCCTTCATTCGTTAAGCCAATCATCTTTCCTTGAAACGATTCCTTTAGGGTTGAAACCTTCATCCATCCCATCGGAATGGCATATTGGAGCCACTTTTCCTTCACAGAAGAAAACCCTTCCTTTAGATATTGCTCGTAGAGAAGTTCATAACGCTGAAGGAGGAGAAGCAAAAGATGGGAGCGTACAGGCGGTCGTGCAGGGTCATCCAGATAGAGGGAGGTCGCCTTTTGCCGAATCTCTTCCGGAAAGTCTTCCTCCCTATGGTGAACGTTAATCCCGATTCCTACCACCGCGTAACCAATTTGGTCCATATCGGCGTTTAATTCCGTTAAGATGCCGCAAACCTTTCTCCCATGCAGGTAAATGTCGTTGGGCCATTTAATCATGGCCGCATATCCTAACGTTTGCAAGGTTTCTGCCACCGCAACGGCAGAAAGGAGGGTAAGATGGGGTGCATGTTCCACGGGAATAGGAGGGCGGAGGACGAGACTCATCCACAAACCTACGCCGGGAAGGGAGGTCCATGCTCTCCCCAATCTTCCCCTCCCTTTTCGTTGATGTTCCGTTAAGACCAGAGTTCCATGCGGGGCACCTTCCCTCGCTTTCTCATGGGCGATGGATTGGGTCGTATCGACCTCAAAATAATAGTAGACCGTTCTTCCCAATCCATGGGTGGTTAATTTCTCTTGCCAAGTTTCCGGAAGGAGGGAATCCGGTTCTTGAAGGAGTCGATATCCTTTTCGATGGACAGCCTCAATCCGATAGCCTTCCCGCTTTAGCTCTTCAATATGTTTCCATATGGCCATTCGTGAACAGCCCAAAGACTTTGCCAACGATTCCCCGGATTGGAACGCACCACTCCGCAGACTCTCCAGAATTTTTTCCCTCATCTACCGCCCTCCTTCTTCGATACCCATTCTAAATCATCCCCTTGGGTTAAGCACGCCATACATACTGTGCCTTTATCTTAAGGAAAGCCTGTCCAACTTCTCCTCACCTCACCGGTTTCCTCCATTCATTGAGGGGTAGCGTCCACATGTTCCTTAACCTTCTCTAAGAGAAATTCCCGGTCCAAAGGGAAGTCGTGGAAATTGATCCCCTCCCAAAGCCAGGCCAATGCTTCCCCCACCCAGGTTCCAGGAGGCCGGCCTAAGGTGGTGATTAAATCAACCCCCTTTATGGGAAGATCACGACGGTCAGGCAGGGGAAGGCGGGAAAATGCCCTTTCGAAGAGCTTCTCATGGGGAACCTCGCCATTCTTTACGCATTGGAAAAGATATAGGCGGCGAAGGCGGGAAAACGGCTCCCGGAATCCCATATGCAAGATCTCTTCAATGCTCCGCCTTTTCTTCTCCTGGTATTTTTCCAATAGGAAGTGAACCTCATCCCGGATCTCCCTCCGCAAAGGGAGAGAGGTGTAGTGAAAGGGAATCTCATTGGCCGGTTTAACGGCTGAAAAAAGGATGGCCCAACGCAACAGTTCATCCTCTATCCCCCCAAAGAAAGAAAGGATTTTCCTCTCCGTTACGGTGAAGAGAAGTTCTGCTTCAGAGATGAGCTCCACTCCCACCTCCGGATGGGAGGAACGGAGCATTTTCCCCATCTCCTGGACGATCCGCTCCAAGGAGACTTCCCGCATTCGGGCTCTCTCGAGTCTCAGCGCTTCCCAGGTCTCAGGATCGATGTGGAAAGAGAGGTTCGCAGCGAAGCGAATCGCCCTCAGGAGGCGAAGGCCATCCTCCTTAAAACGGAGAGAAGGATCTCCCACTGCCCGGATCTTCCGGTCTTCCAGATCTTTCCTACCTCCCCACGGATCAATTACCCTGCCCCTTTGATCCATAGCCATGGCATTGATGGTAAAGTCTCTCCTCTCCAGGTCTTCTTCCAGGCGGTCGGCGAAGATGACGGAAATGGGGTTTCTTCCCCGGACACCATAAATTTCCTTCCGGAATGTGGTGACCTCAAAGGGGTATCCCTCCCACATCACCGTTACCGTCCCAAACGAAAGGCCGCTGGGATAAACTTTGGGGAAATGATTCAGGCTTACCTGAGGCAAAGCGTTGGTAGCAATATCGATTTCCTCCACAGGGAGGTGGAGAAGGTGGTTCCTTACCGCTCCCCCCACGAAATAGGCCTCATACCCCATCTGCAAATATTCCCCGAGGAGGGATCTCCCGGCTGCCCAGATCTTCTCCATTTGATCCCTTACACCCCCTCCTCTTTCGGAAATCGGTCCCTGCTCTTCCCGCCTTTATACACCATCATAAGAGATTTCGGTAAACCTCTTCGTACTGCGTTACAATTTCCCCGGCGGTAAAGTTCTCCTTCACCCGGGCGATTCCTCGCTCTGAAAACTCTCTCCATAAGGAGGGATTTTTAAGAAGGGTTACTACATATTCCGACATCTTCTCCACATCTCCGACAGGGGCAAGAAATCCTGTCTGCCCGTGAAGAACCACCTCCGGGATCCCTCCCGCCAAACTTCCTACAACCGGTACACCGCAAGCCATCGCCTCAAGGGCGACCAGTCCAAAACTCTCCTTTTTGGAAGGGAGGAGAAGAATGTCGGCGAGGGTGACCAACTCCGCCACATCTTCCCGATTTCCCAGGTAATAAATCTCCCCTTCGATTCCGTATTCCCTGGCCAGGCGGCGTACATGGGGCATCTCCGGCCCCTCACCGATGAGAACCAATTTGGCAGGGATCTCTTGGCGAACTCTGTGAAAGATATGGACCACATCCTCCACCCTTTTTACCGCCCTGAAATTGGACATATGTAATAGGATCTTCTCTCCTTCCGGAGCCAGTTCGTTCTTAAAGGTGGAAACATCGAGGGGATGAAAAATCTCCGTATCCACAAAATTATAGATCCGTTTAATCTCCCTCGTGATCCCGAGAAGCTCCCTCGTCTCCCGGATGAGAGCGTCGGAAACGGCCGTTACCGCGTCGCTCTCGTTGATAGCAAATCGGATCAGGTTGGCGAGATTCTCATCATAGCCGAGAACCGTTATATCGGTTCCGTGGAGGGTGGTCACCACCTTCACCTTTCCTCCCACCATCTGTTTGGCCAAATAAGCGGAGGCGGCATGAGGGATGGCATAATGAACATGGAGAATCTCCAATCCCTCCCGTTCCACTACCTGGGCCATCTTGCTCGCCAATTGCAGTTCATAGGGGGGATATTGAAAGACGGAATAGTTATTGACCTGCACTTCATGATAGGAAAAACGACGAAAATACTTCCCCAGGCGAAAGGGGATGCCATGGCTGATAAAATGAACTTGATGGCCGCGCTCCGCCAGTTTTATCCCCAATTCCGTGGCGACAACTCCTGATCCGCCCACGGAAGGGTAACACGAGATGCCGATTTTCATGATTTCTCCCCTTCTGTACAAAGAACTCGACGATACCGTTTCGACTTTCTATCTCTTTCATCAACTAGAGTCTGGGAGGCTTTTTCCTCGTAATCTCCCGCCAATCCATCTCTCCCTGAGCCATAGCGCGTAGAACCACTTCAGCCGTTCCGATGTTGGTGGCCAAGGGAATCCCATACACGTCACAAAGGCGCATCAAAGCTGCGATATCGGGCTCGTGGGGCTGGGCGGTGAGGGGGTCCCGAAGGAAGATGACAAGATCCATCTCGTTGGTGGCCACCATCGCCCCGATCTGTTGATCCCCTCCGTAAGGTCCTGACATAAAGCGGTGAACGGACAGTTTCGTATTCTCCATGATCCGTTTTCCCGTCGTACCGGTGGCATAGAGGCGATGATCTTTTAATATCGGCTCATAGGCAATGCAGAACTGCACCATCTCTTCTTTTTTCTTATCATGGGCAATGAGGGCAATATTCAAGGGTGTTCTCCTTCCTTCCCGTCTCATTTATACATTAAGCTTACATTTGCCGTCTTAATCCAGAAGTCGGTCTAGCCCATAAACAAGTTCCTCTAACTGAATTACCTTCTTCACCGCGATCTTCACTCCCTCCATGAAAGAGGTACGGGAAAGGGAATCATGCCGGATCGTGAGGATCTCCCCCTCTTTGCCGAAAATTACTTCCTGATGGGCAACATAACCGGGAAGGCGGATGCTGTGGATGCGGAAGCCATCGATATACCCCCCCCTTGCTCCTTGTAACCTCTCCTCCTCCTGTGGGTTCCCTTGTTTCCGCTCCTCCCTCACCTCCTGAATCATTTCAGCCGTCTTTAAAGCGGTCCCTGAGGGGGCATCCAGTTTCTGGTCATGATGAAACTCCAAGATCTCCACATTGGGCATATATTTGGCAGCCATTTGGGCAAAGCGCATCATAAGGACGGCGCCCAGGGCAAAGTTAGGGGCGATCACCGCACCCACTTTCCCCTCGCCGGCCAAACGGGCAAGTGTATTGATCTCATCCGGTTTAAGCCCGGTTGTACCCACCACCGGTCTTACCCCCATCTCCAATGCCGCCCTGGCGTTCTCGAAAACGGAAGAAGGGGTTGTGAAATCGATCAGCACATCCGGCCTTTTCTCAATAAGGGCATCGACCACACCGGTATAGACGGGGGCCTCTCCCCCCTCCTTCCCTTTTGGATCAATCAAAGCCACCAAGCGGAAAGACGGCTCTTCCTTCACCATCCGTACCACTTCTTGTCCCATGCGGCCAAATGCTCCTGCAACAGCGATGGTTATCTCATTCATTTTTCGACGCCCCTTTCTTCGTCTCTTTCATTCGTTTGAGATTCTTTTCGTGTCCATCGATGAGCATCCCGGGTTTCATACTTTTTCATCACCATATCGAAAGCCTCGTCCAAAGAAATTTGGAGAGAATTGGCGAAACTAATCAGGACGAAGAAGAGGTCCCCCAATTCTTCCATCATGTTGCTCTCCGCCTCACTCGCTTTCTTTGGCTTCTCCCCATACCGGTGATTTACCTCCCGGGCCAGCTCCCCCACTTCTTCGGCGATCCGGGCGATCATGGCAAGGGGAGAGAAATACCCCTCCTTAAATTGGGATATGTATCGATCTACCCGGTTCTGCGCTTCTGCCAACGTCAACGACTCTTTCATGGCCGACTTCCTTTCCCTTCCGCCTTATGATCAATTTCTACATCTACGCAACGGTTCACCTTTCATGTTAACCAAAAGAGAGGAATTTGACAAACGAAAAAACGGCCCCTTCTGGTATAATGAAGATGCCATCCCCTTTAAGACATTGGAGGTCCTGCCGTGAAAATAAAACGATTTCATGTCGAATTACGATTTCAAAACCTGCTCTTCATGACCATCGGTGCAGCCATTTTTTCCTTCGGAATCAATTACTTTAATATCGCCAACGGTTTAGCGGAAGGAGGATTTACCGGTATTGCCCTCCTTTTCTATGCCCTTTTCCACTTCCCTCCCGGATGGTTTACCTTCCTCTCCAATATACCTCTTTTCATCATTGGCTGGAGATATTTAGGGCACCTCTCCATGATGTATACCATCTACTCCACAACAGCGGTCTCTTTTTTCCTGGAGTTATTCAAGCGATTCCAAGAGCCAACGAGCGACCTCTTCCTGGCCTCCCTTTACGCCGGCGTCTTCGCCGGAGTAGGATTGGGGATCATCTTTCGTTATGGGGGGACGACGGGAGGGGTAGATATCATCGCACGCCTCGTTCATAAATTCCGGGGAATCAGCATGGGAAGAACCATGTTTCTCTTCGATGCAATGGTCATCGGCCTTTCCCTCCTTACCTATCTGGACCGGGAAAGGGCCATGTATACTTTGGTCGCCGTCTACATCGCTTCCCGAGTGATTGATTTCGTCCAGGAAGGATTTTACGCCGCGAAAGAAGCCATCATCATCTCCGAAAAGGCGAAGGAGATCTCAGCGACGATCATCAAAGAATTGGAAAGGGGTGTAACCCTTCTCGAGGGAAAAGGAGGGTATACGGGAACCGATCGGGAAGTCCTCCTCTGTGTGGTGGGCCGAAACGAACTGATCCGTTTAAAAACCCTAATTCATCAAATCGATCCCCACGCCTTCGTCGTGGTAAGCGACGCCTACGATGTCCTCGGGGAAGGCTTTACCCTAGATGCCAATAAGAACCCCCTTCAGGAACATTTCCATCCTTAACCTTCATCCGTAAGGCGATATAGAAGAGAATGATGAGGAGAAAGAGGTAGAGGGTGAGGAGAAGGTCTTTCGTATTCCTCACTTCCCTCGTCTGTGCCTCCTCGCTCGCCCCGGCAAGCAAACGAAGGAACTCCCCTCTTCTCTCTTCGTTCGGAAGTGAGAAATAGCGGTCAAAGCGGGCGATCGTCGCAGGGCTTAGAACGGCGCGCATGGCCGGCCGGATCAAGGCATATTCCTTTAAAGAAACCCCCTTTTTTTCCTCCCAACTTTTTATAACCTCCAGCCAAAGGGGCTGGTATGGGTGAGCGACCGCATCCATCAAGTAATAAAGGATCAGCGACTCTTCCGCAAAACGATCCGTCCCCATCTGGTTTAACCAAACCTTTCTTTCTACCGATTCGAGCAGGATGGTCAAATCCTGGGGGATCCAGCCGTTCGGATAAAGATAGGAGGGATAAGAAAGAAAACGTTGACGCATGGCCGAGAGGGTTTCCGCCAAAGGAGCTCGTTCCCCTTTCTTTGCGTGAAGGATAAATTGGTCAGCCAACCGGGAAATATCCATCCGTTCCGTGCTCTCCTTCATCCCCTCTCCCCAGATGATGAGGAGGAAAAAGAGAGAGAGAATGGAGATGATCAATATGAAAGTTCGCACCATAAACCCTCCCCTGTGATCCACTCTATCTCTATGCGGAGGAGGACAAGGGTATGTATCAGCGTGAAAATTTTCGTTGACGCCGAACCAAGAAAGCGGCGACCGCAATGGAAAAGAGGCTTAAAGAAAAGGTAAACCATCCCAGCTCCACATGATGCACTTCCAACTCCATGGTCACCCATGGGTGCATCTCCTGGGTGTAATCGACCCAATCGTTAAGAAGCGTCCATAGAGAGACGACGGCCAGATGAACCCACTTGATCCGGTAGAAAGAATAATAGAGGATCGCTTCCAACGCCATCCCGGAATGGGAGATGATCAGCATATATTGTTCCGGAATGAGCGGACTTCCCAACGCTCCTCCCCAGAGAATGGCCACCACCGCCCAGATCCCATATTTGATCTGGGTGATCAGCGCGAAAGCGGCGATAAAACTGCTCTTTTTTCCCATTAGGAGAAGTAAAAGGAAGATCGTAAAAAAGAGGCTGGCTGTCGGGCTGTCGGGAACGAAAGGAAGAAACGGTGGTGGAGTGGCGGCCAATTGATATCTGTACCAATAATACCCGTATAACGTACCGAAAAAATTAATCCAAAAAAGGGATTGCAAAACCCATCGTTGCCCGAGAAATTGATGAATGAATTTCTCCATTATTTCCATTCTCCTTTTTCTTGAAGAAAGTTTCAGACTTCCCGTTCATTATAATCGATTTTCCCCATCGGGAAAATCTCATTTCCATCTCGTTTTTACTAAAAAAACCGGCATTCCTGCCGGTTTTTCCGCCTTTCCGCGATCTTTATGCTCTGATCTCCCTTATTTCTATGTTATTTATGCTCCAAAATCCATTTCGCCAAAGCCAAACGATCCTCTTCAGGGCCTGTAAACATCCCGGGAGGCATGTTGCCCTTTCCGTTCGCCGCGATGTTCGCAATCTCCTCAGGGGTTAAGGTAAGCCCCGTCAGCTTCGGTGCGCCAACCGCCGGATTACCGGCCAAATCCGCTCCGTGGCAACTGGCGCAGGATTGGGCGAATTGAGCCGCAGGATCAAAGGAAGGAGTCGTAGGATTCTCCCCCCCTGCCTGATCCTTTGGTGCAGGAGCAGGCCGTGGAATGAAAAAAATCAACAGAAGAAAGAGAAGAAGCCCTCCCACCATTAACAGATAAAACGGTCTTCTAGTCATTGCCGACGATTCACACCCTTTATCACGAATTTCTCATCACTTATGTTCCAAAATCCATTTCGCCAAAGCCAAACGATCTTCTTCGGGGCCTGTAAACATCCCGGGAGGCATATTGCCCTTTCCGTTCGCCGCGATGTTCGCAATCTCCTCAGGGGTTAAGGTAAGCCCCGTCAACTTCGGCGCACCGATGGAGGGATTCCCTGCAAGATCGGCTCCGTGGCAACTGGCGCAGGATTGGGCGAATTGAGCCGCCGGGTCAAACTTCGCCTTTTCTGTGGTTCCGCCTGTTGCTCCTTGACCACCCTGCTGCGATGTTTGAGCTTGGGTATTTAATCCTGAAGCTTTCACCTGCTCCTCATGCTGCACCACGGCCTGATAGGTTAAGAAAACCATGCCCGCCACCACAAAGAGCATCAGGAAGGTAGGGATGGGCCGCTTCCACGGACGGCGCTCCGGTTTCCGATCCAACCAGGGGACGAGGAGAAAAAGAAGCCCTGCCAAGCCGGGAATGACCACCGTGCCTACAATCTCAAGATTCCCAGGAAAGTACTTGAGCAGCTGGTAGAGAAAGAGAAAATACCAATCGGGTAAAGGGACATAAGTTCCATCATTAGGGTTGGCAGGTGACGGCTCCAACGGGGCGGGGTGGGAAACCACCAGCACCATGAAGGCGATCAATACCACTACCGCAGCCATCCATTCTTTTAACAGAAAGTTCGGGAAGAAAGGCTCCGTCTTGCCCGGGTACTCCGAATACGGACGGGGACGGTTTGCTTTTTTCTCCGCAATAATGCGAGAATCGCCTACATATTGGTGTTCATTTTTCTTTGCATCATGTGCCATACCATTTCCACCTCATTATATCTTCCTTTAAAATAGGGTTTATAGTGGACCGGAAATTCCCTGTTTGCGAATGATGATAAAGTGGACGGCGAGAAGGGCGAGCAAAAGGCCGGGCAGGAAAAAGACGTGGATGGCAAAGAAGCGGGTGAGCGTCTCCGCCCCAACGATCTCTCCTCCTGTCAGAAAACTCTTGATAAATCCCCCGATCAGCGGGACGTTTGCGGCGATTTCCACCCCTACCTTGGTGGCAAAATAGGCCTTATTATCCCAGGGGAGCAGATAGCCCGTAAATCCCAATCCGATCATGACGCCGAAGATGAGAACCCCTACCACCCAGTTCATTTCCCGGGGTTTCTTGTACGCACCGGTGAAGAAGACGCGGAGCGTATGTAAAAAGAGCATGACGATGACCACCGAAGCTCCCCAGTGGTGCATCCCCCGGACGATGTAGCCGAAGGCTACTTCATTCTGCAAATAGGCGACGCTGCGGTAGGCATTTACAATATCGGGTGCGTAATACATGGATAAAAACATGCCGGAGAGGATCTGAATCACTACAATAAAAAAGGTAAGCCCCCCGAAACAGTATACAAAGGCAGAAAAGTGGTGGGCCGGATTCACATGCTCAGGAACCTCATGATCGGCCACGTCCCTCCACAAGGGAGTGAGATCAAGGCGTTCGTCGATCCAGTCATAAACTTTCCGTATCATGGACCTTCCTCCTAGATTTAAGTGCGCTGAATAAGCTTGCCGAGATAAAGTTTTCCATCTTTTACTTGATAATCATAAAGATCTAATGGGGCTTTCGGAGGAGTTCCCGGCACATTAATCCCATCCTTGGTGTAGAGACCGCCATGGCAAGGACAAAAGAAATGTTCCGGAAATTTGGGATTAGTATTCCAGTTCACCGTACACCCCAAATGTTTACAGATAGGAGACATGGCCATGATTTTATCTCCGTCTTTATAGACCCAAGCCATCAGGGTGGTATCTTGTCCTTTCACCCAAGCATCATCCATCTTCACCTTAAAAGAGAAGCTCTTCGGTTCGGTGGTTATCTCATTGATATCCGCCACCGGAACCATGCTCGATTCTGTCCCCGCTTTTAGCGCAGGGTCTATCGCCGCACGTATCATCGGCGTGAGGATGGTCGCAGCCAAAAACCCTCCCACCCCCATCAGGGTGTAAGTGAGAAACTGCCGACGGGATACCTCTCCTGCCCTGCGGTCCGGCTCTCTTTCTTGTTCCAAATCCCTTTCAGACATCCCCTTATCCTCCTTTTTACTCCTTACTAAACCTTCTTTAACGGGAAATCGTATCTTTAATAAGAACAAATTCATGATAGCTTAAATGTTAAAATTCTGTCAAGGTTGTTCCATTTCTTCATAATGAAAATGGATACATAAACCCTAAAAGTTCACAAAAAGTTCATTTAGAATACTTATTCATGCCATTTCGCCATGATTTGCTCATAAAGTTCTTGAAAGGAATTTGGTTTCTTCAAAACCACAACTTCGTTTATCCCGGCAGCCATCTCCTGCAAAGGCGTTTCTAAATCCTCCTGAAACGGAAGGAGGATCACGGTAGAAAAATTTGTCCTGAGCGAAGAAAAGTCGCTCAGATGAATTCCTGCGCCGTATAACGGGTAGGGAGGAAAGAGAAATAGACGCCCTTTTAGCTGCTGTTCTGCCTCGGAAAGCCAACCATTCATCTTTTCAAATTCCTCCACCTCCCCAATCCGATTTTCATCGAAACGAATGCGAAAAACGCCAAGAATCGCCGTATCCAGGTACTCCTTTATCTCCTCATATCGGGCGAGATCCTTTGATGCCCACCGCATCTTCATTCCCTCCTCATCCATCCATAAACCAACCATTTACTCTCCTATCAAAAAGAAAACTTGGTATGCACCAAGTCTCTCATTCCTTCCTTATTATATCCTATTTATCTTCAAGTATCATCTTTAGCTCTTCGGTAAGTTTCATAAAGCGCTTCTTGTCTCTCCTGGCCAAGGAGAGATCGATCTCTTCGTAGAGGCGGCGGATCTCATATTCCCTCACCGCATGATCCAAAACCAATTCTGCCATGAGAGAATAGAGTTGATTCGGCACCACATTTTGTTTCTCCAAAGGGGACACCTCCATCACAGGAGAATTTCTCTCCTTTTTATTATACATATTCGAGGAATTGAAAAAATTCTCATCCATACCACCTTCCCCACAAGGAAGAAAGCCGTAACATTTGGATACCTTCCCTCCTTATGACCTCCAAACCCTCCATCCACAACAAGGGAGCAAGAACTCTTTTTTGGAAGATCTTTTCTTTATTATCATAATAAAAAGGAGAGATGAAGGGTTCCAATTGACGATAAAGTTCTTCTTCCCAAAACCCCTCTTTTGTCAAGAGCTTAATCAGAGAAAGAAGAGAAGGAAGATTGGGGATCGGTCTCCGGTAGAGTGAAACCCAAAAGGCAAAAAGATCTTTTGGCGTTACCTGCTCCTCTCCGGCAAGGAGCCTATTTCCCGATTCAGATAAGAGGAGTACTCCAGGCTTCTCCTCAATCCATCCCCGTGCGAAAGCGTAATCATAGAGAAGGGAAAAGAGATCCGGATAATCCCGAAACCGCCTCCCATATCCGAATCGCCATCCCCTTTCGGTCAGAGGGGATTCCCCGGTAGATAATTGCCTGAAAAGAATCCCTTGCAGCCGCTTATGGATCACACCGTCCAATGTAAGCTGAACCCATTCCTCTTTCACGAAACGTAAAAAACGGAATAGATCATGGATCGACATGGGGATTTGTTGGCCATTCGGTACCTCGAACCTCTCGGTTCTCACCTTCTTAACAGAGAAGCCCATTTGTCCACTCGTTTCTTGGAATCGGGGGATGATGGATGCAACGAGCATTTCCTTCAGATCTTCCGGTATCCGATAGATGGAGACATTCCTCTCCTTCCGGTTATAGACCCATCCGTAGCGAAGGATCTTCTCCACGATGGACTCTTCCCCTATTCCGCCCTTCATCAAAACTTTTCTGCCTTCCGAATCAGACTGCACCACCAATTTTGCCCTATGGGTTAATTCTTCCAGGGTATACCCTTTCCGTTCCTCGGCTAAGAGCAAGAGGAGAAAACTTCTTTCCGCCGGGGTAAGACGTTCCAAACGCTCCTTCATTTCATGAGGGTTAAAAATCTGCTGTAACAGGGATTGCAGCAAATCATTCTTTGAATGGAGGTTTACCTGTAGGTCGTACTCTTGGGCGATTCGGCTTAAGTGATGAATGTCGGCATAGACCAAGATATCCGGTAACCGCATTTCCACCCCCCCTATCCCTTGGTATCCTCATTCATTGCCATCTTCCAATCCCCTTATACCCCTCGGCATATGAAAAAAAGCATCCCCCTTTACGTTGATCGCATGGGGGATGCTTAAAGCTTTTTTATGATTAGCTCCGTTTCCCGTTCTTGGAACGGCTCATCCTCAAACTGACCCAGGTTAATAGGAAATAAAGTTGCAGTATTAAGAGAATCAGTCCAATCCATAACGGGCTTATCGTACTGGAAGAATTCCCTCTCTGCAAGAGAAAGGCATCTCCAATTCCGGCAACCATCTTTTCAAGAGGGAGAGACTTAAACTCATGATCGGATGATTCGGCGTATTGGAGCGAGCCGCTTCCCACCACCACATCGATGGATAAAGCCCATGTCTTTTGGGAATTGCGCTCGCTGGGGGGATATCCTAGCCAAATGGAGAACGCGAGGAAAAATAGGAGTGCGCTAAAAAGGAACGCAACCCATCTCCGT
Organism: Thermicanus aegyptius DSM 12793; assembly: GCF_000510645.1. Classification (NCBI taxonomy): domain Bacteria; kingdom Bacillati; phylum Bacillota; class Bacilli; order Thermicanales; family Thermicanaceae; genus Thermicanus; species Thermicanus aegyptius. The sequence continues at coordinate 935,380 of NZ_KI783301.1, read as the reverse complement.
TTCTCCACCAAAAGAGGATGAGGGTTCATCGAAAGCGGAAAAGCCCACGCCTCCTCCTGACGGATTCTAAACATCACCTTCTCTGCGAGGATCGAAGAGCTCCTCCCTCTCATCTCTGATTCCTTCACTTCTTCTCTCGTCATCCTTAATTCCTGCCTTCTGAGTAGGTTTCCAGTATATAGGATTCCAATTGTTGGCGTAAACTGGTCCGCGCGCGAAAGAGAAGAGATTTTACCGAACTGACGGTAAGCCCTAACAGTTGAGCGATCTCCTTATACTCCATCTCTTCATACTCCCGTAAAAGCAAAGCCGATCTTTGCGTATCAGGGAGCTTCTGAATCGCCTCCCGAACCACTCCCGCCCTTTCCTGGCGGAGAATCTCTTGATCGGGGAGGGGGTCGTGGGAAACCAGAGATAAGGCATACTTCTCATCGATATAGATTTCGCTGTTCCGGCTTCTACGAAGTTCGCTTAAGACCGTATTCTTGGCAATCGTATAAAGCCAAGTGGAAAAAGCCGCATCTTCGTCCCGGAAGGTATGTAAATTCTTATAGGCCTTATAAAAGGTTTCCTGAACCAGATCATCGGTCATCTCGTCATAACGGTACGGTTTTAATATTCTGGAGATAAAGAGGAAAATTCTCTTTTCATAACGAAGGATCAGCTCAGAATAACTCTCAATATTTCCTTCTTTCACTTCGCGAATCAGTTGTGAATCGCTTTTCTCCACGGGCCTTCACCACCATGTGATCTATTTTCGGCCCTCTCATCTTCTTATACGTAAAGTAAGAGGGAATGTTGCGAAACGCGAAATTTTTTTATCCACTACGATTCATAGATGACAAAGGAGCGAGTTCCCCGTAACCTCCTTCCTTGCCCAAACGGAGGAGAAGTAACCGGCAAAAAAAATCTTTTCCCCCGCAGGGAGACCCAGCGCAACTGAACGATTCCCTTTCTATAAGCATCGTATGAAAGCGAGATGAGGTCTGCATCTGCACCTATGTAAAAAGATCCTTTTTTGGGAAAAAGGCCGGCCTTTTTCGCAAGGCGGCGGGACATTCCTACCTCTTTCTCTGATGGAAAAAAGGGGGCCATATCCGGAAAGTTATCCGTTGGGAATTCGCGCAGTTCAAATGTTAACTTAACTCGATCACTTAAATAATACCAATAGTTGAGGGCTTCTTCAATCTTTTTTCTCACAAAAAAAGGGGAAGATTCACTCTTTTGAAGGAGATAGAAATGAAGATCATAGTGTTGTTGATGTTCCTGAAGGCTCTTCCAGGGAAGATGAAGAAAACGATCCCCTTCAAAAATAACCAGCATAATTTCCTTAATGCCTTCTTTCGCCGCCTCCGTAAGAATTCGAGGAGTCAGGAAACGAGCAGGCAGTTGGAGACGAAGGGCAAAATCAAGGGGAGAATCTCGGTGCAGAGCTTCCGAGAAGAGAATCTCGTGGAATAAATCTCCCCTTCCCTCATAGAAAATCGTATCAATAAATGATGTATATCCGTTCTCTAAGAGCTTTCTCATAAAACTGCGATAACGGCGTGGATGATAGCGAAAGCGCTGAAGAGGGCGTTCATAAATCCTGCCAGGGAGAATCAACTCTTCGAAGCCGTCTTTCTCCTCCCCTCGTCCACCCGCTTCTCTCATAAGTCGCGTGCTCTTACCTCTCCCGTCCCCCACCCCATCGTGACGGTAAATCCTCTGAATCCTCCCCTCTTCCACCCAAAATTCTGCAGACCGTTCCTTCCCCTCCTGATCCAAATAGATTGCTTTCGGAATGATCCAGCGATTCAATTTCCCTTTTCCCCCTTCTTTCGTGCTTTTTTTCTGAACGGCGCATGCATCCTCCTCACAAACCGGAATACTAACCCGAATGGGCTCATAGAGAAGGGAACGCCTTTCCCAATTGTCGCCATCGCCGTTCCTCTGCCCGCTTCCCTTCATACCCCATCCAGAGAAAGAGAAAGAAGAGAAATAGCCCTACCCATTCACTATACAAATAGGAGAAGGTGAGGAGACGATAGGGTTCCGCCAACAGGTCCACCCATTCCAATACGAAAAAGGTAAAGGGGGTGAAAGAGTATACGAAGCGAAAGAAGAGGTAGATCACAAGGAGAAGGACCAAGAATAGAAGGAAAGGAACCTTTTCACAGCGATAATAACTGCGGGAAAAAGAACCCAACATATACGTGAGGAAGGCACTGACCACACCGATGATGAGAATCAGGATCTCATAGAGTGTAGCCCGAAAATCGGATACGGGAAGGAAAAGATGCAGAAAGGCAGGAAGGAAATGATCCTTTCCATTGATGAGGAGCGTATACGTTAGCGTGAGAATGGTTAAAAATCGCCACATAAGAACCTCCCCTCCTGTAACCATCTTATGAAGGGAAGAAAAAAAAAGAACCGTTCTGTCCCATTCGGAACCGGAACGGCCGTGTCAAGGCACACGTTAGATATATATAAGATAGGAGTGGAGAGAAACCATACTAACCATATTATACACCGTCATTTTAGTTTGTCAAGCCATTTTTCTAAACATTTGTACTTTTCCACGTCACTAAACGTATTTTTTCTCTTCATCGATGTAAGCGCATTCACATAAATGCCATTTTTCTTCAACCCAGAACTGTTGCTCCTCCATCACAAAAAGTGGATTAGAGTTCCTCCCAACGCTCCCGTTATTACAACAATCCACGGAGGAGTCTTCCAAAAAACAAGCAAAATAAACAGGATAGAAACTAGTGCAAAATCAACAGGTTTTTGAATGGAACTGGTCATCATGGGGTCATAAAGAGCGGCCAATAAGATGCCTACAACCGCTGCGTTAACACCGATCAGTGCCCCTTGGATATTCGGTTTTCTCCGAAGTGAATCCCAAAAAGGCATGATGCCGATCACAAGCAAGAAAGCCGGCAAAAAAATACCGATCGTAGCTACCGTTGCACCTAACCATCCCCCCATGATCGCTCCTAAATAAGCTGCGAATGTAAATAAGGGGCCGGGAACGGCTTGGGTGGCTCCATAACCGGCAAGAAATGCCTCTTCACTTAACCAACCTGTGGGCACCACTTCTCTCTCAAGTAACGGAAGGACAACATGACCGCCACCAAAGACCAAAGAACCCGCTCTATAAAAACTGTCGAACACGGCTACCCAATGAAAAGAACTTAAGCTCCGAATCAAAGGTAAGCCGAATAATAATCCAAAAAACAAAATAAGACTACTCACTGCGACATAACGTGGAATCGGAACTCGAATCTCAGGCAGTTCGGGAATTTTGTTCTCCTTATAAAGAAATAAGCCGATCAGTCCGGCCATCACAAGAATCACAATCTGACTCACCGCGGCTTGCCACAATAAGGTAATCGTGGTAGCCATGATCGCGATGGTTACCCTGTTTCGGTCAGGTGTCAGCTTTTGTCCCATTCCTAATAGAGCATGTGCAACGATGGCCACCGCAACCAACTTTAATCCATGAATCCATCCGGAATTGCCAATATCGAACGCTCGAAGTAAAAATGCGAAAAGGACCAAAGCAATCGCTGAGGGAAGGGTAAAACCAATCCAGGCTGCCACCCCACCCCATAATCCTGCACGCATCACGCCAATTCCAATTCCAACTTGGCTGCTGGCGGGACCAGGCAAGAATTGACATAGTGCAACTAAATCGGTATAACTGCGTTCATCCATCCACTTTCTTCGGCGAATATATTCATCGTAAAAATAACCAAGGTGAGCAATCGGCCCGCCGAACGAAGTTAACCCAAGTTTAGTGGAAACAGCCAGTACTTCCAGCAAAGGTTTCAACCGACTCATCGTTTTTCCTCTTTTTTGATTCACATCGCGTTTTTTTACGGCGCCATCCTTTCTCCATCTCAAATCCTATTTTAAAGCCAAAGTTGGTTCGTTACAAGTTACCGCCGCAGCTCAAGGTCCAACTCCCAAACCTGTCTTAGCGCCGACATGCAATTCAACCGCCAGAACACCGTACCCCCATGGAATGAACTAGACAATATCAACAAACGTTGGCGATGACGATCGATGGGTTTTCGGCGAGTGAAATCTCTTTCTGGGTAGACAATATCCGGATGACCGGCCTTTGCATATGAGAACTGATTTTGATCACAATCGCCTCTTCTCCGGTATACAACCGCACTTTGGTCCCCGGGGGATAGGAGGGGATGTTCTGAACAAAAGCATTTACAATCGCCATGGGGAAAGCCACTTCATTTTGTGCCATGATCATTTCAAGCGCCTCATGAGGAGGAATATTCAAGTTTGAAATCAGATTTTCATAATAGTCGCTAAGGCCACAAATCAGAGCGTATTCATGAATCTGCTTTTGGGACAGCCCCCGTGGATAACCGGTTCCATCAAGGCGTTCATGATGTTGATAAGCGATATGACCCGACAGGAGACTAAGCTCCCTCTCCTTACGGAGGATGGAAAAACCTGCTTCCGGATGCTCTTTTTCCTCCGACGTGACCACTTTGCCGATATCATGCAGCAAACACCCCACCGCAAGATCCTTCATTTTCAGTTGGTTGTAGCCAAGCGCTTTGGCAATTTGCAGAGACAATAGCGCCACATTCACTCCATGGGCATAAGGTCGAAGCTCCTCCGCCAGCGTGGAAGTGGGCATAGGCAACAAAACGGGCCTTCGCTGCACTTCGGCAAGCAACTCGGCCACACTCTTCAAGATCATCGGAATCGGGAGCGGCTTCATGGAGGCTGCCGCTTCGTAAGCCAGATGAACCGATTCCATCACATCCATCCAAGCCGGCATGTCAAGCATCTCTTCAAGGGTGATCCCTTTGGATATTGCATCTTCCACGACCAACGTAGAAATACCCATTTGAACCATCCGTTCCAAATATTTCGGATGAATCGAATGATTGGCGCCAAGCAAAAGCCGCCGCTTTGAATCAAAGATAGGTTGAGCCAATACCATCGATCGCTCGTCATACTGGTTAATAGGGATCAGTCTCACACAACATTCCTTCTTTCCTTCGTAAATCAAAAAACAAAATCCTATCCCGAAAAAGCCAGGATAGGCTGCATTATTTTCAGTCTATGCTTCTTCGGAAACCGGCTGCCATGGCTTAGTAGCTGTAGGCCCGTGGCTTTGCGTCCCTATTTTTCAATAGGTTTGCCTTTTTCGTAAGCGTTTTTTATAAGTCTTGAGACCTAGGTACAGAGTCACTCATAATATAATCAATTGGGGAGTACGATGTCAATATATGTCGAATTTCTTCCTAATGTTTTGATATTTTGAGGCTCATCATGGGGATTTCAGAATTTGGGACCTTAATTTCTTGAAAAAATAAGCCACCGCAAAAATTGCTGCTATCAGAATCCCGAAGAAAAGAAAATATTTCTTGATCGTATGATGATACTGCTCCCATTTGGGTCCAAACATTTTCCCCAAAGCGATAAACGTGTTTACCCATAGAAAAGCTCCGGTATAGGCGTACGCCATATACCTGTGAAAAGGAATGCGGGTAATTCCGGAGAAATATCCTGTCATATGCCGAATTCCGGGAATAAAATAGGCGATCATTAAAAACGGAATACCATAACGGCGAAACCATTCCGAGGTTTTTTCCAACCGTTCAGGCCCCATATGAATGCGCCACCCATGTTTTTCAAAAAACGGCCTGCCCAGTTTATACCCAATGAAATAGGATAAGGTGATCCCAACGGTCGTTCCGAGCCATGCCAGAAGGATGCTCAGGATCCAATTCAATTTCCCTTCAAAGACTAGAACGCCCGCATAACTCATCAGCAATTCTCCAGGCAGGGGAAGGGCGAGCAGCTCCAGCATCAACGCAAAAAACAAAACGATGTAACCATCATGTTGCAGATCAATGGATAGAAAGGACACGTTCGTCCCCCTTCCTCGTTTCTATCCAGATAGGATTTGCCTCTTTTATGGAAATATACCGAAACGCTCTTTTGATGATTTTTTCATCATCGCAGCAAAATTCGTCCGACGCAGAAAAAGCTCCCAATCCACGATCGAAATGGAATCGGGAGCTTTATGATGGTTTTTTGCACAGGATCACTTCACTATGAATTGACCCATCATCCCGGCATCCTCATGCTCTAAAATATGACAATGATACATAAAGATTCCTTCATATTGAAAGGTTGCAATCGCTTTTACCGTCTCTCCCGGTTGGACGAGTATCGTATCTTTCCAGCCGCGCTCATTTTCCGGAGGCATTTCACCATTCCGCTCCAGAACCTGAAATTGCACGCCGTGGGCATGAAACGGATGTGCCACCCCCATCATTCCACCCATCATCCCCATTCCCGCATTGGATATTTCCCAAATCTCCGTTGCGTTTAACGGCACTTCTTCATCAATCCTGGCGGGATCCATCTGTTTTCCATTAATGTTCACCATGCTTCCCATCCCCTGGAAAACAAATTTTCTTGTTCTCTGTGCGGTGGATGGGTCCGGTTTTGGAATCGTCGTGAGTCGTTCCGGAATCTCTACATCCTTCGCGGCCTTATCCGTAACCACAAATTTCATTACGCTTACATTACCGTCCAGCAACTCCATCCGCTCACCGGTTTTGAAACCGGAAAAGTCGACAATGATTTCCGCTCTCTCCGCAGGACTTAAGACGGCCTGGTTTAACTTTACCGGTTTCTCCAAAAAGCCCCCGTCAGAGGCGATTTGCCAAAAGGGGGTGTCGCCGGTAAATCGAAAATGATAAATACGGGCATTGGACCCGTTTAGAATCCTAAATCTTACCTTGCCCTTTGGAACCTCCAGATAAGGATTTATCGCTCCGTTGACCAAAATCGTATCCCCCTGAAATCCTTGCATGATATCCATCATACTTAGGTTATATGGCATCCCTCCGTTTTCGAATCGACGATCTTGAACCACCAAAGGAAAGTCGTTCACGCCATAATCCTTTGGGATGTTTAGTCGGTCGGAAACTTCATCCTCGATGTAAATTAATCCTGCCAAGCCTTTATATACTTGTTCCCCGGTATTATACATGGGATGAGGATGGAACCACAACGTCGCAGCCGGTTGATTTACGGTAAATTGAGCGGTCCATTCTTCGTTCGGCTGAATTCCATTGTGCGGTCCTCCGTCCATTTTTCCGGGAAGTTCGACACCATGCCAATGGACGGTTGTGATATCGTCCAACAAATTCTTCAAATGGATCGATACGTTTTCTCCCCGCCTCAACCGGATCACCGGACCCAGATAATCGCCGTTATACCCATAAGTTTCGGCTTTCATCCCATTTCCAAAATCCTTGACCGAGCGTCTCGCCGTGAGCTGAAACTCCCCCTTTTTCGGAGAAGGGTCTAGATCCTCCAGGAGGGGCGGTACCGGCAATGCTTTTTCGCTGTTGGAAGAAAAAAAGGCGCGATTAAGCCAGCTCGCAAAGGGAGCTTGGACAAAAAAGATCGCAGCGAGAATGAGTATAATTCCCAAAACAAGCCTCTTAACATTCACCTTGTTTTTCATCATAACCTCCAATGATTCTTGTCCGGGTGCCAGTAACAGGTTCTTCCTAATTGTAATGCATCGATCCTATTTTGTCGCATGAAAAGACTCTCTGTTTCGAAACAATCATGAAAGATAAAGAGTGTCCTGAAGCATCGATTTACATTCATCCAGCTAATTTTTCAACTTCTTCGGATCCTTTACTCGTATGGATACCACTTCTCCGCAATCCAGACAGACGGTGTAGATTTTCTCGGTGCCGAAACCAAGTTTTTTCTCCAAGGGGCGAAGATGGATAAAATCCGTTGCCTGCACTAACGAATTCCCGCCGCATTTTGGACAGTTCTTTTCAGAAGCGCCCATCCCCTATTCACCTCCTATTTCTATTTCCTCTTTACCTTTATCCATTATCCTCCTGGTTTTCCATGTTATTTTTCCAATTATTGTATCACAAATTTCGCAATCCGGTCTACTTCCGATCGGTCATTCGCCCGAAACCGATCAGATTCTCATTCGGCTTATGGTTGGCATCTTCCGTGATGGCGAAATAAGAGATGCTTGGAAGCCCTCTTCTACTTTGATCGCAATCCGTTCAAAGGGCTCTACACCGGGAGGAGTTAAGGAAGGGGGTAAGGATAGAATGTTTGAGGATACTAAGTTACAAAAAAGTATCTACTTGCGAATATAGAGTCTATCCTTCATAATAACTGTGTCACGTATTATAACGTGTTCCCCCAAATGCCTAAACCAACCGAGATTAACCCGATTTCACGGCAGTATCGGAATTTCCTTCCATCTTTGGCGATGCAGATGAAGAGGCACATGATCGCAGAGGCCCATCTCTTTCGCAAAGGTGGCCGGTTATCCAACTTCGATCATTTGTTCTATCCCGATGGAAGGACCACGGAAGGCCGGAGCGGTTGTTGGGCGGAGGGAGAATGCCCGGCTAAGGAGAGTGATCCATATGGAGTACCGCAGAATAACGACGATTCAAGATCCCTTGTTCAAACAAATGCACCAATTGATGCAAAACGTGTTCCCTCCTGAAGAGGTATTGGAATTCGAGCTTTGGAAAGAACCACTTGAAGATCCGGGAATTCGCGTCTTCGTTGCCGTACACGAAGGGAATGTGGTGGGCGCGACGGAGTACCGCTATTACGAAGATTTTAATGTCGCGATGACGGACTTCACCATCATCGGTCAAGCAGGACTAGGCATCGGCCGGTTTTTAGCCCAAAAGAGGTTGGAGGATTTGAACTCCTTAGCTGCAGCAAATGGAAAGCAGTTATATGGGATGTTTGCCGAAATCTATGATCCTTATCGGGTAGAGCATCATGAATTTGGGGGGATTAAGCCCATGGATCCATATGTTCGCCGTGAGGTGTTGTCTCATCTTGGTTATAAGCGGCTTGACTTCCCCTATGTCCATCCATCCTGGAAAAATGACGGAGAAGCTGTCTCCGGTCTCGATCTCTGTTTTCTTCCCACGGATGAGAACGTGAATGAACTGCCGGCGGATCTGATCGTGGATTTTTTGACACGTTATTATTCCGCACTATCAAACAAGCCACAGGTTTGGTATGAAATGATTGAAAATCTGGCAGCAAAAGATACCGTAGCGCTATTCCCCATTTAAAGAGGATTCCCCATAACGGGAGTACCTTTTAAAATTTTTAAAATGGAGAGAAAGAAAAAGGCCGATTCGTTGCGATCGGCCTTCTCTCGTCTCCGGCGGAGGATAAAAATGTCCATGCGATTGCTTTTCAAGATCCCTTCCGTACGCCGCATCCGGGGCATTCTCAGGAAAGGAAAAGGGGCCTGTGGGTTCAGGCTTAGATCATCAAATGAACCGCCTATTGTTTTTTCAAAAGGAGGAGCTCCTCTTTGGTAAGTCCCGTCACTTCCATGATTGTGTCCTCGTCGAAACCTTTCTCCAACATATTCCTCGCAGTCCGTTTAATGCCTTCCTTCATGCCTTCTTTTATGCCTTCCTTCATACCTTCTTTTATGCCTTCTTTTATACTTTCTATCATGCCTTCCTGCATCGCTTTTTCCCGTTCTTCCCTCATCCAATCCCGGTAAATGGGAGATTCCATGATCATTTCCCTCCTTATCATCGAATGGATCCACTCTTTGGGGTAAATTTCGCCGGCCAAAAACCCCATAACGGCCAGCAAATCTCGCCGAAGCGCAATATCGGTAACCTTCATGATCGCATCCACGCCATACTGAAGAGCTTCTTTGCGTATTTTCCGTGGCGTATTTCTTCTCATCAGGGGGAGAAGGGGGTATAACCCCACCCATCCGTTGTTCACGATCTCTTGGGGGCTAAGTTCCCAAATGCGGATCACCCGGTAGGTGTACGCCAGGAATTTCTCTCCATGCCACTCTTCCTGCAGGAGATGGGTTCCATGATCGTGTGTCGGATAAAAGTAGATGAACACAGAAGCGGCGTATTAGTCCTTTTTCAACTTCTTCGGATCCTTTACTCTTATGGATACCACCTCTCCACAATCCAGGCAGACCGTATAGATTTTCTCAGTGCCGAAACCAAGTTTTTTGTCCAAGGGGCGAAGATGGATAAAATCCGTTGCCTCCACAAAAGAATGCCCGCCGCATTTTGGACAGTACTTTTCAGAAGGGCTCATCTCCCATTACTTCCTGTTTCCTCGGAATCTTTATCCATTCCAAAAATACACAATCAATCCTGCAATTCCGATGATCGTACAAATTAGACCCCCAATGCGAGTGTTCCAAAGATACAAATCCGACGGTTCCGACGCATCACGCGATTTCCACCGTTCTGTGATTTCCCAAAACCAGACAGGTTTGAACAACAGCAACATGCCTACCATGGTGAGAAAGATGAAAAGAATCATCCCCTTCAATCAAGCTTCCTCCTTCTTAAAATGATGATTCCTTCGCCAGCTTCTCATCGGAGGGGAGAAAGAAGGTGAAAAGCCCCAGCACGGGAAGAAAACCGGCGAGGAAAATCATATTCTTCACCCCGATCAGGTCGGCGAGGCTGCCCAGGGCAACGGCGCCGATGGCCCCCATTCCAAAGGCGAGGCCCACGATGAGGCCGGAGATGGTGCCCACCTTCCCCGGGAAGAGATCCTGTGCATAGACGACGGAGACGGAGAAGCTGCTTAAGAGAATAAAGCCTAGAAGAGCGAGAACAGGATAAGCCCAAAAGGCATTGACATAGGGCAGGAGGAGTGCAAAGGGAAAGGAGCCCACCATGGAGAAAAGGAGGAGGTTCCGCTTCCCAAAGCGGTCTGCCAGAGGTCCACCAAAGAACGTTCCCGCCACGCCTGCGAACAGGAAGAGGAAAATGTAAACTTGGGCCGCATCGATGCGAATCTTAAATTCTTCGATCAGATAAAAGGCGTAAAAATTGGAGATGGCGGTAGAATACCAGGAACGGATAAAGACGAGCAAGACGAGAAGTCCCAGGGCAAAGCCCGCCGTTTTTTTCTGCCGGCGATGCTCCTTCTTTCCCTCTTTTTCCTCTGTTTCCTCCGCTCCCGAGAAAGGTTTCCGCACGATGAGCCTCACCTGCCGCAGTTGTTCCCGGTACCAGGAGGCGACGTAGAGGAGTACGATGGCAGCCAGAGCGGCCACCGTGGTAAACCAGATGGCCCCGAACTGGCCCAGGGGAACAAAGACGAGGGCGGTAAGGACCGGCGCCAAAGATTGTCCGAAGTTTCCTCCCACTTGGTAGATGGATTGGGCCAGGCCCCTCCGGTTCCCCGCCGCCAGATTGGCGATCCGGGATCCTTCGGGGTGGAACGCAGCCGAGCCGAAACCGATCAGGATGACCGAGGGGAGGACAAACCAAAAATTGGGTGCAAAGGCTAAACCCAGCATACCCAGCAGGGTTGAAACCATGCCGAGAGAGGGCAGATAAGGGGAAGGCCGGTTGTCGGCATAGAGACCCACCACCGGCTGCAGGAGAGAGGAAGTAATATTTAAGGCAAACGTAACCATTCCCAACTGCATGTAACTGAGATGCATCGACTCTTTCAGAATGGGAAAGATGGCCGGAATGACCGATTGGGAGGTATCGTTTAGCATATGAACGAGGCTGATGGAGAAGAGGATGGAAAAAACGGTCCTCCTCTCAAATTGTTCCCTTTCCATCGCTACTTGCATATAAATCCCTCACTACTCTTTAGAATATCGAATGATGAATCATATACTAGATCGTCTCTCCTTAATAAAAAAGCAATCTCTCATTGTTATCGGCTAAAAAGGATGAAATAGGACCCCCTGTTCCACATGACAGGGGGACCCCATTCCTGAAACCATTCTATTCCCCTAACCCCGCCAGTTGATCAAAAAAATGCGGGTAGGAGATGACGGCGATCTCCGGATCCCGGATCACCACCGGCTCTTTTCCCTGGGCAATGCTCCCCGCCACCGCCAGGGACATGGCGATGCGGTGGTCGTGATATACCTCCACTTCTCCTCCGCAGAGGGGGGTGGGCCCTTCAATCACCATGCCGTCGGAAGTGGCCTCGATCTTGGCCCCCAGCTTCTTTAGCTCCGTCACCATGGCGGTAATGCGGTCCGATTCTTTCACCTTCAGTTCCTCCGCATCGCGAATCACGGTAGTACCCTCCGCCTGGGTTGCTGCCACGGCCAGGACGGGAATCTCATCGATGAGCCGGGGAATCATCGCCCCGCCGATGGAGGTTCCTTTCAGGGAGGCGCTCCGGACGAGAAGATCGGCCACCGGTTCTCCCCCTTCCACCCGTCGGTTTTTCATCTCGATCTTCGCCCCCATCGTTTGCAAAACGTCCAGAATGCCTGTACGAGTGGGGTTCACCCCGACGCCCTCCACGAGAAGCTCCGCGTCGGGATGGATGGTGCCCAGGACTAGAAAGAAGGCGGCCGAGGAGATATCCCCCGGCACGGTAATCTCCCTTCCCTTCAGGGAGATGCCCCCGGGAACATAGATCCTCCTTCCCCCTTCTTCGAAACCAGAATCCGTGGAGAATGGATGAAGCTGTCCCTCATCGGAAGACGCATTGGCGGGGGAAAGAGGTTCCGTCCGAATCTCTCCGCCGAAGAAGCGGAGCATCCGCTCCGTGTGATCCCGGGTAGGGACTTTTTCGACGATCTCACTCTCCCCTTCGGCGGTTAATGCGGCCAGGATCAAGGCAGATTTCACCTGGGCGCTTGCCATAGGCAGGGTATAATGAAGGGAGTGGAGGGGCCGACCCTGGATGGCGATGGGGGTTCGCTCCCCGCCCAGGCGGCCATAGATTTCCGCTCCCATTCGGCGCAGCGGATCCACCACCCTTCGCATGGGACGCCTTGCGATGGAATCATCTCCATCGAGCACCGAATAAAAGGGCTGTCCTGCCAGGATGCCCATGGTGAGTCGGATCGTAGTTCCGGAGTTGCCTACGTTCAACACATGGGTGGGTTCTTTTAATCCTGATATGCCCCTTCCATGCAGGATGATCTCCTCTCCTCGGTCCTCCGCCTCTACTCCCAATTGACGGAAAACGGAGAGGGTGGAGAGGGTATCTCCCCCTCGCAGGAAACCCCGAATGCGGCTCTCCCCTTCCGCTATGCTTCCCAGCATGACGGCCCGGTGGGAGATGGATTTATCCCCCGGAACGCGAAGGCTCCCCTGTAGATGCTTTTTCGAATCAATGACTCTCTTCTGGCCCACGCCGGAGCCCCCTTTCTATTGATCTTCGTCGATCCATTTCGGTCGATCGTTACGAAAATTTTCTATGTTTTTTTGATTAATTTCTGTGATGAGTACCATGAAGAGTCGTTTAAGAAGAAATTTTTTCCCTTATTTTCGTATGTAAAGTAAGGACGCCTTTCACAAGGGAAAAACTACTCTCTTTGATAGAGGGTATAGCCCAGCTTCGCCAGGCGATCCCTTACCCGATCCCGATCCGCACCATTTCGGAAGGAGAGACGGAGCACCCCCATGATATCCTCCCGAAGCTCCAGGATTTCAATATTAATTAGGTTAATCCCCATCTCCCCGATCAGGGTGGTAATCTTCCCGATCTCGCCGGGACGATCAGGAATATCCAAGTAGAGATCGTTTAAGGGGCGGAGGGCTCCTGCATTCCGCTCCGGCAGGCCGTTCCGAAAAAGGGCGGCCCGTTCAAAGAAGGCTCTAATCCTCTCCCCATCCTCCTGAATGAGGGATTCTTTCAGCACCTCCATATCCCGGTTCCAGGAGTCGATGATGCGCAGGAGATTCTCCCGGTTATCCAGGGTGACATCTCGCCAGAGATCGGGATTGGAAGAGGCGATCCGGGTAATGTCCTTAAAACCGCCCGCCGCAAGTCGATGATACCACGGGTTTTCCCCATGGAGCCGCTCCACTTGATTCACCAATAGTCCCGCCACCAGATGGGGAAAGTGGCTGATCATCCCCACCACCTGGTCATGGAGCTTAGGGTCCAAATAGATAAACTGGGCCCGGGTGGGGGCAAGAAGTTCTTCCAACTCCTTCACCTTCTCCTCCGGCGTCTTTTCCGTAGGACTTAGGACGTAGAACGCGTTCTCAAAAAGGAGGGGATTGGCCGCCTCCACCCCCGACTTATGGGAACCGGCCATGGGATGGCCGCCAATAAAGGTGACCTCATGACGGCTTAATACTTCCGACGCCAGGGAGACGATGGAAGATTTCGTGCTGCCCACATCGGTGATGATCATGCCTGGTTTTAAGGAATAACCGCTTAGGGTTTTGAGCAGTTCCTGTATGGTGGCGATGGGAGTGGCCAGGACAACCAAGTCGGCCCCTTCCACGGCCTCCTCTAGGGAAGCGGCCGCCCGATCGATGATGCCAAGCTCCAATCCCTTCGTTAGACGCCGTTCCTCTCGATCGTAACCCCATACCTCCGCCTCCGGATTTTTCTTCAGGCAGACGGCAAGGGATCCTCCGATCAATCCTAATCCGATCACGCTAATTTTCTTCATCGGTTCTGCAAGATCCTTTCTATCTCCCGGAAGAGGATTTGATTCTGTTCATGGGTGCCGATGGTGATCCGCACCGCATTCCCTCCCATGGGGCGCACGATCACCCCGGCGGGGAGGAGCTTCTCATAAAGTTCCTCACCGGAGAAGGGGAATTCCACATAGATGAAATTGGTCTCGGTAGGATAGTAATGAAGTCCCAGTCGATCCAGTTCCCCGTAAACGTAGGGAAGTTCCCTCCGGGTATTCGCTACCGCCTCCTTCACAAACTCCTGATCTTCCAGAGCGGCGATGGCGGCTTCCTGGGCGAGCAGGGAGAGATTAAAGGGCTTCCGCACATGTTCCATCGCCCGGATGAGGGGCTCCTGGGCCACGGCGTAGCCGACCCTAAGACCCGCGAGCCCATATGCCTTGGAGAAGGTGCGAAGCAAAATGAGGTTGGGATATTTAGGCAGGAGGGCTAAGGTATCGGGATAATCGGGAGCTGCGACATATTCGTAATACGCTTCATCCATGACGACCAACACATGGGGAGGGACCTGGGCCAAGAAAGCGGTCATCTCCTTCTCCCCCACATAGGTTCCGGTAGGATTGTTCGGATTGCACATCCAGACCACCGCCGTATTCTCATCGATCTGTCCCAGCATTCCCTCCGGATCAAGCCTCCCCTCCCGGTTCGGCACCTGCCGCACCTCCCCCCCTGCGATCATGGTGCTGATCTGATACATGGCAAAAGAGGGCGTTCCCATCACCGCATTCTTTCCCCTCTCGAGGAATGTGATGGCGATCATCTGAATCACTTCATCGAGCCCCGTTCCGAAAAGGAGTTCTTCCTCCTTTACCTTCAGATGGCGGGAGAGCTGAACCCTCAGGCGGTAGGCCCTGCCGTCGGGATAAAAATGGATCTGATCCAGGACGTTTCGGATCGCCTCTTTCACCTTGGGAGAGGTGCCCCAGGGATTTTCATTGGAGGCCAGCTTAATGACGGAGGTAAGTCCATATTCACGCATCACTTCTTCAACAGGTTTCCCCGGTTTATAAATCGGTACATTGCGCAAACTCTCTTTTTCTCTACTCATCGTTCCCCCGGCTTCTTTCTTTTTTCATTTTTTCTGATCCATTCCTTGTGAAGATTCTCGTTTTTTTATTGTAGCACTTTTTAAAAAATCTGTAAGCCCCGTTCCTCTTTTTTAAAGGAAAAAGCCTTCGTTTCGGAAGGCTTCTAAAGGTTCGGTCGCGGTTGTAATCCAAAAGGAAATCCTACACCATTTCTCGCAAGAAAAACAAACCCTTTCTTCCTTTAACGGGAAGATACCCTTCCGGAAGGAAGGAACGCCTCACAAAACTCTTTAATTCCTTTCCCCTCATGGAGATGTCGGATGAGGGCGGAACCCACAATCACCCCATCACAATAAGGGGATAGTTCTTCCACCTGCTCCCTCTTGCTCAGGCCAAACCCAACGCAGACCGGAAGGTTGGAGTGGGATCGAATCTCCTGGAGAAAGGGAAGGAGATTATCGGAAAAATGATCCCGCGCTCCCGTAACCCCGAGAGAGGAGACGGCGTAGATAAAACCCTCCCGCTTCGAGAGAATTTTGGCCAGACGCTCCTTCGACGTGGGGGCGACCAGAGGGATCAGGGGAATGCCCAGATTGCGGCTTACGTTCAGCACCTGTTCGCTTTCCTCATAGGGGAGGTCCGGGAGGATCACCCCATCCCCCCCTGCACTTGCCAGATGGGTAAAGAATCGTTCCACTCCATACTGAAGGACCGGATTGATATAGGTGAGGAGGACGATGGGGAGATTAACGCGTTCCTCTCGAGCTGTCCGGATCAAATCGAAGACCTTCTCCATCTTCATTCCGGCGGCCAATGCCTTGGCAGCGGCCATCTGGATGACCGGACCATCGGCCAAGGGGTCCGAGTAGGGAATGCCTAACTCGATCACATCGGCTCCTTCCTGAGCCAGTTCCTTCATGTAGATGAGGGTCTCCTTTTCAGAGGGATCTCCTGCCATCAGAAAGGGGATGAAGAGGGGACGGTCTCCCTTCTCTTTTCTTTTCTGAAAAGCTGCCATCAACCTTGCCGTCATACCTTTGTCCCTCCCTTTTGCTTTGTTTCTTTCTGTTCGTCCTCTATATCTCCTAAGGAAAAATGGTTGATAAGGGTCTCCATATCTTTATCCCCCCGACCGGAGAGGTTGATGAGGATCGGGCCTTCCGTCTCCCGGACAATCTTCATGGCATGAGCGACGGCATGGGCGCTCTCCAGGGCGGGCAAAATCCCTTCCAAACGGGTGAGGAGTTGCACGGCTTCCAGGGCTTCCTCATCGGTGACCGATACGTATTGAGCCCTCCCGCTCTCCATCAGATAAGCATGTTCCGGACCCACTCCCGGATAATCCAAACCTGCGGAGATGGAGTGGGCCGGGAGGATCTGCCCTTCCTCGTCCTGGAGCAGGTAGGTGTAGGAGCCATGGATCACCCCTTTTTTCCCTTGGGAAAGGGTAGCGGCATGTTGTCCGGTTTCAATCCCCTTCCCTGCCGCCTCCACCCCGATCAGGCGGACCGGGTCATCGAGGAAGGGGTAAAAGATTCCCATGGCGTTGCTGCCGCCCCCGACCGCCGCAACAATCGTATGGGGGAGCCCACCGGTCTGCTTTACCATTTGCGCCTTCGCCTCATCCCCGATGACCCGCTGGAAATCTCTCACCATCCGAGGATAGGGATGAGGTCCAACCACGGATCCGATCATGTAGAAGGTATCCTCTACATGGGCGACCCAATAACGGATCGCCTCATTGGTGGCATCTTTTAAGGTGCGGGTTCCGCTATCGGCAGGGACGACCTCCGCTCCCAGGAGGCGCATGCGAAAGACGTTTAAACGCTGTCGCTTCATGTCTTCTACGCCCATGAATACTTTACACTCGAGGCCCAGGAGGGCGGCCACCGTAGCAGCGGCCACACCGTGCTGGCCTGCTCCCGTCTCGGCAACCAATTTCTTTTTTCCCATCCGTTTGGCGAGAAGTCCTTGGCCCAATGCATTATTAATCTTGTGGGCGCCGGTATGGTTCAGATCTTCCCGCTTTAGGTAAATGGGAGCCCCTCCCAAATGGCGGGTTAAACGTTCCGCATAATAGAGGGGAGTGGGTCTCCCATCATAATCGGCGAGAAGATCCTTTAGTTCCTGCCGGAAATCCTCCTCCTGGGAGAAGCGGGCATAGGCTTCCTCCAGCTCCTCCAACGCATACATTAACGTCTCGGGGACGAATTTTCCTCCAAAGGAACCGAATCTTCCTTTTGTATCCGGGAAACTTCCAATCATCCTTTCACCCTCTTCACCAATTTTTGGATTAACGAAAGGTTTTTCTTTCCATCTATCTCAACACCGCTGGAAACGTCGATCCCATCCGGTTCATACGCCTCCAGGAGGCGATCCACATTCTCCGGGGTGATACCGCCCGCCACCCAGAGGGGAATCCCGTAGGGGCGGAGAAGCTCCCGAAAGAAGGGGATGAGACTCCAGTCAAAAGGGATCCCCTGCCCTCCAAATCCCTTTTTCCCCGCCGTATCGACGAGGAGGATGTCATAGAAGGGAACTTCTCCTTTTAAGGATTGGAGCCCTTCCCGATTGCCCGGCACTCCTCGGATGACAGGGAGGGAGAAGCGCTCCTTCACCGCCTCGATGAAGCCCCTCTCCTCTCCGCCGTGAAGCTGGATCAGGTCGATCCGGTTGGCCGCATGCGCCGCGGCGATCTCCTCAAGGGTAGGACGGACGAAGACCGCCACACTTCCTCTCACATGGCTTAGATCGAAACGGGCAAACTGCTCCGGGGTAACCTTTCTCCGGCTTCCCGGTGCAAAGACGAATCCGAAATAGTCGATGGAGAGTTGGGCTGCCTCCCTGAGGAGCATCGGATCGGTCATACCGCAAATTTTAAGGGTGGTCACCATGATGCCCCCTTTCCACTACTCAAACCGATGCCGCTGCCGAAAACGTACAAAAACGCTTGCTCCCGTCGCTTGAAAATGCTCTTTCAATCCTTCCTTATTTAAAGATGGATCCTTCGTTGAAAACTTCTTTTCATGCTTCCTTTGAGCTACGCGCCCACCAAGTTTCGAACCGCCTCCCCGATCCTCTTTTGCCGCATGAAATGTTCCCCGACCAGAATGCCGTCCACTCCCATCTCCTTTAATTCCTCTACATCTTCCGGAGTAGAGATGCCGCTTTCGCTAATCAACACGACCTCTTCCGGGACAAGGGGGGCTAGCCTCCTGGTGGTCTCCAGGTTGGTGACGAAGCTCTTCAGATTCCGGTTATTTACGCCTAAAAGATCAGGTTCTAAGGGAAGAGCCAATTCCAGTTCCCTCTCATCGTGGACCTCAATCAAGACTTCCAGCCCCAATTCCCGGGCAAGGTGCCTTAATGCGGAAAGCTTCTCCGGGGAAAGGGCAGCCACGATGAGCAGGATCGCATCGGCGCCGAGCATCACCGACTCAAACAGCTGCGCTTCATCGATGAGGAAATCTTTTCGCAGGACAGGCTTGCCCGATACCTCCCGGGCCAGGGGGAGGTAGGCAGGATCCCCCTGAAAGAAGGAAATGTCGGTCAGGACGGAAAGAGCATCCACCCCGGCCTCCCGGTATTCGGAGGCGATCTCCTCCACATCGAAGTCCGGACGGATCAGCCCTTTCGAGGGACTCGCCTTCTTCACCTCGGCGATGAGACCGATTCGATTAGTTGAATGAAGGATGGCCTCCTTTAGGGAGCGAAGCTCCTTAACTTGGGCAGGTGTGACTGCCCCTCGTCGAATTTCAATCTCTTTCTTCCACATGCGGGATTTCTCCCGTAACGCTTCCGCCTCTTTTCTCTTTACCGCCAAGATTTGATCCAGCAAAACCTTCCCCCCTCCATCTCCTCTGTTTCTGCACCGCTTTCCTCTCTCTCGCCGATTTATAAGCTCCACGGACCGATCTTCATGGGAGAACGGCTCTCACCTAAGCAAAAAGCCTCTTTTTTCCCGCATTTTGCAAACGCCTGAGCTGTTCCATGGCAAGACCGCTTTGAATGATCTCCCGGGAGCGTTCCACACCCTCCCGTATGGAAGAAGCAAGGCCCGCCACATAGAGGGCGGCGCCGGCGTTGGCCAAGACGATCTCACCGTCGGCGTTCTCCTTTCCCCGGAAAATCTCGATCATGGTCTCCGCATTCTCCTTAGCGCTCCCGGTGGAATAACTGCCGGCCGGATAAAGGGTAAGCCCCAGCTCCTCCGGAGAGATTTCAAATTCGTACAATTCCCCTCCCTTTAATTCCACCACACGGGTTAGGGCGGAGACAGAGATCTCATCCAACCCGTCATGGGAGGAGAGAATGAGAACATGCTCACTCCCCAGTTCGCGTAGAACTCTCGCCAACCGCCGGGCATAGGAGGGGTCAAAGACGCCGATGATCTGCCGCTTCACCCCCGCGGGATTGGTGAGAGGACCGAGGAGATTCATCAGGGTGCGGAACCCGATCTCCTTCCGGGGGCCTGCCGCATGTTTCATCGCCTGGTGATAGACCGGAGCAAAGAGAAAACAAAGATTGGTCTCCTCCAGCATTTCTTTCGCCTCTTCCGGACCAAGTCCGATAGGAATGCCCAGCTCCTCCAAAACATCGGCACTCCCGGAGCGGCTGGAAAGGGCGCGGTTCCCATGCTTTACCACCTTAGCCCCTCCCGCAGCGGCCACGATGGCAGCCGCCGTCGAGACGTTAAAGGTTTTGGCCCCGTCCCCCCCCGTCCCCGCCGTATCGATCGCCTTCTCGTCCGCTTCGATCTTCACCGCATGCTCCCGCATCGATTGGGCAAATCCCAGGATCTCCTCCACCGTCTCCCCTTTCATCTTCAATGCCGTAAGGAGGCTGCCGATCTGGGCAGGAGTGGCTTCACCTCCCATAATCTGATCCATGGCCTCCTTCGCTTCCTGTCGGGTCAAGTTTTCTCCTTCTACCACTTTCTTTAACACTTGGGTCAGCATCTTCCTCTACTCCTCTCTTCATGTTCCGGTTATTTCACCGGATAAACATCTCTTCTCCGCTTCATCTCTTCCGCCATCGCGATGGCTTCCAACAACGCCTTCGCCTTATTCATGCTTTCCTCATATTCCCTCTCGGGTACGGAATCGTAGACAATCCCTGCACCGGCCTGAATCTCCGCCGTTTTCCCCTGGAAACGGATGGTACGGATGGCGATGCAGGTGTCGAGATTTCCGGTCCAGCCCAGGTACCCGATCGCTCCGGCGTAAGTCCCCCGCCCCTCCCGCTCCAATTCACCGATGATCTCCAGGGCACGAATCTTTGGCGCCCCGGACACGGTCCCGGCAGGAAAGACGGAGAGGAGTGCATCCAAGGGGGTAAGTCCCCTTTTCAATCGGCCGCTTACCTGGGAAACGATGTGCATCACGTGGGAATAACGCTCGATGATGCGAAATTGGGGAACATGGACGGAGCCGGCCTCCGCCACCCGCCCCAGGTCGTTTCTCCCCAGATCGACCAGCATCACATGTTCCGCATTCTCCTTCTCGTCGGCGAGAAGTTCTTCCTCCAGCCGCCGATCTTCCAGAGGATCCTTTCCCCTCGGCCTCGTTCCGGCGATGGGTCTCGTCTCCATCCTTCCCTCCTCCACCCGTAACAGAAGCTCGGGGGAGCTGCCCACATAAACCTCGTCGCCAAAATCGAGGAGGTAGAGATAGGATGATGGATTTAAAATCCGTAAAAGGCGGTAGACGGAAAGGGGATCCGCCTCCGTCTCCACCGTCAGCCGATGAGAAAGCACCACCTGGAAAATATCTCCGGCCCGGATGTACCGACGTGCCGTTTCCACCATCTCCAGGTACTCCTCCCGGGAGGTGTTGGATCGATATGAGATTTGGCGCCCTTGCAAGGGAAATTCCCCCAAGGTGGGAACCCGATCCCTGCTGTCCAAAATCTCGTCGGCCATCTGCCTGAGATATGCCTCTCCCTTTTCCTCCTCTACCCGGGAAAATTCCTGGGTAGGGGAGAGAAGATGATGGATCAGGGTAATCGATTGGGTCTTGTGATCGAAGACGATCAAGTCCTGGGGGAAGAGGAGGCGGATCAGATCCCCTTTCCCTTTGCGGGGCACTTTTTCATAATGATGCAGAAGTTCAAAACCAAAATAGCCGATGCCGCCGCCAGGGAAACGGGGAAGACCCGGCGTCGCCAGGAAATGAACCTGTTCATAAAATCGGCGCAACAAGAAGAGGGGATCCTCCGTCTCCAGGATGTATTGTTCCTTAAGAACCTGTAACTCCCCTTTGCCCTCCCGATAGCGGTAGAAGGCAAAGGGATGAAGGGCGATAAAGGAATAGCGGGCCCACTTCTCTCCCCCTTCCACGCTTTCCAAGAGAAGAGTACCCTCCCCCCGGTAGGCGTGATAGAGGCGGATCGGAGTGAGAGAATCGGCCAGAAAGGTGTAACGTAGGGGTTTAATATACAGGGGATTGGGGAGACTTGGGGCTGAATGGGGGAACGACATGGTTTCCACTCCTCTCAGGTCATTTGGAATCGGCGAGAAGAGGGCATAGAGAGATAAGAAAAGCCGGGGATAGCGAATCCCCGGCGTTCGTTCTAGGGTATTCCATTCGCTCTCCTCATCTCCGCTATGCTCTTCTCTGCTCTGCTTTGCTAACCTTTGGGGATCTTCCTAAGATCCTCGAGAAAAGATCTTCACACCAAACTCTTTCCGGGCTCCTCATGGGATCTCTTATCTCCCGCAGCCAGGAGGAAAGTTTTCTCCCGGATCCACTCCACTGGAAAACAAGACTTCTCTTATCCCTAGTGTATAGAGGTTCACAAAAGATGTCAATCACTTTTTTATAACCTGGGATGAAACTTCTGTCCTGCGGCACCATTTCAGTGGAGATGTCCCCGCAACGTTCCAGCTCATGACCTAAAACCGGGTTATGCCGAAAATTCGCTTCACGTCGGCTTCCGCCGAACACAGGGAATAAAAAACGCAAGTCTTATCATCTTCGGTTACGGGGAACGATGAGGGTTTAAAAATCAAAGAGGGATAATTCATCGGTATACTGCCTTCCGCCGTGGTGCAACTCTTCCACAATCTGTTCTCCATGCGCGAACGGGTGAAGTTTTAATTCCCAGTAAACCGGGAAGCGGCGGCTTACATCCAGCTTAATCAATTCCGGCGGTGATACGACGATCCATTGGAAATGGAGATTTTCCGCTATGGCGAAAATGGGATCGAGGATGTGTTCCGATACGGCCTGGCCAAACGGATTGTCTGAAATCAGGACCGTCCATTGTTTAGCCTGTTGCTGCCTGCGATAGGTGATTAACATCATCATCACGATCGTCCGCGCCGCAAGCAACTGCCCGCCGCTGCCCTTCGCCTCGGTGTATGATCCCTTGTTGAGCGTCTGCCACTCCGTATAATGATGCCCTTTGGGAGTCTCATAAAGAAAACTGTTCGTCGTTTGCGGCTTGTATACCATCAAAGTCGGGAAGCGGCGGTGGAAGGCCACATGGACCACTTCACCGTCATTGACGGCCGTTTCCCACTCCGCATCGGGCACGTTTTCGATCTCTCCATACGTTTTGATCAGCCTCTCCATGGTTCGCAAGAAGAAATCATTCAATTCCGGTTTAATCTCTTCCGGTTGTTCGGGAAAGGTCCCTCTCTTCAGGTTCATCTGCACGAGGGGAAACCGGTGCTTGTTTTGATTGAGGATCACCATGCTGCTTTCCATCTTTTTGAGCGCCCGAATGATCTGGATCACCCGGTATGACGCCCTTTCCACCCAGGTATCCCGTGCCTCCTCGGCCCGTTTCCTATCCTCTTGCAGCCGGTTCATCTCTTCCGCCGCATGTAGGATCATGCTCTCTAAAACATCGCGGGACTGCTTCCAGTCATTTAGGTCTAATTCGTGGATCGCCTGTTTCAGATTCTCCTTCAACGTGGCATCCCACGACAACCCTTCCAGTTTCTGCAGGAGGCGGGAACGCTCCCTTTCCATGGCTCCCTTCAGAAGATCCAATTGCTCTTTGAACCGTTTATGGGCTTCGATCCACTCCTCCACCGCCCTGCCCGGCTCCCGTTTCACCGATTCCATCAGGGCCTGCGGGATCTCTAAGGTTAATTTCAGGCGAATTCCCTGATCTCCCATCCGCTTCTGATTGTTATCCAGGCGGCCGATCTTTTGTCTCAAATCGTCGAGAATCTGTTCCACCTCGTGGAGATGGATGGTGCTTTTTGCCTTTCCTTCCACGATCTCTTGTTCTTTCAACTCCAATGAAATCTCTTCCCAAGGAGCTGCTTCCTTGCCGTACCGGTGCAACACCTCTTGTGCCACTTGAAGCAAATGCTCCTGTTCGGTGGAGCAGGCGGAATCGGCGCGCTCAAAATCCCTTTCCAGCTTCTGAAGCTGTTTCTGTTCTTCCCCGTATTCTTTCTCCGCCATTTGCCATCTCCGTTTTAACACCTCTTCCGCTCCCTCAATCGGCGTGATTTGCGGCCAATCGGGCGTCACATCCTCCATTTCCGTCTCTTTCTCTTTGCGTCGCTGGTTCAATTGGGTCAACCTTTCCTGAAGGAGGAGCAACCTCCCTTCTTTTTCCTCGACGCTCTGTTTTAAGCGGAGCGCCTCGCGGGCGAATTGAAGCAAGCGCCGAGTATCCGTCTCCCAGGAGATTTCAACCTCGACCCATTCATTGATGATTCGTACCCGTTCCTCGTATTCTCCCTTACTTCCGGCGGGAAAAGCGGCATCCGCCAGCACCTTTTTTACTTCCTCGAATTCCTTTTCCCTTTTCCCCCTCCAATTCCTCTCATTATCTTTCAAATCGTTTAACCCGTTCTCAAGCCGGGTGTAGCGCTCCTCCAAACTCCTCTTTTCCGTTTCCAGACGATGGATCTCTTGCAGAACTTCGTCCCGTTCCCTCATATCCCCTTTGTATTGAAGAACCCGGTCGATCCACCGCTTCAGTTCCCCGATGGCCTCTTCTTGCCTTCGCATCAATTCTTCCGTTTCCAGGCTTTTTTCCGATACTCTCCGGACGGCCTCCTTACGCTCCGTCTCCCTGGATTCCAGCTGCTGCAAACGATCCTCCAGGCCCGTGAGCCATTCCTTTTCTTCCTCCATCCTCTCCTGCCAGACCGCCGACGGTGTTTCCCGGAGCAACATCCGAATGTCATCCCATATCTCCCGTAAGCTTTTCACCTGTTCTTCATACATGGCGAGGGCGGACTTAAAGCGCGCTTCCTCTTCCTCCAACCTCTCTCGCCATTGAACCCAGCGTTCATCGCCGAGCGCCAATTCCATGCCGAAATCATGGAGATAGAGGGCGGTCCGATCGGAGAACCAGCCATCCCCTTCTCCCTCCACCGGAGAGTGGGACGCAGGTTCAATCTCCCGGGAATAGATGGGGACCGGAGAGCGGAGAAACCACTCCCGTGCTTTAGGAGAGGAGAAAAGTGTTTTGAGCCGCTTTTCGTCCGCCTTCCAGATTACAAGCCCATAGGGTAAGAGGGGATAACGACGGATATAGGAGAGGGATTCTTCGGCCGACAAATCTTTCAAAAATTCGGTTCCATACACCGCCTGGATATTGGCCGCCTCCAAATGCCGATAAAGCTGAGCGAGATCCCGATTGGGAATCCAGTACTCCTCCGTTTGGAGCGAACGGTCCAATTGGTGCATCCAATAGGCTTGCTCCTCCTCTTTGTGTGCTCTCTCCACTTTCGTGATTTTTTCCTGGATCCTCCGTGCCGCCTCTTGCAACCAACCCATCCCGCCGCGATCCTCCACGGACCACTCCGGAAAGAACGAACGGAGTTTAATGTAGAGCGACTCTTCCCCTTTCCGGCGCGCATGGTACGCTTCTTCCAGCTCAAGCCGCTTTCTTTCATGCTGTTCTTTTTCCTGAGTGAGGGCGCTTTGTTCTGCGATAACTCTCTCTTTCTCCCGTTGATATTCCTCCAGCTGCCGTTTTAATTCGGCCAGATTCTCTTTCCGTTGTTCATACTCCCTCTGGTGTTCTCGGAGCACCGCCTCCGGATCTGTATTTACTTTGGCGCCATAGCGATTGGCCATCCGGATGGCCTGGCCGTTAAACTCTTTCATTTTTTCAGATAAGGTCCCTGCTCTCCCTTTTTTCTCCACCAGACGCCGGTCGGTTTGTTTGATCTCCTCCTTCGTGGCGAACTGCAGATCCTGAAACTCCCTTTTGGCCTGATCCACCTGGGCGATATGATCCGCCCAAAGGGAGGCAGCCCGATCCCACTCCTCCGCAAGATGTTTTCGTAGGCGCTCCAGCTCCTGGGCGGTGGGGGAAGCTTCCATGGACTTTTGCAATTGTTCGATCTCCTCTCGGGTTTCCCTCTCTTGATTCCCCAGATCCGACCATTGGCGCAACAAGTAGTGGAGGTGAGCGAGTTTCACCTCCCGTTCCAACGTGGCTACCCTCTCGGCCTTTGAAATCTTCTGCTTCGTGATTTGCTCGAGCCGATCTTTCATCTGCTTCACTTTCCGATGTTGTTTCGCATAGCTTACGTTCGCTTCCTGCCAGAGCCAATCCCTCAGTCGTTCCTCTTCACGCTCTTTCTCCTCTCCCCATTTTTCAAGCTCTGCGCCTAACGTTTCCTGCCAACCATGTATTGCGCCGAGCAAAACCTCCCCTTTCTCCTGATGCTCTTCAACCCTCTTTTTTTCCAAGAGGCCGTTCTCCAAAGAATCCTTCAGGGGGTTTAACACCTCTTGCATTTCTCGGTAGGAAGCCTCCCGAGCCATTAACTTCGGCAGATCCTGGGCGATCTTCACCGAAGAACGAAAAAGGGGGACAAGCCCTTCCGATTCCTCCGTCTGCAGGTATTGGCTTATGGTAGGGATAATTTTATGGCGAAAGAGACCGTCGTTATCTTGGCCATCGCTGAAGAAAGCCTCCACTCCGCCCTCCTCCTTGTTAATTTTCCGCATCACCTGCCAATCGCCCTTTTCAATTCCGAAAGAGGCGAGGTAATCGTAGTAGTCTCGTAAACGGGAGGGAGAAAAAGTTTGAAAGAGTGATTTCTGCCGATCAAGGAATGCTTTTAATTCCTCCATCTGTACCCCTTCCCGTCTTTCCGTATCGTAAAGGGGCATCTTTGCCAGATCCCAATCGTGGGGTTTTCCATAAGTCTGGGTATAAAGTATGTAATGGATGTCGGAGGGATTCTCCTCCGACTCATCCACTCTTTGTTTTTCCTTGGCGGTGACGGCGATCCCCGTCATCAACCAGGATCGTGGCTCCGTATCGAGGCGCCACTCGATGCCCACATGAAAGGTGTATGGACGAAACGCCTTCCGTTCGTTATAAAACAAGGCTTCAACGCGGTTCTCCCCATTTTTTCCCCATGTGGTCTTGGGCAAAAGAAGTTGAAAGATCATTTGCAACAGCAGGCCTTTTCCTCCGCCGTTCACAAGGGTGATCAGGGTATGTTGCGGTCCGTCCTCATTGCACAGATCCAAAAGGGTATCCTCGTGCCGTTTGCGCATATTTTCATACCGTACCCCGGTGATACGAATGCGTTCCATCCTCGGCATCTACAATAACCCCTCCTCCGATAGGCTTCGACGAATCAGATTCCGCAATTCCAGATAACGGTCCTGACGGTGATAAATTCCTTCCAAACGTTCGTATAATTCGGGACGAGGCGTAACCCTTAAGATATCCTCGGCGATATAGACCAGGTTCTCATCCCGTAATACCCGCATCGCCAACGCGATATTCCCCAGGCGGGTTCGGCGGGTGAGGGAAGCAGGGTTTTCGCCCGTCTCATCCTGGGTAGAGAGGGCAGCCCAGAGATCGGCCATTTCCGATACGGCTACCCCCCAATCGCGGCTAAACCAACCCTCCGACTCCTCTTCTTTCTCCCGCCAGCGTTTCAGCGTCAAATCCACCTGCCGTTCCAATTGGTAATAGGAGATCCCCTGATTCTCCCAGCGAAGGCGATGACCGTTCTCCACATCGATTTCCGCCAAAAAAACGAGCATGATCACATTTTGCAGGTAGAAATACTTCTTCGTCTCCAACTCCCCATACCGATTCTTCATATGCGTAAACGAGGTGGCAAAGACGGAACCCTGCGGCCTTGCCACCAGATGTAATCGATCCTGGGTCTGCAAGAGCTCCGTTCCCGACTCGTTGGCGAGAATGCGCAGCGCATCCCGAACCCCCTCTTCACGAAAATACGATTGGACGATGGGATCGTCTAACGGGATCACCTTTCGTTTAAGCAGCGAGAAGAAAAGGGCCGCGGCTTGTTGCACCTGTTCGTTTTCAATCAATGGGGTTTCCCTCCTCTTCCACGATCATGTAAAAGGGTGTGATGGCCATTTTTTCCCACCGAATCATCGGTTTTCCCGGTTCGATCTGCACACGAATGCGCTTGCCGGTAAGTGCGAGAAAGCGTGGGTCCCGGTTCTGCAAAACCTGGATCAACTTCAGCCTATCATCCGTCACCGCCATTTCAGGCGTCAAAGGCGGAACGACGAGGGGACTGGCGAAGAACATCAGCCACAGATCGGAGGTCTCCTTCTGGAGCAACCACTTTTGTTGTTCTTCCGGGCCGATGTGGGCAAGCTCGGAGAGGGAGAAATGTCCCTCTTCCAGCAATTTCAAAAAGATGGACTGCCAAACGTCGGCAATCTGTTCAAAATCGATCCTATGCGGCACATACGCTTCGATTTCCGCCGACGTCTCCTCTACCCGCTCTTCCTCCTCCCAAACGCTTTCCGTCTGCTCGGCCCATCCCCAGTCCAGCGGAAAAAGAAAGGGAGGCTCCGGCGAGAAGAGGGGCTCAAGAAACAGAGAAAGCTGATCGGGATGGGCCAATCCTTCCTTCAAGATCCCCTCTTCCCATACATTACGTCGGAAAGAATAGGAGGGACGATTCCAGAACAATTGCGGATAGCGGACGCGCAGTTCAACCTCCAGTGCTATATTATCCAATACGACCTGCGCCAGTTTGTCATGTTGAACCCGTGTCCTCTCCAGCTTGTCCTGTAAAGCGTACCATTCACCGGAATCGGTCTCCTGCATCCGATGCAAAGCCCTTTGCAGTTCATCGAACCGCTTTTTCTCCTCGGCGAACTGGGCGTGGATCTCTTCTTCCCGTTTCGACCGCCATCGTCCTCCCTGTTGAAAAATGATTTTGGGATTCCGCTTCATATCCGCCTGATAGCCCTGTTCCTGCTGGATCAAACGGTTGACCTTGGCCAAGAGATCATCCAACCCCCGAAGGGCTTTCCGATAATTGCCCCGTTTGATCTGCTGCTGCACATAGAGCTGGTCGATGCCAATTTCCAGCTCCTGCAAAACCTCACGGCTCATGAAGATGAGCTCCAGCGACTCATCCGTCAGCTGATAAACCGTATTTCCCCCTCTCTCCCACTGGGAGTTCAGGCGGTCTTCCTGTAAATAGCGGAAACTCTGTTCCGCCATCCGTTCCTCTTTTTCATCAAAGAAATAGGCGACGAAGGATTCTTGCATTTGCGGAGTCCCGCTCCACAAGATGCCGTCCACAAAACGCCGGATGATCTGCACATCCGATACCTGCAAGTGCATTTCTTGGAGCAAATCCTGGGTGATCTGGAGTAAGTCTTGGCGCGTTCGTGCCGGATTGTTGTCCAATTCCCTAAAAAAAACTTCCAGCAATAAAGCAAGTCCCAGCATCCGGGCATATGGGTTCAATTCCCCCAGATTCATCCCGCCGCCCAGCTGCCACAATGGATTTAAGCGCTTCACACGCTCGCTAAAACCCTGCCAACGTTCTTTCAACGAACTGCACCTCTCTATATATTAACGCTGTAGGAAAGTTTCAAACGTGAGGACTTCTTGGGGGATACGTCTCCTCTGCCGCCATAAATCAGCAATAAGACGCGCTTCCGAGTCTAATCCGTTCGCGGTAAAGGAGCGAATGATATCCTGCAGCACTTCTTCGTTTTCGCTTTGATCCCGATACGACGGCAATTCAACGAAGCGGCGCGACACCGCACACATGACGGAATAGAGGGGAAAGGCGAGGCGCACATTCATCTCGGGATAACGACGGACGAGGCGTACATAGATTCCCCACCCTTCCGCGTCGATGTCTCCCACATAGTTCACCCTCACCGATCGAAGATCTGTCCCCGACATGAGGTCGAACAAAAAAGGAAAGCTGGACTCGATCTTTTTTCCTTCCCCGTAAACGAGGAGATCAGGCTCTATCCCTCCGATCTCCCTCCCTGACTCCAGCACCCTCTTTACGGTGTGGAAAAAAGAGAGGTTCTCCACAATCAGCACATCCCTCGCCTTCGCCACGTCGACCCCGGGACGGGGCCAGAAGACAAAGGGCTCCCCATAAACTCTCGCTTTCAAATCCTCCAAGGAGATCCCGATTCGACTTAAAAAAGCATTTCCTTCACTCCCCGCCAGCCATTTCTCATTCCCGAACAATTCCAGGGAGCGTTCTTCCCGCGTAACCCATTCCCGTTCATAAGCGCGGAGGAGAAAGCGATAAACTCGCTCAATGCGGCCCCATTCCTCATCGGTCTGCAGGGATGGTTGCTGCCGGTATTTTTCCATATTCAACCGATCGGCAACCCGCAACATCTGTACCTCACTCCATCGGGCCGTGACGCCCTGCGGCATGAGCCAGTAGGACGCGGACAAGGGGGGTGTACGGCCGTTCAAAGGGGCGGAACGTAAGGGGGCGATCAAGCCTTCCTGCTCCAATTGTTTTACCCCCTGATAGAATGATTGGTAACCGCCGGCCTGCAGGTAATGGTCGACCGATCCGTATGCATCCATGATGGATCGTTCCAATTCATCAACGGCGATCTTTTTCCGCCGGGTCGTTTTAGATTGTACCGTTTGTAAATAAGCGCGAATGGTTCCGATCATGGATCAATCCCTCATTTTTCATTCTATCATTCATTCTATCATGAGATATAGAAACTACGGGGAACGATTCTTAGGAACCTATTCGACATTCTCCTCCCATTTCCTCCAACCGTCCTTCCAAAAACATCACCCCGCCCTTCTCCGAGCAGGGTGACGAATCCTTCCCCTGGACCCTATGTACATCTAAGCCTTCGGTTGGCGCGTAAATCCTTTGTCCGTTCCTTCGGGCGGATGAAAAGACCCGCAGCATCAAAGTCAATCACAAATTCTTTCTCTCGGCACTTCGACGAACAAATTCCTGGAACAATGCTTTTGCGTTCGGGTCCCACGGAAACATCGATTCAGGGTGCCACTGCACTCCGATCAGAAATCCTTTGGATGGATCTTCGACCGCTTCCACCACTCCGTCCGGAGATCGTCCCACCACCGTTAAGGAGGGGGCGACTTGGTTTACCGCTTGATGATGGAGGCTGTTCACCCGAATTTCTCTTTGACCGATGATGTGGGCTAGCCTGGAATCCCCATTCACCTTCACGCTATGGGTGGCGAGGGGGCGAGGGATCTTCTGCCGATGTTGAAGGGCTCCGGGATATTGGCTGGGGAGATCCTGAAACAGGGTCCCGCCCAACGCCACATTGAGCACCTGGATCCCTCTGCAGATGGCGAGTAGGGGTTTATCCTGGGAAATCACCTTTTGAATGCCTGCGATCTCCATCCGATCCCGTTCAAAGGATACCATCTCCAGCTTCTGATGGGGCTCTTCCCCATAGAATTGCGGAGCCACATCCTCTCCTCCGGAAAAGATCACCCCATCGCATAGATCGATTGTCTCCAAGAATAGATCGGGGTGAACGACAGGTAGGATCAGGGGAATCCCTCCGCTGGCTTCGATGGCACGGTGATAATCATGATGGATGTATACACCTTCGCTAAATTCGCTGATTTTCGCATAGCTGCTGGTAATGCCGATCACCGGTTTCATGAAACACATCTCCATTTCAAATTATTTTCATTACTCTTTCATTATACATCCACCGAAAAAAATCCTTTTAATGAAAATGTGAATAATGCATCAACCGGTGTAATTTCGATTTGATCTCTACCGTGTGATTTCCCTATCAATCTATGCTCTAACAAACATTCCAACCTTTCGGACCGCCCCGGTTGTTCGAGATTAAAATCCGTTTTGACTCTCGTGTTTCACATCCACCTCAGCTTCCATATAAGGAGCCGGTCGGTGAAAAGATAGCCTCCCAGCCAGACGAGGGGAAGGACATAGAGGGGCAAACTTTGAAAAAAAGCGATGCCGCTAACCAAAATGATGGGCAGCATGAGAAAGGCGAAAAGCACCATCACCTTCTGCCTCATTCCCTTCGAAAAAGAAGATGGAAAGTGGTGTTTTACCCCCTCCATACGGAACTGCGTGAGGAGGGGGCCGACCCGAGCCTCAAAGGCGGCCTGATCCAGTCCATAGGCCATCGCCACCCATTGAAGATGTTCCCATAAGGTCAACTCGTCATAAAGAAGGGGCATCTCCGGAATGTAGGCGATCCTTCTCTTTACCTGTAACGGTTCCTCCTCCATCGTCATTCCCCAAAATCGGATGCTCCCACCCATTTTCGGCAGCAAACCGAGGATGGTCTTCATGGTGGTGCTCTTCCCTGCTCCGTTTAACCCGATGAGGCCGACGATCTCTCCTTCCTTCAATTGAAAATCAAGACGACGCACTTTCGCCTTCCCTTCATAGCCCGCGTTTAGATTTTCCACTTCCAGCGGCAAATCTCCCATATGTATCCCTCAAATCGATAATAAATGATTCATATCACTTTCATAGCTCTTCTTTCTACCATAAGCAGATACGCCGCTTGTCCGATAAAAGTTTCGTCCCGACATCTCTATGGAAGACTCATGGGATCTACATAAATCTCCAATCCATCGGAACTTTTTAGGTCGATGCAGGCTGCAACTGTCCCGCAAATATAGTAAAATGGGAAAAGTGATCCTATGATGGAAAAATAAATTTAGAGAGGAAGTTAACGCGTGGAACGGATCATCGACATGAATGGGGTTTCCTGGATTAGGGAAAAAAGGAGTATCTTAAAGGAGATCACATGGCAGGTGAAAAAGGGAGAGCATTGGGCGATTCTGGGTTTAAACGGGTCCGGAAAAACCTCCCTCCTCAACTTGATCAACGGATATATCTGGCCCACCAAAGGAGAAATAACGGTTCTT
The DNA here is from genome assembly GCF_000510645.1 of Thermicanus aegyptius DSM 12793. Lineage (NCBI taxonomy): Bacteria > Bacillati > Bacillota > Bacilli > Thermicanales > Thermicanaceae > Thermicanus > Thermicanus aegyptius. Next base: position 902,763 of record NZ_KI783301.1, on the reverse strand, counting down.
GGGAAAAAATTTGGCCAAACGGATCTTCATGATCTCCGGCAATCCATCGGATGGGTAAGCTCCTCCCTCCTCGCCCGGATCGATGGATGGGAACTGGCCCAACATGTGGTCGTAAGCGGAAAATTCGCTTCCATCGGCCTCTACGAAACGCCTACTCCTGAAGCGATGGAAACGGCCTACTCCCTGATGGAAAAGTTGGGCTGCGGTTCCCTGAAAAACAGGGCGTATGGGACATGCTCTCAGGGAGAGCAGCAGCGCCTCCTCATCGCACGTGCCCTGATGGCTTCCCCCAAACTACTCATCCTGGATGAGCCGACGAATGGACTCGACCTTTTCGCCAGGGAAGAACTGCTTCGGACCATCCAAACCTTCGCGGAAGATCCGAACGGACCCACCCTACTCTACGTCACCCATCAAACCGAAGAGATTCTCCCCCTTTTCAGCAAAACCCTCCTCCTCCGTTCCGGAGAAGTCTTTCGGGCAGGGAACACGGGTGAACTTCTCACTGCGGAAGTGCTCACCCAATTCTTCCGGCGACCTGTTGAAGCGGAGAGACGAGATGGAAGAACGTGGATAACAATCGCAAAGCAAGATTAATAAGCGGTCCAACCTGCATCGGCCGTTATCACGGCCCCATTGATGAAACTGGAATCATCGGAAGCAAGGAAAAGGGCGATGTTGGCGATTTCGATCGGTTTTCCCATTCGCGGATTTATATTGATTCCAGCCATCGCCCTTTCGGTTCCAAAGGGGTTCATATACGTACCTTCCGGAGCAATGTTGGTCTCTACCCCGCCGGGGGCAATCGCATTACACCGAATCCCGGAATGGGCATATTGAAAACCCACATTTTTGGTGAGCCCGATCAACGCATGTTTGGATGCCGTATACGCAGCTCCCGCCCTTGACCCGAAAAGTCCTCCGATGGAAGCCACATTTATAATAACCCCCTTCCCTTGTTTCATCATGATCGGCAAAGATTTGCGTATGGCCCGCATAGGCCCCGTAACATTTACCCCGAGCACCCTTTCCCACAATTCGTCCGTTACTTCCGCCGCAGGAACCATTCCATCCAGAACTCCGGCGTTATTTACGAGAATATCCAATGACCCATAAACATTTACCGCCGTATCGATCATCTTTTGCACATCTTCTTCCTTCATCACATTCCCGAATACACCCGTCGCTTCTCCACCGTTTGACGTAATGGACTTGGTCACTTCTTCCAATGTAGCTTGATTTACGTCAACAAGGACGACCTTCGCTCCTTCCTCGGCGAAAAGCGTCGCAATCGCTCTTCCAATCCCCGACCCCGCACCCGTTACCACCGAAACTTTCCCTTTTAACTTCATTCGTAAAGCCTCCTTTTTCAAGTAGTACGTTTAAAAACATTTCTTTTTCATTTTATCATGTTATTGATAGTATCCTTCAAAAAGCTTAAAAAAATATGGTTCCGCCAGTGCGGCAGCCCATCCTGGTTTCTTCATTCCTCGAACGGATAGACGATTCTCTTCCTTTTTTCAAACCCAATGATGGAATGAAATCCTACGTTTCGAAGCTCGATCCGCGCTTCCGTTAAACCGGTTCCCAGATCATCGGGAAAATGGGCATCCGAAGAGGTGGTGATGGCGACCCCCTTTTCTGCTAGAATTTGGAGAAAATGTGGCGCAGGACAGGCCTCCTTTACCGGATAGCGGTAAGAAAGACCGGTGTTGATCTCCGTCGCCCCATCTCTCTCCGCCAAAAGGTCGGCGATCTGCCGATAGTAGGGGGAGAGAAATTGCTCATCAGGCCTGTAACCAAACACCTTTATATTATCAAGGTGACCGATGATGTCAAAAAGCCCGCTGCGGATCGCCTGCATCACCATCGAGAAAAAACGGTCATACAACCGTTCCAGATCCATATCCTGAAAAAAATGTTTCGTCTCGGGATTATCAAATCCCCAACCATCCAGGAAATGAATCGAACCAATCACATAATCCCAAGGGTATTTCGATAAAACACAGGATAATTCCTCTTCACCGCCGGGGAAATAATCGGCTTCTAACCCCAGTTTCAACGATATGCCGGCCTTCTTCCATCTCTCCCGCTCTTCTTCGATACGCGCCACAAAGCGGTCGAGAGATTCTACGCAGACCGCGTCCAACCAATCGCGCTGCATCCGGCCCAATCGGCTCCCGCTCAAATCAATATATCGTTCGAAATATCCGCGCATCTCGCGGAAACGATAGAGATGGTCGACAATTCCCACCTCCTTCAGTTCCAATTCTTTGGCGCGGTAAAGATAAAGGTCCATCCAACGCGGAGAATAGGCACCCTCCAGGATTCGGCTCCCCATCGCTTCATGGATCCTCCGAATCCACATTGGATCCCGGGGAATTCTCTCCGTTCGGCCCATCCCTCCCGCCTCTATGGGGAAAAAATGGAGAGCCTTGGCCGTGCGCCGCCACCACGTAAGAGAATAGGGGCCCTCCTCCAGATGCACATGATAATCTACCTTCACCTCTGCTCATCCTCCACCTCTACCTTGATCCATTCTATCCCCAGTTGCTTAATCTGCTTCCGCCAACTCTCCGGAGGTTCTTGATCGCAGAGAATGATGTCGGCTTCTTCCAACCTCCCCAGTCGATAAAAACTTTTGATCCCTAACTTCGAATGGTCTGCCAACACGATGACCTGCTTCGCCGCTTTCATCATCGCCTTCGTCACCAAAGATTCCTGCAGATCATAATCGCTCAATCCCTCGTGAAGCGTAATCCCCCCCACCGAAATAAACGCCTTATCGACGTAAAAGTTTTCAATCATCCGTTCCGTGAGGGAGCCTCGGATCGATTGTTGGGCGGGGTTCAGAGTTCCTCCCAACACCATCACTTCCCCTTGAAATTGCCCCCGCTGCAGGGAGAGATCTAAAGTGTTGACGACCGACAAGGAATTGGTGAGGACGGTGACCCCTTCTCCCCCCCGAATCGCTTTCGCCAATTCTAACGTCGTCGTGCCCACGTCGATGAGGATCGACTCCCCATCGCCGATCATTTGGGCGGCGAATTTCCCGATGGCGCGCTTCTCGGCCTGGAATTGACGTTGCCTTTCCAGATAGGGGGCTTCTTCCTTCGTCTTACCGATCAAGACCGCCCCTCCGTAGACCCGCTTCACAATTCCTTCCTGTTCCATCATCTCTAAATCGCGGCGGATCGTTTCCGGGGAGACGGCAAAACGTATGCTCAGTTCAATTCCCCGCACCTTTCCTTTTTCCTGCAAGATGCGAAGGATCTCTTCTCTACGTTCAATCGCTTCGATAGACACACACTCACCTCATTGCAATACGATAAACTCTTCCTGTGGGATGGAAAGAAAAACTTGGCTTCCGACCTTGAACGCATTGGCCCGGCGATGGAGTTGGTCAACCAGGAGGAGAACCCCTTCGGCCTCGATGGAATAGCGCAAAATATTCCCCATCATGGTGCTTCGCCGCACGATTCCAGCAATCAAACGACCGCTCCCATCCGTCTCCTTTCCCTCAGCCTGAATGCGAATCACCTCGGGGCGGATCACAAATCGGGTTCCTTCCACTTCTCTGCCCATGAGCCGCATGGCTTCAAGACGGCTAAGAATATTATACTGTCCGATGAAGTGGGCCACAAAAGGATGGGCGGGAGCGGCGTAGATCTCTTCCGGAGTCCCCGCCTGCAGAATTCTGCCCTGCTCCATCACGAAGAGCCGGTCGGAGATGCTTAACGCCTCCTCTTGATCGTGGGTGACCAGAATCGTCGTGATGTGAAGTGCCTGTTGCAATGCGCGCAATTCCTCCTGTAAATTCTTGCGAATCTTTGCATCCAATGCGCTGAAGGGTTCATCCAGCAAGAGAACTTTGGGCTGGACGGCCAAGGACCGGGCCAAAGCCACCCGCTGCTGTTGTCCCCCGGAAAGCTGGCGGGGATAAAATCCTTCCTTCCCTTCCAGATGCACAAGGGAGATTAAGTCGGCGACCCTTTTTTTGATCTCCGCCTCCTTGATCCGCTTTACCCTCAACCCAAAGGCAATATTTTCAAACACCGTTAAATTGGGAAAGAGGGCATAGGATTGAAAAACCATTCCCACCTCCCGGTCTTTGGGAGCAAGCCGGCTCACTTCCCTCTCCCCAATCCAAATCTCCCCCTGATCCAATGGGATTAAACCGGCGATCGCCCGCAGCAAGGTACTTTTCCCGCATCCGCTCGGTCCCAATAAGGAGACCAGCTCCCCATGCCCTACTTCGAAAGAGACATCCTCCAGGACCGGGGTGTTCCCGTAATGCTTCCGCACCCCGTCTATCTTTAACGCATTCATCATCGCTTCTCTCCTTCCAAAGCATGTTGTGCAAAATTGCCCATCCCGAATTTCACCATCCCCCAAGAGAGGAGCAACAGTAAAAGGAAATAGGTGATGACGATGGCACTGGCCAGATGACCGCTCTCCCCCATTCGCCGCAGCAAATAGATTTGAATCGTCTCGTAATGGCCCCCTACCAGGAGATTGGCCAGGACAAATTCCCCAAAGAGAATGGAAATCGAAAGCAGGGTGGAGACGAGTACGCCTGGGATCAGATTGGGAAAAATTACGGCGCGAAAAGTCTGAAAGCGCCCTGCGCCTAAAATCTCCGCCGCCTCCATCAAGGTGGTTACCTCGATGGTCGCAAGGCTGTTGCGGATCCCCTGATAAAGATAGGGCAGCAAAAGGACGAAATAGGCCCCGACCAGCACCCAGATCGTTCCGTTCAAGACAAGGGGTCCGGAAGAATAGAACCGCAGCAATCCCACCGCCATCACCACCCCCGGAATCGCGTACGGCATCATCACGATCCCCTTTAAAAGCGGCTCATAGTGCGGAAGATAGACCACCACAATAAAAATCGTGGGCAACATCACGCTCAGTGCCAAGAGGAGGGAGATCGATGTTACGATCAACGTGCGTACCAATGCCTCCGTAAAACGTGGATCGGTAAAAAGCTCCCGATACCAATCCCATGTATATCCTGCCGGCAGGATGGTATTGTGCCAATCGGTGGCGAGGGAATAGAGTAACGTCGCGAGAAGAGGGATGACCAGGTAGAGGAAGAGAAGGAAGACGATCAGAACATGGAACTTCTTCATTGCAGATCTCTCCTTACGAACCGCATCATCCGCTCATTAATCCACATGGCAAGGAGCATCATCGCCCCAAGCAAGACGGCTAAGGCACTGGCCAATTCCGGACGTGCGAAGATATCTCCCGAGACAAGCGCCCCGATGCGAATGGCGAGCAGGTTGTAATTGCCGCCCACCAGTGCATAGGCGGTCGCATAGGCGCCCATGGCATTGGCGAACAAAATGCTGAAGGTCCCCACGATTCCCGGAAGCAGAATGGGAAAACCGATTCGGATCCAGAATTGCACTTTGGAAGCCCCTAAAAGGGAAGAGGCTTCCTTCCACTCCTCCCGAATTCCATATATGGAAGGATAGAGCAAGAGAATCGCCAACGGAACCTGAAAATAGACATAAACCAACACCAATCCTCCCCATGAATAGAGATCAAAGGAACCGAAGATCGGAAGGCCCCACTCCTTCATGAGTAAGGTGAACAGACCGTTGTTCCCCAATAAAATCATATAGGCAAAGGCTAAGGGAACGCCGGCAAAATTGGAGGTCATATTGGAAAACATCAGAAAAGCATCGCGCATACGACCCGGTATACGCGTGAGCGAATAGGCGGCCACCCACCCTACCACGAGCCCGATCAGACCGGAAAGGAGGGAGATGAGGAGACTATTGCGAATGGCAACGGTATAAAAGGGATTGGTTAAGGAAATCCCATATTGCTCAAAGGTAAATCCTCCGCCTCCATCCATCTGGAAGCTATCCCAGATCATCCGCATAAGGGGGAGAAGAAGAAACCCGGTGACGAGCAGAAGGAAAGGGAGTAAAAGGAGAGAAAGCCGCCAATCTTTCTTTTTTCTAAGCATCAAACACACTCCCCTTATATCTGGTAAAAGGGTTGTCCCCTCAACACCGAGAGGACAACATAGAGAAGAACTCTCATTTTAGAGCGTCCAGACCCGGAAATTCCGAAATCTCTCCGTATTTCATCGCCGGCGATGGGGGAATTTCCAGCAGACGGCAGACGAGGGGAGCAATCTGCAGCTGGGAGATCCTCTTCGTGTAGACACCCGGGGCCACCTTCGGACTGATGATCAACAAAGGCACCATACGCTCCGTTTCCCCCGTGCCTCCATGCATCCCTTCATCATTCATCCCGTGATCCGATGTAACTAAGATCTGATACCCCAGTTCCATCCATTTTGGGATAAATTGGGACAGAATCACGTCCATTTCGCTCACTTTCGCATGATACTCTTTGGAATTACCTCCATATCGGTGCCCTGTATCGTCTACGCCCATCGGGTGGATCAAGAGAAAATCAGGATGATGCTTTTGCCGTATGTGCTCCGCGTCGATCAGCAAATGGGAATCCGGATATCGATCATCGAAGTAAAAACGGCCAAATTGAATCGGTTTTTCCACATCCTCTTGTTCCCGATCCTGTATATAATCAAACGGAGCTCCATTATATAACTCACTCACCCAATAATAAGCCGCAGCCGCCGTCACCCGTCCATTCTCCCGTGCCAGATGAAAGAGACTGGCCATGTTGGAGAGGCGAACCGTTTGGTTTGAAGTAATTCCATTCACGCTGACCGGTGTACCGGTAAAGAGCACTTCGTAAAGCGGCCGAGAAAGGCTGGGCAGCTCCGATCTCACCCGATAGCGGGAGGCGATCCCCTGTTCCACCAGGTGAGCCAAATACCCCATATGGGCCAAGCAGGCATCCTCACGTAACCCGTCAATCACCAGCATGATCAGGCGATTATTTGACATAAATCAATACCTTCTCTTGCCAAAGTTGCGGGAGTTTTTTGGCCGTCTCCTCCCAGGCTTTATAATCTAAGACCGGTTTTGCATTCTTGTATTGTTCACTGGGGATCAGCTTCTTGGCAACCTCTTCAGGCAGTTTCACCTTGTCCCGAATGGGCCGGGCATACCCCTTGGCCAGATTGATCTGTCCTTCATCGCTAAAGATGTATTCACGCGTTAACATCGCCGCATGGGGATGGGGAGCATATTTATTAATCACGGAGGCATATCCGCTCATGACGGTTCCTTCCTCGGGGATGTTCACCTCAAACCGTTTGGGATCGATTTGATCACGATAGCCCAACGCATTGAAGTCCCACAGAAAGCCAACCGGAATCTCCCCTTTTTCGAAGTTCGCCACGGATACTTCCGTACTCAAAAGGCGTCCCTGTTTCGCCAACTCAGCAAAGAATTGCAGCCCGGGCTCAATATTTTTCTCATCGCCGCCATGAGCAAGTGCCGCCGCCAAAACGGCCATCTGCGCCTGTGTCGCTTTCGTTACATCTCCCACCGCTACCTTATAATTCCCTTTCAGAATATCGTCCCACGACTTCGGTGGATTTTGAACTTGATCTTTATCCGTAATGATCGCAATAGAGCCGGTGTACCCCACCATCCAGTATCCTTCACTATCCTTCGCCCAACTTGGAATCTCATCCCAATATGAGGTTTTGTATGGCTGCACGAGTCCCTTCTCCACGGCAAGCGGTCCGAAGGAGATCCCCACATCCCCGATGTCCGCGGTGGGGTTGTTTTTCTCGGCTTCAAACTTCGCCAATTCCTCGGCGCTCGACATATCGGTGTCGGTATGTTTTAACCCATACTTCTGTGTAATCTCTTCCCATGTCTCCTTCCAATTGGCCCACGTATCGGGCATCCCCACGCTTACAATCTGACCTTCCTCCTTCGCCTTCGCTTCAATCTCCTGCAGAGTAAGGGTGTTATTCTTGCTCACATCCCTCGTCGTGTTGTTCCCCGACGTCTGCCCTCCACATCCGCTTACGATGAATGCGAAAACGAACGTCAACAGCAGTAATCCCCTCAGCGTTTTCATACCCATTTCCCTCCTGGTTCGGTTTAAATTGTGGTTTTTGATGAAATTCATGTGCGTTTATGTTGACTTCAAGGATAGTATAACGGCCCATTGTAAAGCGGATATAAAGGGAGTGTAAAGGATTGATAAAGAAATCGATGAATCTGCGAAATGAAAAAAGACCCTCGAACAAGGGTCAATACCACAATAATCCACAAGATTTTGTTCAGTGTGTTCAAGTAAAATCACATCGCGAATCGTTTCTTTACAAAGACAAATAGAGGTTGTTCACCTCTATATAATTGACCATCGTGGTTTGACCTCCCATCATGTTTGGTCTTCATGAACCGCAAATTGAATAAAGTTTGAAACCCTAGCCATTTTAAATTTCGCGCTAGAAATGGAGCGGTTCATTTCGTAAACGGCTTTGCCTGTCTCAGAAAAATATCTTTTATACTCGGATTTGTTGTAGAAGGAATTAAGATTGTACCACAGAAATAGTAAAGTAAAACAGATCGTATAGAGGAGGTTTTCTATTGGAAAATTTGGTTATTTTATTTTTATTTGCTATTACACTGCATAATTTAGAAGAAGCATTATGGTTGCCGGAGTTGAGTCCGTATAATTGGTGTAAAATCAATCGTTCAGCTGGGTGACATAATACACAGGTGCCACCCCCGCCCTTCTCTGGTAGAATGAGTTTGTGAACAAAATCTACAGGGAGGTATGGAGATGGCACAATATAATATTACCTTGAACGATGAAATTTTGAAAGATCTATTTTCTGGAGATAAGGGGGTGGCTGTCTTACTAGAACAGGTGCTGAATCAGGTTCTTCAAGCCCAGGCCACTGAGCAGTTGAATGCAGAGCCCTACGAACGGTCTGAAGATCGTCAGGGTTATCGCAATGGTACTCGCCCCCATCCCATNACGACCCGCGTCGGTACGCTGGTATTGCGGGTGCCACGACTCCGTAGCGGCAAGTTTTCCACAGAGCTTTTTGCCCGTTATCAGCGCAGTGAACAGGCACTTTTACTGGCGATGATGGAGATGGTTATTAATGGTGTATCCACAAGGAAGGTAGCCGCTATCACGGAGGAGCTATGTGGAGAAGAGTTTTCCAAGTCTACCGTATCGGAGCTCTGTAAACGATTGGACCCCGTTGTCCAAGGATGGAACGAACGAAGCCTGAAGGACAAGGAATACCCCTTTGTGATCGTGGATGCCATGGTGCTAAAGATTCGTGAGGATGGCAGGGTGCGCTCGAGGGCTGCTTTGATTGCTACTGGTGTGGGTGAAGACGGATACCGTGAAGTGCTAGGAATGCGCATCGGGGATAGCGAGTCTGAAGCCAGTTGGAGTGCGTTTTTCGGCTGGTTGAAGGACCGAGGNCTGCATGGTGTGGATATCGTTGTCTCTGACAGCCACAGCGGGCTTGTGAAAGCCCTACACACCCAGTTTCAAGGCTGTACCTGGCAACGATGCCAAACGCACTTTATGCGCAACTTCTTGGACGCCGTGCCTAAGAGTTTACAGGAGGAGCTGTATGGGAAAATGCGGGCCATCCTTGATGCGCCAGATGTGAAGACAGCCCGTTTGTTGATGGAGCAGGTTGTGAAAGAGTACAGCGATAGAGCACGAAAAGCTGTGGATATCCTCGAGTCGGGCTTTGATGACATCACGGCAGTACTGGAGCTGCCAGAACGGTACAGGAAACGTCTCCGTACTACCAACGGTCAGGAGCGTCTTAATGAGGAAATCCGCAGGCGAGATCGGGTGATTCGAATCTACCCGAATCGAGACTCGGCGATACGGCTTCTAGGTGCCTTGCTGATGGAGATTGACGAGAAATGGCAATCTGGTCACCGGTACTTTGACATGGAAGACTATTACGTCTGGCGGGAGGAGCGTAGGAAGAAGGAGGTGGCGGAGTCACAGCAGAGCGTCCGAAAGGTTAGTTAACATAATGCAATCACCGGGGAGGGGAGAATTTACACCACATTTAGGACTTGACCTTCGTCCATAACATCCAATAAGACTACACCTTGGTTTTTATCCGCAAACTTGTGCCCTGCATAAAGACTTATTTTTTTATTACTTACTGTACCACGCCATATATTCTGAACCTTCATTTCATGAACACCCGGAGGGGCTTCGGCATCCATGATTCCATGATCAAATGGCGCGGTCTGACCCACCGGATAAAACAACTTTTGTTCTTTTTTCGCTAGGGCGATTTTCCCTGATCTTGCATCCGCAATACGTTGAATCTCTTCATCCAAAATTACCCTTTTGTCAATAGGAAGGGTCTCATAATCCTCCTTTGAAATAAAAATTTCAATGAGATCACTGGGCATTTTGCCGATTAGCAGTGATGAAGCAAACGATAAAACAGGTATAGAGACAACGAGGAATACGCCAATTAATAAGAAACTAACTAAGGATTTATTTTTCATAAACTTCATTCACAATTCCTCCCTATACCGTCGTGGATAATATGGAAGAAATCAAGAGCTGGAGGCATGATCAGAAACTTCCCATTGCGTGTGGAAGGAACTACAGAACTTATCTGCATTTCAGGGAGCTCGGGCATTGGGAAAACGACGCTTGTTCTGGAATTTGGTAAAAAGTTGGAAGATCCTTAGGATCTTCCAAAAAGAATTCTCTCATAATGATTCGATCACATCGACTCGTTAACAAGAACTTTCTTTCCCCTCGCTTTAAGGAGGAGGGGAACCAATATCCATAAAAGAGCGGCAATCAGGAAGAAAAGAGAAATCGGTTTCTCAATGAAAACGAGAAAATTGCCGTTCGATGCCGTGAGAGCACGCCGCATGTTATTTTCAATCATGGGGCCCAAAACAAGGCCGAGGACAAGGGGGGCTAAGGGATACTCATGGAGAGAAAGCAAGTACCCAAAAATTCCAAAGAATAGAAGAACGATCAGATCAAAAAGGGAAAGCTGCACCGCATAGACGCCAAAAACGGAAATGGCGATGATGAACGGGATGAGGTAACGCGTGGGGGTGTCTATGATCTTCGCGAAGATCTTGACCAAAGGCATGTTCAGGATGAGAAGCATGATATTCCCGATAAACATGCTGGCAATCACCCCCCAGGCCACCATCGGATGATCCTGAAATAAGAGGGGCCCAGGCTGTACATTATACATCATAAAGGCTCCCAAAAGAATGGCCGTCGTACCTGAACCGGGAATCCCCAAGGTAAGGAGGGGGATCATTGCGCCTCCCGAAGCCGCATTATTGGCCGATTCCGGAGCTGCCACCCCTTCGATCGCCCCTCTACCAAACGTTTCCGGATGTTTACTGAACTTCTTCTCCATAATATATGAGAAGAAGGAAGCCATGGTGGCCCCGGCCCCGGGGAGAACTCCGATCAAAAAGCCCAACAGCGATCCCCGGAGGATGGGCCCGGTGCTTCTCTTCATATCCTCCTTTGTCGGTAAGACCTTCTTCACTGTAAGCCTCTCTCTTCTTTCCTCCTCCCGATGAATCACCGTCTTAAAAACTTCTCCGAGGGCAAACAGGCCGACCGCAACGGTTAAAAATTCAAATCCACCGTAGAGAAACGGTTGATGAAAGGTAAAGCGATCTACCCCGGAAACATTGTCGATGCCCACGGTCGCAAGCAAAAGCCCCACCACCGTCATGATGAGCGCTTTGGTCATCGATTTGCCCGCAAGCCCGCTCACCGCCAAAAGACCCAAGAGCATGAGGGAGAAATATTCCGCCGGTCCAAATAGCAGCGCCACATTGGAAAGGGGTTCCGCCAAAAGGATCAATCCGAGGAGGGAAATCATCCCTGCCACGAAAGAGCCTATTGCCGCAATCGACAAGGCCGCCCCTGCTCTCCCTTGTTTGGCAAGCTGATACCCATCCAAGGTTGTGACGACGGAGGAGGATTCTCCGGGAGTGTTCAAAAGAATAGAGGTCGTGGAGCCCCCATACATCGCCCCATAATAAACACCTGCCAAAAGAATGATGGCGCTGGTGGCCGCATTCTCCGGATCCATCCCTCCTGTCAGGGTAGCGGTGACCGGAATGAGGAGGGCCACTCCGCTGATCGGTCCGATTCCGGGCAATACCCCTACCGCCGTGCCGATAAGCACTCCAAAAAAGGCAAACAGAAGGTTATACCCGCTTAATGCCACCGAGAAACCATGAAGCAAATAGGTTAGCGCGTCCATCTTTTATTCCTCCTTTCTAACCCCCTAACCAAGCCGGGAGTCCCGGAAGGGTTCCTTTTAATACCACGGCGAATAAATAATAGACAATGGAGGAGAACAGCAGAGCGATGAGGAAGGAGGAGACCCATTTCCCTTTCTCCATCGCTTGAAAGGATAAAAAGAGAAAGAAAAAGGTGCTGATCACATATCCCAATCTCTCTAAAAGCAATACATAGGCGAAAGAGAGGAAAAGGAGGAGGAAAAACCGTTGAAGGTCTTCCCTCCGCACCTTCCAACTTTCCTTCCTCTCTACACTCCCCTTTTTCCAATCTTCATAGATAAGGCGAAGGCTTAATAGAATCAGGAGAATGCCCAGCCCGAGGGGAAAGATGTTTGGTCCCACATTGCTTCCGTAAGCGGAAGAGGATATGGAGAAGCTTTCCACCGAAAAGAAAAGGCCAATGGCGAGAAAGAAGAGGCCGGCGTATCGGTCAAAATGAGAAATCACCGGGATCCCTCCTTATTTTGCCATTCCCATCGAGGAGAGCATATCCTGAATCAACTTCTCCTGTTCCCCCAGGAAGGACTTGAACTCCTCCCCATTCCGGTACTCACTCGCCCAATGATTGGCGTCTAACTCCTTTTTCCATTCCGGGGTATCCACCATCTTCTTCAGCGTATTTTGCCAAAACTGATAAGCTTCCTGCGACATCTCTTTCGGCCCGAACACGCCCCTCCAAATGGTAAAATCCGCATCGATCCCCAAATCTTTTAAGGTTGGAACCTCTTTCAAGTCACCGTCCAGGCGTTCCTTCGACGTAACGGCCAAAACCCTCACCTTTCCGGCTTTTAAATAATCTCCCACCGAGGATGCATCCGTCGCAATCATGTCCGCATTCCCGCCCAAAAGGGCAGCCATCGCCTCTCCTCCCCCATCATAGGAGACATATTTGATCGTCTTTGGATCAATTCCTGATTTATACGCAGGGAGAACGGCGACCAGATGATCCATGGACCCAGGAGCCGAACCTCCCGCCACAGTGATCTTCGTGGGATCACTTTTTAAGGCGTTTATGAGATCCGCCAACGTTTGAAAGCTGGAGTCCGCTTTCACCACATAAGCGCCGAAGTCTTTCGTAAGCTGGGCCAATGGGGTCGTATCCTGGTACCCATAAGGACTGTTTCCCTCCGCCTTCAAATGATTAATGAGGATCGGAGGAGAGTTTACAAAAAGCTTGTAGTCATTCTTTGGTTCCCCTGTCACATACTCTGCGAGGAATACCGCTCCCCCTCCCCCCGGCTTATTCTCCACCATCATCGGCTGATTCACCAGCTTCGCTTCGCCTAAAACCTTGGTAAATACACGGGCGGTTAAATCCCATCCTCCTCCCGCCCCGGAGGGTGCCACCACCGTAATCGCCTTTGAGGGATAACCGCTTCCGCTCACCCCGGTGCTTTGTCCACAGGCCGAGAGGATTAAGGCGGGTAACACAAGAAAAACAAGGAGATAAACGTTACGCTTCATGTTCAAAGAGATAACCCCCTTCATGATGTGATGAATGATAGCGTTTTCAGCTATAGATAGACTTTAACACGAAATCTTCTGAATCGATAGTTTTTATTCATAAATCCCATTTTGTTCATTTTGCTCACCGAGTGAGATCCTGAAGGAATCCCGGCATCACCTCGGTTCCCTCATCAGAGCCCAGAAGCTCGCTCAACAAAAAAAGACCCTAAAACTAGGGTCGACACTGCATAATCCATGAACTTTTAAAGTTATTGCAGTTTAGGCCTATCTATCCTCATATAAACGATTTACAGCGATGTGAGCGCAACTTCTTCCTTTTGGTCTGAAAAGTGACGTTTATACAAGGCGAGGAAGGTAAGATAGGTGCCAAGGGCGCTTAGACCGATAAAGAGGAAGAGCACATCAGCATTGTGCCACATGAAATCGTAATTGCCGCTCGATATGACCGCTTTAAATCCGGCGACGGAATAGGTCATCGGCAGCCAGGGATTGATCGCTTGCAACGCGTTGGGAATCACCTCCAGCGGGAACGTCCCGGCGCTGCTCGTCAATTGCAAGATCAAAATCAGGATCGCGATGAAGCGGCCCGGATTATTCAACAAGGTCACCCAGAATTGAATCATCGCAACAAAGGCAAGGCTGGTGATGATGCTAAACAGGTAAAAGAGGGGAACGCTTTTTACATGAACGCCCAATCCGTAAAGGATGACCATATCGGCGATCAGCGCCTGGATGACGCCGATGAGGGAAAAGGTGAGAAACTTCCCGATAAACCAGCTGAAGGCCGACTTCGGTCTTACGGGAGGAATCCGTAAGGACAAAATGATGGTTAAGATGAGCGCCCCCACATACAGACCAAGGGAAAGGAAATAGGGCGAAAAGCCGGTTCCATAATTGGGGACTTCGGTATACTTGGTGACATTTAACCGAATGGGATCGGAAAACATGGTGGTATTTTCCTTGTCGGTATAGATCCCGCCCATTTCTCCGTTCGCTTCGCTCAATTTGTTCTTAAGGGTCATCATGCCCTCCCTGAGGGTGATTAAACCTTGGGAGAGATCTTTTGAACCCAGGGTTAATTTTTGGGCGCCGTCGGTTAATCCTTCGGCCCCTTTCGCCAATTGTTGAAGCCCGGCATTTAATCCGACGGTTCCCTGGAGAAGGGATGCTGCTCCCTGATGCAGCTGATCAACCCCCTTCTTCGATTCTTCCAATTTGCTCTGAAAGGCTCCCATCCCTTGAATGATCGCTTTTTCCCCTTGAAGAAGCTGTTGGGAAGCCGAAGAGAGCTGTTCTTCTCCCTGCTTTAACTGGGTGAGCCCTCCTGCCAGACGTTTCGTATTTTCAACCAAGGCGTAGAAGTTGGGGTCCTTGGAGAGCAATCCGCTCGCTTTTCCGTATTGCTCCAAAGCTTGGGCCAATTGTTGCGCCCCTGCCTCCGTTTCGGCGAGACGGGTCGTAAATTCCTCCATTCCCCCGTTCAACCGGACGATTCCGCTTTCGATCTCTTTCGACCCCTCCTGCAACTTTCCATGCCCTTCCGCCAATTGTTGAATCCCCGTGGAGAGCCGGCCGATCCCGTCGTTTAGCTTTTTCGCACCCGACTGGAGTGAGACACCGCCCTGTTCCACCTTAGAAATTCCTTCTTGTAAAGAAAAGCTTCCCTGAGAAAGAGACGCTAAATTTTGATAAAGCGTCTCGGATCCACTCTCAGCCTTCTGCGAACCGTCCGCCAGTTCCCCAGCACCGCCGGAGGCTTGATCCAGACCATCGGCGAGAGCCGTCAGTTTCTCAAACATGGTCTCCGTATAGTTCTCGGTTACATTGGACGCGATCTCTGCTTTTATCTTCTCCATCGCGCTCTCTCCGATCTGGGCGGCCAGAAAATTAAAGCTTTCATTGGGAATGTAACGAATCTCTGCGGCCATGGGGTGATCGGTTAAGACGGTGGTGGCCCGCTCGGAAAAATCCTCCGGGATTTCCACGAGCATATAATATTTGTTCTCCTTAAGGCCTTTCTCACCTTCCGCCGAATCGACGAAATTCCAGTTAAACTTGGGGTTTTCCTTTAATTTTTGAATCAGATCGTTTCCGATCTCAAGACGTTCCCCTTGAAACGTGGCCCCCTTATCCAGATTGACCACCGCCACCGGAAGACGATCCATCCTCGCATAAGGATCCCAAAAAGCCCAGAGAAACATGGAGCTGTAAAGGACCGGGATCAAGATGACGGCTATAACGGAGATGAGGAGCTTACGATCCGACAAAATGGAAAAGATCTCTTTCCCAAAAAGCTTAAATCCTCTCATCTTTCCACCCCTATCAAACGTTATGACCAATCTTCTCATTTAGTCATTTGGTGTGAAAAAAATTAAACCGTTCTCAACCCCTTGATAAAGTAGAGGTAAAAAAGCTCCGCGATTTTTTCTTTGGATAACGGCTCATGATTTTGTTCCCATTCAAAGATCAGGGCAATATAGAGCTTAAGAATCACGAAGGCGGTAAGCTCCGGATCGCAGGGCTTGATCCATCCTTTGTCCATACTCTTTTGGATCTCACCCTTCAGAAAAGATAAAACCGTCTCCTCCACTTTGCGCATCGCCTCTTGGGCTGCAGGAGTTCTCATCTCTTTCACTTCCTGGGAGAGCTTAATCGTCAGTTCATGATTGCGCCGAAAATCCAACACCCGATAAATCGCCCGGTGAATGTTCTCATAAAAGGGCTTCTCAGGATCAAAGGATTCCCTCGCCACTTCCTTGATCTCTTCAATGATGGACTGTACGATTTCGTTAAAAAGCTCCTCTTTGCTTGCAAAAAAAAGATAGATGGTCCCCTTCCCCACATTGGCCGCGCTGGCAACCTGATCCATGGTCGTCGCTTTATACCCGAAAAGGGAAAACGTTTTTTTGGCGGCCTCCAAAATTTTCGCCTTACGATCTATTCCCATCAGAATCCCTTCCTACACCGAAATGACTAAATGACGAAAATGGTCATATGTTATTTCACCACGAGAAGTATATCATCTTCTTCAGGAGATGGCAAGAAAAAATTCAGGAGATGGCAGGATATGGAAAGAAAAAAGTTGTTATGCGATGTATTGTTTTGCAATAATGGCGCCCGTAAGCTCAACGGAAATCATGTTACTACGGAGAGATGTTTATGATGCCTTTCGCCACCTTTAACGTGGGATATCGGGCCATGACGGTCGGCACCTCTTCCAGGGCAAATCGATGGCTGATGAGGGGAGCGGTCCGCACAGCCCCCTGTTTTACCAGGGAGATGGCCTCCTGATGGGTATAGGGATTGATAAAAGAACCGCTGATCTTAAGTTCCTTGCTAAAAATCTGATAAGGCGAGACGGAAATCTCCAGGTTAGGATCGGAGACGCCGAAGAGGAGAATCTGGCCTCCTTTTTTCGCCCTGCGGAAGGCTTCTTCCATGCTCTCCTTCCTTCCCACGCACTCAATCACCACATCAAAGAGTTCGTCCCCAGGAAGATCGCCGGGCGCCACCACCCGATCCGCGCCTAAAGAGCGAAGGAGAGGATGTTTCTCGACGACCGGTTCGCTCACCACGGCGGGAGAAGCACCCCATCTCTTCAGCAATTGGAGAAAAAGCTGCCCGATAAATCCCCCGCCCACGATCAAAACCGACATGCCGGGGAAGAGGTTAATCTTCTTCAATCCATGCAAAACACATCCGAGGGGCTCAATCAGGGCGCCCTCTTCATCGGAAATCTCGTCGGGCAGCGGGTAACAATTGGCGGCAGGGACGGCGGCAAATTCCGCCATGCCGCCGTTTCGCGTCACCCCGATGGCCTCCAGATTCTCGCAGAGATGGGGGTCGCCGCGGCGGCAATACTCGCATTCCCCGCAATAAATGTTGGGATCGATGGCAACCCGATCTCCTGCCTTGAGATTCCGTACGCCTTCTCCCACTTCTACCACCAGCCCGGAACATTCATGACCAAGGATCATGGGGGGGAGCACCTCCGCCGAGCCCGGGTGTCCATGGTAAATGTGCTGATCGGTGCCGCATATGCCGCATGCCTTCATCCTGACCAACACCTCGTTCCTCCCCGGATGTGGTCTTTCCATCTCTACAACTTCCATCTTTTCTTTCCCCTGAAAAAGGACGGCCTTCATTCGATGCGGGTTCGGATCACACCGTCTGATGAACAGGAGTTCCGAACCCTCCCTCCTTTCTATTTTTAAGCTCTCCCTCTTGTGACTTCCTTTGGTTACTTCTTTTGGATGCTTCCTTTGGTTACTTCTTTTGGATGCTTTCTCTGGTTACTTCCTTTGGTTTCTGCCTCCCGCAGCTTCTTCTCGATGCCTCCCATTATTGCTTTCTCTCTAGTGATTTTTCCTCATTGCTTCTTCTCATTTTTTCTCCCGTTTCTTTCTCCCGTCGTGCCTCCCCTGTTGCTCCCTCTTGGTACATCTTTCTTTCTCCCCTTCCGTTCATGGCGGTCACGGAGAGGGTTTTCCAGGGGATGGGGCAGTCCCTTCCTTCCACTTTCACCTTCTTCACCTCTCCGGGAAGAAGATCAAAGAAATTATCCTCCATGACGATGTGGGGACCGTCCAATTCCACCATCACCATGCGGGCCAAGAAATCGGTGGAGATGGTGATCTCGTTTCGCCGCTCGTCCACCACCACTTCGAGATGCGCCGGAGGGAGCTCAAGATCCTTCTGGTCCCGGAAATAGCCCCTGTTCTCCCCGGCTCTTCCCTCCCTGGAGCGAAGAACCATCACCGACTTATCCGGGGAAAATCCCCTGAGCACCTCCGCCTCGGGAAGGGAGGCGACCCGCACCGCCGACAGGGGAGGAACAGTGACGTCCCATTCCCCCCTGCGCTCCCATCTTCCGTGAAAATCGTAAAGGAGAAACTCCAGGTGGTCCTCATAATCCTCCCTCCGATCATTCACTACCCAGAGGCGGACCTCCTGTCCGGGGCGATGTTCGATGGAGAGAAGGACGGGAGCGAAGAACTTCCGGGCATAGTAGTAGGAGGCTTTGGGCAAAAAAGAATAGTCGATGAGGGACCAGCTGGTTCCCGGCCAAGCGTCGTTCAGCTGCCAGATCAAAGCACCGGATGTGACCGGGCGATTCCTGCGGTAATGTTCCACGCCGTACTTCAGCCCCTCCGCCTGGGTAAGCATGGAGAAGCGGATATACTGCTCCAGATCCTTCGGGACTCCCGTGTACCCTTCCATGAGAAGGATCCCCTTCTCATGGTGAAGATCCTTGTTCCGGTACGCCATCTCTTCGCTTCCCCAGTACAACCGGGAGGGAGGCACATACTGTTTTAAGGTAAAGCGGTTGGCGGAAGCATGCATGCCGAATTCACTGACGAAGCGGGAAGAGTCTTTTGCATAATTCTTAAAAGAAACCCCTTCCACGCTGTAGTTGACGCGCTGGAGTTCTCCAAAACGTCGGGGTTCCACATTCCCGTGCCACACCTGCCAGTTATGGGTATCCCCCTCTTCCCTGGAATTATGGTCGTTTCCCCCATAGGGAGAACTGGGCCAATAGAGCCGGGAAGGATCTAATTCCGCCAGGAGGGCGGGGATCAACTCATGGTAGATCTTCTCGCCGTAGAAAGGCGTCGTAATCTCGCCGTTTGACTTCAGCGCCTCATAGAGCCAGTCATTTTCATTGTTGCCGCACCAGAGGGCAAGGGAAGCCCGATTCCGGAGTCGTTTCACGTTCTCGCGGATCTCCTCCTTCACCGTCTCCATAAATTCCCGGTTGTAATCGGGATAGAGGGCACAGGCAAACATGAAATCCTGCCAAACGAGGATTCCCAGCCGGTCGCATTCCTCGTAGAAAAGATCCTTCTCATACATCCCCCCTCCCCAGACACGAAGCATGTTCATGTTCCCTTCCTTAACCAACCGGAGGAGCGCCCGATAACGGGTGTCGGGGACGGAGGCGGGAAAGCTGTCGATGGGAACCCAGTTGGCTCCCTTTGCAAAGAGGGGAACCCCGTTTAACACAAAGGTAAACCGGGATTCACCTCCTTCCGATTGCTCTTCCACATACAGGGTCCGGATCCCGAAGGGCTGCTCATAACGGTCGATCTTCTCCCCCTGGCGATACAGGGAGATCGCTAGCTGATAGAGGAAAGGCTCTCCCAAATCATGGGTCCACCAACGTTTCGGATGGGGGACTTGGAAGAGGAGGCTGCTCTTCCCCTTAACCACAGGGTATCTCCGGGAAAGAAGTCTTTCCCCGTCGGAAAGGCATACCTCCCATTCCATCCCGTTAATCTCTTCCTCCGTGGCCGGTCTTCCTCCCCTTCCCATCACTTCCAGATCGATGGATAACGAAGCCTCCTCCTCGGTTAAGGAGAGCGTCCTCACATAAGGGGAATCCATATAGGCATAAGAGCGTTTCTTCAAGTGCACCTCTCCAATAATGCCGATGTTGATTAGGCGTGGGCCCCAATCCCATCCAAATTGGGATTGGGTCTTGCGGGTCCAGATCCGCTCCTTGCTAAACCCGGACCAGTACTCTTTGGTTTTTTCCTTCACATGGAGGGAGAGGGGGTCAAATTTCACCGCCAGCCAATTCCTCCCTTTCCGCAACTCCCGGGTCACTTCAAAGGAGTAGGAGCGAAACATATTATCCGTCCGCCCCAATTCCACCCCGTTTAAATAAATGGTGGCATACAGATCAAGCCCCGTAAAGAGAAGTTCCATCCACTCTCCCTGAGACAACTCCTCCTCCCATTGGAAAGAGGTGCGATACCACCAGACCCGTTCTTCGATCCATCTGCACTTCTGATCGTTGTGCCCATAGAAGGGATCCTCAATCACTCCATTCATCTTAAGAATTGAATGAATATCCCCAGGCACTTTGGCCCGGATCCAGGTGGTGTCGGGAAAATCCGGCAAAGCCACCTCCAAATCCCGCGCTTCCCCCACGGAAAAATCCCTGATCCTCCAATTTTGATCGATCTTCATCTCTCTCACCTGTCTTTACTCATACTGCTGCCCTTTCTTTATTCGTCTGCACAGGGGAGAAATGCTTTCTTCCCATGATCCTGTACATACCCGAATGGATACTCCCGACAACAACCTTCCATGTGCATTCCATTAGCTCACCTCAATGCACATTCCTACTTCATCCTATTCGTAACAAGAGGTTCACGAGTAAACCCCGGACGAAAGGGAATCAAGGATTTCCGCCAGGCTAAACTCGGCCAAAGCCATGGATTGATCGGCCACTCCGTAATAGAGGCGAATGCGGTCCCCCTCCACCAAGGCTCCGCAGGAGAAAACGACGTTGGCAAAAAATCCGTTTACCTCATACGCCGCTTCCGGTTTCAAGATAGGCTCCTCGGAACGGGCGATCACCTTCGCAGGATCGTGAAGATCGAGGAGAACGGCGCCCATGGAGTAACGATCTTTCTGATCGGCTCCATGGTAGAGTTCAAGCCACCCTTGCTCCGTCTTGATGGGGACCGCACCGCCGCCGATCCGGCGACTATCCCAACTTCCTTTCCTTAAACCGAATAGGTGGCGATGGTTTCCCCAATGGAAGAGATCGGGCGATTCGGCAATCCAGATCTCCGGATCGCCAACTCCTTTGGGAACCGGACGGTGCAAAGCATAATATTTGCCACCGATCTTCTCGGGAAAGAGAATCACATCCTTGTTCTCCGGGGCAAAGATCATCCCATGGCGGGTGATGGTGACAAAATCCTTGGTAGAGACGAGCACTTCCCCAATCCCCTTTGGAGAAACCACGCTAAAATAGATGTAATAGATCTCCCCAATCTGGGTAACCCGTGGATCTTCAATCCCGAAACTCTCCAAGGGCGTGGAAGGATAGACCAAAGGATTCTCGGCGATGGAAAAATGATAACCATCCTTGCTCCGTGCCAGCCGCAGGTAAGAAAGGGAGGTGAGATACGCAAGCTGGCCTGTGGACCGATCCCTGATCACCCTGGGATCCGAATAATCATACCGTTCGTCATCAAGGCGGAAATCAAAGACGTGAACCCGTCCCTCTTTCGCATCAAATACCGGTGCTTTCACAATGGCAGGGTCATCACTTTTGGGCCGCTCCGCCACCCTGAGGACGAGGAGAACCTCCCCGTTATAGCGAGCTACCCCCGCATTAAAGGCGCCAATCACTTCAAACCCTTCATGATATGGTTTCACCATTTCCGGAGTAATGATGGGATTCTCTAAATATCTCTCCACTCTCATCCGTCGTTCCTCCTACCTTTCAAAAATGAGAAAAGGATCTTGAATCAGAAGCATTTGCGCGCCGGCATCGCTGATTCCGGCATAGAGAATCGCCGTCCCGTCTCCATTCCGGACAATCCCCCCGCTAAACACGACATCTACCAAATCCGGTCGTTTTGCAGGGCCTTCGAAGAAATCCCTGCGCTCCGCAATGACATGAATCGGAGAAGTGGCATGAGTCATAGGATCCAGGGAGAAGACCATCGGATAGTAATGACGACCCCCCTCCTCATCAAAGCGAGCGATATGGCCCAATACGCCGATCAGGCCATTTGTAAGCAAATGGGGTTCGTTCGGACCTCCCCATTCCTCATCGAGGAATTGATCGGATAGAAGAGGCGCCTCTACGATGATCTCCTCACTTAAAGCTTTCAGAGAAGGAATGGTGGTAAACCCGATCTTTCCCCTTCCTCCCTTCTCGCCCTGGGGACGGGTGAGAATCCCTACCGAACCATCCCGGAGTTGGACCAACCGGAGATCCTTCATCCCCTGGGGCCCCTCGAAGAAAGGATGAAGATCCCGTATATTCTTTCCTTTATACAAAACCGTCCTCCACCATAGTTCGCCCCGACGGGTAGGATGGGGGTACGTTTTAACTCCTCCGAAGATCAGCTGACCTCCAATGCGTGTAAAGAAGGGATCCTGCAAGGGGAAAGAAGGGGAACCCACCCGGGGGATCCATTCCCCCTGCCGATTCACAAAGAAGAGAACCTCAGACTCTTCACTTTCCCTTCTCTCCACCCTTCCTGCGATCACGATCTCCCCTTCATCCTCAAAGGGAGCGGTAATGTTATATACGTCCCTTTCCCCAACCCCCGTAAACTCTAGAGGGAAAGCCTGCCTTTTTTCCCCTCTTTTGCGCATTTCCTCCACCAGTTCCCGGCATCCCTTCCTCATTGAATTTACCATGTTTTTCCTCCTCGTCTTTCCATCTGTTCTTTTTTCCATCGATTCCCTGGATCCGTTTTAACAATTCTTTTCATCCTCCATTACCGGGAACCATATCTTTGCTCGCGGATTTCACCGCCTCATTCCGGTTCTCGACCGTTCAGATAATCAATCACCACACCGTTGATGATGCGTTTCCCATCCACTTCTTCTTCTGCTCGATTCACTCCTGCAGGGATGAGAACGATCACCCTGGCCGAGCGGGGAAGAATCTCAAGTCTATATTCTCCTTTTTGTCCCTTTGCGATATAACGATGATCTTTGAGATCATACAGATCAAAAACCTCCCCTTCCGTCCCCACAAGAATCGACTTCTTTTCCTCCCATGGGTTGAAATAAAGATACGTGGGAAAGGTCCGGTTCTCCAGGAAGTCGGTCTTAACCACGTCCAGCTTAAGGATATAGGGGTCATCCGTAGGCTGTATCAGTTCGCCAAGCCACAAGGTATAGGCCCCGCCATAAATGGAGCGGTGCCCATAGAAATCTCCTGTAGCATACGGGATCTCTCCCTTTTCCTCTCGATGAAGAGCCTCATAGGGGATCTCCACCCCCAGATCGGGCCTACTTTGGGCCTTATCCTTCATAAAATCAGAGAAGAATAGTCGGGCATTGGCGGAAAGATGGAGAGCATACGATGCGATTGCCTCGGCAAACCGGGGCTCATAGCGGACGACCGGCAGAAGATAAGGAAGAAGAATAAAGGACTCCAGGCTGTATGCCATCCGGGATGACTCCTGCCGGGAAAAGCCCCGCCAACCCCGCATCAGGCCATAAATCTCCTGATTTCCCCAAACGCCCACCAAAAGGCTTCCTTCCTCAAAATCTAGTGCGAAGCGCAAAATCTTCTCCAGATTGATCTCTTCTCCTTGGGCATAGAGGCGGGCGGCCGCCAGGCAGGCCATGGCTTGGCTTGGAATCTCATACCATGGATTTCGTTCAAACGATTGGTAAAGGTGAATGGCTTTGAGGGCTTCCTCTCTAAATTCCAGGTCATGGAAAAGCTCGAATCCCAACTCCATCAGGTAGGCATATCCGCCAATCGCATCCGGCTGGCGATACTCCTCACGTAAGGTAAAGGGCTTTCCGTTGGCAAAATCGTACCCTTGGTCATTAAAATCGTAATTCACATCCTGGGCCAATTTCATTAAGCGACCAAGGCTCAGGCGAACCTTATCAACCGCGTTTTTATTTCCCCGAAATGAATGCTTCACCAACTGGGCGGCAAGGGCATTCACAAGCATTAAATACCAATATTCGGACTGGGTATCCTTCTCTCCATTCATAAAGATCCCGATCTCCTCATTGAAATAATCGAGGAGGGAAGGAAGATATGGATCGATCCGTTCCCCACGTAAGGCGAGTCCCATCCACAAACCTCCGTTTGTGATCAGTTCATGCCCTCTCCCTTCCATGAAGGCGGTAAAATGGAAATTTCCTTTCTCATTTCGTTCGGTTATCCCCTCCGGCCTCCCGATGAGATACCGGAAAAGGCGATCGGCTAATCCTCTCCAATCAATGGGAGGCGTCGCAGGGCGGAAGGGAAAAACATCGGTCGCCGGCAAGTTTCCTTTCTTCTGTTTCTCCATCTTTATTCTCCCCTTCGCTGTAGCTTTTTCTTTTTTTCCTTAATCCTTAAGTCCCGTAAACGTGATTCCCTCAATGAAATACCTCTGGGCGAGGAAGAAGAGAACCAGGATCGGCAAAGCAACCAGGATGGACATGGCCATCAGGTAATTCCATTGGGGTTGTTCGTTAACCCCACCCATGAAGAAATACATGCCCAGATTCAGCGTGTATTTATTCATGTCGGTCAGATAGATGAGGGGACCAAGGAAGTCGTTCCAATATCCGCGGAAGGTGAATATCCCCACCGCCAAAAGAGCCGGCTTAATTTGTGGCAGCATCACGTAGAAGAAGGTTTGTATCGGCCCTGCCCCATCAATCTCCGCCGCATCGTCCAATTCCCGGGGGACACTTAAGAAAAACTGGCGCAGCAAAAAAATGTAGAAAGGACCCCAGGCCGTCCACGCCCGCAACACGAGGGGATCAAACTCACCCACCAAACCGAGCTTTTGCCAGATGAGATAGGTGGGGATCAAGGTGACATGAAAAGGCAACATCATGGTGGCGAGGAGAATGAAAAAGATGAGATCTCGCCCCGGGAAACGGAAGCGGGCAAAGCCGTAAGCCACCAACGTTTCACTGATGATTTCTGCAGACATCCCCAAAGCGACAACGAAAATCGTGTTAAGGAGAAAATGATTAAATGGCATCGCATTCCACGCATCGGCAAAGTTGTTCCACCGGGGCGGATCCGGAATCCAGTCCGGAGGCCAGGTGAAAATGTCCCCTTCCGGCTTTAACGCGGTGGATAGCATCCAGAAGAACGGGATCAAGATAATCATGCCTAAGAAAATAACCGTGGTATAGATCAGAACGCGTTTAAAACGTCTTCTCCCTGCAAATCCCATATCGATTCCTCCTATCTCTTCACTTCCGCTTCATAGTGTACCCACGCCGGTGAAGAACGGAATACGAGAAGCGTAAGGATGAGAATGATGATGAAAAGGACCCACGCAATGGCCGATGCCTCTCCCATGTGCAGCTGGGTAAATCCCCTTTCGTAGACCAATTGGTTCATAAATTTCCCCGCGGCGGAAGTGGGCCGAACAAACATGGCCACCGTGAAAATCTGCAATGCCCCGATCATTCCCATCACCACCTGCAAGAGAATCACCGGGGAGATCTGGGGAATCGTAACATGGATAAACTTGGCGAACCCGCTCGCTCCATCGATCTCTGCCGCCTCATAAAGACTCCTGGATACCCCTTGGAGGGCGGCAAGGAAGATGACCGTGTTGGTCCCGAAAATCCCCCAGACACTCATGATGACAAAGGCGGGAATCACATAGTGGGGATCGCCGAACCAGTCCGGTTTTCCCAAACCAAAGAATGTGAGGACAGGGGATAGGAGGTAATTCATAATCCCGGACTCGCTGTTAAAGATCCAACGCCATAGGAGAGCAACCGCCACCTCCGGCAAAATGGCAGGGAGATAGTAGATGGTCCGGAAAATCCCAATCCCTTTTATTCGGTTATTGAGAAGCATCGCCACCAATAAAGCCCCGATCACCCCAATAGGAAGGGTTAAGCCCGCATAAAGGAGCGTGATGCGAACAGAGGGCCAAAACTCCAGGTCCTTCGTAAATAGAAAGAGGTAATTCTGTAATCCAACAAAACGGGGCGTGCCAAAGATGCTGTACTCCGTAAAGCTGAGATATAAGGAATAAAAGAGTGGAAATGCCGTGAAGATGAGAAAACCGACAAGCCACGGGGAGATGAGGGCAAACCCTACCGCCGCTTTCTTTTGCCAACCCATTTTTCGAAACAACCAATAAAGAAAGAGCGATATGGCAAGCAGAACGACGGGAGTAGCCAACCATCGGAGAAATGTGGCCATATAGGAGGACATGCTTAACCCCTCTTTCCGTTCAAGATTTCCTGTTCCCTGGATTTAGCCAAGTGAAGAGAAAAGGGAGGCATCTCGTTTGCCTCCCCCTCCCTTTTCGCTCAGCCTGTTCCATATCTTTATTTCGCTCTTTGCAAAACCGCATCCAATTGGGGTTTTACTTTGGGGACCAGCTTTGTCGGATCTCCCTTTGCATTTACGATCGGATCCATGAGTTGCGTCCAGAAGATGTTATCCCAATCGGGGTAGTTGGTAAAGTAACGATAAGAAGTGGCATAATTCATCGACTTCACGATGGCATCCAGGGAATGGGCCTTTTCCGGATGAAGTTTTTGGAGTGTCTGAGTGTCGGCCAGCGATTTCCGTGGCGGCATGATCTTCCAATGATGAATCGCATCGGTCAAATCTAACAGGGCTTGAAATGCAGCATCGGGATTTTTCGTCTTCGCATTAATGCCCATCCCGAGAATATCCCCAAAGGTGGCATGAATGCCCGTCGGACCTGCAGGCACCTCAAAGGCTTGCGATTTAAACTTAACATCCCAGTCCAGGGAATCGGCGGCGCCTCCCATAAACATGGCCACCTGCTGGTTCTTGTACATGGCGTCAAAGCCTCGATCCCGAATCAATTGCTGGGAAGGAACGTAAGGACTGTTTACCAAGTCCGCATAAAACTTAAACGCCTCCATCGCTTTGGGGGAATCGATGGGAGATTGGCTGAAATCTTCCGCGATCACTTCCCCGCCGTTCTGCCAGATAAACATCTGCACAGGCGGCCATCCATTCAACGTAAAGCCCCACTGCTTTATATTCTTCGCATCAAATCCGTTCTCACCCGGATGTTTTCCGTTCACATCCACCGTCAGCTTCTTGGCGGCATCCAGGAAGGTGTCCCATGTCCAGTTGGCGTCGGGATAGGGCACATTTGCCTTATCAAAGAGATCTTTATTCACGTAGAGCATGACCGGCTGCTCCAGCCAGGGAAGCCCGTAGATTTTGCCTTTATTGGTGAAGGGTTTTAAAGAGTTCTCAAAGTAATCGTCGGTCTTTGCCGCCGGATGGTCCGATTTAGCCAACCGATCCGTAATATCCAACATGGCCCCTTGAGCTGCAAACTGGGCTGCCCGCTGGGCACTCACCCAAAAGAGGTCAGGGCCGGAAGCGCCCGATAATTGGGTAATGATGCGGGTATCGTATTCGGCAGGGTTTGAATCCTGTACGATCGTATAGGTGGTGGACTTCTTGTTCAAATCATCCAAGATGGCCTGCAACTGCTTTGCTTCCTCGGCTCCCGCCCATGTGGAGAGGCGGATCTCCACCTTCTGGGCCGTTTGATTCGTGCTTTTATCATTCTGGTTTTGTCCCCCTTGATTGGTACCGCTCGCACAAGCGGAAAGGAGTATGGACAACAAGAAGAAGACCGCAACAAATAAGGATAGCTTTTTTCTCATGATCTTTCTTTCCCCCTTTTTTTATCAACCGATCATCAGAAGGTCCGCACATATCATTTCACAAATGTCAATTTTTATGCTTGACTTTTCTCTCCGTGCCGCCTCCTTTCCCCAACTCTTTCCCTTTACATCCCTACCTTTCATCCCATTCCAGAGTGACTCCCCCTTTAAGACCCTGCTCATTCCGGATGACAAATACTACAGTTAGGGATGACAAATAACTTTTGTAATCTTTACTACAGCGCTTTCAATCATCTTACAAATAGATTATAAATCTGTATTTTTCACTTGTCAATCCGTTCGTAAAAAATGATTACAAGAGATTTTATGCATTGTTCATCCATCCGTCTTGTAATGAATGAATCTTAGAGAGGCAGGGCGCCATGGTAAAGATCTTTACTTTTTTTTCATCATCGGATATAGTTATTTTGTAACGTTACAAATTTTTTTGATTTCATCTACACCATCCCCGGGAAGGAAGAAAGCAAAGATGAAAAAACGGGTAACCATGCAGGATATCGCTAATCGCCTCAACCTCTCCAAAAATACGGTTTCCCAAGCGCTATCAGGTAAACCTGGGGTAAGCGAAGAGACAAGACGACTCATCGAGAAAACGGCGGAGGAAATGGGGTATTCCTACCATAAATATAAAAGAAGCTCTGTTGCAAGCGGTAAGGGAAACATCGGACTCATCGCTTCGGACTTTGCTTTCTCATTTAAGGATTTCTTTGGGGAGATCTATCTTGCCATCGAAGAGGAGACCCGTAAGCAAGGATTAAACCTCCTCATTCAATCGATCAATAAGGAGGCGAGAGATCATTTCTCCCTCCCTGCCTTTATCGAAGAAAAAACGGTGGATGGAATCCTCATTCTTTCCCACATCACCAACGCCTACATCCAAAAGGTGATTTCCCAGGGGATTCCGGTCGTTACGGTGGATCACCACGACCCATCCATCGACGCCGATGCCGTGTTGACCAATAACCGTTTTGGGGCTTATACTGCCGTAGAACATCTCATTCAAATGGGACATAAGGACATTGCCTTCATCGGGGAGATTAACCTTTCGCCCAGCTATCAAGAAAGACTAGAAGGATATCGACTCGCCCTACAGAAACACGGAATACAGGAAAACCCCGATTTCTTCCACATCGACGTAAAGGATGAAGAAGAATTTGTTGAGAAGGCGTTATCCTCTCTCTCCTCATTCCCATCCGCTTGGTTTTGTGCGAATGATCGGTTAGGTTTTCTGGTGGTCTCATCCCTGCAAAAAAGGGGAATCGCCGTCCCGGATCAGGTCTCCGTCGTCAGCTTCGACAACGGCCTGTTATCCCGCCTATCCACGCCAAAAATAACCTCTGTAGATATTGATCTCCGTCTGTTTGGAAGAAAATCTGTGGAACAACTCCTCTGGCGCATCAATCATCCCCATGAACCTCACGTCGAGATTCTCCTCCCTACAAAACTGATCCGGCGGGAATCGGTGTCCATGTATAAAAAATAAGCCTTCCGAGAAGCTGCGCCCAGCTTCTTCTTTTTTGCACGAATTTAATTGAGAAATTTTTGGTGGGCGAATAGAAAAAATTGTGAACCGCAAGATTTGACAATGTAGTTTTTGCAGATTTATTTGCTGATATGTTACGTAATTGTATTTGTTTATATTCCGGCACCTTTTCTTTCTTTGATGTCTGCGATATGCTTTACTTTCAACTCTTCGCTTACATTGGAGAACGGCTTCAACAAATCAAAAATTTGTTGAAGCTCCGCGCTTGAGTAAACGGGACCGCTTTCCCGGGTTAGTTTTTCGATCATATTTTTTAATCGGTTCCTTTTAATCACCCTTACATGTTCTGATGTATAACTAACATTCTTCAGCTCGCAGCGAACGCTAAACACGATAAGAGAGAAATATCGTCGTATGGGAAGTCCTTTCTCTTCCAAGATCTTAAAGAGATACTTTAAATGCATTTCATTTTGTTTAATCGGATTATAAAACTTATTTTTTGACCGCTGATTCAAGGTTTGCATCCAATAACGGTCTTCCTCTTTGCCGAATATCCAGCCACTGTAATTTTTCGACTCAATCACATAAAGACCGGTTTCATGCAACATGATTACATCTATTTCCGTCGTTTTGTCATCGTCTGTACCTTTAGGTATGTAGACATTAGTTAGGATATGTTTCTCCCCTTTAATTCTTTCCAACATGGAGAAGATCAAATATTCCCCATAGTAACCTTGATTTAAGCGCATCTTAAAATAAGAGATTCCGGACACCTTTTTATATGGGCTCTTTTCAAAGGAGCGCTTATCCAGAATAATATAGACAGCCAGAAAAAGCAGGAAGAGAACAAAAACAAATAGGAATGGATAAAAAACCGGCAAAAAAAGTTGAAAGAAATCAATTTTAACCAACTTAGCATCTCCTTTCTTAAACAATGTACTATACTCCGTGACACGCCACACGCCAAAAAGCGGGGATCCTAAGGAACAACCCCCGCCGCCGAAGTTTTGCCTAGCACACAAGCCACTCCTGTTTATCTCACGTGTCAGGAATGTTCTCAATATAAGATCTCATAAAATTGAAAAAAAGTAAAGAAAAAATTGCCGTTTTTGCATGCACAAAAGTCATGTTACGCATCAGACGGGTAACATGACTTGCATGGTAAGAATATTTTTTCCCTCACCGCATTCGTCTGCTCTCCAAATTTCTCAAAGATGAATGCTCATCTGCCTAGCTCGGCTCTCTTCTCCCGTTCGAAGCCAAGATACCGGGTTCCCTGGAAGGTGAGCTTTCCCACGTCTCCCTCCGCGATCATCCCATATTCCCGGCCACTCACCTTAAATTCCAGGCGGTCTCCGCTCTCCACTTCAAACGTAACATAATAGGTGGTGGAAGAATGGAAATTGGAATGATCGATGCCGTTATTTGCTTGGGTGTGCGTGTGATGGGAAACATCCGCCCTCTTCCCCACCACCTTTACCGTAACAGAAAGAACGGGCTGGGCATTATTATGCCTCCAAGTGCTAATTCCTTTTACGGCAGCTACCAAAATGGTCACAACCATCAGGGAAAAAATGATCATGAAAAAGACAGGCCCAAATGAAAACATAAAATCTCCAAAAGGATCGTTAAACGGCAACATCGAGACTCCTCCCCTCCCATAAGAAGATCTTTCCTCTACCTCTATGATACGAATCTCCCACTTCGGTTAAACCAAAATGAATCCTTTTGTCTCTTTAATACGCCGGAACTTCTATGACGTTTCATTCTGATCATTCGATCCTTCCTTTTTATCGAACAATGAATAGATTATCGCCAGGATGTTTGTGATATATTCCCCCTTGTTATCATACACTTCTTGTCATGATTTTCCCATTTCAGATCATTAAAACCCTAAGATACCTTCCCCCTTTCCCCCCGCTGCATTTGATACATGCGGTAATATTTCCCCTTCCGCGCCATCAGTTCTTCATGGGTGCCCCGTTCCACGATTTCCCCCCGATCCAGGACCAGGATCTGATCCGCATCTTTGATGGTGGAGAGTCGATGGGCGATGATCAGGGTGGTCCTCCCTTTCTTTACGACCTCCAGGGCCCGCTGGATGATCCCTTCCGTCTCCGTATCGATGTTGGCCGTCGCTTCATCCAGAATAAGGATTGCCGGCTGAAACGCAAGGGCTCGGGCAAAAGAGATGAGCTGTCGCTCTCCCAGGGAGAGAGTGCTTCCCTTCTCCAAAACCGGTTCCTCAACCCCTTTCGGCAGGCGGGCGAAAATCGGGTCTGCCCCCACCTCTTTTAATGCCCACTCCACCCTCTCCTTCGTAATTCTTGGGTCACCCAGGCTTACATTGGAGGAGATGGTTCCGCTGAAGAGGAAGGGGTCCTGCAAGACGATGCCCATAAACCTGCGCAATTCCTGAAGGGTGTAGTTCCGGATATCCACCCCATCGATGGTAATTCTTCCCTTACCCACTTCATAGAAACGAAAGAGAAGATTCATGATGGAGCTCTTCCCGGAGCCGGTGTGTCCCACGAAGGCGACCGTTTCCCCAGGACGAGCTTCGAAGTTTATATCTTTTAATACCCACTCGTCTTTCCGATAAGCAAACCATACATGTTCGAAGCGAATATGTCCTTCCGGACGAGAAATCTCTCCCTCTTTCACGTCCACCCCTTCCTCATCCATCAGCCGAAAAACCCGCTCGGCGGATACGTTTGCCGTCTCCATGTTGGAAAACTGGTTGACGATGCCCTGGATCGGTTGGAAGAGGCGATTCAGATAATCCACATAAGCGTAAAGGGTTCCCAGGCCGATGAACATCTCACCCCGGAAGGAAGCCCCGGCGAAATACCAGATGAAGAGGACGAAAGCCACCTTTTGCAAGATGTTGACCAAATTGAAAGAGGTGAGGGCATTCAGCTTCTGCAGCTTATTCTGATAGGCATAATGCTCCTCATTCATCTTCTCAAACCCGGCCAAGATCTCCTTCTCCCGGCGAAAGGATTGGATAATCCTCATTCCCTGAATCGATTCGTTAATCTTCCCATTGATGTCGCTGATCAGGGAACGGATTTTATGATTATAACGGGAAGCCCATTTCCGATAGAGGATAGCCCAGAGGAAAATGAGCGGCAGAAGGAGGAGGGTGAGCGCGGCCAAACGGCGATCCAGATAGAAGAGGGCACCATAGATGGCAACGAGATAAATCCCCCCTGAAACGAAGTTGCCCAGCACCGTCACATAAAGATCCCGCACCGCCTCCGTATCATTGGTAATCCTGGAGACGATCTTCCCCGCCGGAAGATGATCAAAGAAGGAGACAGGCAACCGATGAATTTGGCGGAATACCTCATTTCTCATCCGTTGAATGATGCGATTGGCGGAAATCTGCAAAAGATACCGTTGCCCAAAGTGAAAGAGGGCGGAGAGGAGAATCAGCCCAAAGTAAAGCAGGGAAAGGCTGAGGAGAGGAGAAACCTCCCGTTGATAGAAACCAGATACTTCCGAACGAACCAAAGGGATTGCAGGGTAGCTCTTCTTCTCCTCTCCCTTTTGAATCACCAGGTTCCCCCCTTCGATTCCCCGTTCCCCATCGAAGGGAATCTTCTCCGGGATGAAATAAATCGCTTTGCCTACCTGCAAGAAGCGAACCTCCCGGCCGTGTTCCATGCCCGGCGCAAGACGGTCGAGACGCTCATAAAACTTTCCTCGAAAAGGGACGGCCCCTTTTACATCCGGTGAAACTTCCACCCATGGTTTCTCGATGCCCAGGATATGGGCGTCGATCATCTCCTTAGCCACCAGCGGGCCTGCCAGTTCTGCAGAGACCGACATGGCGAGCAGGAACAGCCCCAGGAGGAGCGGTCCCTTTAATTGGACGGCATATCGGAATAATCGTCTCCCTGTACGCATCCTTGTTCCTCTCTCTCTTCAAAAGTTTCTTCCAATTTCTGACGATCATACTGTTCTTTATACCAGCCACTCCATTTCAGTAGGTCATGGTGTCTCCCTTCCTCCACCACTTTGCCCTCATCCAGAACGAGAATCCAATCGGCATGCTCCACCGCGGAGAGGCGGTGGGAGGCGATCAGGGTGGTCTTTCCCCGTCTTTCAGACCGCAAGTGGGAGAGGATCTCCGCCTCCGTCCGGGCGTCCACCGCCGAGAGGGCATCATCCAGAATTAAGATTTCAGGATTTAACACGAGGGCCCGGGCGATGGCGATCCTCTGTTTCTGCCCGCCGGAAAGGGAGACTCCTTTCTCTCCCACCACGGTCTTAAGCCCTTGGGGGAGACGCTTCATATCTTCCGATAAGGCGCTCACCTTGAGCACATGTTCCATCATTTCCCAGTAAACTTCCCCCACCCCGAAGGAGATGTTCTCCTCCACCGTTCCGGAAAAGAGGAATTGATCCTGCGGAACGTAGCCGATCCATTTCCGTATCTCTCCCACCGGGATCTCCTGTAACGGAATCCCGTTGATCGACACCTCCCCTTCCCCCAGGGGAAACTCCCGGAGGAACTGCCGGAAAAGGGTCGTCTTCCCGCTGCCCGTCTTTCCCACGACTCCCAGGGTTTCTCCTCTCCGCAGGGTAAAGGAGACGTCCACCAGACTCGGCACGTTCGCGGTGGGATAACGGAACGTGACATGCCGGAAACGAAGCACTTCAGGAGTCGTGATCAACTGGGGTGAAGGGGGATCCTTCACATCGGGTTCCTCCCGGAGCGTTTCCATCACCCGGTCCAGGGAGGCGTTTCCCCTCTGCATCACATTGATAAACTCGCCGATGGCCAGCATGGGCCAGATGGCCATACCGAGGTAGATGTTAAAGCTAACCAAACTCCCGAGTGTCATCTCCTGCTGAGCGACAAGGTACGCTCCATACCCCAAACCGATCAGGTAACTGATCCCCACCAAAATCTTAATCGTCGGCTCAAAAAGGGCATCGATGCGGGCTACCTCTCTATTTTTTTGATAAACCTCTTCCGTTATCTCCTGAAAACGGGCTTCACTCGCCTTTTCCTGCACATAGGCCCGGATCACCCGAATCCCGGTGATGGTCTCCAGGACCTGGTCGTTCATCTTGCCGAAGGAATCCTGCGCCTCCATAAAGCGGGTGTGAATATATTTCCCATAGATCTGAATGAGAACAGCCATGAGCGGAAGGGGGAGAAAGGAAGCCAACGTCAGTTTCCAATGAACGAACAGAATCATCATCACCAAAATGGCCGCCATGAAAAAAATGGAGTCGGCCAAGGTGAGAATGCCAAACCCCGCCGTTGTCGCGATCGCTTTTAAATCATTGGTGGCCCGGGCCATGAGATCCCCGGTTCGGCTCCTCTGGTAAAAAGAGGGAGTGAGTCGCAGGAACTGTTCCATCAGGCGGCTTCGCAACTTCTTTTCCAAAAGAAACGAACCGCCGAAGAGAAGATGTACCCAAAAATAGGAAATGACGTAGCTGGCCAGAGCCAAGCCGATTAAGCCCAGAACGAGCTGCCAAAGAACCGGAGGCGTCACTTTTCCCTGGTGAATGAGATCCACCGCCACACCTATGAGTTGGGGCGGCAACACATCGATCACATCCACCACGACGAGGAGAAAGACCGCCACCGTATACCTCTTCCAATTCTCCTTAAAAAAATCTTTCAATTTAAACAAAACCTCAAACATCCTCTCATCCTTCCCTTATCTCTCTATGGAACCCCAGGAAAGAAAAAAGGCACTCTGCATGATCGCAGAATGCCTTTTTCCCAAGGATATGGCCATTTTTAAAACCGTAAGAGGACAGAAAAAAGGCACAGATCATCCGAACATGACCTGCGCCTTTATCTTCCTGATGCTACATGCGTCTCCGAAAGTTTATCCGCGGAAGGGTCAGGCCACGATCGGGTTGGTATGGGTGTTGTAATGTCATTGCTGCGTTATGTTGCCGTCGAATCAACCGAATCATGACCGAACCTCCTCCTTTATTGCTTGGTCGGCATCGCTATTTACTCTGCCGTACACCGAAAATTTCCTCCATTGCATGGCTATCATCGCCTATTTCACTCTACCACCGCACATGCGGAAGTGTCAAGCAATTTTTTAAATAATGCCCTTTTTCCCTTAGTTCCATCCTTTTTATCCAGGATGTGCATTAACGGCAGGTAATTCACGCTCCCGAAAGGGATCACAAACGTGAAAAAACGGGTAACCCTGCCTTGATAACGATTTTTTCTTGATCATTATTTAAAAGATATTGAACGATTATGTCTCCATTCGCTTATTCATATTGTAACGCATCGAGGAGATTTACCCTGGATGCGTGGCGGGCGGGAATGATCGCGCCGATGAGGCCGAAGAGGAGCCCCGCGGCGATGCCGACAAGAATGCCCAGCACCGGAAAGGAATAGTCTACCTTAAAGCCCATACCATTGGTGGCGGCTACGAAGAGGTATCCCAGCCATATCCCGGTGACAAGGCTGAACAGGGTCCCAATCCCCGTCAAAAGGAGGCTTTCCGCCAGGATGATTCTCTTTACCTGCCTCCGTGTCGCGCCAATCGCCCGCATCACTCCGATCTCCCGGATCCTCTCCATCACGGCGATGGCGAGGGTGTTGACGAGGCCGATGAGGGAAGGAATGGCGATGGCAAAGAGGAGCAAGAAATAAAAGGATGTTATGGAAGCAACCTGCTTCTCCAATTCCGCTTTGTACTCCGCCGTGGAGGAAAGGGTAAAGGCGGGATAATCCTTTACACCATCCCGGATCGCTCTTTCCACGGCTGTACCGTCTGCTCCCTTCTCTTTATTGATGAGGAGGAGGAGATCGGTTTGCTCATGGAAGTCCCGAGCCAGATTTTCCTGGGAGATGTAAGCCGTGGCGATTTTCGCGTTGAGAAAATCCATGCCGATTCCCACGACTCTATAAGGCTTCACGCCTTCCGGGGTGGACAGCATCAATTCATCATTCACCTTCACCTGCTGGGAAGAGGCCAAAATGCCGTTGATGATGAGGTTCCTGCCCGATTTCAGAAGGGGGAATACCCGCTCGGGGTCACCTGCGGTAAATTCCAGTCCGGCCACCTTTGGATAGACCTCCGGATCAATACCGATCACCTGCAGATTGGTCTCCTTACCTTTGGCCATGCTTAGACGGAGCCCCGTCACCTCCGCAACCCCGGGAATTTCTTTCAGCTTGGCGGTCAATTCCGGGTCGGCCCCCACATTCCCTCCTCCCAACATGAGGGATTGGGGAGCCAGGATATAATCGGAGCCCATGCTTTTCTCTAGGTATGAATTCATGGCTGTGATGAGGGAGGTTACCGTTCCCCCCAGAGCAATCAGGAGCGCCAGTCCGATCATAAGGGTAAAGGCCGTCATGGATGCCCGGTGCGGATGATTCTCCAGGTTCCCCTTCGCCACTTGTCCCTCCCTGGCAAAGAGGAGACCGATCACTCGACTATACCCTTCCGTTACCGGTTTGATCAAAACCGGTCCGACAAGAATTAACCCTGCCATAAAGAGGAAGAATCCCAACGCATTCAGGTTTAGGTTCCCTGAAAGGGGACCGAGGAGGGAAAGGAGAAGGAGGAGAGTACCAATCCATCCCCTTCTCCGTCCTTCCCCCCGTTTCGGCAAGACCGTCGAAGGCCGAAGCGCCTCCAAGGGGGAAATACGGCTCGCGCGAATCGCCGGGAGAATTCCCCCCAGAATGGTGATCCCTACGCCTGAAAAAATCGCCAAGAGATACGAATCCAGAGGAAAGACCGGATCCCCGATCTCCATCTTGATCAATTCTTCGATGACAGGGCGAATATAGAGAAAGAGAAGCCGAACGAACAAAAACCCTGCGATCATTCCGAGGAGTGTTCCAATAATCCCCAGAATCACTCCTTCCCAAAGCATGAGGCGGAGGATTTTGCCACGAGTGGCTCCCACGGCGCGGAGAAGACCGATTTCCCTTCTCCTCTCCACAGCGATGGTGCGGAAGGTAATGAAGAGAATAAAACCGCCCATCAGGATGGCAATTAAACCGAAAAGGGTGAATATTTTCTGTCCCATCTCCAAGGCAGCCTTCATTTCCGAACCGGCCTCCTGTCCCCCTGCCTGGAACCCTTCTCCCAACGCGGCAAGGATCTCTTGCTTCACCTGTTCCGGATCGATCCCCGGGGCAAAAAGCATTTCCGCCAGATTAACCTGTCCGGGAAGCCCCAGGATGCGTTGAACGGTCCTCAGAGGAAGGTAGACTTCCTCTTGCCCCATTCCCGTCGGTTCCTTATAAATTCCGACAATGCTTACTTCCTTTTCTCCGGAAACGGTGGGCAAGGGGAGGGCATCCCCCACCCTTTTACCGGTTTTTTTCGCCAGTTCTTCTGAAATATAGGCTTCCCAACCTTCGGGATCCGAGAAAGAACCTCCTTCCGCCAGATCTATTTTTCTCACCGTTTCATAGGTTATAGGGTCAATCCCGACCAGGGTAAAGGAGGAGATTCTCTTC
Organism: Thermicanus aegyptius DSM 12793; assembly: GCF_000510645.1. NCBI lineage: Bacteria > Bacillati > Bacillota > Bacilli > Thermicanales > Thermicanaceae > Thermicanus > Thermicanus aegyptius. The sequence continues at coordinate 864,977 of NZ_KI783301.1, read as the reverse complement.
CCCTCATCCGTTTTGAGGGCCAGGGACTCGGGGAGCAAGATGTTTTTGCTTAAACTTCCGGTATACCCCGCCACCCCTTTTACCTCTTGTAATCGATCCAACACCTCTTCGGCAAAGGGGCCCTGGGTCAGGCTGGTCACCGCAAAGTCCACCTGACCGGTCGTGAGCATGACGCCGCGGCGAAAGGAATCCTGCAGGGAGGGAATCACTCCGTTTAGGCCGAAGATGATCATCACTCCAAAAAGAATGGACAGGGTGGTTAAAAAGGTTCTCAGTTTTCTCCCGGAAAGATAACGAAAGGCGAGTTTTATATCAAAGATCATATGCGATCCACCCTCTCTCGGATCAGTTCACTCTTCTCCTCCCCATTCCTTTCGTTTCCCGACAGCCTGGTTTCATCGACAATGCTCCCGTCTTTTAAGAAAACGATCCGGTCCGCATAGGCGGCCATGCGGGAATCGTGGGTCACCATCAGGACGGTTCTCCCCCAGTCGGTGGATATCTTGCGGATGAGGGCGATCACCTCGTCCCCCGTCTTCGAATCCAGGTTTCCCGTCGGCTCATCGGCCAGAATGAGGGCCGGTTCTATGGCTAAAGCTCTAGCGATGGCCACCCGCTGCTGCTGCCCTCCGGAGAGTTGATCGGGGCGGTTGTGGAGCCGCTCTTTCAGCCCCAGTTTTTCCAGCCAATCCACCGCCTTCTTTTTGGCCACCGATGGAGCCACCCCATCCAGGACGAGGGGGAGAGCGGTGTTATCGACGGCGTCCAGCACGGGGATCAGGTTAAAGTATTGGAAGATAAAGCCGATCTTTCTCCTTCTCAGTTCCGTCAGTTTATGATAAGATCGATCCCCTCGATGTAAATATTTCCGGACGTCGGCTGATCCAGTCCTCCCACCAAATGAAGAAGGGTGGATTTCCCGCAGCCGCTCGGCCCCATTACTGCCACAAACTCTCCTGGTTCAATGGTGAGATTGATGTTTCGGACCGCCTGTACCGGCGTGCTTCCCGATTCATATACTTTCGTCAGATTCTTTACAACCACCATGCTCATGGGGGTTCCTCCTCCTCATTCACCATGATCTTCGGCAATCCCTCGTCTCCATTTCAAAGGACTTTCTTATCCTCATGCGGCGACACACTCACCTTGGTCTCCCGGTCAATCTTTCATCATATTGTTATTGTTACTAAACCTCATGCGGTTTTTATCCAAGGTTTTTATCCAATATGATTTCCGCCTTCCCATCGAGTTGAGGAACGCATGATTCTTAAATACGTCGGCTTCTCCTATCGTTTCTTTGCAAACAACCCGCGCCCCTTCGAACTGTGGTATGTACGGCACGAAAAACATTAGCTTCTCTTGCCCTCTATTTACTGATCAATCGCATTCGATCAAACAGTGGCACCCTCATTCTGTTCTTTTAAACCCTTTCTTTTCGAAATCCCACTTCTCTTCGTTCTCATGGTCGGTCTGTAACCTACTCCTCGTTTGTTTCTAAATCGTCTCGTTTCTTCGCCCATCCCACGTTTTTTATCGATTTCCTATCCTCCCGGATCGTCCGGTTGGATCTCCTCCCTCACTTTGGCGGGCCTGCCCCTGGATCTTGGCTCTCCCTCGGGGGATCTTGGCTCTCCCTCGGGGAGGGGCTGCCGTTTTATTTCATCCAACCTCGCTTCGATCATATCAAGCCACCTGAGATCGGCTTCGGTGTGCATGATAGCCTGGTCAAGGAGTAGAACATGGGCCAACTCCGTGCCGGGATTTGCCTTCATCTTCTCCTGGTTTAACTTGTGCAGCTCCTTATAGAGACTGGCCCGCTGAAGGTAGAGGAGCCGGACAGGATCCCCGTCTTCCAGGGCGAGGCTGATCATCCATTTGAGGAAAAACTCGTCCCTGCGATAGGTGGTTTTCACAGGCTCTACGAGCCATTTCTTAAGCTCAGCCTCCCCCTTCCCGGTGATGGCATAGATCTGCTTCTCCGTGCCGCCCTCCTGTTCCACCCTTTCTATATGGATTAGACCGGCCTGGTTCAGCCGGTTTAGGGTCATGTAGATCTGAGCCGGCTTTACCTCCCAGTTCTTCTCCCCACCGACCAGGGCGGTGAAGGCGGTCAATAGTTCATATCCATGACGAGGTTTTTGACGGATCAGTCCCAATAACGCATTGCGAACCGACATAAAAATCCCTCAACGAGTTAGTATTTTTTCGACACGAAAAATATATAACGGGTTAGTATTTTTGTCAATGCTTTGTTCCGAACGAGCCAGGCTGGAAACCCTGTTCTCTTCTTGCTGCCATGATGATGCCTATCCTCATGGTTGGATGGCTCCATAAAAAAGGCTTACCCCTATGAGATAAGGGTAAGCATTGACTTTGCTCTCTTCATTCCATCCTCTGCGAACAGTACCGGTTTGCACATTATCGTAACAGGACCATATTACTAAGGATTTTGAGCCAATTTGAAACTCTTAGCAATCGTTAAAGCGGTCTGTTCATCAACACGGGAGGTATCAAAATACAGGTCATAGGCGTTTTTTTGCTCCTTCATGATAAAAAACAGGTGGATTTCCTCTGTCGCCGATGGTGCGCCCGAAGCGGCAGGAGGAATGATTTTTAGTTTTTCCTTCAGCACCTCCGTGAAGAATCCTTCAAGTTTTTTTGATTCCAAAACTTCTGAATGATTAGGTTCCAATTGGGAGAGAGGTTGATCGGGATCATAGCCCAGGATATCCAACCCACCGATCTTTCCATTATCTTGCTTAAATAAAAGCATGTTCCCTTCAAGTTTCTCCGCTCCCCAGTCTTTGGGAACAGAAATTTGATAGAGGCCCGTTTGGACAATTTGTTCACCGGCTACGTTTGAGCAAGCTGCAGTACTGAACAACAGAAGCAGTCCGAGTACAATGGCCAGCGATCGTTTCATTCATTTTCTCCCCTCTCCACAAAATGATCAAATTATACCCTGTCTCCGTTTATTTTGAATCCCTCCAACCCCCTCATTTACCCCGCTCTTCAGTTGATCTCAATCTCCATATTGTCAATTTCACTACTATGGTACCAATATTCCTTTTCTCCATCAATAAAGGTTTGTAATGAAAACGGAATGAGAAAATAGAGTCGACCGTCATACCCGGTTTTCTCTCGACGCGGTGTTGCGAGATAACTGTCGAATCAGTTCCGAAAGACGGACGATTCCTTTTTCCAAGTCGGCTGGGGAAGCATAAGCGTAAGAAATCCGAAGATACTGCCCGGCATGTTGATCGTAGATATTCCCAGGATTCAATAAAATTTTCTCCTGTAGAGCTTTTTCAAACAGTTCTCGCAAGGAAAGAGAAAGTCGCAAACCTAGCCAAACATAAAAACCTCCCTTTGGGACGGTCCACGCAGCTATATCCGAAAAATGTTTTTCTAATGCATCCAACATGATTTCTCTCCGGACTTTCAAATTTTCCCGAACCTTTTCTAGATGGTGATGATAGAGCCCGCTTGATAGCCATTCCGCGACGACCCACTGAGATAAAGAACTGGAACCATAATCCGTCTGCATTTTAAGATCCGCCAACCGATCAATGACCGGTTCAGGACCAACGACCCAACCGATTCGAAGCCCTGGGCTCAATGTTTTGGACATGCTGCCCAGATACAAAACAAGGCCGTTAGGATCGGTGGATTTCAAAGGAGGAGGGGGCGGGGAGTCAAGCCACAACTCACGATACACGTCATCTTCGATGATCGGCAGCCGCTCCTGCCGGCATATCTCCAGCAGCTCCTTTCGTCTCTCCTCGGACATCAAGATTCCTGTTGGATTATGGAAGGTAGGGATCGTATAGAGCAATGCTGCGTTACGTTTCTTTTTTTGTTCCGGGATCATGTTCGTTTGAATCCCGTTCCCATCCATAGGCAGGCCGAATAATCTCATCCCGGCGGATTGAAACAGATTGAGAGAATACAGATAGGAGGGCTTTTCCAAAAAGATCGTAGATCCCCTTTGCAATAAACCGATGGAAATCAGCTGCAATGCCTGCAGCGCCCCTGAAACAATCAAAATGGAGGAAGGGGAGACGTCGATCCCAAATGTTTTCAGATACTTGCCCAGTTGCTCTCGCAAATAAAGCAACCCTTTCGGCTCTTCATAACCAAGCGAACCGATGTGATCCGACAACCGATCAAACACGTTTTTCATCATCGCACGAGGGAATAAATCGGGGGAAAGTTCTCCCGTCCCCAATCGGATGATATGGGGATAAAACTCCGCTTTGTTGATTTCCCGTATCGTGGGAAAGTTCGGTTGATGGATTCCTGATTTAACATACGAGTTCCAGTCAGGGGGCGGAGTGGAAGTCATTAAGGACCACGTATTATTGATAATCCTCGTCCCGCTTCCTCTTTTACCTTCCAGCAACCCCTCTGCGATCAACTCTTCAACCGCCGTAACGATCGTGCTGCGGTTCACTTTCCATCCTTCAGCTAAGGCCCGTTGCGTAGGAATTTTGCTGCCTACCGGCCATTCTCCGGTTTCAATTTTGTCTTTGATATATTTTTTGATCTGCAAGTAAATAGGAATCGGCGATGATTTGTCGGGTTTCCAATCCAGTTGAACCATGCGTCAGCCATCCTCGCTCATTTGCTTTAAACGTATTGTATGATTTGGTTGGGTTAAAATCCATCCAATTTGGTTGGAGACAGTGGCCGGGGCCTAAGTATTATGGTATATATAACATGATTCAAAGAGGAGGAACAGAAATGGCAGCCGCCTTTACACACGGGTTTATATTGGCGTTTGGACTTATACTACCCCTCGGTGTTCAAAATGTCTTTGTTTTTAATCAAGGGGCTCTGCAGAAACGTTTCATCCATGCCCTACCGGTCGTTCTGACCGCCTCATTATGCGATACACTTTTAATTACCCTTGCGGTACTCGGCGTCTCTTTTGTTGTCCTGAGTTCTTTTTTGTTCAAAACGATTCTCTTAAGTGCCGGCATTCTGTTTTTGTCCTATATGGGATGGACCACTTGGCGGAGTATCCCTGGACATGACGAAGAAAAGAAAAAGGCGGCAGAGATCTTCACTCCCCGCAAACAAATTGCCTTTGCCGCATCGGTCTCTCTCCTAAATCCCCATGCGATCATGGATACGGTCGGAGTGATCGGGACCAGTTCCCTTCAGTACGATGGTGTGGAAAAAGTGGCTTTTACCCTCGCCTCTATTCTGGTTTCTTGGATATGGTTTACAGGATTGGCGGCGGTGGGAAGATTCACAGGCGAGTTGGATCAAACGGGTCGTTTCATGAGGATATTTAACAAAATTTCCGCGTTGGTGATGTGGGGAGCGGCAGGTTATATGGGAACTTCTCTATTCAACCCTTGAACGATCGGTCCGGTTTTTCTTTTTCCTTTTAGCATCCTTCGCCATTTTCCGGAACATCTTCCGGTTCCATACTAAAAAGGTAGGACCTCATTATCGCACCATATCCAATGTAAAAAGTACACACCCTAAACCATTGTTATTCAAGCGAATGTGGTTGCGTAAAATCATCCCCACCTTGCAGATTTGCAGGGTGGGGATGAACCCATCTTCGTGATCACGATCGATCCAACCGAACGCATTATTTTGTTTGGTCAAGAGCGAGGATCTCCTCTTCCGTCACTTCCATTCCCTTCGCCGTTCCGATGCCCTGAAGGAGCGCCATGCGGATCTTGCCGTCCCGATTTTTTTTGTCTCGATACATGTAGGGGAGGAGTTCCTCCATCCTCATTTCGGAGGGAAGTTCCGTCGGCAAGCCGAAGGAGAGAAGGAGGTCTTTGATTTCATTCAGTTCTTCTTCGGACAGAAGTCCCCGACCTCTCGCGATGCGTCCCTCTTGGACGAGACCGATGGCCACCGCCTCACCGTGGAGGACTTCCCCGTAGCCGGCGGCCGCTTCCACCGCATGGCCGATGGTGTGCCCTAGATTCAGAAGCTCCCGAACGCCTGCTGTTTCCCGCTCGTCTGCCTCGACGATCCTCACCTTCACCCTCATCCCCCGAATTAGGGCTTCCCCCATCTCCTCCCCGTCCAGGGAGAGAAGGGCATCGCTGTGGGCACGAAGCCAATAGAAGAATTCCTTCCCGGCAAGGAGGGCGTGTTTCACCACCTCGGCCAAACCGGACTTCACCTCCCGCATGGGCAGGGTAGCAAAGGTGCCTGGGTCATAGTAGACGGCCAAGGGGTGGTAAAAAGAACCGATGCTGTTCTTCGCCAGGGGGTGGTTGACCGCCACCTTTCCGCCGATGCTGCTGTCGTGGGCGAGGATGGTAGTGGGGAGTCCTATGAAGGGAATGCCCCGCATGTAGACGGAGGCGATGAAGCCTCCCAAGTCCCCGATCACGCCGCCTCCCAAGGCGAGGAGGAGGGAAGATCGGTCAATGCCGGCCGTAAGCATGGCACCCACGATTTCCTCCACCTGTGTCAAGCTTTTCGACGCTTCCCCGGCGGAAACGACCTTCGTATAAACCTCAATTCCGGCCCGTTCCAGGGAAGATCTTACCGGTTCCAGATAATGTTCCGCAACCCGGATCTCGCTCAGTAAAAAGGCTTTCTTCCCCTTTATCCGTTCATCCTTAAGAAGCCATTCCCCCACATGATGAAGAAGTCCTCTCTCCACGCGAATGGGATAGCGCTGCGGGCCTAGTTCGACCCAAAGTTCCTTCATCCTCTTCCCTCCCCAAAAAAAGTCCTTTTGAACATGCTGCCCTATATCATCTGACGCATCTTCCGGTCAAAAAAAGACGGAATAACCGATCCGTGAGCGGAAGAGGCGGTTCACCCCGTTATTCCCTTAAAAGTTTCGGCAGTATTCCCGGTACCGCTTCACCGCTTCCTGCAGCTCTTCCAGACGGTCGCAGGGGAACTTCTCACAAAGAGCACGCGCGATCTCAAAGGCGACGACGCTTTCCGCCACGACGGAAGCGGCGGGGACGGCGCAAGCATCGGAGCGCTCCACCGATGCGGCGAAAGCCTCCTTCGTCAGGATGTCGACGCTTTGCAAGGGTTTATACAGGGTGGGGATCGGTTTCATCACCCCGCGGACCACGATGGGCATGCCCGTAGACATCCCCCCTTCGATGCCGCCGGCCCGGTTGGTACGCCTCGTATACCCTTTCTCCGGATCATGGAGGATCTCATCATGAACCTGGGAGCCGGGAAGGTGAGCCGCTTCAAAACCGATGCCGATCTCCACCCCCTTAAACGCCTGGATGCTTAAAATCGCCTGGGCGAGCCTCCCGTCCAATTTCCGGTCCCATTGGACATGGCTCCCCAAACCGATGGGGACGCCGGAGACGATCACCTCCACGATGCCCCCCACCGTGTCCCCATTCTCCTTCGCCTCATCAATGCGGGCCATCATCCTCTTCTCCGCCTCGGGGTCGAGGCAGCGAACCGGCGAAGCTTCGGTGATGCGGCGGATTTCCTCTAGGGTATAGCGGGCAGGATCCGCCTCCCCCTTCACCCCGCCGATCATCACCACATGCCCGGCCATCTCGATGCCCACCTCTTGCAAGAGAGCTTTTGCCACCGCCCCCACGGCGACCCGGATAGTGGTCTCCCGGGCGCTGGAACGCTCCAGCACATTCCGGATGTCCCGATGGCCATATTTAATCGCCCCGTTAAGATCCGCATGGCCGGGACGGGGCCGGGTGACGGTCCTCTCATGATACTCTTCCTCTTCCGGAACCGGCTCGGCAGCCATTACCTTCTGCCAATGGGAAAAATCCTTATTTTCCACCACCAACGTGATGGGGGCGCCGGTGGTATACCCATGCCGCACGCCTGAGAGAAACTTCACCTGATCCTTTTCGATCTGCATCCGCCGCCCTCTCCCGTATCCCTTCTGCCTGCGGGCCAGTTCTTCATTCACCTTCTCCGCCATGAGGGACAGGTGGCTCGGCACGCCTTCCAGGATGGCCGTCAACTGGGGTCCGTGGGACTCCCCTGCGGTTAAATATCTCATCGCGTTTCCTCCACTCCTCTCATCTCTATGTCCCTCCATCATTTTATTCGTTTCAAGACTTCCATGCCTTCTTTGTCAACGGATCCATGAAAATCTTTTTTCGCACTTTTTCTTCAATGTCTCTTTATTTATCTCCGTGGCGAACCGAGAGCATACGACAGATTATATCTTTCGATAAATAAAGGGGGAAGCCATCTCCATGCTAAACTTTCCCGGATTAAAAATCTGCTCGGTGCTGCCTACGAAAAGGAAGCCACCGGTTTTTAAGGAACGGCTAAATTTTTCGATCATGGTCTCTTTCGCTTCATCGGTAAAATAGATCATCACATTCCGGCAAAGGATCAAATCAAATCCGTTGGGATAGGAATCGACCAACAGGTCATGCTTCTGGAAAGTAACCATGCGGCGAATTTCGGGCGCAACCCGATACGATCCCCCTTCTTTTTGAAAATAGCGGGAAAGAAGATTGGGGTCGATCTCCTTAAGCGTTCTCTCTTCATAAATCCCCTCCTTCGCCTTGGCCAAAGCGACCTCGTCAATATCCGTGGCTAGGATCACTCCATCTCTGCCCGCTTGAAAACGGGTAAGGAGCAGAGCGAGGGAATAAGGCTCCTCCCCGGTTGAGCAGGCGGCACTCCAGAAGCGGGGCGCCTTATTCTCACGAAAGATCCGGGGAAGGATGCTCCTCTCAAGATCTTTCCATCTCTCCTTATTGCGGAAGAATTCCGACACATTGATGGTGATCCGGTTGAGAAACTCCTCGGCCAATTCCGGGTTTCGAACCAAAGCTTCAAAGTAATCCTGGAAGGTGGAATATCCCCTCCTCTCCCGGAGCGTCGTAAGGCGCCGTTTCATCTGTGCCTCTTTATATTGGAAAAGGTCGACATGAAACCGCCGACGAATTTGGGTGATGAATAATTTATAGTCGTCATCGCGTTCTCTCTGCAAATGAGGTTCTAAAGCCATCCTACCCATCCCTTTACGATTCATCCTTTTTTCCATCGATCGATAACGAGGGTAATCTCCTCATCGATTTTATTCCTCTCGAAGGGAGATGGTTATAGAAAAAAAGCCCCTTGTCAGGCGGGGCATACCCTATGCGACCGGGAAGGGAAAATTAGATCCACTTCTCCAGGTCCTTCTCATAAGAGGTAAGTTCTTCCTCCTTAAACCAGAGGGAGATCTCCCGGGCTGCGCTCTCCGGCGAATCGGATCCGTGGATGATGTTCATGCCGATGCTTAACCCATAATCCCCGCGGATGGTGCCCGGCAGGGCGTCGGCAGGATTGGTCTTTCCCATCATTTCCCGCACCACGCGCACCACATCTTTTCCCTCTAAAACAAAGGCGAAAACAGGGCTGGACGTAATAAATCGAACCAATTCCGGGAAGAAAGGCTTTTCTTTATGTTCTCCATAATGTCTCTCCGCGAGGGATGCGGGAACTTGGAAAAACTTCGCGGCCACCAATTTAAATCCCTTTCGTTCGAAACGGGACAAGATCTCGCCGATGAGTCCCCGTTGAACTCCATCGGGCTTAATCATCACAAAGGTGCGTTCCATCCGTTCAACCTCCTATGTATCTCCATAAAAAACCCTCCACATTGTACCATTAGTACTTCCGCTTTTCAATAAAATCGGCGATGGCATGAAGTCCTTCCCTGGCCGGAATCGAAGGGAGTTTTTCCAGGACTCCCCTTGCCTTTTCCAGGTAGCGTTTGGCCAGATTACGGCTGTATTCAATCCCTCCGCCTTCCCGGATCAGCGTCAGGATATCCGCCATTCTCTCTTCCAGTTCCTGAGCCTCAATCCAATGGGAAAGACGCTCCCTCTCCGGAGAGGATTTTAGGGAATAGATCGTGGGAAGGGTAATGTTCCCCTGCCGGATGTCGCTGCCGGCCGGTTTCCCCAACTCCGCTTCCGTTCCGACAAAATCGAGGATATCGTCGGTAATCTGAAAAGCCATCCCCACATAATAACCGAACCTCCGCAAAAGATGGACCACATCCTGGGGAGCTCCGCTAACCAGTCCGCCCAACGCGGCGCTGATGGAGATGAGAAGGGCGGTTTTCCGTTTGATCCGGCGCAGGTAGTGGCGAAGACCCACCTGGATCCGATAGAAATCATGAAGCTGTTCGATCTCGCCGATGCTCATTTCCATGATGGCGTGGGAGAGGATCTTCTGTACCCGCTCATCGGGAATCTCCGTGATGCGCATCAGCGCCTTGGCAAAGATATAATCGCCGGTATAAACCGCAATTTTATTATCCCACTTCGCCTTCACCGTTTCCCTTCCCCGGCGGGTCGCCGCATCATCAATCACGTCATCGTGGACCAGGGTGGCCATGTGAATCAGCTCCAACGTAATGGCGACGGTGATCAACTCTTCCTTCCGGAAATCCCCGAACTGGCCGGAAACCAAGACGAAGAGGGGACGGATTCTTTTCCCTCCCGCCTTCAAAAGATGGGTGGAAGTCTCATAGAGCAAGGGAATCTCCAGATCGATCGATTCCTCCAACCCATCCTCCACCTCATTTAATTCTGCTGCCAAAGAACGATAGAGATCGGAAATCGTCATCCTGCAAAACTCCTGACTTTTTAATGGTATTTACTTTTTTTAGCGATGGTAACTTAAATGGGAAACCAGGCGCATCTCGGGTTGAACCGGGAGGAGGCCCAGTTGGACCGCAAAATCATAATAAGTGCTGAGTCCATCCAATTGAGGCGCCTCCAGTTCGTGGGACAGTCCGGCGAAATAGCGCCGCCACGCCTCCTCGCTTCCTCCCGCCCGCTCCTGGGCGGTTCGAATGATGGGGTCAATCTCCCGACGGGATCGTTCCTTGCTCGCGAGGAAAGCCCCATAAACCCTTTCGAGGAGAGAGGGATTTTCCAGATAAGCCTCTTCCCGCACCGCCCAAACGGCAAACGTCATCCACTTCCCCGTAAAGCGGTGCCAGAGATCTCCCAGATCATAGACCTGATAAGGGTGGCTCCCCCAACCGGCCCGGAGCGCATCATCCCCGATGAGAAGAGCCCCGTCATGATCCACCAACATCTCTTCCAGCTCAGGTTCCATCGTCTCGTACTCCACCTCGGTACGGAGAAAAAAATGAAAAAGAATTTTTAGGAGATTGACCGATGTGGCCGAGGTGCTGGTTAAGGCGACCCTCATCCTCCCATAGCTCTCCAGGGGGGCTTTTGTAAAGAGAAAGATGGAGCCAACCGGTCCCAAGGCGCTTACGGATAAATCGGGCAAGAGGAGATATTTCCCATAATTTTCCCCATAAGCAAAGGAGGAAATGGGGCCAAGATCCACCTTTCCTTCCCGCATCGCCCGGTTTAGTACGGCGGGCACCTGGGGGATCATGGTCACCTCGCCGGCAAAATCTTCGACATGAAAGTAATGAAAAACAGGCAACGTGTTGGTATAATCAATTTTCCCGATCCGCAGCATCTTGTTCCCTCCAACGTTTGTAAAGTTGATGATCCGGGATGTGTAGCGCATCCAAAGCTTTTCCAACCACGAAATCAACCAGATCCTCGATCCTCTGCGGCTGATGGTAAAAGGCGGGCATGGCAGGGAGAATGCGGACGCCCATCTCTGCCAGGGTTAACATATTGCGAAGGTGGATGGCATGAAGGGGCGTCTCCCTGGGAACGAGGATCAGGGGCCTTCCTTCCTTCAGCATCACATCGGCCGCCCTTTCTAAGAGATTGCCGCTTGCCCCCTGGGCAATGCCGGAGAGGGTTCCCATGGAGCAAGGAATGACGATCATTCCGTCAATGGGAAAACTGCCGCTGGCGATGGGGGCGGTTAACTCCTTCACTCCATGGAAATGGATGCGGTCCTCCCCTCCGATCCCTTTCAGGGCTTCAAGCCATTCGGTCCGACCCGGGATCGCTTTCTCCTCTTTTAAGACCAACCACCCCGCATCGGTAACCACCAAATGGATCTCTGCACCGAGACGGAGTAGAACCTCCGCCATCCTCACCCCATAGACGGCGCCGCTCGCGCCGGTTATTCCCACAACAAACCGCTTCCTCCTCATCCGAACCACAGCCAAAGATCTAAAGTGGTAAAGAGGAAGACGACGGTGCTCAAGGTCCCGTTCATGGTAAAGAAAGCGGTGTTGGTTCGGCTCATATCGTAGGGCGAGATGATGGCGTGTTCATAGATGAGGAGGAGAATGGCTACCAAAACCCCAAGACCATAAAGCCAATGAAGGTGGGCAAAAAAGAGGATCAGAATGAAGCCTACCGCGGATAAGAAATGAAAAAAGCGGGAAATCCAGAGGGAAGGAAGGAGACCGAATCGGGCGGGAATGGAATAAAGCCCCTCCTTCCGGTCAAAATCAAGGTCTTGCGTCGCATAAATGATGTCGAAACCGGCCGTCCAAAGGGCGACCGTGGCAAAGAGGAGAAGCGCCACCCCATCCGCTCTCCCGGTTGCGGCGATCCACCCGCCCAGGGGGGCAAAGCCCAGAGCGACCCCCAACACCAGATGCGAAAGCCAGGTGAAGCGCTTCGTATAGGAATAAAAAACGAGAACAAAGACGGCCAGGGGAAGGAGTTTCACCGCAAGGAGATTTAATTGAAACGCGGCTATAAAGAGAAGAAGAAAGGAAACGATGATGAAAAGCCAAACCTCCGCCACGGAAATGAGCCCTGCGGGGATCGCCCTTTTAGCCGTCCGCGGATTCTTCCCGTCGATGACCCGGTCGATCACCCGGTTCAGGGACATGGCGGCACTTCTCGCCCCGACCATGGCGACGGTGGTCCAGATGAATTCATGGAATGAAGGCCAGGTTCCCTCCACATAAAAATTTCCCAGGATAAGTCCCATATACGCAAACGGGAGGGCAAAGAGGGTATGTTCAAACTTAATCATCTCCAATATGATGCGCAACTTCCTCAAAGACGTTCACCTCTTTTAAATCAGGGTAGATGGGAGATAATAAACCATTTTATCCTTCAGACACTCTTTTTCGTTCCGATGTGGATGGCGGCGATACCCCCTGTAAGCAGATAGGTCTCCACCTTTTCGCACCCCGCCTGATAAAAGATCTCCTCCAACTCCCGGTGGTTTGGGAAAGAGGCCAAGGATTGCGGGAGCCATTTATACTGTTCATAGCGGTTTGTAAAAATTTTTCCTAAAAAAGGTAATATATGGTTAAAATAGAAGAAATAAACCATGCGAAAGAGCGGCCATACCGGCTTGGATAATTCCAGCGAGACAATCTTCCCGCCTGGTTTAACCACCCTGAGCATCTCTTGCAAGGCGCGTCCAATATCCGGTACATTTCGGAGGGCAAAGCCGATGGTAGCGTAATCAAACCGGTTCTCCTGGAACGGAAGTTCAAGAGCGCTTCCATAGACCAGATTAACCTTTCCCAATCCCTCCCGATTCAGCTTCCTGCCGGCTACCTTTAACATCTGGCGGCTAAAATCGAGGCCGTATATCCCCTCCGGGTTCTTCGTTTTCTTCGCCAGGGCGATCGTCCAATCCCCTGTGCCGCAGGCCACATCGAGGGCCGTATCCCCCTCTTTTACACCCATCTTCTTCATGGTGACATTTCGCCAATACTTATGCACCCCGAACGAGAGGAGGGTGTTCATCAAATCATACCGTTCCGCAATCGTCTCAAAGACATGGTGTACATACTGTTCCTTCTCTTTGCCCTGGATCTCCGCCATTTACATTTCCTCCGCAGCTAGAGTAGGAAGATGTGAACTCTCCAGCGAAGAAACAAGCTGGAAAAGTTCATCCCGCACCGCATGAAAAGGTTCGCTTCTCAGGAGTTTCTTCACCTCATTTAACCCCTGATGATAACGACGGACACATAAGGGAAACTTTTCTAAGAGGCGGGTATGTTCCCGGATGAGGGCCAGGCGGGTGATCAGTACGATGAGGCGGGACCAAGGGGAACTCTCCTCCTTTACCTGGGCAAGAAGAAGTCCCGACTCAACCCGGGTCTTAATCTCCAACCAGCGGTCAAACTCTCCCTCCGGCACGCCTTGCTTCCATTCATAGAGGAGAACCTTCTGTTGGTTAATCCCTTTGACCGAAACGGCCAGTTCCCTGATCTTCTCGATCATTCCGTGGCGGGAAAGTAGGAGGAAATACCGGCTGCTGAAATAATCGCCTGCCAGAATCTGAAGCTGCCGATTTCGGATCTTATGAGGAGCGATCTCTTCCCCATTCGTCACCTCTTCATGGATGTCCAATCCCAACTGAACCAACATGGTGGCGGTACAAGCCACCTCAATCTCCGGAGACCGAATGCCCTGGGCCCTAAGAAGCAGGTAGAGAAGTGTAAGCTTCCACCTGGGGATCTCCGGGTAGTCAATCTGAGGAGAGAGGTATTTCTCCTTCGATTGCTTCTTAATCTCCGTTATAATTTTCTCTACTTCTTCATCGATGTTAAATCCCATGAAAGTTCCCCCAACATCTTTCTTCGCTTCAAAATGGACTACCTTTTAGTATAGCACACTTTATTGTGAAATGGGATTCCTCTCCGGGATTTCTCGAAGGCTCTATTGTGGGTGGAGTCCACCACAAATTAAAACGGTTTACTTCAACACGACCCCTTCAATAATGACCCTCTTCGTCATGATCATTGATCACCTTAGCACGATGGAAGACCAACCTTCCTGTCAACCGTTTCGATCGGTAAACAAAAAAAGCCTCCCATGGGAAGCGCAGCACAAAGGTGTGATCCGGTCCCGGCATAATGAGATCGATCCGCATCCCAACGGGATCCAGGACGCCATCGGGTTAGCCCCTGCCTTTCTCCGCGTGAGCGGATGGGGCGGGTGTCAGGCGATCCAATACCCGCTGAAAAAGAAATAATCCGGAAAACCCGGCGAGCAAGAAGAGGGTGGACATCACGCCGGGAGGAAGGAAGGCCCCCACGGTGATGCCCAGCGCCCCTGAAAGCCTGGCCCCCTGGAAGACCATCCCATTGAGAGCCATGTAAGAACTTCGCAAGTTATCCGGCGCAATCTCCGCCAGGATCGATTGTTTCACAGGCACATAGATCAGCTCTCCCAGGGATAAGAGGACCACGGAAAAGGCAAGGAGGGCAAGATCGTTCACAAAGCCGAGGAGGGCATGCCCGAGAACATTGAGAAAAACACCAACGAAAAGGGCGATCCGGTTCGACATCCTCTTCACCATCCAGGCTGCGGCGAAAGCCCCCGCGACGATCAAAATCGTATTCAGGGTGCGAATTCCTCCTCCCACAAAAACCCCGTCCAGGGTGAGGGGATGGCCGAAGAAGTGAAGGGATAGGGGAGTAAATTCTTCCTGTAAACGTATCGTGATGTAGTTGGGGATTTGAAACGAGAGGGAGAGAACCAGCAAACCGGCCAACCAGTAGAGGGCAAATGTCCGATCCCGGGCAACCACCGCATAATTCATCGCCATTTTTTTAAAGGGATTCGGATCTTTCTTTGGGGAAGGAGCCGGTTGATACGTGTCGTGAATGAAAAGGAGCAGGAGAAGGAGATTGAGGATGGAGACCAGAACCATCGCCAGAAACAGGTGAAAGTGGTTGGTGACGAAAAAGAGGCCCCCCGTAAGAGAACCGACGGCGGTTGAGAGATTGAGAGACCAATAGTTGATGCTGTACATCCATCTTCGATTCTCCTTCGTGCTCACATCAACCAGCATGGCATCGGAAGCAGGCATCATGAAACCTACGCTTACGCTTTGAATGAGCAGGGCGGCATAGGTGACCCAGGGAGATGTAAACCAGGCGGAGTTGGCAAAGGCCATCCCGGCAAAGGCGATTCCCTGCATGATCTCCGCCACCGCCAAAGTTCTTTTCCTGCCCACCGCATCGGCGACATACCCGCCGTAAAAACTGGAGGCGATGCCCGCCAATAAGCTGATAAACAACAAAATTCCCGCCAGAAAGGGGCTAAGTCTTTCGGCGAAATAAACCCCCATAAAAGGGAGAACCATGGCACTCACCAGTTTCGTCATGAAGAGGCTGATGATCCGAATTCGAATCGTGGGATGAAGTTGGGCAAAGCGCATGCGAATACCTCCTTCCCTTCGCTTCAGTCACCGGCAGGGGTTCGTTTCTCATAGAGGGACCAGAGGAGGCCATAGGTAAGCTGGTAATGCTCCTGCAGGGACGCGAGGAGTTCCTCCTCTCCCATTCCCTCTTTCCAGATGCCCCGTTGAAACTTCGCCCTCTCGGCCATAAGCCCCACCACCAGCTCCTCTTCCCCCTCCCTTTGGGCGAGTACCCTCACCCAGATCTCCTTCAGGGGAAGGGAGGAAAAACCTCCGTCTACCAAGCGGGACAGGTCATGAAGAACCGTCTTCCGCTCCGGAAGGGAAGGGGAAGAAAAGTCTAACAGAAGGCGGTTATTGGTGAGCTGCACCTTCTTGATCCGTTCCCCAAAGGGAGTGTGAACGAGGAAATGGACCAATGCTTCTTCGGATGTATCCTGCAAACTTTGATACACAGGCAAAAGGGAGGTCCCCCCCTTCCAGGAGCTCTCCGGCAGGTAGGAGAGAAGGATGAGGAGAACCCCCCCCGTGATCACCATAAGGGTAAATTCTCTTAGGCGAGCCACAGCCATTCCCCCTTGGCTTTTCCTTCTCCCTTCATACCTATTCGTCACAAAGAAAGATTAGAAGAGGGGGGAACGAACGCCCGGCTGCAAGCACATAGGGGAAAGGGTTGAAAACAGGTTCGGCAGCCATCGGAGGTACTCAGGCAGTCCGCTTACTCTTTCGTGGTATCGATCACTCCCACCGCGGTGTAAATGACCGCCTTCCCGCGTATCTTCATGGCCGAGGTGTGTTCCGTAAATTGGGCGATCATCACCTCGTTTTTGTCCAGTTTCTCGGTGTGGTGGAACTTGGTGCTCTCACCTCGGGTCAGTCCGATCACATGGACGCCATTCTCCTTGGCGTGGATCACCACGTACTCCTTCACGCTGCCGTTCACCAGGGACCAGTCACTTTGTTCCATTCTCTCACCTTCGCCTTCCATGTTTATGTAGTTTTTTTGCCATCTCTTTTTCAGTTTCGGTTGATTAAACTTAATACCTCCGATCTTGCCATGGCATTGGTGGCAAAGATCCCCCGCACGGCGGAAGTAACCGTTTTGGAGCCCGGCTTCTTTACCCCTCTCATGGTCATGCACATATGCTCCGCCTCCACCACCACAATCACCCCATAAGGATTCAACCGCTCCATGATCGAGTCGGCCACGATGGAGGTTAAGCGTTCCTGGAGCTGGGGGCGTTTGGCTACCGTCTCCACCGCTCGGGCCAATTTGCTTAAACCGACCACTTTTCCATCTTTAGGAATATACCCGACGTGAGCCTTCCCAAAGAAGGGAACGAGATGATGCTCACACATGGAATAAAAAGGGATATCTTTCACCAGGACCAATTCTTCGTGATCCTCGCTAAAAATCGCGGAGAAATGTTCCTTCGGGTCCGCATGAAGACCGGCAAAGACCTCCTCATACATGCGGGCTACCCGGGCCGGCGTTTCCTTCAGCCCCTCCCTCTCCGGGTCCTCTCCGATCGCCTCCAAAATCATGGTGACCGCTTTCTTTATCTTCTCATGATCTACTCCCATGAAACATTCCTCCTCTCGATGGAGCGGCATCGATGATCCGCCCCGCGGCTACACCCGTCGATGCCCTATCGCGTAGGACTCTCCTTCTTTACGATGGGGACCATATCGACGAGCCCCCCTCCTTAAAAATGGACACCACTACTGTACCAGATCGGGATCAAAAAATAAACTCCCCCTGAACTCCGAAAGCTCAAGGGGAGGAAGGATGAAAGCTATGTAACAACCCTTTCCATCCGTTTAACTACTGAGTAACCGAATCACGAAGCGCTTTGCCCGGTTTAAAGGCAGGCACCTTGCTGGCTGCAATCTGGATCTCCTCACCGGTTTGAGGATTGCGACCCTTGCGCGCAGAACGCTCCCGAATTTCAAAATTCCCAAATCCAACTAATTGCACCTTATCTCCGGCCTTCAACGCTTCGGTAATGGCATCGAAAACCGCCTCCACCGCTTTCTGGGCATCCTTTTTGGAGAGCTCCGTGGCTTCGGCTACCTTTGCGACTAATTCCGTCTTGTTCATTTTGTCACCCCCTCTCACCACAAGCCTAAACGTTAGGCTCGTCAAATTCATCTTAATATAGGCCGACGGGAAATTCAAGGCAGGGGACGCAAAAACGGAGAATTTTAAAGAAAAAGCCTTCATTCCGATGAATGAAGACTGCCAAAGCGGGATCGATTCTTTTTCCCTAAGAATGTTGGAAGATTCATAACAGGATCGCGATCAACCCGCCCGTCCCTTCGTTAATAATTTTCCCGAGGGTCTCTTGCATCTTGACGCGAACGGTCTCCGGCATCATGACCAGTTTGGCCTGAATCCCTTCATTTACGATGGAGTAGAGGGTTCTGCCGAAAATCTCCGTGTTCCAGATGGAGTTGGGATCCTTTTCGAAGTCCTGCATGAGGAAGCGGACCAATTCCTCACTCTGCTTTTCTGTTCCGATGATGGGGGAAAATTCCGACTCCACATCCACCCGGACGAGGTGGATGGAGGGAGCCGCCGCTTTCAGCCTCACCCCAAAGCGGGCTCCTTGGCGGATAATCTCCGGCTCCTCCAGCCTTAAATCCTCGATTCGGGGGGGAGCGATGCCGTAGCCGGTAGCCCGTACCATTTCAATGGCGCTTTCAAAATGCTCATATTCTCGCTTCGCATGGGTGAAATCGATCAAAAGCTCCAGCAGGTGGTCCTTTCCCCGAATCTCCGTCCCTACCACTTCCATGAGAATCTCGTCATAGAGTTCATCGGAGCTGGAAAGATCAATCTCTGCGATCCCTTGGCCCATATGCATCTCGGCTAAGGCCGCCTGTTCGATGAAGTCGTACCGGGTGAAACGATCCACCACCCGGTCCACATCACGAAGACGATGAATATCTTTGACCGTCTCCTCCACCGCCTCCTCAAAATTGTGCCTCAGCCAATGGTCTTCCCGCAAAACCATCACCCAGCTGGGCAGGTTTACTTTCACCTCATGAACCGGAAATTCATACAAGGCTTCCCGGAGAACATCCAGCACATCCCCCTCGGTCATCACCGCGGCGCTTAACGAGAGGACAGGAACATCGTATTTCTCTTCCAAGGAGGCCCGAAGTCCTTCGGTGGTCGGTTGATAGGGATGGGCGGAGTTTAATACGATGATGAAAGGTTTTCCCACTTCTTTCAGTTCAGATACCACCTGCTCCTCAGCCTCTACATAATTCTCCCTGGCAATTTCGCCGATGGTTCCATCGGTAGTCACCACGATGCCAAGGGTAGAGTGATCTTGAATCACCTTCCTCGTACCGATCTCCGCCGCTTCGTGGAAGGGGATGGGCTCTTCGAACCAAGGCGTATGAATCATACGGGGTCCATTCTCATCTTCATATCCCTTCGCCTGGCTGATGGCGTATCCCACACAATCGACCAAGCGCACGTTCACTTCCAATCCCTCGGCCACCTTTATGGCCACCGCCTGGTTGGGAATAAACTTGGGTTCGGTGGTCATGATGGTTCTTCCCTGGGCGCTTTGGGGGAGCTCATCCAGGGCGCGAGCCCGATCCGCCTCATTCTTAATATGAGGGAGAACCACCATTTCCATAAACCGCTTAATAAATGTCGATTTTCCGGTACGGACAGGGCCCACTACCCCCACATAGATATCTCCGCCCGTCCTTTCCGCAATATCCCGAAAGATATCAAATCGTTCCACTTCGTTCCCTCCTTTAATTTCCGAACCCTTATTTGCTCTAAGGCTTATACTTGGACACTATAAATATATGTACTTCCCACCGTCGTATGACCGTTTCCTCTATCTTTGCACAGAAAAATAAAAAAGCGGGATGGCCCTATAGTAGATCTATATGGCCATCCCCAAAAAAAATGACTCAGCGGGGAAGATCCATGGAGAGAACGGGTTCCCCTTTTATCCAGCGGTATGGGAAGGACTTCACCGGCACGAAATAGGAATTCTCGATGAGGATCTCCCGCGCATCTTCCCCTTTTCCCGTATAACCTTTTTCTTTATATTGCATAAGGTCGGGGGCGTAGTCGATAAAGACCTCCCCCTTGGGAGATAAAGCGAACGAGAGGGGTTTCCCTGTAAAGGGGCTGTTTAAAACCGGTTTTTTGATCCCCAATTTCTCGTAATCGATCTCATATTGATAAAGGTTCGGGCCTCTCTTCATGGGTAATATCCCTTCTCTTTGGAAAAAATCATTGATCTTCAACTGAAGCTCTCCCACAGCGCTGCTTAAAGTGAGGTCAATCAACTTTACGGCGATCTCTTCCCCATTCAGATAGAGGACATACCGGTAATGCCCTCCTTTTTCAAAGGAATTGGTCGGCAGGGTGGAAAGATATTGAGGGTAGAGTTTGCCGAAGTCGATGGCATTTTTCTCATAAAGAAAACGTTCCCCGCTATTTTCGATAAGGGGGAGACTCCCTGTCTGTTTGAAATAACGATCGACGGCGCTTTGAACCGTCTGCACCTGAAAGGTAAGAGTGGAGAAATTTTCCTCTTCCTTTCCCGGGTAGAAGCAACCGGAGAGAAGGAGAAGGAAAAGAAAGGATCCCAGAAGGGCAAGGTGTTTCCTCATGAAGGACTCCTCCTTAGAAAACGGCCCTTAAAGCAAAGAGAAAGGCAGGGAGAAGAAGGAGAAAAGCGATGGAGGAGAGGACCTTCCTCCCGATTCCTTGCAGGCGCGACCTGGAAAATGTAATCAGAAGATTAGCCAAGAACATGATAAAAATCGCAATGACCGCATCAAGCATCCTATCCCTCCTCGATGGATTGATTATATCACAGGAAGGCAATGAATGGACACCGGGAACAAGGGCGGAAAGAGGTGCATAGGATAAAGTGACCTGGAATGAAGGAGGTAAGGATGAGTGACGAAATCTTGGCGCAACCCGAATCCGGAAAAACAAAAAAACCTCCCTTTGAAAGAAATGAAAACCTCTCCCAAAAAGAATGCGGAAAATCACCCCGATGAGAATCTCCTCTCTCCTCCCCCCCATGCAGGGGATTTCATCTCGCAAATGAACAACTTCCGGGAAGGAATCCGAGGGCTTTCTTCTTCTATCCATCAAGTAGAAAAAACGATGGAATCCATTACCCAGATGATGCAAACGCTCGAAAAGTTAGGGGGGTTAAAACGACTGAATCAGTTTTTCGCCGGCCCTCCACCTCAAGGGCAGGCGGGAGAACGAACCGGGGGAGTGCAGCCCTTGGATCAGATTAAACGGCTCATCGCCATGATGGAACGGATCGATTTCAAACAGGTGAATCAAATCCTCGATTCTCCCCTCATTCAGAATCTTCTCTCCCCATCCCCCCAAAAAAAAGGGGGAGCTCAAGATTAAGGAAAAAGAAAATGGGAAATCTTCAAGATTTCCCACTATTTTTTAAAAGTTTTTGAATCGATTCTATACCGGTAAACTGATTTTTCTTTAGGTAACTTAAGATATCCGCTTCTTTTTCAGGGGTAAGATTCATTCCTAGTAAGGCCGAAAGAGAACGTACCAATTGCTTCATCTTCTCATCATTATGTTGATCTCCTTGTTTAACCCCTTTGGCAATATTGGATAAGGCTTGTTGATCAATCGGCCTGGCGGCGGTCATCTTATTTAAAATCTCCCATAGATTGTTCTGCCCCATCTCCAACCCCTCCTTCTTCTTTCCTCAACTTATCTTATGAAAGAGAAGGAAAAGATGTGAATCAAGGAAAAAGACGGGCTGTTTCCTCCACTTCATGGGTGCGTCCACGCCCCATGAGATCCTCCACCGCAAGCCTGGGATCTTTCCCCTGAAAAAGAACTTGATAGAGTTCACGGGTGATGGGCATGTCCACCTCTTCCCGGATGCTTAACCGATAGGCGGCATCTGTTGTCTTCACTCCTTCTACCACCATTCCCATGTCGGCGAGCACCTCGTCCAGTTTCTTCCCCTCTCCCAGCATTTTCCCTGCCCGCCAATTCCGGCTGTGGCGGCTTGTTCCGGTGACGATGAGGTCCCCTACACCCGTTAACCCGGCGAAGGTATAGAGGTTTGCCCCCATTTTCACACCTAAGCGGCCGATCTCCGCCAGCCCTCTGGTGAGAAGGGCGGCCTTGGCATTATCCCCGAACCCCAAACCATCCGACATTCCCGCTCCGATGGCGATGATATTTTTCAGCGATCCTCCGATCTCCACACCGATCACGTCCGGGTTGGTATAAACCCTGAAACGGGGATTGATGAAGAGATCTTGGACATACTCCGCCACCTCCCTCCTCTCCGACGTGGCGACAACGGTGGTGGGTGAGTGAACCGCGACCTCTTCCGCATGGCTTGGCCCGGAGAGAACGGCCACCTTCTCTTTAAATGAGTCGGGAACGGTCTCTCGGATCACCTGGCTCATCCGCTTCAAACTCCCCTGTTCCAGCCCTTTGGTGGCATGGATAATCATCATCCCCTCCCGAAGGAAGGGAAGAGACTTCTCTACCACCTCCCGCATGGCGTGGGATGGAACGACATAAAGGACGTTTTCGGCCTGGAAAAAGGCTTCCTCCATGTCATCGGTGGCGTAGATGGACGGGGGTAAGACGACCCCCGGGAGGTAGCGGGAATTGGTATGAAGTTCATTCATTTCCATGCACTGCTTGGGATCCCTCCCCCAAATGCGGACAGGGTGGCCGTTCTCCGCCAACACCATCGCCAAAGCAGTCCCCCAACTGCCTAAACCTAATACTACGGTTGGGCTCTTCGTAGGCATCTCAGGTCTCCTCTCCCTAGAACGACTCTTCTTTATTCCTCGTTAAGATCCGAATCGGCGTTCCCTCTAAGGGGAAAGCTTTTCGGATCGCATTTTCTAAATATCGTTCATACGAAAAATGCATCAATTCCCTGTCATTTACGAAGATGATGAAGGTGGGGGGTTTAACGCCCGCCTGCGTCACATATTTCACCCTGAGCCGCTTCCCTTTACGGGAAGGGGGAGGGGTCATCGCCACCGCATCGGCGATGAGTTCATTAAGAACCGGTGTGGGAATGCGCATCGCATGATTCTCCGCCACCTCTTTGGCCAGGGGAAGGATGCGGTTGATCCTTTGTTTCGTCTTGGCAGAGACGAAGAGGATGGGAGCATAATCAAGAAATTGGAATTCTTTTCGAATCTCCTTCGTCATCTCCTGGTGGGTCTTCTCATCCTTTTCCACTTTATCCCATTTATTAACCAGAAGAACCACCCCTCTTCCCGCCTGATGGGCATACCCGGCAATTTTTTTATCCTGCTCAATGATTCCTTGTTCTCCGTTCAAGACGACAAGGGCCACATCGGACCGTTCAATGGCAGCCAGAGCCCGCAAGACACTATATTTCTCGGTCGTTTCATAAACCTTGCCCCGTTTCCGCATTCCCGCCGTATCGATGAGGAGGTATTTCTGCCCCTCGTGGACAAAAGGGGTATCTACCGCATCCCGGGTCGTCCCTGCAACCTCGCTTACAATGACCCGCTCCTCTCCCAAAATGGCATTCACCAGAGAAGACTTTCCCACATTGGGCCTGCCGATGAGGGCGACACGGATCGTATCTTCATCCATCTCTTCTTCGATTTTTTCCGGAAAATGCTTAATCACCTCATCGAGGAGATCGCCGAAACCCGTTCCATGGGCACCGGAGACAGGAAAAGGCTCGCCAAATCCCAGCCGATAAAATTCCATGATGCCGGGTAATTGATTGGGATGATCCACCTTATTCACCACAAGCACCACCGGTTTCCCCGAGCGGAAAAGAAGGCCGGCGATCTCTTCATCGGTGGAAGTAAGACCGGACTTGCCATCTACAATGAAAAGGATGACATCCGCTTCATCAATGGCAAGTTCCGCCTGTGTCCTTACCTGAAGCAACAGCTCATCCTCGCTCCCCACTTCGATACCCCCTGTATCGATCAAGTGAAAAGGGTAATCCAGCCATTCCGTCGCTCCATATATTCGATCCCGGGTCACTCCAGGTCGATCTTCTACAATGGCGATTCTCTCGCCCATGATGTGATTGAAAATCGTCGATTTCCCCACGTTGGGCCGACCAACAATGGCCACCACCGGTTTCTTCATCCTATAAGCCCCCTTTCGATCTGTTCATCACCGTCATATCGATCGAAAAACAAGTTTATTTTATCATAAACGGCATCTTAATGTTTAACCAGGATCATGGTTTCGCCATTTAATTCGTGGGCCATGGCGTCGATGATCTTTTCCAGGAGAAAGGCGGTTCTCTGCAATTCCTCTTTATCCTTTACGATAAAAATAGGGGCACCACCCGCCACCTGATCCCGGGAAAGGGTAACGATCGCTTTAATCGAAGCGCCTTCCTCTGCTTTATCCATCTATTCCTTCCCTCCATTCACCTTCGCCTCTTTCGGAAGGCGAAGAGCCGTCTCTAATACAGGAACCCTCTCCACCACTTGGATCGCTTTCTTCATCTCCCTACGCTGAGGAAGGAGAAGAACGCCCAACTCTCCTGTATCCATATCTCGTTTAATCAGGGGCACCAGGGCCGGTTCGCCGCTATCCCGGTAAACCCCCAAGATCACCGAGGCGTCATGGAGGATCGCCTGGCGCTGACCCAGATTGGCGAGGGTGACGGCACTGTCCAAATTCTTCGGCTCAATCACGAGCCCGACGGCATGTTTCTCCAGAATCTCTCGGTTAGAAACGAGCCCCACATTCATGAGATAAATCTGATTCACATAGAGGCTTTCCCCTTCGATGCGGATCTCCCCCTCTTTTACCCGGGCAATATCGGCTAGGTGGTGCCCGCTCATGAACCAGAGGTCCACCAGGAGAGAGATCGTTCCAAGCAATAACCCCACCCAGATGTTAAACCAGACGACACCCAGGGAAGTGAGAAAGGCGGTGAAGATGACCAAATAGTTTCTCCCTTCGAAGACCATAGCGATTCCTTCGATGTAGGCGGATCCTCTGGGAACAAGCTCCATCCCGTCTAATTGGGAGAGGGTTTCCCGTTCCATATTCCGCACATCCCGGAACTGCTGGGCCGCCATCGCAAGAAACGTGATGGCCGTATAATTATTTTCCTTTAATGCAGGAACAGCCACCGCTCCCATGCCTGCGGCGATAAAACCCAAGGCAAGATGAATCACTTTTCCATGACGATAGGTGGGATATTGGCGATAATCGGTCCTTAACATGATCACCCGAGCGACAAAACCGAACAAGGTTCCGGAGAGAATGGCCGTTACATATACCGTCATGATTCCACGCTCCTCTTTTCTTCCGATTTGAGTCGATCCTTTCTAAAGAAGACCGGGTCTCTTCTCCCCATCAACAACGAGTAAAAGGAGAGGAAGAGAAGCGTAAGGAAAAAGGAATCCATCTGATAGGCGGAGAAAAAAGAAATTCTCCCCATTTCCTCTGCGAAATCGAAAAAAAACATGGCCTCACCAAAGAAGGAACTGAGGAGGAGGAGAAGGAGCCTCTCTTGAAAGGAAGAGGAAAAAAAGAAGAGAAGAAGTCCCATCCATGGGGAGGTTATCCAAGGTTCCTCCCAAATCAAGAGGATCGGGTCATTATAGAGTACTTCTTCCGTCAGTACATAGATGGCGGCGAGAAAAAGGCCGTTGGCCAAGAGGGCGACCTTTCTTTTTTCAGGAATTCGTTTCGCTAGGAGATAGAGGGTAGGGGGATAAAGGAAAAGGGCAAAACTTCCCTCCACTTTCCCATAGGAGAAAGGAATCAGGCCGGCGAAGGCCCAAGCGATCAAAAAAAGGGCAACCGTTTTCTTTTTCAGCCCAATCCGACTCAGATCGGAATAAAACCATTCTCCCCACAACAGGAGTAGGAGGGTAAGAGCTACGAGAAGGGAAAGAGAACCGTCATTCATCCGTCGAGATCCGTTTTCCTCCAGAATGAATTATTCTACTCTAGTATTGACAATTTTATCCTTATCTTAACCCTAAAAAAACATCTCATCGAAGCTCGATGAGATGTCGACTGAGTCAGATCTTTTTTTTATTACTTTAATTTTTTCCGCATATCTTCCCCGATCATATCCCCGATGGAGACGCCGAATCCCTTATTCTCTTCATCCTTTGCATTTGTTTTCTCCCATTCCTTTGACTCCGGCACGGGCGCCTCTTCCAATTCCTTCATGCTCAAGCTAATCCGCTTATCCTCCAGGTTAAAATCGAGGACCTTCACTTCAACCTCCTGTCCCTCTTTTAACACCTCACCAGGAGTTCCAACCCGTTTGCGGGAAATTTGAGAGACATGGACGAGTCCCTCCACACCGGGCATGAGCTCCACAAAAGCGCCGAAAGAAGGCAAACGGCGTACAATTCCCTTTACCACATCTCCCGGTTTTATGGATTGAGCCGCCTTCTCCCAAGGACTTGGCTGTGTCGCTTTCAGGCTCAGGCTGATCCGCTCATTCTCCCGATCTACTTTCAATACCTTTACCTTTACGATATCGCCCACGGAGACGGCATCGGTGGCCTTCTCCACATGATCCCAAGAGAGTTCCGAGATGTGGATCAAACCGTCCACTCCACCCAAGTCGACAAAGGCGCCGAAGTCGGTAATTCTTTCCACCCTTCCTTCCACCACTTGCCCCGCTTCCAGTCGATTGAGCACTTCCTTCTTCCTCCGTTCCGCCTCTTCCTCTAAAACGGCCCGGTGAGAAAGGATAACGCGATTATTCTCCCGATCCAATTCAATCACTTTCACTTTTAAAGGTTTTCCCTTATAATCGCTAAAGTCCTCCACATAATTCCTTTCCACTTGGGAAGCGGGAATAAAGCCCCTCAACCCCACATCGGCGACCAGTCCTCCCTTTACCACATCGACGATGGTTGTTTCGAAGGTTTCCCCGTTTTCAAACCGTTTGGAAAGGACTTCCCACGCTTTTTCAGCAGCCACCGCCCTTTTGGAGACGACCAGCTCATCTTTTTCCGGGTTAAATTTTTTCACCTTCACCTCAATTTCATCCCCGAGATGGAGAACATCTTCAATCTTTTCGATGTGCAGGCTCGAGACTTCGCTGATGGGTAAGATGGCTTCATACTTAAAGCCGACATCGATCAAAGCTTGTTTCTCCTCAATCCTGGAGACTTTGCCGGTCAGAATATCCCCCACCTGAACCTCGGGGACTGCGGGAACGGCCTCGTTTACCGAAGTCGCCTCTTCCGGGCCATTTCCCTCGAAAGATTCCTGGGACGTAAGATCGGCGCCTTCCTGGATTTGGGCATCGGCTTCTTCTCCCTGTGGAGCCTCTTCCGCCGACTTCTTATTTTCTACATTTTCTTTAAGCTCATCAACTTGCTTTAAATCTTCCGACATGCTCTTTTCCTCCTTAACCCTAGACCGAGAGGGATGGGTTGAATTGGTTATATTTTACCCTTTCTTCACAAGAAGAGAGGATGAAAATCGAAACGACCTTATCCTTTTCCGTTTTTACATAAAGAATATAGCCGATCCACCACTTCTTGAATGGTGAGATGCGTCGTATCGACCAAAATCGCGTCTTCCGCTTTTTTTAAAGGGGAATGAGACCGTTCCGCATCCAGGCGGTCCCGCTTTTTGATCTCCTCTTCCAGTTGCGACAAGTTGGGTGAATGTCCCTTCTCCCATAATTCTCTATACCTTCGCATCGCCCTTTCCTGGATGGAAGCGGTCAGGAAGATCTTCAGGTCGGCATAGGGCAGGACCACCGTCCCTATATCACGCCCGTCCATCACCACATCTCCTTCTTCTGCCATCTTCCTTTGACGGTTTACCATGATCTCCCTCACCCGGGGATGCTTCGAGACGATGGAGACAAGGCGGCTTATGTCCGGATGCCGTATCGCCTCCGTCACATCCCTGCCATCCATCACCACCCGTTCGCTTCCCTCTCCGGTGGAGAAGAGACGGATCTCCGTCTCCTCCAGAAGTTTCGTTAGTCCTGCCTCATCGTCGGCCGAGACACCCGCTTCCTTCGCTTTTAACGTAAGGGCGCGGTACATCGCCCCTGTGTCGATATAAAGGGCCTTTAGTCTCGCCGCCAGCGAACGGGCGATGGTGCTTTTCCCTGCGCCCGCAGGTCCATCGATTGCAATCCTCATCTCTCCCCTACACCCCATTGCTTCACAAATAAAAAGCAGGGAATAGCCTGCTTTTCTACGTGTATGTAGAA
Source organism: Thermicanus aegyptius DSM 12793 (assembly GCF_000510645.1). Lineage (NCBI taxonomy): Bacteria > Bacillati > Bacillota > Bacilli > Thermicanales > Thermicanaceae > Thermicanus > Thermicanus aegyptius. The sequence continues at coordinate 836,742 of NZ_KI783301.1, read as the reverse complement.
CTCTTCCTACATCATCTCCATCATCGAGGCAATCCCTAAAACTTTAGCCGTTATGGCTTTATTCTATCACACTCTTTTGATATGGGCAACGAATCGATTTTTTTAATCGTTTTCCTTCTTATAAAGTTCGATCTGGCGCTGAAAGGTGTAGCGAACCAGGGCTTCCATATCCCGTTCCCGTATGGAATGAAATTTCACCGACGCCACCTCCACCTCCGCTCTCTCAGGATAAAAAAGACGAACCACTTCTCCCACGAAGTCCACATGGTACATCCCCTCATTTTTCACATGAAAGGGGAGAAAACCCCTGAGACGGTCCCCTTTTTGAATCTCATGGGAAGATGGACAGAAGAAAGAGAGTCCCCCTCCGCTTACGTCTAAGGTTTGGGTGATATAATGATATGGCCTTGCTTCGTTCAGGCTCTTTACGGCCAGATCCAGGTGCGCTTCTACCCGAAGATGGTGCCGCCGTTGGGAACGCTCAATCTCATGATCCATCGGCCTTTCCATGATCCATAAAGGGATAGGATCCCGAGTTCGATCCATCAATCGAGTTCGAAATCGATACTGTCCCCCGTCTTCTCCTATAAACCAACAGGTAAATTCCGTTCCGCTGGGAAAAAGTTCCGTACTCCCCGATGGATCGATCGGCAGCTCAATGTGAAAGGTCTTCGTATTCGGGATGTCGGCTACACGGCTGCTGTAAACCTTCTCCTTTTTTCCTTCTTGCAGGATGGGTTCTAATTGAATCTTCTGCCCAACAGACGGAAACATCTTCTTGCTCCTCTCCATGCCGTGATGACTCTATTTTATCATAACGGCCTTGGAAAAGGAGTAAAAAGATTTACGAAACATAATCCAAATGGTCGATTTTCTCTTCTTCCCCGTTCTTTGCGTTGATAAAAACCTGATAGTCCGTCTTGTCCACTTTGCCGACAAATTCGTAGACCAAAACCTCTTCATTCCGTTCATTCTGAACTAAGGCCAAGGAACGTTCTTCCACCCTAAAATTGGGATTTAATCTCTTCTCCGCCGCTTGAACCGAAAGAGTTGGCTTTGGAAGATTCCGTTTCCGATGATTGGCCACATAGTTCTGGGCTTGAATTCCCACCACATCCCCCCGGTCTAAAGCGACCTTTACCGTAATCACATCGGGGTATAGGAGGATTCCACCTTCTCTGGGAGCATAGGTATAGATCGCTGTATTATCCTGTCTTTCCGTCTTCACATTTTCCATTCCATCCCACCCGTGGGAAAGCAAGAACCGGTATGCCTTCACTTCTCCATTTTCTATGGATAGACGAGCCGCCTTAATCGGTCGGGTGTTCATCATCCAGAGAAGCCGTCCTCCCCTCTTCGTCACCTCCACCAAGGTAGATGAGTCATCACCGTTTAGAATAGAGATATCATAGACCGGATAGACTCCTTTTTTATCCACAGCAGTCACCTTTACCTTCCTTGGAGTTTTGATCCCGGTAAAAGTTAATGCCTTTTGCTTCGCTTCCTCCGGAGAGATCTCTTCCCCCGTGAGATTCTCCAGGCGTTTGATCTGGATCTCTTCACTGGAGGTGGTATTCATCCCGAAATCGATCTCCCGAAACCCATCCACCCGTTGATCAATCCATTTAAACCCATCGATGATCGTATGATCCATCTTTTTATCTTCCGTGGCGATCGCCTGCTCCACGTCCATCCATCTCAGTTTCTTGTCATAAATGGCCTGCTCCACCTTTCTCAGTTCTTGCACGATCTCCCCGGAACGGGCATAAAGATTTTTTAAGGTTTTCCACTCGGAAGAGGTCAGGGGTTCTTTCTCTAAATCCCTGGTTGCCGTCCGGAAGGAGAAATCCCCCATCTTGAAGAGGAATTCCTCCGTCTTGTTAAAGGGCATTAAGGTAAGGGGGAGCTGTCCGACGCCATTTTGGGCCGCATAGGATAAGCGCCATACATTGGTAAGACAGGGGCCCAATTGTCTCCGGGAGTTCATGGCAATCGATTTTCCCAACTCCCGATGCAATGAATCCATATAAAAGGTTAAATCGTGAAAACCTTGCTGGTATTGATTTTCTGCTTTGATCAAAATAGAGTTTTTTTCCTGATTCTCCCGATACCCCCAATAGGATGTCCCCACCAGGGAGACGGCCAGAACCGGAACGAGGATGGTTGCGATTTTGCCCAAAGAAAACCCTCCCTTATATACCGTCTTACCTTAGTCTGAGGTGGGAGGAGTTCTTTTATACATATTCGAGAATGGATGGAAGACGGATCTTCCCCTTGAAAACTTACGGATGGGGATCGGAGGTAATGGTAAAATCATCGGCGTTATCGCAGATACATCTACGGAATCCCGTTTTAATGAGGCCGTTCTTATCCCTTCTCCCGCGCAGGGTATAAACCTCCCCGCAGCGGTTGCAACGAACCGTAACTTTCACCTTTTTCATGAATTCACTCCCTTTCCGGCTCCTTCTCCTGCCAAGGAGATCTCCTTTCCATAGTCTTGCCGAACCGTGAGATTTTTAGAAGGAAGGTTCGTGGATTCCGCTTTTTTCAAGGCAACCATCCACCAAAACCCCATGAAGGGGAGCAGTAGCAAAAACCAATGATCGACCCAAAGGAGGAGGGTATCATAGATCCCATGAAGAATGAAGGGAACGCTAAGGGAAAGAAGGAGATAAAACTTTTCTCTTTTTACCTCGCCGGAAAACTTGGCGCGACTTATATAGTACCCCATCAGCACCCCAAACAGGGCATGCCCTGAAACGGGAAAGAGGGCGCGCAAATAGGCGGTGGAAATGCCGTCAAGAAGAAGATAGAAGAAATTCTCCAAGGTCGCAAATCCCATCGAAATGGCTACACTATATACGATGGCGTCAAACCGCTCGTTAAATTCGATATGATGGTAAATAAAGAACATGAAGAGAAGCCATTTAAAAAATTCTTCCACCAATCCGGTGGCGATAAAACTCATAAAAAGCGGATGGTTACTTATTTCGGTCAGCAGAACGTGCTGGAGGATCATCACCGGAAATACGATCACCCCCCCAAAAAGAAAGAGGCGAATCACTAACCCCAAAGGCTCCTGTTCCGTCCGGTCCTTCAAATAAAAATAAAGTAAAAAAGCAACGCTGGGCGCAAATGCGGTCAGTACCACGGAGAACATTCCCGGGAATCCTCCTTGCATGGGATGTATAGTTTTATTGTAACAGATTTTTCACTTCTTTCCCATCGATCTTAAGACGGAGAAAAACCCTCCGTTACAGTCCGGAGGGCTAACGCGCTTCTTCCTTTTTTCACCTTTTTTCACCGTTCCTTTTTCCTTATACCCAGCCCCGGAAACGAGCCGCTTCGGCCATCTTTCGCACTCCCACCATGTAGGCGGCCAGGCGCATATCCACTCCCCGTTGTTGGGCGGTGTTGTATACATTGTGGAAGGAACGGACCATCACCTTTTCCAGTTTCTCCTCCACCTCTTCCTCCGACCAATAATATCCCTGATTATTCTGCACCCATTCAAAATAAGAGACCGTTACGCCTCCCGAACTGGCCAGCACGTCGGGCACGATCAAAATTCCCCGCTTGGTTAAAATCTTGGTGGCTTCTAAGGTGGTTGGGCCATTGGCTGCCTCAACGATAATCTTCGCCTTAATATTCGGCGCGTTTTCGGCGGTAATCTGATTTTCAATCGCTGCCGGAACCAAAATATCACAATCCAACTCCAGCAATTCTTTATTGGTGATGGTATCCTTAAAAAGGCGTGTCACCGTACCGAAAGAATCTCTCCGCTCCAGAAGGTAGTCAATATCTAACCCCTCTTCATCGTAAAGGGCGCCATAGGCGTCGGAGATGCCGATCACTTTCGCCCCCGCATCATACATAAATTTGGCCAGATAGCTCCCCGCATTGCCGAATCCCTGGATCACGACCCTGGCTCCCTCTAATGGGATTCCCTTCAGTTTCGCGGCTTCCCGAATGACGATGGTTACTCCCTTGGCGGTGGCGGTCTCCCTACCGTGGGACCCTCCCAATACCAAAGGTTTCCCCGTGATAAAACCCGGCGAATCAAATTCCCGGATGTGACTATATTCATCCATCATCCATGCCATGATTTGTGAATTGGTCGCCACGTCAGGGGCGGGAATATCCTTGGTAGGGCCCACGATTTGGCTGATCGCCCGGACATATCCGCGACTTAACCGTTCCAACTCCCGGAAAGAGAGTTCGGAAGGATTGCAGACGATTCCTCCCTTCCCCCCTCCATAAGGAAGATCTACGATCCCTGATTTTAAGCTCATCCATATTGATAGCGCTTTCACTTCATCTTCAGTAACATCGGGGTGAAAGCGGACACCCCCTTTGGTGGGTCCGACGGCGTCGTTATGTTGAGCACGGTAGCCCGTAAAAATCTTTACATTTCCGTCATCCATGCGGACAGGAATCCGAACCGTCAACATGCGCATGGGTTCTTTGAGCAGTTCATACACCTGCTCAGGATAGCCTAACTTTTCCAAGGCCTCCCGAATAATGATCTGAGTCGAGGTGAGAAGGTTTAAATTTTCCTTCTTTTTCTCCCCTTCCTCTTTTACCGGGTCTGCCGCTTTTCGTTCGATCATCCCTAACCACCTCAGAACGTTTTCTTATGCCTATGCAATGAAAGTAGTACGAACTTAGTATACACCTAGCTCACTTTACTGAGAAGTCCTTTCACCTTTTTTCACGGGGAAAAAGTAAAAAAGCACGCAACAACCCGTTACGTGCCTTTCTCTTTATTTTATTGGAATCGTAAAATTAATTCCTTTACCGCATCGTTCGCCAGGATTAATTTCCCATACTCGGAAAGGACGGCCTCCGTGACCGGAAGAATCTCTCCATACTCGGCTAAAATGGAGATCAGAAGTTGAAGATTCCCCTCCTCCAGATCCAGATGATCAAAATAAAGGATATACATTCCTTTATAGAAGAAAAGCTTCCCGCCCTCTACCACCAGGTGGTGAACTCGGTGGGCAGCCCGAATCAAATCTTCAAAATCCCGGAAGGCAAAGACCAGATCCTCCCGCTCTTCCAACATGACTTCCAGTTCAAACGTGTCGACATCCTGTACGTCTTCCATCTCTTCGGAAGGATTCGCCGGCGTGCGGCCCCGGGTAATGATCACCATCATTCCCTGGGATGGTAGGGCGAATACCTCCACCGCCACCGGACCATTCACTTCGAAGCCTACCTCGTAATAGGCTTGCTCCATCATATCGTTAAACAACTCATGTACCTTAGGGAGATCTTTCCATAAATCGTCTTTATCGATGTTGCGTTCCATGAGATCGTCGAAGGTTAAGAAGAACCGTACTTTATCCGAAGTGAGTCGTTCAATTCGCATTCCGTTCCCTCCCTCACGTGGACATGCGTAACGGGCAAGAAATAGCTACAATTTTGTATAATATATCATACCACCTCGCTCCCTGGAATGCAATCGAAAAGCGTAAATTTACGCAACCCCCCAGATTAGATGATCGCTCCCAAACCTCTCACGATGTTGATGGCTTCCTGATGTTTTTCTTCCTCCATGACAGCCGTTAAGAGGATATGATATCCCGTCACAATCCCGTTCCCAACGCTCATTCCACTCGACAGAGGATCGGCAGCCATGAGGATTGCTTCATTTTTCCCGGTGGGGACCTTTTCTTCCGTGAGATCGGCCAGGCCGGCAAAATCGCCGGATAAGGTTTGCCTCACATCCTCCCGATCCTCGGCCGGGTACCGACTAAAGTCATCGATTTGTATCGTATCAACGCCGATTTTTTCTAAGATTTCCTTCGCTTCCTTCGCTTGCTCCGGGCTTTTAAAAAAGGCAAGCAGATTTTTTTCCGCCATCTCCACCTTCTCCTTTCTTCCTTTTTTTACCGATCCTGTACCTTGCGTAAATCACACCGGGAATTCGTCTGATGAAACAAAAAAGGGCAATCCTTAGATTGCCCCATTTTTTTAATCTTACCCTTCTTTCCATCAACATTCGGCCACTTTCACACCCTGAAAAAAGAATCCCCGTTGCAGCAATCCTTCCCGGTAATCCAACGTCGCCCTCTCCAAATAGGTATCCATCGGTTCCTCCAAGATCACCCGGATTCCGTCGATGAGGAGGATCTGATCTTCTGAGTAGGTCTCATCCAGAGCCAATTGAATTTGTGGTCCGTCTCACGCATAACCGGTCATGAAAACCCTCAAGACGAGGTCTTTCCCGGAGATCATCTCTTCCAGCTTTTTTCGCGCTTTCTCCGTGATCTTCACACCTAGCCCCCGCTTTCTTTGGCAAAATATGCTCCGATGAGGATGAGAACGGCAGAAATTTTTTCTACCCGTTATTGCTTTCGGTGTTGACGTTTAAATTGACGTTACGAAGGGGGGTAAACGTAGAGATGGCATGCTTATAGACCAGCTGTTGTTTCCCCTCCGAATCCAATACGACGGTGAAGTTATCGAACCCTTTGATCAATCCCCGCAATTGAAAGCCGTTGACCAGGTAAATGGTAACCGGGATATTTTCTTTTCTCACCTGATTAAGAAAGGTATCTTGAATGTTGACCGTCTGTTTCATACCGATAGCCCCCTCATATGTACTTGAATATCAATTCTCCATGAAATGAAACTTTCCTGCTACAATCTGAAATATTTTATGGAGGGAATCCTCACGCTCCTCCTCCTCCATGGAAAACCAGTGGATGCCGTTCATGTGGCGGAACCAAGTAAGCTGCCTTTTGGCAAATTGTCGAGTTCGTTTTTTCATCTCTTGAACGGCTTCCGTAAGGGTGATTTTACCTTCCAGATAAGGAATCAGTTCTTTATACCCCAACCCCTGCATCGCCGTTGACTCTTTCGGAACCCCAACGGCAAGAAGCCGTTTTACTTCCTCCAACAGACCCTCGTTCATCATCCGATCTACCCGCTCTTCAATCCGTCGGTACAGATGTTTTCGCTCTAAGGTAAGCCCGATGAGGAGGAGATCAAAAGGAGACCGGAGGAATTCCTGCTCCGGAATGCGCCGACTGGGAGGTTTGCCGGTAAGCTCATACTCCTCCAGAATTCGTACCAGCCGCCGGGCATCATGGGGATGAAGCTTTCCGGCAGCCTTCGGATCCACCTTCATCGCTTCCCGGTGAAGGGCCAAGGAGCCATGGAGGGCGGCAAGCGCTTCCCATTTCTTCCGGATTTCCTCCCTTTTCCCCTCCGGAGTGAAAGAATAATGGGGATAATAGAGAAGAGCTTTCACATATAACCCGGTCCCACCCACCAGGATCGGAAGCCTTCCCCTCTCTCTGATTTCCTGAACCGCTTGCAGGGCAAGACGTTGAAAATCGGCCACGGAAAAAGATTCCCAAGGTTCGACGATATCGATCAGGTGGTGGGGAATCCGCTTCCTCTCCTCCGGAGTGGCCTTTGCGGTTCCGATATCCATCCCTTTATAGACTTGCATGGAATCCCCGGAGATAATCTCTCCATCAAACTTCTCCGCAAGGAGAATCCCTAATACCGTTTTCCCCACTGCGGTCGGCCCGATAACGGCCAAAAGAGGTTCTTTTTTCTGCTCTATTTTTCAATCACCCCAAACGTGATGGTGGCAGAAGTCCTTTCCAACGACGTGAAACCCAATTTCCCAAATTGATCACTTCCGGTCCGCTCTTTCATCATAACCTTTCTCCGGCAAACGCGCAAGGCTTCTTCGATCGTTTCCCGGCGAAGGGGGGAGGGATCGGCCCATGAACGCAAGGCGACGAGTCCTGGAGAGTTTGCCACCGGTTCCCGGAACATGGGGTCAAAATAAACTACGTCGAAAGAACCGGTAGGAAGTCGCTTTAGTATGTCCCCATGATCCCCGGTGACCACTTCGATTCTCCCCATCGCTTCTTTCACCGGGGGATCGGCATCCTCCCAGGAAGATAATCCGATTTTGGTCATATAGGCGATCACCTCATTCGCCTCGATCCCCACCACCTTTCCCTTTTCCCCCACAACAAAGGAGGCAACCACCGCATCGGCGCCCCAACCCAGCGTGCAGTCCAGAAAGGAATCTCCTTCCATCAGTTCCGCCACTTCAGCCATTTTATCAGTATCGCCCCGGATGAGGTTCTTTATACGAAGGGGAGCAAGGCCCGGGTGAAAAAATGCCGGTTTTTCGACTCCATTCCGATACGCAAACAGCCCCTTGCGGGTAAAGACGAGAAGACGATCCATCCCGTACCGTTGGAAAAGATCTTGGATGGAGAGATCTTTGCGCTCTACATATCTTCCCCGCAAGTTTACCGCCGCATCCTTGGCCTGATGCAGTAAAGCCGGCGTAGGAGCTAATCCTGTGGTAACCCACACCTCTTACATCACCCGCTTAAACATTTTTTCTAAATCATATTTGGAGAAATGGATGAGGACAGGGCGGCCATGGGGACAGGTATAAGGGTTTTCCGCTTTTCCTAATTCCTCCAATAAACGGGCCATCTCCTCTTTGGAAAGGGATTGGTTTGCCTTAATGGAGGCCTTGCAAGCCATCTGCTTAGAAGCCCCGTCCATAAGATCCGAGAGGTTTGCATTCCCTTTCCCATGGAGGATCACCTGGATAATGCCTTCCAGCATTTTCTCTTCCTCTCCCGGATTAAACCAAAGGGGAATTTCCCGAACCAAAAAGGTCCGCTCGCCAAAAGGCTCCTGGACGATGCCCAACTCTTCTATGAGAGGCTCCGCTTCCCGAACATAGGCCACTTCACTGGCGGCCACCTCATAAGTGAAAGGAATGGCCAGGATCTGCCGCCGCTCATCCTTTCTCATAAGCCATGAACGGCGGATCCGCTCATAATGAATGCGCTCCTGGGCTGCATGTTGGTCGATGAGATAAAGCCCTTCTTCGCCTTGGGCGATGATGTAGGTGTCATGCAACTGGGCGAGAGGCTCTAGAGAAAGCCCGCGGAAGAGGACCATCTGCCCTAAACGTCCGCTTTCCTCCATAGGGCTCACCTCCCCCTCTTTCCCCTCATTTCCTCTCTTCCCACCGTTCTCCCCTTTTTCCTCTTCTTCCATTTTCTGATGTTTATAACCACCGATTTCCTCTTCGGTCGGTTCTTTTCCGTCCGGAAGAAACGGCTCCCCATTGTTGCTTTGGACCGTACCGATGTGGTTTGGTTGGCTATGCATAGAGGGTGAAGCTTCTTTTACCGTCTCCTTGAAAATCCCTTCCGTCCCCTTCCGAATGCCGTACAGATCGGGATATCCGGCATGGGGCGACATCCCCCCCGCTGCAGAAGGATGAGAAAAAGCTGCCTTTCTCTCCACCGGAATCGTCGGGACAAGGGAGGTTCGCAGGAGGTGATCCTTTACCCTTAAGGTGAGCCAACGGCTTAATTCCTCTTCTTTGGAAAAACGGGCCTCCCACTTGGCCGGGTGGACATTCACATCGACGAGAGAGGCATCCATCCGGAAGGAAAGAACGGCAAAGGGAAAGCGGTGAACGGGGAGGAGGGTTTGGTATCCCTCCAGAAGCGCCCGCTGTAGAAGAAGGCTCCGGATGACCCGCCCATTCACGATAAACGTAAGGTACTGTTTACTCCCCCGGGTCCATTCCGGTTTCCCAATCAGACCTGTGAGGGTGAAGTCGGGATGCTCCCCGCTGATCGGGATCACTTTTCGGGCGACGTCCGTTCCATAGAGAGAATGGACCACATGGAGGAGCTCTCCGGAACCGTTGGTGCGAAATACCTCTCTTCCATCATGGAGAAGGCGAAAGGAAATGTTGGGATGGGCAAGGGCAAGACGCATCAGAATATCCTGAATATGGTAATTTTCGGTCGTTAGGGATTTCATATATTTCAGGCGGGCGGGGGTGTTAAAAAAAAGTTCCCTCACCCAGACGGTCGTCCCCTGGGGTAAGGGTTTCTCCCCCTTCTCCTTCACCTGACCCGCCTCCAGACGAAGGGTTTGGGCCAAGGGAGCCCCTTTTACTCTGGAGGCAATCTCAACCTTGGAGACGGCGGCGATGCTGGGCAGCGCCTCACCCCGGAACCCGAGGGTCCGGATGTGGAAGAGATCCCGCTCATGCTTCATCTTGCTGGTGGCATGGCGGGTAAAGGCTAGGGGAAGATCTTCCCCATCCATTCCTTCTCCATCGTCGCTCACCCGAATCAGGGAAAGCCCCCCTTCCTCAACTTCCACTTCAATTCTGGTCGCCTTCGCATCAATGGCGTTTTCCACTAATTCTTTCACCACAGAGGCTGGACGCTCCACCACCTCTCCGGCGGCAATCTTATTGGCCAACCCCTCCTCCATAATACGAATCTTTCCCATCGATCTTCCCCTCCTCTCGATTCTATTTCCTCCCTTCCCCTATCCCACTCCCCTCTTTCACCGCTTTCTCTTCCTCCCCTACTTCTCCCTGGTTCAAGATGCCCTGCCAGCGGGAGAGGAGCATGAGGGCTTCAATGGGAGGGAGACGGTTCAGATCGAGTGTCTTCAATTCTTGTAGAATGGTTTGTTCCATTCGATTCGTGTGGTCCACCGATTGTACCGGCTCTCTTCGATCAACATTCTCCTCTTTTTCCCGGGGATCGGCTCCCGATCCCGATGTTTCTCCACCCTCTTCCAAAAAGGGAAACGTTAATTGCAATGCGATGCTCTTCTCCTCATAAGTGGAGAGTAGTTCATTGGCCCGGGCAATGATCCGTTTCGGAATGCCGGCCAAATAGGCGCAATAAATGCCATAACTGTTCGAGGTGGAACCGGCCACCAGTTGACGGGTAAACAGGATCTCCTCCTTCTTCTCCTTTACCGCCATGTGGTAATTCCGTAAAGAGTGGAGGGTGGCCTCCAAAGCGGCCAATTCATGAAAATGAGTGGAGACTAGGGTGAGGCATTTCACCTGGTCGTGGAGGTATTCAATCACCGCCTGGGCGATGGCCATGCCGTCTTGGGTGGAAGTTCCTCTCCCCAGTTCGTCGATAATGACCAGGCTTTTGGCCGTCGCTTGGGTGGTGGTCACCATGATCTCATTCATCTCCACCATGAAGGTGCTGGAACCTTCCACCAAATCATCGGCCGCCCCAATGCGGGTAAAGATCCGGTCGACAACGGGCAGTTCCGCCTCCCGGGCAGGGACGAACGAGCCGATCTGAAACAAGAGCTGAATTAACGCAACCTGACGCATGTAGGTGCTCTTCCCTGCCATATTGGGCCCTGTGATTAAATAGATCCTCCGCTCCTCATCAAAAAAGGTGTCGTTTGGAATATAGGGTCCCTTCAGCACCTGTTCGATCACCGGATGGCGCCCTTCCAGAATCTTAAGCCTCCGTTCCCCATGAGAACGGGGACGGCAGTAGTTCCTTTCCTCGGCGAGCTGGGCAAAGGAGGAGAAGAGATCGAGGCGAATGACACAGGCGGCCACCTCCTGCAGCTCTTCAATATGGGCGAGCAGGATTTCCCGAATCTCTTGGAAAAGTCGGTATTCCAGTTCGACCATCTTCTCCTCTGCTTCAAGAATAAGTTGTTCCTTCTCCTTTAGTTCCGGAGTAACGTACCGCTCTCCTCCGGCCAGCGTCTGTTTCCGCTCATACTCAGGGGGAACGAGGGAAAGGTTTGCTTTGGTCACCTCTATATAATAGCCGAAAACCTTATTAAAGCCTACCTTCAGGGAACGAATGCCGGTCCGATCCCGTTCTTTCTGCTCCAGCGCAGCTATCCAAGCCTTTCCATTCCGGCCGGCATCCCGGTAGCGATCTAAATCTTGGTTAAATCCTTCCCGTATCAGGCCGCCCTCCTTCACACTTACGGGAGGATCATCCACGAGCGCCTTTTCCAAAAATCCATGGAGGGTGAGAAGGGTGGTCATCTCCCCCTGAAAACGAAGGAGCCTTGGAACCTCATTCTCTTCTCCATCGATGAAGGGGGAAAGTAGATGGGGAAGAACGCCAAGGGTTCTCCTGAGTTGAGCCAGATCTCTGCCGTTTACATTTCCGTAGGAAATTCTCCCCACCAAGCGTTCCAGATCATAAACCTCTTTAAGGGCCTCCCGTATTTCTGCCCGGATAATGGGATGGTCGTAAAAATATTGAACCGCGTCAAGGCGCGCCTCAATTTCCTCCCGGTCCAGCAACGGCTTGTCCAGCCAACGCTTCAACCCCCGCCTCCCCATGGAGGTAACGGTGCGGTCGATGGCGTGAAGCAGACTTCCCTCCTTCGACCCATTCCGGATCGTCTCCGTTAATTCCAGATTGCGTCGTGTGAAGGGATCGAGAATCATATGCCGGTCAGGGGGATAAATTTCTAAACGACGCACATGGGAGATCGATCTCTTCTGCGTCGCCTCCAAATAGGAGAGGAGTAAAGAGGCCGCCCTCCTGGAAGGAACCGAGAGGCCCTCTCCTCGCCCGGGGAAAAAACGATGAAAAGAATCCTCCTCCTGTAAAGCATAAGGAGTAGCCATCGTCTTAAGGGCTTCCAGCAAGTAAGAGAGATCCTCCTCATCCATTCCAGGCTCATAAAGAAGCTCTTTCGGCGCATAGGGTAGAAGCTCCTCCAAGAGGGATAGCCTGGAAAAGAAAGGGGAAGAGGGGAGATAAAACTCCCCGGTGGAGAGATCGGAAAAAGCCAGGCCATACTCCCCGTCGATCTTCACCAAAGCCGCCAGATAATGATTCTCACTGTCTAAAAGTTCCTGATCGATCAATGTCCCAGGGGTAATCACCCGGACGACCTCCCGTTTGACCACCCCTTTTGCCAGCTTCGGATCTTCCATCTGCTCGCAGATGGCTACTTTATACCCTCGGTCGATTAAAATCTTTATGTACGCATCGGCAGAGTGGTGAGGAACCCCGCACATGGGAATCCGCTCCCCTCCCCCCTCCCTGCCTGTTAACGTAATTTCCAACTCTCTGGAGGCGACGAGCGCATCCTCGAAAAATAGCTCATAAAAATCGCCTAGACGAAAGAAGAGAAGGGCATCCGCATACTCTTTCTTTATATCCAGGTATTGTCGCATCATCGGTGTGATTTGTTCCATTTTTCCTCCCGATCCCCTTTTTCGGAGATTATGCCTCTTATTATATCACAATGTTTCCCGTTCGTAGGGGGGGAGACGCCAACGGCTGCGAAAATCCTCTTTTTGATTCCATTTTCGGAGCATGCGCAGCTTTTCCTTAAACCGCTCCAATTCCCCTTCATATTCCGGATACGCAGGGAGTCGTTCCAAATCTTCCCAGAGGGAGAGAACCATTTCCTGTAGCTCCTCCTGCTTCCCTCCATAAAAAGCTTCTTGGACGGAAGGCAAAGTGAGCGGGGTTTGTCTCAACCGATCATAATGAAGAGCGATCAATTTAGAGAGGATGAGAACTCCTTGGGCAATCCGTGGGGAGATGAGCCAGCTGGGGAGAGTCCTATATTCAAAGCCACCATGGGGTTTCGTGCGAACATCGCCCAAAAATCCGTAGCGAGGGCGGCGAACGAACCCTTCCGGATCTTCCAGGAGAAATAGGGGAAGGGCCAGATAATTATCTAAGGCCCGTACCAAAAAATGATTTACAGGAAGAGGGCTAAAATGGATATGTCCCCCGATCGGGTACCCCTTCAGGGGGGTTGCTCCGGCGAGAAAGCGAATCCTGGGATCGGAAACCTTTCGAGCTGCCTTGCGAAGTAGTTTCACAATGCTTTTTGCCAATTCCTTCGGATCGGGAGAGGGGATGGGGCGCAATTCGGCGATGGGGAGTCTCCTCTTCGTCCGGTCGCCCCGAAGCCAGATCCTGTCGCAGCCCACATCCCCTCGCTGAGGAAAAAAACGGGAGGCGAGGAGAAACCGGCCCGATGAATCCTGCAAGATAAATTCCGGATCGGCGCCCAGAAAGATTTCCCCTTTTCCCCTGGGGAGGAGAAGCTCCTCCCGAAGCTTGACCACGTTTTCCCTCAAGCGTTGAAACAGGGTGGGAAGAGACGGGAGGCGGGGAGATATGGAGAGAATACGCCACTTATTTCCATCTTGCCCTAAAAGCACGGAGCCAAAATCGAGGCCCATGGCGTAGAGGGAGCGAACCGCCGTCACCGTGACCCGCTTTACCCATCGGGATCCCTCATCGTAACGGAATTCACGCAGCCTTCTTCGGTTGATTCCCTCGGCGAGCCAAGCCGGCCCCAAGTTGGAGTAAATTCCTAAGATCTCCTGCTGAAAAGAAGCGACAAGAAGCTTTCTGCTGTAATTTCCTCCCTTTTCCCCGACGGCCAACCCATGCAGGGGAAGGAGGGATCGCCATCGCCCCGAGGAAAGATTATTTATAGCTTTTGCACCATTTAATACAAAAAAGCTGTTCTCTTCCCCTGATAGCTCTTCCCTTCCCCACTGGAGGATCATATCGTACCCTATCCCTTCCACAGGGGGATTACTGCCGTGATCCCACCCCGCCTCTTCAAAGAGGGGGACGGCACTTTCCTTTTCCCCATGCAGCACATAGATGGACATCTTCCCCTTCCTCCCCCGGAACCACCGGGCTTTTTTTCGGAATTCTTTCTCTCGATTTGCCCGTACACAGAAGAAAAAAGGAGGCATGACTCCCCCTTCTCCCGGTGATTCCAACGAATCCAAGGAATCACATCCTGTTTAATCCAATTCATCGATGAGAACTTCATCCTCCAGATCCCCGAGGTCGGCTCCTTCTTCGAAGAGCTTCTCATCCAGTTCTCCGCAGGAACCCGGTGCAACCAATACGCATACTTTCGTTTCACCGATCATCTCTGCAAAGAACTCTTTTTCTACGGTGACGCTGCACTTACCTTCCACCACTTTTGCCTCCACCGCACTGGGTTGTTGGGTTACGGTCGCTTTGACCTCCTCATCCCCGCCAAAGTGGTTACCATCCAGATAAGAAAGGGGAATTCTTTCCACATAGGAGAGATTTTCCTTTGCCACATCGGTCTTTGAATTATTGGCGTATGAATACCATACGTTAATATCATAAGAACCGGTAATCTCGACGGCATCTCCCACTTTCGCAGCGGTATAGGCATGATTTATCACCCAGCAGCCAAGGATGCTGTTCGGGGTATTGGGCGGGATCATTACATGGGTCTCTTGAGAGAATTTGTTCCCTTTTCCAATCACCGCTTTTGTAATGATTTCCCGTACGCTAACTCCTTTTTCGTTCAAGGCCATTCTGTTCCCTCCTCCATCCGGGCTTTCATTCCATCTCTATGCAAGGCATTTGTCTATGGTGCATAAAAAAATCCCGCCCTTTATGAAAAAGGAACGGGAGTCGTCTAGTTCGAACGATGCAATATTTGCTTTTTTCAAAGAGAGATTGCCTGTTTTTATTCCTCATCCGGTAAAATCCCCGTTTTCCCGGTTAAAGGATCCCCTCCTGTGGAGAGAATAATCTTTTCGGTGACTGTATTGGAGATGATATTGGTGATTAACTGCAGCAGATCATTGACCTCCACCTGGGATTGTTTAAATTCCTGCACCACAGGGATCTCATCCAATTCCTGATTCAGGCGTTCGATCTCCTTCTCCACCTCCGCCAAGTGCTGAGGCGTTCCGTAATGCTCCGCATGGACCGCTTCTTTTTGTTTCCCTTTAATCTGGCCGATGAGGAGCTGTACCTTCATGTTTTTTTTAATCTTTTGCTCCGCCTTCTTGAAAAAATCGACCTCGTCGGACCGGGAGATGAGATCGGCCAGTTCTCTCGCCTTATCCAGGATCTCTTCCCGGGTAACCAATCTTTCTTTATTCATGGACATAGCTCCCCTCTTCTACCGCTTCTCCCATTAAAACCCAGGTTTTAGGTTCCGTGATGCGGACCCGGATGAATCGGCCGGTCCACTCCTTCGCTCCCCTGAAATGAACCAGCTTATTATTTCTTGTTCTTCCAGATAGGATAGTGGGGTCTTTTTTGCTCTCCCCTTCCACGAGAACTTCGACGACACGCCCCTTGAGGGACTCGTTTTTCTGCCTACCCTGTTTGGCTAAAAGCTCGTTTAAGCGGTTTAAGCGCTCCTTCTTCTCTTCTTCACTCACGTTATCCTCCATTCGGGCGGCAGGAGTACCGGCACGTGGGGAGTAGATAAACGTAAAGGCCGCATCATACCCCACCTCTTCCACCAGACGCAGGGTTTCTTGGAAATCCTCCTCCGTTTCTCCGGGGAAACCGACGATGATATCGGTGGTGAGGGTAAGTCCCGGGATCCTCTCCTTCATGCGACGGACGAGATCCAAATACTCTTCCCGGGTATATTTCCGGTTCATCCGTTTTAAGATCCGGTTGCTTCCCGACTGAACAGGAAGATGGACATGTTCCAGGAGATTTCCTCCTTGGGCGAGGACGTCGATGAGGCGATCGTCAAAATCCCTCGGATGGCTGGTGGTAAAACGAACCCAGGGAATATCGATCTTGTGAATATCGCTTAGCAGGTCGGCAAAGTTATAGTCCCGGTCGGTAAAATCTTTCCCGTAGGCATTCACATTCTGCCCCAGAAGAGTAATCTCTTGATAACCCCGCCGGGCTAAATCCCTCACCTCGGCCAAAATCTCTTCGGGACGCCGGCTCCTCTCCTTCCCCCGCGTATAGGGAACGATACAATAGGTGCAGAACTCATCGCATCCGTACATGATATTCACCCAAGCCTTCAGCCCGTCCCGGCGTTGCTTGGGCAGGTTCTCCACGATGTCCCCTTCCTTGTTCCAGACTTCGATCACCATCTCTTTGCCAAAGAGGGCTTCCCGAAGCAGGATGGGAAGGCGGTGGATGTTGTGGGTTCCGAATACGAGATCCACATGGGGATAGGAACGGAGGATCTTATTCACCACCGTCTCTTCCTGGGACATACATCCGGCAAGACCCAGGATCAGTCCCGGTTTTTCAAGCTTTAAAACCTTTAGCCGGCCCAATTCCCCAAACACCTTATCCTCTGCGTTTTCCCGCACGGCACAGGTGTTAAAGAGGATGAGATCCGCCTCTTTCTCCTCTTCGGTTGGGGTGTACCCCATCTCCTCCAAGATGCCTGCCATCACTTCCGAATCGTGGACATTCATTTGGCAGCCCCAGGTATAGATGAGATACCGCTTTCCTCTCCCCAACCTCTTCACATCCTCCGGGAATCCCTCAAAGGAGAGGTGTTCCGTCTCCGCCTTTCCCCTTTTTCGTTCATCCCGGTACGAAGGGCTGGAGTAGATGAGGGCATTTCGACCCGTTCCTAAAATCTTCACCTTCTGCTTGCCGTCGTATTCTAAGAGGACTTTCATGGGCGGTCTCTTCCCATTTTCCTGCGCCTTCGCGAATTTTAAGTCCGGTTGGCGCTCCTTCTCCGACATAGATCTTCCTCCTTTACACTTGCAAGGGTCCCTCGCGGGACCCGGGTGATTTTAAAGTGCATATCAGGAGTATTATACCATGCCTTTAGAGAAAAAAGGAATGGAAATCACCAATACCCGCATGAATATGAACTGCCGTCTCTCAAAATCTCGGCGTCCGGATCTTCCTCACCCTGCGGCAGAAGAGAAAGGAAAAACACTTGTGGCTTAGGAACAACGCATCCACGATGACGAGCCAATTGATCGATACCACCCTCTTCTCCTTTGTCGCCTTTGCCGGGGGAATGCCCCCTCTTCCTATCCTCCAAATCATCGTGACGGAATATGCGATCAAGGGGTTACTCGCCATCTTCGGCACACCGCTCACCTATGGATGGGTGGCCTGGGCCAGATTTACTCCGCCCATTCTGTTCGAAAGAGGTTAACCACATTCTTCGCGGCGATGGCCTCCGTCTCCATGGTTGAAACGGCCGATTCCATGCCATTCACGTAATATAGCCGCTCACCAAGGCGAAAGGGAGGCCACTCCTTCATCGGAGTAAGAACCGGATAAGCATGCCAAATCCATCTTTCCACATCCGAATGGCGGGAAAAAATACGGGATAAGGCCATCTCATCCAAAGACCGGGTCGAAAAGATCTTGTAAATCTCCTCTTTTCCGTCCTCGGTCATCCCCATCCTGCCGATGGCGGCGAAGGGAATCTCCTCCTTGTTACGGGTTAAGACGAGATGGGGGAGATCTTTTTCATCCTTTAACCCGAAATAGACAGGACTCAGTTGCCCGGCAACCAGCGTCACATGATTCTCCTGATATTTCCTCAAACGCCAAAAATTTGAATGGATGACCCCGTCATCCCAAGGGGTGGGAATCGTCTCAAGGGGTGTCGCCACGATGACGGCGTCACATCTTTCCGAGCGCCCATCTTGAGTGGTGATGACATAAGCATTCCCTTCCCGGCTCATGCCAACCACCGCACTCCCGGTCAGAAGGGTGGCGCCGGAATGACGGATCAGTTCCTCGCAAACCCTCCGATTTCCTTCAAGCACCGAATAGGTGTAGCCTCCGCCTAAACCGGCCCCTACCAGAGAGATCAAGGTGACCCAAGCGTTCATCTCGCTACCCTGCACATAATTGGCCCGGGAAACCCCATCGATCCATTCAACGATCAATCGTTCACCAATCCCTTCTTTACGAAAAAAGGAATAGGCTTCCTCCTGAGCCCACTCGTAGAGACCGAGGCTTTTGTGCATTTCCTCGGGTGTAAGGTATCCGTGTCCCCGCTCCAATTCGCCATACACTCGGTCGAGACGGGTAACCGCCTCCTCCGCCCATTTTTTCGCCTTAAAAAGACTGAAACCGTAGCGAGACAAGAGCCGAATCGCCATCGGCACCGGACGCATGGTTGTTCGAAGATCGAAGGAACTCCCATTCCAGATTCCCAATCTCGCACGGACAGGCGCCTTTTTCTCCCCCTTTACGGAGTCGGTTCGGTGAAGTCCGAACCGATCGACGGCTCTTCCTATGTAGCGATTGGCCGAGTGGATCAACGAGGCGCCTGCCTCAAAGGTAAGGCCTCTGAAGTGAGCTTCATTCACCCGTCCGCCCACCCGCTCTTCTTTCTCAAAAATGATCCGATCCACCTGATCGCCAAATGCCTCTTTCAAAAAAAAGGCGGTAAAACTTCCGGCGATTCCTGCCCCGATAATCCCCACCCGCGCTTTTTCCTTCCGTTCCCCGGTCATGCGCTAAACTCCTCTCTTTCTTTATAAAATAAAGAAAGGGTATCTCCAAAAAAAGTACTCTCCCACTCTTTGAACCAATTATATCAAAAGAATAAAAACCAAATTTTAAAGTTTTCTTTATATATTCTAAAATTCCTTAAGATTAGGTCACCCGATTCCTCTTCAGAATGCCGCTCGCAGCGATCCTCTTCGCCGCATCCGGCAGGACTTTCTCCGATTGAACCCAACTGATCCGCACATCCCCTTCCCCCTTGGGCCCATCTCCGGCAATTGCAGGGGGAAGTCACCCACCAAATAAACGTAAAAGCTCGCTAACCGTAACCGGTTTATATCCCTGTGAAACCAATTCAGGGAGTAGACGTCGAACTGCTTCAATCGATTGTGAACGATCTCCGTAACCATCATGAAATAGTAGAATACTGCCATTCTTTATGTGGTTTCTTGTTTTTTCTAAAATAAATTCTACGCCCGGCTGTTCCCAATCGGTCGCATCGATATTCAATGCACCGATCATGGCGTATCCTAGCTCACGAACCAAGCGAGTTGTTTCGTCATTATAATCGAGATAGGGCGGGCGCAAGATAACCGGTTTTTTGTGTGTCAAATTTTGGATCAGTTCTTCATTCCGCTTAATCTCTTCCCTGCACTCTTCTTGCCCTATTTGGGTTAATTTTGCGTGGCTAAAGGTATGGTTCCCGATTTCATGACCTTGTTCAGCGACTAATTTTACGATTTCAGGGTTCTTTTCAATCTGTTCACCAATCATGAAAAAAGTTGCCTTGGAATTCGTTTGAGCAAAAATATCTATAATTTGTGGAGTATAAAGGGGATTGGGGCCGTCGTCAAATGTGATTGCTATAACCTTCTCCTTCGTTGAAACCTCATTGATTAAACTCATTTTATCTCTTCTCCTTCATCTTTCCCGGAAAGGGAGATTCAACGTTTCCCTATTCTACAAGTCCCGCGAAGCATGACAAATCCGACACCGATTATCCTTTTACCGAACCTGCAGCAAGGCCTTCAATAATCCGGTCGCTCAGGAATAAATAAACGATAAGAACCGGCAAAATACTAATGACCAACGTTGCGCCAATGGCGCCCCAATCGGTCAAATATTGGCCGACAAAATTATTTACACCCACCGTAATTGTTTTCCATTTCTCCGAGCTGATGAAGGTGTTCACAAATACGAATTCGTTCCAATTATAGATCATATTAATGATCGCAGTGGTTACAAGCACCGGCGACGTCATCGGAAGTGTAATCCGGAAAAAAATTCGATGGACGGAGCAGCCGTCGATGACCGCCGCTTCTTCAATTTCCCGCGGTAATGCCTGATAAAAGCCTAACAAAATCATAATCGTGATCGGCAGGTTGAACGTGGTATAGGAAATTATGATCGAAAGAGGATTATCGATTAAATGGATATGTTTGAAAATATTAAACAGCGGAATTAATGTGGAGTGTAAAGGAATCATATAGGCAGCCATAAATAACGCCAAAACAAATCCCTTTAATTTCCACTCCATTCTGGTCAGTGCGAACGTAACAAAACTCCCCAATATCAATGTCAAGAGAACGGCAACCACCGTATACCAGACGCTATTCATAAAATATTTATTGATCCCGCCCGTTGTCCAAGCTTTGAGATAATTTCCCCACTGCGGATCCTTGGGTAAGGCAAATGGAGACATTCCGAATACTTCTTGATTCGTTTTAAGAGATAACTCAAATACCCAGATCAGGGGGTAGATTTGGATGATCGCCATGATCACCAATACCGCATAAAGAATACCCATTCCTATTCGTTTTCCGATCGAATCCTGTTTCTTCATCTCCGTCCCCCCTTTTAATCTACTTTTGTATGCAACATTTTTTGAATCAGCCATGTGGCCGTCATGCTAATGATCAATAGCCCAAAACCGATGGCGCTGCCATAGCCGAAATTGTATTTGCCAAACGCTTCGGTATACATATACGAAGCAATCACCTCACTGGCATGGTTTGGACCGCCGCCGGTCATGACATAGATTAAATCGAAATATTTCAATGAACCAACCACCGCCAGAATGACCAACACTTTTAATACGCCAGAAATCAGAGGCACTTTAATCCTGAAAGCGATATGCAATGTGTTTGCCCCGTCAATTTTGGCCGCTTCGATCAATTCATCAGGGACATTGATTAAAGCCGCATAGATGATGATGATATAAAATCCGGCATATTGCCAAACAATGGGAATAAAGATGGCATAGAGGGCGATGTTGGGATCGGCCAGCCATAAAGGCAGGTTTTCAAAGCCTAGTGCCGACAATATACTATTGATCATCCCGTTATTCGGGTCAAACACCTTACTCCATAGTTGCGCGATCGCCACGGAAGACAACAGCATCGGGATGAGATAAATCTTACGGAAAAGATTGGCGCCCTTTATTTTGCTGGCCAATACCAACGAGATCAACAAGTAGCCCAATAAACTAAATACCGAAAAAAGGGCTAATAAGATGGAATGCCAAGTGCTCGCCCAGAAATATGGATCATGGATCAGATCGATATAATTCTCCAATCCGATGAACTTCATCTTCCCAACCCCGTCCCAGTCCATCAATCCATAGTACCCCGTCAGTACAATCGGGATATAGATGAGGACCAATACCAGAAAGAGCGCAGGAAGCACGTACAAAGCGATCACGAACTTATTGGACATGACATTTCTCATTTGTCATTCCTCCTTCGATTACAAATTAGAGGGCATTTTTAGCAATGCCCTCTAACTTGAGAGACGAAAATCCTCCCATTATTTTTCAGCGGCCTCTTTAGCGAACGCATCGGCGTGTTGTTGCGCAAACTCTTCCGGTGTAATTTGCTTGCCAAATAAAGCGGTCATCAGGTCATGATGCAATTCCGAAATATTGGGGCTTGCTTGCGTGTCAAACCAGGTAGTTACATTTGTGGCATTATTGATATCATTTAAAACGTCGATGTACATTTGATTTACTTTTAATCCTTCCGTACTTACCTTCGTCGCAGGAAGAATGCCGGCCTCGCCTACCGATCTCTTACCCCATTCTTTGACTAAATAGGCCGCAAAATCTTTCGCTTGGTCTTTATATTTCGATTTTGAGGATACGAAGGCGCCAAGTCCGGGACCACCCACGTAGCTATTTTGGTCGGTACCTTTACCGCCTTCATAGAGAGGGAATTTAAAATAGCCGACTTTATCCTTAAATTCCTGCGGAACATCCGGACTGGTCGTATAGTTGGGCAGTTCCCACGTTGCCGTTAGGAACATGGCTGCTTTTTCATTCATGAAGTAACCTTTCGCTTCATCATTAGAAAGGGCCGTGTTTCCTTTCACAAATGCGCCCATGTCGACAAGATTTTGAATTTCTTGAGCGGCTTTAACGATTGCGGGATCGGTCATTTTTACCTTTCCGTGAATAACATCCGTTAAGATCGTCGGCCCACCGATTCGATCCGCCAAATACATGAACCACATGGAAGCGGGCCATCCATCTTTTGAACCCACCGTAGCCGGAATGACATTATTCTTTTTCAGCACATTCACGACATTTTTGAATTCCTCAAAGGTTTTCGGCACTTCAAGATTATATTTCTGGAACATCTCCTTATTGTAGAAAATATAGGTAATGTTCATTTCCATCGGCAGCGCATAGGACTTTCCGTCAAAGAAATAGGACTCTACGGTGCCGGGGACAAACTGGTCTTTAAACTCTTTTTGAATGATATCATCTAACGGTTCAAATTGCCCGCCTGTCGCATACGGTTCTGCAAACCCGTTCGACCAGGTCAATCCTACATCCGGCAATTCATTCGATGCGGCTAGGACTTTCAATTTATCTCTGTATTGGTCGGGATTCAACACTTCCAAGTCGATGACAACATTCGGATGCTCGTTTTGATAGTCCTTAATGATCTCATTCACAAGATTGTAATAAGCCGTCGAGCTTCCTTGTGGCCAATCATGCATGAACTTGAGACGAATTTGCTCATTTCCCGAGGAAACGTTTCCACTATTGGAAGCACTTCCACTACTGGAATCATTAGAGGAAGAGCAACCCGACAAGACCAAACCGGCCAAAAGCACCAACATGACCAATAATGATAACGCTTTCTTTCTAAACATTTTACGACCTCCCTTACTTTTTTTAATATCCCAAAGACATTTATAGTGTAGCATTGCAATATTTCTCAAGAAAGGTAACAACGTTTAGGGAAAATACCAGTATTTTTAGATATTTGAAAGCCCTTTATTGTTGGTTTCTTCGGTAAACACTCGGCGTTATACCCTCGATTTCTTTAAACAGTTTAATAAAATATTTGGTGGTTTTATAGCCGGCCTCCTCAGCCACTTCCGAGATAGGTAGATTTGTGGTGATCAACAATTCCTTGGCCCTCTGCATTCTTCTTCTGGTGATGTACTCGCTAAATGTGAGATGGACTTGCTCTTTGAACAGAACGCTAAAATAGCTGGGATTTAAGTGAACATATTCCGCTACATCCTTTAAAGAGATTTCTTCTTTTAAATGCTGATCGATAAACTGAATCGCTTCGCGAATCGGTTCGCGGGCACCGCTGTTTTTATCGAAGGCATGGACCAGTTTATCGTCGACAATCTTCTCAATAACGCCCGCCCTCTCCTTCTTCTCTGCAAGTCGGATTCCCTCTTCAATGGCTTCAATCAGTTGACTTTTACCGATTGGTTTAAGCAGATAATGGATTACTCCAAACCCGATGGCCTTTTGTGCATATTCAAATTCAGGGTAAGCCGAAATGACGATGACGACCGGTGTTTGTCCCTTTTCTTTCATTTTTTCCATGATCTGCAATCCCGAAATTTCCGGCATACGAATATCGGTTAATAGAATATGAACCTTTTGTTTTTCTATGATTTCTAGGGCCTCTATGCCATTGGAGGCGGTTAAGATATAATGCTTTCCTTCCGCCCATTTTTCCAACATTCTTTTGATGCCTTCCCTTGCTCTCGGTTCATCGTCAACAATCAGTATGGTTTTATCATACATTTAGAGATCCCCTCCATTGATTGGCACTTCAATCGTGATCTTTGTTCCTTGATTTACTTGACTGGAGATCGAAAAGAATTTTTCGGATTCCTCTTTGTAGTAATATTGAAGGCGTTTTTTGATCGTATAAAGCGCTATGCCTTTTCCGTTTACTGTGGATAACCCTCCCGTCTCCAAGAGATTTTTAATTGAGTTTAGCTTCTCCTCGTCCATCCCCGCCCCATCATCTTCAACGGTTATCCTCATGTTCTCGTTCGATGAATCGGATTCAACGGAGACTATAATGGTGCAAGGTTTTAATTGATTCCCGGAGCCGTGGATGACTGCGTTTTCAACGAGCGGTTGAATTAAAAGCTTCGGTATTTTGGCAGACTCTAATGTTGGAGGCAACATCAATTTCCATTTGATTCTGTCGCCAAATCTAAATCTGATGATTTCTAAATAATTTTGAATATGATCAAATTCTTCTTTCACCGTTGCCCAGTCATCCTTCGCATTCTTACTAATGGTATAGCGAAATAAGTTGGACATAGACACTACGATATCTGCCAGTTCCTCTTCTCCCTTCTCTTCCAAAGACCAGCGCAGAGAATCTAATGTGTTATAAAGAAAATGGGGATTGATTTGCGCCTGCAACGCTTTTAATTCACTGTGGCTACGAATAATTTCTTTTTGATAGACCATCTTAATCAAGTGGTTGGTTTCCTTTACGAGCTGATTATACGTACTGTTTAATTCGTTGATTTCGTTGACTGTGATCACCTGCGGATTGAGTGCCATTAATCCTTCATTAGCAAGTCTCATTGTATTTGTTAATTGAACGATCGGTTTTGTAATGCTCGTTGAAAGGAACCATGAGCTAATCAAGTAGATGATAATGCCCATAATCCCCGAAATGATAATGCCTATTCGTATGCTGCTCAGCCTCTCGGTAAGAACACGTACCGGAGTCAAGATTAAAACGGTAAAGCCCGTCTCGTCCGACATCTGTTTGGTTACGATATATTCTTTTTGATGGATCATGATCGTTGATTGGTTTTTTAACGAATCGGGGGTTATTTCCCCCGGGTAATTCGTAAAAATAGGATTCAATTCCTTATCGAGCAAGATCGAATATTGTTCTTGCATATTTTGATCTGCGACCTGTAAATAACGACTATTGATACGAATCAATAGGTACCCACCATTGGCAAATCTCCGTTCCATGAGATTTACCCTCCTGATGAGCAAAAAATAATTGGGATTTTGCGGATCTTCCCCTATCCATACCAATTTTCCCCCTGCCTCATCGGCCTGTTCGATCCATTTCCTATCAATGTGGTCAAACAATTTTGTATCATCAAATGGTACCAGCCGATCCAAATTACTTGCGTATAAATCTATTGAATAAATGCCTTCGGAATTGGCAAGCATAGTATTCATGAGATTTGTTATTCTCTGTAATTCCGAAAAGGCAATTCCTTCTCCGACATATTTCTTCTCAAGGACAGACTGAATGCTCTGATTTGTAAGAATAATTTTTGTTGCCGTATTCAATTGCTTAAATAGGGAATCAATTCTTCCCCCAGCTTCAACGGCCGTCTGTTCAATTTGATTTTCCGCATTCTTTTTTACAAGCGATGAGACCTGTTTTAATGTAATAAAACTGACCATCGCTAAAACAATGATCATGACAGCTAAAAAAACAACCAGGATTTGATTCCGCAAGGTATACCATTTTTTTAGCCTTTCTACCATGAATGCTACCTTCCTGTAAATCTACTTTTTTTAATCGTCCATTCAAAAAAATTGGGCAAACGGTAACCAGAGAATTGAAATGGTCATAAGAAAAACGGATAAATACTCGATCTCACTCTATAAAATACCGGAACTATGAGTATGCTCTAGATAAGAAAACGGATCGTCGGCTGAAGGGATTCTTCCCTTCAGCGACTATCCAATCGATATGAATGCCATTTTCATCAAGGAAGCGGTCGTTACTCATTTGCCCGATAAATAAAGTAGTCAAAATCAGCATACTTTCTTTGGCCCGATGTATCTTGGCAGTGCATGCCGACAAAAGCACCGGTAAAGAATCCTCCGCCCCGGATATAATCATCCGATAATTTATAAGAGTAGAAAGTGACCGGGATTTCCATCCAGTCCTGCCCGTCAAAGGAGTACGAATACTGATAGGTATTTGTTTTTACCTCCACCCTCAGATAAACATATTCTACATCGTCAGGAATCACGATTTCCTTGCCTTTTAATGGTTGATCAATGGTAAAGTGATCACAAGCCATCAATTCTAAAATTCTTCCCTTTTCTTCATTCCAAGTCATCTGCAGGGTTGTCCAGTTCTGCGTATTATAATAGTTTACCAGACCGGCTGATTGCTGAAAGGTATCGGGCCGGAAAGCCATTTTTGTTTCGGCGGTGAAATTGAAATGTTGCCAACGTCTCGCTACAAAAGCTTGGGTAAATTTTGATGTTAATGACTCTCTTCCATATAACCTTAGATGGCCCGGATGATCCGTCAACGACATGATGCCGTTATCCAGAGGAATGCGGAGTGTTTGGAAATGCAGATTTAATTTCTCGGAATCAAAATCATCTTTCTCAGGGTAATCCCTTTCCCACGTAACCTCTTCTACATGAGGACCCTCAACTTCTAGAGAAGGTTGATTCCCTCCAACCACATAGGGCCAACCATCCCTCCATTCCAGCCTTTGAATCGCGGTCTCTCTCCCCAATGGGCAGAAGCCGCGAGGATCTAATAACGGTTGACCTTCCTTCGGCAATGGCCTGCCGGTCAAGTGGGCCAAAAACCATTCATCGGTATGGGTATGAACGATGGATGCATGTCCTGCCTTTTGTAAAGGATTTCTTGGATATGGGTATGAAGTGATGAGCGGATTATCCGGATGCACCTCATAAGGACCCCATATATCCTTCGAACGGGCTAACGTAGCCTGATGTTCGTACCTTGTCCCTCCCTCGGCGGTTAATAAATAATAATAGCCATTGATTTTGTAGATATGCGGACCTTCCGTCAGTTTTACATCTGTGCCTTTGAAAATGATTTTCTGGGGTCCGACAAGTTTTTTCTCTTCCACACTATACTCCTGCAAGACAATGCCATAAAAATGATGATGACCCACACGGTGATCCCAAACCATATTGACAAGATATTTCCTTCCGTCCTCATCATGGAAAAGGGACGGATCAAATCCGCTGCTGTTCAGGTAGATCGGGTCGGACCATTCACCGTCCATCGTGTCACAAGTGACTAAATAATTATGCCCATCTTTCCATTGACCTTCCGTCACTTTGATGTCGGTATAGATCAGCCAAAATTTCCCGTCATGATATGACAGATCGGGAGCCCAAATACCGCCTGAATCAGGATTTCCAAGCATATTCAATTGGCTCAAACGATTGAGAGGCCTGCTGACCAAACGCCAATTTTTTAAATCCTTTGAATGATAGATCCCAACACCAGGAAACCACTCGAATGTTGAGACGGCGATGTAATAATCTTCCCCTGCCCGGCAAATGGAAGGGTCCGGGTTAAATCCGGCCAATATCGGATTTTTAATCTTTACCATGGAAAACACCTCGATCTTTTATAAAATTGATTCACTAGATCACTAGGCTCTAAAGGGTCCCAATTTTTCACTTAATCTCTTCGTGTTTTTATAAACCTCCCGATAAATCGCAAATAATTCACGATATACAGCTACATTTTCAGGAATCGGTTCATATACTTTGACCACATCTAGAAATTCTTCCGCGCATGCATCGAGACTGTCAAACCAGCCGCATCCATATGCCGCAAGCATGGCTGCTCCCATACCCGGACCTTGTTCGCTGGATAGTTTTACAATTTTGGCGTTGAAGATATCGGCCTGAATCTGCAACCAAGTCTCATTCTTGGCACCACCCCCAATCGATACGATCATATTGATTTCCTTCCCTGCCTCCCGGAAGATTTCCATCGATTCATTTAGAGAGAAAGTAATCCCTTCGATGACAGCCCTTACAAAATGGGCTCTTGTATGTTTGGAATCGATGCCGATGAAACTGCCCCTGATGTTTGCATCCGGATAGGGTGTCCGTTCCCCAACGATATAGGGGGTGAAGAGCAGGCCGTTGGAACCGGCCGGGACCTCTTCGATTCCGGAAAGAAAATCGTTGAAGCTTTCATCATCCGCAACTATTTCTTTGAACCAACTTAGACTGTAACCCGCGGCCAAAGTAACGCCCATTGTATAATAGGCGTTCTCTTTGCCGTGGTTGAAATAATGGACTTTCCCTTTGAAATCTCGATCTTTTGTTTCTTCATAGGATAAAACGACACCGGAGGTCCCGATACTGCAAAGGGTTTTACCGGGGGACAAAATGCCGGCGCCGATCGCCCCGCATGCATTATCCGCTCCGCCGGCAAATACTTTAGTCTTCTCGCTTAATCCCGTCTTTTCGGCAAATTCTTTTGTGATCGTCCCTACAAAATCACTTGACTCCACAAGTGGCGGGCATATGGACGGATCGATCCCCAGCCATTCACAAATATCCTTGCTCCATTCCTTTTTTGCGATATCCAATAACAAAGTACCCGCTGCGTCCGAATAATCCATATGGATTTGGCCGGTCATCCGGAAACGTAAATAATCTTTCGGCAACATGAATACGTGAATTTTATTGAAAATATCCGGTTCGTATTGTTTCACCCAGAGGATCTTGGGCAATGTAAATCCTTCCAACGCGGCATTTTTTGTGATCTCCAACAGTTTCTCTTTCCCCACGATCTCATCAATTTGTCGACATTGTTCCGTCGTGCGGGTATCATTCCATAGAATCGCATTCCTAAGCAATTGTCTCTCTTGGTCCAAAATGACAAGCCCATGCATTTGGCCTGAGAAACTAATCCCTTCGATATCTGAGATGTCTCCTTGAAAGTTTGATGCGAGCTCCGCTAATGCTTCCGTCGTCTTTTCAACCCATTCTTCCGGATCTTGCTCACTATACCCCGATTTTTCTTGGATCAAAGGATATGATTTTGATACTTCCCGGATCACCGAACCCTTTTGATCGATCAACAACACTTTGACGGAACTTGTACCCAAGTCTACCCCGATCACATATTTCATCT
This sequence comes from Thermicanus aegyptius DSM 12793, assembly GCF_000510645.1. NCBI lineage: Bacteria > Bacillati > Bacillota > Bacilli > Thermicanales > Thermicanaceae > Thermicanus > Thermicanus aegyptius. The sequence continues at coordinate 807,512 of NZ_KI783301.1, read as the reverse complement.
CTCATCTTCCTTTTAACTCTTCATCACGTATTCCTATTAGAAAAATAGTTGGACCCGGCCAGAGTCCAGCTATTGATTGATGGCACATAAGAAGCCTTTATTAATTTACAAAAGCCGTCAATAGATATTGATTGATCAATGCCCTTAATTCTTCTACGCGGCCGGATTCATTTTTGATCTCGTTAAGATCAAGGACATGCGCTTCCAATGTTTTGAAATTGGCTTTTCCTTCCACGATCTCCTTGCCGATCCCCTCGGTATAGCTTCTGTAACGGCTCGCTACAAAATCATCCAAAACACGGTCTTCAATCAATTTGTATGCCACCTTTAGACCGACCGCAAAGCTATCCATTCCGGAAATATGTGCACGGAATAGATCCTCCGGCTCAAAGGATCCTCGTCTTACCTTTGCATCGAAGTTTAGACCGCCTTTACCTAAACCGCCATTTTTGATAATTTCATACATGGCGAACGTTGTAGAGTAAAGATCGGTCGGGAATTCGTCCGTATCCCAGCCAAGCAACGGATCCCCCTGGTTTGCATCGACGGAACCAAGCATTCGATGAATGCGGGCAACCCGCAATTCATGTTCAAATGTATGTCCGGCCAATGTCGCATGGTTTGCTTCGATATTAAATTTGAAGTAACGATCCAAACCATATTTTTTCAAGAAGGCGATACCGGTTGCAACATCAAAATCATATTGGTGCTTTGTTGGTTCTTTCGGCTTCGGTTCGATTAAAAATTGGCCTTCGAAACCGATTTCTTTCGCGTAATCAACCGCCATACGGAAGAACCGTGCGAGATTATCCTGTTCCAATTCCATATCTGTGTTCAGCAATGATTCATATCCTTCACGACCGCCCCAGAACACATAGTTTTGGGCACCTAATCTTTTAGCGATTTCCAAGCCCTTTTTCACTTTGGCCGCAGAGTAAGCGAATACCTCAGCGTTGCAAGATGTTGCCGCTCCATGTACAAAACGCGGATGAGAGAACAGATTGGCCGTGTTCCAAAGAAGCCTTGTTTTGCTTGTTTTCATATATTCTTCAATCATATCGACGATTTCATCCAAGTTTTTATACGTTTCCCGGAGCGTGCTTCCTTCCGGCGCAATATCTACATCATGGAAACAGAAGAATGGAATGCCCAGTTTTTCGAAAAATTCGAAGGCCGCTTCCACCCGTGCCTTTGCCAAATCCATCCCCTTTAGATGGCTCCAGGGGCGGATCATATTCCCATGACCGAACGGATCAGTCCCTTCGAAAGTGAAAGTGTGCCAGTAAGCCACGCTGAAACGCAACCATTCTTCCATTGTACGGTCGCCGATCTTTTCTTCGGAATTGTAAAATTTGAATGCCAAGGGATTTTTGGACGTTGGACCTTCATACTGGATCTTGGAAACGTTTTCGAAGTATGCCATGTTTAAGCCCCCTATAGAAAAATGGAATTTATGAACCACAATCGAAGTATACCACATTTATGTTAGTTAGTCTACTGGATATACTAAGTTGCGCCATCAAAACGAATGCAAGCTGCCATTGCACTAAATTATTCCAACTATTGTGTTCATTTTCTAATCCTAGTTGGATCATTGAAAGTAGAAATTTTTTTCAAGGGTTTCCATCCCATCATCGGATCATGGTGGCCCCGATGAACACGAGAAGTAACGCCAACATCTGTATGATGAGGCGCCCGGAAAGTTTGCGGGAGAGATAAACCCCAAACTGGGAACCTCCAATCACGCCGATCCCCCCCCAAAGGACGGTCATCCAATCGATGTTGCCCTCTACACCATGGGTTAAGACACCGACCAATGAATAGATCGACAGGGAGAAGACGGAGGTTGCCGTCGCCACGTGGGGAGAAAGGCGGAAGAGATAGATGAGGATGGGAACCATGAGCCAGCCCCCTCCGATCCCGAAAAAGCTGGAAATGATTCCTAAAATGAAACCGGTTCCCAAAAGCCCCCACTCCGTTCGGCGAAAGGAACCTTTCCACCAAGACGTTCCCGAAGGCAGCTTTTCTCGATTCTGAAGGAAAAGGTCGGCTGGAATCTCCCCTTCTCCCGCATCGGCAGAATCGTAAGTCCGTGTACCCTCCGAACGGGTCGCAGCCACTTCCTCCCTCAAACCGGACGGGAACGCCTCTTCCCCGAAACTTCCCTCCGTTACCTGTTCCCCTTTGCTCTTCGGTTCTTTTTTCACCAGCAGGAAAATGCCCAAGCCGATCAGCATGATGGCGAAGGTGAGAAAAAAGGCATGGCCTGTCACAGCGCGGGATAACCAAACCCCGAGAAAGGTTCCTGGAATGGCGGCCAGGGAAAGAATCACCCCAAATCGGTAATCGACCCGTTTCTGACGAATGTATCCGATCATTCCCGAGAGGGCATTGATGAGGACGACGACAAGGCCTGTTCCCGCCGCCACAGGCGGATCATAATGGAATAGAAGCAATAAGGCGGGGACAAAAATAAATCCACCTCCTGCCCCCACAATCGTTCCATAAGTTCCTGCAATCAAACCAATGACGAGTAGTAAAGAAATCGTTCCCGCTTCCATCCTGCATCCCCGTTTCGATCATCTCTGATCTCTCTGATTCTATCCTATCTTCTTCCTCTCTAGCATACCACGGATAAAGAGAAGTAGGAACTATAATTCCCGGATGGGATATAGAGAAAGCGTATGGGGAGGCGGCCACCTCCCTTTGATTCATCGGGCATCAATTGATGTATAGCGCCATCCCTCCTACGATAACATCTCTTCATAGAGATTCTCGTTGATCGAAAATCTGTTCAGTCAAACCTTCCGTTCCCGAATGAACTGGAAAAAGTGATCCGACGCTTCGGAGCGGAAACGGTGTTTCATCTGGACCAACCAGAGATCTCTCGTGATGGCCATCCCTTGGAGGATCACCTCCTTTAAAGTCCCTGAAACAAGTTCCCTTTTCACCGCCATGCGGGGTAAAATGCTTACCCCCAGATTAGCTTCAACCGCCCCCTTGATCGCTTGGGTGCTTCCCAATTCCATGCCTCGATCCAGGTATCCCAAAACCCCTGCCTTCGAGAGGGCGTCTTCAACGATCATACGGGTTCCGGAGGAAGGTTCCCGGAAGATGAACCGTTCCCGAGAAAGATCGGAGATCGATATTTTCCCAAGATCTGCCCAAGGATGATGGGCGGAACAGACGAGGATTAATTCATCTTCCGCAAATTTCTCCAAGCGATAAAGGGGATCCTCCTCCACTTTCCCTTCGATCAGGGCCATATCGATCGTAAAATTTCGCAACTTCTCCAGCACCAACGGGGTATTCCCGATCTCCAAACGAAGGTTCACCTCAGGATGTCGTTTTCGATATTCCCCCAACAACGGAGGGAGCCAATATTCTCCGATGGTGAAGGTGGCTCCCAAAGCGATGTGTAATTCCTTATTTTTCACAAAGCCCTTTATTTCCTCTAACGAACGGTCATAATGATCTACGATCCCCTTCGCATAAGGATAAAGCCTCCTTCCGGCTTCCGTCGCTTTTAGTTTTCCACCGCTCCGTTCAAACAACAACGTGCCGTATTCCTCTTCCAATAGGCGGATATGCCGGGTGACCGACGGCTGGGAGAGATACATCAGTCGGGCCGCTTGGGAAAAGCTTCCTTCCTCATAGGCGAGACAAAAAAGACGGTAGCTTTCGGTGTTCAAGCCTTCCCTTCCCCTTTCTCATGGATCATTCTTGCCGGAAACTTCTCTCTCATCATACCATACATCGTAGACCATTCGCTCCATCCCCCCGATATACCTTTGAAAAAAGAATATATGTTTTTAAAATTTTTCATCTCTTTTTCCCTTTTTAGCACATACCCTTCATCTTTTTCACATACTTATAGGTTAAACTATCATGGAACATACTGTGATTGGGCCTCGTGTCCATCTCCTTCATTTTTGCACGTTTGGAGTGAGCAATATGGATTGGATCCTCTTTCTCAGCATGATTGTAGCCTTCATGATCTATGTTCACCTCTTTCTCCCAAAAATGATGCTGAAACCCGAATGGATCAGTCTCCGACGAATCCGCTTTGATCTCTTGTTTCTTGAGGTTACGGTTCTCATCTCCCTTCTCTTCATGAAACCGGATGCCTTCGGCTCTTTTGATTATTGGAAGGCTTTGATCCAGGTAGATCTTTTTCCCCTCGTGACCCATCTGCTCTATTCTTACCTGATCTTGGCTCTATACGCTTTACCCGGTTTCTTGGTGATGTACCTGTTTTACCTCCTTATCGAGTGATGAAGAGCAGACCATCTCGGATTTTCCCCTCTCGGCAGGAGAAAAACGCCATCCCAACCCATTTTGGGCGGATGGCGTTTTCTTACACTTCTATCCGTTTTTCTTACCAATTCTTCGAAAGACCGGCGATAAAGGGGTCCGCTTTTTGCAGGCGGGCGAAGTTTTCGTCAAAGCGTTTGGATAATTCCTTTGCCTTCGCCTCGTAAGCCCCTTTATCTGCCCATGTTCTGGCCGGATCAAGGATTTCCGAAGGAACTCCCGGGCAATGATCGGGGACGAGAAGTCCGAAGATGGGATGAGGGGTAAAGGCGGCCTTTTCCAGTTCTCCGTTTAGGGCGGCGGTGACCATCGCCCGGGTGTAAGCCAGGTTAATTCGTTTCCCCACCCCATAAGGGCCTCCGCTCCATCCTGTATTCACCAAATAAACCCGGGTGTGATGTTTCCGGATTTTCTCCCCTAACATCTTGGCATAGGTGCTCACATAAAGGGGGAGGAAAGGCGCTCCGAAGCAGGAGGAAAAGGTCGCTTCCGGTTCGGTTACTCCTCGTTCCGTCCCGGCCAGTTTGCTGGTATAGCCGGAAAGGTAATGGTACATGGCCTGCTCCGGAGTAAGCTTAGAAATCGGAGGAAGAACCCCGAAGGCATCTGCGGTCAAGAAGAGAATGGTGCGGGGATGGCTAGCATAAACCCCCGGGATGACCGCCCCGGGAATGTGATCGATCGGGTATGCAGCCCGGGTATTTTCGGTGATGCGATCATCGTCAAAATCGGGAATCCGCGTTTCCGGATTGATCGTCACGTTCTCCAAGACGGCTCCGAAACGGATGCTCTGATAAATCTGCGGTTCCTTCTCCGGGGAGAGGCGAATGCACTTGGCGTAGCAACCCCCTTCGATATTAAAAACGCCGGTGTCGGACCAACCATGCTCATCATCTCCAATGAGGGCTCGGTTGGGATCTGCGGAGAGAGTGGTCTTTCCCGTGCCGGATAGTCCGAAGAAAAGGGCGACATCCCCTTCCTTCCCCACATTGGCGGAACAGTGCATGGAGAGAATCCCTTTTTGGGGGAGAAGGGCATTCATGACGCTAAAGACCGATTTTTTCATCTCTCCGGCGTATTGGGTTCCACCGATGAGGATTACTTTTTCCTCAAAACTTACTACGATGAAGGTCTCCGATCGGGTCCCATGCACGGCAGGCCGGGCATTAAATCCCGAAGCATATATCACATGCCATTCCGGCACATGGGTCTTCCTCTTATCTTCAGTCGGCCGGATAAAGAGTTGATGGCCAAAGAGATTATGCCAGGCAAGCTCACTCACCACACGGATCGGCAGCCGGTAGTCCGGATCAGCCCCCGCGAAACCGTCAAAAACGTAGAGTTCCTTTCCTTTTAGATGATCGATCACATCTTGATAGAGCTTTTTAAACTTATCTACCGAAAGGGGTTGGTTTATTTCTCCCCAAGAAATCTGTTCATGAACGGACGGCTCATCGACGATATACTTATCTTTGGGAGAACGGCCCGTAAACTTCCCCGTATATACGGAAAAAGCTCCCGTTGACGTAAGTTTTCCCTCGCCGTTTTTAATCGCTTGCTCCACCAATTCGGGGACGGAGAGCTGAACGTGCACCTTCTCCCCTCCCAAGATTTCTTCCAAAGAAGTGCGAATCACCTGACTCATCCTCTTCACCCTCATTTCGCTCGTTTGGTCTTTTCACGTGTTCACATGGTAAAACCTCGATCAAACACCGGACGGACTCTCCATCCGACTTTCCCAAGCATTCCCTTTTGAATGAATGCCGGATGTCTGGAAATGTATCCCATCAACAATCGGTTTAGCTCCTGTCGCCTTTCTCCCTCGCCCCCTCGTTTTCCCTTCAGCGTCATCCACTCCTATCTCTCATTTAAGACAGTTTGTGATTTTTTTCACATTGTAACATAAAACCTCCTTGCCTCTTCACACTTCCGTATCGTTATTTTTAGTATAGTACCAAAAGGAAAAGATTACAATAGTAGTCTGTTTTATTTTTTGAATCTTACATGAACTGTTATATGTCAAGACCGTTTTTCAACGGCTAGAATATAGGGGGCTTGGGAGTTTTCGTGGTTCTCAAGAAAACCGATTTTCAAAATACGAAAATTGTCCCGAGAAAGCGATGAAAAATAACGGGCCAGCGCCGCCGCTTCCTTTTTCCCTTCTTCATGACCCGGATATGAAGTGATGAGCAGAAGTCCTCCCTGTTTAAGGAGAGTTAGGCTCTTCTCCACGGCGATCAGGGTGGAGGAAGTTTGGGTGGTGATTCGATGGTCTCCACCTGGAAGATACCCAAGATTAAAAAGGATGGCGGCGGGCGTCTCCTTCACATGGGCGTCTATATTCCGATGATCATCCAAAATGTAGTGAACGGAGGCGATCGGATCCCTCTCCTTTTCCAACCTTTCTCTTGTCTTTCGTAAAGCCGTTTCCTGGATATCGAAGGCATAAACCTTCCCCTTCGGTCCGGCTAAACGGGCAAGGTAGAGGGTATCTTTTCCATTGCCACACGTGGCATCGACTACGGTATCTCCCTGAGAAATAAAGAATGGGAGCAGGGCATGTCCCATCTCAGTGATCTTGGGAAAAGGCATAAAAAAATCTCCTTCTTAAAAATCTACTAAATTCATTTATATCTCATCTCTTTGGAATGTCAACCGTAAACGGCGGGTCATTTTCCCTTGCGGACTCCCCTACTCCCTCTTCAGTTCCCTTAAGATGCCGTTCAGTGCCCGGACTCGTTCGCGCAGACGGCGATTTTCCCTTTCTAATTTCATGAGCATTTCCCCTTGTTCCCTGCGATTCATCTCGAGAAGCTGAAGGAGCACCCTCTTGCCCACCCTTTGGGCCAGAAGTTTCTCCTCCAAGTCTCTTATTCTTAACTCCAGCTCTTCTCGCGTTGGAACCGCCTTTCCGAAGTTTTTTAAGTTGTCCACCCCGTTCACCCTCCTATACCCATATTTTATGCATTTCCCATAGGGTTATCACCGGGGATGGAGGAAACCGGAGAAGGGGAGGTCCATGTGTGATAAAATAGAGGAGGCTCTTTAGCCTCCTCTTTATCCCTGATGGAGATTCTCTTAAGCAAACTCCTTCAGCAACTCTTCAAATTCTTCCTTGCTTAAACGGAGATCTTGTTCTACCAAAGGTTCTTCCCGGAAACCGATCACCTGATCCTGGTAAGATTTGCTCTCTTTATCCTGATAGATAATCCCGGTCAGCATTCCATGGGTTTCCATCAACTTCTGCATGGCCATCTTCCGGTCGGACGGGTCATAGTGCTCCACATTCTCAAGAGAGACGATGTTCTCCTTAAACCAATCATAGGTATTCACCTTGTTAAATGTGACACAAGGACTGAACACATTGATCAAGGAGAATCCTTTATGCTTAATTCCTTCCTCAATGATATGGGTCAATCCTTTTAAGTCGCCGGAAAATCCCTGCGCTACAAAAGTAGCGCCGGCGGCAAGCGCCATTTCCAGAGGAGCAAGGGGAGATTCGATGGAACCTTTCGGCGTGCTCTTGGTCTGAAAACCTATCGGGCTGCGGGGAGAGGTTTGCCCTTTGGTCAAACCGTAGATCTGGTTGTCCATAACGATGTAGGTAATATCCATGTTGCGACGGATGGAATGAATCGTATGGTTAAGCCCGATGGCAAAACCATCTCCGTCTCCTCCCGCGGCGATCACGGTGAGATTCCGATTCGCCATCTTTAAACCTTGGGCGATCGGCAAGGCTCTTCCATGAACCCCATGGAATCCATAGGTATTAATATATCCGGAAATCCGGCCCGAACATCCGATTCCGGAAACCACGGCCACATTCTCCGGTTCTAATCCCAAATTGGCCAATGCCCGTTGCATAGCGGCCAGTACAGAGAAGTCTCCACACCCTGGACACCAGTTGGGAATTACGTTATTGCGGAAATCTTTAAAGGTGGCCATCTAGATCAGCTCCTTCACTTGCGCATATATTTCCGACGGCAGGAATGGATTTCCGTCATACTTCAGGACACTTTCGATCTTTTCCGCAAAGCCTACATGAAGTTTGATCAGGTTGGCTAATTGCCCTGTGGCGTTGTTTTCCACCACGGCCACCTTCTTTGCCTTCTCCAAATGGGGTCTTACTTCATCGGCAAGGAAGGGAAGAATCTGGCGTATTTGAATGTGATTCGCCTTAATTCCATCCTTCGCCAGGCGTTCCATGGCCTCCGTGATGGGGCCCTCCGTTGAATTCATTCCGATGATCAGAACATCAGGTTCATCATATGCAAGATGGGCATGAATCGGAGTCTTTAGGCGGAAGGAGGCTAATTTTTTCAATCGCTTCTCCATCATTTTCTTCCGATTTCCTGCCACTTCACTGGGGCGTCCCGTCTCGCCATGCTCTACCCCGGTCACATGGTGAATGCCATATTTCTGTCCGGGAATGGTACGGGGAGAGATGCCGTCCTCGGTCAATTCATAGCGTTTAAAGAGGGTTTCCTTTTCCAAGGGGGGCAATTCCTGTCCCGCCATTAATTTCCCTCGACGGATCTCCACCTTGCTGTAATCGAGAGGTTCCACGGTCTGTTTGCCCAGGGAGAGGGAAAGGTCAGTCAGAACAATGACAGGTACCTGATATTCCTCTGCGATGTTAAAAGCTTCCGCCATGTCATAAAAGCATTCCTCCACCGTGGATGGAGCGATAACCACCTTGGGAATCTCTCCGTGGGTGCTATAGATGGCGGCGTTCAGGTCGCTCTGCTCCTGCTTCGTCGGCAAACCCGTTGAAGGCCCTCCCCGTTGGGTATCCACAATGACGACGGGAGTTTCCGTCATTCCGGCGAGGCCGATCGCTTCCGTCATGAGGGAGAGACCCGGTCCTGCGGAAGCCGTAAAGGCTCTCGCGCCACCATAATTAGCTCCGATCGCCATCGTAATGGCCGCAATCTCATCTTCCGTCTGGATCACGGTTCCTCCAAACTTAGGTAAAACTTTAATCAAATATTCCATAATCTCCGAAGCAGGAGTGATGGGGTAAGCAGACATGAAGCGGCATCCGGCGGCGATCGCCCCTAATGCGAGGGCTTCATTACCGATCATGAACATCCTCTTCTTCCCATCGGCCGGCTCCAACTTAAATTCCGGAAGAGGGCCTCCTGCTTCCTTCATCACAAATTCCGCTCCGCGGGAAATGGCTTCCATGTTCTTCTCAACCACTTTCTGCCCTTTCCGCCCCCATAGCTCAGTGACCACTTCCTGGAAAGGCTCAATGGGAAGATCCAAGATGGCGATGGAACTCCCAACCGCTACCATGTTTTTCATCAGCGTGCTTCCCAGCTCCTCGGAAATCGCGGTAAACGGCACAGAAAACAGACGCGCATCAATCCCCTCAGGCACTTTCGGATTGAACTTCGCGTCTGCAATGATAATTCCTCCGGCACGTAATTCCTTCGCGTTTATATCAATGGTCTCCTGGTCAAAGGCGACGAGAATATCCAAATCGTCGGAAATCGACCTAAGCGGCCTGGTACTCACGCGAATTTTGTTGTTCGTGTGACCCCCTTTAATTCTGGAAGAAAAATGGCGATAACCGTAGAGATAATACCCCAGCCGATTCATGGCCGTCGCAAAAAGATCCCCCGGCTTTTCAATCCCTTCCCCTTGCTGCCCACCAACTTTCCAAGAAAGTTGATTGATCATAGTAATCCCCACTCCTTTAAGAATGACTTACTTTTCCCCATGTAACTAAGTACCATAAATCACATGGGTAAAGTAAAAACGGTGATCATAAATGGATAAATGACCAAATCTCTTCGTCTTTATTGTATGCCTTTTCTACAAGAATTTCAACTAATGAATCACGATTTCTCACAGCGGAAATATCGATGATCGTCGATCCATATTTTTTTCAAATATTCCAGGTAATTTCGATAGAGAAATCCCTCTACCAGCTTTTCGTCATAATGCCGTAACAATTTTTCCACCAAAGCAGCGGTCTTGCCGCTATGTTCCAATCCTTCAATCGTTTTCGAGATGCCGTCAAAATCTGAACCTAGGCCAATATGTTTTTCGGCGCCTAAAGAACAGTAGTGCTCAACATGGCGAAGGAGATCATCGATCGTTACTTTCTCCGTGGCCGCGGTAAAATGGGGAGCATAGGTAAGGCCGATTAATCCTCCTGCAGAGACCAGGGCGCTAATCTGTACATCGGAGAGGTTGCGGCGATGAGGCAGGATGCTCTTCGCGTTGGAATGGGAAGCAAAAACAGGTTGCGATGAAATCTCTAGGACATCCCAAAAGCCTCGTTCCGAGAGGTGAGAGACATCAATGGCAACCTGTAAACGATTCAATTCCTGGACAAACTCCCTTCCCAATTGACTAAGCCCCGCTCCCCTCGCTTCCCCTACTCCATCGGCAACCAGATTGGCGGGATTATGGGTTAATCCTACCCAGCGCACGCCCAAATGGTAAAGGGTGTGAAGTTTCAAAAAGTCACCCTCCGTACCCTCTACACCCTCCATGGTAAGGATCAGGCCCAGCCGGTTGCTCTTCTCCCATTCTTCTAAATCCTTCCTTCCTCGAATCACCATCACTTCATCGGAAACAACCTCGGTGTAAAAAAGGTCTACCATTTCTAATGCGGTCAAAAAAGCTCTGGTGCGAGCCACCTCTTCGGAGATATAGATGGCACAAGCCTGCAGACCTACTCCGCCTTCCTTCAGTTTCTCCTTTGTCACCATGAGCCAGTCGGCATTTTTATAAAATGGGCGATCCAAAGTTCCTTTTTCCACATACTTCTTTGTCCATAACCTCCATAAGAGATCGCAATGTCCATCGATGATGCGCATGAAAATCCTCTCTCCTATCTTAAAAAATCATAGCAAAACATGTTAAACGACCGACGCTTTTTTATTGTAACATATCCCATTCCATCCATCACCTATGACCACAAGATGAAGGAAGATGACCTGGCGAAAAATTTTTGCCCAAAACTCAAAAAAGAACCAGCCCATACGCAGGAACTGGTTCTTTTTGATCATTATCTCGGTTCAACAATCAACTTAATGGCGGTGCGTTCTTCCCCATCGATCTGAATATCGGTAAAAGCAGGTATACAAATTAAGTCTAATCCGCTCGGAGCCACAAATCCTCGTGCAATGGCTACTGCCTTAACCGCCTGGTTTAATGCACCTGCACCTATGGCCTGGATTTCGGCTGCCCCCCTTTCCCGGATGACCCCTGCAAGAGCTCCTGCTACAGAATTGGGATTCGATTTGGCTGAAACCTTTAATACTTCCATTCGAGTTAACCTCCTTGAACGATGAAATCCATCCACTCTATGTTTATTCTCCGTAAAAGAAAAAGATTCCTGCCTTTCGGGCAGGAAGATTCTAAATATTTTCAAGTGATTCATTATTTTTTCCCATCATCGATGATCCGAATCCGCTTTATATCGGTTGCTTCTCCCGTTTTTGGGGAGATTTCGACCAAAACCGCCCCAAGTTCTCTGCGCGGGCTTTCTTCCACCTCAAAACGGGTAGGAAGCTGGGTTAAAAAACGGGTGATGATTCCTTCCTTCGCCATTCCCAGGATTCCGTCGGAAGGTCCTACCATTCCCACATCGGTGAGATAAGCGGTCCCCTTAGGCAGGATGCGTTCATCCGCCGTTTGGACATGGGTATGCGTCCCCAGGACGGCGGAAACTCGCCCGTCAAGGTACCAGCCCATCGCCACTTTTTCGGCAGTTGCTTCCGCGTGAAAATCGACGAGGAGGATCGGCGTATGTTCTTTTGCTTCTTCTAACCATTCATCGGCCTTGCGGAAAGGGCAATCGAGGGGGGGAAGAAATGTCCTTCCCATTAGGTTGATCACCCCCACTTCCCATTCCCCCGCTTTCGCCCAGATCCAACCTCTTCCGGGTGTCCCTTCCGGATAATTGGCTGGGCGAATGATCCGCGGTTCATCAGCCAGCAGGTCGAAGATTTCCTTATTATCCCATGTGTGATTTCCCATCGTGATCACATCGATCCCCAATTCAAAGAAAAAGCGGGCTACACTTCGGCTCATCCCTTTGCCATGGGCGGAATTTTCCCCGTTTACCACCGTAAGATCGGGACGATATTCTTGCTTTAATTGGGGCAACCATTTATCCATCATCTGGCGTCCCGGCCTTCCGACCACATCGCCTATAAATAAGATTCGCATCCTTATCCTTCTTTCTTTTGCTTTCATATACTATGATACAAAAAAAGCGGCTGTTTATGCCGCTTATTTCGCATATTCTACCGCCCTCGTCTCCCGGATGACGGTCACTTTGATATGTCCCGGATAGTCCAATTCCCCTTCGATCCGCTTCGTGATCTCCCGGGCCAACCGATAGGCTTCCAGGTCGTCTACCTGATCCGGTTTTACCATGATGCGAACTTCACGACCGGCCTGTATCGCGTAGGATTTCTCAACTCCCTCAAAGGATTGAGCGATCTCTTCCAATTTCTCCAGCCGTTTCATATAGGCTTCCAGGGTTTCTCGGCGAGCGCCGGGACGAGCGGCGGAGAGGGCATCGGCCGCCCCCACCAACATGGCGATCACGGAGGTGGGTTCCACATCTCCATGATGAGAAGCAATGCCATTTATCACCACCGGATGTTCTCGGTATTTTTTGGCCAGCTCCACTCCGATCTCCACGTGGGAACCTTCCACTTCATGATCGATGGCTTTTCCGATGTCGTGAAGAAGCCCCGCGCGGCGGGCTAATGCAACATCTTCACCCAATTCCGCAGCCATCAGGCCGCAGAGATAAGCGACTTCTTTCGAATGGGCAAGCACGTTTTGACCGTAACTGGTGCGAAAATGAAGGCGCCCCAAAATCTTAATGAGGTCCGGATGCAATCCGTAAACCCCCGTTTCAAAGGTGGCTTGCTCTCCATATTCCCGGATACGTTCGTCCACTTCTCGCCGGGCTTTTTCTACCATCTCTTCGATGCGGGCAGGATGGATCCTCCCATCCGCTACCAGCTTATCCAAAGCCGTTTTGGCAATCTCCCTCCGTACCGGATCAAAGCCGGAGAGGATGACCGCCTCCGGCGTATCGTCGATAATCAGGTCAATGCCCGTTAGGGTCTCTATCGTACGGATATTCCTTCCCTCACGGCCGATAATTCTCCCCTTCATCTCATCATTGGGGAGATTGACGACAGAGACGGTCGTCTCCGTCACCAGGTCGGCCGCACATCGTTGGATCGCAGTAACAATGATTTCCCTTGCCTTTTTATCGGCTTCATCCTTGGCCTGCTGCTCAATCTCCTTGATGAGTAAGGCCGCATCATGCCGTACTTCTTCTTCCACACTCTTTAATATGACTTCTTTCGCCTGCTCCGTGGTAAGTCCGGAGATGCGTTCCAGTTCCGATTGCTGCGCCTGAACCAATTGGGAAACCTTATCATATTGTTCGTCGATCGCTTTCTCCTTCCGGTTCAGGCTCTCCTCTTTCTTCTCAATCTGCTCCAATTTCCGATCCAGTTGTTCTTCTTTTTGCAGGATCCTCTTTTCCATGCGCTGGATCTCGTTGCGACGTTCTTTTAATTCTTTTTCTGTCTCTATGCGAAATTGGTGAATCTCATCTTTTCCTTCCAAAACCATCTCTTTCTTTAGGGCTTCCGCTTCCTTCTTGGCCTTCTCTACGATGGCGCTTGCCTCTACCTCCGCGCTCGTGATCAACTTTTCGGCGATCGAACGGCGCAAGAGATACCCGACCAAGATGCCCAGGCCCAGGGCAATCAGGAAGAGGAAGAAAAATAAAATAAATTGTTGTCCCATACTCCTATCATCCTCACCTCCGTTTTTTCACTAATTTTTCACTTACGTTTCTTTTATTCAACACGCGAACGGGAAAGAAAATAGCCTTAAAGCAAAAAAAAGGCATGCAGTGTTCAATAAAATAAAGGATATACAAATTAAATTGTATGCTTGGTGCAAACCTTTGTCAAGACAAGGGAACCATGTCCCGTTTTCCGTACTTCCCGCAACGGGGGAGAGCCGATTCATTCTTCCTCTCGGCGGAAATCTTCTTTCAGGGTGGGGAGGATGCTCTCGATGACCGAGTAGGAATACCCTTTTTGAAAGAGATATCTGAGGAGCCTTCCTTTTATTTCATCCCATTCCTTTCCCCGAAGGGCGGTGATTTTTTTCCTCCCCAGGCGCAGCGCCTCTTCCTCCTCTATTTCCGGTTTAACGGCTGAAAGGGCTTCCTCGATCCACTCTTCCCGAATTCCTTTTTCCACCAATTCTTTGCGTAAGAGAAGCGATCCCCTCGGTTTTAGAGCGAGGCGTTCCCTCACCCACATGGCCGCAAACGTGCGATCATCCAGATACCCCTTCTCCTCTAAGCGTTTAAGGATCGCCGCCGCCTCCCGCTCATACCCTTTCCCAATCAGATACCGTTTCACCTCCGCCGTCGAACGGGGGCGATAGGAAAGGTAAGAGATCGCCTTCCCATAGCCGGAAGCGATGCGGTTTAAGCGGCCCATCTCTTCCCGTATGGAAGGTGAGATCTCCTGTCCGGGCAGAAGGCGGTGATCGATCACCACCTCTTCTTCCACTTCGATCTCTTCGCCGTTGGAGAGGAGGATTCTCCATCTCCCCTCCCCCTTCTCCGTCAGTTTCTCAACCCTGTAATGTTCCTCTTCCCTCCCCACCATTCTTCCCCCTTTCACAGAGAAAGCTCCTGCAAAGGCAGGAGCTCGCAAATAAATGTACGGTTACATCTTAAAACTGCGGTTCCAGTTCCTCCCCCTCTTCCTTATAGGAAGAATCATCTCCGGTAGCAGGGGCAGGGTTTAGACTGTAATGCTCCCGAATTAACTGCTCGATCTCGGCCGCCACGGCCGGGTTCTCCTTTAAGAACTGTTTCGCATTCTCCCGGCCTTGCCCTAAGCGTTGTTCCCGGAAGGAATACCAGGCCCCACTCTTCACGATAATATCCAGGTCGGTGGCCATATCGATGAGGCTTCCCTCTTTGGAGATGCCTTCCCCAAAGACGATGTCCACATCTGCCGAGCGAAAAGGAGGGGCTACCTTATTCTTCACCACTTTAATTTTGGTTCGGCTGCCCACCATGTCGTTCCCTTGTTTAATCGATTCCGCTCTACGGACGTCTAAACGAATGCTGGCATAAAATTTAAGGGCTCTGCCTCCGGGGGTCGTTTCCGGATTCCCGAACATCACACCAACCTTCTCCCGAAGCTGGTTAATGAAGATGGCAATCGTTTTCGATTTGTTAATCGCTCCAGACAGTTTCCTGAGGGCTTGGGACATGAGGCGGGCTTGAAGCCCCACATGGGAATCTCCCATCTCACCATCAATCTCAGCCTTCGGCACTAGGGCCGCTACCGAATCAATAACGACAATATCGATGGCACCGCTGCGAACCAAGGCTTCGCAGATCTCCAATGCTTGTTCCCCTGTATCCGGTTGGGAGATGAGAAGTTCGTCAATGTTTACTCCCAATTTTTCCGCGTACGTCGGGTCTAAAGCATGTTCGGCATCGATGAAGGCAGCCGTTCCTCCAATCCGTTGCACTTCGGCAATGGCATGAAGGGCTACGGTCGTCTTCCCGGACGACTCCGGTCCATAAATCTCGATAATTCGTCCCCGGGGATACCCTCCCACACCCAGGGCTACATCCAAGGCGATCGACCCGCTCGTCACCACAGAGACTTGATTCGCCTGTGAGGCTTCCCCTAAACGCATGATCGATCCCTTGCCAAATTGCTTTTCAATCTGGCTAAGCGCCTTTTCCAGCG
The DNA here is from genome assembly GCF_000510645.1 of Thermicanus aegyptius DSM 12793. NCBI lineage: Bacteria > Bacillati > Bacillota > Bacilli > Thermicanales > Thermicanaceae > Thermicanus > Thermicanus aegyptius. Next base: position 791,412 of record NZ_KI783301.1, on the reverse strand, counting down.
CTGCTTTGCGATCGGACACCTTCATCTCCCCTTTATCCCGCATCGGTCATTCCTCTTCTCCCTTTATCATATCATTTTTTTATGAGATGGCAAGAGGAAAAACGAACGTTTATTCTTTTACTTCCCCCGGGGTTTCGCCGGTTCCACATTGACCCGGGTTCCCCTAAGCCTTCCCTGCCGTAGGGCTTCATAGATATAAGGAGCCGATTCCTCCGGTACCTCTACAAAGGTAAATCGGTCGAAAATGTCGATCTTGCCGATGCTCTTAGGAGAGATGCCGGCGAGAGAGGCCAGTTCCTCCGCCAAACTCTTCGGGGAAAGATTGATGTTCTTGCCCACATTGATAAAGAAGCGGACCATTCCTTGCTGGGCTCCCGTCTCTCCGAAGTCATATCCCTCTCCTTCTTCCACGAATTGGTCATTCATGGCGAGATGGGCGATGGCATAGGCGATCTCTTCCAAGGGGTATTCCCCTTTCAACTGATCGACCATCTCTTTTACCATGGGGTGGGCCGACTTGTCCAAGATCACATCGATAATCTCTTGTTTATAATGTTCCACTTTCCTTTCATTGGTCTCTTCAATGGTGGGAAGACTGCGGGGGGTGATCCCCGTTTTGATCATGTGTTCAATCGCTTTAAGCTGCTTCATTTCCCGGGGAGTAACCAAGGTGATGGCAATTCCCCGTTTTCCGGCCCGGCCCGTCCGGCCGATGCGATGGACATAGGACTCAGGATCCTGGGGGATGTCATAATTGATCACATGGGATACATTGCTCACGTCGATTCCCCGCGCAGCCACATCGGTGGCGATGAGAAGCTCGATACGGTTGGTACGAAAATCGCCCATCACCTTATCCCGCTGGGCTTGGCTCAAATCTCCGTGGAGGCCGTCGGCGAGGTAACCCCTCGCCTGGAGGGATTCGGTCAGTTCATCCACCCCTTTTTTGGTTCGGCAGAAGATGATGCCTAGCTCCACCTCTTCGCTGTCTAACACCCTGCAAAGGCTATCCAGTTTATTCTTCTCCAGCACTTTATAATAAACCTGTTCGATGAGAGGAGCCGCCACCTCTTCCCGATTGACACGAACGGTTTGGGGATCCTTCATGTAGCGGTTGGCCAATGAACGGATCTCAGCCGGCATGGTGGCTGAGAAGAGGAGGGTTTGCCGGTCGGCAGGAACCGAACGGAGGATCGATTCGATATCGTCGATGAAACCCATATCCAGCATCTCATCGGCCTCATCCAAAACCACGATGCGGACGTGATCCAGCTTTAAGGTTTTCCGGTTCAAATGGTCAATAATCCTTCCCGGCGTGCCGATGACCACCTGTACGCCTTGCTTTAAGGCACGGATTTGATGGCCGATCGACTGCCCCCCATAGATGGGCAACGTCTTGATCCGTTTAAACTTGGAGATCTTTCGAAGTTCTCCGGAGATCTGAATGGCCAACTCCCGGGTAGGAGTTAAAACCAGAGCTTGTACCTCGGGACTACTGGTCACTTTCTCCACGATCGGGATACCAAAAGCTGCCGTCTTTCCTGTTCCGGTTTGCGCCTGCCCTATGACATCAAAGCCTTCCAAAATCTTTGGTATGCAGGCAGACTGGATGGGGGACGGCTCTTCAAACCCCATCTCCTGGATCGCTTTAAGGATCGCTTGGTCAATCTTAAATTCTTGGAACGAACTCATTGAATTGGTCACCTTTCTTTTATTCTCTTCCATAATTGAAACATAGCCGTTTTTGCCGCCCTGAGCTGAATCCCTTCCCTCGATCCGGCAAAAACAAATTCCATCGATTCGCGACGGTCCTCTCCCGAGAAACCTACATAGACGAGGCCGACCGGTTTTTCTTCCTGGGCATCCGGACCTGCCACTCCGGTTACGGAAAGCCCGTAATCTGCCTTGAGACGCCGCCTTACCTGATCGGCCATCTCCAGGGCACATGCGGCACTGACGGCACCCTCGGTTCGCAAGAGATCTGTAGGGATGTTTAGGAGGTTTTCCTTCGCCTCATTGGTATAGGCGACCACCCCTCCCTTATAAACCTTTGAGGCCCCAGAGAGGGTTGTGATCAACTCTCCAATTCTGCCTCCGGTGCAGCTCTCCGCCGTAGCCAGGGTTGCCCCTCGATCTAACAGGGCTTGGAACAGAACCTTTTCGATCGAGTGATCTTCTCCTTCTCCATAATAGTACGACCCGACCCGTTTTAAGATTTCCTGTTGGATCGGATCCAGCCGGCCGTCGGCTTCTTCCCTGGACTTGGCTCTGGTGGTAAGCCGAAGGGTCACTTCTGCTTCCTTCGCATAGGGGGCAAGCGTAGGATCCGTCTGCCCACCGATCAAGTCCCCTAATTCCGTCACCAATGCCGATTCCCCAATCCCGAAAAAACGAAGTACCCTCGAGTAGAGGGAGCTGCTCTCCGGATGAATCCGACGGAGATAAGGGATGCCATAATCCCTAAACATCGGGATCATCTCCGACGGAGGACCCGGAAACAGGAGGTAATGGATGCCACCTTCCATAATGCCCATCCCTGCAGCCAGCCCCGTTTTATTCGGGAAAACTACCGCCCCTTCCAAGATCTCGGCTTGGCGGCGGTTATTCGGGGTCATCCGGAGCTTGCGCCTGTGAAAATACTCTTCAATCGCTTTCAAGATCTCCTCATCGACCACCAGATTCTTCTTCAAGAAATGGGCCAAGGCATTTTTGGTAAGATCATCTTCCGTGGGCCCAAGTCCTCCGGTAATCAGAACGATATCCGACCTCTTTTTCGCCTGTTCCAGGTAAGCGACTATTCGGTCTAAATTATCCCCCACCACCCCATGATAATAAACATTAATTCCCAGTTCAGCCAAGCGCTCCGAGAGATATTGAGCGTTGGTATTTGCAATTTGCCCCATTAACAGCTCGGTTCCTACCGCCAAGATCTCTGCTCTCATGTTCCTCAACTCTCTCCTCTCCAAATGTGGGGATTTTTCCAGAAATAATCAAACCCGGAGATCAGGGTAACCATGAGTGCCGCCCATAACATGATCTGATCTAAAGGCAAATGGAGAAATGAGAAGGGGAGATTATGCACGATGAGCAAAGAGATGGCAATCATCTGTAAGACGGTTTTCAACTTTCCCCAGGGGCCTGCCGCCATCACCATTCCTTCCGAAGCGGCAATCATCCGTAACCCGGAGACGGCAAACTCCCGGCTCAGGATGAGGATGACCATCCATGCCGGTATCCTTCCAAGCTGAACCAGCATGACCAAGGCAGCCGTTACCAGCATCTTGTCGGCGAGGGGATCCATCAACTTGCCGAAATTGGTGATAAGTCCCATCTTCCGGGCCAAGTAGCCATCCAATTGATCCGTCAAAGCAGCAATCAGAAAGAGGAAAAGGGCGACCGCCTCGTTATAGGAAAGGGTTTCCTCTCCCCAAACGAAGTAGCCCCATGGATATTTCTCATAGGTTAAGATCGCCACCATAAAAAAAGGGATGATGAGGACGCGTGCCAGGGTAAGACGATTAGGAAGATTCAACGATTTATGGCCACCCCCGCTAAATCATAATCATAGGAATGGGTGATGCGGACGGGGATGATCTCCCCCACATCTCCCCGGTAACCGGTGAGATATACCTCTCCATCTACCTCCACCGCATCATAAGGGGTTCTGCCGATGTAAACTCCGTTTTTTTCATCCTTTTTCTCTACCAATACGGGAAGAATCCGCCCAACAAAGCGGCTGTTTCGCTCCGCAGTGATGCGTCGTTGAATCTCCATCAACCGACCGGCCCGTTCCTCCTTCACCTCATCCGCTACCTGTTCCTTGAGACGAGCCGCAGGGGTTCCTTCTTCTTGGGAATAGGTAAATACTCCGAGACGGTCAAACTTTACTTCCTTAATGAAAGAAAGCAGGTTTTCAAAATCCTCTTCCGTCTCGCCGGGAAAACCAACAATGATGGATGTGCGAATGGCCACATCGGGGATTCTATCCCGAATCCGTCGTAGGAGATTCCGGATATCCGTTTGATAACCCGGCCTTCTCATTCGGCGTAAAATGGAGTCTTCGCTATGTTGAAGGGGAATATCCGCATAAGGAACCACTTTATCGCAAGTGGCCATCGTTTCCAGGAGTTCATCGCTGAAAGCACCGGGATAAAGGTAATGAAGACGAATCCAAGAAAGCTGAGGAATCTCCTGCAAAGACCGAAGAAGGTCCGGCAAAAGGGAGCGTCCGGTCAGGTCCACCCCATAATTGGAAAGATCCTGGGCGATCAGGGAGACCTCTTTAACCCCTTCCTCAACCAGTTGCCGTACTTCCCGGGTGACCGACGCAATCGTACGGGAACGAAGCTTTCCCCTCATGATGGGGATCGCACAAAATGTACATTGGTTATTGCACCCTTCGGCGATCTTCACGAAAGCAGAAGCACGTTTTTCCCTGCGCTTTCGGGAAATATTTTCATATGAAAAGGCAGGATTTCCCACATAAACAGGATGTCTCCCCGCCAGGGATTCCTCGATGACGGCGGTGATTTTATCAATATTCCCCGTCCCCACCAGCCCATCAATCTCAGGCATTTCCTGCAGGAGAATTTCCTGATACCGTTCTGTTAGGCATCCCGCCACGATGAGCGATTTCAGTTGGCCGTGCCCCTTTAACCGGGCAACTTCCAGAATGGTGTCGATCGATTCTTCTTTAGCTGCATCGATAAATCCGCAGGTGTTCACGATAACGACCGTCGCTTCTTCCGGTCGATCCACCAATTGGTACCCTTTCCGATCGATGAGATCGGACATGATCTCCGAATCTACTTTATTTTTTTCACACCCAAGGGTGACAATGGCTACTTTCTCTTCTCCATGCTTCTGTTGCATAACAACCTCCATCCTTCTTCCTCCATCCAGTATACCTTTTTCCCCCATGGGTGTCAAAGTCATAGAATCATCCGGAGCATCTGGGAAGAAAACGAACACCAAGAGAAGAGGAAAAAGAGATCAGGCAAAAAGGAGATGGGGTATGCCTTTAAGAGGTTCCCATGGGATAAGTCCCCTAAGGAGTTGCAGATGTGGTTCCCACTAAGGTGATATCCAAGCGGTATACATCTTTTTTCCCGGCCAGCGAGACCGGTTTCCCATTGACCGTCACATCGACGTTTTGCGTGGCGCCCAAACGAATATATGCATTGTTTGAATCGGTAAATTCCCATTTCATCTCCTGTTTTTCCGGGAGAGTGGCCGAATAAATTACTTTCCCTTTTTTCCCTTTTCTTACTTCCATCCAGCAAGGACCCCGGGGCGTTGAGACCTGCAGGGAAATATAGTCCACATTGCTGATCTGATAATAGCTGGTCTTCCCTTCCTCCTTCACAAATGTAAGGATCGGTTCCTTCGCCGGGGAAGGCGCTGGAGAAGTGCCTCCTTCATTAACTGACGCGGCTCCTCCACCATTGGTTCCTGTCTGATTCGATGTGGGAGAGGAGGTTTTTGGAAAATTTTCTTGAACTTGAGGGGGATTCTTCTCCGCTTCCTGGGGTGGAGCGGCCGGGAACTGTCGCACAATAAACATGTAGATGATGAAGAGGATGATCAAAACGAAGAGAAAGAGAAGAACTTTGGTGATCCACGGTCCGAAAATCGAAGGTCGGTTCAGGCTTCTCCGTCTGCGTGGAATGGTTTCTAGGGGTTCCGGTTCAACTGAAGGCAATTCACTTTCATATTGTTCCAAAAGTTGATCCGGATTGAGCGAGAGCGTCTCTGCCAAGTTCCGAATAAACGCCCGGGTATAAAAAGGGCCCGGAAGCAGGTGGTAATTTCCCTTTTCAATGGCATCAATGTACCGTTTCTGGATTTTGGTGATTTCTTGCAAATCGTCCAACGTTAAATGTTTCTCTTCCCGCCTCTTTTTTAAAACAAGCCCCAGCTCTCCCATATTTTCACCCTTTCGTTCGCATTCAGAAATCGGTCGTATTCCTTTTTAACTCCAAAAGGTTATACTTAATCTCTTCGCCTTCATGGTTGCGAATCTCGATGATCGCATCAAAATCTTCCCAACGGTACTCTGTCTCATGGACGAAGATGTCTGGATGCTCGATGATCTTGGTGGCAGGCATTTGGAGAATTTCCCGGACTAAACTTTGATGACGTTCGCTTCCCCGTAACCAGGTAACCATGCTGTCAATTAAATAGATATGATGGGGGGAGTATTCGTCCTCCGCTAGAGTGGTCGCCATCGTCTGTTTCAAGAGGGTGGAGGAAATGACGATCCAGCGTTTATTGGCATGGACGCTGGCGGCGATGGTAGACTCCGTCTTCCCAACCCTTGGCATTCCCCGCACTCCAATCAGCTGGTTTCCCTCCCTTTTACAAATTTCTCCAAGAAAATCCACCAGAAGACCTAATTCTTCCCGGGTGAAGCGAAACGTCTTCCGATCGGTAACATCGCGGCTTATGTACCGCCCATGGCGAATCACCAGCCGATCCAGCATGGAGAGGGGGCGAAAAGCGGTTACCGTAATGTTGGGGATTTGCTTGAGGAGGGATTCAATAAAGCTCATCTTTTTTTCATCATCGCACTGAAGAAGGAGTCCCCTCCGTTCATTTTCCACCCCATTGATGGCCTCTATATTAATATTTAACATCCCGAAAAGGGAGGCGATATCCCCTAAAAGGCCGGGGCGATTCCTGTGGATTTCATACTCAAAATACCATTCTTTTACTTCTTTTCCTTCATCCATTCACTTCTCCTCGTTCCCGTTTCGGATACTTTCATTCTACACCATTTTACTTTTTTTCTGCAAAAACATTTTGGTAAAAAGGATAATGCAAAACCCTTCTTGATAAACAAGAAGGGTTTTGCGTTACCTATTCATCTGATCGGTACTACTGGACCATTTTCACCATCACATTGGCCAACGCCTTTTGCTCTTCCTCATCGGCTACCTTCCACATTTCGGAGAGGAGCCGCTCTTCCCGGTTTTTCGGATCGACCGCCTTGGACAGGTAATCGCCGATATGACTTGCCAGATTGGCTATGGTATCTTGACTCATGCCCGCGGCTTTCGCCTGTTCAATCCGATCATGCAAAAAAGATTTCCATTGATCAAAGTTATCGAGTACGGACATTTCCTATACCCCTTTCTTCATCATCAAGTTACATCCATAATATGATCGGTTGACCGGGGAATTATTCATCTCCTCTGTGGCACCTTTGTGTCGCCTTATGATTTTTGGTTTTTCAAACCTTTGCAGGTTCCTTTCGGAAGGATTCCGATAAGCCTATAACCAGCCCCCGTTCACATGAAGGATTTGTCCGGTGATGTAGGCGCTCTCTTCGCGAATCAGGAAACGGGCGAGATGAGCCACCTCTTCCGGTGTTCCCAACCTCCCCGCAGGAATTCGCCCGGCGATCTCCTTGATTTCCTCTTCTGCAAAATCCTCCCGCATCATGGGGGTATCGATCGCCCCCGGAGCGATGGCATTGACCGTAATGCCGGAGGGGGCCAACTCCTTCGCCAAGGCTTTGGTGTAGAGGCCGACGGCCCCTTTTGCCGCCGAGTAGGCCACCTCCATGGCGGCTCCCGCTTCCCCCCAGATGGAAGAGATCAAGAGAATCCTACCCCACCTCCGGCGAATCATATAGGGAATCAACCGCCGGCTGATGAGAAAGGCGCTTTTAATATGTACGGCGAAGAGGGCATCCCACTCCTCCTCCGAGGTATCTGTAATGAGCTTATAAAGGGAATTCCCGCTGCAGTGAATGTAGATGTCCACATTCTGAAGAGACGTCTCTTTCGCAACCTCCTCCGTATGGAGACGGCGAAAATCGGAAACCCAGAGTTCGGCTGCCGCTCCCTTTGCCAATACTTTCTTTTTCACCGCTTCAAGGGTCTCCCGATTCCTGCCTTGCAGGACGAGGAAGGTCTCCTCATTCGCCACTTCGCAGGCGATCCTGCTCCCGATGCCACCGGAAGCGCCTGTTATCAAAATCGTTTTCAATTCCCATTCCCCTTTCCTTCTACAATGTAAGAGTAGCCGATTTGGGACGGCTCTACAAGGGGAAGGGCATCTTCATTACAGGTCGGAGTCATAAAGCTTCTCCCGCTTCTCCCCTTCCTTCTCGTCGAAGGGGTCAAAACGACCGCATTCCGGACGCAGGCAGACCATGCCCGACAATTGATCATCCTCGAAATAAAAACCGTGTTGGTAGCCGCAATAAGGACAACTCCAATCCATGGGATAACCCCCCTTCCTAAGGCGAAGATAACCTTAGTATGGTTTACCCGGACATTTATAGACGATAAAAAGGTGGATGGAAAAAATACCTAATCAAACGGAACCAAAAAAAGGAATCGCCCTTACATGAGGAGCGATTCCTTACCCGTTGAAAAAAGATCGTAATGCTTTATCTTGTGATGAACATTGAGCAATGAGATTTTATCCCATCCTCTTATCTTTTGGCCGGATCATAGGGCTGGCCCAAGGCTGCCGGCGGAGTGGCTTTTCCCACCGCTCCGGCCAGCACCAGGATCGTCAAGATATAGGGGATCATAAAGATAAATTCGGTGGGAATCATCTTCGCCCAAGGGAAGAGTTGGATGAAGTTCTTAAGCCCTGTGGCCATGCCGAAAAGAAGAGCGGCTCCCAATGCGCCGAAGGGATGCCATTTCCCGAAGATCATGGAGGCAATGGCGATAAACCCTTGCCCCGATATGGTGTTGTGGGAGTAGTTGGCCGTCGTCGTAAGGGCGATGGTGGCCCCTCCGAGCCCTGCATAGGCACCGCTGATCATCACACCGATATAGCGGATCACCTGCACATGAATCCCCAACGTATCGGCGGCGCCGGGATTCTCCCCGACCGAACGAAGTCGTAGTCCGAAGCGGGTCTTCCAGAGAAGAAAATAGGTGAATAGGACAATAAGGATCGCCAGATAGGTGGTTGGATACGCCTGAAAGAAGGCATAACCCACATAAGGAATGTCGGCAAGAACGGGAATGGAGACTTTGGAAAAGACCGCCGCATGCAAGGTTTTCGTTTCCCCTGCCCCTTCAAAAAGAACCTTAACGAGATAGACGGTAAGGCCTGCCGCGAGAAGATTGATGACAACACCGCTCACGACCTGATCTGCCTTAAAAGTGACGCTTGCCACCGCATGAAGAAGGGCAAAAAAAGCACCAAAGAGAGCCGCGGCAACGAGCCCCATCCAGGCTCCCCAAATTCCCCATCCGGCCTGCTCCAGGAAATAGGCGGACACGGCGGCGGCAAAGGCGCCGCTCATCATCAACCCTTCCAAACCGATATTGACGACGCCCGACCTTTCCGAATGAATTCCTCCCATGGCCGTCAAAATGAGGGAAGTGGAAAAGACTAAGGTGATATTGATCAATTGGCTGATATCTGTCAAGATGGCAGAGATCATCCGGCCTTCTCTCCCTTCCGGAACGGTTTAAGAAAGATGCGAATGAAACCGTGGGCGGCGATAAAGAAGATGATGGAAGCAATGACGACCCGGATAATTTCCGGAGGCACCTCCGCCCCAAATTTCATTCCCGCAGAGCCGTAGTTTAATGCTCCGAACAGGAATGCGGCTAGGATCACCCCAACCGGCGTATTTCCGCCCAAAAGGGCGACGGCGATGGCGTCGAAGCCTTGGCTGGGTAAGGCGGCGGTAACGGTTTGATAATGGTAAACTCCCAAAATCTGAATCACGCCCGCCACGCCGGAGAAAATTCCGGCAATAAACATGGAGGCCATCACATTTCGGCTCACGTTAATCCCCGCATATTCCGAGGCATGAGGGTTAAATCCCACCGCCCTCAGTTCATAGCCCATCTTCGTCTTCCAGAGGAGAATGTAGAACAGGATGGCCGCCAGCAAGGCGAGAATGATGCCCCAATTCATGCGGGCATGGTTAAAGAGATTGGAGAGCCAGGGCATGGAGATGGAGGCGGTATCCTGGATGTAAAGAGAACGCTGTTTATTCTTGGGATCAAAGAGATAATTGGCGATGATGTAGTTGGAAAGATAGAGGGAGATCCAATTTAACATGATGGTGGTGATTACCTCATTGATGCCCCTCTTCGCCTTCAGATAGCCTGCGATCGCTCCCCAGAGCCCGCCTAAAAGACCTCCTGCAAGGATGGCCAAAGGAACATGGAGGAACCAGGGAAGGTTTACCGTAATGCCGATCAAGGTGGCTCCGGTCATACCCATCATCATCTGTCCGGAAGCGCCGATGTTAAAGAGACCTGTGCGAAAAGCGAAGGCAACCGATAATCCGGTGAGAATCAGGGGGGTTACCTCCCGGACCGTTTCCCCTATATTATAAAGATCCCCAAAAACCTTGTTAAAAAGGGAGGTGTATGCCACCATCGGCTGATATCCTCCCGCCAGCATGATGAGAGCCCCTAATAAAAGGCCGAGGATGATGGCAATGAGGGGGATATAAAAGGAATCCTTCGAAAATATGCGCAGCACTTTATCCATGGGATTCCTTCACCTCCTTTACTTTGCTCCCGGCCATCATCAGTCCCAACTCCTGCTCATCGGTCTCTTCCGGTCGGACCTCCCCTACGATTTGGCCGTTAAAAATAACTCCGATCCGATCGGATAATTGAAGGATTTCATCCAACTCGAATGAAATGAGGAGGACGGCTTTCCCTTTATCTCTCAATTCAACCAAACGCTTATGAATGTATTCGATCGCACCTACGTCAAGTCCACGGGTCGGCTGGGCCGCGATCATAAGATCGGGGTCTGCGTCATATTCCCGGGCAATAATCGCCTTCTGCTGATTCCCCCCGGATAAAGACCGGGCGGTATTCAGGATGCTCGGCGTCCGCACATCAAACTCTTCTACCAGCCTTTCCGCCTGCCGGTTCATCGCCTCATAATGAAGAAACCCTCTCCGCTGAAAAGCAGGCCGGAAATAGGTTTTTAACGCGAGATTCTCACTTAAGGTAAAATCGAGGATCAATCCTCTTCTTTGCCTGTCTTCGGGAATGTGTGATATGCCCAGTTCAGATATCTTTCGGGGGGGTTGATTGGTGATTTCTCGGCCTTTAAATAGAACTTTTCCATGACTTGCCTTTTTTAGGCCGGTGATCACTTCGATGAGCTGGCTCTGACCGTTCCCATCCACTCCGGCGATGCCGTAAATTTCTCCTGCTCTCACTTGGAAGGAGATGCCGTTTAAACGGGGCTTACCCACCTTGCTCTCTTCACGAATCCCTTCCACCCGAAGGATGACCTCCCCGGGTTTGGACGGCCCTTTCTCCACCTGGAAAGTGACATGGCGGCCCACCATCATCTCCGCCAGCATATCCGGATTGGTCTCGGAGGTTTTCAGCGTCTCGATCACTTTTCCCCGCCGTATGATGGTTACGGCATCGGATATGGCCATAATCTCCCTCAACTTGTGGGTGATGAGCAGTATGGTCTTTCCTTCCTGAACCAGGTTTTTCATGATGGCCATCAGCTCATCAATCTCCTGCGGGGTTAAGACGGCGGTGGGTTCATCAAAAATGAGGATCTCCGCCCCCCGGTACAGGATCTTTAAGATCTCCACCCGTTGCTGCATTCCCACCGAGATCTCCCCGATTTTCGCATCCGGGTCCACATCAAGCCCATATCGGCGGGAAAGTTCGGCCACCTTGGCTCTAGCCGTCTTGTAATCTAACGTGAGGCCTTTCGTAGGTTCCTGCCCCAGGATAATATTTTCCGTCACCGTGAACGTTTCCACCAGCTTAAAGTGTTGATGAACCATCCCGATTCCTAACCGGATGGCCTTGTTTGGGCCGTCAATCACCACTTTTTCCCCATGAACGTAAATCTCTCCTTCGTCCGGTTGATATAGTCCGAAGAGAATGTTCATCAAGGTCGATTTTCCGGCGCCATTTTCACCGAGGAGGGCGTGAATCTCCCCTTGATTTACTTTGAAAGAGATATGATCATTGGCGACGATTCCGGGAAAACGTTTTGTAATATTTACCATCTCAACCGCAGGTTTATTTCTATCCATTCAATCACCTTTTTCCGTGAGATGAGAGAAAAGAAGGCTAGTTCTCAACAGGGACTAGCCTTCTCCGATTTGCCCGCCTCTTTTATTCTTGCGGGACTGTGATTTCGCCCTTTATAATCTTTTGTTGATATTCAGCCACTTTATCCAAAACTTCCTTTGGAACGTGGGGATTATCTGCTGGGAGTCCCACCGCGTTATCTTTCAAACCCAGCGTGGTTACTCCACCTTTGAAATTCCCATCCATCGTTGCCTTGGAAATCGTCTGAACCGCTACATCCACCCGTTTCATCATGGAAGTGAGGGTAATATCCGGGCCAAGATCCCGCTGATCCCGGTCTACACCGATCACCCAAACTTGTTTTCCATTCTTCAAACGATCGTTTGCTTCTCCAAAGACCCCATCGCCCGTTTTCCCGGAAGCATGGAAGATAATGTCCGCCCCTGCGTCATAGATGGAAGCTGCCGCCGCCTTTCCTTCATCCGGCTTATCAAAAGCGCCCGTGTAGTTAATGATCACTTCCGCCTTGGGGTTCACCGCGGCAACCCCGGCCTTAAATCCTGCCTCAAATCTCTTGATGACCGGGATTTCCATTCCGCCGACAAAACCGATCTTGTTGGTCTTGGTCATCAGTCCTGCAACAACCCCCACCAAGAAGGAACCTTCATTTTCGGAAAAGGTGACCGACTCTACATTCTGCGGGCCTTCCACCACTCCGTCGATAATGGCCAATTTGGCATTCGGATTCTGTTCCGCAACCTGCTTCACATGGTCTGCCATAAGATAGCCGATTCCCCAGGTCAGGTCATACCCGTTTTTCACGAAATCGTTCAAGTTAGGGATATAATCGGTATCGCTGGTGCTCTGGGCGTATTTCACCTCGGCACCGGTATCCTTGGCGAACTGCTGCAAACCTTCCCATGCGCTCTGGTTGAAAGAGTTGTCGTTCACACCGCCGACGTCGGTCACCATCCCCACTTTAAAGGTTTTCTTCTGCTCGGCCGGTTTTTGGTCGTTGGTTGCTCCCTGCTGCCCTTGATCCGACGCCCCTTGATTCCCCTGGTTTCCGGAAGTTCCACATGCTGCCAGAATGAGGGTGGCAACGAGCGCCAGAATTCCCAAGGCGGAAATCCATTTTTTCATCGGTTCTACCCCCTATTTTTAAGGTCGTTTATGTAAGATCTCGTGAACAATGGTATCTTATCATTTTTTGGACAAAGAGAAAAGCGAAAATTGGCGATCATGTCGAATGCGGTTGCGCGGATGAGATCTCTCACGAAATTTGGCTTTCATCCCGTTTGCTGACCAAAACCTCCCTCGGTTTACTCCCTTCATAGGGACCGACGATCCCATTGGCCTCCATCATATCAATGAGCCGGGCAGCCCGTGCATACCCCACCCGAAAGCGCCGCTGTAAGAGAGAGACGGAGGCCGTCTGGCTTTCGATCACCAATTGGACGGCTTTCTCATAAAGATCATCTTCCATGGAAGGCTCCGTCGTCTCTTCCCCTTCTCCTGTCACAAGCTCTTCCGCATAGTGGGGCTCTCCTTGTTTTTTAATAAACTCTACCAAGGCTTCCACCTCCCTGTCGCTCACAAAACACCCTTGAATTCGGGTCACTTTAGCGGATCCCACAGGAAGATAGAGCATGTCCCCCTTTCCCAACAATTTTTCTGCCCCGGCCATGTCCAGGATCGTCCGGGAATCAACCTGGGATGATACCCCAAAGGCGATGCGGGAGGGAATGTTTGCTTTAATCACCCCGGTGATCACATCTACGGAAGGACGTTGGGTGGCCAGGATGAGGTGAATCCCCGCAGCTCTCGCTTTCTGGGCCAAACGCGTAATCGAGTCTTCCACATCGGCAGGGGAGACCATCATCAGGTCCGCCAATTCATCTACAATCACCACAATATAAGGCAAAGGGGGATGTCCGCCCATCTGATTATATCGATCAAGATCCTTTGCACCTGCATGGGCAAAAAGCTCATACCGTCTCTCCATCTCTTGCACCACTTTGCGAAGGGCGAAGGAGGCTTTCTTTGGATCGGTTACCACCGGTGTTAATAGATGGGGAACACCGTTGTAGATGGAGAGCTCCACCATTTTGGGGTCTACCATGATAAATTTCACTTCATCGGGTCGGGCCTTAAATAAAATACTGGAGATGATGGAATTGATGCAGACGCTCTTCCCGCTTCCCGTCGCCCCCGCCACAAGGAGATGGGGCATTTTCGCCAAATCCCCCACAATGGGCTCTCCAGAAATATCCCTTCCCAAGGCGATCGTGAGGCGGGAAGAGGATTCATGGAAAGGTGCCGATTCCAAAACTTCCCGCAGGGTAACGAGTGAGACGTGTTCATTGGGCACTTCGATCCCGATCGCCGCTTTCCCAGGAATCGGGGCTTCCATGCGGATATCCTTTGCCGCCAACGCCAGGGCAATATCATCGGTCAGGTTCACGATACGGCTCACCTTTACACCGATATCCGGCTGCAATTCATAGCGGGTTACCGCCGGTCCCCGATGCACATTGGTTATTCGTGCCTGAACCCCAAAACTTTTTAAGGTTTGTTCCAATTTTTGGATATTGTTGGCAATATCCCGAGATTCCCGACTGGGGAGTCGTTTCGGTTTATCCAGGAGGGTATAGGGAGGAAGATCATAAGAATGGAATTCTCTTCCCTGGAGATCTTCTTCTCCCTCCCTCATTTCCTCTTCCACTTCTTTTTCCCGTTTACTCTCTTCCTTTTCTTCCTCCCACAAAGGAAGGGAACCTTGGATGATCTTCCCTTCTTCCGAAGGGATTCGATCCTCCGTCCCTAATTTTTCCCGTTCCGTATGGATTCGCTGGGCGAAATCGACGATCACCGGTTTTTCGGACGAAGAACCTTCTTCCGTGGAGGATTGATCCCGTTTTTGAGCGGAAAAGATCAACTTTCCCTTTAGGAAGTGCCCAAGCCGTATAAATCCTTGGGCAAAGAGGGATTGGATCTGGGTCGCCAAACTTCTGATCCAGATCGCCCCCTTTTTCAACGTGAAGCCGGTTAAGAACATAAGCCCTGCAAGGGCGAGGAGAGACGTGAAAAGGAGAGCTCCATAGTAACCGAAGAGATAATAAAGGATCATAAAAAAGAAAGCACCGGTCAAGCCTCCGCCAATGGCTTTCTGGGGCCCCGCCTGCTCAGCCAAGATTCGATCCAATGTATCGTTCCATATATTCGGAGCTAGGCTCCCTGACTGGGTTAACCCTTGATAGAGATCAAGATGGGCAAAAATGAGGATGGAAAGAAAGATAAGAAGACCACCGATCATTCTCCAGGAGCGAAAAGAAGGCCATTTTCTCCGGATCATGACGAAAAAGCCCACACCGATCAGATAAGGGAGTAATAAGAATTCCCAATTCCCCGCCAAAAAACGAAGGAGATAACGGAGGGCCCGTCCGACGGCTCCCCATTTGGTCGCCGCCAAGATGCTTAGCAGGATGAGAAGAAGTCCATACAGTTCATAACGAGCCTCGATGCTCCACTTTCTTTTTTTACGTTTTCGGGACAATCGAACCACCACCTGTCCCCCATTATATCACAGGCGGTTCATCCTCTAAAAGGTATAGCGGGCCGTAATCCTTGTTCCGGGGGTGAAGTTCGGCAGGAGATAATCCTCCGCCCTGGGGCTGATGAGACGGACCACCTGGGCCTCCCCGGGGGAAAATTCCTCGATGATTAAGGTTCTCTCTCCCTCCTGAATCTCCTGGTATACTTTATTGGACATGGCGTCAAAATCTTTCCACACATACTCCGCAGGGAGGAGGGAGTCAAAAACGATGGGGAGTCCCAACCCTTGGTTCATCCCGCGCATCCCCTTTCTTCTTTACTATTCTCCTGTTTCATTGAACCACACGTTCTCCTTCCTTCTCTCTCCTTTTTTCTTGAATCCGGCGGTTTAATTCCTGCACCGCATCCCCAATCCCTCCGATGGCATCGATAAGCCCCATGCGAACCGCATCGGGCCCGGCCACATTGGTCCCCACATCCCGGGTCAACTCCCCTGTTTTAAACATCATTTCGCGAAACTTCTCCTCCTTAATCCGTGAATGCTTCGTTACAAAATGAATGATCCGCTCCTGCATCTTATCCAGGTATTCGAAGGTTTGCGGGACTCCTATCACCAATCCGGTCAGTCGGATGGGGTGGATGGTCATGGTGGCGGTCTCTGCGATAAAAGAATAATCTGCAGCGACGGCTATGGGAACACCGATGCTGTGTCCCCCGCCGATCACCACCGCAACGGTAGGTTTGCTTAAAGAGGCAATCATTTCGGCGATGGCAAGACCCGCTTCCACATCCCCTCCCACCGTGTTGAGAAGGATCAAGATTCCTTCAATTCTCTGATTTTGTTCCGCCGCAACCAACTGAGGGATCAGATGCTCGTATTTCGTCGTTTTATTTTGGGGAGGCAGCTGGATGTGCCCTTCAATCTGTCCAACGATGGAAAGGGAGTAGATATTCATCTCCGGCTGGGGGAGAGCCGTTTGCCCGAAATGGCGGATCGCCTCAATCGTCCCATCCTTTTCCCTCGTAAAGGGGGGGTGGCCGGGTTCAGGGGGATTCTCCCCGGGAGCAGGAACGGCTTCTTGGCGG
This sequence comes from Thermicanus aegyptius DSM 12793, assembly GCF_000510645.1. Lineage (NCBI taxonomy): Bacteria > Bacillati > Bacillota > Bacilli > Thermicanales > Thermicanaceae > Thermicanus > Thermicanus aegyptius. Next base: position 774,757 of record NZ_KI783301.1, on the reverse strand, counting down.
AGTCCCTCTTCCCTATGATTTCCCATCTTTTTTCCCTCCTTCTAAACTCATAAGGTTAGTATGAGAAATAAAAAAGAGGAGTATGCGTAAAAAAGCCAAATGCCCCTTTACGGGGCACTTGGCGTTCGTGTGTGGGCGTTTCTTTTTTCCGGATGTTCCCCCTTATACCTCCATGATGATAGGTAGGATCATCGGCCTTCTTCGAGTCTGTTCATAGAGAAAACGGCCTAACGCTTCCTTCACGTTATTCTTTAGCGAAGTCCATTCGTTGACGTTTTCCTGCATGCACTTATTTAACGTATTGGTAACAATGCGATTCGCCTCTTCCAAAAGAGGTTCGGATTCGCGGACATAAACGAATCCCCGTGAGATAATATCGGGGCCGGAGAGGATCACGCCTTTTTGTTTGCTTAGGGTGACGACGACAACCAAAATCCCATCCTGGGAGAGCAGCTTTCGGTCCCGCAGGACGATATTTCCCACATCGCCTACTCCAAGGCCATCGATCAACACATTACCGGCCGGAACCTTACCCCCCAGGCGGGCTTTCCCATGTTGAAATTCCACCACATCCCCGTTGTCCACGATAAAAATGTTCTCTTTGGGCACCCCTACCTCCATGGCAAGCAAAGCGTGCTTCCGCAGCATACGATACTCCCCATGGACAGGGATAAAGAATTTGGGGCGAATCAAGTTTAACATCAGTTTCAACTCTTCCTGACTCCCATGTCCTGAAACGTGAACCCCCGTCTCCGAACCTGGGCCGTAGATCACGTCCGCACCCAGACGGAAGAGCTGGTCTACGGTGCGGGCGACATATTTCTCATTTCCGGGGATCGGTGTGGCGGCAATAATCACCGTATCTCCCGGAAGAATATCGATCGTCCGATGGGTATTCCTCGCCATACGGGTTAAAGCGGACATCGGTTCTCCCTGGCTTCCTGTGGAAAGGATCACGACTTTTTCGGCGGGCAGCTGGCTGATCTCCTCCGGATCCACCAGCATCCCTTCAGGAACCTGCAAATACCCCAATTCCTTGGCAGTATTTACTACGTTTACCATGCTCCGTCCGATCACCGTCACCTTTCGGCCCACCAATGCAGAGGCTTCAAAAACCTGCTGAATTCGATGAATATTTGAGGCGAAGGTAGAAATGATGAGGCGAGACTTGGTATTAAGGAAAATTTCCTTCAGATTTTCTCCCACTTTACGTTCCGATCCCGTAAATCCGGGCCGTTCTGCATTGGTACTGTCTGAAAGAAGGCATAATACACCCCGGGCTCCCAATTCCGCCATCTTATGAAGTTCAGCGTGTTGTTCATGAACCGGAGTCTGGTCAAACTTAAAGTCTCCGGTGTGAACGACGATCCCTTCCGGAGTTTCCAAAGCGATCCCCACCGAATCAGGAATACTATGGTTTGTCCGGAAGAATGTGGCTTTCATGGACCCAAGTTGTACTTCCGATGAGCTGGTAATGACATGAAGCTTTGCTTCTCCAAGGATCCCTGTTTCTTTCAGCTTCCCCTCAACCAATCCTAACGTAAGACGGGTCCCGTAGACAGGGACATTTAAGGAGCGCAGCACATAAGGTAAGCCGCCAATGTGATCCTCATGACCATGCGTAAGAAGAATGCCTCGGATTTTGTCTCGATTCTCTTCCAGGTAAGCTATATCTGGAATCACGATATCGACGCCGAGCATCTCTTCTTCAGGAAATTTGAGACCAGAATCGATGACCACGATATCATCCCCGTATCGGATGACATACATGTTCTTGCCAATCTCTCCTAAGCCGCCCATCGCCAAGATTGACAATTTCTGGTTCGTTTTGGCCAAATAACATTCCTCCTAATTATGCAGTTGTCACAGACATGCAATAAGAAGGAAGCCGCACCAATCACACTTGCTCTAATTATACAGTTTCTTTTCCCTTTTGGCAAGGTAAGATAAACCTATTTTCCCTTTTCAAGAAACTCCTTATGCTAAAAAAAGGGAATCCCCATTTCCTAAGAGATTCCCTCTACTCGTTTTCTCGTTCTGTCGTTTAATCCTGTAAAAATCCTTTTACCCTTTCCCTTTCCTCTTCACTCAAAGAGACCAAGGGAAGGCGCAATCCTCCGACGTGAAACCCTTTCAATTCCAGTGCCGCCTTAACCGGTGCAGGACTCGATGTAAAAAAGAGACCCTCGAAGATCTTTAAATTCTTTCTGTGAAGGCGGGCCGCTTCCTGCACATCCCCGGCAAAAAAGGCATTGATCATACGTCGAATCTCGTTGCCGATCACATGACTGGCCACACTGACAACCCCATGTCCGCCGATGGAGAGAATGGGAAGGAGCATGGAATCATCACCGCTGTAAAGCAAAAAATCTTCCGGTGTCCCCTCGATGATCTTGGCCACCTGGGATAAATTCCCACTCGCTTCCTTTACCGCCCGGATGTTGGGCAGCAAGCTTAAGCGAAGCACCGTATCCGCATTCATGTTGATTCCGGACCGGCCTGGAATGTTGTAGAGCATGATCGGCAGGGAGGTTTCTTCTGCAATCGCTTTAAAATGCCGGTAAAGCCCTTCCTGAGAGGGCTTATTGTAATAGGGAACGACCAGCATCACCCCGTCTACACCGATCTCTTCCGCCTTCTTGGTTAAAGCAATCGACTCCTTCGTATTGTTCCCCCCGGTTCCGGCAATCGTCAGGGCTTTCCCATGCGCCCTCTCCTTCACCCGGCGATAAAGTTCCAATTTCTCCTCTTTCGTCAAGGTAGGAGATTCTCCGGTCGTCCCGGCGACGACGATCGCTTCGGTTCCGGTGGCGATGAGGTGATCCACCAACCGGTCGACCTGCGGCCAGTTAATTTCCAGCTCTTCATCGAAAGGTGTAACCATTGCGGTTAACAATCTTCCAAAATCCATCGCATTTTCCTCCTATTTTTGGGATCCCCTCTGATACATTCGGGGGCCCCGGCTTAGCCCCTCATTCATTAAGGTGAAACTTTCTGTGAATGGCACGCACGGCTCGGTTCATATCCTCTAACTTCACCAGGACCCAAATGGTGGTATGAGAGTCGGCCGATTGAAGGATGCGAATCTCCTCTTCCACCAAAGCTTCTACGATTTTCGCCATCACTCCCGGGGTCCCGGCTATCCCTGCACCTACCACAGAAACCTTGGCGCACCCGGGCAGCAGCTCCGGTTCATAACCCATCTCAGCAAGGATCTTTCTCGTTCTCTCTCCTTCATGTTCATAGACGGTGTAGACGACTCCGCTCGGACTTACATTGATGAAATCTACACTGATGCCATGTTCCGCCATTGCCTTAAACACCCTGAGCTGAAGGTCAAACTCACCACGCTCGGCCCTCACCTTTACCTGGGTAATGTGGGGAACTTGGGTTACTCCGGTTACGATCCGGTCTTTCACCTCGGCCAGGGAACGGTTCACCTCGGTTAGGCTGGTAATCAACGTCCCTTCTCCTTCGCCAAAGGTAGAGCGGACCCGAATCGGGATATTCTTTTGCATGGCAATCTCCACCGCCCGGGGATGAATCACCTTGGCGCCCAGATGCGCTAAATTGGCAACCTCCGTATAGGTCATCACATCGATGGGGCGGGCTTCACGAACAATTCTGGGATCGGCGGTCATGATTCCTTCCACATCGGTAAAGATGTCTACATATTCCGCGCCGAGGGCGACCCCAATGGCGGTCGCCGTCGTATCGCTTCCCCCTCTTCCGAGGGTTGTGATTTCACCATCCAAGGTCATCCCCTGGAAACCGGGGACGATGACGATCTTCCCTTCTTCCAATTCTTTTCGCACCCTTTCAGGGCGAAGATCGGTGATGAGGGCATTGCCAAATCGGTCATTGGTCAGGATGCCTGCCTGTCCTCCCAACAGGATCGTGTTCGGAAGCCCTTCTTTCCAAAGAGCTCCCGACATAACCGCGGCCGAGATCACCTCTCCCGTCGACATGAGAAGATCTTTTTCCCTGGGTGGGATCTCCCCGTCTTCCAAGAGGGAAAGCAGGGTATCCGTGGCATACGGATCACCCTTTCTACCCATGGCGGAGACGACGACAACCAAATCATACCCTTTCTCTTTCCCTTTTCGGATATGGAATAAAGCCCGCTCCCTCCGTTCGTGATCTGTAAGGGAGGTTCCCCCAAATTTTTGGACTAAAATCCCCATCTTCTTCTCTCCGTTCTTTCCATCCGTTTTCCCCTATGGTTGGATGGACCTGTTTGCCACGGATTTTTAACGTCCATTTTCCCTGAAAGAGAAACCTTTCCCTCTCTTTTGGAGAAATGCTTCTTAACGAGCGATCAAACGTTCGGCAATCTGGACCGCATTCCATGCCGCACCCTTCAGGAGATTGTCGGAAACGATCCACAAGTGAAGACCGTTATCATTGTTAAGGTCCTTGCGAATTCTGCCGACAAAAACCTCCCTTTTCCCTTCCGCATCGGTAGCCATAGGATAGCGTTGCTCCTCCGGTTGATCAACCACGACAACTCCAGGGGCCTCTGTGAGCCACTTTCTCACGACGGCGAGATCCGGAATCGGTTCTTTGGTCTCCACATAGACCGATTCGGAATGGCCTGTGCGTACGGGAATGCGTACACAGGTCGCCGCCACTTGGATGGAAGGATCCCCAAAAATTTTCTTCGTTTCCCTCACCATCTTCATCTCTTCCAATGTAAACCCGTTCTCTTGAAAAACGTCGATCTGGGGAATGGCATTAAACGCAATTTGATGCTTCACCGGGAGAGAAGCGACCGGGAGGATCTTCGCTTCCACAGGGGTTCCTGCCAGGATGGCCTTTGACTCCTCCATAAGTTCTGCGACGGCCTTCGCACCCGCACCGGAAACGGCTTGATAGGTGGAAACGATCACCCGTTTAAGCCCAAGACGATCCCGCAAGGGCTTTAAGGCGACCACCATCTGAATCGTGGAGCAATTGGGATTGGCAATAATCCCTTTATGTTTAAAGATCTCTCCCTCATTCACTTCCGGAACGACGAGGGGGACCTCTTCCTCCATGCGAAATGCATTTGAGTTATCGATGACGACGGCTCCCCGCTTTACAGCCTCGGGAGCGAGCATTTTACTTACTTTTCCCCCGGCACTGAAAAGAGCAATCTCTACCCCTTCAAATTGATCGGGAGTAGCCTCCTTCACTAGGACCGATTCTCCATGAAACTCCAGAGTGGTACCTGCAGAACGGCTGGAAGCAAGGAGAAGAAGATCACCCACGGGGAAATTCCGCTCCTCCAATTGATGAACCATCTCCCTGCCCACCGCTCCCGTTGCACCCACGACAGCCACGCGATATTTCTTCGTCATAGGGACCCTCTCTCTCAAAAAAATGGTTTCCGCTTGCCCTCTATTGTACCGCTATCTCTTCCATCGTTCAATAAGAACCGGCTGAATTTGTTTCCCCTCCAACGCGGTTTCACAGGTTTCTTTAATGAGATCCATTTTCGCCACCAAAGATTGGGGTTTCGTCGTCGGGGCATCCTGCCCAAAGGGGACAAAGTAGATCAATTTGGAAGAGATCAATTTGGCAATGTTGGCCGCGTTTAGCCCCAATCCATCATTGGTAGAGATCGCGACCACCACAGGACGTTGGTTCCGCATGGTGGCTTTCGCCGCCATTAGAACCGCATTATCGGTCATCGCATGGGCCAATTTACTGATGGAGTTTCCGGTACATGGAGCAATCAGCATCAAATCCAAGGTCTTTCCAGGGCCAAAGGGCTCAGCTTCCGGAATGGTGGTGAGGATCTCCTCTCCGGTAATCGCTCGAATCTGATTCAACCAATCCTCAGAGGTTCCAAAACGGGTATCGGTGTTGGCCACGGTATAGGTAACCACGGGAATCACCCGGACCCCTTCCCGGACCAGTTTCTCCATTTCAGGGAGAACTTCATCATAGGTACAGTGGGATCCCGTAAGGCCAAAGCCGATGGTCTTTCCCTCCAGTTTCATTCGACTCCCTCCTGATCTCCTTTACTCTCCAACAGCAGGCGGGTGACGGTATTGGCAAGGATTTTGCCTGCCGTCTTGGGAGCAACGATACCAGGCAAGCCAAGAGCTAGAATTGCCTTGATTCCTCTTTTTTCTGCAAAGCGAAAGTCAACGCCTCCCGGTTTGGATGCCAGGTCTATGATGAGGGCGGTCGGTTTAAGGCGGGTAATCACTTCAGGCGTAACGACGATGTGGGGAATGGTATTAAAAAGAATGTCGATATTGGAGACCTGATCTTTCAGTTCATAAATGGAAAAAGGAATCATGCCCATCTCAAAAATTCTCGCCATATCCCCCGATTTACGCACACCTACTTTCACATGGGCACCCAGGGAATGGAGTGCGCGTGCCAGCGAGAATCCCACCCGTCCAAAGCCTAAAACGATCACATGGGAATGATGAATGGTAAAATCGGTGTTTTGGATGGCGATCATCAGAGCCCCCTCCACCGTCGGGATGGAATTATAGATCGCCACATCATCCCTTTCCATGAGAAGAGTGAGGGGAATTTGATATTGCCCGCACATGGCGGTTAAATAGGGGGTCGTAATTCCTGAGAAAATCCGGGCTTTTTTCATCCGGGAAAAATGTTCCTCCCGGAGTTCAAGAGGTTTCAAGGCGAAGAGACTCTCCACCTCCCCTTGATTGGACACCCCGCTTACAGGGAGGATGACCGCTTCATACTTAGCCAACATCTCCGGCAAAAGCTCCTCCCTCATCGTCCCTGGGATCGGGGTCCCCAGATTTTCGTAACCGATGAGATCTACCATGGCATCCAGTTCCACACATTTACGGATGATTTCAAGTTGTCGGGCATCCCCACCAATAAAAGCAATCTGCATCCCGGTAAGCATCAAAAAAGGCTCCTTTCACGAACAGATGAAGACTACTTTGCTCTTGTTTGCCTATCAAATCGTTGTAGCACTTCATCCTATTCTCGAGCCCAAAAATGGTGCATGGAAGATCTTACTCTCGGGAAACTTCCCGTTCCTTTAACTGAACAATCACCATCTCGGATCCGATTTTCCGGACAGATGACCATGGGATATTCAACTCTTCCTTTGGTTTACCCCAAAATCGACCGACCGGAAGAAGAATCGATTCAATCCGCCCTGTGAGCGGGTCGATGATTAGATCCGATTGATTGATTACGCCTAACCGTTCTCCACTGTTCACATCAATAATCTCTTTTCCTCCAAATTGGCTGAATCTCATCCCGATCACCTCATTTTCTCCTTATGCCGGATAAAAAGAAAAAAGACCCGAATGCGGGTCTAATGATCGGAGACTATCTTCCCGTCGAGCCAAATCCTCCACTCTGCCGCTCCGTCTCCTCCAGGCGATCGGTAAAGAGAAGCTCCGCCTGCATAATCGGGAGGAAAATAAGCTGGGCGATTCGATCTCCAGGGCGAATGATAAAGGGATCGGTGGGGTCCAAATTCTGTAGAATCACCTGGATCTCCCCGGTATAGTCGCTATCGATCACCCCTACGGCATTGGTCAGGGAGATTCCGTGCTTTAAGGCATTTCCGCTTCTCGGGAAGAGAAGCCCAACAATCCCCGGATGGGGGATTTGGATGGCAATTCCCGTGGGAATCTTTGCCCTTCTCCCCGGTTCTAAGATCACCGGCTCATCCAGACAAGCCGCCAGGTCTAAACCTGCGGAACCAGGAGTCGCGTAAAATGGCGTCGGGATCGTGCGTCCCACTTTATCGTTTACCCTCTTTACCCGAACCTGAAGTTTTCCCATCTTCTCTACACTCATCTTCTCTCTCCCCCACAACGAATATCCTTTAAATTCTTCATTCCAAAACCCTTGGCATGTTTCCAACCAATCCTCAATTCAACAATCCGAACGGGAATGATCTACTCGATCTCTTCCACCGTCTCTTTCGAAGAACCGGGGAGGATCACCACTTTGGCTAAAGGCTTTTGAAAGAGTTCCCGGGCAAGGCGGAGAAGACGCTCTTCCGTCACCGCATCGATGGTTGCGATCAGCTCATCTAACGTAGGATGTCGTTCCAAAAGAAGTTCATTCTTCCCATTCCGGCTCATGCGGCTATTGGTGCTTTCTAAGCTAAGCATAAGATTTCCTTTTAACTGCTCTTTTGTTCCCTCCAATTCCTCATGCGTCACACCCTTCACCATGAGGTTTTCTAAGGTATCCTGAATAATCTTCTCCACTTCTCCCAATTGGTCGGGGCGGGTTCCCGCATAAATCACCATAAAGCCCGTCTCTTGGTATGAGGAATGGTAAGAATAAACATTGTAGGCCAAACCCTTCTCCTCACGAATCTGTTGGAACAGCCGTGAGCTCATCGAACCGCCCAAGACCGTGTTGAGGAGAATCAAGGAATAAATGTCCGGATGTCCAAAAGGAAGCCCGGGGAGGGATAGGGTAAGGTGGGCTTGCTCCAACTCAGGCTTGAATCGCTTGATCTCCCCTTCCGTATACCGGGGGAGAGGGATCTCTCTTTTTATCCCCTCCATCCTGTTTAACCCGGAAAATGCTTGGATCCATTTATCCACCACCGTCCGATCGAAGTGTCCGGCGATGGAGATGACAAGGTTCTCCGGGCGGTATCGCTCCTCCATATATGCATCGATTTCCTTCCGGGTGAAGGATTCCAGTGTATGCACCTGGCCCAGGATGTTAAGCCCAATGGGATGATCCCCAAAGGTGGCTTGGGCGATCAGATCATGGATGAGATCATCAGGGGTATCCTCCACCATGCTGATCTCTTCCAGGATCACTTTTTTCTCCTTCTCCATCTCCCCGTGGTCAAAAAGGGAATGATGATACATATCTGTGAGAATTTCCATCGCTTGATCCAAATGGGTATCCAGAACCTTCGCATAATAGCAGGTATATTCCTTGGAGGTAAAGGCATTCACCTGACCTCCCAATCGATCAAAGGCTTGGGCAATCTCCCTCGCCGTACGATTCTTCGTTCCCTTAAAAAGCATATGCTCAATAAAATGAGAAATGCCGTTGTTCTCCTTCTCCTCATAGAGGGACCCGGCTTTCACCCAATAACCTACCGCGACGGAGCGGACCGAAGGGATCTGTTCTAAAAGGATTCGTACGCCGTTTGCTAACCGGATTCTTTCTACCAATTTCATCCCTCCTTATCTATAACCCTTCAAATATATCAAAAATTATCCGGGTTCTCAAGGGGGAAACGGCTGGAAGAGAGAAGTTGACTTACCGTCCCGATACGAATTCCCTTCGCCTCAATTCCTTCAATCATTTCCTTCAATCCTTCTGCCGTTGGCTTCGTGGGATGCATCAGAATGAGATTTCCTGGAGAAGCTTTTCTTACGATCCTAGTCACCATTTCCTCCGTCGAAGGTTTCCGCCAATCTACCGTATCCAATGTCCACAGTACCGTCAACATCTTTTGCTTCCATGCCTCCGACACCACCCGGGAATCATAATCACCGGAAGGAGGGGCAAAATACTTCGACGTTATTCCTAAAACTTGTTCAATCTCCTTATTGGTCCCGGAAATCTCCTCTATGATCCTCTCTCTGCTCAGCCGCGACATTTGAGGATGGGTATAGGCATGGTTTCCGACCTCATGCCCATCTGCGAGGATGGTGCGAGCCAATTCGGGATTCTTCTTCAACCAAGATCCGTCGAAGAAAAAAGTGGCTTTTACCTGTTTTTCCCTCAACGTAGATAAAATGGGTTCGATATATTCATTCCCCCATGCCACATTGATCATGAAGGCAACCATCTTTTTTCTGGGATTCCCCCGATAGATCGGGGTAGGGGGGAAATCCCAAAGGGTTTTCCTCGGCTTGATCTCTTCCGTCACCCACTGAACCTTGCCCCCCTTATTCCGGGAGACCCGATAGGTTTCATCCAGATTTACCCGTATCCCATTGTACCCCGGCGTCAGCTTCCAGACGGGGTCGATCCAAGGTTCGATGGGGGCCTCTTCTTTTCCTTTTGCCTCTTGTACGATTTTTTGGTAAAAGGGATCTTCTTCTGGAGCCGATGTGGGATTCCCAAAAACCTCCAAATATTTTCCCACAGGTTCCCATTGGAAAATGCCTACGACGAATACGAGAACAAGGATAAATCCCAAGGTTCTCCTTTTCATCATTTCTCCTCCTTCCGCCGCAAGGAGAAGGCGCCGGCACGTCTCTCCTTCTATGGAGAGCCTATGTGGAAGGGAGAAAAGTTATGTTAGATAAAAAGAAAAAACCCCCAATTTTGATTGGGGTTTTCGCCTTAACTTGAGATTCTTTTTCCTTTATCATCTCCCGTCTCCGCCTGCAGAACCGCTTTCCGGGAGAGATTTACCCTTCCTTGATCATCAATTTCAATCACTTTCACTAAAACGGTATCGCCCACCTTCACGACATCTTCCACCTTATTGACCCGGTTTGGAGCCAATTGTGAGATGTGGACCAAGCCCTCTTTTCCAGGGATCACTTCTACAAAAGCGCCAAATTTCTCGATCCGCTTCACGGTCCCTAAGTAGGTTTCACCCACAACCACTTCCCGCACCAGGTCCTCAATAATCTTCTTGGCCTTCATGTTCTGTTCCATGTTAGGGGAGGCGATGTAAACCCGACCGTCTTGTTCAATATCAATCTTCACACCGGTTTCATCAATAATTTTGTTAATCATGCGCCCGCCAGGGCCAATCACTTCTCGGATTTTATCCGGGTCGATGCGTAAGGTGATGATCTTCGGGGCATAGGGAGAGAGGTTCTTCCGCGGTTCGGCGATGGTCTCCCGCATCTTATTCAGGATGAAGAGACGCCCTTCTTTCGCTTGTTTTAGAGCCTGGTCAATGATCTCATAGGTAATCCCTTCGATCTTTATGTCCATCTGCAGGGCGGTAATTCCAAAATCCGTGCCGGCCACCTTAAAATCCATATCCCCCAGATGGTCTTCCATCCCCTGAATGTCGGTAAGGATGGAATAATGATCTCCATCTTTGATTAATCCCATCGCCACCCCAGCTACAGGGGCCTTAATGGGAACGCCTGCATCCATGAGCGCCATGGTACTGGCACAGATGCTGGCCTGGGAAGTGGATCCGTTCGACTCTAAAACTTCCGAGACGAGGCGGATCGTGTAGGGGAATTCCTCCTCGCTGGGGATGATCGGCTCAAGAGCCCGTTCTCCCAAGGCTCCATGGCCAATTTCTCGCCGGCCCGGCGCCCGCAAGGGACGCGCCTCCCCTACGCTGAACGGCGGGAAGTTGTAATGGTGCATGAAACGCTTCTCTTCCTCCAGATCGAGGCCATCCAAGATCTGCACATCGCCGAGTGCCCCTAAGGTACAGACGGATAAGGCTTGCGTCTGACCTCTGGTAAACAGCCCCGAGCCATGGGTGCGGGGAAGAAGTCCTACCTCCGTGGTAATCGGCCTGATTTCCGTCAGCGCCCTTCCATCCGGACGAATCTTTTCATGGGTAATTAAACGACGCACTTCCTCTTTCAAGATATTATGGAGAATTTCGGAGACTTGACGGATCTCCTCCTCTTCCGTGTAGAGCGTGGAGAAGTAATTCAGCGTCTCTTCATTGACGGCATCAATGGCCTCCTGACGTGCTTGCTTATCCGGCGTCTGAATGGCCTGAATCAGTTTTTCCCGGGCAAAGTCACGTACGGCGTGGTCAATCTCTTCATTCACCTGGTAGAGGGTCACTTCCATTTTCGGCTTGCCCACTCGCGCGGCGAATTTCTCGATTTCTTCACAGATTTTCTTAATCTCCGTATGGCCGGCAATAATCCCTTGCAACATCTCTTCTTCCGTGAGGAATTTTGCCCCTGCCTCCACCATATTGACGGCATCCTTCGTACCTGCCACCACGAGATGCAAGTCGCTTTTTTCCGCCTCTTCCACGGTTGGATTGATCACATATTTCCCCGCTACCCGTCCCACGATCACCCCTCCGATGGGGCCGTTAAAGGGGATCTCAGAAATGGAAAGGGCGCAAGAAGTTCCGACCATGGCTGCAATTTCTGAGGAATAATCTTGATCCACCGAGAGAACGAGGTTTACAATTTGTACCTCATTGCGAAACCCTTCCGGGAAGAGGGGGCGAATCGGACGATCGATCAACCTGCTGGCCAGAATCGCTTTTTCACTGGGACGTCCTTCCCTCTTAATAAATCCACCCGGTATTTTCCCGACCGCGTAAAGACGCTCTTCATAGTTTACCGTCAAGGGAAAGAAATCAAGCTCCTTGGGTTCTTTAGAGACCGTAACGGTAGAGAGGACGACCGTGTCCCCGAAACGAACCAGAACGGCACCGCTAGCCTGTTTGGCCACTTTGCCGGTCTCTAATGTCATTTTCTTTCCTGCAATATCAAGTTCCAGCGTGTGAACCTCTTGATCCATATTAAGGGTTTAATCCTCCTTTCATCTTTCATCATAGAAATTCGCCATAAGCCTATTATTTCCTTCTTAGGAGTCTCCTAAAGAGAGAAGGGATCAAAAAAACGGGGAAAACTCCCCGTTTTTTATCTGCGTAATCCCAATTTCTCAATAAGATTCCGATATCTGGTAATATCAGATTTTCTCAGGTAATTCAACAAGTTTCTGCGATGTCCAACCATCTTCAGAAGACCGCGACGGGAATGATGATCTTTCGTATGAACGCGAAGATGCTCATTCAAGTAATTGATCTTCTCCGTCAGGATCGCAATCTGAACCTCCGGAGATCCCGTATCCCCCTCGTGAATCTTAAATTCTTGGATAATCTCTTGCTTTCTCTCTGGAGTGAGTGCCATCCTTCGTCACCTCCTTATTTTCATCCCCATAGCCCAGTTTGTCGGGGGTGAATCGAACATCCGAGCCATGGTTTCTTTTAAAAACAGATAAAGTATATCACAGGAGCCGTTCCCTTGCAAATTGGATATCCGAAGCAATCTGATCTTTTAAGGCCTCAAGGGAAGGAAATCTTCGCTCTTCGCGGATTCGGAAGAGGAAAAATACCTTTAATTCTTCTCCATAAAGATTCCCTTCCATATCCAAAAGATGAACCTCTGCCGTCGTTTTCGCCTCTCCCTGAAAAGTGGGTTTCACCCCGATGTTCATCACACCGGAATAAAACCTCTCCCCGTGCTTAACCTTTACTCCATATACGCCGGAGGCGGGAAGAAGGTATTGCTCTCGGCAATGAAGGTTGGCGGTAGGAAAACCTAGGAGCCTTCCCCTCTTTTCCCCGTGGACCACCTCTCCCCGGATGGAGTGGGGATGGTTGAGATAAGGGATCACCTCTTCCACCTTTCCCTCCAGAATGAGGGAGCGAATCAAGGAGCTGCTGATTTTCTCCTCTCCATCAAGGACCGGGGCTACGATGGAGACGGAAAACCGATCTTTCCCGGCGTCGCGTAAAAAGTTCGCCGTTCCCTCTCCTTTATGGCCAAAGCGAAAATCAAATCCCACCGCAATATGGCGGACTCCTAGAGGGAGAAGGATGTTTTGTATAAATGATGAGGGGGAAAGGGTGGAAAACTCTTTGTTAAAATGGATGAGATAAAGACGATCTACCCCCAACTCTTCGATCAACTCGATTTTGTCGGGCAGCGGGGTAAGAACGGGAGCTTCTTCTCCCAATACAATGGTTCTTGGATGGGGATGGAAAGTGACCACTCCCGACGAGATTCCCTCTTGCCGGGCAAAGCGGACCGCTTCCCGAATCACAGCCTGGTGGCCTCGATGAACCCCGTCAAAATTTCCGATGGCGAGGGAAAGCTCCCCTCGTTCCCCTTCATAAGGTGCTGTTTGGATCGGTATGATTTTTATCGATTTCATCTTGCATATCCTCTATCAACAGGATCCTCTGTAAAAAGGATTTTCTCCGGTTTTGCCCAAATTTCTTCACCATTCACCACCTGGTAGACGGCCATCAGCCTTCCTTCGTCGGAAACTAGGCGGATTTTCTCCCCGGTTTGCCAAGGCATATGGGAAAAACCCCTGGGAAGGGCCGCTCCGTGGATTACTTTGTCAGCCCATTTTTTACTCAGGGTGAGGGAGGGGAGAAAGGAAAGGGCCTCCTCAAGGGGAGAAATCAGCTCCTCCACCTTCCCGGAGGCGGCTGCCTCTTCGATCTCCTCTAAGGAGTGAGCCTCCTCAAGATGATATCCACCGCTCTCTACGCGGATCAGATCGGACATATGGGCGGGAATTCCTAACTTTTTGCCGATGTCTACACAAAGGGTCCGGATATAGGTCCCTTTTGAACAGCGAACCTGAAAGCGTACTCTCGGCGGGTCCTGCTCCAGATTCCCGTCCAAGATCATAAGGTCATAGATGGTCACAAGCCGTGGGGTACGTTCCACCTCTTTCCCTTGGCGGGCCAGCTCATAGAGGCGCTTCCCTTTCACCTTAACCGCAGAATACATGGGAGGGGTCTGCGCGTACGGACCGATGAAAGAGGTAAAAGCCGAGGTTACTTCTTCCCAGGTTAGGTGCAGCCCGTTGATCCTTTCTACCACGTTTCCCGACTGATCCTCCGTATCGGTCGCGACGCCTCCGGTCCATTCCGCCACGTAAGTTTTAGGCCGGTCCTGAATATATTCAACGATTTTCGTTGCACGTCCGATGCATAACGGCAATACGCCCGTTGCTTCCGGATCCAGGGTTCCCGCGTGACCTATCCGTTTTATCCCGAGGAACCTCCTCACCTTTTGGATCACGTCATGGGAGGTGAGTCCCCGTGGCTTCGCCACAACCAAGATTCCGTCACGCATTAATTCTCCCCCTCAAATAAAGGGGCCAAGATGCTCTCCACATCGCGGCGAGCCTCCTGCAAACTCCTCTTTAGAAGGGCACCCGAGGCGCGAACATGTCCACCGCCTCCCATCTTCTTGGCAATGTCGCTTACATCTACCTCTGCTTTAGAGCGAAAACTTACCTTGACTCCCTCCTGCGATTCCCGGAGCAAAACGGCCACCTCTACCCCTTCGATATTTCGTCCATAGTTGACCAGCCCTTCGGTATCTTCCTTATTGGCCGAAGTTTCCTGAAGGAGGGATAAGGGAACGGTAAGAAAGGCCACCTTTCCGCCGAAACGAATCTCCAACGTAGAAAGAACGCGGCTTAATAGGTTAAGATGCGCATAGGTGGTGGTTTCTAAGGCGTTCTCCGCTATCTTATGGGGATTGGCACCGGCCTGAACGAGGACCGAGGCATCTAGAAGGACCTTGGCGTTTGTGTTGGAATAGCGGAACCCTCCCGTATCCGTTAAATACCCTGTGTATAATGCCTCAGCGAGAGGCGGAGTGAGGGGGAGTTCCACATCCCGCAGCCAATCAAAGATCACCTCACAGGTGGAACTTGCTTCCGGGCGAATCAGATGATAATGCCCAAAATGATCGTTGGTAGGGTGATGATCGATGTTTAAAATCTCGGTATTTGAATCAACCGCTTCCTCCACCTTCCCAATCCGACCCCAATCTGCGCAATCGACGGTGATCAGGCGACGGTATTTTTTCGTCAGGGGAGCTTGGCTTACGTTTTGGATTTGAATAAATCCGTCCAAGAAGGAAAAACGGGCAGGGGTAACCCCATCGTTTGCCAAAACGGCTTTTTTCTTTAAGCTCGTCAGGATCTCCCCCATCGCGATCAAGGAGCCCGTCGCATCCCCGTCGGGCTGTATGTGGGAAACGAGGAGGAATTCATCCCCCTCTTTCAGCCAATTTAGGATCTCGAGATTCTTCTCATGATTTCTCATGACTCTTCTCCTCTTTTAACCCGGAAAGGATCCGTTCGATACGATCCCCATAATCAATGGAAGTATCCAATTTGAAGATGAGTTCCGGAACGTGCCGCAGTTCAATACGCTTCCCGATTTCAGAACGGAGGAAGCCCTGCGCCTTCTCCAAGGTTTTTAATGTTTCTTTTTTCTCTTCCTCGCTCCCCATGACGCTAACAAAGATCTTCGCTTGGGAAAGATCGCTGCTTACTTCTACACCCATGACGGTGACAAAACCGATGCGAGGATCTTTCAACTCCCTTTGAAAGAGAAAGCCCAGCTCTTTTTTAATTTGCTCCGCGATCCGATTGGTTCGAACCTTTGACATCTCAACACCCCCCAAAAAACGGGTCAGCCGGTTTTATTGTTTTACCGTCTCCATGACGAAGGCTTCTAAAACATCGCCTTCCTTAATATCGTTATAATTCTTGATGGTTAACCCACATTCATACCCCTGGGATACTTCACGGGCATCATCCTTAAAGCGCTTCAGGGAATCCAGTTTCCCTTCGTAAATGACGATTCCGTCCCGGATCACCCGCACACCTGAATCCCGGGTAATCTTTCCTTCCATCACATAGCACCCTGCGATGGTTCCTACCTTGGAGACTTTGAAAATTTGCCGAACTTCAACCTGCCCGATCACCTTTTCCTCATAGACAGGCTCGAGCATTCCTTTCAAGGCGTTTTCAATCTCCTCAATCACCTTGTAGATGATGCAGTGGAGACGAATCTCCACCTTTTCCTGTTCCGCCATCGCTTTTGCATTGGCCACTGGGCGGACATTAAAGCCGATGATGACGGCATTAGAGGCAGAGGCAAGGGTAACGTCCGATTCATTAATCGCCCCTACACCGGTGTGAATGATGCGGACGCGAACCCCATCCACATGAATTTTTTCGATGGAGCTCTTCAAGGCTTCCACAGAACCTTGCACGTCTGCCTTGATGATGAGGTTGAGATCTTTAATCTCTCCCTCTTTGATCTGGCTGAACAGATCATCCAAACTTACCTGATTCTTCTTCAGTTCAATCTCCCTTTTCTTCATGGCCCGGTGGGAGGCAATGGTTTTCGCTTTGCCGTCATCTTCAAAGACCATGAACTGATCTCCTGCCTCGGGAACACTGTCCAACCCGGTGATGGCTACAGGGGTTGAGGGTGGAGCCTCTTTTAGCCTGCGACCGAGGTCATTCGTCATCGAGCGAATCCGTCCGTAGGCGGTGCCAACCACCACAGAGTCTCCGACGCGGAGCGTTCCCGACTGAACGAGGACGGTAGCAACAGGACCTTTCCCCTTATCCAACTCCGCCTCGATCACGGTTCCCCTTGCCCGTTTATTAGGATTCGCTTTTAATTCTTGAACTTCGGCTACGAGGAGAATCATTTCGAGGAGTTCATGAATTCCCTCCCCTTTCAAGGCGGAAACGTGGACGAAGATCGTATCTCCTCCCCATTCTTCCGGAACCAACCCATATTCGGAAAGCTCCTGTTTCACCCGATCCGGATTGGCATTGGGCTTATCTACCTTATTGACGGCTACGATGATGGGGACGTTGGCGGCTTTCGCGTGGTTAATCGCCTCAATGGTCTGGGGCATGACTCCGTCATCGGCGGCCACCACAAGGATGGTAATGTCGGTCACCTTTGCCCCCCTGGCCCGCATGGCTGTAAACGCTTCATGGCCCGGCGTGTCAAGGAAGGTGATCCATTTCCCATTGATTTCTACCTGATAAGCTCCAATGTGTTGGGTGATTCCCCCTGCTTCGGTTGCCGTTACCCGGGTATGCCGGATCGAGTCGAGCAAGGTGGTTTTCCCATGGTCAACATGCCCCATTATCGTAACAACCGGGGGGCGTTCAACGAGGTTCTCCGGATCATCATGCTCTTCGATGGTTTCAAACTCATCCTCATTGATGATCACTTTTTTCTCCACTTCAATGCCATAGTCCCCAGCTACAAGGCTGGCCACATCAAATTCAATCTCCTGGTTTATGGTCGCCATCACTCCGAGGAGAAGGAGCTTCTTAATCACTTCTCCCGGTTCTTTCCCCATCATCTTGGCAAATTCTCCAACGTTGATGGTCTCCCCAATCACGATCTTCGTCGGCGTCTCTTTATCCTCACCAAAGATGATGTCTTTATTCTTCTTGTTTTTATTCCGCTTTTTGCCTCGAACCACTTCACCTCGTTCATCTTCAAAATCAAGGGGAGGAGCGATTACTTTTATCTTGCTGCTCTTCTTTAGTGTCCTCTTGGCTTCCTCTGAGGGTTCAAAATCCTTTTTCTTCTGAACGCGGCGACGGGGTTGTTCCGTTTTTTCTTCTACCTGAGGAGATGGCGGCACGGTGAGACGGTCCCGGCGTTCTCCTCCCTTACCTCCGGACCGCCGTTCCTTCGCTTCAACGGTATCCTTGTCGTTACGGGGAGGACGGCCTCCTTCCCGGTAGGAACGATTCCCTTCGCCCCGTGGCGGACGATCCCCTCCTTCCCGGTAGGAGCGGTTCCCTTCACCCCGTGACGGACGATCCCCTCCTTCCCGGTAGGAGCGGTTCCCTTCACCCCGTGGCGGACGATCTCCCCCTTCCCGGTAGGAGCGGTTCCCTTCACCCCGTGGCGAACGATCCCCTCCTTCCCGGTAGGAGCGGTTCCCTTCACCCCGTGGCGGACGATCTCCCCCTTCCCGGTAGGAGCGGTTCGTATCACCCCTTGGCGAACGATCTCCCCCTTCCCGGTAGGAACGATTTCCTTCACCCCGTGGCGAACGATCCCCTCCTTCCCGGTAGGAACGGTTTCCTTCCCCATGGGATGAGCGCCCATTTCCATCCCGTCGTTCACCCTGGGAGGCTTCATGGCGATCGCTCTTTGAATGAGCTTCATGGGAACTGCCCGCTCGCATGTCCCCTCTTCGCTCCCCGCTGTTTCCCTCTTTCTGCTCCTGGCTTAGAGTGGAGGGCATCTCTTTATGACTAGATTCCTTTTTTCTATCCTTATTCTCCGTCCTCTTCTCCTCCAGTCCTTTATGAGTATTATGATGAAGAGGTTGCTCTCCCTTGCTCTCTTGCAGCCTTTCCATTTCGGCAGTTTTTCTCATTTTCTCCTCGTTAGCCTTTCTTTTAATATCCTGGAAAAATTGATTAATCTTAATCTGTGCATCCTCATCCACAATACTCATATGACCTTTCACCGGAATATTGAGCCGTGAGAGGATATTGATAATCTCTTTGCTTGACATGTTCAATTCTTTTGCATATTCATACACCCGAACTTTGGCCATCTAATCACCTCCGTTACGTATGGCCCGTATCTCTTCTGCAATTTTGGCTGCGAATCCTTGATTCGTAATGCCAAGGATTACTCTCTCCCCTTTCCCGATGGCTTGGCCCAATTCCTCCCGGCTGCCAAAGAAAACGAACTCTACCCTATAACTTTTGCATTTATCTACAATCTTTTTCCGGGTATTTTCCGATGCATCTGTGGAGAGGATGACAAGAAAAGCATGATTGGAACGAATGGCGGCAAGAACCGGTTCCTCTCCGGAAACGATTTGTCCTGCTCTCATTGCCAAACCCAATAGATTAAAGACGTTTTTCCCTTTCCCGTTCAAAGAGAATTCTCCCCCATTCCGCCTGAAGCCGTTCCCCGGTCTCCGGTGAAATCTCGGTCTCCAGCATGCGGGATAAAAGTTTCTTCTTCATCGCGGTTTCGTAACATTGTTGATTCGCACAGAGATAGGCCCCTCTCCCCGATACTTTCCCCCTGGGATCGATGAAAATCTCCTGTTCGGGGGTACGGACAAAGCGAATGAGTTCTCTCTTTGGCCTTTGCGTTCCGCAGGCGATGCATTTTCGCATTGGGATCTTACGGACTGCCATCTCTCACACCTCATTCTTCCCTGCTTTGGCGGTCGTGGAAGGAAACCTCAATCTCCTCAATGTATTCATCCTCTTCATCATATGGCTCCTGATCCTGTTCTGCCAGTGGTAAGATCCCTTCCTCTTCCGCTTGGCTTTCGCTCTTGATATCTACCTTCCATCCGGTAAGTTTGGCCGCAAGGCGGGCATTTTGACCCCGCTTCCCAATGGCTAAGGAGAGCTGATGGTCGGGCACGATCACCCGGGTCTTCTTCTCTCCTTCCATAACCTCCACCGATAAGACCTTCGCCGGGCTTAAGGCATTGGCCACATAAACCACAGGGTCTTCCGACCAGCGGACGATGTCGATCTTCTCTCCTTTTAATTCTTGTACGATCGTCTGTACACGGGACCCTTTCGGACCGACGCAGGCACCCACCGGATCTACATGCTCATCTTTCGTATGGACCGCCACTTTCGAACGATCTCCGGCTTCCCTGGCAATCGATTTTATTTCTACAATCCCTTCATAGATTTCAGGAACTTCCCTTTCAAAAAGGCGTTTTAAAAATCCGGGATTGGTGCGGGATAGAAGAATTTGCGGCGCTTTTTGCCCTTTCTCCACCCTGACGATAAAGGCTTTAATCCGGTCTCCCTGATGAAACTCTTCCCCCGGCAGGATCTCGGAATAGGGGAGGATCCCTTCGGTCTTACCTAATTCCACATAGATATTTTTCCCGTCAAATCGCTGGACGGTACCCAGGATAAGTTCCTCTTCCCGATCTACGTACTCCTTAAAGATAATTCCCCGTTCCGCTTCCCGGATTCGCTGAGTCACGACTTGTTTGGCCGTCTGGGCTGCGATGCGTCCAAAATCCCTAGGGGTCACTTCAATGTCTAATGTATCGTCCACCTGGTAATGGGGATTGATCTCCCGGGCGGTCTCCAGGGAGATCTCAAGGCGGGGATCCGTCACCTCTTCGACCACTTTTTTTCTTGCGTATACCGAAACATCTCCCGTCTCTTCATTCACTTCCACCTGAACATTTTGTGCAGAATTGTAGTTCTTCTTATACGCGGCGATGAGAGCTTGCTTCATGGCTTCTATGAGAACCTCTTTGCCGATCCCTTTCTCTTTTTCCAACTCTGCCAATGCGCTCATAAAATCGATACGCATTTTGGAATCATCTCCTCCTTTCAAAATCTATTCTGTTCCTTCTCCTACGAAATGAGAATAGCCAGCCTCGCAAACGTTACATTCTCCTTGGAAAATGTAATCTCTTTTCCTTCCACTTCAACCGTAAGGGGATCGGTGGAAAGAAGGATTCCTTCCAAAACCTTCTTCCCATCCACAGGCTCCAGCGTCTCGATATGGACCCCTTTACCAATCGCCCGTTCATAATCCCGCTCCGTCTTTAAAGGCCGTTCCGCCCCTGGAGAAGAAACTTCCAAAAAGTAAGCGTAAGGGATCGGATCCACTTCATCCAATTTCTTGCTGAGAGATTCGCTTACCTTTCCACACTCTTCGATATCGACGCCTCCTTCTTTATCGATATAGACACGGAGGAATCGGTTTTTCCCCTCTTCCACGAATTCAACCTCGACGAGCTCAAGACCCATTTGTTCAAGGATGGGAAGCACCAATTGTTCGGTGATGGAAACCACCTTCCGCGACACAGATTCATCCTCCTCACAAATTAAGACGTATGCCCAAAAAATGAAGAGTGGGAAAGCCCACTCTTCGTCGCTCTCTATAGTATAACCATAGTAAACTATACCATATTCCTACAGATTCCGCAAGGGGTGAAATTCTACGGTGAACTCATGATGAAGATGATTTCTTCATCCATACAAATTAAAAATTAAAGAGGCTTAACTGATTGGAATCGGGAAGGTCGTCCAGGCAGCCATACCCTTCAAGGAGCTCCATCACCGTCTTGGAAAGCCGGGCACGGCTTTGCAGGTCTTCCTTGGAGAGGAAGGGACCCTCCTCCCTGGCCTTCACGATGTTGAGGCTTGCGCTTTCCCCCACGCCGGGCAATGCGGAAAAGGGAGGAATCAGCCCGTCGCCCTCGATGAGGAAGCGGGTCGCATCCGAGCGGTAGAGATCAATGTTCTTGAAATGAAAGCCCCTTTTCAGCATCTCATAGGCCACCTCCAGGACGGTAAGCAGGTTTTTCTCTTTTGCGGGGGCGTCGGGCCCTTTCTCGTTAATCTCCCGGATTTTTTCCTTCACGTGGTCCGCCCCTTTTTGGACGATGGAAAGGTCGAAATCGCTCGCTCTCACCGAAAAATAGGTGGCATAATATAGAATCGGATGATGGACCTTGAAATAAGCGATCCTTAGGGCCATGAGCACATAGGCAACCGCGTGGGCTTTCGGGAACATGTATTTAATTCTGAGACAGGAGGTGATGTACCATTCGGGAACCTGAAAGGAGCGCATGTACTCCTGGTCCTCGGGGGTAATTCCCTTCCCTTTCCGCACGCCCTCCATAATCTTAAAAGCCCGGGAAGGCTCCAGACCTTTATAAATCAAATAGGTCATAATATCGTCGCGGCAGCCGATCACATCTTTAAGCTCTGCGATGCCGTTGCGGATCAGCTCTTGGGCATTGTTCAGCCACACGTCGGTTCCATGGGAGAGCCCGGAGATCTGCACCAGTTCGGCAAAGGTGGAAGGTTTGGTTTCTTCCAGCATTTGCCGGACAAAGCGGGTTCCAAATTCGGGAATGCCCAGCGTTCCCGTATAACAGCCGATGACTTCCAGTTCCAGGTTTTTCCCTAAGCTCTCCGTCCCACTAAAGAGTTTCATCACGGCCGGATCGGAGAGGGGGATCTCTTTCGGATCAATGCCCGAAAGATCCTGAAGCATGCGAAGAACGGTCGGATCATCGTGGCCCAGGATGTCCAGCTTTAGCAATCTTCCGCTGATCGCATGATAATCGAAATGGGTGGTGATCGTCTCCGAGTCGGCATCGTCCGCAGGATGTTGGATCGGGGTAAAGTCGTAAACCTCCTTATATTGGGGAATGACCATAAGACCACCCGGGTGTTGCCCCGTCGTACGCTTCACTCCCGTACATCCTAATGCGAGGCGATCCATCTCCGCCTTGCGGACACTTATCCCTGTTTCCTCCAGATATTTTCGCACAAAACCATAGGCCGTTTTCTCCGCCACGGTGGAGATGGTTCCTGCCCGATATACATATTCTTTACCAAAGAGTTCCTCCGTATATTTATGGGCACGGGGTTGGTAATCCCCGGAAAAGTTCAGGTCGATATCAGGTACCTTATCCCCCTTAAATCCCATGAAGGTCTCAAAGGGAATGTCATGCCCGTCCCGTTTCAGAGGAGCCCCACACTTCGGGCAATCTTTTTCCGGGAGGTCGAAACCGGATCCTACCGAACCATCGGTAATAAATTGACTAAACTTGCAATTTGGGCAAACGTAATGGGGAGGAAGGGGATTTACCTCGGTGATGCGGGACATGGTGGCCACCAACGAGGAACCGACGGATCCCCGCGATCCCACGAGATACCCGTCATCCAGGGATTTGGTGACCAATTTATGGGCGATGAGGTAAATCACCGCAAATCCATTATGAATTATGCTGTTTAATTCCTTTTTCAACCGGCTTTCCACGATCTCCGGAAGTGGATCCCCATAAATCTGACGCGCCGTTTCAAAGCTCATCCTCTCCATCTCTTCTTCCGCCCCTTCGAT
The DNA here is from genome assembly GCF_000510645.1 of Thermicanus aegyptius DSM 12793. Taxonomy (NCBI): domain Bacteria; kingdom Bacillati; phylum Bacillota; class Bacilli; order Thermicanales; family Thermicanaceae; genus Thermicanus; species Thermicanus aegyptius. Next base: position 751,428 of record NZ_KI783301.1, on the reverse strand, counting down.
GACGGGCGTGAAGAGTTCATCAGGAAACGGCTTCATCTCTTCCACCTCATCGGCCAGCCGACGGGGAGATGTGATCACGATCTCCTCCGCCAATTCCTTTCCCAGGAATGAAAATTCGGCGAGCATCTCCTCCGTGGTGCGGAAATATTGGGGAACCAGATGCTTGGGATCTTTCGTCTTGATTCCGTTCTGGGCTTTAATCAAGATTTTTCGATAGATGAGTTCATGGGGCTCCAGGTGATGCACATTCCCCGTGGCCACCACCGGTTTTCCTTCCTCCTTCGCCACCCGGATCAGCTTTCTCAGAATCTCCTTCAGATGTTCCTCGTCCCGAATGAGCTCCTCTTCAATCAGGTATTTATAATGGGAGAGGGGCTGAACTTCGATATAATCATAGAAACGGACGGCTTCCTTTAACTCTTCTTCGCTCTTTTGCATGGCGATTTCAAAGATCTCTCCCTCTTCGCAGGCGGAGCCCACGATCAGCCCTTCCCGATGGCGCTCCAATTCCCCCTTAGGAATTCGGGGATTTCGGTGAAAATACTCCAGATAGGAGAGAGAGATGAGCTTATAAAGATTTTTTAGCCCCACCTCATTTTTGACCAGCAGGGTGGCATGGAAGGGGCGTTGCCGTTTAAAATCTTCCACCGCACGTAAGCCGTTCACCTGATCCAGATACTCGACTCCTTTCTCTTTTAAGGTGTCGAGCATCTTAAAGAGAAGGTGGCCTGTCGCTTCCGCATCGTAGACGGCGCGGTGGTGTTGGGTGAGGGTAACTCCATAATAGGAGGAAAGGGTGTCAAGGCGATGGTTTTTCAAATCTTTCAGGAGATTGCGGGCCAATTCCAACGTGTCGAGAACCGGATTCCCGATCTCCCCCATTCCTTCCCGACGGAAACCCACCGAGATAAAACCCATGTCAAAGCGGGCGTTATGGGCTACGAGGACCGCATCTCCCATAAAATCCCGAAATTCCCGGAGCACCTCTCCCACCTCCGGTGCCCCCACCAACATCTCATCCGTGATATGGGTCAATTCCTTAATTTTGGCCGACAGAGGACGATGGGGGTTGGCAAAACGCTCAAATCGGTCGATCACTTCTCCCTCCCGCATCTTCACCGCGGAAAGTTCGATAATCGTATCATAGGCCGCCGAGAGTCCGGTCGTTTCCACGTCAAAGACCACATAGGTATCGTCCTGAAGAGAGCGATGGGCGGGCCTGTGAACGATCGGAACGCCGTCATCCACCATATAAGCTTCCATGCCGAAGATCAATTTCACGCCGTGTTTCTGCGCCGCATCAAAGGCTTCAGGAAAGCTTTGCACTCCCCCGTGATCCGTAACGGCAATGGCCGGATGTCCCCACTTCGCTGCCTGGGCGATGGCCCTTTTGGGCGATAGGTTGCTGTCCATGGCGCTCATCGTCGTATGGAGATGGAGTTCCACCCGTTTCATCGGCGCTTCATCTTTCCGCTCATGGGGGAGAATCTGGTTGATGTCATGGGCAATCAAGATAAGATCCCGTTCAAACGTATCCTCTTGGACACTGCCGCGGATTTTTACCCACATTCCTTCTTTCAGTTGGGATAAGAGGGTTTTATCCTCCTGGGAGCGGGCGAACAGTTTGACCAGAATGGAATCGGTAAAATCCGTGACCTTCAGAAGAAATAAGGTGCTGCCGCTCTTTAGTTCACGGCTGTCGATGGCAAAGAGGGTCCCTTGCACGATCACCCATTTCTCTTCTTCCCGGATCTCCCGCAGAGGGCGAGCCTCCCCTTCGATCTTTCCTCCATAGAAGAGAAGCTCAGGTTTTGTTTCCTTCTCCTCCACCCTCTCTTCCGGAGAATTGGCAGCTAGGAGAAGCGCTTCTACCGCCTGCTTCTCCTCTTCTTCCCTCTTCTCGGCATAGAGGTCTTGAAGGGTTTTTGCCTCTTCGGATAAGATCAGTTGAACGGATGGGGAGAGGCCTGTCCACGCCCGGTAAAAAGAAGCGATGCGTTCTTCCGCACGTCTTGCGCGGAGCACTTCTAAGGAGGTTCCGTTTAAGGCAGGAAAGAGAAGTTTTCCTCCTTCGATCTTGGGGGTATGCTCCAAGTATCTTTGCAAGGAAAATGAGGGCCATTCTTCCTTTAAGGTTTCAAGGAGAACGGGCCAGTAAAGGGAAACCGCCTCCGCCAAAGAAGGAGGATTCCGGTAGAGAAAGGTGAAGGAAACTTCGGCGATGGAAGCAAACCGTTCTTTCACACGTTTTATCCACTCTTTAAGGGGGGCAGGCGGGAGAAGATGAGGAAAGAGCAGGGTAAATTCCCAGCTCTTTTTCTCCACATCCACCACCAATTGTTCCATCTCCCCCTCCTCCAATACGTTCCTCAAAGGCTCCGGAGGCGGTACTAATTGCAGCAAGATGTTTAATCTCTTTTTATTATCCTCTCCCATTTTCAACACCTTCATTGATGAGATGGAAAAATGTTCCCTTCGATGTATTTCATCATCAATTATTCAAGACCCTCCCATACCCGCAGGATCTCCTGCAGCGCATTCCTGGTAGGAACCTCCAGGCTCTCACCGGTACGGCGAATCTTTAACTCCACCTTTCCTTCCCTGATCTTGGTGCCGATCACCACCCGAAGAGGGATGCCGAGAAGATCCGAATCCTTAAACTTCACCCCAGCCCGCTCGTTCCGGTCATCGAATAGAACCTCTATTCCCTGATTCTGAAGTTCTCCGTAGAGTCTCTCGGCGAACTCCCGCTGTTCCGCATCCTCTATGTTGACGGGGACCAGATGAACCGCAAAAGGTGCAATCGCCTTCGGCCAAATCATCCCGTTCTCGTCATGAGATTGTTCCACCACCGCAGCGACTAGACGCGAAACCCCGATTCCATAGCTTCCCATCAGCATCTCTTTTAAATTTCCCTTTTCATCTTGATAAACGGCGCCTAATGCAGAGCTGTACTTGGTCCGAAGCTTAAACACATGCCCTACTTCGATCCCTTGGGTAAACCGGATGGGAGCACCGCAACGGGGGCATGGGTCCCCTTCCCGGATATTGCGAAAATCCCCATAATGGTCCACATGGAAATCCCGTTCGGGTTGAACTCCTAAATAGTGGTAATCTGTCTCGTTGGCCCCTGTAGAGGCATTCACCATCTCCTTAATCGCCCGATCGGCCAAGACGGTAATCCCTGCGATTCCGATCGGGCTGACAAATCCAGGTTCACAGCCAAACACCTTTCGAATGGTTTCCTCATCGGCCATCTCCAGCGTGGTGAGGTTGAGAAAATTTTTCACCTTCACCTCATTCACCTCATGGTCCCCCCGTACCAGAACAACGACAGGTTTGCCTTCTACGGAGAAGACCACATTTTTAATCACCTTGGAGACGGGAATGCCCATAATTTCCGCCTGTTTCGCCACGGTTCGTACCCCGGGGGTGGTTACTTTGCGAAGAGGTTGAGGCTCTTCGTCAGAGGGATTAGGAGTATGTACCACTTCCGCCCGCTCCAGATTGGCTGCATAGGAACAAGAGGAACAATAAGCGATGGTATCTTCTCCAATGGATGCCAATACCATAAACTCGTGATTATCTTTTCCCCCGATGGCTCCCGAGTCCGCCTCCACCGCTCTGAACTTTAAGCCACAGCGGGTAAAGATGCGGACATAGGCGTCGTACATCGCTTTGTAGCTTCGATCCAATCCTTCTTCGGAGGTATCAAAGGAATAGGCATCTTTCATAATAAACTCACGTCCCCGTAGAAGACCAAACCGGGGGCGGTATTCATCTCTGAATTTGGTTTGAATCTGGTACAGGATGAAGGGGAGCTTTTTATATGTTTTTACTTCATCCCTAACGATGGAGGTAATCACCTCTTCATGGGTGGGTCCCAGGGCAAAAGGCCGCTCATGCCGATCCGTTACTTTCATCATCAAAGGTCCGTAATCATCCCAACGGCCTGTCTTCATCCAAAGTTCCGCAGGCTGCAGTGCAGGCATGAGAAGCTCCTGCCCGCCGGCCCTATCCATCTCCTCCCGGATGATCTCCGATACTTTTTTGATGACTCGATAACCCAGGGGGAGATAGGTATATACCCCGGAGGAAATTTGCCGCATCATCCCCGCCCTGAGCATCAGTTGGTGGCTTACCACCTCCGCGTCGGCGGGAAGATCCCGCAAAGTGGGAATAAAGGCATGACTCTGTCTCATCGATCGTTCACTCCTTTATGACAAACCTTCCATCTCATGAATTTCTTTCATCAATTCATCAAAGAGTTCTTCTTCTTTCACTTTGCGGATAATCTCTCCATTCTTAAAGATAAGACCCTCTCCGTTGCCGCCTGCGATGCCGATATCCGCCTCCCTCGCCTCTCCAGGTCCATTCACCGCACAGCCCATCACGGCGATTTTAAGAGGTTTCTTTAACTTCGCCGTCGCCTCTTCCACCCGTGTGGCCAAACCGATTAGATCGATCGCCGTCCTTCCGCAGGTGGGACAAGCGACGACGACCGGCTCCGTGGCTGCCAGGTTAAGGCTCTTTAGAATATTCTTCGCCACCTTCATCTCTTCCAAAGGATCGGCAGCAAGGGAGACGCGGATGGTATCACCGATGCCCATGGCAAGGACGGTTCCTATTCCAACCGCCGACTTGATCCCTCCCGCATAGGCGGTCCCTGCCTCCGTCACGCCCACGTGAAGGGGATAGTTCCTCTTCTCCGCCATCAGGGTATACGTCTTAATCATTGTGGGAACATCGGAAGATTTTAAGGAGACGACGATATCATAGAAACCCAGATCCTCCAAGATCTCCACGTGATTCATGGCGCTCTCGACGATGGCTTCGGGGCTTGGATATCCGTATTTTTCCAAAAGACGTTTCTCCACCGATCCGGAGTTCACCCCGATGCGGATGGGAACCCCACGCTCTTTACAGGCTTCCACAACCGCCTTCGTCTTCTCCTTGGAACCGATATTTCCCGGATTGATGCGAATCTTATCTACGCCGCTTTCCAGCGCTTTTAAAGCCAATTTATAATCAAAATGAATATCTGCAACGATGGGAAGGGGAGATCCTTTCTTAATTTCTGCCAATTTTTCTGCGGCATCCTGGTTTACGACCGCCAATCGGACGATCTGGCAGCCGGCGTCCGCCAATTGCTCAATCTGGGCCAACGTCGCCTTAACGTCCCGGGTGTCGGTCGTGGTCATCGACTGGATCACCACGGAAGATTGTCCTCCGATTTGTACTCCCCCCACATAAACCGGCCGAGTCTCTTCCCGCTTAAACAAGGGAAAAACCTCCTTTTTTCTTGTCATGTCACCTGATGAACGATCCCTGATGAATCATTGGACCGAGGTAAACGGATGAGTACCTCAATCCCTTATAGCAGAAACTTCTGGATATCGTTCCAGGTGACGATCAGGATAAGAAGCATCAGAAAGGCAAAACCGATAAAATGAACCAGGCTCTCCTTGGCAGGGTCGATCGGCTTCCCTCGAACCGCTTCAATGAGAAGGAAGAGAAGCCTTCCCCCATCCAAAGCGGGAATGGGCAAGAGGTTAAAAATTCCTAAGTTGATGCTGAGGAGGGCAGCCCAAAAGACCAGGGTGGAAAATCCACGATTGGCCGCATCACCAGTAATTTTAAAAATGGCTACAGGCCCTCCCATTTGGTTTAAAGGATCCGGAGTATGGAAAAGTTGTCCCAAGGAGGTAACGATACGGACCGTCCAATTCCAGGTTTCAACGGGACCGCTTAGGAGGATCTTCCCAACCGAAAAATCCCGTTTTTGACTAATACCGATGCGACCGATTTCGCCAAGCTGTAAGGTACCTTTTCCCAAGTCGTAGGTAAAATCTCGCTTCACGTTTACTCCATTTTCCACCCGATTTACGGTAATCACAACGGGTTTCCCCGCGGATTCCTCCAGGAGACGGTTGGCGGTTGCCAAAGAGGCGGCGGGCTTTCCATTGATCGCCACCACTTCATCGCCGGGTACAAGATCGATTTGGTTTGTATCGCTTAAAGAGGCAATATAGAGGAAAGGAGCCGGAGTGATTTTGGCCTGCCGTTGTTCTTTATTCCGCTCTAGGAGAATGGTAATCTCCTTCCCTGCTTTTTGGTTAATCGCCTGCTGTACCTCTGTCCAGGAGTGAATGGGCGTGTCGTCGATGGAAAGGATCCGGTCATTCGGTCTAAGTCCGGCAGCCTCTGCAGGAAAACCTGGAGCAATTCCACCAACGACCGGCTCGTCGGTATCCACTCCTGTCATGGCCGCCAAAAGGATAAATAAGAAGATCGCCAGGATAAAATTGGCCAAGGGCCCTGCCGTCAAGGTCCAAAACCGCTGTCCCACGGTTTTACTGCCGAACTGCCGGTTCAGGGGGGCAATTTGGAACCCTTCCCCATTCCGCACCATTTCCGCTTGGGGAGAGACGGCGAACTCCTTTTCCGCTTCTCCGAGCTGGGCAACGAAGCGAAGCCTTCTCTCCACATCGATGGAGGAAGCAACCACCTCTTTCCCCTCTCCCGGCATCGACTCTTCATCGAGGAGGAAGTGTGTAATCTCCCCTGCCTCATTCTCCAAGATGCGTATCCTCTGTCCCGGTTTAACCTCCACCACTTCCGGGTCTTCTCCCGCCATCCTCACGTATCCTCCCAATGGAAGAAGACGGATCGTCCATTTCGTTTCATCTCTTTTAAAAGAGAAGAGCTTCGGGCCGAAGCCGATGGCGAATTCGCGGACTAAAATGCCTGCTCGTTTTGCCAGGAGAAAATGGCCCAATTCATGGACAAAAATGAGCAGGCCAAAGACCACGATGATGGAGAAAATGGTCTGGGCATTTCCCACAATCCAAGTCAACGATACGCTCACTCCTTTATCCGATCATATTTTGCGCTTCTTCCCGAGCCCATCGATCTGCCTCCAAAATATCCGTCAAGGAAGGATGTGATATCGAAGAATGCCGCTCCAAAACCTTCGCAACCACTTCTTCGATCCGGTAAAAAGGAAGCCGGCGCGCTAAAACCGATTGTACGGCCGCCTCGTTCGCCGCATTGAGAACGGTCGGATAAGTGCCCCCCTGCTCCCCCGCCTCATAAGCGAGGGAAAGGGCCGGATAGCGCTCCGCGTCAACCTCTCTAAATGTTAATTGTCCAATTTGGGCGAGATTTAGACGTCCGCCCTTTAGAGGAATTCTTACCGGATAGGTAAGGGCATATTGAATGGGGATTCTCATATCCGGTGTCCCTAGCTGGCCGATGATGGCACCATCCACAAATTCCACCATCGAATGGAGGATGCTCTCATAATGGAGTACCACATCGATGCTGGAATAGGGGAGGGAGAAAAGCCAATGGGCTTCAATCACCTCAAAGCCTTTGTTCATCATGGTGGCCGAATCGAGGGTAATCTTCGCTCCCATCTTCCAATTGGGATGTTTAAGCGCTTCTTCGACCGTAACGTTCTTTAACTCTTCCCTTCTTTTTTCCCGAAAGGCACCCCCTGAGGCGGTTAGAAGGATCCTTAAAATATCTTCTCTCCTTTCCCCTTGGAGGGATTGAAAGATGGCCGAGTGTTCGCTGTCGATGGGAAGAAGCCGCACCCCGTTCCTTTTGACCGCCTCCATGACCAAATGACCTGCGGCAACCAGGGTCTCTTTGTTGGCCAGACCGATATCTTTTCCTGCTTCAATCGCCGCCAAGGTAGGTGCAAGTCCCGTAAATCCGACTAAAGCTGCAACGACAAATTCCACCTCTCCATGGGTGGCGCAGGCGATCAGCCCTTCTTCCCCATACAAAATCTCCGGTGGATGCATCAATTGGATTCGAAGCTCATCGGCGAGTTCCTTGGTGGCAACCGCCACCCGCTTTGGCCGAAATTCTTCAATTTGTTTATATAGTAACGGAAGGTTCCTCCCTGCCGCAAGAGTGATCACCTGAAAAAGGTCCCGATGCTGACGGATCACATCTAGTGTGTTCGTTCCAATGGAACCGGTCGAACCTAATATAGAAATTCCCTTCACTTCATCCATCCCTCTTATCCCTATTTCCCCTCTTCTGTCAGGAGAGGCACTATAGTACATGCAATAACCAGAGCATGGTGGGGAAGGCAACGATCATGCTGTCGAAACGATCGAAGAAGCCCCCGTGTCCAGGGAGGATCCAGCCTGAATCCTTCACTTTAAAGTTCCGCTTAATGGCCGACTCAATCATATCGCCCACCATTGAAACCAGAGAGATTAAAACGGCAATAAAGAATGCATCCCAAGAGGTGATCTGAGGATCGATAAGTCGATAGATCAGAAGGCTACCGACCACCGCCACGGCAATCCCCCCCACGGCGCCTTCAATCGTCTTCTTAGGACTGATGGAGGGCCAAAGTTTATGTTTGCCGAAGAATCGGCCCATGAAATAAGCCCCCGAATCCGTAAGCCAGACTAAAGCAATGGTATAGAGAGTGAGGGGGAGTCCCAAAGGCATTTGGCGAATCAGGAACATGGCATGAAAGCCCATTCCGATATAAAACGCGCCCAGAAAGATATAGGAAACATCTAAAACACTGGTCTGATTTTTGCTAAGAACCGAGGCCAAGAGGAGAAGAAAGGCAACCATCCAGATCGCGTAGAAGGAATTGGGTGATAAATTCTTGAAACCGAAGTCCAGAAAATAGATGAGGAGAAGAGCACCCACTAAGGAAGAGGGCCTGTACCATTCCACTCCCCGCATCCGGACATATTCAAAGAAAGCTCCTAATGCTACGACAAGGATGAGAAGAATAAACCAAATTCCTCCCAACCAGACAAAACCTAAAAAGATTGTCCCCCCGATTAAACCAGTCAGGATGCGTTGCCTCACAGAAGACCCTCCCTATTAGGATGCCTCCAAATGGTACTCTTTTTCCACCTAAGATTTGATCCTACCAAATTTTCGCTCTCTCTTTTTGTATGCCTCTACGGCCTCCAGAAAATCCTCCCGGTGAAAATCAGGCCAATATTTGTCGCTAAACCAAAATTCCGTGTAGGCGAGTTGCCAAAGCATAAAATTGCTGAGGCGAATCTCACCGCTGGTCCGGATCAACAAATCGGGATCCGGGTAATCCGGCGTGAGGAGATATTGATGGAAGAATTGCTCATCGATCGAGTCCGGGGAAAGTTCCCTTTTTTCCACCTTGCGGGCGATCGCCTTCACGGCATCGAGTATTTCTTTCCTTCCTCCATAGTTTAAAGCAAAATTAAGAATCAATCCAGAATTATCTTTTGTCTCTTGGATGGCTTTCTCTACAGCCTTCACCGTATGGGAAGGCAATCCCTCCTTATCCCCGATCATCCTCACCTGGACATTATTTACAATCAGCTCCTCCAACTCGAGCTCAAGAAATTCTTCCGGAAGACGCATCAGGAAATCTACCTCCTCTTTGGGACGCTTCCAATTCTCGGTGGAGAAGGCGTAAAGGGTTAAAATTTTTACCCCCACCTCATCGGCAGCTTTCGTAATTTCCTTCACCGTTTTCATGCCGGCCCGATGTCCGACAACTCTGGGCATTCCCCTCTCCTTCGCCCAACGTCCGTTTCCATCCATGATGATGGCGATATGTTGAGGAATCTTTCCTTCTCCATCTTCCTTTGACGGACTTTTTTCCCTGCCAGGCCAAAGATTTAATGATTTCATTGAAGGCCCTCCAAGTCTGTAAAGTAAGAATCCTCCTCACTACGAGGAGGATTTAAGAACCTTAAATCTCCATAATCTCATTTTCCTTCTGTTTTACCGTTTCGTCAACTCGTTTTGCGTAATGATCCGTAAGTTCCTGGACCTGCTCCTGATATCTGCGATTTTCATCTTCTGAGATCTGGCCCTCTTTTTCCATCTTCTTAAAGGATTCGTTCGCGTCCCTGCGTATGTTCCGGATCGCCACCTTCGCTTCTTCCCCATACTTTTTTACGAGCTTCGTCAGTTCCACCCTTCGTTCCTCCGTGAGAGGGGGGATGGGGATGCGAATCACTGTGCCATCATTGGTCGGCGAAAGTCCTAAGTCTGATTTTTGGATCGCTTTTTCAATATTGTGAAGGATACTCTTATCCCAGGGTTGAAGGACAAGGAGCCTCGGCTCCGGAACACTGATGCTGGCCACTTGATTAATCGGGGTTGGAGACCCATAGTAGTCCACCGTAATCTTTTCCAATAGGGACGGATTTGCTCTCCCCGCCCGGAGGGTTCCCAGTTCCTTCTTCAGCGTTTGCAACGCCTTTTCCATCTTATCCTTCGCCTCATTCACTACTTGCTTTGGCATCTGCTTCTCCCCCTATGATGGTCCCGATTTTTTCACCAAGAACTGCCCTTTTAATATTTCCTTCTTCCAAAATGGAAAAGACAATAATGGGAATATGATTATCCATGCATAACGAGGAGGCCGTGGAGTCCATCACCCCTAGCCCCTTATTTAAGAGATCAAGATAGGTGAGTTGCTCAAACCTCTCGGCATCAGGATAAACTAAAGGATCGGCGGTGTAAACACCGTTTACCTTATTTTTTGCCATCAGGATCACTTCAGCTTCAATCTCAGCAGCCCGCAAGGCCGCGGTTGTGTCGGTGGAGAAATAGGGATTTCCCGTGCCTGCCGCAAAAATGACCACTCTCCTCTTTTCCAAATGGCGAATGGCCCGCCTGCGGATATAAGGTTCGGCCACCTGTCTCATTTCAATCGAGGTTTGTACCCGGGTGGGAACCCCTTCCTTCTCCAAGCTATCCTGCAAGGCTAAGGCATTCATTACCGTGGCCAACATCCCCATATAATCGGCCGTGGCACGATCGATTCCTTTGGCGCTCCCTGCTAACCCACGCCATATGTTCCCTCCCCCGACCACAATGGCGATCTGCACATTTAATTCGTGTACCTCTTTAATCTGATTTGCGATGGAATGAAGAACGCCCGGATCAATTCCATAGCCGTTCTCCCCGGCTAAGGCCTCACCGCTTAGTTTTAAGACCACCCGATGATACCTTGGTAGAGACATCTCAGACCTCCATCTGTTTAAAATCTGCCCTTTCCTAACCCAGATCTTTGAAAAAAGGAACACTCCGTGTTCCTTTTTCAGTTTACTGTTTTACTTGTGACATAACCTCTTCCACAAAATTGTCTTGCCGTTTTTCAATGCCTTCTCCTAATTGATAGCGGACAAAACGACGAATGGAAATCTTCTCCCCTATTTTGCTGATCTTCTCGTTAACCAGATCCTGAACGGTTTTATCCCCATCTTTAATGAAGGGTTGCTCCAATAAGCAGACTTCTTTCAAGAAATTCTTTAGACGCCCTTCCACCATCTTTTCGGCAATTTGTTCCGGTTTCCCCTCATTCATGGCCTGTTGCTTGTAGATTTCCCGCTCCTTCTCCAACACTTCCGCAGGCACTTCATCCTTACTTACATAAAGTGGGCTGTAGGCGGCAATCTGCATGGCAATATCCTTCACAAATTCCTTAAATTCATCCGTATTGGCGACAAAGTCGGTTTCACAGTTTACTTCTACCAGGACGCCAATCCTGCCCCCCATATGTATGTAGGATTCAACCAATCCTTCCGCCGCAATTCTCCCTGCTTTTTTCGCAGCGGCCGCTAAACCCCTCTCCCGCAAAATTTCAATGGCTTTCTCCATATCCCCATTTGCCTCTGTCAAGGCTTTTTTACACTCCATCATTCCTGCTCCTGTTTTTTCTCGCAACTCTTTTACTTGATTGGCTGAAATGGTCATGCGCTCTGCCTCCTACGATTTTTCATTTTAAAATAGGGTGGTCCGGGTTCCTGAACCCATGAGCCACCCTCTAATGAACACTTTATTCCTCTACATCCAACCTTGTCGTTCTCCTCAGCCGAATACGAGGGAATTACGCTTGCAACTCCGTCTCGGTCGCCGTCTCTTCAGCGATGGCTTCTACGGCGACTTCCTCAGGAACCTCGGCGCTATCATCTACCGGCGCATCACTCATCTGCTCGCCCTGGCGTCCCTCAATCACTGCATCGGCCAGCTTCTCGGTAATCAACTTCACAGCCCGGATGGCATCATCATTCCCGGGGATGACATAGTCGGCTTCATCGGGGTCACAGTTGGTGTCGACGATAGCGATGATAGGAATGCCCAGTTTCCTCGCTTCCGCTACGGCGATCCGCTCTTTCCGAGGGTCTATAATAAAGATGGCATCCGGCAATCTCCCCATATCCTTAATTCCGCCTAAGAACTTCTCCAGGCGATCCATCTCTTTTCTGAGCAGGATCACCTCTTTCTTCGGCAGCACATCAAAGGTTCCATCCTTTTCCATCTCTTCCAATTGGCGCAGGCGGTCAATTCGCTTGCGAATCGTGGTAAAATTGGTTAATGTCCCCCCAAGCCAACGTTGGTTGACATAGTACATCCCGCATCGTTCCGCCTCTTCCTTCACCGATTCCTGAGCCTGCTTCTTTGTTCCCACGAAGAGAAGGGTTCCGCCCTCTGCGGCAAGATCGCGGACGAATTGATAAGCCTCCTCGATCTTCTTTACCGTCTTCTGCAGATCGATGATGTAAATCCCGTTCCGTTCGGTAAAGATGTACTTCGCCATCTTCGGGTTCCATCGGCGGGTCTGATGTCCAAAATGGACCCCTGCCTCTAACAATTGCTTCATCGAGATGACCGACATGATTTTCCTCCTTAAAATGGGTTTTTCCTCCGCCCTCTTCATCTCCCCCCACTCTCCGGAAACCCCGGCACCCATGGAGGAATTGGAAGGCGTGTGGGTTGGTTTTACACCGCTATATACTATAACATACTCATGATTCCTGCGCAAGGAGATCTCTTGCCTACCGAACGAACGCAAAAACGATGGCCGTTCGTGATGTTACATAGGAGGTTGCTGCCGGAACGATGTGGTTCACACAACTAGATGGAACGGTCCAGATGTTGTCCCTTATAGGGATGGGAAAGGGTTTGGTAGGAGGCGGAGGAGGTTTTTTCCGCCGTTTTTCGAAACCGCTCTTCCCTTTTTTGTCTTAAGGAGGCCGCCCTCTCCTGTACCAGGTAAGGGTGTTGGTTCATCCGTTCCATCATCATTCCCCAATCGACACTTCTTGGGAGCGCAATCTGCATCTCCAACGTCTTGAGAGACATGGAAACCCCTTCCTTCTATAATCTCTATGGTAAGTATACCATATTTCCCCTAACGCAAGTATCCCTTCATTTTTCCCAGTGCGGTCCTTAACCGAATCATCGCTTTGGAATGAAGTTGGGAGATTCGGGAAGGGGAGAGGGAGAGGACCTGGGCCACCTCCGTAAAACTTAGTTCTTCAAAATAAAAGAGGGATAAGACCAACCTTTCCTTTTCAGGAAGAGTTTCAATAGCCTCGGTTAAAACCCGCCTTAATTCCACCCTAGCCACCCGTTCTTCCGGGGTTTCCGTCTGTTCATCGATGAGGTTTAAGCTCCTCGCCTTGTCCGTACTTTCTTCATCAATAAAAGATTCATCAATCGAATAAAAATGGGTGGAACTTTCTTGAAGGATATGGTTCAATTCTTGGGTGGTGATTCCCAGATAGTTCGCCACATCTTCATCGGTAACGGAAGATAATTTTTCCTGTTCCAAGACGGCATAGGCCTCTTCCACCCTTTTTGCTTTTTCCCTTAACGAACGGGGAAGGAAATCATTTTCCCTCAGGCCGTCCAGGATCGCCCCCCGGATCCGCCAACTGGCATAGGTGACAAACTGCAGGTTTCGGTCAGGATCGAATTTCCTAACCGCATCTAGGAGTCCCATCAGCCCAAAACTGCGCAGATCCTCCTTTCTCACCGTTGTGGGTAAGCTGGGCGCGATCTGCCGTACCGCTTTATCCACGAGATAGAGAAAATGTTCTACGATTCTCTCTTCGGCTCCTTTATCCCCCTCTTCCTTGAGCCGCTTCCAATCCAGTTTAAGATCGATTGCGGTCTGGTAATCGGCCACAAACCTTCACCCCCTCGGGAGAATCAGATCACCTTTTCCCCATGATAAACGGTCCATACGCGGAGAATTCCCGTCTCTGCCTCGATTTCGATGGTTCTGCCATAATTACCGCCCGTATCCTGCGCTACCACCGGGATTTGTAGCCGGCGGAGCTCGATTAGAGAAGCTTCTACATTCCTGGGACCAATTCGAAGAAGGTCATTCCCCTTATTTTGAAACATCTGGGCTCCGCCGGCCAGCTTCGCTTTCATGCGGGATCTTCGCCCACCTGCCCTTTCCATGCGCATCAAGAGCTCGGGAATGGCTGTGTCGGCATATTTTGCCACCTGAACCTCTCCTTTTGCTAATTCGGAACTTGGCAACATCACATGGGCGAGACCCGCCAAATGGATGCTTTCATCGTACAGCGTGATCCCTACGCAGGACCCCAATCCTGTTGTCCGCAATCGGTTTGGGGCAAAAGTAATGTTTAAATCGGCAATTCCAACCTTTATCTCGTACATTACATGGGTACTCCTAACGCCTTAAAAAGAGTAGGAAAGAAGGATGGATCAGGAATAAAGAAGAAATGACCCTCCAACTTTTCAGAACCATTCATAAAGGAGGTATCGATCAAGAGAGCATCGTTGCCGGACCGCCCAATTTCTAAAATGCCATACGTTAAAATTGCCATGGCCATATCCACCGCTATGGAAGGGATCGACGGATAAAGGGTTAGATGGGTGAAATCAGCCAGTGCGCTTAGGTAAGAGCCGGTTAATATGTTTCCGATCTCTTGCAAAGCATCCAGGTCTTTCTCTGTAAAAGGTTCTTTCTCATTCAACTCCTCTTGAAAAAGCTGGGAGAGAAGAAATTTTGCGGATGTTATTCCCATGAGAAAGAAAATACTCCCCGTCATGTCTCCTTCGACGCTCATATATATTCCTACCACAAGTTTATCCTCGCCTACATACTGAGCAATCTTATCAAAGGAGAGGATCTCCACATTGGGAACCGACATCTCAATTCTCATGCCCAGGATCTTTGAGAGAGAAGTGGCGGCATGTCCTGCCCCAATGTTCCCTATTTCACGCAATATGTCCAACTGAAGTGGTTCCAAACGAAATCCCCCAGTCATCCTCACGCCTCAAATTGTTCCAGCTGTTCCACTTCATTCATCAAAAGGACTTTTTCCAAATTTAAGAGAATCAGAAGCCTCGTGCCGATCTTGGCGACCCCACGCAAGTATTCCGCACCAACCCCTCCTACGATTTCAGGCGGCGCTTCAATCATCTCCTCAGGGATATCGATCACATCATTGGCTGCGTCTACGATTAAACCGACTTCAATTTCATCGATTCTTACGATGATAATCCGAGTTTGATCGGTATAGGATGTGAGAGGAAGTCCAAAACGCTTCCTCAGATCGATCACGGGAGTAACAACCCCCCGCAGGTTAATCACACCTTTTACAAAATCGGGGGCATTAGGTACTCTCGTAATATGTTCCAATCGTTCGATCGAACGAACCTGCTGAACATCCACCCCATACTCTTCGTTCTGAAGGCGAAAGACGATCGCCTTTATTTCTTTCACGGTCTTGCTCTGTTCCAACATCGTTCATCCCTCCAAATGATGATTTTAACCCATCCACTATTTAATCAACGCGTTGGGATCAAGGATCAATGCAACCTGTCCATCCCCCAGAATCGTAGCTCCGGATATGGCGAAAAGGTTGTGCAAGTATTTTCCCATCGATTTCAGCACGATTTCTTGTTGCCCTAAGAAATCATTCACCTCGATGCCCACCAATTTTTCCCCTTTACGAATGACGACTACGGAGACCTCCTCTCTTTCCTCTCCACTTGAAGGGATGGAAAAGAGTTCCTTCAGGGAGAGGAGAGGGACCACCTTTCCACGGAAATCAAGGACAGGTTGTTTATGGGCGACACGAATTTCCTCTTTGGGAAGAGAGAGAGTTTCCAGGATCGAATTAATAGGAATGGCATATTTTTCTCTCTCTATTTCTACCAACATGGCAGAGAGGATGGAGAGGGTTAGAGGTAATTGAATGCGGAACGTGCTCCCTTTCCCTCTCTCCGACAGAACCGAAACACTTCCTCCCAACGCTTCTATCTTGCTACGCACCACATCAAGTCCAACACCTCTTCCGGAGATGTCGGACACTTTCTCCGCCGTGCTAAAACCGGAATGAAAGAGAAGGCGATAAACCTCTTCTTCCTTGAGTTGCGTCGCTTCCCTCTCGGTGACTAAGCCTTGAGCTACGGCCTTTTTTAGAACTTTCTCCCGGTCGATGCCTTGGCCATCATCACTTACTTCGATAAAGACATGGTTTCCACTGTGATAGGCCCGCAAGGAAATCTCCCCTGGGATCGGCTTTCCTTTCTTCTTCCGCTCCTCCGTCGACTCCAATCCGTGATCGATTGCATTTCGTAATAGGTGAACCAGAGGATCTCCGATTTCATCGATCACCGTTCGATCCAGCTCCGTCTCCGCCCCCGTAATGGTAAGATTAACCTGTTTGCCCAACTCTTTTGCCAAATCCCGCACCATGCGTGGAAA
Source organism: Thermicanus aegyptius DSM 12793 (assembly GCF_000510645.1). Taxonomy (NCBI): domain Bacteria; kingdom Bacillati; phylum Bacillota; class Bacilli; order Thermicanales; family Thermicanaceae; genus Thermicanus; species Thermicanus aegyptius. The sequence goes on along the minus strand of NZ_KI783301.1, from coordinate 734,909 downwards.
TCGGTTAAATACCTGCTCTACAGGAACCATCCGAATGGTGAGTACCAAGTTTTGCAGGTCGCTGCTGATTCGGCTCATATGTTCAACCACTTCCGTGAGGGAGGGAGATCCTATTTCCCGGGCAATTTGTTCTAAGCGGCCCCTATCGATCACCAATTCGCTGAAGAGGTTCATCAATCTCTCCAATCGTTCCGTGTCTACCCGGATCGTTTTCGAGCTATGATGTCTCCGTATTGGATGGACATCCCTCTCCTCTTCGCCCTTCTCCCCATCTTTTGGTTGGGAAAGGTTTGGACTTACCCCCTCCTTTTCTTCCGTCATGGCACTGGACGCAGCTACCTCATTAAGGCTCTTTATGCTCCCTTTCGATAGGCGGACCACCTCTACTCTTCGAATCTCCGAAATCCGATTGATCGTCTTTTCTACCTCTTCTTTGGACAGCATCGTGATCAGGGTGAGAGAGAAACTGCGATCAAACTTCTCTTCCTCCAATTCATCTACGGAAGGAAGCGTGCGGATCACTTCCCCTATTTCCTCCAGGGCGGAGTAAACCATGTAAGCCCGTGCCGCCTTCAGCATGGTCCTTTCATCGAGTTCCACTTCGATTTCAAAGGCCTGATATCCGTTCCTTAGGGACTGGAGGAGAATATTTACTTGATAGGAATCATATTCATACGTTTTCTCTACAGGTGAGGGGGCCGTCGGTTTCACCTTTTCATCCTCGTTCGCCGCTTCTCCGCCGCTTGTGAGTATTTTCCGAAGGGAGGATACCTCTTTGCTCACATCCATCTTTCCGTCCTCCCCGTTTTCAATTGCCGCAATCATCTCCTCCAAGCGATCTACGGCGGAGAAGAGTTGATTCATAATGCCTTCGTTTACGGCAATCTTCTCATTTCGAATTTGGTCCAACACGTTTTCCATCTCGTGGGTTAGCGTGGCCAAATCTTCAAAACCCATGGTGGCCGACATTCCTTTTAACGTGTGAGCGGCACGAAAAATCACCTGTACATAGGAGAGATTGTTCGGTTCGCCTTCCAGTTTGAGGAGATTTTCGTTGATCGCCTGAAGATTCTCTTTCGACTCTTCCAGAAACATATCCAGATATTGATTAAGTTCCATGAGCTTCACCTCCCGGACACTTTGGCCCGTAAATATTCTGCGATTTTTTCTTTGGTAAGTATCAGATCAATTAACCCTTCTTCAATCGCCGATCTAGGCATTCCGAATACCACACAAGATTCTTCCGACTCGCCGATCGCCGTCACCTCTTTCGGATTGGAAACCTCTTTGATTTTTCGCAATCCGGCCGTACCGTCGCTCCCCATTCCCGTAAGCAAAATAATGGTCTTTTTCACCTCGTGGAGAGGAGCAAGGGATTCAAACAAGACATCAACGGAAGGACGGTGCCCCCCGCGTGGAGGAGTTGTCCCATCAATCTGAAGAAAGTAATGATATGCTTGGGATCGCTTTACCTGCATGTGATGATTCCCTGGCGCTATGTAAACATGTCCAGGTTCCAGCTCTTCTCCTTGGACCGCCTCACTCACCGTAAGGGAAGAGATCGCATTGAGGCGATCCGCCATCGCTTTGGTAAAACCGGACGGCATGTGTTGGACAACCAGAATCGGGTAAGGATAATGGGGAGGGAGATGTCGGATCACCACCTCTAAGGTTTTCGGGCCACCGGTCGATGTGCCGATGGCTACAATTTCCTCCACCCTGTTCTTAGACTTGTCCATCGATTGTACCAATTTCTCCACATCCTTCACCCTAAGGAAAAGCCTTTTTCGACAACATTTTCGTTGAAAAGACCTTATTTAATAAAATTCAACATTCGTTGCAAAAATCCTTTCATTCCCCTCCCTTCTTTCTCGATCTTTGGAAGAGGCAGGGAGAGATAACTTCTGGCAAGAGCCCTCAAATCTTCCGATGCTTTTGCCTCGGGATAGAGAAGAATAAAGGGTTCTTGCCGGCGTACTCCCCATCCTACGTGAGCATCTTCATGGATAAACCCCAGCAAAGGGAGTTCCATATGAAGAAACTTTTGGACCACCATTGATAAGCGTTCCCCTGTACTTCTTCCCTCCTGTGAGGAGTGAACCCGATTTACCACCAGGTTTGGAAGAATAAAAGGATCCTTCAGATGAATCATTTTGATCACCGCATAAGCGTCGGTTAATGAAGTAGGTTCAGGCGTTGTAATGAGAATCACCTCATCGGAGGAGAGGATGAAGTAAAGGGCTTCTTTTGTGAGTCCCGCTCCCGTATCGATTAGGATGAAGTCGGCATATCCATCCAACCTGTGAAGCTGATTCATAAGATTGCTTAATGCCTGCTCATCTAAGCTAAGCAAGCGGGTAAAACCGGACTGGCTGGCGATTAACTCTACTCCTCCAGGTCCTCTTTCCAGTATATCCCATATGGAGAGGCCCTGCTCAATCATTTGGAACAGATTTCCTTTGGGGGAAATCCCCATCAGAACATCGATGTTGGCCAGCCCTAAATCGGCATCGAGGATGACCACCTTCTTTCCTAATTGGATCAACGCCAGAGCAAAATTAAGGGAAAAATTGGACTTTCCCACACCCCCTTTTCCACTGGTAATCGTGATTACCTTAGCAGGCGGTTTACCTTCTTTCGCTCCCAAATGGCGACGGAGAGCATCAGCTTGATCTTTCATGATTTCTCTCCCCCTAACAGCAAATCGGCGAACCGTTCCGGCGTCAAAAATAAGAGATCATCTGGTACGCTCTGGCCGTTGGTAATATATGATAGGGTGATAGGATAATGGTAAGCAAGATTGAAGATGGCACCATGGGTTAGCGTCTCATCCAGTTTCGTAAAAATGACATGGTCGATACCAAGCTGCAAAAATTCTTCTACCAGTTCTTTCATATCCTTAAATTTGGTGGTTAAACTTAAGACAAGGTAGGTCTCCGAAGGAAGAGAGGAAGTAAGAAGTTCTTTCATTTCGTTGAGATAAACCCGGTCTCGATAATTCCGACCTGCAGTATCCATCAGAATGAGATCATAATGGGAAACGCGGGAAAGGGCCGGAGGCAGATCCTTGGGTGAAAAAATCACCTCCATCGGGATATTGAGAATGTTTGAATAGGTCTTCAGTTGATCAATCGCGGCGATCCGATAGGTGTCGGAGGTAAGGAAAGCCACCTTTTTTTTGCGATGGAGAAGGTATTCGGAGGCGAGCTTCGCAATGGTGGTGGTCTTTCCCACTCCTGTCGGTCCGATGATATGAACGAGGCGAGTCGAAGACTTTATTCCTCCCGTTAGGCGTGGACGAATCCATTCGATCAACTTTTCTTTAACCCGCATCCTCGCCTCTGCTTCCGACTGGGGAGCCCCATGATTCTCCATAAGATCGATGAAGAGTTTGATGACCAACTCCTCTTCCACTTCTTGTTCGATCAGGTGAGTATAGAGGGATTTATAATCTTCCGGTAGGGAAGAAGGAAAGTTCCGTCCTTCCACCCAGGTCCGAATTAGGCTTCTCATTTCTTTCATTTCCTGTAGGACCATCTTTTGCCATGGATCTTCCCCGTCCCCTTGCGTGGGGGAATCTTTTTCTTTTTGTTTCCCTTTTTCGCTTAGAGAGGTTCCCTGGTTTGGTTCCCTCCCTTGTTCTTGAGCTGTAGGGAGGGTGGCTTCCATTTTTGGTTTGGTCTCTGCGGAAAGAGGGGGTGGAGAGATCTTCTTTTCCTCCGGAATCGATGGAATTGGCTTAAAAGAAGGCGCCGGTTCATCGATCGCTGCGATCACTTCAAAGTGAACTTGCTTAAATAAACCTAAGAAGCCCCTGGTGCTTACCTTCTTCGTATCGAGAATAATGGCATCGCTGCCTAGATCTTTACGAATCTTTTCCACCGCTTCATTCACAGAGGAAGCGATATACCGTTTTACCCTCAAGGTTAGCTCACCATCCCAACACTCTGTATTTCTACATCCGGTTCAAGTTCATTATAGGAGAGAACAGGTAAATCAGGCAGGATTCGATCTAAAAGCTGCCGCAGGTACATTCGGGTTGCCGGGGATGCGAGGAGCAGGGGAGAAATCCCCATCTCCTGGGCTTTTTTCACCTGCTTGCTTAAATGATCGTAGATTTCTTGAGATTTCTCCGGAGACAAGGCGAGATAGCTTCCTTGTTCCGTATGCTGCACCGAATCGGCAATCACCTTCTCCAACGCGGGGCTTACATGAATCACCTTCAAAACGCTTCCTTCCTTCACATAGGTGGAGGTGATTTGCCTGGATAGGGCTTGACGTACATATTCGGTGAGGATATCCGGGTTTTTGGTATAGGCTGCGTGATTTGCGAGGGCTTCAAAGATGACCACCAAGTTTCGGATCGAAACCCGCTCTTTTAAAAGTTTGGCCAATACCTTTTGAATCTCCCCTACGCTAAGAAGAGAGGGAACCAATTCTTCCACCAGGGCAGGATGCGTCGTTTTTAGGTGTTCGATCAGCGCCTTCGTCTCTTCTCTTCCCAAAAGCTCATGGGCATGACGCTTCAGGATTTCGGTCAGATGAGTTGCAACCACGGAAGGGGGGTCAACCACCGTATAGCCGGATAGCTCCGCCTTCTCTTTCATCGTCTCATCGATCCAGAGCGCTTCTAGACCGAAGGCCGGTTCCGTCGTAGGAATCCCGGTGATGGAATCATCATCTATGCCCGGACTCATCGCCAGATAGCGGTCAAGAAAGATCTCCCCTTGGGCTACCCGACTTCCCTTTATTTTAATGGTATATTGATTGGGCTTTAACTGGATATTGTCACGAAAGCGGACCGTTGGAACAATAAAGCCCAATTCCAAGGCTAATTGCCTGCGGATCATCAGAACCCGGTCCATTAGATCCCCCCCTTGATTCGGGTCCGCCAAAGGAATGAGGGCATAGCCAAACTCGAACTCCACCGGGTCCATATCCAAGAGATTCAAGACGCTCTCCGGTCCCTTCGCAAGCTCCGCGTCTCTTTCCATTCTCTCCTCGATGAAAGCTTTTTCCTCTTTTTTCTTTCGGGCTCTCTCCATGGTATACCCCCCATAGAAAACGACCGCGCTCAAAGGAATGGTGATGAGATCGGGGATGGGAGTTAAGAGACCTAAGATAAAGAGGACTCCGGCGACCACATAAAGCAGCTTAGGATAGGAGAGAAGCTGTTGTAAAAGATCTTCCCCCAGGTTTCCCTCAGAGGCGGCCCTGGTTACAATGATCCCGGTCGCAGTGGAGATCAGGAGGGCAGGAATCTGGCTGACCAATCCATCCCCAACCGAAAGCAGGGTATAGACCGAGGCTGCTTCCTGAAGACTTTTTCCGTGGATCAAAGTTCCGATGATCAGTCCACCCAGGACATTAACCGCCAAGATGATGATGGAGGCGATGGCATCCCCCTTTACAAATTTACTCGCCCCGTCCATCGCTCCATAAAAGTCGGCCTCCCGTTCAATCCTGCGTCGACGATTCCGGGCTTCCTCTTCATGAATCAATCCCGCATTTAAATCTGCATCGATGCTCATCTGTTTTCCCGGCATGGCATCCAAGGTGAAACGAGCGGCTACCTCGGCAACCCGTTCAGACCCTTTGGTAATGACGATAAATTGAATGATGACAAGAATGAGGAAAACAATAAGACCGATAATGGGTTGACCTCCCACCACAAAATTACCGAAGGCCTTGATGACCTCCCCTCCATTCATCGTCGTCAAAATGGAACGGGTGGTGGAAACATTTAAGGAGAGGCGAAAAAGTGTGGTGAGAAGGAGGAGAGAAGGAAAGATCGAAAATTGAAGGGATTCCTTCGTGTTCATCGACACCAACAGGATGGTAAGAGAAAGAGAAATATTTAGGAGAATAAAGAAATCGAGAAGGAAAGGGGGAACAGGAATCACCATCATAATGACAATCATGATGACTCCCACCAATACACCGAGCTCCCTAAACATTTCTCCACCTCCTTTATGATCATGAACGTAACGGTAGAACATCGGGGTTACAGGCTTGCGCTACTTCGTGATGATCCATTAAAAGGGAATTTCTATGAGGGGTTTATCCTTCCGGTCCGCCTTTTCAATTGATAAACATAAGCGAGAACTTCGGCAACCGCTTTAAAGAGATCTTCAGGAATGGATTCCCCAATCTCTACCCTTCGATAGAGCGTCTGGGCCAAGGGTTTGTTTTCCATGAGAGGAATGTTATGCGCTCGGGCGATCTCTTTGATGCGAAGCGCCAAATAATCTTGTCCCTTTGCGATCACGACGGGAGCCTTCATTTTTCCCGCCTCATAACGAAGGGCAACGGCAAAGTGTGTCGGGTTGGTGATCACCACATCCGCCTTAGGGACTTCCTGCATCATCCTTCGCATGGCCATCTGCCGCTGCCGCTCCCTAATCTTCGATTTAATCAGGGGATCACCCTCTATTTTTTTCCATTCATCCTTAATCTCCTGTTTTGACATCCTCAGGCCCTTGTTATATTCATATCTTTGAAATAAATAATCAAGGAAAGAGAGAATAACGAGCACGATGGCAATCATAACACCCATTTTAAAAATGATCTCGTACACATAGTGTTCGATGCTGTTTATGGAGTATTGGGATAACGTGAGAAGATGATCCCGCTCATTCCATAGAATGATGTATGCGACGCCTCCTACCGCTGCAACTTTTATCAGAGATTTGACCAAATCTACGAAGGCACGGAGGGAAAAGATTCTTTTCAACCCTTGGATGGGATTAATTCGTTCCCATTTCGGCTTTATGGGCTCCAAGGTTAAAAGAGGCCCCACTTGCAAGGCATTGGATAGGATTCCCACAGCCATCACCACCGCCAAAAAAGGAAGAAGAGGTTGGATGATCATACCCAACATTTGCATGGAAAGATTCCCTAACGTCTCAACATTCATTGGTTGATCGGAATAGTTGCTTAAGACGAGGGGAAAGAGTTGTTTAAAAAGAGTAAGAAAACCACTCCCAAAGAGGAGAAGGGAAAGCATCCCGGCGAGAAGTCCAAAAGCGGACGGAATCTCCTGACTTCTGGCCACCTGCCCCTTCTCCCTGGCCTCCTGCCTTCGCCTAGGGGTTGCAGGTTCCGTTTTTTCCTCAGCAAAAAATTGAAGTTGTAGGGAATAGGGAAAATGATTCACTCTATCTCACCATTTGTCGTGTAAATTGGCCCAAAGAATAAAAGAGATCGGAAAAGAGAAGTTGTAAAGCGTAGAAAAAACCGGGAAGTATGATGAGAAAAAGCCCAAAGGCAGCTAAAATCTTCATCGGAAAACCAACCACAAAAAGATTGAACTGAGGAACCGTTTTAGAAACAAAGCCGAGCGCTACATCGATCAGAAAAAGGGTAACGATCAACGGGGCCGCAATCTGGACAGCGATGATAAACGTCTTGATAAAAAGATTTAATACCTCATCTGCGATTCTCCCATTTTGAACGGGAACCAATTCTCCTAAGGGGACAAGAAAAAAACTGTTCAAGATCCCTTGAATGAGAAGATGATGCCCTCCTGTGGAGATGAGGAAGAGTATTCCCAAGATATATTTTAAATTGCCCATGATGGGATTGCTTAACCCCGTCTGGGGATCAATAATGTTGGCGAATGCGAAACCCATCTGAAGATCGATAAATCCTCCTGCCGTCTGTAAAGCGTAAAAGAAGAGGGCACCGACAAAACCTAATGATAGACCCACAAAAATCTCTTTCATCACCAAAAAAAGATACCGCCCGTCGAAAGAAAGACTTTCCCCCGTCCCCACCACCGGAACCGTCAGGATGGAAAGAAATGCAGCCAAGCCGATCCTGAAGGGAGCAGGAACGCCATAGGTACTGAAATAGGGAGCCAGCAGGAAAAAACTGGTCAATCGGAACAAGATCAAAAGAAATGGAGGCAAGTATTGAAAGAGGAGGTCCAATTACATCACCACCTGAAGAATCAACTCAAATATATGGTTGGTAAAGGTGATGAGATAGGAAAGCATCCACTTTCCAAAGATGAGAAAGGATAAGAGAATAACTACAATTTTTGGGATAAACGCCAACGTCTGTTCCTGAATCTGAGTGGTCGCTTGGAAAATGCTTATAATGAGACCGACCACCAGACCTAATCCCAAGGCCGGCGCAATAAGCAAGAGGATCGCCATGATCGCCTCTTCTCCTACCTTTAGGACCATCTCCTGGCTCACAATTCTTCCCCCTTATTGAAAACTTTCAAGCAAGGTCTGTACCACCAGATGCCAGCCATCGACTAGGACAAAAAGCAGAATCTTAAAGGGAAGAGAAATCATCACAGGCGGAAGCATCATCATCCCCATTCCCATTAAGATGCTGGCCACCACCATGTCAATGACCAAAAAGGGCACGAAGATGAGAAAACCGATTTGAAAGGCGGTGGACAATTCGCTGATGGCAAATGCAGGGACGAGGGCAACAAGGGGAATCTCTTCTACCTTTGTTACTTTTGGATAGTTCCCGTAAGAGAGAAAGAGTTCCAAATCCTTCTGCCGGGTATGTTTCGCCATAAATTGTTTGATAGGAAGTTCAGCCTTTTGCAGGGCTTCGGTCTGAGTCAACTTCCCCTGTAAGTAAGGTTGTAGGGCTTGATCGTTGATCTGCATAAACGTAGGCGCCATGATAAAAAAGGTTAAAAAGAGGGCAAGCCCGATGAGAACTTGGTTGGGCGGCATCTGCTGGGTTGAAAGTCCCGTTCTTACGAAGGAGAGTACCACGACGATGCGAGTAAAACTTGTCATCAGGATCAATATCGCCGGCGCCAAGGATAAAACCGTAAGAAGCAGAAGAAGTTGAATAGAAACCGCCGATCCCGTTCCTCCCCCCGTAATTTGCACATTAATCCCCGGAATAGGGTCTCCTGGGGCAGCGGTGCTCGCCGAAGGAGAGAGAAAGAGGAGAACAAGGAGGAAAACCCCAAAGATCGTTCTCTTACGCTTCATCTTTTCCTCTTCCCTCCCCTTCCCTCTCCCCTCGGTCCTCCCTGGTACGCAACCGTTCCAACTGGCGAAGCAGCTCTTCCTTGAAGTCATCCTTTCCCTCTTCCCGGCGTCGTACATCTTTTTTCAACCTTTTCTTGAAAGGATAAAAAAGAATTCTTCCTTCTCGATTCATGGCTTGAGGGGGGGCCAATTCTTCTAAAAGGGTGGATACCTCCTCTTCTTTCTGAAAATGATAGAGAAGATTTATATTCTCCCCTACGCCGATTAAAAAAAGATGTGAACCAACTCTTACGAGTTTTATCGATTTCTGCTGGGAAAGCCAGAGGGAGGCTACCACCTGCACAGAAGCTCCTCCGGTCTTCCTTCTTCCTCTTCCCATCCATTTCACAAAACCAAGGAGGAGAATAAGGACAATGGCCAGAGCGAGAAGGACCTTCCCTGCCAGCGCCCAGTAAGAGGGTGGATTTTTCTCTCCTTGTCCGACCCATTTCCCTCCCTCATTGCTCGTACCTTCCTGGTCCGACTTTAGGTATTGGTCCACACTGGGATCCGGACCTTTTAATGCATAAGCGGAAGCTGGATCGATGAGGTCGAACCGGAAGAAAAAGAGAAGGATGAGGAGGCATCGTCCAATCTTCCCCATCGGAGATTACCCCAATGTTTTCCGGACCGCTTCGATCACCCGGTCTGCCTGAAACGGTTTTACGATAAAATCTTTCGCTCCCGCTTGAATCGAATCAATCACCATGGCTTGTTGGCCCATGGCGGAACACATGATCACCTTGGCCTGGGGGTCTATTTTTCGGATCTGTTTCAACGCTTCAATGCCGTCCATCTCAGGCATTGTTATGTCTAAGGTGACCAGATCCGGTTTTAATTCCTGGTATTTCTCCACCGCCTGCACTCCATCGGTCGCTTCCCCTACCACCTCAAAGCCATTTTTCGTTAAAATGTCTTTAATCATCATTCGCATAAATGCTGCATCATCAACTACGAGTATTCGATTCCCCATCCATGATCCTCCTCAGGTCTCTAATTACAGTTTTTGAAGTCGCTCCCATTGGCTGATGATCTCTGTAATTCGCACACCAAAATTCTCATCAATCACTACGACTTCCCCTTTTGCCACCAGCTTATGGTTTACCAGAATGTCAACCGGTTCGCCTGCTAACTTATCCAGCTCCAGGATCGAACCAGGCCCAAGTTCCAGAATATCTTTAATATAACGCTTTGTTCGACCCAATTCTACTGTAACTTGCAGAGGAATATCCATAAGCAAATTAAGGTTTATTTCGTTTTGGGGAGTTAATGTCGGGTTTTTTTCAAAATTGGCGAACTGAACGGCCTGTACCTGAGGTTCCGGATTCTTCATCCTCTGGTTCCTGCTCTCTTGAATGGGAGGAGAAGAATGGCTTAAAGGGGCAGGCTCACTTCTCGCCCGCTTTTCTTCCTCCCGAGATGACACGTCCTTTCTTTCCTCTATTCTCTCCTCCTTTTTTTCTTCATTCGGAGATGCTCCTCCGCCCAAGAGCGACTTCGCCAATTCCTTGGCGAAGGAAAGGGGGAGAAGCTGCATGATGGACGATTGAATAAGAGAACCGACCTTAAGGTTGAAGGCAATACGGATGAGGGGATCTTCCTCAAAAACCGGTACATTTACTTTTCCGGCCGGTATATCTAAGATGTCTACTTTTGGAGGAGAGATATTGACCAGCCTTTGAAAAAGGGAAGACATGGAGGTAGCCGCAGCGCCCATCATCTGGTTCATCGCTTCCTGACATGCGCTCAACTCCATTTCTCCCAATTCGGTGGCGGGGGTTTCTCCGGTGCCCCCCATCATGAGGTCGGCGATCACCGCCGCATCCCTCGTCTTAAGTACCAGTAGATTTGTCCCTGTAAATCCCTGCGTGTATTCTACCTGTACGGAAACATGGGGATGAGGGAATATGGTAGACAATTCTTCTTTTTTGAGCAGACTAACTTCCGGGGTCGTTATATCTACTTTCTGTCCTAACAAGGTGGAGAGGGCTGTGGAGGCATTCCCGAAGGTAATATTCCCAATTTCCCCCAGAGCGTCTTCCTCTAGAGGGGTTAAGTAGTTTTCTAACTCCTCTCCCCTCTCTTCGACGACCTCTCCCTCGCCGATATTCCCTTGTCTTAACAGAGCATCGATCTCTTCCTGGCTCAACATATCTTTACTCTCCATCCTCTTCTTCTCCCTCCTTTACGATTTCATCAATTCGAACGGCTAATCGGCCATTGTAAATTCCAGGACGGCCCAGGAATTTCTTCTTCTCTCCGAGAAGGATGGGCAACGCATCATCGATTCCTTGATCTAGGTGGATCACATCTCCCTTGGTGAGATGGATGAAATCCCCGATGGTGATGGTGGAAGACCCTAAGAGAACACGGATGAGAAGTTCTGTTTGCCTGATCTTCTGCGTTATCTGCTCTGTTTGAGCGGGGTCCGGCTTTTTCTGCTTTTCTTCCAACCAATAATGGGCCGTCAGTTTAGGCATGAGGGGTTCCAGGACCACATGAGGAAGACAGAGATTAATCATCCCGCTGATGTCCGCGATCTTCGTGGTGAAGGAGATGACCGCGACGGTTTCATTGGGCGATACAATCTGCATAAACTGGGGGTTCGTTTCTAACCCCTCCAGTTCCGGTTCCAGTTCGACCATCGATTGCCATGCTTCTCTAAAGCTCTCCAACGCCTTCCGAAAGATGCGCTCAATCACGGCCAATTCAATCTCAGTCATCATCCCCATCTTAATGGGGCCATTATCATGCCCCCCTAAATAGCGCTCCAACATGGCATAGGCGATAATTGGATTAATCTCCAGAACAAAGCGGCCCTCCAGAGGAGCCACGGAAAAAATCCCCAACGTCGTGGTCTTCGGAATGGAGCGAATAAATTCTTCATAGGGCAACTGATCTACACTTGCCACCGTGATATGGACATAGGTGCGTAGCTGGGCGGAGAAATACGTGGTAAGAAGCCTGGAAAAATTTTCATGGATACGGGTTAAGCTTCTGATTTGGTCCTTTGAGAAACGAAGGGCTCGCTTAAAATCATAAACCCGTACTTTTTTGCTCTCTTCTTCCTTCTTTAGTTGGTCAACATCCATCTCCCCGGACGAGAGCGCTTGAAGCAAGGCATCGATTTCCGATTGGGATAATACCTCTGTCAAGTTTTCACCCCCCCTTCTTGCGAACTGTGTCGATCTCCCTTACATTCTTATTGAAGAAGGTTCGGTTTACTGAACGATCTTCCTCGTCGTTACCACCCTGACCACCTTGCCCTCTTTCAAAATGGAGTCGATGCGCTTTTGAATGGCATCCTCCATCTTTTTCACCCCATCATCCCCTACCAATTGGGTGGAATCCATCGAGGATAGAACCCCCAGAATCTCCCTCTTGATGAGAAATAACCCTTTCTCCGCCTCATCCTTCGCTTTTTTATTGGAGAGAATGATGGTATATTCCATGACGGCATAGCGGTTATCCTTTAAATTGGTGGTCATCTCCCCGGTATTAATGGACATGGCCGCCATTTCGTCCATATTTCGGAACACACCATCCGCTTGTGTTGCAGGAGGAGTCAAGACAAATTTGATCAACAGCAAGGTGGTGATGGCTAAGAGGCTAATGGCAACGAGCAAAGCGATGGAAAAACCTAAAAGTTTATTCTTCATCGGCGCTACTCCTCATCTTCTCTCTTCGTAGACTCAATCCGGGAGGGAAAGGAGGGAAGGGAGAGACTCCGGAAATAGTCCGTTACTCGCGCCACTACTTCTTCTGCCGATTCCTTTACCAGCAGTTTTTTGCCTGAGGTGAGCGTAATCACCGTATCCGGAGTAGATTCCACGGTCTCGATTAAAAAAGGGTTTAAGTAATATTCCTCCCGGCTAAAACGGGTTAACCGAACCATCTCCCTATCCCTCCTTCTTTACTCGTTAGGTCTACGATCTCCTTTAACGCTTCAGATTAACCAATTCCTGTAAAATTTCATCGGAAGTGGTGATGATGCGGGAGTTCGCCTGGAAACCACGTTGGGCCACGATCATCTCCGTAAACTCATTGGTAAGATCCACATTGGACATTTCCAGTTGCTCTGCGATGACCTCTCCCCTCCCATCCTGTCCTGCCGTTCCGATCAACGCAAGGGGATCTGTTTCCGGATCTGCATTTAAGGTGAGGCGGTAGAGGGAATTGCCCATCTTCTCCAGCCCCCCTGGATTTCTCACCCTTGCCACGCCGACCTGCAAATCGGTATTGATCGTCCCATCATTCAGGACTTGAATAATCGTCCCATCCTTCGCGATGGAAAAACTCTCCACCGTATCTTCCAATGTGATGGGGGCACCATCGGCGCCTAACACGAGAAAGCCTTGGGGAGTCACCAATTGATAACTGGCATCGACGGTAAAATTGCCGGCGCGGGTATAAAAGACATTCCCCGCCGGATCCTGGACGGCGAAAAAGCCATTCCCGTCAATCCGGAGATCGGAGTTAACCCCTGTGGTCATGGCGCTTCCACCGGTATGGATGGTGTCGATGGCGGCTACCTGGGAGCCTAGGCCTACCTGTTTTGGATTTACCCCTCCCCGAACCCCATCTACCGGTGCGGTAACACCGGAGAGGGTCTGGCTTAGGATATCGGAGAACATCACCCGTCCCGCCTTAAAACCAATCGTGTTCACATTGGCAATATTGTTGCTGATCACATCCAGTTTCGTCTGAAATCCCCGCATGCCGGAAATTCCTGAATATAGCGATCGAAGCATTTCTCATCCTCCTCTACTTTTCCTCTTCTTTTCTCCCTACGTGAAAGAGGTCGCTTCCCACTGATCACAGAGCGCATCTCGGATCCTGCTTCCGTCAATCGGCAGGATCAAGGTTCCCTGACGGTCCAACCCTAGTACAAGACGGCACTGTCGATATGGGTAAAGAGATTCTCCTTTGCCTGTGCTTTCTCAAGGGCTGTAATCACCATTCGGTTCTTCACGCTGACGACAAAGAAGAGATCGTCTACGATGACCAGCGTTTCCTTCGATCCTTTCTCCCCTGCTTTGGTCACTGCTTTTTCTAAACGATGGGTAAGCTCCGGGGAAAGCTTAATGCCCCGCTCAATCAACCGCTCTTCGGCGTGGCGGCTGAAGGAGATGGGAGGATTTTGCCGCTCCTTCTCTTCCTCCAAATAGGAAGCGAAATCTAGCCCTACGTTATCCCCCTTATTCGAAGGCCGGGTGGGAGAAGGCAATGGAGGAGGAACGATTTGTCCAATTCTCCATGTTTCGTCCATCTTACTTACCCCTTTTCTTTGTGTTTAAGCCGAATGAGAAGGGTTCGTTCTACCCGGAAACGGCCGGAGACGTCTTAACCCCCTTGGGCAGGAGAAGTCCCCTTCAGCATCTCTTTAATTTCTGCCACAGCTTGATTTAACTGAATCAATTGCTGAACAGAGGAGAACGTGGCCATTTGGGCGATAAAATCTCGGTCTTGCATGGGCTGGAGAGGGTCCTGATACTTTAACTGAGCTACAAGAATCTGCAAAAAGGCATCTTGCCCCAAGGTATTTCGGCCTTCCGGATTTGTGCTCCCTTGATTTGTTCCCGCTGTTCCGATGACGGAAGATGAACGGATCGTGTTATCCATTTTCTTTCCTCCTTTCTTCTAAGGAATGAGGATAGGATCGTTTTACCCCAGGGTTAAGGGAGAGGTGATGAGGTTTGAAAATTCCTCGTCCCCGTCATACTCCTTCTCCAAAGCTCTCCATGGGTACGGTTGTCTCCTGCGATCCTCCCCTTCCCTTTGCCATGTTTGTTGGGAGTAGGGAAGTTCTTTAGGGGTTAGGATCTCCATCTTATCCACCTGAATTCCTTGTTGAACCAATTGATGGCGGAGATGGGTCAGGTTCTGCTCTAACAGTTCCTTTCCCTGGAGGGTGTCAACGATAAAAGTAGCCTGCATGATGCCGCGGTGCATGGCGATTTTCACATCGAGGCTCCCTAACTGTTCAGGGAAGAGTTTCAAATGGGCTTCCGATGTCCCATCGGGTAGGCGGATCATCTTCACCTGGGAGAGGAGGAAACGGCTTAGATCTTCCTTAAATTGATTGGCGTGAAGGGTAACGGTCTCTTTAATGGACGGTTGGGCGGAGGCTTTTCCCTGCCATTCTCCAAGGAGCTGATAAAATCCCGCCTTCGTTGCTTCATTTCCATTTCCCTTGGTCCTCCCTTCCCCATCCTTTCCCGTTCCTCCTTCGGGGAATAAGGGAACACTCTTTTCCTTTCCTTGTGCCATGGAGATTAATTTCTCCGGCCCACCCCCTTGAGCCTGGATGAACTCTCCTTGTTGCCCGGTGCTTTGGGGGAGGAGTGCTCCATCTTGGCCCTTCAATGAAGACAGTAGTTTAAGTAGAAGGGAGCCTTCATTTTGCCCGATCGAGAGGTGGCGAATGGGGTTTTGCCCCATTGGGCTTTGGTCCGGCGAGAGCAGGTCTCCCCCCTCCGCTCCGTCTAATACTTGAGTAAGAAGGTTCTTCACTAAAGAAAGGTTTAACATTGCCTTTCCATCAAGGAGATCTCCCCTCGAAAACAAGGCCGTCAGATCTGCTCCCTTTTGCTGAGCGAAGGTTTCACCTGAAAAAAGCCTTTCCCCTTCCTTTCCTCCGATGGCTTGGGAGAGAAGGTTTTTCAGCTGTGTGGAATTCTCCTGAAGGGTGGGAAGGAGAACCCCTTGATTTAGATTTGAGGGGATGGATAGGACTCCCAGTTGTTGCAAGAGGGAAAGCAACGCCTTCCAATCGTCTTCATTTGCCTCTCCTTTATTCCCTGTGGAGGGGCTTAGAAGTTCTTCTTCTCCTAAGTTGCCATTCCCCCCCTCAAACCCGCGAAGCGCTGCAAGGAGGTTTAGCAACTCAAACCCACCCGTTAAGTTTCCATTCATAGGGGAACCTTGGAGTTCTGCCCCATTTTGCCCTGCGGTCATGAGGAGGGAAAGAAATGGGTCGGAAGAATCAAGAAGATTTTTTCCTCCTCCGCTCGAAAAGAGGACATTCGCCGTCTTTAAAGAGGAAAGTGCCCCATAAGGGGTAACCAACGTTTCATTCATCGATATCACCTCCTTTCATTGCCCATGGTAAAAATCGCCTTTCAATTCCCGCGTATACCCTTTTCACTGGAGAAAGGCTTGATTGATTTGAGCCGCCACTTTCGGATCCATCGCCGCAATTATGGGTGCCTTCACTTTGGGATCGATCCCTGCCAGGATGGATAGGACATTTTTTCTTTCTGAATTCTTCCACATGGTTTCTAACACGGCCGCTGCAGCCGAAGGAGACATCTGTTGAAAGGTGGCAATCGCATTTCTTAACGTCGCTGTTGTCCCCTGAGTATTCTTCGCCCCTCCATCCATGAGAAGTTTTAGATCATCCAACTGGGTGGTGAGTTGATCTACTCTTTCTTGCAGTGCCATAACCTCCAAGTTTTCGCTATACGGGGTGTTATAGAGAAGGGCCGTCAGATCCGCCGCCTTTTTGGGATCCAATTTGGACATTAATGTGGAGCGATCTGATTCCTTCATTTGGGAAAGGATCACGGCGGCTTCATGGAGGGTAAGCTGATCCAGTATCGATGCCGCTTTACTCGCATTCATCCCCGTTAGCATCTTCGCCATTTCAACCGCTTTTTGTCTTCTTTCCTCTTGTGTCGCCTTTTTTTCTTCTCCACTTTTTAAGGCATCGGCCAGTTGCTGTTTTAGCTGAGCAATTTCCTGATCCTGCTGCTGAACTTTTGCTTTTTGCTGATTAAGGGCGGTTGTCGCGTCGGCGAGCTTTTTTTCGCTCTCTGCCAGTTGTTGTTTTAATGCTTCTTCCGGACTTATCTTTTTCTCTTCCTTTCCTCCGGGGGAAATCCACTGATTAACAAAGGGAATTTGTTGAACCGCTCCTTTGGCCGACTCCCACACATTAATATGAAAGAATGAGAGAATCACGGAAACCATGATGAGAGTAAAAAGGGAGGGGATGAAAATGATATAGAAAAACCATTCTAACTTCGAGTAATCTTTCTCTTCTGCCACTTTCTCTTCTTCGGGGTCAACCGGTCTTTCTGCGACTCTTTCTTTCTCCTTTTCTCCTTTTCCTTTTCCCCTGTTCAACTCCTGTACTCTCTCCATTTCATTCCCTCCTCCCTTTAAAAGGCATGAACCGATTTTAGATTCACAGATAACGATGATTCTCCTCTTCCTCTATTCGGCGAGAGACGATACGTTTCATCCGGTCTGGGTTGCGTTTTCCCTTTTCTTCAAAAAAGAGTGGATAGAAATCTCATCCAGCGCTTTCTGTTCCTTCTTCTCCTCTTCGTTCAACCATTCACGATAACCGTTTTCCCGCAATCGCCGATACGTTTTTACTTCCATCTCCTTCCCTTTTACTTTCTCCATCTCCCGTTCTACTTCTTTCTCAAGCGTAGAAAGTATCTCCTCAGCTCTTTTTACCTTTCCGGCGACCTGTTGAATAAAACGGTACTGTTCGAGAAGTTCCTTTACTTGTATCCCTTGTTCAGGAATGCGGGAGAGGTGCTCCTCAGCTCTCTGTTGGATATGGCGGGTTTCTATGTATTCCTTTTCCGCCGTTTCCTTTTTCTGCAGAGAATCCGCCAGACTGCGTACCAGGAATTCTTTTTCCCGTTCTTTTAAATCAAGAATCCTTTGCAGTGGGAAAGAGTAGGCCATTTCCTTCACCTCTAAATCTCCGTTTGGAGGAATTGAAGCGTCTCTTCAAACGTGGGTCGTTCATCCACCCTTTGCCGCAAAAATTGATCCAGCTTCGGTTTCATGGCAATCGCAAGGTCAGTCTCCCGATTGCTTCCCCGTCGATAGGCTCCGATGGAGATGAGATCTTCCGCCTCCTGGTAAGCAGAGAGGAGTCGCCTTACTTGACGAGCCTTTTCCTGATGTTCAGGGTTTGTGACCTCTGTCATCAATCGGCTTACGCTTTCCAAGACATCAATGGCCGGAAAATGGCCTCTGTTGGCGAGATCCCGGCTTAAGACGATATGCCCGTCGAGAATCCCCCGCACCGCATCGGCGATCGGTTCATTCATATCGTCGGAATCGACCAATACGGTGTAAAAGGCGGTAATCGTCCCTTTTTCACTGGTTCCCGATCGCTCCAAGAGTTTCGGCAGGTTTGCGAAGACGGAGGGGGGGTATCCCTTGGTCGCAGGGGGCTCCCCAATGGCCAGTCCCACTTCTCGTCCTGCCATGGCAAAACGGGTTACGGAATCCATCATGAGCATCACATCTAATCCTTGATCCCTGTAGTATTCTGCGATAGCAGTGGCGACATAGGCTCCTTTCATGCGGAGAAGGGCAGGCTGATCGGAAGGAACGGCCACTACCATGGATCGCTTCAGTCCCTCCTCTCCCAGATCCCGCTCGATGAACTCCTTCACCTCCCGGCCCCGCTCACCGATCAATGCAATCACATTCACATCGGCCGAGGTATTGCGGGCGATCATCCCGAGGAGGGTACTCTTTCCCACCCCGCTTCCTGCAAAGATTCCAATCCGCTGTCCCTTTCCCAGGGTGAGAAGTCCATCGATCGCCCTAACCCCTACGGTGATCGGCTGTGTAATCCGAGGGCGGGAAAGGGGATTAGGAGGTTTACGCTCGACATGGATCCAATCCCCTGTCGGACGAATCTGTTTCCCATCCATCGCTCTCCCTAATCCATCTAAAATTCTCCCCTTCATGTTGCCGATCCGGATCTCTAGCGGTCTTCCCGTTGCCCGCACTTCGGCACCCGGTCCGATCGCCCCCAATTCCCCCAAGGGCATGAGGAGAACCTTCTCTTCCCTGAAACCAACCACTTCGGCTTGAATCGGAACTCCCTCCCTGGGATAAATGAGGCATATCTCTCCGATTCTGCTCTCGGGGCCCTGGGATTCTACGGTAAGTCCGATCACCTTAGAAACATAGCCGTTCCTTCGGATCGGATTTACCTTCTTCACCACTTCCTTATATTTGGATAAAATTCCTGCATTACTCATCCTCCTCCCCCCTTCTGCAAGCTTGAAGGAGAGCCGCTTTGATCTCTTCCAGTTGGGAGGAGAGGCGGGCATCCAGATTTCCCGTAGAGGTTTGAATCACAACCCCATTCTCTTCGATCTTCGGATCAGGGAGAAGGATGAGCTTCGCTTGATCCGATATCATCTCTTTCAGTGTGGAAAGACGGGATTTAAGATAAATGTAAGATGAAGGATTTGTACGGAGAGTAATCTCATGCCGCTCGTCATTCTGGAGAATCGCTTCCTTCACCATGGCAAGAAAAGCATCTTCGTCCCTTTTCAGGGTAAAATGAAGAATCTTTTCTGCGATCTGGATCGATAGAAGAAGCAGCTCCTCCTCCGATTCTTTAATCCTCCTCTTCGCCTCTTTTTCTGCATCGAGAAGAAGTTCCTCCGCCTGGCTGATGAGCGATTCATATCTTCCCTTTGCCTCTTCTTCTCCCTTCTTTACTCCCTCTTCCCACCCCGCTTGAAATCCCTCTTCCCGGGCGCCTTGATAGATTTTCTCCCTTTCTTTTTCCAGTTTTATATGTTCTTCTTCCATTAAACGTTTCACTTTTTCTTCGGCTTCCCGATAAAGGCGGGCAACCTCTTCTTCAGCCTGCTTCAACATCCTTAAACGTTCCTGCTCCGCCGCCCTTTTCCCTTCTTCTTCCGTCACCGCGGGAGAAGGCAGGTGATCGGTCTGATCCTCAACCCGTTTTGGAGGATGAAGGGGAAGCAACAAGTGACGACGCGCTTTTTCTTCACGGTATTCGGTCACTTTAATCACTTTAGACAACGATCTCATCTCCTCCTCCGCGGGCGATAATGATCTCACCCAGATCTTCTAAGCGGCGAATCACGGCAACAATGCGGGACTGCGCTTCTTCCACTTCCCGAAGCCGGACCGGACCCATATACTCCATCTCTTCTTTGAACGTATCCGACATCCTTTTGGACATATTGCGAAAGATCGCATTTTTCACATCTTCGCTTGCTACTTTTAAAGCCAGCATGAGGTCTTCATTCTGGACTTCACGAATCACACGTTGGATGGAGCGATCATCGAGATGGATAATGTCTTCAAAGACAAACATCCGCTTCTTAATCTCTTCCGCTAAGTCAGGATCCTGGATTTCTAGGGACTCCAAGATGGTTTTCTCCGTCGCCCGGTCTACACCATTTAAAATTTGGACGATGGACTCCACCCCTCCCGCCTGGGTCAGGTCCTGCAGAGATGTGGTGGCTAATTTTTGCTCTAGGATCTGCTCGATCTGATAGATCACCTCCGGGGAGGCGCCTCCCATGGTCGCAATCCTCTTTGCCACATCTGCTTGGTGCTCATGGGGGAGTGCAGATAAAATCAGGGCGGCTTGAGAGGGATCGAGATAGGCCAGAACGAGGGCGATGGTCTGGGGATGTTCATTCTGCAAAAAGTTGAGGATTTGCTGCGGATCCAGCTTCTTCATAAAATCAAAGGGTCGTACCTGCAGCGTTGCGGTTAATCGGTTAATAATCTCCAGAGCCTTCTGATTGCCCAGCGCTTTTTCCAAAATCTCCTTCGCGTATTGGATGCCCCCTTGAGAGATATATTCTTGGGCAACGCAAATCTGATGGAACTCGTTTAATACTTTCTCCTTCTCGTGATAATCCACCTTGCGGGCATTGGCAATCTCTAATGTTAACTGTTCAATTTCATCTTCACGAAGGTGACGAAAAATCTGGGCAGAAACTTCAGGTCCTAACGAGATGAGAAGAATAGCTGCCTTTTGCCTCCCGGTCAACTCTTTTGAACTCTTGGCCATTCCCCTCTCCCCCTCTCATTCTTCCGATATCCAGGTCCTTAATAGCGTGACGAAATCCTTCGGATTTTCCCGGGCAAGACGCTCCAATTGTTTCCGTATGACCGATTCCTCCGTCTCTTCCATGGCTATGGGGGGAATCTCCTCCAATTTGGTAGGAATCAGTTCTTCCTCCATGCTCTCACCCTTCTTTTTCCTTCTATATCTAAATAGGAAGAATAGCAGAAGTCCAGCCGCTAATAGAGCTCCTATAACGGCGTAAGTAAACCAGGAAGAAAAGAGATTGGGCGGATTGGTTTGGGTAGGAGCCGCTTGGCGGAAAGGCATCGCGATCACCGTTACCCGTTGGTTAATGTCTGCATTGGTAAAGGTTCTCCCGGCTTGTCCCAAGGCGGTTCGTACCACATTGGCCACGACCTGTTGAATGTCTGCCTTAAGAGCATTCGCCGCTTGTACCGCGTTTGGATCATTGGGGTTCGGGGTCGGGATGTTTGCACCAACATTGATCGATAGATCCGCAATCCGATAGGGAGATGCGGTGATGGAACGGGTGATCCGATTTACTTCATAGTTGATCTTTTGGTCATCTTTTTCGTAATTGCTGTTTCCATTTCCCTGGGTTCCTGCCTGATATCCCGGCACATCGGTGGTTCCCGGACCGGGAACGCCTCCCACTCCACCATTTCCCTGGGAGTTCCAGGTCTCATTTAGTTTCTCCATGCTGATCACAAGGCCGGAGTTATTGACCGTATCGGGAGCGGTCACCAGGTTTTCTTGCCGCTGTTCTTTGGTAAAGTCCAGCGTGGCAAAGGCTTGAACCGTCACCATATCCGGACCCATGATGGGGCTTAAGAGGTTTCGTATGCTCCCCTCGATATCCCTCTCGATCGAGTTCTTTATGGCTTGCATTTTTTGAAAATCATCCGTGCTGATGGCATTATCCGGATTGGCGAAATTGGGTTCAAGCGCTTCTCCATATTGATTGGTGATGATAATATTTTCTACCGGAAGGTTGGGGACACTGCGAGAAACGAGAGTATAGATGGCATTTACCTGTGTTTGGCTTAACGAAGTCCCGGGATCCACATCAAGGATGAGGGAGGCGGTCGCCTTTTCCGCTTCTTGGCTCACCCAAACTTTTTCCGGCGGCAAGGTGATCATGACTTGGGCATCCCGAATGCCATGAATCCCTTGAATGATCATTTTTCTCAGTTCATTCTGCATGGCATCCCGTTCCACGACGGAGAATTGACGATCGGTCATCCCAAGACCCATGTTCTGGGCAAAGCTTTCATAGGTGATGGAGCCGCTCTTCGGAATTCCCTCGGCGGCCAGTTGGACCCTCACCTCAGCCGCTTTTTCTTGGGGAACGGATATGCCCTTCCCCGTCGGCGTGAGTTCATAAGGGACCCCCATCTCTTTTAAGCGGGCGGTGATTTCCCCGGTCTCCTTTTCGCTCAGATTATCGTACAATTGCACATAATGAGGGCGGGAGAAGGTAAAGAGCAAGAGGAGGATCAGACCCACCGTCGTGAAAAACAGGGTTAATCCTATGATACGCTGTCTTAAGGTCGTCTTCTTTAAAAATTGAACCAGTCGCTCCCACAGATGTTTAACTCGCTCTAGCAAGGACAAACCCTTCCTCCCATAAAGACTCTCTCCGTCTATGAATCACATGAGTGCTCTTGAAGACCTTATAAGGGCATGCGCATGATCTCCTGATAAGCCTCGATCACTTTGTTTCGCACTTGTACGGTTAATGCCAAAGATAGGTTCGCCGCTTGCGTGGCGATTAACACTTGATGGAGATCTTTTACTTCCCCCGTCGCCAGTTTCTCCGTCATCTGTTCCGCTTCCACCTGTTGCCGGTTTACGGCTTCCAAAGCATCTCCTAGATATTGAGAAAATTGATTCAGAGCGGTGGCTGGAGAGGTTTTATTCACAGCGTCCTTGCTTTGGAAGTTCCCATTGAACAGGGTGGGATTCGATATGGACAAAGGGTTCATCATTCATCTCTCCTATTTTCCGATTTCCAGGGCTTTCATGTACATGGCCTTGGTGGCGTTAAGTGCGGTAACGTTCGCGTCATAGGAGCGGGAAGCGTTCATCAAATCCACCATCTCCCGGAGAATGTCCACATTCGGCAATCTAACGTAACCGTTGGCATCGGCATCCGGATGGCTGGGATCATAGATAAGGCGGTCAGGAGAGGGATCTTCGTAAATTCCGGTCACTTTTACCCCTGCCTGATTCGTTTGATCCATCTCATTCTGTAAGATCTCCTGGAAGGAGGATTTTTCCGTCATCGGAGCAATGGAAACCATCTTTCTCCGGTAGGGCACCCACGCTCCATTCACATACTGCCCCCGCGTAGTGTCTGCATTTGCTATGTTAGAGGAAATGATGTCCATGCGCAGGCGATTCACCGTCAAAGCGGAACCGCTAATGTCCATGCCTTGGAAAAGACTCATGATTTACCCTATCTCCCTTCTTTAATCACTTCACGGAGCCGCGTGAAAAAGGAATTGGTTTCCTCTACGAGGGCGTTGTACCAGATTTGATTTTCCGCCATTTTCGTCATTTCATACTCTACATCCACATTATTGCCGTTGTTTTCTACCCAAGTGGTCGGATCCGTGCTTACCCTCGCCCGGACCTCTTCAGGCCCTCCTGCCGTTCCGATGGAAAGGTGGCGGGGATCGGTCCTTTTACCTATGAAAGTTGTGGGTTTATCCTCTTGCAGAGCCTCTTTCAAGATCGATTCGAATTCTACCCTTTGGGTCTTATATCCCGGGGTATCGACATTGGCAATATTATTCGCAATCACTCGCTGCCTTAACGTGGCCGCATCAAGGGCATTTTCCACGATACGAAATGAAGGGGGGAGAAAAAATGCCATGGACCTTCACCTTCTTTCTCTCTTTACATTACCCTTTTCACTAGTAAGGAGTATTCTACACAATTCCCTAAAATTCCTCTTTTTTCATTCATACTTCAATAGTACACATCCGGACCTAAAGAAACAATAAGAAATTTTACCTAAATCCCTCCAAAAAAACGTTAAATCTACGTAAAGAAAAGGCCCAGTTCATCATGAACTGAGCCTTTTTCTAGTTCCACGGTCCTATGCAAGAAATTCCCGTCTCGTTTTTCTTAGGATTTCGCCCGTTCCAGCTCAGGGAGAAGCTTGTCGTTAAGGATCTTGATGTAGGTTCCTTTCATCCCCAAGGAACGAGACTCAATCACCCCTGCACTCTCCAATTTCCGCAAAGCATTCACGATGACGGAACGGGTGATGCCGACCCGATCGGCGATCTTGCTCGCCACCAAAAGTCCCTCATTGCCTTCCAATTCCTCAAAGATATGTTCCACCGCTTCTAATTCGCTATAAGAGAGAGAGCTGATCGCCATCTGGACGACGGCCTTATTCCTGGCTTCCTGTTCGATCAGGTCGGCCCGTTCCCTAAGGATCTCCATCCCCACCACGGTGGCCCCATACTCAGCCAGGATCAGGTCATCCTCACCGAAGCTTTCATGCAAACGGGCAAGAATTAACGTCCCCAAACGGTCGCCGCCCCCGATAATGGGTACAACGGTGGTAAGACCATCCCGAAATGTATCCTTCATTTCCACCGGAAATGCGGTTAATTCATTCTCCACATCGATGTTCGTGATCGTTTCACTTACTTTCAGCAATTCGTTGTTGTACCATTCAGGGAACTTTCTCTCCGAGAGCATCTCTTTCATACGCTGGTTATCAATCTCATGGTGAATCGCATACCCTAAAACCTTTCCTTTCCGGCTTAACACATAAATGTTGGCTTCAATGGCGTCCCGTAGCACCTCCGCCATTTCGGTAAAGTTCACATGTTGTCCGGTCCGCTGCAGCAAGCGGTTAATGCGCCGGCTCTTCGATAAAAGATCCATTCATTTTTCCTCCTTTTTCCGGGTTATAAGATGTACCTGCTTAAATCCCTATTCTTCACCAAATTCCTCAGTTTTTCCTGAACATATTCAGGCGTGATGACCACCTTCTCCAGATGGATCTCCGGAGCTTCAAAAGAGAGGTCTTCCAGCAGTTTCTCTAAAATCGTGTGAAGCCGTCGTGCTCCTATGTTTTCCGTATTCTCATTCACCTCCGTTGCAAGCCTTGCAATCTCACGGATCGCCTCGGTGGTAAATTCCACCTTAATGCCTTCTGTTTCAATAAGGGAGATATATTGTTTAATGAGGGCATGTTTCGGCTCCGTTAAGATGCGGACGAAATCCTCCTCGGTAAGGGAATTTAATTCCACTCGAACGGGAAACCTTCCCTGCAATTCGGGGATCAGGTCGGAAGGCTTCGACACATGGAAGGCGCCTGCAGCGATAAAGAGGATGTAATCGGTCTTCACAGGGCCATACTTCGTCATGATCGTGGAACCTTCCACAATGGGTAAAATATCCCGCTGTACCCCTTCCCTGGAAACATCAGGTCCGGTGGAGCCTCCCTTTCCGGCGATCTTGTCTATTTCATCGAGGAAGATGATTCCCGTCTCTTCGGCCCTCCGTATCCCTTCTTGTTGCACTTCATCCATATCGATCAATTTCTGTGCTTCTTCTTGGATCAAGTAGGGACGTGCCTCCCGGATGGGAAGTTTTCTCCTCTTCGTGCGGCGGGGAAGTAAATTGCCAAAGAGATCTTGCATATTGATCCCCATTTGCTCTACCCCTTGGCCTGAGAAAAGTTCAAACATGGAGGGCGAGGAATCCTCCACCTCGATTTCCACAATCTGATCCTCCAACTGGCCTGCCGCCAGTTTATAAGCGATGAGCCGACGCTGTTGCTCTTTATCTTGCTCTTCCTGGGGGTTTTCCTCTTGGGGATCCCGTACTCCCCCGCCAAAGAACATTTCCAGGGGATTCCTAACATTCCTTCCCTTTTTGGAGGAAGGTACGAGAATCTCCACCAACCTCTCATTGGCCAGTTTCTCCGCTTTATCACGAACAGCCTCCATCTTTTCCTGCTTTACCATCCGAATCGAAACCTCGACCAAATCCCGGACCATGGAGTCGACATCCCGTCCCACATAACCAACTTCGGTAAACTTTGTCGCCTCTACCTTGACAAAGGGAGCATCCACCAGCTTGGCAATTCGACGGGCAATCTCCGTTTTTCCCACTCCGGTCGGTCCAATCATCAATATATTTTTCGGCAGGATCTCTTCCCTCAATTCAGGAGAAAGAAGGCTGCGCCGATAACGGTTGCGAAGCGCCACCGCGACAGACCTCTTCGCCTCGTTCTGCCCCACAATATACTTATCCAGCTCTTCTACGATTTTTTTAGGGGTTAATTGGGACATATTCACGGGAACACACTCCCTCACAGTTCTTCAATGACCAAATTGGAATTGGTAAAGACGCAAATTTCTCCAGCGATGGTAAGGGCCGCTTCCGCGATCTCCCGGGCACTCAGCTGAGGAGCGAACCGCTTGAGCGCCCGGCCGGCGGCTAACGCATACGGCCCCCCGGAACCGATGGCGATCAAGTGATCATCCGGTTCAATCACCTCACCGGTACCCGAGATGAGGAGAAGGTCCACCTTATTCATCACGATCAACATCGCTTCTAATTGGCGGAGCATCTTATCCATCCGCCACTCTTTCGCCAACTCAACAGCCGCCCGCTGCAAATTTCCATGATATTCCTCCAATTTCATCTCAAACTTTTCAAATAAGGTGAAGGCATCGGCAACCGATCCGGCAAAACCGGCCACCACTTCTCCGTGGTAAAGGCGCCGGACCTTTTTGGCGTGAGCCTTCATGACCATGGAATTTCCAAAGGTAACCTGTCCATCCCCGGCCATGGCCGCACTTCCCTGATGGCGGATGGCAAATATCGTTGTGCCTCGAAGTTGGGATTCCATTTCTCTCCCTCTTTCTTCATTACTATCCTTACCAAATCCTTTTCACGGTTAAGCCCGCGGATGTGTCCGGTAATACGTCTTCCTCAACCTCTCCTGAGAAACATGGGTATAAATCTGCGTCGTGGAGAGGTTTGCATGGCCCAACAACTCCTGAACGGTCCGAAGGTCTGCACCCCCGTCTAAGAGATGAGTGGCAAAACTGTGACGAAAGGTATGGGGAGTGGCTTTTAAGGAGATGGAGGCCTTTGTGATATATTTCTCAAGGATTCGCCGGACGCTCCGATCTGTAAGGGGGCCGCCCCGGGCGTTTAAAAAAAGGAATTGGGACTCCCGCCTTCCCTTGGCCAAAAGAAGAGGCCTGGCTTCCAGGAGATAGCGCTTCAAGCTTTCAACGGCATAACGTCCGATGGGAACAACCCGTTCTTTCGCTCCTTTTCCAAATACGAGGGCATAGCCCAACTCCAGGTCAATTTTTGGAAGCGTGAGTCCAACCAACTCGCCGACACGCATCCCACCGGCATAAAGCGCCTCCATGATCGCCCGGTCCCGAAGTCCTAATGGGGTGCTTAAATCAGGTTGTGCCAACAGGGCTTTTATCTCTTCTAAGTAAAGAACCTTGGGCAACGTCTTCGGAAGTTTAGGAGTATTCAGGGCAATCATGGGATTGGTCTCCACGATTCCCTCCCGCATCAAATACCGGAAGAAAGAGCGCAAGGTGGAGAGTTTCCTCGCCACGGTTTTTTTAGAATACTCCTTCCTCACCAGTTGGGCAAAGTAACTTCGCACGTGGCTTATGGTAATCTCCCCGACGGAGAGCTCCTTCCCTTCTCCTCTCTCTTGGAACGACTCCACAAAGTGGCGAAGATCCTTTTCATAGGCGGTCAGGGTATGGGAGGAGGCGTTTTTCTCCACGGAGAGGGAGAGAAGGAACTGTCGGATGGCTTCCCTGATTTCCATCTTCACGACTCCTTTACCTTTTCACCTCACCTATCATATCACAGAGGAGATCGGCTATGCAAGGGAATTGTATAGCGATTGGATAAAATTCTGAATAGTAAAGATTGCCCTTGCTCCATATTTCTCATTCCTCCGCCTTTTATCCCGCACTTTTTGATCCAGAGGGGGAAGGAGTCCCAAATTCGCATTCATCGGTTGAAAATGTTCGGGATCCGCATGGGTGATATAATGGGCCAGGCTTCCGATCACCGTCTCCGGAGGAAAAACCAGAGGCTCTTCCCCTAATGCGATGCGTGCGGCATTAAACCCGGCGATCAGCCCCGAAGCGGCCGATTCCACATACCCCTCCACTCCGGTCATTTGCCCGGCGAAAAACAGGTTCTCCCTTTTCTTCGTCTGGTACGTAGGTAAGAGGATCCTGGGAGAATTGAGGTAGGTATTCCGATGCATCACGCCATAGCGGACGATCTCCGCCTCTTCCAGTCCGGGAATCATTTGAATAATCCGCTTTTGTTCTCCCCACTTTAAGTGGGTCTGAAAGCCGACGATGTTATAAAGGGTTGCGGCGGCGTTATCTTGTCTGAGCTGAACAACGGCAAACGGTTCCTTTCCTGTTCGGGGATCAATGAGCCCTACCGGCTTCATGGGGCCGAAAAGAAGGGTTTCCCTTCCTCGGCTCGCCATCACTTCAAAAGGCATGCATCCTTCAAAATAGATCTCCCTTTCAAAATCCTTCGGCTTGGCCACTTCCGCTCCCTGCAATGCCTCAAAAAACCGGTTAAACTCCTCCTCCGTCATGGGACAATTTAGGTAAGCGGCTTCGCCTTTTCCGTACCGGGAGGCGAGAAAACACTTCTCCATGTTGATGGAATCTTTGGTTACGATCGGGGCCGCCGCGTCAAAAAAATAAAGGGACTCTTCTCCGGTAAATGCAAGAATCTCTCGAGATAATTTCTCGGAGGTAAGTGGGCCGGTCGCGATCACCGTAATTCCTTCCGGAATTTCTCCCACTTCCTCATGAATGACCTCAATAAGAGGTTCTTTCTCGATCAATTCCGTTACCCTTCGGCTAAAAGCTTCACGATCGACAGCCAAAGCGCTCCCTGCAGGGACGGCGGTCTCGTCGGCCGCCTTCATGATGACGGAACCAAGCTTACGCATCTCTTCCTTTAAGATACCGACCGCATTGGTCAAGGAATTGGAACGAAGGGAATTGCTGCAAACCAGCTCGGCGAACCAATCGGTTTGATGGGCGGCCGTCCGTTTTTTAGGGCGCATCTCATACAGCCTCACGGAAACCCCTTGCTTTGCCACCTGCCATGCCGCCTCACTGCCGGCAAGTCCTGCCCCTATGATTTGTACGATGGGTTTCATCATTTCGTTTCACCTCGGGCATACATGATTTCCTAAAAATTTGTGGTCGCGCCGATTCCTTTGCCCTCTCCCCTCTCATACCCGCAGGAGGTACAGATCCGCCTCATACCGCCCTTCTCCTTTTTCTCCACCATAAGACCGCCGCACTTAGGACACGGGTCTTCCACCGGTTTATCCCAAGTGACGAAGTCGCACTCGGGATAGCGGCTGCAACCATAAAAGGTACGCCTTCTCGCCTTCGTCTTCCGTTCTACCAGCTTTCCTTGATGGCATTTCGGACAGACGATATTTAGCTCTTTTAAGATGGGTTTTGTATTCCGGCACTCCGGAAACCCGGAACAGGCGAGGAATTTCCCGAATCTCCCCATCTTATACACCATAGGGCGCCCACAAAGATCACACCTTTCCTCGGAGAATTCTTCGGAGATATCCACTTCTTTCATATTCTCCTCGGCCACGTGCAGTCGCTCCAAAAAAGGCCGGTAGAACTGATCCAAAACCAGAGTCCACTCTTCTTTTCCCTCTTCCACCTTATCTAAGTTGCTCTCCATCTCTGCGGTAAAGGCTACGTTAATAATCTCGGGAAAAAATTCCTCCATCAGGGAGATAACGATCTCCCCTAACTCGGTGGGTAGGAAGCGCTTATCCTCCAACACCACGTACCCCCGTTTCTGAATCGTCTCAAGGGTGGGGGCATAGGTGCTGGGTCGGCCGATTCCTAATTCCTCCATGGTCTTCACTAACCTAGCCTCGGTATACCGCGGGGGAGGCTGGGTAAAATGCTGCTTTTCTTCCAATTTTTTCAGGGATACGGTTTCCCCTTCCTCAAGTGGGGGCAGGAGTTTCTCCTCTTCTTTTTTCCCTTCATCGGAACCTTCGATGTAAATCTTCATGAACCCAGGAAATTTAACGGTAGATCCGCTCGCCCGAAATTCCGCCCCATTGACTTCGATGCTTACACTGACCGTATCCAAGAGCGCGGAAGCCATCTGGCTGGCCAAAAAGCGGTCCCAAATCAGTTTGTAGAGTCGGAATTGATCCCTGGATAGATAAGCTTTCAACCGATCGGGCTCCCGGTAGATCGAGGTGGGACGGATCGCTTCGTGGGCATCCTGAGCCCCCGCCTTATTGACATGATGCCGTTGTTCTTCAGGAAGATAAGAGGGTCCGAAGTCATCACGTATATATTTGCGTGCCTCTTCCGCCGCCGTTTCGGAGATTCGCAGGGAATCGGTCCGCATATAGGTAATAAGGCCCGTATTCCCTTCGGGGCCGATGGAGATCCCCTCATACAGCTGTTGAGCAATGCGCATGGTTTTTGCAGCACGGAAATTTAATTTCCTGGCGGCCTCTTGTTGTAGTGAACTGGTGGTAAAGGGAGGAGGGGGATTCCTCTTCCTCTCTTTCCGTACCACTTTAACGACCCGGTAAGTTCCCCCTTCAATTTTCCGGAGAAGTTCCTTTACTTCCTCTTCATTTCGTAGCTCTACCTTTTCACCGTCAAAGCCGTAAAAGCTCGCTTCAAAGCGGTCTTTTCCCTCTCCGAAATAAGCGGTGACGGTCCAATATTCTTCCGGAACAAAGGACTTAATTTCCCGCTCCCGGTCGATGATCAGCTTCACCGCCACCGATTGGACCCGTCCTGCACTTAAACCTTTCCGCACTTTTTTCCACAAGAGAGGACTAATCTTGTACCCCACCAAGCGGTCCAAAATCCGACGCGCCTGCTGCGCCTCTACCAGATTCATATTAATCTTCCGAGGCTGTTTAAAGGATTCCTGGATCGCCTGCTTTGTAATCTCATTAAAAACAACGCGGATGGGCTGATTCAAATCTAAATTCAGATACTGGGCCAGATGCCAAGCGATGGCCTCTCCTTCCCGATCCGGGTCGGCCGCCAGGTAGACTTGCTTTACCTTTTTGCTGGCATCCTTCAGTTCCTTTAGCAATTCCCCTTTGCCGCGAATGGTAATATATTTCGGTTCAAAATGATTCTCCACATCAACGCCGATCTGGCTTTTCGGCAAATCCCGAATATGCCCCATGGAGGCCAAAACCTTATATTTCTTGCCTAAATATTTGCCGATGGTTTTTGCTTTGGCGGGAGATTCAACGATCACCAAAGAATCAGCCAAGCATGATCCCCCTTTCGATAAACAATTCGTTGTTTATTATGTATTGTCTTGGACCCATTTGTCAAACGATTTCCAACTTAAGAAGTTTTTCCTTCATCGGCGCATATAAAAAAAGCCGGGCAACTTCTTGATCGCCTTCTTCATCTCCAGGGAGAGGAGAAGCTGGTGAAGTCGGGAAAGAGGATAACGGACCGAGCGGATCAGCTCGTCAATGTGAATCTGGGAATAAGAGATGAGGGATAAAAGTTCTTCCTCTTCCCGGGTGAGGTCCCCCACGAACGTTTTTCCTTCCTTCTCTTTTTCCGGAAAAAGCTCAGGCTGGATCGAGAAGGAAAATTCGTCCAACACATCCTGTGCGGAGGTGACCAATTTCGCCCCTTCTTTGATCAGTCGGTGCGGGCCGGCGCTTTTGGCGCTCAGGATCGAACCCGGAACGGCGAAAACTTCCCTCCCTTGTTCCAAGGCCCATTCGGCGGTGATGAGAGAACCGCTCCGATGATGGCTTTCCACCACCACCACACCCCGGCTTAAACCGCTGATGATCCGGTTTCGCTGCGGGAAGAGCCCCCTTGCGGGAGGCATATGGGGTGGGTACTCGGAAAGGAGAAGACCCCTCTCCCCGATTTCATGATAGAGATCTTCGTTTTCAGGAGGGTAAACCACATCAACCCCGCACCCCAAGACGGCAATCGTCTTCCCCCTCACCGATAATGCCCCCCGATGGGCAAATGAGTCAATCCCTGAGGCCATCCCGCTAACAACGCCCCATCCCTTCCCTGCCAAATCGGCCGCCAGCTTGTGAGATACGATCTGACCATAGGAGGAGGGCTTTCGGGTTCCCACAATGCTGATGAGACGGCTTTCGGCAAGGAGGGAAGAATCGCCCAAACTATACAGCAGAAAGGGAGGGTTGGAGATCTCCTCCAGCCTCCGTGGGTAGTCCGACTCTCCCCGCATATGAAGTTTTATTCCTAACCTTCGCAATTCCTCCTCCGTCTCCTCGATCTTCTCCGGAATAAGATGCTCAAGAATCGCCTCGATCTCCTCCCCTTTCAGGGGAAGCTCACGAAACCATCGGCGATTTCCCGGTACTTTCTGCCAATCCCCCCGTACCAACTCATCGATGCGGGTTAAGATCCCCGTTCCCACCCCCGGCAGCCGATGCAAAGTGGCGGCAATCATCTTCCGATCCAGATGAATCCCTCCTCTTCTTCATCTACAACCTGTTCTCATCTTTTTTCTTCTTTTTTCGGAAAAATCCTGCCGAAAAAAGAGAGAAAAAAAGACCGGATTTTGCCATCCGGTCCTTGAAGATTGAATCCTTTAAACCAAAACCCGTTCCAGTATCCCTTTTTCCCGAAGAAATTCCACCAGGGTTTCGCCCATTACCGCCGGGGTCTTCGCCATGCGAACACCGGCCGATTCCAGTTTAGCGATCTTTTCCTTAGCCGTCCCCTTTCCTCCGGAGATGATCGCTCCGGCGTGACCCATGCGCCGTCCGGGAGGGGCCGTCTGCCCGCCGATAAACCCGACGACCGGTTTGGTCATGTTTTCCTTAATCCAGTCGGCGGCAGCCTCTTCAGCGGTTCCGCCAATCTCCCCGATGAGGATAACCGCCTCCGTATCCGGGTCTTCATTAAAGAGCTTCAATACATCAATAAACTCCATTCCCTTAACCGGATCGCCGCCAATGCCCACCGCCGTGGATTGGCCGATCCCCCGGGTCGTTAACTGGTGAACCGCCTCATAGGTCAGGGTTCCGGAGCGGGAGACAATGCCCACTTTCCCCGGTTTATGAATATACCCGGGCATAATGCCGATTTTACACTCTCCTGGAGTAATGATCCCCGGGCAGTTCGGCCCGATTAAAAGGCTCTTCTTTCCTTCCATGAACCGTTTCACTTTCACCATATCGAGGACGGGGATCCCTTCCGTAATGGCAATGATGAGGTCGATCCCTGCATCGACCGCCTCCATAATCGCATCTGCGGCAAAAGCAGGGGGAACGTAGATGATGGAAGCATTAGCACCCGTCTTCGCAACCGCTTCCGCTACGGTGTCAAAAACAGGGATGCCTTCCAATTCCGTTCCCCCCTTCCCCGGACTTGTACCTCCTACAATCTTCGTCCCGTATTCCACCATCTGTTTCGTATGGAATAGCCCGGCAGATCCGGTAATCCCTTGGACAATCACCTTCGTATCTTTATTCACGAGGATACTCATCTTCCCCTACCCTCCTATTTCACCAGATTGACGATCTTCTCAGCGCCGTCCGCCATCGACTCGGCAGCAACGATGTTGAGGCCGGATTCGTTTAAGATCTTTTTGCCCAATTCTACGTTCGTTCCTTCCAAACGGACAACCAGAGGCTTGTCTAGCCCTACCTCGCGGGCCGCAGCCACAACCCCCTCCGCAATCACATCGCATTTCATGATTCCGCCAAAGATATTTACATAAATCCCTTTTACCTTTTCATCGGAGAGGATGATCTTAAACGCTTCCGTCACCTTCTCTTTGCTGGCGCCACCACCCACGTCGAGAAAATTGGCCGGTTCTCCGCCGTAAAACTTGATAATATCCATGGTGGACATGGCGAGCCCTGCCCCATTCACCATACAGCCGATGTTCCCATCCAAGGCAATATAACTTAAATCAAACTTGGAAGCCTCGATCTCCTTGGGATCCTCTTCATCCAAATCACGAAGCTTCTGAATCTCCGGGTGACGGTAAAGGGCATTGTCATCAAAATTAAGCTTCGCATCTAAGGCGATCACTTCCCCTTCTTCCGTCACCACCAAGGGATTGATCTCCGCCACCGAGCAATCTTTCTCTTCAAATACCCGGTAAAGCCCCATCATAAACTTCACCGCTTTGCTGTTTAACTCCTTGGGGATGTTGATGGCGTAGGCCAATCTCCGGGCTTGAAACGGCAAAAGTCCTACGAGTGGATCGATGGTTTCCCGAAAGATCTTCTCCGGGGTCTTGGCGGCCACCTCTTCAATCTCCATCCCCCCCTCTTCGGATGCCATCATCACCACCCGACCCGACTGACGATCTACCACAAGACCGACGTAATACTCTTTTTTGATGCGCGATCCTTCCTCGATGAGAAGCCGCTTTACAACTTTCCCCTCCGGACCGGTTTGATGGGTGACCAGGGTTTTCCCGAGAATCTCTCGGGCAAACTTCTCTACTTCATCCAAACTCTTGGCCACCTTTACACCGCCTGCTTTTCCCCGTCCTCCCGCGTGAATCTGGACTTTGACCACCGTCACCGGTGAGCCCAGCTCTTTCGCCGCTTCGACGGCCTCTTCCACGGAGAAAGCTACTTTTCCCCTGGGAACGGCAACGCCATACTCCCTCAGGATCTCTTTCCCCTGATACTCATGGATATTCATCTTGGAACCTCCCCACTTCCTTAAGGTTTCAATTATTCCCTCTAAATTTTAATGCTATTAGCGTAAAAAAGCAAAGAAAATATGACTTTTTAAAGAACGAGCGAATAAAAATTGCAGGAATGGATCAAAGTAATCTAAGATTTGAAAATTGATGGATCGTAACATCGGCCCTTTCCGAAAAAAAGAAAATGCGGACATCTATGAAGAAAGGAGGTTATCCCATGGATGTATCTCGCGCCAACGAAATTTTACGTTCTCCCGAGAAGATTGACGTCTTCTACCAGGGAGAACCCGTTTGGATTGATGAAGTAGATGAACGGAGCAAAACCGCAAAGATTCATAAAGAAGTTCAGACTCAACCTAATGATAAGAAACCCTTCTTCGTATCCATTGAACATTTGAAGGAGAGTTCATGATTATTTTTAAAATATTCCATTGGTTAAAAAGGGGAGCATGGGGTGCTCTCCCGTTTTTTTGGAACACCTGTGCAAACGGGGCTTGAAATGATCCTCTGTTATGTTACAATAAGAGGGAACTGACCGAATATTTAATCATTGTAGCGGAGGTTCCAGTGATGAAGTCCAAACTATTCCGGACCTTTTTTCTTATCTTTCTCCTTTATACGGGAGCATTAATCGTTTTCTCCTATCTTTTCGCAAAACAGGAGGTTTTTCCCCCTTTCATTCCCTTATTTCTTCTCTTTATGATCGGATCAACCCTTTTAGCTCTAGGAATGACCCGCTACATCCTTCACCCGATTTTGGACATGATTCAGGTCACCACCTCCATGACGGAAGGAATCGATGTCTCAAAACGGGTTTCCTATCGGTCAACCAACGAGTTCGGCCGTCTCTCCCACGGATTCAACAGGGTGATCAAGGGTTTTAAAATGATATTAGTCAGCGTTCGGGACCAGGCGACCACGCTCCTCTTTCAGGCGGAAAAAATCGCCCAGGCCGGTCAGCATTCGAAAGAAAGAATTTACCAGCTGACCCAAGCGGTCGAGCAATTCTCCCGAAGCATTCGTGAACAAGCGGAACGGGTACAAAGAACGGCCCAGACCATGGATGAAATGAATGAATCGATTCGGCAAGTGGCCTCAGGTGCCGAGGAATTAACCAGGATGATGGAAAAAACGTTAGGGCAGGCAAACGAGGGCTTTTTACAGGTTGAAAAAGTAAACGCTCTCATCAAAGAAAGCGTGGAGCAGATCACCGAATTAGATCAAACCGCCACTTCCTTAGAGAAATGGTTCACCCAAGTGGAGGAAGTGGTAGAAGTGATTGGCAGAATCGCCAATCAGACCAATTTGTTGGCTTTGAATGCGGCCATCGAATCGGCTCGGGTTGGCGAAAAGGGAAAAGGATTCGCTGTAGTTGCCGTTGAGATTCGGAAGCTGTCGGAAAGCAGTAAAAACTCGATTCAAAAAATCGAGGAAAATGTCGCAACAATACGGCAACTGATCCAGGAGACCGCAGATAAATCGAGGGAGGTTCATCTTAGGGCGGAGCAGCAGGATGAGCTCGCCAAAAGGCTCGCCCAACTTTTCCTAGGAATATCCCAAAACATTCAGGTGGTAAACAAAATGGCGATTACCATGAAGAATGAAAGCGAAAAACTGAGGAGAGGAAGCGAGGTTGTCCTGAACGAGGCCGTAAACCTGGCAAGCATGGCCCAAAATCTTTCCGCCGGAGCAAAAGAAGCCAGTGCAGCACTCGATGCGGAACGGGAAAACACAGATCAGCTCGCCTCCGAGATCGTAGAGGTTTTCGACCAATCGCGGAAATTGAAGCAAATCGCCGAACGTTGGAAAGGGATCGAAGAAGAAGCCCGAAGGGGATAAATGCATAAGAAAGAGAAGAGACCTCCTCCACAACGGAAGAGGTCTATTCATGCGCTATCCCCAGTTATCCCAACACTTCCTTCACCGCAGCGATTGCCTTTCCATAGTCAGGATGGGAGGTTACATCCGGCACAATCTCCACATAGCGAACGATATTCTCCCGATCCAACACAAAAATGGAACGATGGTCAAGGCCAAATTCTTTTATATACACCCCATAAGCTTCACCAAAGCTGTGGTCGTAATAGTCGGAAAGAACCGTCACCTGATCGACGCCTGCCGCTCCGCACCAACGGGCTTGTGCCATCGGAAGGTCACAGCTTACGGTGATGATGGCTACACTCTCCCCAAGGTTGGCGGCTTCTTCGTTAAAACGGCGGGTCTGTGCATCACAAACCGGCGTATCAAGGCTGGGAACGACACTAATTAACTTCACCTTGCCGGCAAAATCGCTAAGGGTTGTCCTCTCGTCGGAGAAAGCGCTCTTTCTCAGGCGAAAATCAGGGGCCTTTTGCCCCACCTTCACCTCCGAACCTACCAATGTAATGGGATTTCCCTTAAATGTTGCCACATTTGTCCTTTCCAAAGACATTTTCTTTCCTCCTTTTATGTAAATCTTGGGGAAAATCTCTTCCCGCGTTTACACTTTTAACACTATACCAATATCAAAAAAAGAGCAAGGTCAAGATGCTCTTCATTCATTTTTGGATATAAAAGAAGAACCCGGCCATCGGGTTCTTCCCTTATACAACTTCCCATGATTAATGTTCGATCTGTAACCTCAAATATCCCCTCTTCTTTAATGTTTCCGGTTTCTTTGCCGCAAGAGCTTCCATCTCTTCATCATCTAGGAGAGCCGATTTTTTCTGGGAATGAAGCCATTCCGACATTTCCTCGATGATAACCTGCCTTTGCCAAGCCAATTGTTCACGATGATTCATCGAATACTCTTCCATTTTATTTCATCCCTTTCGAAAACGACATATTTTGACTCTTCACGTATAGTATACCACATAATTATTAAAAATAAATCCATATTATAAAGGTTCTGTCTATTTAATTGTTAACTTTTTGTGAACTTTTTCACCATGTGATTGAAGCATTTCCTCCCGGAACGTTCGAAGGCAAATAAAAAAGGATCTAGACGATCCTTCCCAATTGATTAAGCTTTTGATCCAAGATTTGACTGAGTTGGACTAAATCCGGGTGGGAAAGAGAATCTACCTGCCGACTTAGCTCATAGAGACTTTTCCGCAGGAGCGAAATTTCCTCCTTGATTTGATCCTCTTTTTCCACCTGAACCATAACCGCCATCTTCCGACACTCTCTCTCAATTAAAACGTTTTATTATAGGCGTATTATATCCTACTTTATACCTATTGGCTATACCCCTATGAAAAAAATATTGTCAAAAATGTTGCAATGCGTTAAGACTCAAGGCAAACCGTGCCGACCCCTTCCTTTAGGGATGTAATTTTTTCTGAAAGATCTTCCATTTGGAGGAATCCTTAATACCCAACTTCTACCGCAGCATTTACGACATAAATGAGGTCATTCCGATCCCCTTTCTCCGGAAGAACCACTCCACTGGTGGTAAGCATTCCTCCATCGGCAATTTCAATCGTCACCTTTCCAAACGGAAGCACCTTCCTGATTTTCTCCTCGTCGATCTTCTCTTTATCACAGGGAACGGCAAGGCGCACATGGACCCTCATGTTCTCCAAGCTGTTTCCGGGCAGGACGGAACGAAGTCCCGGCATCGAATTATGATGAATCGCGTTTTCGATGGCCCGAACCGCAGCCACATTGACGTCTTGTCCATGGAGATCGACACCCATTCCAAGTTGGACAAAAAATAATTTCTCCATGCGTAAAACCCCCTTCTCCAAGATGCCATGAACGTCTCCGGCGGATTCCCCGTTGCAAAAACATCTAGGCGATAGTATATCAATAACCGGCAGGTGAATCAAGGTGAATCATCCATATGCGGGAAGCATCCATTTTTCCTGTTATCCCTTCGGATGAACCCCAAGAAGTTCCAAAATTTCTTGGCGCAGCGTGGAAAACCCCTCCCCGCTCCGATTTCGGGGCCTGGGGAGGTCGATAACAAGCTCCTCAATCACCTTGCCCGGTCGCGCCCTCATCACCAGAACCCGATCCCCCAAGGCGATCGCCTCATCCACGTCATGGGTGATGAATAGAACCGTCTTTCCGCTTCCTTCCCAGAGAGAAAGAAGCTCATTCTGCATTGCCATACGGGTTAAAGCATCAAGAGCCCCATAGGGTTCGTCCATAAGCAGGATTTCGGGATCCATCACAAATGCTCTGGCGATGGATGCCCGCTGCTTCATTCCTCCGGAAAGCTGAGAGGGATAAAAATGGCGAAAATCTCCTAACCCTACTCTTTCCAACATCTGATTCACTTTCTCCTGCCGTTCCTCTTTAGAGACCCCCGCCAATTCCAGTCCAAAAGCTACATTCCGCTCCACCGTAAGCCAGGGAAAGAGCGCAGGTTCCTGAAAGATCATCATCCGCTCAGGCGAAGGCGACTTAATCGGCTCGCCACGGGAAAGCACCTCTCCACGACTTGGGCGTTCAAGGCCAGCCACCATGCGGAGAAGGGTACTCTTCCCGCAGCCGGAGGGACCTACGATGACGACGAATTCCCCTTTTCCCACTGAAAAACTTACGTTCTCCAAAACCTGTAAATCGGAGAAAGATTTATAAACCCCTTGGAACTCAAGTTCTGTCTTCATGCCCTCTCCCCTCCCGCCACATAACGCCAATGGAGAAGACGCCTTTTGATCTGTTCTAATAACACATGATCTAAAAAGGAAGCAATCGTTCCAATCACTACGATATTCATCAACACCCCGCTCATATCGGCAATCTCCCCGGAATAGCTGATAGACCAACCCAAGCCTGAAGCGGCACCGCCCACCATCTCCGCTGCAATCAGAGAGCGCCAAGCGTTGCCGAAAGCAACCTGAGCCCCGGTGATAAAGGAAGGCAAGGTTTCCGGTAGATAAACTCTGGTGAGGAGTTCCTTTTTTGAAGCCCCCATGACCCGTGCTACTTCCAGATGGGTTCGTTCCACTCCTTCCGTTCCATTCATCACGGAAAGGGCCATGGGAAAAAAGGCCGCAATCACGATCACGATCACGATGGGCAGATTGCCGAACCCAAAGAGGATGACCAAAAAGGGAATCCAGGTGATGGGAGGAATCGATTGAAGAATGGTAATGATGCTTCTTAAATAATGGGCGAACCGTTTTGACAGCCCGGCAAAAAGCCCGAGAATTCCCCCCAAGAAACAGGCCAGGGGATATCCGATTCCGAGACGCATAAAACTATTCCCTAAAGAAACGAGGAACTCTCCCTTCCGTATCTCCTCCCACAATCGGGCGAAAACATGGGGAACATCGGGCAAAAGATATGGGGGCAGAAGGAAAGAGACCCCTTCCCAAATCAGAAAAAGGGTCGCTATGGCGAGGAGAAAAGGAACCCGTCGATCTCCTTTCATCGGATAAGCCTCCTACTTTGATGAAGCCTTTGTTTGCCAACTGAGATCAAGGGCATTCCTGACATCGATCTCCTTCTTTAAAATTCCCTGTTCCACCATCATTCCCACGATCTCCTGCATTTTTTTGATTTGATCCTCGGTGATATCCCAATTAAAGTCTTGTGCCTCGATGGCCTCCCGTATGACCTGAACCGCCGGAACACTGCCGCCCTCTACCGTCTGCAGTTTTTCCTCTTTCATAAAAGCCGGGGTGAGATATTTCGCGGCTTCTTCGGGGGAATTCTCCAACATTTCGATGGCTTCCTTTTGGGCATCCAGCGTCCTATTTACCAGCTCCCGGTTTTTCTTAAGAGTCTCGCCGGAAGCGATCACCACCATGCAGGGGAAGGGCCAGCTTTTTCCCACTTCATAAATGGACTCGGCTCCCGCCGTCGCTCTGGCCAGATGGTCATAAGGCTCAAAGACAAAAGCCGCATCCACCCTGCCTGCGGTCAAGGATTGAACCGCAACGGAAGGGGAGACATATTGCATGGGAACATCCTCAGGGGCAAGCCCCGCCTCTTTTAATACGACTCCATTCCAGACGATATCGGCGGTACTCCCTTTCTGTTGAGAGGCAACGACACGCCCCTTTAAATCCTTCACGCTTTTGATCCCTGAATCTTTTCGGACGATGAGACTATGGTAACCCATCTGGGCCCCGCCGACGATCTTAAGATCGGCCCCCTTATCCAACCACGTGAGGGCATTGGTAAAGCCAAGGACCCCCACATCAATTTGACCGCCGACGATCGCTTTAATCATATCGGTCCCACTGGTAAACAATTGCATCTCTTCATCCAGGCCATGTT
Source organism: Thermicanus aegyptius DSM 12793 (assembly GCF_000510645.1). Lineage (NCBI taxonomy): Bacteria > Bacillati > Bacillota > Bacilli > Thermicanales > Thermicanaceae > Thermicanus > Thermicanus aegyptius. Next base: position 694,091 of record NZ_KI783301.1, on the reverse strand, counting down.
TCTGATAAAGGTCCGCCTCATGGGCCAGAATGGCAGGGGCATCATCCATAACCAGGAGATAGCCGACCCGCACTTTCTCTTTCGGAGTAGCGGAGGAGGTTCCTTGGGCACCTTTCCCTCCTGATTCCGTATTGCCTGTTCCGCAGGCAGTTAAGCTTACAAGAACCATCGCAAGCAGTCCGATCAGAAACGGTTTTGCATATTTCTTTTTATACTCCCATCCCATTTTTACTCCTCCCTTCATACCTATACTCCTATTGATAATCAAACGATTCTCAATTGGGAACGAATTTAATTCTAGATGGGTATTATGAATCTGTCAAGCAGTGAATCTGTGAATCTGTAAAGCTGTAATCAAGTAAAAACCCCTTCCGTTTTTTAAGGGGCATGCGGTTTACTTTTAATATTCTCACCGATGGGCTTACACACCCCTTGAACACGGATCATTCCTATCTTCTCTATGGTTTCTCCTCCGGTTTTATTGCCGTATGGAGAACGCGAAAGAACAAAAGAATATCCCGATACGTATCTCCCAAATCTCCGAAAGAGCCTCGTTTGGCCGACATCACATCGATGGCCGAGCGGATGGGGTTGATACGGAAGACCGTGATGACAATATCGCTCTTGCGGAGGAGTCCCTGTTTTTCCACCAGGATCTCCCCCCGCTCCCGATCCGTATGGATCACTTTCCAGCGGGGAAGTTTTTTGGGGATGAGATCAAGAATCAGGTCGATTAATTTATCCTTCCGTTCTTTATAATAGCGAGTTTTAAGGGCCGGATCTTTCTCTTTCTCACTTGTCTCTTCCCTGTTTTTCCAGAGCCCCACCAGACTTCGCATCATGGACATCTACGCATCACCCTTTTCGAAATTACTCTTCATTTTTTCTACGCTGAAAAAACTCCTTTAATCTGTCTTGACAGTTGATTTTATTATATCATTTTTCTTCCCATTGAGGAGAGTTTTATCGAACATGTCTCCCTAGCGAAAGAGTTTCCGCGCATTCATTTCATAACAAAAAGATTCTCCTTCCCGGATTCAAAGAGTGGTTCAGATGATCTCTCACAGTTCATCGAATCGTCACGGAAGTTACCCTCTGTATTGTCAATGTTTACGGAGTTTAACGAACTTTCTTGACATCATAAACCTATACGTCTATATTCAGTAAGGGAGGTGTAAGTGATGAAAGTAAATTATCCCGTAAAAACAAACTTTGACTTAAAGGTCGTAAAAGAGGCATTAAAACCATTGGGAGGACGTTGCGCGAAGATCGTGGACGGAAAATTGGAATACCAAATCAAGGAAGAAAACGAAAAAGAGGCATATTCTCTTCTGAAGGAGAAAGGGTATATCGAGTAAGCCTTCTTCACTGAAAGGATTTTATATCGGCAGCATGGTTCGTTTGTAATTGTTCTTAGTTGTGAATGCCCCCATCAACTTATGCGGTGGGGGCTTCTTTCTTAAACGCCCCACCCTGCCCTGCCAACCTTAATCGTTTGCAAAAAAAAAGCGGAACCCAATACTTCGTTCGTAGAGGGTTCCATATGTCCGTGAAATACTGGTTGCTTACCTACTTTGCTGCATCAACGCTTAAGATAGGTAGCCCAGGATCAAAATCCGCAAAAGCTGTTTGTCCGAAAACCATCAATGCAAACAACAGAAACAGAATCGCCAGGAACTTTTTCATCTTCTCACCCCACTTTTGCAAAATGATCTGTGTGTGATGTAACTAAATGATGTCAATTTAATAATTTCATATTCTGGCCATGTTGTCAATATTCAAAAATGGTAATGTTTCTCTTTTAAACAACAGATTTTATATCTTCCCTAAAACTATGTGTTTTGCGTCAACTTATTCTTATATATTGTATAGGTTATATATATACCGATTAATGAAACCGCTAAGACGAAAAAAATCATGAAGTCAACTTTCATTAAGGCATAGATTAGAAAAACCGCGCTAAATACATAACCCATAACATCAAACGCAAATGCTTTTGCTTTTGTAGTGATATATTGGTTCCTTTCATCCTTCGCTTCGATCTCCATCTCACGACGGATATCCGGATTTTTTCCTCTGGCAAGTTTTCTAATACGTTCTATGCTATTAAAAAATATGGCCAGTCCCAAGGTCATAAAAAAAAGTGGGAGCCCATTTCTCATCTGTTCATTCATGTAGATTCCGACAATGTACAATGCCGCTCCTAAAATTAACAGCATAATGTAAAGTATCGCTTTTTTATTCTTCATTCTTATTACCTTCCTCAAAAATAAAGATATCCTCAATGGCTAAATCAAAAAGCTTTGCGATCCTAAAAGCTAAAGATAACGAAGGATCATACCTCCCGTTTTCGATAGAAATAAGGGTTTGTCTCGTTACCTCTAATCTTTTAGCCAAATCCTCCGATGACATCTTCTTATCTTTCCTGATTTCCGCAAGTCTATTTCTCAATTTCTTACCTCCACGCAAAATTCAAAACATACAATATATTGTTCGAAACATTAACATCAAAGAGATTCTATGTTAACTTTTTTCCACATTAATTAATAACTCAACTTTCGCATCCTGAAAATACGAATAAAGCCTTAATATAATTGGGCAATTCGCTAATCCAATTCTGTAATTGACTAAGAGATGTCTCACTGTTCTCTGATTCATTCGTGAATAGGTTCAGAACAAAGGCCATCAAAGGTAGAACATTCCTCCTAGCGAGCGCTCATCGGTATGTTGTCTCCGTTCCCATTCAAGAATGAGATAACGGGTAAAGACAAAGGTCGTATGTCTGATCATCATGTCAAAAGACCGCCTTTAAAATTTATTAGATCTTATAATTAACTGAATTAACCTTACTGATAACAGTTTACCATCATAAAAAAATATTTCAATAACCTTTCCAAAAAATCTTACTCTATGATTCACTTTTTACAGTCATATTTTGAAACTTTCATGTTGCTTTTTGTAACAATCATTGCTATGCTTATAGAAGAAATGATAAACGTAAAGGTGATGAAAGTGGCCACAACCCTCGGAGAAAAGATCAAGGAATTGCGGGAAAACCTGGGGATGACACAGGAGGAATTGGCGGAGGGAATCTGCACGAGGAGTTATATCAGCATCATTGAAAAGAACCAGATGAAGCCTTCCGCCGAATTAATCATCAAGTTAAGCAAAAAGTTAGGTTATGATTTACGCAATCTCAAGGAAAGCGCCCACCCTGCCTCTCCGTATTACGAGAAACTGAATCAAATCGAGACGCTGCTCTATAACCAAGATGACCGCGAGGCGTTAAAGCAGCTGCAGGAGATTCCCGAAGATGCGGTACTGCCCCCTTTTGAAAAGGCTAAATGGTTGTGGGAGAAAGCGGTCTTAATCGCCCTTCCGCAAGAACGATGGACGGAAGGCGAATCCTGGTGCAACGAAGCTTTGCAATTGCTGGCGGATTCAACGGAACTTTCATTGATTGCCAAAGTGCATTACATCATCGGCGTGATCCGGTATCGTATGGGAAAATTGGAGGATGCATTTGAATCCTTTAATACCGGGATACAGGTAATGACGCAGTCTCCCTCTCCCTCCATGCGTTATCTCGTCTTGCTCTATCTTAATCAGGCGATGATTCACAATCATTGGAAGGAGCCGCGTTCCGCGCTCATTTGCGTGCAGAAGGCAAAAGATCTGAATAAGAATACCAATTCCTACTACCACGTCGGGGACATCGAATTTCATTGGGGTCTGGCATTAAGTGGTTTGAATGACCCGGAAAATGCAAAACTGCATTATAACCTGGCGCTTCAGTTTTATCAGTATAATGAAAAAGCGACAAATCTGGGAGCGGTCTACACAAACTTAGGGATTGTGGAACGTCAACTGGGGAACTTCGAGGAGTCATTGCAATATTTACAGAAAGCGATTCAACATTATCAGGAGGCCAGCCTGAAAGAAAAAGAGGAAAACAGCCGTTATGAATTGGCCCTCACCCTATTTGCATTGAATCGGTATGAGGAGGCCTTGGAGACGGCAAAAGCGCTGCATGCCGGTCTCCCACAGGACTCTCCGCTATTGCCGAATGCAACGTGGCTGATCGGGGAGATCTATCTCAAAATGAATGATTTAAAGGAAGCAAATCGCTATTTGCAGCAGGCGTATCAATTGATCGTAAAGGATGTCCATTGCCCCGTGAATACGAAACAATTGATCTTAACCGGTTTGGTTTCCTTATATCAGAAGCAGGATACGCCAAATCTTCAGACCAACTATTTAGAAATGTTGCATGAATCAATCTTAGGTTATTGAAAAATGTTTTTTCCATCCCCACTCTCACAGGGTGGGGATTTGTTTTCTCTTTATCCCGATCGAGGAATGGGTTGTCCTTCACCGGACTTTTAAAGCATCAACTGATAAAACAAGACATCTCGCCAGGCGCCGAATTTGTAGCCCACTTCCGCAAAACGGGCAACCAGGCGGAAGCCAAATCGCTCGTGCAGCTTAATGCTCGCCTCATTGTCCCCGGTAATCCCCGCCAATATCGTATGGTATCCCAATCGGCGGGCACGCGTTATGATCTCTCCGACGAGAAGTTTTCCGATGCCTTTCCCCCAGTAGTTCTTGTCGATATAAACGGACAACTCGACCGTCTTGGCATACGCCGGCTTTTCGCGGAAAGGGGAGATACAGCTGTATCCTACAACCTTTCCATCCTCTTCGGCGACGATCAACGGATAATTCTTGCCGTATTTGGAAAACCATGCGGTTCTTTGCTCCAGCGTCTGCTCTTCCAAATCAAAAGTAGCCGTTGTATGTAGAACAGCCCAGTTGTAAATGCGCAGCAGATCAGGCAGATCGGCCGGATGTGCGTCCCTCAAGATGACCATTTGCTTCCACTCTCCCGTAGAAAAATCGTAAACAAGACCATTATGCGGGACGCGATGAAAAAATTCAATCTGTGCCGATCTTTGTTCTGCTTCTAGAATTAGATAAGCTCGAACAGAATTATTTAAAATTGCAGAGCTCCCAATTGAATTACTCCTTTAAATCACTAAAATTCTGCAGTATTTTTCTCTGTTCCATTGCAGATCGATGCATGTAATCCTTATTTTTCAAATACGATACTAGTTTTTCAAGGCTTTGAATTTCCGCCTTTATTTTTTCTTTTGCCTCCTCAGTCACCTTCAGTGGTTCTTTTTTTAACATGGATGATAATATATCTTGTTGGATTTGATTTAGGACTGTTGTTTTTGACACGGTAAAATAACCGAATAAAGAATTAATTTGCAACTCACCTGCCAATGTGCTTAACAAGTTAATTTTATTTGTAGTCCTATTAATATCTAACAACAATCCGAAGTAAGGTATTTTTTCTTTCTCTGTTTTATAAAGTACTCCATTTGTCGCTGCACTTCCTTCCTCGATTTCTAATTGTTTCAATATCATCTTATAGAGATCATGAACATCGTTCATCTCGTTATATAGGATACTATAAGAAATTTCCTCTTTTTTGGTTTCGTAATTTATTACTAAAATAAAGAGAAAGACATTAAGCATAAGTGAAAAAAACAATAAAAGTTTAATCGCCTTCATATGAATTTCCTCCGGATTAACTTACCCCTATCTTAAGAAATGGATAAGATTATATATATATTATATCATTCAGAATCATTAGGGAAGTTGTTCGCCATGAAAGTGTTAAAGTTGAGTCCGTATAATTGGTGTAAAATCAATCGTTCAGCTGGGTGACATAATACACAGGTGCCACCCCCGCCCTTCTCTGGTAGAATGAGTTTGTGAACAAAATCTACAGGGAGGTATGGAGATGGCACAATATAATATTACCTTGAACGATGAAATTTTGAAAGATCTATTTTCTGGAGATAAGGGGGTGGCTGTCTTACTAGAACAGGTGCTGAATCAGGTTCTTCAAGCCCAGGCCACTGAGCAGTTGAATGCAGAGCCCTACGAACGGTCTGAAGATCGTCAGGGTTATCGCAATGGTACTCGCCCCCATCCCATNACGACCCGCGTCGGTACGCTGGTATTGCGGGTGCCACGACTCCGTAGCGGCAAGTTTTCCACAGAGCTTTTTGCCCGTTATCAGCGCAGTGAACAGGCACTTTTACTGGCGATGATGGAGATGGTTATTAATGGTGTATCCACAAGGAAGGTAGCCGCTATCACGGAGGAGCTATGTGGAGAAGAGTTTTCCAAGTCTACCGTATCGGAGCTCTGTAAACGATTGGACCCCGTTGTCCAAGGATGGAACGAACGAAGCCTGAAGGACAAGGAATACCCCTTTGTGATCGTGGATGCCATGGTGCTAAAGATTCGTGAGGATGGCAGGGTGCGCTCGAGGGCTGCTTTGATTGCTACTGGTGTGGGTGAAGACGGATACCGTGAAGTGCTAGGAATGCGCATCGGGGATAGCGAGTCTGAAGCCAGTTGGAGTGCGTTTTTCGGCTGGTTGAAGGACCGAGGGCTGCATGGTGTGGATATCGTTGTCTCTGACAGCCACAGCGGGCTTGTGAAAGCCCTACACACCCAGTTTCAAGGCTGTACCTGGCAACGATGCCAAACGCACTTTATGCGCAACTTCTTGGACGCCGTGCCTAAGAGTTTACAGGAGGAGCTGTATGGGAAAATGCGGGCCATCCTTGATGCGCCAGATGTGAAGACAGCCCGTTTGTTGATGGAGCAGGTTGTGAAAGAGTACAGCGATAGAGCACGAAAAGCTGTGGATATCCTCGAGTCGGGCTTTGATGACATCACGGCAGTACTGGAGCTGCCAGAACGGTACAGGAAACGTCTCCGTACTACCAACGGTCAGGAGCGTCTTAATGAGGAAATTCGCAGGCGAGATCGGGTGATTCGAATCTACCCGAATCGAGACTCGGCGATACGGCTTCTAGGTGCCTTGCTGATGGAGATTGACGAGAAATGGCAATCTGGTCACCGGTACTTTGACATGGAAGACTATTACGTCTGGCGGGAGGAGCGTAGGAAGAAGGAGGTGGCGGAGTCACAGCAGAGCGTCCGAAAGGTTAGTTAACATAATGCAATCACCGGGGAGGGGAGAATTTACACCACAATTAGGACTTGACCAGTGTTAAGTAGAAAAAGCCCATCTCATCAAATAAATGAGACGGGTTTTTCTGTATCCCTTATCTTGAGGTACTCTTCAATCTACCCCCAATCTTCTCGGACTTCTGTTCCCCTTAGCCGACTGAGGCAAGGATCCCCCCAACGAGTCATGATAAAACGAGCAAAAATGAGAAAAGATATAGGGAGTGAAGCAAGAAGCAAAGCGAAAGAAGGGATTCATTATGCGCCGCATGCTCTTCTTTTTTTTATCCTTGTCCCTGTGCCTTCCTCAAATGATTTCGGTGCAACCTGCCATATCCCCGCAGCCGTCTTTGTTGGCTTTTGCGCTTCAGGAAATGGGCTCCCCTTCCTCTCTCAACCGAAAATATCCACACCTTTTCATCATGAAAGGAAAGGGAACGGCCAAAGAGGTTGCCCTTACCTTTGACGATGCCCCCGATCTCCGTTATACCCCGCAAATCCTCACCATCCTGAAAAAGGAGAACGTAAAGGCCACTTTCTTCGTGGTGGGATGGAGGGCGAAAGCATATCCCTCCGTCGTAAAGCGGATCATCCAGGATGGGCACGTGTTGGGGAATCATTCGTATAGCCATGCCGACTTGGCCAAGGTAAGCCAAAAAAGGTTTCAATATGAAACAGAGAAAACGGACGAGATTATAAAGCGACTCTCCGGTTATTCTCCAAAACTGTTGCGACCACCGTATGGGAGCATCAAGGAGAGCCAATTGCGCTGGGCCGCCCAAAAAAAATATGTCGTCGTTTACTGGAATGTGGACTCGGAAGATTGGCGGGGAATCGGAGCAAAGGAAGTCATCCATAACGTGCTGGACCATGTCGGCGTGGGTTCCATCATCCTGCACCATTCAGGAACGGGGAGGGGAGGAGATCTCTCAGGAACCGTTAAAGCCCTGCCGGTCATTATTAAGAATCTAAAGAGGGAGGGGTATCGTTTCGTCACCGTTCCGGAATTACTGCACATCCCGCGAAATAAATAACGGACGAAATTGGCCGATGGGAAAATGGTTCTCTTCTTCCATTAATAGAAATGGGAAGACCAATTGGTAACGGTATAGGCGAGCTTTTTCAACAAAAAAACGCCTCCTCTTTCAAAAAGGGAGGCGTCAATTTCGGCGTCGTTATCTCTTCATCAGTTCCCGGAGGACGGTCTGCAGAATGCCGCTGTTCCGGTAATAATCAATCTCAACCACACTATCGAGGCGGAGGGTGACCTTAAACTCGATGGTGGATCCGTCTGAGCGAGTGGCCCGTACTACCACCTCATCTCCAGGTTTCACCTGATCATGAAGTCCAAGGATGTCGAAGCTCTCTCCGCCGGTAAGACCCAAGGATTTCCAGCTGTCTCCCTCCATAAATTGGAGAGGAAGGACACCCATTCCTACCAGGTTGCTCCGGTGAATGCGTTCAAAACTCTCGGCGATGACCGCTTTTACCCCTAAGAGGTAGGTTCCCTTCGCCGCCCAATCCCGGGAAGATCCCGTTCCGTATTCCTTACCGGCCAACACAAGGAGGGGAACACCCGCTTCCTTATATTTCATCGCCGCGTCGTAAATCGGCATCACTTCCCCGGTAGGCAGGTACTTGGTAACGCCCCCTTCGGTTCCTGGAGCGATCTGGTTTCGGATGCGGATATTGGCGAATGTCCCCCGCATCATCACCTCATGATTTCCCCGCCGTGAACCATAGGAATTGAAATCCTTCTTCTCAACTCCATGTTCTAGCAGGTATTTCCCGGCCGGGCTGTTTACGGCGATGCTGCCCGCAGGGGAAATATGGTCGGTGGTGACCGAATCTCCCAGGAGGGCAAGAACGGCGGCTTTCTTAATCTCTTCCAGGTGCCCCGCTTCCGGAGAGAGGTTTTCAAAGAAGGGAGGCTCCTGGATATAGGTGGACTCTTGATCCCACTCGTAGAGCTGTCCCTCCGGGGTTGGAATCTTGTTCCAACGCGTGTTGCCATGAAATACATCCGCATATTGCCGGCGGAATTTCTCCGGCCCGATCGTGGAGAGTATCGCATCTTGAACTTCTTTCCCTGTAGGCCAAATATCCTTCAGGTAGACAGGTTCACCATCTTTGCCATAGCCGATGGGTTCACGGGCCAAATCGATGTCAACGGTTCCTGCCAAGGCATAGGCAACGACGAGCGGCGGTGAAGCGAGGTAGTTCGCCTTCACCTGGGGGTGGATCCGTCCTTCAAAATTGCGGTTCCCGCTTAATACGGCAGCCACGGTCAAATCTCCGTCGCTGATGGCCCGGCTTACCTCATCGGGGAGGGGGCCGCTGTTTCCGATGCAGGTCGCGCACCCATATCCGGCCACGTTAAAGCCCAATGTTTCTAAAGCTCCCATCACACCTGCATCGATCAGGTATTGGGTCACCACTTTGGAACCGGGAGTAAGGGAGCTTTTCACATAGGCCGGTTTCTTAAGCCCTTTCTCCACCGCCTTTTTCGCGAGAAGACCCGCCCCGATCATCACACTGGGATTGGAAGTGTTTGTACAACTGGTGATGGCGGCGATCACCACCGCCCCATGGCGCAGTTTGGTCTTTTCTCCGTTCGGGTGTGTTACTTCAACCTCTTTGGCCAGCTTTTCTTCCGTAAGCCCGAACCCCCCTTTTTCTACAGGGGTACGGATGGCGGTCCGGAAGCTCTCCTTCATCCGATCCAACTCGATCCGATCCTGGGGCCGTCTGGGACCTGCCAAGGTGGGAACCACGGTGGAAAGATCTAATTCTACCACATCGGAGTAGATCGGCTCAGGAGCATCATCCGTCCGGAACATGCCTTGTGCCTTATAGTAAGCTTCAACGAGGGCGATCAACTCTTCACTCCTCCCCGTTAAACGGAGATAGTTTAGCGTCTCCTGGTCTACCGGGAAGAAGCCCATGGTGGCTCCATATTCCGGCGCCATATTAGCCACCGTCGCCCGGTCCGCAAGGCTTAGGGTGCTTACTCCGGGCCCGTAATATTCCACAAACTTTCCTACAACCCCTTTTTTGCGCAAAATATTGGTTACCGTAAGCGCCAGGTCGGTTGCCGTTGATCCTTCCGGAAGTTTCCCGGTCAGCTTAAATCCGACCACTTCGGGCGTGACAAAATAGAGGGGTTGGCCTAACATGCCCGCCTCTGCTTCAATTCCACCCACACCCCATCCGACGACCCCCAGACCATTGATCATGGTGGTGTGGGAATCCGTCCCTACCAGGGAGTCGGGAAAAACTTGCGTCTTTCCATCCACTTCCTTTTGGGAGACAACGGAAGCCAGGTATTCAAGATTCACCTGATGAACGATCCCCGTGGCGGGAGGCACGACGCGGAAGTTCCGAAAAGCCTTCTGCGCCCAGCGGAGGAATCGGTAGCGCTCTTCATTTCTTTCAAATTCCAGAGCCATATTGAGTTCCAGAGCATCTTTGGTGCCGAAGTAGTCCACCATGACCGAATGGTCGATCACCAAATCGACGGGAACCAGGGGATTAATCTTCTCAGGATCTCCCCCTGCCTTCTTCACGGCTTCCCGCATGGCAGCAAGGTCCACCACCGCAGGTACACCGGTAAAGTCTTGCAGCACAATCCTGGATGGTTTAAAGGGAACCTCTTTATTGGCATCCCGGGTAGAAGCCCAATTGGCTAATTGCTCTACATGCTCTCCGGTGATCGCCCGGCCGTCATATTGGCGTACGGCGGCCTCCAAAAGAACTTTAATGGAATAGGGCAATCGCTTTACTTCCCCGATTCCTTTCTCTTCCAGTCCTTCAAGGCGAAAATACACATATTTCTTTCCCCCGACTTCTAGTTCTGCCTGAACATCAAAGCGTGCTTCGTTCATTCCTTACCCTCCTCATTCCTGCTCAATATCCTGTTCATGTTCCGCATAACGAAACGTCGTTTCTTTTTTCATCCTCATTATACCTTCTTTTTTTCGATTCGTCACTACCTTTATGACAATTTCGTGAAAAAAACTTCTGTTTCCTAAGGGATACGCCCAACCGTTTCGGGAGGATTCTAACCTTCCTCATTCGGCAAGCTCCGCGATCATTTCTCTCCTCCATTTTCTGATTTCTTCAAATGAAAATCCCTTTTCCTGAAACGGTTTCCCCTGTATACTCCATTTTTCCATGCCGTCTGGAACCAGATGTGCTCGATGTAACAAAAAATGGTATGATTACCTTGTCAACTCCCCTAATGAGGTGATTCGATGATCTGGATTTTTGCCGTAAAAAAAGACGGGACATATCTGGTGAAGAAAGACCTTACCCTGTCCTCCCCTGAGCGAGATGAGCTGATCTGGTACTGGGTTGATTTCGATGCTCCCACGGAGGAGGAGACGCGCCTTCTTCGGGATTTCTTTCACTTTCATCCCCTTGCCATCGAGGATTGCATTAACCGCCTGCAAAGGCCGAAACTCGACCATTATGGGGAGACTCACTTCTTCGTCCTTCATGCCTTGCAAGAAAAAAACTTAATTCCGGAGGAGCTTAATCTTTTTTTAGGAACAGATTATCTGGTAACCTATCACCATCATCCTCTTCCCCCGATCGGTGAAACCAGGGGCAAACTGAAGGAAAGGGAGGATTTAAAGGAAAAAAGCCCTTTATTCGTCGCCTATCTCCTCATCGATAAACTGGTGGATCATTATTTCCCCGTTCTCGAAGAAGTAGAACGGCGATTGGATAATGTGGATGACTCCCCCAGGGATTCCCGCTCCATTCAAAATACCCTCGATTACATCTATTCTCTTCGCGCCGATCTCCTGCAGATCCGGCGTACCATCGTGCCGATGAGGGATCTCCTCTACCGAATCGTAAATTCCTCCAGATTAACCCAAGAATACCATCCTTATTTTCTCGATATTTACGATCACCTGACAAAACTCTCCGACATGGTGGAGGAATATCGGGAAATGACCGCAGACCTCAGGGACAGCACGCTCTCCCTATACTCTTTCCGTATGAACACCATCATGAAAACCTTGACCGTGATTACCACCATCTTTATGCCCCTTACGTTCATCGCAGGGATCTACGGCATGAATTTTCATTATATGCCTGAGTTATCCTGGAGATACGGCTATTTCGTGGTTTTAGGGGCTATGAGTCTCATCACCTTCGGTATGCTCTTTCTCTTTTATAAAAAAGGTTGGTTCAGATAGTTCCTTCTGATATAATACAGTCTGGGGCACGTTTCATCAAGTGAAAGGTGTTTATCGCCGCTGATCCTTTAACAAAAAGGAGGAGAGATTCTCGTGAAATGTCCAGTTTGTGAAACAACGGATCTTCTGATGGCTGAACGGCAAGGAGTGGAAATCGATTACTGTCCGAAATGCAGGGGAGTTTGGCTTGACCGGGGTGAATTGGATAAGATCATCGAACGATCCCGGACGATCTCCCGCGATGTTGAGGAGATAGACTTTGATCCCAAATATGGCGAAGCAAAACGGTATCCAACCTATGGAGGGGAGTACGGATACCCGAAAAAGCATAAAAAGAAAAAATCTTTCCTGGAGGACTTTTTTGATTTTGATTAAGTCCTTATGATGAAAAAGGGGGTGGCCAAATTCCCTGGCCATCCCCTGGAGGCTTGCGGTTCATTGGGGTGAAGAGTTCCTCCCCATCTCCTTTTCGGCGATGGAAATCATCTTCTTCACCATATTCCCACCAATCTTCCCTACTTCCCGAGTGGTCATATTGCCCCACCCTTTCTCCTCAATCTCATCATCGAGGCCTAATTCCTTAGCCGTCTCCATTTTCAGTCGATCGAGGGCAGACTCTGCTTCGGGAACGAGCAGGCGGTTTCTCGCCAATTTGCCCACCTCCATCCCTTAGCATGCCCATTCTCCTCCATCATACCACTTCCACTTTTAGGGGAATCCGATGCTACACTCCCGCCGCTCTTACCAGATCCTTAACCTTTTCCTGCGTCTCCTGTTCAAGCGCCTGCTCGGCTAAGGTTTTCATCTCGGAATAAGAAAGGGACCCCACTTTTTGGCGTGCCGTTAAAATGGAGGAAGAACTCATGCTAAACTCATCCAATCCCAACCCCAAAAGAATTGGGATTGCGATCGGGTCTCCCGCCATCTCACCGCACATCCCCGCCCATTTTCCTTCCTTGTGCGCCGCATCAATCACCATCTTTACAAGGCGAAGAATCGCCGGATGGTAGGGTTGATAAAGATAGGAAACCCGTTCATTCATGCGGTCGGCGGCCATGGTGTATTGGATCAGGTCATTTGTACCGATGGAAAAGAAATCAACTTCCTTGGCCAGGATGTCGGCGATCACGGCGCTGGCCGGTGTCTCCACCATAATTCCCACTTCAAGATCCGAAGAGAACGGAATCTTCTGCTCACGGAATTCCTCCACGATTTCATGCAGAATCCGCTTGGCTTCACGGACCTCAGAAAGAGTGGTCACCATGGGAAACATGATCTTTACCCGGCCATAGGCGCTGGCCCGAAGAATAGCCCGGAGTTGTGTTTTAAAAAGTTCGGTCCGGTCTAAACAGAGGCGAATCGCCCGATAGCCTAAAAAAGGATTCATCTCTTTCGGCATATCGAGGTATGGGATTTCCTTATCGCCGCCGATATCGAGGGTACGGATGATCACCGGCTTCCCCTTCATTTTTTCAACCACCTCTTTATAGGCGGCAAACTGCTCCTCTTCGGTGGGGAAAGTGTCCCGATCCATATAGAGGAACTCCGTGCGAAAGAGTCCAATTCCCTCGGCTCCGTTCCTGAGCGCCCCTTCTACATCCTTTGGTGTGCCGATATTGGCCGCAATTTCCACTTGGTGGCCATCCCGGGTTATGGTGGGTTGATCCACCAGTTTTTTTAATCCTTCCTTTTCTTGCAGGTATCTCTCCCGCTTTTCTTCAAATCGTGCCACCGTTTCAGGATCGGGATTTAGATGGATTTCTCCTTCCAATCCATCGACGATGAGCAGGTCGCCATTCCTCACCTCTCCCAGGATCTCACCGATTCCGACGACGGCAGGAATCTCCAACGAGCGCGCCATGATGGCGGAGTGGGAGGTTCGCCCCCCGATCTCCGTAACGAATCCTAATGTCAACTTCCGATCCAGTTGGGCCGTATCGGAAGGGGTTAGATCGTGGGCGACGAGTATCGAGGGCGTTTGTTCATGAATCTGCCTCCGATTTGTTCCGGTAAGATAAGCCAGAACCCGATTTTTCACGTCCTTCAAATCGGCGGCTCTCTCCCGCATATATTCGTCCTCCATCTCGGAAAAAAGAGAGATGTATTGTTCCGTCACCTGTTCAATGGCATATTCCCCGTTTATCGATTCTTCGCGGATGCGGTTTTCCACTTCCGACGTCCAGACCGGATCTTGAAGGAGCATCTGATGGGCTTGGAAAATCGATGCCTTTTCTTCACCTAACTCTTTTAAGGTCTTCTGATAAATCTCTTCTAGATCCGTCACCGCTTTCGTGATCGCCTGCTTGAAGCGTTCGATTTCGTCTTCCGGGGAGAGGATCTCCCTTTTTTCCACCTTCAACTCTTGGCGTTCCAATCGGGCGGCTCTCCCGATGGCGATTCCCGGGGAAGCGGCAATGCCGTGGAATACTCGCGACATTACCTCTTCTCCCCGTTCATTAAGTATTTTTCCAATTTCTCTATCGCTTCCGCCTCATCCGGACCGTTTACCCGAAGTGTCACTTGATCCCCTTTAGAGACGCCCAAGGCCATAACTCCCATGATGCTCTTTGCATTCATTTCTTTCTTGTCCTTTATTAAGGTCACATCGCTTTTGACGGATGCGCATAACTTGACAAATTCCGTGGCAGGTCTAGCATGTAATCCATGTTCCAATTCAACCTTTACTTTTCGTTCCAGCACGTTTACTCTCCCCCTACCAATGAAAAATTTCTTTCATTTTAGATATTCTCCCTTTGGGAAATTCCATGCGTCTTAACAACGCAACATTTCCACGCCGAAAGAACTTCTCTTCTATAGTAAAACAAACTTCATCAAAAAACAACGATTCATTGTTGAGGATTCCTCAATCATTCGTTACATAAATTCACCACTTTCAATCGATAAGCACTCTTAAGGGTTTAATCGGGGGAAACTACCTAAAAGAGCTTAATCAAATAACCGAGCAAAATGCCGATGATACCAAAATCTGAGTCTCCAAAGGTCGTCCCTTCAAATCCCAGTGAACCCAGAACAGGGAGGAGAAAAGCAGGTAGGAAGGAAATTAAAATCCCATTTGCAAATGCACCCAGAATCGCCCCCCGACGCCCTCCTGTTGCATTCCCGAACACGCCCGCGGTGGCCCCTGTGAAAAAGTGAGGGACTAGTCCTGGAACGATAATTTTTAACCCGAAGACGGGAAGAATAAACATCGATAAAACCCCCGCAACAAAACTGGAGAGGAAACCGACAATTACGGCATTCGGAGCAAATGGGAAGACGGTCGGTACGTCAAGCGCCGGTTTTGCATTCTTGACAAATTTATCGGCAATTCCTTTAAAGGCAGGAACAATCTCCGCAATCAGTAACCGAACACCAGCTAAAATAATGTAGACGCCTGCAGCAAACGTGATCGCCTGCATCAGTGAAAAGACGAGAAAATTCGTGCCGCCGCTTAATTCAGACTGTATATAAGCCGGACCAGCCAATCCCGCTACGATAACAAATAAAATCGTCATTGTCAGGGATACGGCCACTGAAGTATCACGAAGAAAACTTAACGATTTAGGAACTTTTATATCCTCTGTCGAGTACGCTTTGTTCCCCAAAGAACTTCCTACAACCGCTGCGGTAAAGTACCCTATGGAGCCAAAATGACCTACCGCAATATCATCAGAGCCAGTAATTTTTCTCACAAACGGTTGAAGGATTGCAGGCGATAACACCATGAGCGATCCAAGAATCAATGAACCAATAATGACAAGCGGTACGCCCTTCAACCCTCCCGTAGCAAAAACCGCTGAGATCAGGCTGGCCATAAACAACGTATGATGTCCGGTTAAGAAAATATATTTAAATGGAGTAAGCCGTGCCAATAAAATATTGACTAACATACCAAAAACCATGATTAAAGCCGTTTCGGTCCCAAAGGTTGTTTGGGCAATCGCAACAATGGCTTCATTATTTGGAATAACTCCCTGGATTGAGAAGGCTTTCTCAAACATTTTCCCGAAAACATTCAAAGATCCGATAATAATGTTGGCCCCTCCGCCGAGGATCACAAAACCCATGATCGTTTTGAGCGTACCTGAAAGAATATCGGCCGAACTTTTCTTTTGGAGCAAAAGGCCCAGCAACGCGAATAAACCAACCAAAATTGCGGGTGTTCCTAAAATATCCTTCATGATCAAATCCATCGTTATTTCCCCCTAAAAATATTTTTGAAGTTTAGTTTTCAGCTCAGATTTATCGAGGATGTTCCTCAAACCGATCACGGTACGCTTTCCATCTTCCAAATTCGCAACAATATCTGCAGCGCCGATATAAATATCCGCCTTTTCAGACTTGCCTGTTGTCAGATCCGTGTGTGCGATTTCTGCGCTTATTCCCATTTCCGCAAGCACGTTTTTCACCATGATTTCCATCATAAAACTACTCCCCAGCCCATTCCCGCAAACAACCAACACCTTTTTCAATTCTTTCACTCCTTTCTTTCATCCCAATGCGATAGGGCACCCTTCACTGAGTAAAGTAATTTCTTAAAGAAACCCCAGTTGAGTTACTAACTCTTTCGATGTTTTACTGTTATAGATTCTCTCAGCGCTCGTAGGATCTGAAAATACCTGGGATATGATCTGCAATACGTGCAGATGTGAAATCTGATCGATCGCAGAAAACGCCAGAACCAACTTCACCGGATCGTTATCAGGATGTCCGAAATCAATTGGATTCTTTAACAAAGCGGCACTCAAACCCACCTTTAAAGCTCCATCCTGGGGACGGGCGTGGGCTAACGCCAAGCCAGGCGAAAGCACGATATAAGGCCCAAACTTCTCCACCGCATTGATCATGGCATCAACATACGTTTGTTTAACATCTCCAGCCTCAACCAACAGATTTCCCACGATTCGTATGGCCTCTCTCCAGTCGTTGGCAAAGGCTCCTACCCTTGCTTTTTCCACCGTTAAAACGCTCACCTACATTTCCTCCTAGTTTTAAAGCTCTAAATTATAAACAATTTAGAAAGATCTCTTCTTCATCGGATTTACGTAGACAATCCAATGTGTCCACATCCTCTATCAGATGGATGATCTCTTCAAACAATAACTGGGTTTTCTTCTGCTCTTCCAGTGTAATCGCCAACATGAGAACCAAGGAAACTTTCTCACGTCCCCAGAGGATAGGATGTGACAATTTGGCCAATGCAACCATAGGAGTAATAATCTCCATGGGTGAACCGTGAGGGATCGCTAAACCTCCTCCTATGGCCGTTGCAGAACTTCTTTCTCGCTCAAGAACACTTTTTAGGTATCTTGGAGAAACGGCGCCGATCGATTCTAATTGCTGAACAAGAAATCGAATCACCTCTTCAGGTGTGTCTGCCTGGACGCCAACTTTTATGATGCCTTGGAGCAAAAATTCCTTAAAAACAGGATATTTACCTACCCTTCTGTTTTCATTGAGCCCATTGACGATCCGATCAATCGCCTCATATTCCTTAGGAGAGAGTAAAGGAGAAACCTGAACGACAGGGACTTTCTGATCTTTTAAAGGCACCGTACTCACAATAAAATCCACTCTCTCTTTTTCCAACATTGGAGTGAGAGATGAGACGGAAATCGCATTCAAGATATCGATGCCAGGAAACGATTTTCTCAGCTTACTTATGAGCAGTTGGGCTGAACCGATTCCATGTGCACATACCACTAATGCCCTCTTTTTTGGTGATTCCACTTTTCTTCTCTCTAGAGAAGCTTGAAAATGAAGCACGATATATCCTACTTCATCTTCCGATATGGTTACTCCGGCCTCTTCCTCCATCTCCGGAATAGCCGCAAAAACAGCTTCAAAAATATAACGATAGGTCTGTTTTATCTCTTCTAGCATTGGATTAACGATAGGTAGTTTAAACTTCAACCGATGATAGGCTGTAAATAAATGGAGAGTGAGTCCGGATTGTAACATTTCGTCCTGCACAAATTGAATGTGGGTGAAACGTTCTACTTTTTCTATCAAAGCCTTTGAATACGAAGCAATTTGGGATGGAACCACTTTATTGAGCATATTCGCTGTATAAAAATCTTCGCTTAAATGCAATTTTGTTCCTAGTATTAAGCATGTGAGATAATCGATTTCTGACTTGGGAAATCGTATGGCATAATTCGTCGATAAAACATCAATCAGTTTTTGTGCAATCGGATAGACCCAATCGGAATTTAATGGAATTATGTCTCGTGAGCATAAATGAATTCTTTTTTGCTCTTTGACCCGTTTTACCATCAAATACGTTTCGATAGCCAAATTTTCGATTCCCACTTCGGCAAAGGGAATATGGAAATCTTTGCTAATATTGATTAAAATACGTTTGATAAATTGTATTTCATCGCGAATCGGACCGAACCATTTATAATGAACCGAACGATTGGGATTCGCTAATAACGATTCGATCACCTCATACATAGATCGCCTCCAATCTTTTTCATTTCCTTCAACCTTTATCCCATAGTTGGTTCTTTTGATCAGGCGTAAATCAAATTTATTCAGCCACTTGTCGATCTCCCGAAGATTATGATGAATTGTGCTTTTGCTCGTATAAAAACGATCGGCTAATTCCTGAAGCGTGTAAATTCTCTCTTCGAAAAGCAATAAATAGAGAAGATAAACCTTTCTTCCATCTGCATCCATCGCCTGAAAATCGGAGTTTCGAAGTTCTGTCATAAGCCGATCTTTATTCTCTTCGGGAATTTTCAGAAGAATGCCTCTATTGGGCTTTTTAATGAATTCTGATCCTGGTATCTTTCGAAACAGCGATTCCAATGCTTTAAGGTCATTCCTCACCGTCTTTTCGGAAACGTTAAGCTTCTCGGCGAAAAAGGCCACCGGATAAAATTCCTCCGTCCGCAACAGGAGATCTAACAATTTCCTTTTCCGATTGTCTTGGTATATCATCCCCTTTCCCCCTCAATCATAAAAAATGAAAGCGCCTTCTTAGCATTTAGTATACCGGTTTATTCTTCTGAATTATCCATTCTTTTTCCGTATCAATCCGGTAATTACCAAGCAATAGGCGTACATAATTTCCATGAAACTGATCAAGTTAAGCATCGCCATAGAATAATTCCCCTCATTGAGACGGTCCTATTGCAAATCATTCCGCTACTCGGCATAACTTGCTCCTCGTATATCCCTCACTTTCCCCTGTTCCATATACATTAGACGCTTTCCCAGCTTTTTCGCCTCCTCCATATCATGGGTGACCAAGAGGATGGGAATTCTCCGGAGTGCATGAAGACGTAACAGCTCATCATGGCACTCTTCCTTTGTCTTTCGATCCAATGCCGAAAAAGGTTCATCCAGAAGGAGGAGCTTGGAATCGGCGGCCAAAGCCCGGACGAGGGCTACCCTCTGTTTTTCACCGCCGGACAGTTGATGGGGATACTTGTGGATCAAATGGACGATCCCCGTCACTTCGAGGAGCTGGCGAATCTGTGGAGCCTCTATCTTTTTTTCTCCCTTTACGCCATACAGGATATTCCTTTCTACGGTCATGTGGGGAAAGAGGGCATAATCCTGGAAGAGAACGCCCACCTTCCTTTTACGTATGGGAAGAGGGGGACGGCCCTCAGAGAAATATACGAGATCATCCAGGCGAATCTCCCCGCCGTCCGGCGTAAGAATTCCTGCGATCAAGTGGAGCAGCGTCGTCTTTCCTGAACCGGAAGGTCCGAAAAGAACGGTAATCTCTTTCTCCAACTGAAAGGAGGCTTCCAGCAGAAAGTCTCCCCGCCGCTTATGAACCTGAACGATAAGCACGTTTCTCTTCCTCCCTCACCGCAGCGAAGCGTCGCATCTTCTTTTTAGTCCAAAGCTCTAGCCCCAAAATGGAACCGAGGGCAAGGAGAATCATAATGAAAACCCATACGCCCGCCTCCCCCATCTCTCCATTGGTGGCTAGGAAATAGATGGCGATCGGCATCGTATCCGTCTTTCCAGGGATATACCCGGCAATCATCAGCGTAGCTCCAAATTCCCCCAAGGCCCTGGTAAACGATAGGATCAATCCGGAGAGCAGGCCCGGCCATGCGAGGGGCAAGGAGATGCTCCAAAATACCCTCCATTCGGAAGCCCCCAAGGTTCGGGCGGCGTTTTCCAGCTGGGAATCAACCGTTTCAAACCCTGCCAATGCGCTCTGGTACATGAGCGGAAACGCCACTACGATGGATGCAAGAACGGCGCCAATCCAAGTAAAAACGATCTGGATTTGAAAGGAACTC
Organism: Thermicanus aegyptius DSM 12793; assembly: GCF_000510645.1. Lineage (NCBI taxonomy): Bacteria > Bacillati > Bacillota > Bacilli > Thermicanales > Thermicanaceae > Thermicanus > Thermicanus aegyptius. The sequence goes on along the minus strand of NZ_KI783301.1, from coordinate 673,561 downwards.
CACAACCATCCACCAATCCAACCATTCTTCCCAAAGAGGAAAAGAAGGAGAAAACCCACCACGGTGGGCGGCAGAACGAGGGGTAGCAAGAGGAGGGAGTGAAGGAACTCCTTCCCCCGGAAAACCCGGATCGCCATGCCACATCCTCGCCACCAATAATCCGGCAAAGAAATTAAAAAGCGTGGCAAGGCCTGCTACTTTTAAGGAAAGGAGAAGGGGCGATAGGTTACTTAAACCCATACGTTTCTACCACCTTCTTCCCTTCCCCGCTCAGGAGAAATTGGTAAAAATCCCGGGCTTCCTTCTCATGCATGCTCTCTTTTATGATGGCAATCGGATAGGAGATGGGCTTATGCCACTCCGGTTTTGCAGCGTCGAGAACCACCACATCTTTTGAGATGAGGGCATCCGTGCGAAAAACCATGCCGTAATCCACATTCCCCATCTCCACATAGGCCAAGACCTGACGGACATCCTTGCCGTATACCATTTTGCCTTGCAAATCGGCCCATTTCCCTAAGGACATAAGGACTTCCTGGGCGTAAGCGCCGGCGGGAACCGTCTTCGGCTCCCCGATGGCGAATTGCTTTACATCGGACGGATTCAACTGCTCAAGGACAGTCTTCCGGCCTTTCTTTGGCGCGATCAGCACCAATTCATTCTTCACATATTCCTTCTTCGTCCCCTCCATGAGCAACCCCTTATTCTCCACTTGATCCATAAATTTCTCCGAGGCTGAGATGAAAAGATCGGCCGGGGCTCCTTGCTCCAGCTGCTGCGCCAAGGTCCCTGAGGAACCAAAAACATAGGTGATCTCCGTTCCAGGGTGATTTCTTTCATACATCTCCTTCATTTCATTTAAGGCGTCGGTGAGGGAGGCGGCAGCCAAGACCATCAGCTCCATCTTCTGTTCCGACTTCATCGTTTGATTATCCTCTTTTTCCCTGGCAGGTGAATCCCCCGTTTGGTTTGCGAATCCCCCGCCACATGCCGATGTCATCAATAGTAAAAGGAGAAGAAGAACTCCTCCGATGATTCTCTTCATCGTGTTCATCCTTTCAAGCAATACTTTTATATTATCATAAATTATAATTAAAGATATGTATATAAAAAATGATACGTTTCTGTACTTGATACAAGTTATATTTAATGATATATTGATACAATTAGTTATATCATGGAGAATCAAAAAAGGCGTGAGGTGAAGTGGATGTCCGGAGAGAATCTCTCATACACAACGGAAGAAGTGGCGAAACTCCTAAAAGTATCCAAGCTAACGGTATATCACCTCATAAAAAAAGGAATGCTCCCCGCCTACCGGATTGGGAGGCAAATGCGAATCGAAGCGAAGGATTTGGAGGCTTTTAAAGAGAGAAGAAAAAACGAAGGGGGGAAAGGAAGGGAGAGAGAGGAGTTCCCTATACCCAAAGAGAAAGGAAATGATGAGGATAAAGAAGGGGTTCAGATGGAGCGGGATTCGTCCCGGGATCACAGAAAAGCATTCAGGCTGCATGAGCTCTCGGGAGATCGCAGAAATGGGCCCGGACTCGAAGAAGAAACAGGCGGGCTTCTCAAAACGGATCAGGTGGTGATCAGCGGGCAGGATTTAAGCCTCGATCTCTTAGCCCGTTACATCGAGAAGGAGTGCCCTCCCTATCGGTCCTTACGTTCCTACTCCGGCAGTTTAAACAGCTTAATGTCCATGTTTGCCCGTGAAGCCGATATTGTGAGCACTCATCTTTATGACGGTGAAACAGATGAGTATAACCTCCCTTATATTAAGCGAATACTAACGGGCTATGAGTACATCGTCATCCATCTCGTCCAGCGGCAGATCGGTTTTTACGTGAAAAAAGGAAATCCGAAGGGGATCACCGGTTGGGAAGATCTACGCAGGAAAGAGGTAAAACTGGTAAACCGGGAGAAAGGCTCAGGAGCCCGGGTCTTTCTCGATGAGAACCTGCGCCTGCACGGCATCCCTAAACGGGAAGTGCGAGGGTATCATTGGGAAGAAACGAGTCATCTAAGCGTCGCCGGCGCCGTGGCGGCAGGAAATGCCGACGTAGGCGTAGGCATCGAACAGACCAGTTTTCTCTTTCCCGTTGATTTCATCCCCCTTAGGCTGGAACGGTATGACCTCGTCCTGCTAAAAAAAGAAGAGAACCGAAAACTCCTGGATGGAATCCGAAGAATCCTGGCCTCTCCTTCCTTCCGGCAGGAATTGGAGGCCATGGGGAGTTTCGATCTCTCCTTGACTGGAAGATGCCTTTATGAAACGGATTAACCTCTTACAAACTCTTCTCATCCACCTCAAATTGGGTGGATGATTCCCTCACGATCAGTTCGGTAGGCAAAATATGAGGTCCATGGAATTTTTTCCCTTCTAATTGGCGGATCAAAACCTCCACCGCCATCTTTCCCATCTCAAAATGAGGAACATGAACCGTCGTCAGAGAGGGATCGGAGAATTGGGCAATTTGGGAGTTATCATATCCGACGATCGCCACCTCCAATCCCGGGAAGACCCCATGTTGTTTTAACCCCTGCATGAAGCCGATCGCCATGCGGTCATTGGCCGCAAAGACCGCGGTTGGTCTTGGATCTAATTGAACGAAGAGATCGGCAAAGCGAAGGCCGCTCGTCCGGCTAAAATCCCCTTGAAAATATAGGAGCTCCCGGAGATTCCATTCCTCCCTCGCCTGTTCCACTCCTTTCCTCCTGTAGATGCTGTCCATGTAGGAATCAGGCCCGTTAAGGAAAGCGATACGTCGGTGACCGAGGCGGACCAAATGCCTCATCGCCTCATAACTCCCCCGTTGATGATCAGCCAGAATCGAATACTGGGGGACCATTTCCAGCATATTACTGATCAGAACAAATGGAAGATCAAGTCGGTACAGATCGGTCAATGCTTCTTGTTCTTCCGTCCGGGTTCCGAGCAAAATCGTCCCGTCTACTTTTTTATTCATATAATATCTTCTGTAATCCATATCTTGGTGTAAATGGCGATGAAAAAGTACGAGGTCATATCCATGTTCCTGGGCCACTTCACCGATTCCGCTGATAATCTCGGAAAAATAATCATGGGAAAAAATATGAACTTTAGGGACATAGGGAACAACGACACCAATATTCATGCTTCGCCTGCGGGCTACACTTTGGGCTAAGGCATTCGGAGTATAGCCTAATTCTTCAGCCACTCGCAACACCTTCTCCTTTGTCTCCTTTTTTACGGAAGGATGATTGGTAAAGACTCGGGAGACGGTCGCTTCCGAAACGCCGGCCCGCTTCGCCACCTCTTTTCTCGTAATCATGTTAACTCCCCCTACCCTCTTCCAAACCATTCATGTACACGCGTTCAATATCGGCTCTATTATTTCATATTCCATGTATCTTGTCAATCACTTTCTGAAAATGAAACCCCCATTTTACAAAAAAGAAGTAAGCGCCCCATACCCCATCGCCAAGAGGATCATGAGAGCAGGATGAAGTTTCTTCCTCTCCATCAAATAGAAAGATAGGAGAACCAAAACGCCCGTATGAAGGATCCCCAGTTCGCCCACAGAAGCGGCGAGAAATTGGTAGGTTAATGCTCCGAGGAGTACGGTCACCACAGGGCGGATGGACTCCGTCATCGCCTTTACCTGGGGGGCATCCTTAAAATAGGTGACCGCTTTAAAAAGGAGGACCATAGCGACGGCACTCGGAGCGATGGTGGCAAATAAAGCCACAACCGCTCCCAAAAGCCCTCCCACTTGATAACCGAAATAGGCGGCCAACTTCGTATTGATCGGGCTGGGCAGAGCATTCCCCACGGCCAGGACCTCTCCGAACTCTTTAACCGTCGCCCAGCGGTAGTGATTGACCACCTCGTTTTGGATCAGGGGGATGCTGGGCGGACCTCCCCCATACCCTAATAGATTGGCGATGAAAAATGCCCAAAAAAGTTGAAAGTAGATCATTCTTCTCCCCCTTCCTTAGCCCGGCGACCCTTCCGAACCAGCCATGTGGTGTAAAGGAAAGAGGATAAAAGGAGAACGGCAATCAGAATGCCCGGGTGAATCCCAAGCACAGGAATGAGAAGAATGGATAAAAACAAAAGAAAGAAAACACTCCCTTTGTTTCCCGTCTCCTTCCAACTCTTGATAAAAAATTGGTAGGTGAGAACCCCCATCATCACGGCGATCACCGGTTGGATCGCGGAAATGGTACGCTGGAAAAAAGAATTTTCCTGCATACGGTATAGAAGCGTCAAAAGAAGGATCATAAGGATGGCGATGGGCATGCTTACGGCAAGGATCGCGATCACCGATCCGATCCATCCTTTTACCTTATATCCTATGTAGGCAGCCATCTTGGTGGCGATCGGGCCAGGCAGGGTATTCCCCAAGGCCAACGAGTCGGCAAATTCCTCGTCGCTGAGCCATTTTTGTTTCTTTACACATTCCGCATGAAAGAGGGGGATCATGGAAGGGCCTCCCCCGTAGCCAAAGATCCCGATACGAAGAAAAGATAAAAAGATGTTCCAGTAAATCATGGAGTACTCCTTTTCTGCGGCATCTTTCGGTCGATCGTAACCTGTTCTTTCTCCTCTTTATCCTTTATTCCATCTTACTCCCAATTTCCCCTTAAATCCAGCCGGCAAATTTCCGATGCTTGAAAAAGGCCAACGTTCCTTCACACAGTGGTTCAGATCGTTTTCTTCATAAGTGAATCAGATATTCCTATTCCGTGATTGATCTCCCAATTCTTCAGCCTGCCGTTAGATGATCATCTTCAAGAAACTTTACATATCTTTAAATATCCCAGGAGAACATTGACAGGACAGAAGTTATCAGGTACTTTTCAAGTAGAGGTGAAAAGAAAGATTTTTCATCCACTTCTGTGAAGGGAGAACAAATCATGGTTTCCACGGCTTCAATCATAGGTTTAGCGCTACAGGCACTCCTCTCCTTTACCGTCCCCCTTTTTCTCCTTATCTACCTGATTCGAAAAGAGAAAATCTCGATCCGGACGGTTTTTATCGGAGCCCTGGTTTTTATTCTATTTTCCCAGATTTTAGAGAAGAGCATGCATCTTTATCTATTGGTTCAAAATCAGACAACGGCGAATTTTTTTAAGCAGCCTTTTCTATATGCCCTTTATGGCGGCTTGGCCGCGGGGATTTTTGAAGAGGTGGGGCGTTACCTCGCTTTCCGTTATGCCTTAAAAGGGAAAATGGAACGTAAGGAAGGGCTCGCCCTCGGTTTGGGGCATGGAGGGATTGAAGCCGTTCTCATCGGAGGGCTCCCTGCCATTCAAGCGATTTTTCTCTCGATGATGATTAACCAGGGTACATTGGAATCCAGCTTAAATGGACAAGTCCCAGCAGAAATGATTGCCTCGATAAAGACTTCGTTGACCGTTACTCCCCCCTATCTCTTTTACCTGGGAGGGATGGAGCGTATGATCGCCCTCATCATCCAGATCGCCATGTCTCTACTCGTCCTTTTAGCCGTTCGCAAGAGAAATCTCCGTTACCTCCTTTACGCCATCTTCGCCCATGCGGCCATCGATTTCCCGGTGGGCTTAAGTCAAGCGTTTCGTATTCATCCCGTCTGGGTGGAAGCGTTCCTCCTCCTAGTAGGAATCGGGCTGATCTACTGGATCCTCTCTACGCGAAAATGGAAAGATGAGTTTTCCCGGATTTAATAGACCTAGGGGATCGTTCTTTCTTTTGCGCAGATGCATTTTTGCAATTTCCCCCCTCCCGCCATGATCCAATAACCAAGTATGAGGATCGTAAATCTCTACCCCATTTGCTCGAAATTCTTCAATCACGTGATATAACCGTTCTATCGCATCAATTTACCCAGGCTACCTGGTGAAAAATTAAAGAGGATCAATCCTGTGGAAAGATAGATTTCTCTTGAGACGAAATGAAGCAGATCAACATTACCACCGTGAGTGTTAAAGAGAAGCAATTTTTTAAACCCACTGGAACGGAGACCCACGGCGATATCGGTAACGATCCCGATCAGTGTCTCCGCAGACAAGGAAATCGTACCGGCAAAACCTATATGTTCGTTACTTTTTCCGTAAGATATGGGCGGCAACAACCAGATCGGTAAATTTTTCTTTGTTTTTTCCAATGCCTTGGTTAAAATTGCTTCACCGATGAGTGAATCGGTCATAACAGGCAAATGGGGCCCGTGCTGCTCGATCGCTCCGATCGGCAGTATCACCAAGGCATTTTCCTTTGGAAGTTCCTTCACCTGCCGGCTTGTCAAACGGGGTAAAAAACCTTTCTTCCCATGCAGTTCCTTCATATCTCCTAAACGTAAACTCTGCTCCTTCGATAATTATTTTTTTATTTTTTCTCCTTTTTCCGTAAGCGGAGCGGACCATTTTTCATGAACCCATGATAAGAGTTTTAGATCTTGACGATACCCTGCAATGATGGAAATTCCGAAAGGCAATCCTTCCTCATCTTCCATCGGTAGGTTAACTTGCGGCAGTTCTGATAAGCCGGCGATGCACGTTAATTGCAAGGTACGAGTACGCCTGTCTTCCACTTGATCGCCGGTCAGCCCGCGCTTCGGTGGTGTACAGGACGAAGTGGGAATGACCAATAAGCGATTCGACCCTAGTAATTCATGCATATAGGATCGAAATTGCTCTTGAAGGGGACGTGCCTTTTCGTATTCGGAATCGCTCAGAGTACTCGTCCAGGCAAAACGTTCTGCGATATCCGGACCAAAACGGGGGTTTTCATCGCGAATCCACTTGCCGTGATTTGACCATATTTCATAACCTTGTATGGTGCGGAATGTTTTAAACAACTCAGGCAGTCCCTGCGGGGCGACAGTAATCCATTCATTTTTCTCCGTCATCCTCTCAAATAAGGGGATCGATTTAAAAAAACTCTTTCTGCAATCCTCTTCTACCATCTCCCACGCGTCGCGACCGAAAAGGATCTGCTGAAACTCCCCTTCGGTGTCCTCCATCCCATCGAATAACGCTTCACCTACACGTAATAATGTTTTAGCATCCCGAGCCATCCACCCGACCGTATCGAAGCTTTGGGCGAGCGGAATAACCCCATCCAAGGGAACAGAACCATGGGTTGGACGAAATCCGTAGATTCCACAGTAAGCGGAAGGGATGCGAACGGAGCCACCGGTATCGGTTCCTAGGGCGAAATCGACCGATCCGGAGGAGACGGCGACGGCCGAACCGCTTGAAGAACCTCCCGGAATGCATCCGGGAGCTTTAGGATTGATGGGGGTTCCATAATGATAATTCTCCCCGTTAAGGCTAAACATCAGTTCATCGGTATGGGTAATTCCTTTTAACCGCGCTCCTTGGGCCAACAGGAGATCGACAACAACCGCATTCTTTTCGGCAGGTTTATGCGTCCTTAGCCAATCGGGATTCCCGGCCCCATTCGTATATCCTTTGATTGCAAATACGTCTTTGACTGCAAAGGTTAAGCCTCGTAATCTGCCATCCTTGTAAGGTTCAATGATCACGTCCTCCTGAACAAAAGCGTTCCAATCAGCCGACATACTCTGTCCTCCATCTGTATGAATTATGCGGATCGATTTACCTGTCAAAAAGCTTTTCCCTTTAAAACCGCTATATCCTCTTCGTCTAAACCGGCTATCGGCCGAACACCATTGAGACACGACCTACCTTCACCAGGTGTAACAAAATTATATCGAACCCACCCCATTTTCATCATCTGATGGTGTCGCGCCAGCAGGGGGACTAAGATGTTTGCATTTTAGAATAAAGATAAGTCGCATCCTCTTTCCGCGATGATGCGAGTCCTACCAGAGCCCCCCCTCAGGTATGTTCACACAGGTAGCGACAGGGAGCTTGCAGGACGGACACCATCGCTTTCTCGTGAAGTTTGTGACGCTCGAATCCCTCTTCCAGTCCTTCTTCCAAAACGATGCACAAACCATCCTTAAGAACATACAGCATCGAGGTTGCTTCCGTATGATGGTTCAACCGACGAGTTCCCCAATAATCGATCAACTGACTTAAATCAAAATAATTGCACTTGGCTTTCCTGGCCCCTCGACGTCGACGTCTGGATTGCGGATACAACTCCCCACCCTTTTTCTGGAATTAATCTTTTTTTCGGTCCGTTCGTTGAATGTGATCGGCGTCATTCCGGAAGGGACAGACAAGCATTTCTGCGTTCCACCAACGGTTGCGTCAATCATCCAATCGTCAACTCTAACGTCCGTTCCCCCGATGGTGGCAACGACGTCCACGATGAACAGAACGTCGTATTCACGGCACGCTCTCCCAATATCACACAGAGGCTGCATACATCCCATCGATGTCTCTCCATGAACCATGGCTACAACTTGTAGGCGTCCTGTTTGAATTTTAGCAATGACCTCTTCGGGATCGAATACAGTGCCCCACTCTCGAGGTCCTCCCGCTCCGGGCTTACGGTCATCATGCGAAAAGCGATTTCGCTACCGTCATGCTCGATGACCCCAATATTTCCGGTCCTGCTGAGAAGAAAGTTAACTCCGGTCACCGAACTGGGGTGAAGGGCCAAATAATCCGTCATCGCCAGGACCGCTTCCCTGACGGTCGTGCACCGATCTAACGCCAATAAATTTGCGAATCCCCGGATATCTTCGGCTTCCCCTTTTGTTCCTCCCTTTCCGTTCTCCATCCGGGAAATTATTCCGAGATTCGAGCTCATTTCCGCCAAACCTTCCTCGTTCGTGCATGCGTTTACGCATCGCTGCCACTACATCGAGAAGACGACAACTCCTCTTGCCCCGCTCGGCCCGCATCATCCTGAATGTCATCTGGGCAGGAAACGTATCCACCGTCTTCGCCATGACGGCTTGATTCAGCTTATTTCCGGATTTTTTGCACAGCATTCCCATTATGCACATGGTCATCCGCCCATTATCAGCAGCCTGACGCAGTGCCTGGGTTCATGACTGCACCGCTTCATTCGCCTCTTCCGACTTAAACAGACCGCCCCAACCTTGCACACAATCCGGGGATATACCGATCATGTTCAAGGATTTCCACACGACGACGGAAATCGTATCGAAAATAGGGATACCGTATTTCTGTTCCAGCGATTGTACCAGCGGGGCTGCTCGCAGATTGGTGCAAAACGTCGTGATCGCCTCCACACCCGGAACGGCCACTTGGGCCACCATCTGTTCGATCGCTTTTGGCGAAACGCGGCTGAACTCTTTGTTGACATACATTCCTAGACACTGCTCGGCGGCGCATTCTAATCCGATGGTGGAATAATTGGCGATAATTTTTTCGTTTATGTCCGGCGTATAAGGCGTGACCAGACCGAAAGATTTGATTCCGTACAGCTCAAATGCTTCGTTAAGCGCCAGCACCGAAGTGGTAGCGGGAATTCCGGTTTCTTGAAAAATCCGTTCGCAAAGCCGGACATCCGCCTCAAATCCTAGCCATCCCGCCGATGTCCCGTTCCACGCGATCACGTCGACTTCGGCATCCGCAAGCAATCTGGCCGCCCGCAGCATCGATTCCTGTTCAAACTGTCCTAAAGCGTTCGGCCGCATGGAAATTTCCGTGACGGTAAACCGGGAAAAGTGGACCGAAACATCATCTAGACAGGAAAGCATCTGTTGGCATACCGGCTCCAGAACCGTATTGGACGAGGGGGTCAGCATGCCGATTTTTTTGATGTTTTTCGCGATAAACAAGTCAGAACGCTCCTTTCGTTCTTTTATCCGAGCGCCGCATTTCAGGTCGCTTTGGCTAATTTCGACTCTTCTCGGATATACCCGAGAATATCTCTCTTGTACTCGTTGAATAGATGCGAGGTGACATCTCTCGGGCGGGGAAGGTGAATGGAAAGCAGTTCCCTGATTTTTCCCGGCCGGTGGGTCATCACGGCCACTTTCGTTCCCAGGATCAACGCTTCTTCCACGCTGTGCGTGACGAAGATGACGGTAACTTTATGAAACTGCCAGATGCGCACCAGCTCCTCCTGCATATCCATTTTCGTCTGCGCGTCCAAGGCTGCAAAAGGTTCATCCATTAGAATGACGGAAGGATTGAGCAAGAGCGCCCGCGCGATTCCGACCCGTTGGTTCATCCCGCCGGACAGCTCATACGGATAATGATTTTCGAAACCTTTCAGGCCGACCATATCGATAAATTCCTGGGCCTTTTCGCGGCGTTCCTTTTTCCCGACCCCCTTGAGCTTTAAGTGGAACGAGACGTTCTCCCATACGGGCAGCCACGGCATGAGCGTCGGCTGCTGAAAGACCATGCCCCGGTCCGCGCCAGGTCCGGTTACCTCTTTGTCGTTCATGAGAATCGTTCCGGACGTTTGCTTTTCGAATCCGGCGATCATGTTGAGCAGCGTCGATTTGCCGCAGCCGCTCGGACCTAGCAGGCACAAAAATTCATTTTTTTCCACGGTCAGATCGACGTGGTCCAACGCGAGCAGGTTTTTTCCCCTTTTCGGATCGTGATACATTTTGACGATATCTTTCACCTCTATGAACGGCATCCTTGCACCTCCCTTCTTGTCCAAACCGTCTACAATCCTTGCACGGACATGTTGCGCTGCCAGTGAAGCACGCGGTTCATCATTTTTTTCAACAAGAGGTCGCTTAGAAAACCTAGCAAACCGATGCTAATCATGCTGGCGAGTACCAGATCGTATCTCAGAAAATAGTACGAATCCCACAGCACGTAACCCAAACCGCTTTTGACCGCGATCATCTCCGCTGTCACCGTCAGCATCCACGCCGAGCCGATGGCAATGCGCAGGCCGGCAAAAATGTTCGGAAGCGCAGCTGGCAAAATGACGTACCGAATGAGCTGCCATTGGTTCGAGCCCATCATGGATGCGGCCCGGATCAAGTTTTTGTCCGTCGTTTTCACCCCGTGAATCGTATTCATCAAGATCGGGAAAAACGCTCCGAGAAAAACGAGAAAGATGGCCGGTTTGTCGGCGATCCCGAACCAGATGATGGCGATCGGAATCCACGATACGGGCGGGAGGGCGAATCAACTGGATCGTCGGCTCGATCAGCTTCTCCACAAACCGCCACCAGGCGATCATCAGTCCGAGAACGATCCCGGAAATGGCTGCGATGACATATCCAGCACTCACCCTAAAGGCGCTGCTAAACGCATCACGGATCCACTGCCCACTGTTCGTCTCCGAATTTCCGGTCGTGCCGAAGATCCAGTCCATCCAAATTTGCAGCACTTTGGACGGCGCGGGAAGAAGGGAAGGAGACAACATCCCAGAGCGGGATATTCCCTCCCAAACCGCCACGATGGCGAAGGGAACAATCCACCGGTATTTGTTTTTGTCCCAGACATTTTTAAGAAAAGCCATCCGCAACCCTCCCTGGGATTTCCATTATTGATAACCCAACTCGTTTTTGCTTTTGCCCGTCGCTTTCTCCAAAAAGCTGTAATCCATGTTTTTGCCGACTTTATCGGAAACGTCTGCGGAAATATATTGCAGATCTTTCATCATCGAGGCAATGGCCAGCGTCTGTTTGTAGTACATGTTGTAGTCAGGATAAGCGTTTTTCAGCGACGCTTTGGCGATGTTGGCGTCCAGGCCGGTTATTTTGTTGATCGACTTCACCCATTCCGTCTGATCTTTCTTCAAATCGCCAACCAGCTTGACGACGGCATTCACGACAGCCTGCACTTGATCCGGCTTGTTTTTGATGACGTCGGACCGCGTTACGATGAGATTCGTCAAATTACCGGCCGCCTGTTTGTACGGATAGGCGAAATGTTTGCCAACACCGCTCAAAACGATTTGCGACGCGAACGGTTCAACCGTGCTCACTGCGTCCACTTCTCCCCTTTGCAAGGCGGCCGCATGGTCCGAAGGGTTGGGAATGTTAATGATCTCCACGTCGTTGACGGGATCGATGCCGTTGAGCAAAAGTTCGCCGCGCAGGTGGATATCCTGGGCGTTGCCGCGGGAAGCGGCAATTTTCAGCTTGTTACCAGATTCCAGCCGTTCCTGGACAAGCTTTTTGAAGCCCTCCCAGTCATCAGGTTTCAGATCGACGGCGTTCCCGACTATAATATCAGAACCGCCGTTGACCTGGCCGGAAACGGCAACAACGTCAAAGCCTTTGTCCAGTGCCGTCACGTAATGCAGATAGGTGATTTGGGCGATATCGATGCTTTTGGATACGAGAGCGGTCATCACATCGTTGCCAGAGTTGAAATTAATCGCGTCCACTTTCACTTCGTTAGTAAGTTCCGGCACAATCGACATCGAGACACAGTGCGCGCATTTGGCGTACCCCAATTTGACGGTTTCCAAATTTTTTGCTTCCGGTGCATTCGCCGTGTTCGCCGCCTGATTCCCCACCGGAGACGAACAGGCCGCCAAAAGAACGACCAAAATGAACGACAAAACAGACAGCCGGAAAAAGTATCGTTTCCCCATCGTTCTCTATCCTCCTTAAAGCGTCTTTGTGTTACCAGGAAGTGTAGCCCCCGTCGGCCACTAGTGCGGATCCGGTGATAAACGATGCATCCGCCGAACTCAAAAATAAGATCGCTGCCGCGATTTCCTCGGGCCGGCCCAATCTCATCAGTGGGTGCATACGGATCAGGTCCTCCAGCGTTCCTTGCGGGCCCTGCTTGCCATCCGCGAATTGCCTCCGCAACAGCGGCGTGTCCACAGCACCCGGACAGACCGCATTCACCCGTATTCCGTATTTTGCCACTTCGAGCGCTAGGCTGCGGGTGAAATTGAGCACCGCGGATTTCGATGCAGTATAGGCCGTAAAATGGGGAGCGCCTACGATAGCGAGCTGGGACGCCGTGTTGACAATGACCCCACTAACGGATTTCAACATCGGCAAACTTGACTTCGTCACCAAAAAAATCCCTTTGAGATTGATATCAAGGACGCGGTCCCAGTCATCCTCGCTCATTTCCTCGATGGCGCCGACAAACTCGATACCTGCATTGTTCACCAGCACATCCAAAACGCCCCATTGCTTTTCCAGCTGGCGGACTGCCTCGTCCACCGCTTCCGCACAGCTGACGTCGACTTGAAAGACGGTACATTTTTTCCCTTTCCAGCGCTCCATTAACGGTTCCGGACCTATGACGTCGAATACGGCGACTTCCGCTCCTTCGTTCAAAAAAGCTTCCGTCGCAGCCGCGCCGATTCCTGACCCCCCTCCGGTAATCAGCACTTTTTTGCCTGCAAATCGCATGGTTTCACCACCTATCATTTACTTAAAGACGCTCAGCTCCGTATGCACGAGGGAGGATGCCACTTTCCGTCCTTTTTTCCAAACGCCGATTCGCCCCGGAACTTCGAAGAGCACTTCCCCCGGGTGAAAAGCGTCGAAAAGAACAAGATCGGCGTCTCCTCCGGGCCGGATTCCGTACCCGTCGATTTCCAACGCGTTTGCGGCTTCCTCTGTGACCATGTCCAACAGTAGGCCGACGTCCGCCTTTAACCCCAGGTGAGCCGTCTGGGCCAACAATCGGGCGGAATCGAGCGGATCGCCCCGGCCGAAAGGGGTAAACGCGTTCCGGATGTTGTTGGAACCCACGATAACTCGGACCCCCTCTTCGCGCAGCAGACGAACCGGGGTCAAACCTCTGCGGATTTTTTCTTTATCCGCTCTGCCGTTCAGATACAGATCGGTCATCGGCAGCGTGATAACGGCGATTCCCGCTTCGGCAATCATCCGCGCGATTTCCCGCGCTTCCGGCTCCGAAACGGAACCGAGAGAGGTCAGATGGGCAACCGCCACTTTGCCCTGCATCCCGCAATCCAACGTGCGTCGGACGATTTTCAGAATATCCCGCTGGTTCGGGTCATCCGAAAAATCCACATGCAAATCGGCCGGTTTTCCGAACTCAACTGCCAACCCGAACACAAAATCGAGATGTTTATCCGCATCCAAGTCGTTGTAAGGAATACCGCCGACCGCATCGGCCCCTGCAGACAGCGCTTCGCGCATAAGTCCAGCCGTCCCCGGCTCCTTGAAGATGCCTTCCTGCGGAAACGCAACGATCTGCAAAGTGAGCACATGTTCCCATTTCCTCTTCAATTCCAGCATTGTTTCCATACTGGACAGCCCGATGATCGGATCGACTTCGGCATGGCATCGCATATGGGTCACCCCAGCGGCCACCGCTTTGGCCAGCACTTTCTCGGACCTCCGCAAGATGTCTTCCCGGGTGTAGCCGCGTTTCAGAGCGGCGGTGATCTGAATAGCTTCCTCAAGCGTGGTGGCTTCCCGGCCCATTTGTTCGAGCAAATACGCCTTGTCGAGGTGGATATGCGATTCGACCAGCCCCGGCAGCAGCATCCGGCCTCCGGCCTCAACGGTTTCTGCGGCCGGAGGGGCGGAACCGGAGATTCCCACATATTCTATTTTGCCGTTTTTCACGCCGACATCGAGCGTTTCTTCCCGGAACAAACAGTGCACTTCCTTAAATAACAAATCGAACACAACGTCCACCCTTCCTTTGTGATCAACTGACGCTGGCCACCGGGTTTAGGGAGAGGCGCAAAGCCGCTCAAGCGGCATTCGGCGACATCCCTGTGGCGGTGGATAAAAGCTGTTCCCCCTAGATGGAATCACGCGGTAATCCGGCTGAAAGGCCGGATCCGTTAAAGGACCGATAGCGGGACGCATCCAGGTTTTACTGGTCATTGTAAACACTGGACGCGAGAAGATCTTCAACTGAAAAGCGGTTTCCAGCAGCTGGAGTTCTGTCCATACGGTTCCGTCGACAAGAACAGTCGCTTCGGTGAGCGGATAGACGGACTGTCCAATGGTGACGCTGCGTTTGCCAGGCGGTATGACAACATCTTTTCCCATGTAATGGACGATGACCCGATATTTCTCGCCGTTCCATATCACATCGGCTCCCAGTCTTTCCATTACGCTTCGCAACGGAACCATGAGCGTTCCGTTTTTCATCTTGGAGTATTTATCCGTCATTTTTCTTGGTTTACATGCACCGTGGATTGCACAGGGAACTCGACTTTGCTGGCAATGGCTTTGATGACTTCCGTCACAAATTCGGCGCAGTAAATGGCCGCATTCGGGTCAAAATTTTCCCCTTCTTGCCACTCCGAGTTCGACAAAATGCGGATACCGAGAAACGGCACGTTGAACGATTTGGCCACCTGGGTTGCTGATGCCGTTTCCATGTCTTCGAAGCATGTCCCCACATTTTCATGCAGCCATTCGATGCTATCGAGCTATCTGTTCCATTCGTCCGCGCTTCCGATCACTCCGGACATCGCTTTTCCGCGCTGATATTCTTTGGCGAGATCCATGGCAACATTGAACAGGACGGGATCCGATTCGAACCTCGGATAAGATTTGATTTCTCCGTTTTCACGTATGGTGGTGGGCGCAACAGTCCACATATCGGGAGCCATACCGGTCCCTTGATCTCTGTGTTTCGTATTGAAATTTTCCGTAATTGACATAGCGTTGCAAATCCGGATCGTGGCCGCCGGCGGTACCCTGATTGATGATGTCCTTGGGGTTGTATTTCTCGATCAGCAGCATGGTCGAGGCGTACCAGTCGGTTCTTGAAACGACAACGGGAATAGAGCCGGTTTTTTCGGTGTAATACGTATATGAGCCGAACGTCTCCGTTCGATAGTCCTGCATTTGCTCGAGAAAATACTTTACTTCCACGTCAAGAGCGCCCTGAACTGCAATCGGCCTTGGCTCGTCCTGTGCCCCGTAAGCCTAGACGGAAAAGAGGAGCAGAACCAGAGCGATTAATGCGAAAACCACCTTTTTTCATAACCTCCCCCTCATCCGATGGGCTATAGACATCGGCGTATAAGGTAACTCCATCCCGCAACACACAAGGCAGGTTTCTCTTCAGCGTAACATTTCCAAATTGAATAATCTTCTCTTCACCTCCTCCGGCAATAGTTTGATGTAAATTTAAATAACACATAGAGTAAATTTATCTTCTATTGCCTCCTTTTATACCACATCATTTTCGCCCTTCACAAGTAGGTTTCATTCGATTTGTACCTTATCACAATGTAAGCCCTTTATATTCGTTAGATTTACTACACGGAATCAAATCCGTTATATAAAATCACGTATTATGTTAATTTTAAATTCTTCCACGTATCATGTTAATTTTAATTCTTCGCCTCGTTCTTGCTGCTTTATGCTTGCATGATGATCTCTGAAAGGATCGATTCTCCCCTGTAAATATGTCATGTATTATAACTTCAATATTGTAATTTTACTTACGTAGATTATAATTTTTATAAAGACGATCTTAACTGCTAAAAAGCACGACTGAAAGGATGGTGCCGAGATGCAGTTCACCGTAGAGGATGCACTATCCATCTACCCTTTGTCCGAGGGTAAACTGATCGCCGGAAAAACAGGATTGAACCGAATCGTTAAGTCCGTCAACATCATGGATGCCCCGGACATCTCCGATTGGATTCATGAAGGAGAGATTCTATTTACGACAGCCTATCTATTGAAAGACAATCCGGAGGATGCCATTCATCTGCTTCGGAAACTCGTGCAAAAGGGCTCTGCCGGACTGGGCATTAAATTAGGAAGGTTTTGGACGGATATTCCCGAATCCCTCGTCAGAGAGGCGGATCTCCTATCCTTTCCCTTGATTGAACTCCCTTATCAATTTACCTTTTCCGATCAAATCAAAGGCCTATTCAATGCAGAAATGCAGAAGAGAACCCAACAATTGAAGCGCATTTTGAATAAACAGAAAGAACTGATTCGCTTTGCATTAAACGGAAAGACCGGCGATTTCTTCATGAATTTATCGTCGATTATCGAATTTCCGATGGCTGTCGTTGGTTCCCACGGACATATTTTGTTTAACAATCTTTCTCTCCCAAAGGAGCAAATACTGAAAGGATGGCCCTGGAAACCGATCATTCAGTCGATTCGTACCGATATCGGAAAATTGACTCTGATCCCCCTTCAAACCCATGGAGATCCGTCGAACGGAGTCGGATTTGTTGTATTCCACTCACAGGAATCCCAATCCTTAAGAGAAGAAAAGGGGTTATTATTGCAAACCGCCGAAATCATCGCGGTTCACTTGGAGGCAATGGAGAAGGAACATCTGGAAGGATCAATTCAAAAAGAAATCACCGCTTTGGTACGTGACTATCTGAAACAAAAAGTTTCTATCCATACATTGATGAATTATACTGCGCGCATGGGGATTCCCTTTTGTAATGAACCCTACCAATGCCTCCTGGCCACCGTCCAGGACGCCGACCATCTTTCAAAAGAAAAACTGCTCAAAAGAGTCTATCAAGAAATGCTCTACCACCCTCTGCTTAAGGAGATGTCCAACCTTCACTTTTTCATTGGGGATGAAATCTTTTCCATTATTCCTGCCAAACTTCCCAAAGGAGAACGTAAACTCTCCGATACCATCGCACGAATATTTTCAGAGCTTTCTTTAGATTACGGAGGCTCTCTCTCTTTTTCCCTAAGTCAACCTAAAATGAGAGCAGAAGATCTTGCCGACGCATATCGGGAGTGTGTTAACGCCAAAGATACGGCCAAACAGTTAAACCTGAACAACCTCGTCGTTGAATATGATAACGTAGAGTTGGCCTACATTTTCCAGTCTGTCCCACGGGAGAAAATGGAGAGATTTTGTCAAAAAATCATTTCCCCCCTTTCGGAAAAATCACAGGAATCATCGCACGATATGCTAAAAACGCTGGAGATCTTCATCCAGACCAACGGGCAAATTAAAGAGACCGCCAACCAATTATATATTCATCGGAATACCGCCGCATATCGGTTAGAAAAAATCAGCGAAATCCTCCAAGTGGATTTCAAAAATTTTGACCACCTGTTGAAACTAAAATTATTCTTCCTTTTTGAACAAATTCTACAAAATGTAAAATAAGAGGTGAACGATAAAAAGTCACAGAAGGGGAGATAGAATTGGATTTCTCCCCCCTCTGTGACTTGACCATCCCATGCCTAAGAACCGATCAGCACTTCCCTCTTTTCGTCATCGGTGGAAGATGAGAACTCCTCCTTCTTCCATTTCTCCCGCCGGGCTTGAATCTCCGGCATGACCGTGCGATAGAGGAACATCCCTCCCACCCCCATGAAAAAGGCGACCAATCCCATCTCCCATCCGCTTAAAACGGTTCCCAAAAGAACACCCAGGGAGGAGAGTACCCGGGCTCCCTGCCAGACAAAGCCGTTCACGGCGATGTAGGCGCTGCGCGAGTGGCCGGGTATCATCTCCGCGAAGAGGGACTGCTGCACCGGTACCTTTATGACCTCTCCGATGGTGGCCAGAAGCATCGCCAAAAGCAAAAGGACGGGGAGGTTCACGGCGGTAATGACACTATATCCGATGATGTACAGAAAAGAGCCCACGTAAAGCATCTTCTCCTCCGGGAACCTTCGGGTGATAACGGCTGCGAAGGCGGCCAGTAGAACGACCAGCACCGTATTCTCCGTCTGCAAGAATCCGAGAAGGTTTACCCCATTGAAAGAAATTCCAAAAAGGCTCTGCTCCGGAACCTCCTTTGCCAGGCGTATCCCGATATAGTTCTGAAGCTGAAATTCCAAGGTGACGATCAGTAAAGAAGCCAAACCGAACAGCATGAAGGGGGCATCCGTTATCACTTGAAGGTAATTTCGGATGAGGCCATCTTTCCGCCCCCGAATTCTCTCTCTCTCTTCCCGCTCTTTCTTCGCATCATAGGTCTCCTGAACCAAAAAAATGGTGGTGAGGAGGGAGAGAAGGACCGCCCCCGTCATGACAGCGAAAAGAATAAAGCGATGTTTTTCAAAGAAAAAGGCTCCGATCGACGCCCCTACCGCCAAGGTGAGGTTGTGGCTCCAGTACATGATGGAATACATCAAGGTCCTATTCTCCGACGTGGTTACATCAAGGAGCATCGCATCCCCGGCAGGCCCGTAGATTCCCCAGAAGGAACTGATGAGGAGAAACGTGAAAGCGGTAATCTCCGGCGAGATGAGCCAGGGCGAGTTGGCCATCATCGTCAGAAAATATCCCCCAAAAAATACGGCCTCCGCTAAGACCATCAATTTCTTCCTCCCCACCCGGTCGGCGAAGTAGCCGCCATAAAAACCGGTCGCTATGCTTAAAAGGATGCTGGCTAAGAAAAGAAGCCCGGTAAACGCCTCTCCGAAATAGTGGGCAAAATAGATCGCCATAAACGGAAAGGTTAATGATTGGGCAAAACTGGTGATGAAACTGACGTAAATTCGAATCTTCACATTCGGATGGAAATCCCGAAAACGCATTTTTTCCCCTTCTTTTTCTCTTCTTCCACTCTCTCTACTTCCTCAGCTATCTCTATTTTTCTCTCTCCCTATCCCATTTTGTACGGTGTATCTCTCATTCCCCCGGATCGCCCGGCTTGTTTCGGATTGCTTTTGCTCCATCGCTCTCTATCCAAATGTTTCAACCCAGGGGGCCGGACAATCCTCTATATAATCTCCCTTTCACTTTTTCTTTTTTCCTTTATTTACCAAATTTCTTGCTTCGCTGTACGCAGATGGGCCGAAGCCCCTTTATCCGTTCATCTCGATGCGTTCCCGCCTCTCTCCCGAAAGGAGCCCTCCCTGTTGGAGAAGGAACATGGTATAGTAAAGCCCCCTCTTAGCCAAAAGTTCCTGATGGGTTCCCCGTTCCACGATCTCCCCATGATGAAGAACCAAGATGAGATCCGCGTCCTGTATGGTGGAAAGACGATGGGCGATGGCGATGGTGGTCCGTCCCTGACGCATCCGTCCCAAGGCGACCTGGATCGCCTCCTCTGTTTCCGTATCGACACTGGCCGTTGCCTCATCGAGAACCAGGATCTTCGGTTTCAGTGCCATGGTCCGGGCAAACGCGATGAGTTGCCGCTGTCCGCTGGAGAAGGTGGCTCCTCTCTCCACCACCGGTTCATCATATTTCCCGGGCAATCGTTCGATAAATGCGTCCGCCTGCACGAAACGGGACGCCTCTACAATTTCTTCATCGCTGATTTCCTTGTTATGAAGCCGGATGTTATACTTCACATCCCCCACAAAGAGGAAAGGGTCTTGAAGGACGAGGCCCACCTTTTTCCTCAGTTCCGCATCGGAATAAGCCGGTAAGGGGACCCCGTCGATTAGAATTTCTCCCTTTTCCACCGGATAAAAGCGCATCAATAGGTTAATGATGGAGCTTTTTCCACTACCTGTATGTCCGACTAAGGCGACCGTCTGTCCCGGTTTTGCCACGAAGGAAATGTTCTTCAATACCTCCGTCTTCCCATCGTAAGAGAAACTGACATTTTTAAACTCCACCAAACCTTCTTCGATTTGCGGATTTTTCTCTCCTTCCTGAGATGGAGCAAGGCGGGTTTCATCCATGAGCCCAAACACTCTCTCTGCCGCCACCACCGCTTTCTGAAAGGAGGTGAGCCGGAACATCATCTCATTGATGGGCTCGAACATTCGGTCCAGGTAATTGACAAAGGCATAAAGAACGCCGATCTCAATCGGATTGGAAAAGGATTTAATCCCAAAGAATCCGAGGATGAAGATGAGCGTGATGAGGTAAATGAAATCCACCGCAGGGCGAACCAGAAGGCCGTTAATCTTAATCTGCTTTAAAAAAGCGAAGAAATAGCCCCGGCTGATCGCCTCATATTCCTGCTGCATCCTCTTCTCCTGCCGCATCGCCTGAATGATGGTCATCCCCTGGAGGGATTCGTTGAGCCTGGCGTTCAACTGGCTAAGTTTAGAGCGAGCAATATGGAAGATCTTCGAACTGAAATGGCGATACGTCTTCATCAAGGCCAGAATGACCGGAATAACCAGGAGGAGAAGAGCCGCCAAACGGGCATCCAAGGTAAACATGGCGACGAAGACGCCCAGGATAAAGAAGATGTTCTGCACGAACGTGGACAATACGTTGACATAAAGCTCCTTTATCGCCTCCGTATCATTGGTGATGCGGGATACGAGGCTTCCCCCCGGAGTTCGGTCGAAGAAGGAAAGGCCCAGACGCTGCACCTTCGCAAAGAGATCGACGCGGATCCGCTGGATTACCCATAAAGCAATTTTATTAAAATAGAGATATTGAAAGTAGTGAAAAACCGTTGCCGCCACCAAAAGAACGAAATACCCGGCGGCCAAAAGGAGAATGGCGCTTACCACAAGATTTCGGGGGGTTAAATAACCGTCAATAAAGTTCTTCACCAGAATGGGGCCCGCCACGTCCGCCCCTGTCGCCAGGGTAAGGAGAAGAAAGGCAAGGGCAAGATGCTTCCAAAAGGGAAGAAGGTATCGAAAGAGCCTCCTCACCACCCTTTGACGGGTCACCCTTTCCAAGACTTCAAACTGTTCATCCATTCGCCTTTCCCCCTTCCTCTACTTCAGCCTCCAATTGCTGCCTTAGGTACATCTCCCGGTACCAACCCTCTTCTGCCATCAGTTCTTCATGTTTGCCTCGTTCCACAATCTTCCCATCTTCCAATACGAGGATGAGATCGGCATGTTGAATGGCGCTTAAGCGGTGAGCGGAGATCATCGTCGTCTTATTCGCCCGATTCCGGGAGAGTTTCCCTAGGATCTCCTCCTCCGTCTTCGCGTCGACAGCGGAAAGAGAGTCATCCAAAATGAGGACCTCCGGATTCATAAGAATGGCTCTTGCGATGGAGATTCGCTGCTTCTGCCCCCCCGATAGGGTGACGCCCCGTTCTCCAACCAGCGTATCATACCCGTTCTCAAAGCGGAGGATGTCCTCATGGATGGCCGCGATTTTCGCAGCCGCCTCGATCTCCTCCCGGGTGGCATCCGGCTTCCCGAAGGCGATATTCTCCGCCACCGTCGCCGAGAAGAGGAAATGATCCTGGGGGACGTAACCAAAGGCTCTTCTTAGCCCATGCAAGGTAAAATCGTAAATGGAACGCCCTCCAATGCGGATCTCCCCATCGGTAATATCAAACTCCCTCATGAACAGTTTAAGGAGAGTGGTCTTTCCGCTCCCAGTTTTTCCTACAATCCCTAGAGTTTCCCCTTGTTTTAAAGTAAAGAAGATATCCTGCAGGGCGGGGCTATCCTTCTCCGGATAGGTAAACCGGCGTATGGCCACCTCCACATCACCGCCCGGCACCTCTTCCACCGCCCCCTCCCTGTCAAAGACGTCGGGGCGCTCTTCTAGAAGACGGGTGATCCGGTCATAGGAGGCGCTCCCCCTCTCCATGATGTTGAAGAGAAACCCGAAAGCGAGCATGGGCCAGATGAGATGGCCTAAATAGAGGGTAAAGGAGGTAAGTCCGCCAATCGTCAACTCCTCCTTTAGGACGTAATAAGATCCCACCCCCACGGCAATCATGAAGGAAAGTCCTACAATAAAGGTGATGGTGGGGCCGAAAAGGGAATCAATTTGAGCGACGGAGATATTCTTCCGGACCACATCGTCAGATAATTCCCGAAAGGAAGCGATCTCAGCCTCTTCTTGTCCGAAAGCTTTCACCACCCGCACCCCGGAGATGTTCTCTTGCACCTTATCGTTTAAATCGGAAAAGGCCGCTTGGGCTCTATCGAAACGATGATGAAGGAGCATCCCGTATTTGCTCGTCGCCCAGGCCATAAAAGGCATGGGAATGAGAGCAAGGAGCGTTAACTTCCAATTGATCAATGCCATCGTAACCACCACCATGCTCCCCATGCTTAAAGAATCGACCAACGTGAGAACTCCGTCCCCCGCCGCCCCTTCCACAGCTTCAATGTCGTTCGTGGAATGGGCCATCAAATCGCCGATGCGCCGCTTGTGGTAAAAAGAAGGGGACAGCCGGGTGAAATGCCGGTACAGACGGTTCCGGAGGATCATTCCCAATTTGAAGGCAGATCCGAAAATCATGATCCGCCAATAGTAGCGGAGAATGTAGACAACCACCGCCACCGCCAGGATGATCCCTAAACGAGTCAAAAGAAAAGATAGATCCAAGGTTCTCTCTTTGATTCCGTCCACCACCTGTCCCACGATGTAAGGTGGGACCAGGTTTAAAAGGGCGACCACCATGAGAAGAATAACTCCGGTAAGATACTTCCACTTCTCCTGTTTGAAAAACCACATCAGGTCGAAAAAGATTTTCAAGACGATCCTCCCCTATTTTTCCTCAACTTCTCTCTCATCTCTCTGCTCTCTCGCCTATATATTAAATTCCCTTGAAATTCCCTTGTTTTTCCCTGGTTGAGACTCCTATTTCTTGACGGCCATAGGGTCCAAATGTTGCAACAGGGAATAAAAAGTAACAGGGAATAAAAAGTAACAGGGAATAAAAAGTAACAGGGAATAAAAAGTAACAGGGAATAAAAAAACCATGGAGACATACACCCCATGGTATCCTGGTTCGACCATTATGGACAAATTCTTCCAATCGCATTCACAAAAGAAGACGAGAAACGGTTCCTCCTCTCTGTGAGAAAGCGAATATGAAGAGATGCCGCGGGTGTACGCTCATATGCTGTCCGAAATCTCCTTTCGAACGAGGCAAAGATATTCCAACCCAGGTTTTTCGATTGGGCTGGTATCGTTCTTTGCCCAGCCCGAAATTAGATGTTCCGAACAAGATATGGCACCTGCGGCACCTCCTTTCTGCAATGTTTCGGATTTAGGAACATTTTCATTCTAACTGAAAATTTCCCCTTTGACAATAGGGGAAAAAATTTTTTTGCCGTGGTTGCCAACCCTCCATGAACAGGAGGAAAGAAAACACACCATGTTGATAAATAGAAGAAAGGGGCTTGAACAATTTCACGCATCTGGAATTGGTCAAACCGGTCAAAGACTGATCGAGTAAGAATGATGTTAGAAAATTGGTTGAATAATTGTTAGAAAATATCTGTCAGAATCATAGATATTTTTTAGAATTCTATTGACATTACACCGTTTTGCTATTATCCTACAATTGAAAATAAATCAGAAAAGCCGGTAAAAAATAGCACTGTTCCTTTTTCTCAACAGCCTACTGCGTAAGGCAAGCGGATTCTCTTTGAAAGTGGAACTTAAATCGATCGCATAAAAGAGAAAAGCCGGTTATCCACTAAACCGAAATGAAGAAAATCGAAGAGAAATGGAAATTGAATCAAAACCGTTTCATTGAAAGGTAATAAAACGTTATCTCCTCGCTAAGACAGACCTATGATGATCATTCTCTTCAGATCGCAGATTGGATGAAAAACGTCAAACAAAGTAAGCAAAGTGAGGAACAACGAAATGCCGATTCTCCTCCTCAAACAGAATAGGGACTTTCGGAATGTATGGCTCGGACAAACCATTTCTTATTTTGGGGATCTGTTTTACGATCTTGCAATGGCTTGGTTGGTTTTCGACCAAACGAAGTCGGCGCTGCAATCGGGTTTAGTCTTGATCGCAGGGTTTTTACCTGAAGTTTTATTCGGTTTGTTCCTGGGAGCATTTGCAGATCGTTTCAATCGGAAAAGGATGATGCAAATCACCGATTTCGTGAGAGCCCTCATCACCGGAATCTTCGCAGTCTTGATTTGGACCGGTTCTTTCGATATCTGGCAAATTTATGTCATCACCGTCCTCATGTCGATCAATCAAGTCTTATTCTCAGCGGCGAAAGGGGCATGGATCCCTGTCCTTGTGGAAGAGAATCAATTGCTTACTGCCAACTCTATCTTGGCCACATCCATGCAGATGAGCAGATTTGTCGGAATGATTACCGGAGGTGTGGTGGTGGCTTGGGTCGGACCGGCCGTTTCAGTTTTATTTAACAGTCTTACTTTTTTACTCTCAGCGCTATTTGTACAATTTGCGAAATACATCCCCTATACACAAGATTCGGTAACAAATCAAGGGAATAGCCTTTGGGGAGATGTGAAAGAAGGGATCATGTGGATTGTAAATCAAAGGTTTTTATTCGCCCTCATTCTGATCGGAACGATCAGCAATATCGCCCTTGGGCCCACAAACGTTCTCCCGCCCATGTTCATCCAAAAGGAATTGCATGCGAATGCCGACGTGTTAGGCATGTTTGACTCTGCCATCGCTTTAGGCCTAATCCTCGGAGGATTCCTCACCGGAACGCTATCCATAAAAAGGATTGGTTTATGGTTCGTCGTGGGATTAGGGATGGAGGGAATGGGGATGATCCTCGTCTCCATCGCCCCCTGGCCTTTGATCGCCTATGCGGGCAATTTTCTCCTCGGAATCGGTGTGATGGTGGCGAGCCTCCCCATGGGAACATTATTACAAACCCTCACTCCATCCCACATGAGAGGGAGAGTAAATAGCTTTAGTTCGATTCTCTTTAATATGGCCATCCCCTTTACCTACGGTGGGATCGGATTCCTTGCCGATTCTTTCGGAGCCAGAGCGCTCTACGCCATGGGGGGGTTGTTGTTATTCCTGTGCGGGTTAATCGGCATGGGAATATCATCCATGCCAAAACAACCCAAAGTAGAGGAGATCGCCCAAACCTCACATGATTAATCTCTTTACTCTACCCCTTTCCTTTCAAAAAGGTGGACCCCAATCCCCATAAAGAGAACGGCCATGAGAAGGAGGACGGCGGTCGGCAGCCAAACCACATTCCATCCCTGCTGATTGAGAAGGATCTCCTTGATGGCGCTCATGGGGTAGTAAAGGGGAATGCCTTTCGCGACGGTGATTAGCCACGGGGAGGTAACCACCTCCAGCGGCCAAAAGGCGCCTCCCAACATGGCAAAACTGACGGCAAAGATGGGGACGACGGCATTAAGCTGCTGCGTGTTCTTCACGAAACCGGAGAGGAGCATTCCAAAGGCTGCGATGGTTACGGTATAGATCGCGAGGAGAAAGAGAATCGGCCCCCATCCCTCGCCCCAGTTGACTCCGAAGAGAAGCCGACTCGCGCCCAGGAGGATGAGAAGCTGCCCATATCCCACCATAAAACTGTAAAGGAAATTGCCCAGGTAGATCTCTCTTTTTCGAAGGGGTGAGATGAGGAGGCGATCCCAGATCCCCTGTCGCCTGTCATTCAGCATCTCCGAGAGGGAAAAGATGATGGAGTAGATGACGAAGAAGAGCATAAAGCCCAATGAGGATTGAAGCTTCGGATCATAGCGGAAGGCTTTGCTCCCTTCTGCCGTCTTTCCTGCGGTGGAGACGGGTAAAGTCTCCTTCCGGCGTTCGGCCAGAAGTTCCTCCACCCGGGTGGTCACCTGGGGCCGATTCGCATCGAGCCCAAGTTGAGTTAAGGAACGAAGGATCGCCCTCACCCCGGCCTGTTCGGTATGCATCTTAATGAGGCTTGCTTGGATCACCCCTTGCAGGGATGGAATAATGGTGGAATCCTTGCTCTTCACCATTTGGATCTCCACATTGCCCGATGCCATTTCCTCCGAAAAGCCCTTTGGAATGATGATGCCCGCTTCCGCCCTCCCCTCGGCCACCTCCAACTTTAACTTCTCGAGGGAAACGGGCACGAATTGATAAGAGCTAGAACGGTTGAGATAAGAAACCGCCTTTTGCGACAACAGGCTGCCCTCTTCATCATAGAGGGGGATGGAGATTTTGCTTGCCGTCCCCATGTTGCTGAAGGCAAAGGTAAATAGAAGGGGGAGAAGAAGCATGAGGAGAAACATCCTGCTGTTGCGGAGAAGCCCAACTCCTCTCTGCCATAATATGGTTCCCATCCTTACACCTCCTTTAGGCGGCTGATGGCGAGCGCCGCGGCCATAAACAGAAGCGTCATGATAAAGAGATTGGCAAAGACCGGCAAGATCTCCGAAAGAGAATATCCCTGCATCACTTTTACAAATCCTTGTAGGGCGGCACCGTTGATGGTGAAATCCCCCAGAAGCCGCAAACCATCCGGCAAGTACGCGACAGGAATGAAGCTCCCCCCGGCCAGGGCCATGATCTGGGTGATAAAACCGCTGAAGATCTCCGAGCCTTTCTCGTTTCCCGCCACATGGTTGATCGCGGATAAAAGAAGGCTTAATCCGCCGACGCCCAGGGAGACGAAGAGCAGGAGAGGGAAAAGTGCAACAGGGTCTCCCCAGTTTACCCCGAAGAGAAAACGGGAGAAGAGGAGAAGAAGGATCATCTGCAATAGAGAAAAAAGGGAGGTGGAGAGAAATCTGCCTGCGTAGAGAACTCCTCTCCCCCTGCCGGATAAGAGGATCCGCTCATAGGTATGAAACCGGCTTTCCTGAATGAAATATTCGGCGCCATAGGAGGCGGTAAAGAGGATAAACATGGCGCTCATGGCGGCGGCATAATACTGAAACCCCGAGATGCTCTTCTTTCCTTCCACGGCGATGGAGCGAAAATGAACTTCAAACTCTTTCCCCTCCCCCTTCCCCACGGAGGTGAGCAAGGTTTCTATCTGGGAATAGGCCTTATCCCCTCGGTTCATCTCCACAGCCGCTTCCTGAAATACATTTTTCGCCAGAATCCCCGCCGAGAGGGTGTCCGTATAGGCTCTCACGATGCCTTCAACGATTCCGGCCCGGATCTCCTGGTCGGGATCCTGCCACACTTCGACGGTGGAGGGGCTTATCACAGGGAGCAGGGAACTCAGCCAATAGCGGTAAGCAAAACCTTCCGGGATCAGGATCACCGCCGTCACCTTTCCTTCTTTCAGCCGGCGGAACGCCTCCTCTTTTCCCATCGTTTCAACCGATATCCAGGATGCGATTTTCTCGTCTTTTAAGACTCTCTCCGTCAGCACCTCGGCCGGATGAAAGGAACTCAGTTTCTCGAGAATCTCTCCCATCTCCCTTTCACCGATCCCCCGAGCGAAGGGGGAGGCGGTGAGAACGCTCTTCAACTTTTCCAGATCCCGGTTGATGTCATCTTCATTGACCACCGCCACTTGTGCCGGGCTTAACGTGCTCTCCCCCTGCATGAAGGAACCGACCGAAAAGCCGAGGATGGCGATGAGCACGATCGGCATGAGGAGGGTGATGAGGAGCGCCTTTTTGTCCCGGATCATCCGTTTTACATCTTTTATCGTCATCTGCCAAATCATCTTTTCCCCCCTTACTCCCTCAGCCCGCGTCCGGTGAGATGCAGGAAGAGATCTTCCAAGGTGGGTTTTTTCACTTCGACGGAGAGGAGAGAGGTATTGGAATTTTCGGCGAGGTGAACGATCTTTCCCAATGGTTCCATCCCTTTCCCCACGATGATCTCAATTTTCTCTCCTCTCCGGTGAACCACGTGAACGCCCGGAAGTCCTTCGAGGGCATGGAGGAGCTCTTTTCCATTCCGTTCAAAGGAGAGTTCGATCGTCTCTTCGTTAGAGATTCTCGCGATCAATTCCTCTTTCGTCCCATCGGCGATGATCTTCCCGTGATCCATGATGTAGATGCGGTCGCACAGGAAATCGACCTCCTCCATGTAGTGACTGGTGTAGAGGATGGTGAGCCCTTCCCGGTTTAAGTCTTTAATGGTATCCAGAATTAAGCGGCGGGACTGGGGATCAATCCCCACCGTCGGTTCATCCATGAAGAGGATTTCCGGCCGGTGGAGGAGGGCGGAGCCGATGTTGATCCGCCGCTTCATTCCCCCCGAATAGCGGCCGACCCTCTCCTTTGCCCTGTCCGTAAGGTTGATGATCTCCAAAACTTCCTCCACCCTGCGGCGTAATGCCTTTCCCTTTAACCCATACACCCGGCCAAAGAAGAGCAGATTCTCTTCTCCGGTAAGATCGGGGTAAAGGGCAATCTCCTGGGGGACCACCCCTAATCTGTTCCGCAGTATCTTCGGATTCTTCAGCACATCTGCCCCGTCCAGAAGGATCTCTCCTTCGCTGGGGGGAATAAGGGTAGAAAGCATGCCGATCATGGTGGACTTCCCGGCACCGTTCGGTCCGAGGAGACCCAGGATCTCCCCCTTTCGCAGCCGAAAGTGAACCCCGTCGACGGCTACCGTGTTCGGGTACCGCTTCACCAAATCTCTTCCTTCCAATACCTCCATCATGGATCCTCCCTTTCTGCTTCTCTCGTCCTTTTTACAAATGGAACCATCCGTCACCATGAGAATCTATCCTCTGATCCGACCTTACTTCCCGATCTTTGGTATCGGCACTTCGGAAGCTCCAATCCCGCGCAAAAACGCTTCGAGTGATTGCGCGTTCTCTTCCGTTACTTCCGGCATGTTGATTTCGACGGACTTTCCCAAATCCCATCGGGAAAGGTCAAAGGATAGGGTCATTTGATCGATGGCCACTTCCAGATTTTCCTTGATCACATAGCCGTCCCGGTCAATATAGGCGTAATAGCTAAGGGGACCGATCTCGAGATTTTGAAGGAGCTCATTCATCTTATCAAAGGCTTGATCCGCGCTTAAAGGCGCTCCCTCCGCACGATATTCTTTTACATATTCCTCCATCTGTTTGCGAAAGGTCTCGTCCCGGCGAACGATGGCAAGGCTGTCCGTCAATAAGGAGTGCAGATTCCCGGAAGTTAAGTAGATCTGATACTTCTTCGCCTTTACTTTCCCATCCGGGGTATCAAGGAGGAGGTCTCCGAGGCGCGCCGCTTCTTCCTCCTGCAGGAGGGATAGCCACCGTTCCTTCAATTTCTCAATCGACTCTTCGGATATCGGCGGAGCAGGCGGAGATACAGATGATGCCCGGATCGATTCCGCACCGTTTAGGACCAGTATTTTGGGGAAGAGGGGAGATACGAGATAGAGGAGTCCCCTATTTTGGTATATCTTCCCTTCCATCCCGATCTCATTGAACATGAGGCGGTATTGGGTCAGAGATAAGCCCTTTCCCGCATCATATTGAACCTTCGCTTCCACCTCCGGTATCGGCCAATCCACCTCTTTTTCCCCGTTCGCCTCCGACACTTTGATCTTCCCCTTCATTTTGAGCAGAAGATCCATTTTCCCAGTGCCGACGGAGAATGTCTTTTTTTCGGCCTGAAACATCGCCTGGTTGGGATCCGTCCCGCAGGCGGAAAGGAGAAGCAAGGCGAAGAGCAGGACCGATAAAAGCATCGATCTTCTTTTTGCCCTCATTTTCATCTTTCCATCCTTCATTCTTCTTTCGATGCGTTCTACGCATATAGCGTACCATACGGCGGCGGAGGTGTAAGGTGCCTTTCGTCAGGATCTGAAGCGGTGATCCGTGACTTTGGTCATATTTTCTTCTAAACCAGATCGTTGCGCAGGGCGAAAATCGCAATCTGGGTCCGATCCCGTAATTCTAATTTTTGCAGAATTCCGCTAATATAATTTTTCACCGTTCCTTGGGTTAGGAAGAGGGTTTCCGCAATCTCTCTATTGCTCTTCCCTTCCCCGATGAGGCGGATGATCTCCAGTTCCCGATCCGTCAATGAGGAAAGCTGCTTCCATTTTCCCTTACTGCTCTTCATTCCCCCTTTAAGCCGGGCCACCACCTTCTTGGCCACAGGGGGGGCGATGAAGGCCCCACCCTTCATCACTTCCCGGATGGCTTCTGCGATTTTTTCCGGCGTCGCATCTTTGAGGAGATAGCCGGAGGCCCCATTTTGCAATGCGTCAAAGAGGTACTCATCCTCGTCAAAGGTGGTGAGGATCAGAACCTGGATCGCAGGAAATTCCTTCTTGATCTGAAGAGTGGCCTCCACTCCGTTTAAGACCGGCATCTGCACATCCATTAAAACGAGATCAGGCCGGTGGAGACGGCAAGCCTCCACCGCCTCCCGCCCATTCGCCGCTTCCCCCACCACCCGGATCCCTTCCATGCGGGAAAGTAGCGCGGCCAGTCCTTGGCGCACGATCGCTTGATCCTCGGCAATGATGATACGAATCATCCTTCATCTCCCTCCAAAAGCATCCTCCAGACAATCTCCGTCTCGTTCAATTTTTTTTATATTTTTTATTTATATCTATTCCCGCATCTTTTCTCCGCCGGTTCAATCTTCTCCCGTATCCTCTCATCTTCTCATTCTTCTTCCGAAAGCTGCCGAAGGGGGAGAAACCCTTCTACATGGAAGTATCCTCCATCGGCAAAATAGGAGAACCTCCCTCCCGCTTCTTCGACCCGCTCCCGCATGGCAGATAGCCCAAACCCCTCCCGAATCTCCCCCTCGTTAAGGAGCGCATTTTTGATATGAAAATGGAGGCGGTTCCCCTCCCCATGAAGCAGGGTGATCGTCACCTCTTCTCCTTTGGAGTGTTTTGTGGCATTGGTGAGGGATTCCTGGAGGAGGCGAAAAAGGACGAGGCTCTGTTCGGGCGTGAGGAGAACCTGGTCGATCGCATCGGAGAGGTTCAGTTTAATGCTCACCGGGTGAAGTCTCCGGAAACGTTCGATGAATTCCAGAATCCCTTTCATCCCCCGCTTCTCCTCACCGGAAAGGGCATGCACCGCTTTGCGGGTCTCCGCGAGGCTTAGGCGGGCCATCTCCTTGATCCGTTCCAATTTCTCGTTCCGCTCCCCTTCCAGGCTTAACATCTCCAACTGAAGGATGAGACCGGTAAGGTGATGTCCTACCCGGTCATGAATCTCCCTGGCGATGCGCGTCCTTTCCCTGAGGAGAACGGCCTCCTCGGCACGCTTTCTCTCCTCTTTTAACTTCTTGTATGTGTCCAGTAGTTCCCGATACAGTTCCTGGGTGGTGGCCATTGCCTCCCGGTGGATCTCCTTTGCGTGGATGAGGGCCGCCATGAAGAGGAGGGCAAAGAGGTTAAAGAGAAATTCCGAGATGGTCCGCCCATTCCACTCATGGAGAAGAAGATAAACGAATTTGGCCATGGAGAGGGGGGCTAAGAGGAGAAACGTGAGATCAAACATCTTGCGGGACAGGAGAAACCCCGCTTCCAATAAGACCATGATGTAGAGGGAGTGGAGAAAGTAGTTGATCACATACTTTGATTCATATTCCATCAGGTAGAGAATTACTCCGTCGACGAGAAAAAGAAGAAAGTGGGGCAGAAAAAAAGGGCGGGCAAAACCCCACCCCATGAAGAGCGCAAACAGGAGAAGAAGAAACGTAAGGCGTTCCGGGGATGCCTCCTCGTAAGATAGGGCGACCGCGAAGAGGAGAAGGCTTAACCCCGCTTTCCCTAAGATGAGGGGAAGGCCCGTCTTCATCTTATGTATCCATGGCATCTCCTATCCTCCTTTCACCATGCCCTGCAAGATGCGCGTATAAGGGATGGTTCATTTCTCCTTATCCCAGATGGAACGGGGAGGCTTGCCCACGGTTTCCATCAGGAGTTGATAGAGGTTGATTTCCCGGGGGATGATGGAGACCTCTCCTTCCCTCTTCACAGGATAACCTGCCTTTTCAAGGAGATCTTCCAGCGTCATCCCTTTATCCCGCAGGGTCCGCATCGCCTTCTTCCAACCCACGATATGCGGCCCATGATAATCATAGAGGGTCTCCCATTTCTCCCGATCCAATTGAAGTACGCATTGCCACATATCGTTGACCACATCGACGGTGGCCCCTTGCGCACCCTTTTCAAAGAGACGCTGGCGGAAGACGTTCTTAATCAAAGCCTCCTCCCCAAACTCCATCAAGAAGGGGGGCATGATATAGCCCACCGGCAGGGAGGAGCGCATTGCCTGAATCTGTTCGGGAACCGGGTTTTCCTCCGATTTATTCAGAAATTCAATCACCTGACGGATCCGGGGCAAGTTCATCTCCAGATAAAGCTCCCTGTTTTTCGCTTCCACGGGAACTTCATATCCCCACGGGAGGTTGGCGCGCTGCCCTCCGGCAATCCTTGTATATCGTCCCACGCTATAGGTGACCAAGTGATCATAGACCGGCTTTCCTACCCCGATAAAGAGGAAGAGGATCGTCTCTCCGCGGATCGGTTCATAACTATGTCCTGCTTTCACCATTTTGGTCAGAAATCGCTCACGGTTGTCCAGATCATGGTAATTGCCGAGGTAGATCCCCGCTTTAAAAGCGGAAGAGAGACGATTTTTGTCGGTGGAACGAAGGGCGACCACTCTACCGTGCTGAACCACCTTCTCCCCCTGATCGGCAAAATTTTTATTGATAAACTGTTCCAGCAGGTCTAAGTTCTCTTCGATCGGAACAAGATCGGTGAGAAAATAAGTCCGTTCATGATGCAAGATGGCATCTTTGTCCAAGGTAAAGCGCAAAATTGTCCCCCCATTCTTTTCTCTAACGGCCGCTTGCCTTTTTCCTCTCCAAAACCCCTTCCCCATAAAGAAGCCTATCCATCTCCTGTGCTTCCCAGATCTCGTAGCTGTACCCTTGCTCTACCAGAAAAAGCTGGCGATTCATGGCGAACTCCTGATCCCGGCTGTCGCGGGTGACCAACGTATAAAAATAAGCCTTATTCTCCCGTTCCTTCGGTCGAAGAATTCGCCCCAGACGCTGGGCCTCCTCTTGCCTGGAACCATAGGTACCCGAAACCTGGATGGCCACATTGGCATCCGGGAGATCGATGGCAAAGTTCGCCACCTTGGAGACGACGATCAGGCGTATCTTCCCCGTGCGAAAATCCTCATAAAGCTTTTCCCGTTCCCACTGGGTGGTTTTTCCTGTGATGAGGGGGGCGTTATAACGGGTGGCGATCTCCTCCAATTGACGGATATATTGCCCGATGACGAGCACCTGATCCTCCCGGTGCCTCTTAAGGAGATGGTCCAAAACCGCGAGCTTTTCAGGGTTCTCCGCTGCGATACGATACTTTTCCCTGGCCCCGGCCACCACATAATTTTCCCTTACATCCGTCGGCATGGGGACCCGAATTTCTATACACGAGGCTTCTGCGATCCACCCTTCATCCTCGAGATCTTTCCAAGGGACGTCCGCCTTTTTGGAACCGATGAGAGAAAAGACATCCTCCTCCCTTCCATCCTCCCGTACCAATGTGGCGGTTAAGCCAAGCCTCCGTTTCGCCTGAATGTCCGCCGTGATGCGGAACACAGGGGCGGGAAGAAGATGAACTTCATCGTAGATGATAAGCCCCCAATTCCGCTGATTAAAGAGCTCCAGATGGGGATACTCCTCTTTCTCTTTGTCCGGCCGATAGGTTAAAATTTGGTAGGTGGCCACGGTAACCGGCCGGATCTCTTTCTTCTCTCCGGTATACTCTCCAATCTTCTCTTCCGTGAGAGACGTCTTGTCCAATAACTCCCTCACCCATTGCTTCACGGAGGTGCCGTTCGTGGTGAGAATAAGGGTCTCCATCTTTACCTTCTCCATCACCCCAAGCCCGACGATGGTCTTCCCGGCTCCGCACGGCAGGACCAAAACCCCGCTTCCTCCATAGGCACTACCCTGTGCATGAAACGCTTCGACGGCCTCCGACTGATAATCCCGCAGGGAAAAAGGGCGACCTCCCCGGGTTGTCTTCCGCAAGCGGATCTCAAGGGGAGCCCCTTCCGTGTAACCGGCCAAGTCTTGCACCGGAAATCCCAATTTGATCAGTTCCAGTTTCACGGCGCCCCGCATCCCCAGAGGAATCTCAACCTTCCGAAAGCTCTCATCCGGAGGATTCGGAAAGAGTTTGCGGACAGACCGATAACCCCAAATCTCTTTCAACAGGAGGGGGTCTTCGGTGACGAGATAAAGCCTACCCTCATCCGAGATCAATTGGAGCAAGCCGAAACGGCGAACCGTATCCTCGATCTCCTTTCGGATCATCTCCGGCACGCCATACTTCGCATACTTCTCCAAAATGCCGAGAATCTCTCCTTCGCCCATGCCGGTCGAAGCCGCGTTCCAGAGAGATAGAGGAGTGATGCGGTATGTATGAATATATTCCGGACTCTTAAGGAGATCGGCAAAGGGAGAGATGGCATCCCTCACTTCGGCGAAGAGGGGATTCGCCACCTCCAAAAGAAGGGTACGGTCACTTTGAATGATGAGGGGATTCTGGGGGTTGATCATGGTCATAAACGTCCCATCCTTTCTTCCCCCTATTATAGCAAATTCGTGGTAAAAATGAATTCATCACAAGGAGCCCCCACTTTTTCCCATCGATCAAAGCTTTGTGGCAACAAATTCAGCGATTCCATTGGAAGGAAGTTTTTGGAATCCCATGACGAATCAATCCATGAGCGGATGAATCTTTATAGAAATGCTCCCTGAGCCCGTAATAAATTCCCTCTTCATTATTCGAGCGGGTGACCGCCTTCGCAATGTTCTTTACCTCGATGGGACTGTTCTCCATGGCAATGCCGAACCCTACCTCCGCTAACATCTCGATATCGTTGTAATAATTCCCGAACGCGACAATTTCATCTAACGGTATATTTAACTTCTCCGCTACGATGCGAAGCCCATACCCTTTGCTGGCATCGGGATGCATGATATCGATATAATTTTCTCCGCTGCGGATGGAACGGAAATATGGAAAGCGCTCTTCGATCTCACCGACCAAACGGTCGATCAGCTCCTCCTCCCCGAGAAGGGAAAGCTTTACCACATCTTCGTCCAGTTCCATCACATCTCTTAAGAGAATGGGTTGTGCAAAATAGGATTGATAGAGCCGCTCTAAACGGGGATCCATCCTCTCCACATAAAGATGAAAGGGAGTATTCACATCGAAATGGATTCCCTGTGCTCGGCAAAACTCCACCACATCCTGCAGTTCCGACATGTGAAAACCCAGGGTTCCATAGATCTCTTTACTTGTCGAGTGGAGGGAAAGGGCCCCATTATGGACAATCACCGGACCTTCTACACCGATCTCTTCCATCAGGGGGATAGCCCCACTTGGATTTCTCCCTGTACAAAGGGCAATCTCTACTCCGTCATCATACAATTCTTTTAAGATCCCTTTCGTTTTCGGTTGGATCTGAAATCGGTCGTCGATCAACGTTCCGTCAACATCTAAGGCGATCATGCGATACTTCAAGAGATGATCTCCTCCCATCCAGGCTGTGGTAATTTCCAATCAAATCATAAAGATATTGTATCACACGAGTGTAAATTGATTGTAAAATTCGCGTATCATCCGGAAAGAGAAAAAAAAGCACCTCTTATGGTGCTTTTCCCATGAAACTCCCTTTAGTCCAGATCATACTGTTTAATCTTATAATACAAGGTCCTAAGACTAATGCCCAACGCCTCTGCCGTTTTTCGCCGATTGCTGTTGTTAAGCTTTAAGACATAATCGATGTGTTTCCGTTCCACTTCCTCCAGCGGAACGCCGATCCCCCGTTTCGTCTCAGGAACGACTTCCTTTAATTGATTTAAGACGACTTCGCGGACATTCTCCAGGGTGATCGGCTTGCAAAGGAAATCATCGGCTCCGATCTTCATGGCCTGGACAGCCATCTCAACCGTAGCAAAGGCGGTAATCATCACCACCCGGGTGACAGGATCCTTAGTCCGAATCTTTTCTAAGATCTCCAGCCCGTTCATATCCGGCAGCTGAACATCGAGGAGAATGAGGTGTGCCTTATTTTTCGTTAGATACTCCAAGGCCTCTTTTCCCGTCGTAAATTGAACCAACTCATAATCCTCTCCCTGCAAGGCCTCTTGCAGGAAAACCTCCATCTCGCGTTCATCATCAATCAACAATATCTTACTTTTCATTCTTTTCACCCTCATACCTTCGTTTCCTTTCCCCATTTCTCTTCAAGAATCTATGAATACACCCATTATAACATATCGCAAATAGAGTTTGCACTACTTCTTAAGTTTAGGCGGACAAAAACTTTTCTCTCATCATACGATGGGTTAGATGGTTTCATGAAATGATGAAAGGGGTGCCTCCTGTGAAGAAATCCCGCTACCAAACGGTCAAATCATCCCTTTCCCCTGCTCATCCCATCCATCCTGCCAATTATTTCGTCGAAATCATAGACCGCGTAAAAGAAACGATCTTATCCATCGAGACAGAGGATAAGGACCCTACTCCTCAACGGTTCCCGAATTCCTTCCTTTACCAGTTTCTCTTTCCCGAATATGAAGATGAAGACCTGGGGAAGTCTAAGAGTTTCGGTACAGGATTTGTCATTAGTCCTCGCGGATATGTTTTAACCAATCAGCACATCGTCGCTCATGCGGTCAATATCCGTGTCCGTCTGGCCAATAATGAGGTTCGTTCCGCCCGACTCGTTTGGTCGGATCCCGTTAGAGATCTGGCGGTCTTAAAAATGAACACATTCCGCCCCTTAAAGGCCGTCGTCCTAGGGAGTTCAAATCAGGCAAGAGTCGGAGAATGGGTGATTGCGATTGGGAATCCCTTAGGTCTTGAAAATACCGTCACGGTTGGAGTGATCTCCGCGAAAAACCGCTCCTTGCGAACAGCCAACCACACGTATGAGGATGTGATACAAACCGATGCGGCCATCAATCCGGGAAACAGCGGCGGTCCTCTTTTTAATCTCTATGGGGAAGTGATCGGGATGAACGCGGCGATCGTCCGAAACTCCCAAAGCATCGGTTTTGCCATCGCCATCGATTCCATTAAACCGTTAATTTCACGCTTCATCCGGTAGTTTAAGGTTCATTCTGCTTCACCTCTTCAATCCCTGCCTGGAGATCTTGTTTGAAGAACCTGGATCACTCCTTCTAATTCCTCCACCATTCGTCGCCACTCATTCTCGGTAAGATCCGGGTTCTTGTCTAATGCGATCCCGATCTCTTTCACTTTGGTGAGTCCAAAATAATGGGCTCCTGAATTTCCCTTCAAGGCATGTCCCAATTTCCTGATCCTTTCCTTCTCCCCTTCACGAAAGGCTTCGTTCAGTTGCCTGAGCGTCTCCGAAAGGGTTTCCACCAGAGAACGGGTCAAACGGCGTTCACTCTCCTCACTAAGCCTCAACGATCATCCTCTCCTCCCTTCCTCTATTGCATCTATCTTTGTTATTCTCTCTCTATCTTCGTTCTCCTCCTTTTTATTTTTAAAATTTATTCTATTTTACCCTCTTTTTCCCTTTTTCAAAGATCTTTTGTTCCGTTCCCCTGCGAATCCTCTCTATATTCCCCCGATGCCGCCAGATGGCATACGCCGCAACGGCGAAGGAGATAAGAATAAGAAGGGGATTCTTGAAATCGGTCAGTAAAACAAAAAGAGGAAACGCAATGCCCCCCATGATGGATGCGAGGGAGACCATTCTCCACAGCAAAAGCGTTATGGCAAAAATAACGGCCGCCATCAGGATAGGCCATGTGGCGATGTAAAGAAAAACGCCGGAAGACGTAGCAATCGCCTTTCCTCCTTTAAAACCCAAAAAGAGAGACTTGGTATGCCCGAGGATGGCAAACACACCCACCAAGTAGACTTGCCAGATCGGCTCGAGCAGCAAGTCGGCGATCCAGACGGCGAGGAAACCCTTTAGAATATCGCAGATGAGAGCCGCCGTTCCCACGAACGGACCTGCACAACGGAATGCATTGGTAGAACCAGGATTTCTGCTTCCGCATTCCAAGAGATTAATTCCTTTCATATTGGCAAAGATGACGGAAAACGGAACAGAACCGAGAAGATAAGCGAAGATTAATAGAATCCAGAACACGCGGTTACCTCCCATCTTCATCCTTCATTCACAGTATAGCAAAAAAAGCAGAAAGAAAAAGCCAAACCCCCTTAAAAAAATTGCAGAGAAACGATATACTATACAAAAGGCCACTTCATCTCATGAAAGGAGCAGGATCGATGCTGCAAGAGGCTGATGCTTACCAAATTATTGAATACATCAAAAATAGTAAGAAGAAAACCCCTGTAAAGGTATACATAAAAGGGGAATTGGAAGATATCCCGTTTGGAGAGGGGATCCAAACCTTCATCCAGGGAAAGACCGGAGTCCTCTTCGGCGATTGGAAAGATGTAAAACCCATCCTAGAAACCCATAAGGAAAAGATCGAGGATTATGTGGTGGAAAACGATCGCCGCCATTCGGCGATCCCCCTCCTCGATCTGACGGAGATCGAAGCACGCATCGAACCTGGGGCCGTCATCCGTGAACATGTGACCATCGGAAAAAATGCCGTCATCATGATGGGGGCGGTGATTAACATCGGAGCCGTCATCGGAGAAGGGACCATGATCGACATGAATGCGGTGGTGGGAGGGAGAGGAACCATTGGTCGCAATTGTCACATCGGCGCCGGAGCTGTTATTGCCGGAGTGATCGAACCGCCTTCGGCCAACCCTGTGGTGATCGAGGATGATGTTCTCGTCGGCGCCAATGCGGTTATCCTGGAAGGGGTTCGGGTCGGGAAAGGATCCGTAGTAGCCGCCGGCGCGATTGTAGTGGAAGATGTTCCCGAACATGTGGTGGTAGCAGGCGTTCCGGCGCGGGTGATCAAGAAGATCGATGAAAAGACGAAAGCGAAGACGGAAATCATACAAGCCCTCCGAACATTATAACTCTGGCGACCGTAGAACGGATGCCCCCGGAAAAAAGTGGAGGGAAAAGGAAAGAGGCGGGATTAAATGAGTGATCTCCGTGAAACCACTTTAAACCAATTAAAAGAGGCGTTGATCCAAGTACGACGAGACTTGCATAAGATTCCGGAATTGGGTTTTCAGGAATGGCAAACCCAGGCGTATCTTCTTCACTATCTTTCCCGGCTTCCCCAGGAAAGAATCGAAGTGAAAAAATGGGAAACAGGGCTTTTTGTCCTGGTGAAGGGAACCCATCCCCGGAAACGGTATGCTTATAGGACCGACATCGACGGCCTTCCCATCGAGGAGGAGACGGGATTTCCCTTCCGCTCCACTCACCCAAACCGCATGCATGCTTGTGGGCACGATCTCCACATGACCATCGCCCTTGGACTCCTCACTTATTTTGTCCATCATCCTCTAACCGACGATCTCTTGTTCCTATTCCAGCCTGCGGAGGAGGGACCCGGCGGCGCGTATCCCATGCGTGAGAGCGAGGAGATGAAAAAATGGTGGCCCGATGAGATCGTAGCCCTCCACATCGCACCGGAATACCCGGTGGGAACGATCGCCACCCGCCCAGGGATCCTGTTCGCCAATACTTCGGAGCTCTTCATCACCCTAAACGGACTTGGGGGGCATGCCGCCTATCCGCATCACACGAAGGATATGATCGTGGCCGCATCCCAACTGGTGACCGCTCTCCAGACCATTGTTTCCCGAAGCATGAATCCCCTCGACTCAGCGGTAGTTACCATCGGAAAGCTGGAAGCCGGTACGAGGCAAAATATTA
Organism: Thermicanus aegyptius DSM 12793; assembly: GCF_000510645.1. NCBI lineage: Bacteria > Bacillati > Bacillota > Bacilli > Thermicanales > Thermicanaceae > Thermicanus > Thermicanus aegyptius. Next base: position 633,447 of record NZ_KI783301.1, on the reverse strand, counting down.
TCGCTGAGAAGGCACGCCTGGAAGGAACAATCCGAACCCTCTCCCAGACCAGCATGGAGAAGGTTCGTAACAGGATTATCCAGCTCGTGAAGGGAATAGAAGTCGCCTTTGAGTGTAAAGGAGAGATTGATTTCGGGTCCAGCTATACCCAGGTCTTTAACCACTCTCCCCTGACGGAGACTTTCATGGCATGGGCCGGTGAATTGGGAGATGTAGATGTGGTCGAAGCGAATGTGGCGATGACAGGAGAGGATTTCGGCTATTTTCTGGAGAAGATTCCCGGCTTCATGTTTTGGTTAGGCGTTGATTCTCCCTACGGGCTTCACCATTCCCGTCTTAATCCCAACGAAGAGGCCATCCAAGTGGCGGTTCGCCTCCTGATCCGTTATTTCCAATGGAAAACCTCTTCCCGATGAGGGGAAGAGGTTTTCCATTTCTATCTTCATCCTATGACCATTTCATGATCGTTTTCTCACACGATCGATCAGATCATCTTACTTCTTGGGACGTACGGTCTCCACCAATTTCTCCAGCTCTTCCGGAATGGAATGGATGCGGATATTTTTCAAGAGAGGATCAAAATTTTTCTTCATCTCCTGAAGTCTTGTGGGATGCAGGATCAGGCGGAGAAACAGAGTTTTCATCTCGTCCATATTTCGGGTAATCTCCGCCACCCCGGTCCGTTTTAGATAATCGGCATTCGCCATCTCCTGTCCGGGAATCGGTTTAAAGAAGATCATGGGCAGCTTCATGGCAATGCCTTCCGAGGTGGTTAGCCCCCCCGACTTCGTCAGCATAAGATCGGAGATGGCCATCAATTCGGCAATTTTGTCCATAAATCCAAAAAGGAGAATGGGATTTCTAGCCCCAGTGGCCAATTCCTGAAGGTGGGCGTAGAGTCGGCGATTTCGTCCCGCCACGACGATGATTTGAATCTCTTCTTCGATATAAAAGAGAAATTGGCAGAGTCGCGTTATGTTTTCGGAGACCCCAAAGGCTCCTCCCATGACCAAAACGGTTTTCCTATCCGGACTTAATCCATACTTCTTTAATAACTCCTCTTTATCAAAGGTTCGGTAAAACTCCTGCCGGACAGGAATGCCCGTTATTCGAATTTTTTCCAAGGGTACCCCTTCGTCCAGAAGTTGATCCCTGACCTCTGTAGAACCTACGAGGTAGAGATCCGTGTTCTCATGGATCCATTGACGATGGATCGCATAATCGGTAATCACGGTAACTGAAGGAATCGCAACCAATCCTTCCCTCTTCATCTCCGATAGCGCTCCCGCAGAGGAAGGAAAGGTATGGATGATAACCTGCGGTTTAAACTCCTGAATAAATTCCAAAAGCTTCTTCCTGCCGATAATGCTCCCAATATAGGTGATCTGTTTCCCGATGGCGGAGTTGGTAGGGATCCGATTAATGTGTTTGTAGAAAAAACCATAAACATTGGGTACGTGTTTAATTCCTTGAATATACATAAATTGGGCAAATCGGTTGAAAGCAGGGTTTAGCTTATGAATGTAGTCGATAATCTCTACTTCTATTCCGGGATGATGACGAACCAGCATTTCTTTTAATGCATAGGAGGCTTGGCGATGCCCTTCCCCAAAACTGGCAGACAGGATTAAAACACGCTGAAGCCGCAATATGGTCACCCCTTATTGGATTCGCTCACAGATCTCATCTTACTTTATAGATCTCATCTTACTTTATAGTATGAGTGGAAATCCTCAGGAAATCAATACCTTTTTTTTACTTCACCAGGATCGCACAAAAACGCTTATTTATGTAGTCCTAAAATAAAAACCACCTCAAGGGTGGCTTTGATGAGTTGGCGTAAGGAACCCTGTAAGCCAGTTTCTGTTCCTTTGTGCTCTTTTCGGTTGCCAACCTCGCACAAAAGGTGTAGTCATCTATCTATCGGGAAATTCCCGATCTCCCCTTTGGTTCCGATTCCCTCCAGGGAGCTCCCCTACCATAATTTGGGTTTCTCGCTTGCGGGGTTTACCTCGTTCCACCCTTTCGTCACCGAAAGGCTCGTCTCTGTGGCACTTTATGGCTAATGGGGGCTTAGGTCTAAGTCCCGTTCGCCGCCGTCGGCATCCCACAGGACACCGCCCTGGTTTGCACCAGGCGCAAACACTCCAAGCATCGCAGCTTGGGCGAGTCTGGACTTTCCTCTGCAGTGAAGAACTGCAGCGACTACACAGATTCCTTACAACTCATCATGATTTTCGCTCTTCTTCTTCTTCGTTAGATGGCGGTGCTGACGGGATTTGAACCCGCGATCTCCGGTGTGACAGACCGACATGTTAACCCCTACACCACAGCACCACGCATAAGTGAGCAAATGGCGGAGGAGGAGGGATTCGAACCCCCGTGGGTTTACACCCAAACGGTTTTCAAGACCGCCCCGTTGTGACCACTTCGGTACTCCTCCATTTTACCCTATTTTTCTCTTTTTATCCTACTTCTCACTTCTAAATCTGGTGGGCCCTGCAGGACTCGAACCTGCGACCAATCGGTTATGAGCCGACCGCTCTAACCAACTGAGCTAAGGGCCCGTGAAATGATGGCGTTCCAGGAGGGATTCGAACCCCCGGCCCACAGCTTAGAAGGCTGTTGCTCTATCCAGCTGAGCTACTGGAACATGGAGGGAGCACCCGGATTCGAACCGGGGAATAAAGGTTTTGCAGACCTGTGCCTTACCACTTGGCTATGCTCCCATATATGGGGCGGTCGAAGGGAATCGAACCCTCGAATGCCGGAGCCACAATCCGGTGCGTTCGCCACTTCGCCACGACCGCCATCATCATCCCCGAACATTGCAAATGTTACCTACTAAACCACATGCTTTTAACGAATTCCCGCCTATTTCTGGCGTAGAATTCGTTCCCCTGCACTTCAATCCTGGTTTCATCTACGATCCGCTTATACGTCTCACTTTTTTGAATGGCAGGGGCGGCAGGAATCGAACCCACACTAACGGTTTTGGAGACCGCTGTTCTACCGTTAAACTACGCCCCTATGAAAACGCTGGTAGCGGTGGAGGGAATCGAACCCACGACCTCACGGGTATGAACCGTACGCTCTAACCAGCTGAGCTACACCGCCATGGCGGAGTGAGAGGGATTCGAACCCTCGCTGGGTATAAACCCACTAACGGTTTAGCAAACCGTCCCCTTCGGCCTCTTGGGTATCACTCCAAATTTACCGTCATACATTTTATTTTATCTGTTTTATCCCAGAAGATCAAGGGAATGAACCGACAGAAGTTATCTTAACATAGCTTCCCCATTCGTTTCAAGCCTCTTTTTTCTTCCTCTTGAATGAAAAAGGCCCTTCTATTAGGGCCGCCTCATTCTCAGACACAGGATATTCCGGCTAACCTTCGTATCCACGTATACCTAAATTATAGGTGGAATGGTGGAGCATAGGGGGATCGAACCCCTGACCTCATGAATGCCATTCATGCGCTCTCCCAGCTGAGCTAATGCCCCATCCTTTTTAAGCGATCAGCAGAAATAAATGTATCATGATCCGATGGAAAATGCAACATCAATTTTTTCCAACTCCTAAAAAAAGAAGAGGAATGATTTCTCCCCTGTCGATTGATCATCTTCATCAGAAAAAGCGATTTCAACGGATCTCCCATCCTTTGATCGGAGATCCTGTTTTTCCTGCCCCTTTCTGCATAAGATATGTTGGAGGTGTTAGAAATGGCTCCTTTCCTGATCTATGCCCATCGGGGCGCCTCTGCCAGCACTCCCGAAAATACCATGGCCGCCTTCCGGTCGGCGTACCAAGAGGGGGCAGACGGAATTGAATGCGATGTCCGCCTTACAAAGGATCTCATCCCCGTCATCTTCCATGACTCCCATCTTGATCGAACCACAAACGGTACCGGACCGTTAGCCAAAATTACGTTCAAGGACCTGCAAAAGTTGGATGCCGGTTCATGGTTTCATCCAAGCTTTTCAGGAGAGAAGGTGCCGAGCCTCAAACACTTTCTGTCATGGGTCCAAAAAAGGCCTTTATTCATAAATTTGGAATTAAAGCCCTCCCCCGATCATAAGGAGATCCTGGAGAAAAAAGCATTGCGGTTGGTTCATGAATATGGCCTCATCGACCGCACCGTAATCTCTTCCTATGATGTAAACTCTCTCCTCACCCTTCGCCGTCTTGATGACCGGGTAAAAACCGCTCTCATCTACATTTACCAAACAGAGCCTTGGGCAATCGCCCGAGACGTGGGGGCATCCTCCTTGCATCCCTATTACCCCTTCCTTACCCTCGACATCTATTACGAAAGTCTCTCCAGAGGTTTCGAAGTCATTCCCTATACCGTAGACAACTGGGTTGATCTGATTGATGTGATGAAACTGGAGCCGGCAGGGATTATCACCAATTATCCTCAAAGGATACGAAAGCTTTTTTCTTTACATCGGTTATAACTTTACAGAAAATTAATTAAAAGTTCATCGTGAGGTGACATTTCCATCGTACAATAGAAGGGTAAGAGGCACTTGAAGGAGTGAACAGGGTGAAGGTTGTGCTCTTTACAGATACGTACAGACCGGAGGTAAATGGAGTGGCCATGACCCTGGGAAGGTTGGCCGATTATTTGAAGGAGAAATCCTTCTCCGTTAAAGTGGTTGCGCCCCTGCCTTCCATGATCGGCCGGGATGAACCCCATGTTTTCCGTAGCTACAGTCTCCCCTTCTTCCCTTATCCGGAAGTAAGGGTTGCGATCCCGAATCCATTTACGCTGCAAAAAGAATTGCGGGAGTTCGCCCCGGACCTTTGCCACATTGCGACGCCTTTCAATTTAGGCTTAACCGGACTCCATTTTTGCAAAAAAAATCGGACGCCCGTCGTCGCTTCTTACCATACCCATTTTGACCGTTATCTTCCTTATTACAATTTAAGCATTCTAAAAAACGGGCTGTGGGCTTATGTAAAATGGTTTTATTCGCAAGCGGAAAAAATTTATGCCCCAAGCCGGGAGACCGAGAAGCTCCTCCGGGAACATGGCCTCAATTCGATTGAGATCTGGCCCAGGGGTATCGATGTTTCTTTCTTTCGTCCCAAAGAAAAGGGCGAGGCTTCGCCCCTTCCCCCTGCCCACGGCAAACTAACCCTCCTCTATGTGGGACGCCTCGCCCCGGAAAAGGATCTCTCCATCCTCATGGAAGCCTACGAGAGCCTTCCTCCCCATATAAAAAGAAGGGTTCGACTTGTGTTGGTGGGAGATGGACCCATGGCGAAAGAACTGCGGGAGAAAGCGGACGATTCGGTTCTCTTTACCGGATTTCAACAAGGGGAAGAGTTAGCGCGCTTCTATCGCTTTGCGGATCTATTCACCTTTCCCTCCAGCACCGAGACGTATGGAAATGTAATCCTAGAAGCATTCGCCTCCGGCCTCCCTGTCTTAGCGGTAAATCAGGGTGGGGTCAAAGAAAACGTTCGTCATGGGGAAACAGGTTGGTTGGTACGCCCTCGTGATGTAGACGCATTTCGCCAAGGAATCGTCACCTTGGTGGAAGATGCCCCTCTTCGAGAACGCCTTTCCCGTCAGGCCCTCTTTTATGCGAAAAGGCAGTCCTGGGAGAACGTCTTCTCCAATCTGATTCGATCCTACCAAGAGGTTCTCCAAAAAAGGGAACAAATTTCCATTCACGCTTAAAGGAGGAGAAAACCATGAAAATCGCGGTGATTGGCGCAGGTTATGTGGGATTGGTTCAGGCAGCGGGACTGGCTCAACTCGGACATGAGGTGATCGCCTATGACATTCATCAGCGCAGAATTGCTACATTAAAAAAAGGGCTCTCCCCGATCTACGAACCAGGGTTAGAGGAATGCATCAAGAGAGGAATCGAAGGAAAAAGGCTTTTCTTCACCGACCGGTTGGAAGAAGCCGTGTTCTTTGCACCGGTCCTCTTCCTTACGGTAGGCACACCTGCCAAAAGCACCGGAGAAGCGGACCTAAGCGCCGTCTTCGCCGTCGCCCATCAGATCGCCCTCTTAGCGGAAGAGGAGAAGATGCTGATCATTAAAAGCACCGTTCCTGTGGGAACAGGGGATAAAGTAGAAAAGATGATGAGGGAGATTTCCCCTTCGTTCCCATTCCATGTCGTTTCAAATCCTGAATTCTTGCGCCAGGGAAGCGCCCTCCATGACTTCCTTCTACCCGACCGAATCGTAATCGGCCTGGATGACGGGGGGCTTGCTCCCCTACTGCAAGAGATTTATAAAGGGATTCCGGCTCCCATCCTGTGGATGGATCGCCGGAGTGCGGAAATGGTAAAATACGCCGCAAATGTATTCCTCGCGACCAAGATCTCGTTCATCAACATGATGGCGGAACTTTGCGAATCTTTGTCGGCCGATGTGGAGATGGTCTCTTTAGGGATGGGGAGTGACCGGAGAATCGGGCCCCATTTCTTAAAAGCAGGGATCGGTTTCGGAGGTTCCTGTTTCCCGAAAGATGCCTTCGCCCTCATGCACATGGCCCGTGAAGCCGGAGTCCCGGTCCCCATGGTAGAGGCCATGATGGAAACCAATGACCGGATTCCGGATCGGATCGTACATCGGCTCCTCTCGCTTCTCCCCATAAAGGCCCGCCGGATTACCCTCCTTGGTCTTACGTTTAAACCGGGGACCGACGATTTGCGGGATTCCCCTTCACTAAAAGTGATCTCCCACTTGGCCAAATATCCATATACCCTAAGAGCATATGACCCCCTGGTGAAAGAAGGAACCCCTCATCCCGCCCTTCATTCCGTCGCCCTTACTTCGACGATACAGGAAGCGATCGAAGGAACGGAAGCGATTTTACTGCTGACCGAATGGCCGGAATTTAAAGAAGCGGACTGGATCCGCCTGCGCAGGCTGGTTTCACATCCCCTCTTCATCGATGGCCGGAACTGCCTTGATGAGGAGAAAATGAAGAAAGCCGGTTTCCAATACATACGGATTGGGAAAAAGCCTACTCTCTTTTTAAAAACTGAAGGAGATCCCCGTGAATCGACGGATGGGAAGCGAGGAGTCCCTGCTTCTCGGAAATAAGAGAAAGGGAATCCCCATCAAAATTGCTCACCTTCCCTCCCGCTTCTTCCACGATCAATTTCCCGGCTCCATAATCCCAAGGGGAGAGATATAGCCCGAGATATGCATCAAGGCGGCCTGCCGCCACATAGGCCAGTTCCAAAGCGGCGGCTCCTAAAGAACGGACGCCCCGGCTTACATTGGCCAACCTGTAGATCGACTCCTCTAATTTCAGTCGACGCGTCCTCCCTACCCAAATGAGATTCGTCCCGATGAGGGATTCGTCCATTTTCTTTTCTCCTGTAAAGCCGATGGGACTTCCGTTTAAAAAGGCTCCTTTTCCCCTTTCCCCGGAAAAAAGCTCATCCCGGGAAGGATCATAGACGACGCCTGCCACGCCTTCTCCCCCCTGATAAAGGGCGATGGATACACAGAAGTTAATCCCTTGATGTATAAAATTGGTGGTTCCGTCGATGGGATCGATCACCCAACGATATGAGGAATTCCCCCCGCCATCGATATTCGTCCCTTCCTCCCCCAGAATGCCGTGGGAAGGATAGGTTTCCTTGATCTTTGCCACAATAAACCGTTCCACTTGGCGGTCTATTTCAGTAACCAAGTCCTTATGGGAGCTCTTAAACTGATACGATACGATCTTCTCTTTCCTTCCTTCTAACGCGATTTTTCCCGCTTCCCTGGCCAGTTTCGTGGCAAAAAGGATGTATTCTTGACCATTCATCGCTTCGGTCATTTGATTCTTCTCCTTTCGTAACTCGTTTCGTGCACCGATTGGATCATCTAGTTCTAGGTTCCCCTCAATGGCCATCTGTAGGCGTCAAACTCCACCATCTTCTCGAGGAAAAGGATTCCCCCTTTTGATTGCCTGGAGGGAAACATCAAGATTTTCTTCCCGTTCGTTCGTACGTGGGCAGAATGGGAAGGGACCAATCAATCTCCCCACGCCCATGGCTCTTTAAAAATTGATTCGCCCGCGAAAAAGGGCGGCTGCCAAAAAAACCTCGATGGGCAGAATAGGGACTGGGATGTGGGGATGAAATGATTAAGTGCCCCTTTCCGGTAATGAGGGATCCTTTTTCTTGGGCATATTTTCCCCACAGGATAAAGACGGTGGGCTCCTCCCGTTCACCAAGGATTTGGATAATCCGATCGGTAAACTTCTCCCATCCCTTTCCCCGATGAGAATTAGGCATCCCTCTACGAACGGTGAGGACGGAATTTAAGAGCAACACGCCTTGTTCCGCCCAACTTCCTAAGTATCCATGCTCCGGCGGAATGACGCCAAGATCATCTCTTAGTTCCTTATAGATATTTAAAAGAGAAGGAGGAGGAGTAACCCCCGGCTTTACGGAAAAGCTGAGGCCATGGGCTTGACCCGGTTGATGGTACGGGTCCTGCCCTAAGATGACCACCTTCGTCTTATGGTATGGAGTCCTGTGCAGTGCTTCATATATTTCATACATATCGGGATAAATGGTATAATGCGTATATTCGTGGATGAGGAATTGCCGTAATGCGAGATAATACGATTGGTGGAATTCCTCTTGCAAATATTGAGCCCAATCATTTTTTAAGATCGACAATCTTCCCATCTCCTCGCCCATAAGATCATCTTTTTTGTCATGAATCGATTTCCTCTCATTCCCGCAGGACAAAGGGGAACAAACGGAGGAAACCTCCCATCGACAGGAGGTAAAACAAATGGAAAAATCGCTTCTTTCTTTTCTATGGAAAACAATACACCATTTCGTTAGGAAAGATCAATTCTTTTTAAAGAATTTTGAGGGGCCTCCGCTATGAAGGAATGAGAAGAATATGTTATACTACTTTTTGCCGGATGGAAAGGAGAAAAGGAATGAGGAAAATCATTGCACTGTTCAGCCTATTGGCTCTTCTTTTACTGGCGGCTTGTGGTCAAAACGATCCGCCGCAAAGAACGTTGGGGATCGGAGAGGCTCAGGTGCTACCCAATGGGGATCGGCAGGAGAGAACGGCTTCAAAAGATGAACTTCCTCTTTTTATGAGCAAGCAGGATGAACCGATGAAAACGATTTACCTGGCAGCGGCGCAAAACCAGGATTTACTTCGGTGGATCCCTTGTTATTGTGGGTGTGCCGAAAGCGCCGGTCACCTGAATAACGCCCAGTGCTTTTATAAGGAGATTGCAGCGGACGGCTCCGTTACTTGGGATGATCATGCCACACGTTGCAACACCTGTCTTGAAATCGCCGTCCAATCCATCACGAAGAAAAAGGAAGGCCTTACCGTCAAGGAGATTCGAAACTGGGTCGATACCACCTATGGCAATGGAAATTACGCAAAACCCACACCGACGCCTATGCCCTAAACCCATTTTAATCCCAACCGAATCGACCCTCATCAAAAGAGGGAGCCCTCCTCTGATGTTTGCATTCGGAAGGGCCCTTTTTTTTTGCAGATGTCTAGACGTCTTGATGAATTTGTTCCAACGCGTTCCGATCTATCCGTTTTACTGCAAGGGGTAAATGTTTTTTGCCGCCTCATAATCCTCCCGATCCATGATGAAGTGAGTATCACAAAATCATGACGTGTTTCGAAACTTCTACAAAAAAATTTGCTATTTCACACCCTCTTATGGTATGATAATCGTGAGATACCTTTAGGGGTATACGTTTTAGATAGGAGTGAGTATTGATGGGAATAATCGCTGAAAAAGACAAAGGCACCATCCGCGAGATGTTTGAGAAGATGAATGGAACAACTCACATTCTCTTCTTCCATAGTCAACTGGAAAATGCCGAATACGGAAATGTGACGAAGCAGATATTGGAGGAATTAGCGGAACTGACGGACCGGTTGAAGGTAACCGCATGGGATCGGGAAGAACATCAGGAGGAAGCCAAAAAGTATGGAGTGGATAAAGCGCCGGCAATCCTTTTCGTAAAGGAAGACGGAACCGATACAGGAGTACGGTTTTACGGCATCCCTTCCGGGTATGAATTTACCACCCTGATCGAAGACATCATCGACATCTCCAATGGAACCACCGGACTTTCCGCCAAAACCGTCGAAGCTCTCCAAGGATTAGATAAGGATGTCCATCTGCAGGTATTTGTTACACCCACCTGTCCCTATTGTCCCCGGGCGGTACGGGTGGCACATTTCATGGCGATGGTCCATCCCAAGATTAAAGCGGATATGGTGGAAGCAACCGAGTTTCCCGAACTCTCCAATCGGTATAGTGTCTACGGGGTTCCAAAAACCGTGATCAACGACGGGGCCGAAGAACAGGAAGGAGCGGTGCCGGAGCAGGTGATCCTCCAAAAGATCCTCGCCGTCGTTCAGTAATATTCCCGCCCTCTCCCAGGGAATGCATAAATAAAAGGCCTCATTCCAACCTGTGGAAAGAGGCCTTTATTTCAATCTGACCCGGTTTGGAAAGGCTATCCCCTTTAAATGGGGCGTATACCCACGATCTCCGTATCGCAAACCGTTCGAATCTCTCCGTTGTTCAATCGGATTTCAGCCATTTGTTGATCAGGACTAAGCCATTCCAGGACACCTGTAATGCGGCCTTTGTCTTTCGTGGTAACTTCAATTCGGCCACCCAAACATTCTTTTAATTTAATCCGGATGTCCACTTGTAACACGATGTTTTCCCCCACCCTACTTGAGCTTCCGCTCTTTTTAACTTCAATCATCTTACCGTCTCCATGGCTTTTTGTCAATCGTTCCTTTCTTCCTTTCACCGATTTTTCTTTAATGCTTCTTCTTCCCTTGCGATCACCTTCATGAGCCGTATATAATCCTCTTTGTCAAGGATATGGGCTTGGAACATTTCCTTTACTTCATCCTTGATCATCTCCAGATCCCCTAACGGATCTCCGGTATAAATAAAATACCCGTACCGTCCAAGAAACTTCCGCACATCCACCATATTCCTGATTTCCATTGATATCCCTCCATTATTTTTAAGGAGCGATCGACATGCATGAGTCTCTCCCCCCTCGATTTCTTGAACGAATGAAAGTGCTGTTAGGAAACGAATATGAGGATTTTCTCAATAGCTATAAGGAACCTCCTTTGAGGGGGCTGCGCGTAAATTCGTTAAAAATCGAACCCAAGGAATTTCAAAGGATCTGCCCCTTCTCCCTCTCGCCCATTCCCTGGGCACCGGAAGGATTTTACTATACCGGAGAGGCACGTCCGGGAAAACATCCCTACCATGCTGCAGGATTATACTACCTTCAAGAGCCAAGCGCAATGGCGGTCGTCTCCATTCTCGATCCCAAACCGGGAGACTGGATTTTGGATCTTTCGGCAGCCCCGGGAGGGAAAGCGACACAGGCCGCCGTCCGGATGAAGAATGAAGGATTGCTCGTCGCGAACGAGATCCATCCCGTTCGGGCTAAAGCATTATCCGAAAATATCGAGCGTTTGGGAATCACCAATGCCATGGTTGTAAACCACTCTCCAAGGGAGTTAAGGGAGAAATGGCCGGGGCGATTTGACAAGGTGATTCTGGATGCTCCCTGTTCCGGAGAGGGCATGTTCCGGAAGGAAGAAGAGAGCCGAAAGGAATGGTCCGATGAGCGGGTGAAAATCTGCGCCTTACGGCAGGAGGAAATCTTGGCGGAGGCCGCCTTGCTGGTAAAACCGGGCGGAAAACTGATCTATTCTACCTGCACCTTTAATCTGGAGGAGAATGAGAGGGTGATCGACCGCTTTCTCTCCCACCATCCATCCTGGGAACTCCTCCCCATCCCCAGGATGGATGGGTTTCGTCCCCGGTTTCCCCTCCAAGGAGAACAAGGCGCAGAAAAAAGAGAGTCTTCCCCGTCCCACGGGGTGGAAAAGTCCCATGCATTTCATGGGATAACCCGCCTCTGGCCGCATCTCCTTCCTGGAGAGGGGCATTTTATCGCGTTTTTGCAGAAGCCGATGGAGGAAGAAGTCTCCTTTTCAAACATGGAAAATAGGAGAAGAGGAAGACTCCCCAACGAAGCTCTTCTGCTCTTTCGTCAATTTTTACATGAATCGATCGAACCTACATGGAGCCATTTCCCTGAAGACCGGCTTTTTCTATTTGGCGAGCACCTTTACCTTCTCCCTACACCTGCGTTATCCCTGAAGGGGGTCCGTACGCTGAGAGCCGGGCTTCATCTGGGAGAGCTTAGGAAGAATCGATTTGTTCCGTCCCATGCACTGAGTCTTGCTCTCCCTGGGGACGCTTATAAAAATCGCCTCTCCTATCCGGCGTCAAGGGAGGAAATCTTCCGGTATCTTCGTGGGGAAACCCTTCCCTTCGAACAGGAAATAAAGGAAGGATGGGTAAGTATCCAGGTGGATGGCTTCCCCCTTGGTTGGGGAAAAGGAACCTCTCATCTCATAAAAAACCACTATCCCAAGGGTCTCCGATGGTTTTAGCGCAGAGGCAAAAGTTATCTCAGATAGCTTTCCATTTTTTGCAGGAACTCCTTCATCCCAACCGGTTTGGTGATGTACCCATCACAACCTGCCTGATAAGCCGCTTCTATATCGGACTCCATCGAAAGGGCGGATAAGGCAACCACCTTTACGCCTGCCATCTCATCGGAGGAGCGAATGGCTCTGACGATGCTTAACCCATCCATCTCAGGCAGATGCATATCTAAAAGGATAAGGTCAGGCCGAAACTGTTCCAACCATTCAAAAGCCTCATAACCACTCTTGGCCGTTACCACCTCATATCCCTTCGTTCGCAGCAGGTCGCTAAAGAAAAGGAGATTCGTCTCATTATCCTCCACCAGCAGGATCTTTGCTTTTGACATGGCCATCCCCCCATCGGTCTAAACTTCTATCAAGCTATGATTCCCCTTTTTGCGGGAGAATCTTCTTTACAAATCGAAACAATTCACCTTTTTCTTTCATGGTAAGTTTCCTTCTCCGGATAAAATAGAGCGGGTATCCGTTCTCTCTGCTCCACGAAAACCAAGGGAGGCGCACCAATTCCGAGATGGGCAGTTCGGGATTATCGGTAATGAAGATCATCGCCGGAGGATCCATCCGTTCCCTTTCCTTCTCCTCCAGATGATACGGAAGGAGGACCATTTCCCTTTCTCCCGCGATTTCTTTTATAGCATCCGGATCCGTTATGGGCCCAATGACCCATATTTTACTCCCTCCTGGGGAAGAAGGAGATTCACGAACCGGTGAAGTGACGGGGCGCTTTAGCGTAAAGGTAAAGAGGCTCCCCCTTCCTAATCGGCTTTTTACAACGATGCTCCCCCCGTGAAGTTCCACCAGCCTCCTCGTCAATGAAAGTCCAAGCCCTGTTCCCTCATATCGGCGATCCAGTTGCCCTTCATCCTGATAAAAGGGGAGAAAAATCTTCTCCAGACGATCCTCGCGGATTCCAATTCCGGTATCTTCCACGGAAACCTGCAAAAAATCAGGGGATTCTTCGATCCGAACGGTAATTTTTCCCCCTGCCGGCGTAAATTTCACGGCATTGGAAAGGAGGTTATTCATAATCTGAGTGACCCGGACAGGATCAAAGAAAAAGGTGGATGAGTTGCTCTTATTCACCATTTCCAATGTGATCCCGTTCTTCTTCGCCCTTTCCTGAATGACGACGAGGGAGTTTCGGAAAAAGGAATCAATCTCCACTTCTTTCAGGGATAATTCCATCTTGCCTGCTTCGATCTTGGAAAGATCCAAGAGATCATTGATCAGATGAAGAAGATGCTCGCCGTTTTTTTGGATGTGCCCCACATACTCCTTTTGCTTCTCCGTAAGGGGCCCAAACATCTCTTCATGAAGCACTTCCGAAAACCCGATAATTCCGTTCAATGGGGTCCTCAATTCATGAGAAATATTGGCCAGAAATTCCGATTTCAGGCGGTTTGCTTCCTGAGCCTTTCTGCTCTCCTCCCGCAAATGAAGATTGGTCGTGCTTAATTGATCGATCAGCTGATTCAGGCGCTCTCCCATGCGATTAAAGGCGAGGGCGAGCTGCCCCAATTCATCCTCTCCCATGACGGGCACCGTATGGCGAAAGTCTCCATCTTTCCCCATAAGGCGGGCGGCCGTTTGAAGCGCTAAAATTGGCTTGGTGAGAGAACGAATCAGAATAAAGCCGAGGAGAATGGATACAAAAACCGCCGTCAACGAAAGGATGATCCCGGTCCACAGATACCTCTTCCCTTGTTCAACCGTATCAAGCGCCAGTTTTTTCATCTCCTCCTGCTTTTTCGTCGTAAATCGATCGACGGACTGGATCAGCGCAAGAGCACGGCTTTCTCCATCATGAGTTAACGTAAACCAAGCATCTTTCTGGTTCCCCATCTGATACACGGGGATCACTTTGTTATAAAGGAGAAATTCCCAATCTTGGCTCTCCTCAATAAAATCCTTAAGCACCTCCAGTTCCTCTCCCTGAGTCCGGGTGAGGAGGTACTCCTCCAATCGGTGAACTTTCTCGTTGCTCTGTTCAAAGAGATGCAGAAAATCGGGATTTCCCGTGGATACATACTGAAGGACAGCATTTATGCGCAGATAGATACTGTTTTTAATCTCATTTTGGGCAAACCAGGTCTCTTGTCCTTGCAGCACCTGATAATAGGTTTTTGATAAAGAGAAAAAAAGATAACCGGAAATGGCCGTGCTGATTACGGTCGCTCCCACTAGGCCGCTTACCGTTAGGATGATCTTCTTCGCAATGGATAGATTTTGCCAATGCTTAAAAAACGCCTGCCACTTCATCCTTATTCAATACCCTTCCTTCGCCTGGGATCATTTCCTTCTAAATTGGATTCCCTTTTCTCCCTCCTCTCTCATTTTAGCAATTCGTAAAACTCGATCAAACCGAGGCCTTATTCTCAGTTAAATCCGGATTCTTTCCGGTATTCCTTTAAATACTCTTCTACCCGCTCTACCACTGAAGCGGGGACCATCGACCCAAATTCCGTTAAATGGTGGCCTCCATTATAGAAATCGTATACCTTTCCCTGATACTGGTTCAACTCTCCCCGTAAAGCCGCTTTTGCCAACTCCAGGTAAATCTCTTTCACATTTTGAGTGACGCTGACCAAAACCGTCTGTCGAGCAATAAAGGATTGATCAATAATAAATCCAACGGCATACGCCTGCTTTTCCCTCGCTGCATTAATCACCTCGATGGCAAACGCATCACCGGCCGGAAAGAGAACATCTGCGCCCTGTTGCAAGAGCTTCACCGCCTCCTCCCTCCCCTTGGCCCGATCTCCCCAACTGCCTACCTCGCCTATAAGGACATGGGCTTTTGGGTTTACCCTTGAAACCCCGGCCATATACCCTTCCACTTCCGGCATCTCCCTATAAGCCGCGACGATGCCGACCTGGTTCGTTTTGGTCATCAGACCGGCTACAATTCCTGCAAAGTAGCCCATTGATTTACCCGAAAAGCAAACGGAATAAACATTGGGGGCGAAGGATTGCCCATTGATCAAGATAAACTGGACATCGGGATACTTTCTCCCCAAGCGGTTAAAACCATTTTCGAAGACCTTCCCGTGCCCAAAAAGAAGCCGATATCCCTGGCGGATCATCCCCTCCGCTCGTGCCACAATCTCCTCATCGGTTGCATGATTATTAAACTCATAATAGGTCACCTTCGCGTGAAGCTGCCGCTCGATCTGGACGAGCCCTTCATACCCTTGACTATCCCACCCTTGATCAAATCGATTTCCTTCCAAAAGAAGCCCTACTGTTAACGGCTCATTTTTCTCCATCCTTAGTTCATAAAAGGGAGTACAACCCGTGAAGAAAAAAAGCATCGTCCCCACCCACAGCAAAAATCGTCCGATTCGTTTCATCGAAAGATCACCTTTCGTTCCTTGCCTGCCCGATCGCTCTCTAATCGAGAATAAAAGAGGGTCATGAGGGGAATCACCCAGAGAAAAAAGGCAAAGGGAAGGTACTGCACCGTTTTTACCCCTAAGATGCCGGCAGAAAGGATGGCAAAGATATTCCACGGAACGAGGGCGGAGAGCGGGATGGCGCTATCCGCAATGACTCTCGCAAGCTGTCGCACTGAGAAACTGCGCCTCCAGACGGGGGTTAAATGTCTACCGAGCAATAAAACCGGAAGGGCTTGGTTCCCAGCAAAGAGGGTAAGGAAAATCGAAAAAAATAAGGTCTTTCCCGTATAACGGATCAATGAATCCGCTTCTGTAAAGGCTTTCTCCAACGGTTTGTGTAAAAGTTGACTCGCCTCGAGCATCCCGCTGAAAACTCCGGTCAAAGCGATGAAGATCAGCAGGTTGATCATCCCCTTCATCCCCCCTCCAGGGATCGCCGGGATCAGACTTGCCCCTTCCCATAACCGAGAGAACCATTCTTCCATCTCAAGAGGTCGATTCACAAGAGAAATCGGGAAACTGCTAAAAATGGTGAGGAGAAAAGCCCACTTGATGGGTAAGCGGAGTAAAATAGCCGGAACAAAGAGGAAAACCGGTAGAAGAGAAAAGAAAGGATGCCGTACCAGAGGTTGCAGTGCTGCCATCCAACTCACCCCGGTGGGAGAAAATTGACCTCCGTACCAAAGATCGAGGAGAAAAAAAAGAAAAAAGCTTACGAACCCTGCGCTTAGAAGCGTAGGAAGAAGGGTTCTCCATTGCTCCCATGGATTAAGTTCCGTTGCATTGGCCAAAAGATGGAAGGCACTGGAAAAAGGAGAAGTTCGATCACCGATCAACGCGCCGGAAAGAAGGGCTCCCGCCACCATTCCCTCCGAAACTCCTAGTCCGTGAGCCATGCCCATTAAAGGAATTCCCACTGTAGATAAGGTCCCAAGGGCGGTGCCCAATATCATAGAAACGACACCGGCGATCAGAAAAGAGCTTACCAAAAAAAAATGGGGTGAAATCAGTTGAAAAGCACCGATGAGAAGAATCGGGATTGTTCCGCTAAGCATCCAAGCGGGAATTAAGGCACCGATCAAAAGCATGATGATGAGAACCTCTTGTGTTCTCTTTACCCCCGACAAGGCCGCGCGAAAAAGGGATTCTTTACCCATCCCCATTGTTCTGAGAACCACCGTTAAAGTAATCAACCCAACGAAAAACCCGACATAGAGGGGGACATGAAAAAAGGTTGAAACTGCAAAACCTGCTGCTGTCATAAGAAAAACAAGGAAGAGCGCTCTGCCTTCGGTCATCTATGATCCATCCCAATCGTTCACTTCTTTGCTTATTTTATCATCTTTTTCCGGAGGTGAGGATATACCCGTACTTCGTTGCCCGTGCAACTTATGCAAACATACCCGATTAGGACAATTATGGTAAAATAGATTCAATCCAGATCGGTTGGGGGTTTTTATGGAAAAACACATCAAAGAAAGGCTGGAAAAATTACAAACATGGTTTGACCACTCCTGTGAATGGAAGATTGTGGATGATCGAGAGGCTCGATCCTCTTCAGGGGAAGAGATTTCAGGAGGAGAGAAGCTCATCCTGGGAATCAGCGAAGGAAAACCGGTCATCGCTTATTGTAGCGGACCCCTCAGCGACAGGGAGCGTGGACTCCTTCACCTCCTGTCGGAAGCATGGAGCCGTGATGAGATGCCTCAACGGAAAAAAAACGTAGAAGATTTGCTCAAAGAGTGGTTGATTTCTTCCTTATCCCATGCAACACCGGACCCTCTCCCGCTTTCCGTCTCATCGTTGCTCGATTGGAATCTGGGACATTTCCCCATTCTTCTCCTTCTTCCGGAAGCGAAAAACGAAAAAAAAGAGATGAAAGAAATAAAGGAACTCTTCTTCTCCTACGCCTCCCGGGAAAGTTTGGTCATCTCCCTAGATGCCGGGAAAATTCTCGCTCTCATCCCGGTTGATTCTTTTCTCACAGAAAAAGGGGACCGGAAAGACTGGATGATGGGGCTTTACGATCTATTCCAGAATGAATTAGGCAGCCCGATCCAGCTCATCTACCATGATCTTTTCTATACGCCCGAGAAATTGCATAAGGAGACAAGGGATTTATTCCATGCCATCCAACTTTTCCCTCTTCTCAAAGGCAGACAGGAGCCCCTCGCTCCATGGGACCTGATCGCCGAATTCCTTGCCTATTCCCTCACCCCACAGCAAAAAGATCAATTAGAAAAACTTTTTTCGATGAAAGGGAACTTTCAACTGTTGCAGGAACATGAATGGGAAGAGGTCCTTCGAGTCTTCTTCCGCTCACATCTTAACCTCTCCCAGGCCGCCAAAGAACTATATGTACACCGAAACACGTTAAATTACCGTTTGGAGCGGATCCGATCGGAGACGGGACTCGATCCCCGGAACTTTGAGGAAGCATTCCTGTTAAAGCTTTACCTCCTCCTTCACCCCAAAGCTGAGGAGTAGCAAACTGCCCAAATGAAAAGGATAAGATTTGTACAAGATGGCTATAGATGAACCGACCTTCCTCTTATATACTGAAGATAAATGGATCGCTTTCTTGAAAAAAGGAGGAAGGAAAATGGCAGGCGTCACCCTAAAAAATGTTACTAAGCGCTATCCGAACGGGTTTGAAGCGGTCAAGAATATAAACCTGGAGATTAAAAACCGGGAGTTTGTGGTTTTGGTCGGTCCCTCCGGTTGCGGAAAATCGACCACGTTGCGAATGATCGCAGGCTTGGAAGAGATTAGCGAAGGTGAATTATATATCGGGGATCGGTTGGTAAATAATGTAGCCCCGAAAGACCGGGACATCGCTATGGTTTTCCAGAACTATGCCCTTTATCCCCATATGACGGTTTACGATAACATGGCTTTCGGTTTAAAACTGCGCAAATTTAAGAAAGAAGATATTAAGAAACGGGTTCACGAAGCGGCCAAAATCCTGGATATCGAGCACCTCCTCGATAGGAAACCCAAGGCACTCTCCGGTGGTCAGCGCCAGCGGGTCGCCTTAGGACGAGCCATCGTCCGAGAGCCTCAAGTCTTCCTCATGGACGAACCCCTCTCCAACTTGGACGCCAAGCTTCGGGTGCAGATGAGGGCAGAGATCAGCAAACTTCACGAGCGTCTTCACGCCACCACCATCTACGTTACCCATGATCAAACGGAAGCCATGACCATGGGGGACCGGATCGTCGTCATGAAGGACGGTGTAATCCAGCAAAATGGTTCCCCTGATGAGATCTATCATCATCCGGATAATATGTTCGTCGCCGGATTTATCGGATCTCCTTCCATGAACTTCATCCGCGGCGTGGTGGTTGAAGAAGGGGAAAAGCTCTTTTTTAAGGATGAATTTATCAAAATCGCAGTACCGGAGAAAAAAGTATCCGTCCTCCGAAATCAGAACTATATCGGCAAAAACGTTGTTTTGGGAATCCGTCCCCAGGATATTTTAAGCGAAGGGGCTCCCGACACCGCCTTTACCGCCACCGTACAGGTGGTTGAAAACATGGGATCGGAGAAGTACCTCTACATGTCCGGCGATGAAAAGACGGAAGTGATCGCCCGGGTCGAACCCCACTTCTCACCCAATCTGGGAGATAAAGTAACCCTTTACCTGGATCCTGAGAAGATTCATTTCTTTGATGCC
Organism: Thermicanus aegyptius DSM 12793; assembly: GCF_000510645.1. Classification (NCBI taxonomy): domain Bacteria; kingdom Bacillati; phylum Bacillota; class Bacilli; order Thermicanales; family Thermicanaceae; genus Thermicanus; species Thermicanus aegyptius. Next base: position 613,845 of record NZ_KI783301.1, on the reverse strand, counting down.
GAAACGGAAAAAACGATCCGATAAATCTCCCGTTCATCCATCCTTATCGATTACGCTTTTCATCACCCCCTTTATACGCATAGATCATAGATCATGGACAGGTCGGCAACGGCCTGTTTTTTTTTGCTTCCCTCCATAATGGCACTAGTGACCGTTGTTCATTTCATCCTCAAAAAAAGAGACTCTCATCCTTCCAATCGATACAAGAAATACGGGCTTTACAAACCGATACTTATTTAATATAATTTTAAATAAGTTGGTACAATAAAAATTGATTAGAAGAGGTAAACTAAATGATATTCATTATCATATTAGTTGAAAACCTTGCGCTGCCTGGAATTGCAGGCAGCCATTCGCTTGTAAAGGGGAGAAATGATGAGACTCATTCTCAATAAAAAATCCAGAAAGGAGAGATCATGATGGACTCAAACCCTGATGTAAGCATTGCAGAGAAAAACGGTCCCCATTGTCCTGAGAAAAAAGGGCGCTTACTGCGGGAGAAACCTTTGCCAAAGCTCCTCTACCACGGGGAAATGGTCGCCGCTCTCCTGAGCGGAGCACTGATTCTGATCGCTTATTTTTTAGAAAGAGCAGGGATATCCCCCCTGGATCATTTCATCTACTTGATCGCTTTCCTATGCGGAGGATTTATGAAGGGAAGAGAGGGAATCCTAAGCCTTGTCCAAGAGAAAAAACTGGATGTGAACCTGCTCATGATTCTGGCTGCCATCGGAGCCGCCGTCATTGGGTATTGGATGGAAGGGGCCGTTCTGATCTTCATTTTCGCCGTAAGCGGTGCCTTGGAAACTTATACGTTGGCAAAAAGCCGTAAGGACCTAACCTCCTTGATGAGTCTCGCACCGGAAGTGGCCACTCTTTATATGAATGGTGAGGAACGTACCGTAAGAATTGAAGAATTAAAGCTTGGAGACACCATCCTCGTCCGCCCTGGAGAGAGAGTGCCCATCGATGGGAAAATTGTGAAGGGAAATACGAGCATCGACCAGTCATCCATTACCGGAGAGTCCATCCCCGTAGAGCGGAGCGTGGGGGACGAGGTCTTTGGAGGGACTTTAAACGGAGAGGGGGCGATTCTTTTGGAAGTGACGGCGCGAAGTGAGAGCACCCTCTTCTCCCGCATTATCCAGCTGGTTAAAGCGGCGGAAAATGAAATGCCTCCTTCCCAACGATTTATTGAGCGGTTTGAATCCTTTTACGTCTATTCCGTTTTGGGAATCACCCTGTTTCTCCTCTTCCTCCCTCCTTATTTCTTCGGGTGGTCATGGAACGAGTCCCTGTATAAAGCGATGGTTTTCATGGTGGTGGCTTCCCCGTGCGCATTGGTCGCCTCTGTAACACCCGCCATGCTCTCCGCCATCTCTAACGGAGCGAGAAAAGGGATCCTGTTTAAAGGAGGCGCCCATCTGGAAAACCTCTCCGCCACAAAAGTGATCGCCTTTGATAAGACCGGAACCATCACCCATGGAAAACCGGAAATTACCGACCTGATTCCTGCGGATGGCATCACGGAGATGGAACTTCTTCGCCTCACCGCTTCCGTAGAAACCCTTTCCGAACACCCCATCGCGAAGGCGGTGGTGGCAAAAGCCCAAAAACTTCACCTGCCGCTGGAGCGTCCCAAAGAATTAAAGGCCGTTACCGGCCGCGGAGTGGAGGCGATTTTTGGAGATGAAGTTTGGCGGGTGGGGAATCGAAAATTTATTGAACCGGAGGAGGGAAATGTTTGGTTGCCCGCCTTGGAGCGTTTGGAGCTTGAAGGGAAGACCGTCATCCTGCTGGAGATCTCGGGAAAGGTGATGGGAGTTGTCGCCTTAAGAGATACCCTCCGGCCCGAAGCCGGAGAGAGCATTGAGCGCCTGAAGAAATTGGGGGTCAAAGTGGCCATGCTGACCGGGGATCATCGCACCACCGCAGAAAGCATCGCCAAAGAGGCGGGCGTCGACCTCGTCTATGCGGAACTCCTCCCTCAGAATAAAGCGGAAATCATTAAGGACTTAAAAAAGAGATACGGCCATGTGACCATGGTCGGGGATGGGGTAAACGATGCCCCCGCTCTTGCCACGGCCAATGTCGGCATCGCCATGGGGGCGGTGGGAAGCGACGTTGCCCTGGAGACGGCAGACATCGTGCTGATGAATGATCAACTCTCCCGCCTCCCTTACGCGATGAAATTAGGGCAGAGGGCAGGACGTATCCTAAAAGAAAACATCTTTTTTTCCATCTCGGTCATTCTTCTTCTCATCTCGGCCAATTTCGGAGCTTCCCTTCCCCTCCCACTGGGAGTGATCGGACACGAAGGGAGCACCATTCTTGTGATCTTAAATGGACTTCGTCTTTTAAGAGGATAGATTCACCCATTGGGAGAGGAGATAGAGAGGGCCTTCTTTATTCTCCTCCCAGATCCTCTCCCCCTGGGTAAGATCGACGGGATGAGGCTCACGTCCCACTTCAATGGTAAATCCCGGACGTTTATAGAGGTCAACAAACCAATCGGCATATCCTCCCGCCACCTCTTTTTCCTCGCCGACGAGGCGGTAGCCTAATTTCTTTGCCAATTCTTTGGCCAAGATTCCATCCCTCTCCTTCGCCTTCCCGCTTTGGCCATGGTACCAGTAAATCTCCTCCCCTGCGGTATGGTAGGCCAACACCGCCAGCGGCAGCACCTCCGTGGTTCGCCGCAACATCGCCTCCACTTCCGGCTCCGAGTATGGTTCACGCCCTTTGTAATTCATTGCCGCCGGGTAATTTGGACTATTGCGAATCCTCTCCCAGTTCATATCGTATTGCCGGTTAAGGTCTACCCCGCGTAGATTGGCTTTCCATAGCCAATATCGGTCATCAATTCCACTCACATCCGCCATGCGTCGGTAAGCTTCGTACGATAACCCCGCTTTTTCCCACCCCTCGGTCGCAAGGAGGTAGCCATCGGGATTGACCACCGGGATAAAGTGGAAGGAGAATGCGGTTAGGAGGGAGGAGAGATCATATCCCATCAATGCCTTCTTCTCCTCCAAGGCCGATGCATACTCCCGAATCATGCGGAGGATAAGCCAGGTGGTGATCCACTCCCTCGCATGATGGGTTCCGCTGATCTGGATATGATCCCTTCCCCTGCCCAAAATGATGCAAAAGATGGGATAACCCTTTACAGAGTGGCCAATCTCTTCGATCCTGAGACACCGTGGAAAATCCCAGCTTAAATCATCCATCTCCTGCATGGCCTCATCCAGGGAATAAACGCTAAAATCCGGTTCCATTCACAACCTCCAAAAAAGGCTTTCTAAAAAGAGTATTCAACGTTTACGGAAAAAGACCTTCTCAACAGGTAAAGTTTTATAAATCTCTTATCAAATTGAAAAAAGACCACCATCCTCATGGCAGTCTTTTGATGGTATTGATTCATGAAATCCACCACAAACTATGCGGCCACATCCCTCTTCATAAAGAGAATCCAGGAAAGGAGATGAAAGATCAGGAAATAGGCGAGGAGGACCGTGATGGAAAAAGAGAGCGTCATCCCCTCGACAAGGGGAGTCCCGTCAAAATATTGGCGTAGATCGGTATTGGCAAAGAGTATATATTTCACCCAGCCGTATCGGCTTAATGCGGCGACGATGGTTGAACCGGTAAACATGAGGAAGATGGATAGGCCGATGGCTAACGAATTGTTCCGGAAGATGGTGGAGATCATGAACGCAAAGGTGCTCATCATGAGAAGGTCCACACTGCTCAATCCGTATAGGCTCAAGACATGAAGGGCCATGTTTACCTCCACCACTTTACCATTCCAATAAGCCAGGTAGGGAACCGATAAGCCTCCCGTCCCAAAAAAGAGGATTCCCACCAAAAAAGAGGAAAGAAAGAGGAGGAAAAGAAGGAAAAGGGAAAAAAGAAGGGTTGAGAGGTATTTGGAGAGGAGAATCTTGGCCCGGCTTACCGGACGAATGAGAAGCAGCTTAATCGTTCCCCAGGTAAATTCACTCGCCACGATCCCTCCGGCTAAAATAATGGTAAACAAGGTGATGAGACTGACCAGATTGGAGCTGAAATCCATAAATCCCCATACCGATTTAGGCGTTGCGGGAGGGATGTCGTTCTCCAGACGATATTCGTTTATCGCGATCATTTTTTCCATCCGGTCCCGGCTTTGCTTTGGAAGATTCGGCTCGGCGGCCAGAGCTTTCTTCAATCCCTCCGTACTTGCCGCGATCCGGCTCTTCCAATCGGCTTCGTTCTCTCTTTCCATTTGGTTCTTTATCAAGAAGGAAAATCCCAAGACGGCTGCCAAGAGGAGAACGATCATCATCCATGTGCTGACACGGCGATAAATCTTCATATTCTCGTTCAGAATGAGGTTAAACAATTTGGTTCCCTCCCGTAAGTTCCAAGAATTTCTCTTCCAGGCTCTGAACGGCCGTCCGAATCCCATAGATCCGGATCCCCCGGCTGACAAGGAAGGCAACCAGATCGGGAATTCTCTCCCTCGCAAGCCGGATGCGAAGCCCCTCTTCCCCCAGGGCAAACGAAAGGGAGGGATCATAGTGCCGAAGGAGCTCTTCTGCTTTCTTTTCCGGCTCCACCTGAAAGATCACTTCAAGCTCCTTATCCCCTTGGACCATATCATGAACCTTCCGGACGTCGATCAGTCTCCCCTGCTGAATGATGCCGATCCGGTCACACATGAGCTCCATCTCGGATAAAATATGACTGGAGACGAACACGGCAACCCCTTCCTCATGGGCTAATTTTTTCAGATAATCCCTCACTTCCCGAATCCCTGCCGGATCAAGGCCATTGGTCGGTTCATCCAAGACGAGGAGGGACGGCTTATGAAGCAGAGCCTGGGCGAGTCCCAGACGCTGGCGCATCCCGAGGGAATAGGTCTTTACCTTCTCATGAATGCGGTGCGTAAGCCCCACGAGACGGACCACCTCGTCGATGCGCTCCCTGGAAATCCCTTTCCCCATTCTGGCGTAATGGACCAGGTTCTGATGCCCGGTTAAAAATTTGTACATCTCCGGATTCTCGACGATCCCACCCACATGGGCGATGGCTTTCTCAAACTGCGTCGTAATGCTTTTCCCGTGGATGAGAATCTCCCCTTCCGTCAACGACATAAGCCCGACCAGCATGCGGATCGTGGTCGTCTTCCCGGCGCCGTTCGGCCCGAGAAACCCGAAAATCTCCCCGGGATAAACTTCAAAGGAGAGATGATCGATGATCACCTTCCCTCCGATGCGCTTCGTTACATTTTTGAACTGTAGGACCGGTTCCATCCTCCTTTTTACTCCCTTCCGCCAAAAGAGATCCCTCATGGCAAAATGATGATCGACGAAATGCCCCCGTGCAATTCCTCTTCTCCAAACGGTTAAGAAAAACTGCCGCCTTACTCCACCAAGCCATGCTTATACGCATAGATGGCCGCTTGCGTCCGGTCCTCTACCTGCAGTTTGGACAGGATATTGGTGACATGGTACTTTACCGTCTTGATGCCGATGGAGAGCTCATCGGCCACTTCCTGATTTGATCTTCCTTTGGCGATCAGGCGAAGTACCTCCATCTCCCTGTCGGTAAGCTGCTTATGTAACTCTTGTTCATGCCGGATCCCCCGGAAGCGATTTACCAATTTTGCAGCCACCTGGGGTTCGAGAACCGGTTTTCCCTGCATCGCCTCGTGGATCGCCTTGGCGATCTCGTTCGCCCGGGACGTCTTCAGAAGATAGCTAAATGCCCCTGCTTCGATGGCAGGATAGATCTTCTCCTCATCCACATAGCTGGTCAGTACGATCACTTTACACTCCGGCAGATCGGCCAGAATTCTCCTCGTCGCCTCGATGCCGTCCAGCCCATCCATGACCAGATCCATCAATACCACATCGGGTTTATATTCCTTAGCCAAGCGGACACCTTCCTCCCCTGTGGAGGCTTCCCCCACCACCTCGATTCCCTCTTCCGTGCTTAACATGGCCGATAGGCCGATTCGCACCATCTCATGGTCATCGACGAGAAGCACTTTGATTGGATATTCCCCCGCCACCTTACTCCCCCCATTCTCATCCAGTTTGCCATAGCAGCCCCTTGAAGACCTCTCCACCGCGAATCTTTCTCTCTTATCTTACCATAAAAAGAGCCTAGGATTTCCCTGGATATTGTTAGCCATTTCTCCAAATCTCTTATGGAAGGAAAAAAGGACTATGAGGGGTGATCGATCAGGGGAACCCTGATTTCGATGCGCGTCCCCTTTCCCGGTGCGGTAATCAGATGGAAGGCGCCTCCGATCTCATTGGCCCGTTCCCGCATGGTAAGAAGTCCATAAGAAGTTTGCTTTTTTTCGTTCGGTTCAAACCCGATTCCATTATCCTCTATGAGAAGGCGAATACTTCCGGGGCGGTACAGCAGCTTCACCTCCAACCTCGTGGCCCGGGAGTGGCGCAGGGTATTGGATAAGGCTTCCTGGGTAATGCGAAAGAGCTGTTCCTCGATTCCCCGGGAAAGGCGAATCCCTTCATCAATCTGCCACTTCAACTCCATGGGGAGCTTTGCCGCAAATTCTTGCAACAATTCGATGAGCGCCTGGGGGAGGCTTTTCCCCTCCAAATGAACCGGTCGGAGATGAAGGAGGAGGGCCCGCATCTCCGACTGGGCTACGGAAGCCATCTCTTCAATCAGTTGAATCTGTCGCTTCGCTTTTTCCAAATCCTTCTCAAAGGTACGGGAAACCGCCGTCGCCGTCATGGAGATGGCAAAAAGTTGTTGACTCACCGCATCGTGGAGCTCACGAGCCAAACGCTGCCTTTCCTCAATGGCTGCGGCGACCCCCGCCTGTGCCGCCAATTCGGCGTTGTGGGAAGATAAGCGTTGGAGTGAATTCACCTGCTCCTCCCAGCGGGCATTAAGCTGGGAGAGCTGCCGGGCCAGACGTCCGATCTCATCATCCCCTAGGTCCGGTATCCCCTGAGGAGGACTTCCCTTTTCCATGTGAATCATCGCATCCCGAAGTAGATCCAGGCGCCTTTTGATGCGAAAACCGGTCCAATACCCAAACGCACCGCCTAGGAAGAGGACCGCCAGAAGGAGAAAAAAGAAGGTGAAGAACCCTTCCCACCCATTGGATGGAAAATGAAGGTAATGATTGGAATAGAGGAAGTAGAGAAGGCCAAGGAACAATAAGAGACTAAAGACCAATGCCTCCCCGATGTTCCGCCATATCATATCGGTCAGTTTTCTCCGCATCTTACCCCTCCTCTCTTCCTATATTCCCTTAACCTCCACATTTCCGAAGAGAAAAAACATCATGAACCTTACCTTTTTCCCTCCGGCGTCACCTTGGGGAGAGTGCCAAACGATGCGGTTCAAAACGCCCCCCTCTTTCCGCCCCGCCATGTCTACCTGGCCGATGAGAATTGCCGCTTCGATCGTTACTTCATAATCCTCCGGCACCCAGATCTCCACATTTCCAACCAATCCTTCCATGATGATCTCCGTCTCATCCTCATCCGTGAAAGCGAGAGAAAGATCAATATGATATTCGCCAACCAGATTCTTAAAATGGGTGCTCTCCAACGTCCAAGCTTCTTTATCCCACCGCAAGCTCTCCAACAAACTTCCTCTCGTGACGAAGGTGTTCTTCTCGAATTTTCTCCTGGACCAGTGATAATAGATTCCAAATAAAAGCACGAGAAGAAAAAAGAGCAGGGCTAAATGTCGGGTCAGGAAGATAAAGGCTCCGATCCCCAGCAGGAGGTAACCTAGAATATCCTTTTCCGTTCGAAATCGGTAAAATCCCAGGAGAAAAAAGAGGAGGGCCACAAGGGTAACGTCTCCCACGGTTTTCTGAATCAGAAGATAAAGAAGTGCGGCGGCAATGATGAGAACCGTGTTACGCTTGTTGTATCCCTCCATGGTATACGCTCCTTTCTCACCGCCGGGAAAAAGCGGTCAAAAAGCCACGGACGATATCCTGGCATCCCGTGGCTTCAAAATCTTCCTTTTCACGACTTCCATCTTATCATGTCATCGCCCGATGGGAAAGCTTTATTCTTCCCTTTCCACCCCTTCTTGCGGAGTTAAGCCGCTCTTCTCCTTTAACCGGCGGAGTTCTTCTTCCACTTGCGCCTCTTTTAAGGGATCTACCGGGGAGGAGAACTTTCCGGAAAGGTAAGGTTTGTGAAGATCCGCTTCCGCCTCCATCTCCATAATTTTTTCCTCCATGCGCCGGAATCCCTTAGAGGCATTGCCTGTCTCCAACCGTCCGGAATAGCTTACTTCGCTCATTTGTTTCTTTGCTTTTGCGATTTGTGCACGGGCGACCAGCTCATTCCTTTTATTCCTCATCTTGTAGAATTCTTCTTTCATTTCATGGAGATCACGGAGCATCTCATCCGCCTGTGTTTTGGCCTGACGATGAAGCTCTTTGTACTCTTCCAGCTTCTGCCCATAGTAAATCTTCTCTTCCAGGGCTTTACGTGCAGCTAATTCCTGCCCATTTTTCAAAAACTGTTCCGCCTGGGCTTCCCGTTCTTCGGCCAGGCGCTCCGATTCCCGAATCCGCTCCGCCAATTTCCGTTCGTTCGCCATCTGGCGGGCCACCGTTACTTCCGCTTCGGCGATCTCCTGCTCCATATCCCGCAGATACTGGTTCAGCATGATGACCGGATCTTCCACCTTATCCAACAACTCGTTTACAGAAGCCAGCGTCAAATCACGAATTCTTTTAATTACTCCCATTTTTTCATTCTCCCTTCTCATTTTTTTCAGATTCCAACCGCTCATACTTGGCCAATTTAGCTTTTAGTTCGGCAATCTCCCTCTCCAACGCCTTCTTTTCAATCTCTTCCATCATCTCATCGATTTTGTTATCCACAGGAGGGAGATCATCGCTTTTTCCCCATTCACGATCTGCTTCTCGTTCTCTTCTTCTTTCCTCCCTTCTTTCCCTTCTGGCCTCCCTTCTTTCTTCCCTTTCCCTCCTTCGGTCATCCCGATATCCGCATCCGTCGTTCCATCCGGTTCCGTATCGCCGTTCATCTTCGGGATCCGGACCATATCCATATCTGTATCTCGGGCCATATCCGGTTTCATACATGGGTTCATTGGGAATGACGAGACTTGCCAGGAAATAGAGAAGAATTACGGTCCCCCCGGAAAAGAAGGCGGTAATCACCACGAGGAGGCGAATGATGGTGGAATCAACGTTCAATAGTTCCGCTAAGCCGCCGCAAAGACCCGTTAGCCTTCGGTCCCGCCGGGAACGATAAAGTTTCACCCTTCCCTGCCCCCTTCCCCCAACTTCTTTTTCAGGTTCTCCAATTCTTCATCCACCCGGCTCCCCAGGCTTTCAATGCTCCTCTCCCATCGATTGCTTACTTCATCGATCGCGCCGAATCCCCGGAAGCTAAACTCTTCTTTGCCCCGCGATCTTCTCAATTCCCAAAGGGCTGCCGCTTCGCTCTCCATTTCCTGCAGTTTCTCTTCCAATCGTTCAAAACCCCGCTCCGGGCCACGGGTCCCTCCGAATTGGCGCAGATGCTGATTCATTCTTTGCTTCAGGCGGAGGGTTTCCAGCCTGGCCATGTATATCTGCCGTTTCCCCGCCACCTCTTGGATCTCCCGTCGCACCTGCTCCAGGAGCTGATCCACCTCTTCCACAGATGCTCGGCTCTCATTGTAGAGATCGCGATATTTGCGGCTCTGCTCTTCATATTGCAATTTCTCTTCGACCACCAGGCGCGCAACTTCCTCCTCCCCTGCCTTTAAGGCAAGGAGCGCTTGCTCTTCCCGCTTCTGTCTCCACTTTTCCGCATTTAGGAATTGGTCCCGAAGCATGCGGGTATGTTGATTCATCTGCCTGGAGAGCTTCTCCAATTCTCTCAGCTGTTCCATTTTTTCAGACAGATATTGGTCAATGAGCTGAATCGGATCTTCCGCTTTCTCCAACATTTCATTTAGAGTGGCAAGGGTAATATCCCTCATCCTACGCATAACGCCCAATCGATCCACCTTCTTTCCTCTTCATCCTCTTCTTTCATTCCCGCCTCATCGATTTCAAAAGATTTCTAGAATCTTTCCGTTCCGATTCACCATTTTCTTCGGCATATCTCTTTTTGCCTTTTTCTCCCTCAATGATTCAGCCCTTTTCTTGTCGACCACTATGGGACGTACCCCTTTCCCCTAAGCAAGGAGATTCCATAGAGGATGAACCCGATCGCTACCAACCACCCGAGAAGCCAAGCCAGCTTCCCCATCAGCATGATGAGCCCGAAGCCGATCATGATTCCTCCTAGGATCATCTTCTTGTTATAGATCCCCACGACTCCCAGTACGATCAAGAGGATCGGAAAGAGGATTCCAAAGAGGGATCCGACAAGGAATCCCATTTTATTTAAGATGATCAGGACTCCGGCGCCGATCAAAAGGAGAGCAAGTCCCGTTCTCCCTCTCACTATTCCTCACATCCTTTCTTACTAGGCGTAACCATTGCCTGTGTTTCTTTTGCCTGTGTTTCTATTGTAGAAGATCTTGTTTCTCCCTATAACCGTCCTCGGACCGTTTTTTCTCCTGGACTTAGGTCCAGGAAAGGATTGGACCGGGGATCGGGGAGATATGAAAAAAGGCTGCTTCCCCTATCGGCAAATTGAGAAGAGCCTCAATCCATTACAACAAATCCATTGCGTCATCAATCTTTATCAATGTTGTACCACTCTTCTTCCCACTCATCCGGTTCGTGTTCACTGCACCAACGATAATTTCGCTGATAAAAGGTGTTGATATAGTTTTTCAGCATTTTAAGGCGCGTCTCCCGCTGTTTCCACGTGAGGGCTCCCGCCCGGTAGTAGGTGTCGATCATGTCGGTGTAATCCTTGTAGATGCGCCAATAGATTCCCTGCAACCGTTTCTTCACCGAAACAGGGAGGTTCATCATCTTGGTACAATCCATCTCTTTGCCGTCCTCTTTTATTGCAAGCCTATGAAGGCTCTCGATCCCCTTCCCCTGGGATATGCTGACGACCGGAATCAGAAGAAGAGAGAGCGTAACGAGGAGAATGAGCAAAAGCAGGATCATTTTACTCCATCTGCCGGGTATCATTTCCTTTCCCCTTTCCGATTATACTCCCTCTTAGTTTGCTCCATTCCCATAACGTTATGCTCTGCTCCCCTTTTCAAACGATGGCGAATCGGATAGAATGGTTCTTGTCGCAAGAATTTTTCCCGATCGAGTTTCCATCGGGCGCGGTTCGAAACCATCCCGCGTTATCAAAACTAAGGAGGAATCACAGATGAAGGAATTTTTGAAAACGGAAGAGCCGACGAAGAAATTGATGACCTTGGTCGGCTTCTTCGTGGCGATCTCCCTGCTCTCCAACATCGTGGCGGGCAAGATCGCCAATCTGGGATTTACTTATGCCACCGTAGCCATCCTCATTTATCCCCTCACCTTCATCCTCGCCGATACCATCGCCGAAGTATGGGGGAAGGAGATCGCCAGGCGCACGGTCTGGACAGGACTCTCCGTCAATTTCGTCATCTCCCTGCTTCTCACCATGGCCGTCTATTTCCCACCCGCACCGTTCTATGAACATCAGACCGAATTTGAATTGATCCTGGGCGGCGTTCCCCGCATCGTGATCGCCTCCCTCATCGCCTACACCATTTCCCAAAACCTCGATGTATGGATGTTTCTCACCTTGCGGAAAAAAACGAAGGGGAAGCACCTTTGGTTGAGGAATAACGCGTCCACCATGGCCAGTCAACTGATCGACACCACCATCTTCAGCTTCGTCGCCTTCTTGGGGCAGATGTCGGTTTTCCATATCATGCAAATTATCATGACCGAATATACGATTAAAATTTTGTTATCCATCTTCGGCACCCCGCTCACCTACGGGCTGGTTGCCTGGGCGAGGAGGGGAAGCGGGAATCATGGAAAACCACAAACCCTTAACCCTGCTTGGGAATAAAACCGAGTACACGTATCAATACAATCCCGAGATTTTGGAGACGTTCCCGAATAAGTATCCGGAGCGGGACTTCTTCGTTAAGTTTAATGCCCCGGAATTTACGGCCCTTTGCCCCATCACCGGCCAGCCTGATTTCGCCACCCTTTATATTAGTTATGTGCCGGATCAGAAGATGGTGGAGAGCAAATCGTTAAAGCTTTATCTTTTCAGTTTTCGCAACCATGGTTCTTTCCATGAAGAGGTGGTCAATATCATCTGCGATGATTTGGTCAAGCTCCTTGATCCCCGCTATCTGGAGGTTTGGGGAAAGTTCCTTCCCCGCGGAGGGATCTCCATCGATCCCTATGTTAACTACGGGAAAAAGGGAACAAAATGGGAAAAGATCGCCTGGGAACGTTTATCCCGGCATGACCTCTTCCCGGAAAAGGTAGATAATCGTTGAGATGCCTCACAACATCTCAGCGTTCTCAATGGAATAGGCCGTTCTCCACCCACTTGGTGAAGATGATCGATCTCACGCTCAAGTTCTGAATGATCTCGCCCGTCATCGGCGATTTTCATTCAACGTAGGCGTTATGAAGCGAGGAGATCCTCCTGCATGCGTACGCTTACCCACGAGAGCATGAGCCATTCTTCGACCGGCAGAAAAGCCCCCAAGATGGCAAACCACCTGAGGGGCTTCTATTTTTTCATTCTATCTTGAACATAGGGAAGAGATCCGGGCCTGAGATGTAATCGGATGGTGCTGCATCCGCGGCAGAGGGGTCTATTGAATCTTACCGGGTTCCCTCTCATACGACATGGTGTTTACCGGTGTGATCCTGCCATGATTCATTTCGAAGACCGTCCAGAGGGTGCCGTCGCCGTTTGGAACATCATAAGAAGCTAAAAGCCGCCCTTTTTGATACACCTCCACTTTCGTTTCGGATGTTGCAAGTTTGGTGGCATACGTAAATCTCCTGTTGCCATAGTCATGCACCGAAAAACGGTACGTTCCATCCAAGCTATTCTTAATGGTAAACTTTGTTTTTTCACGGTCATTAGCACGGCCCCCATCATTCTCAACCAGCTGTGCCTTTACGTTATTGTCGGCATATCGTTTATCCTCGTAATATACGTGGAATCTTCCGCCATTCCCTGTGGGCCCGGTGAGATGCGAATCAAAATTCCCATAGTTTTTCCAAGTTACAAAGATGGTTACTTCTTCATTCTTCTCGATGACGGGACCCTCATCATCTCCACCGCCGTTTTCTCCATCATTCCCTCCGTTATTTCGTGCTTGCTCCGCAAAGAAGCTAAAATCGAAGATGAAATTTTGTCCTTGCAATTGATTGCTCGCGGAGGAATCCAAGGCAACCTTGAAGGTAATATTGAGAGGGCCCGGTTCCAAGGGTGGGGTTGCCCCTTGAAGAATCAACTCATTCTGGACAGGGTGGTACCCCTCGCTCCTTATAAGATCCGCCAGAGACCCATCGTACAGTTGCAAATTCTGGTCGGGGACGGAGACGAGAACGTGAGCTTTTTCAATAAACTCTTCATACGCAGGCCCGGAGGTTAACCCGTTCACCGTCCGGCTCCCCCCGGAACGGAGATGTTGGGTATACTCTTCCCTCGGAGTCGCTTTAATGCCGGTCACCTTGGCATCCAGCGTACCTTTATTCATTAAGATCATGGTCCGCTGCACCGTATCTCCGGGAGCCCACCCTCCGATTGACTCACCGCTTGGAGCGATATCTTGAACATCATACGGGTGATTCCCATCCGGGTCCAAAAAGTCGGGATAAAACATCGGACCCGGCACATAATCGCCATGATCACGCTTTTCGTCTAGGTCAATCGTTCCAGCGGTAAAATGATTTCCTTCGCTGGATACAGATGATGTAAAGAGGGCAAAAGTCCCTGCCCCAACGGCGAGCGTTAGAACCAACATCAAAGATAGTGCAAACGTGGCCAGCTTTCTCTTCGACATTTTGTTTACCTCCATCTTTTTAAAAAGGGTGGCTAAGCCACCCTTCATCCTTAGATCAATCTCCCTCTATGAAGCGGATTAATTGCCCCAGCTAATCGGTCCGGTGTTCCCTTCATTTGTGTTATTGCGTGCCTGAACCGCCTTAACGTGAATGGTTGCTTCTCCGGTTGCCCCTTGATACTCGTTTCCAGCTTCAAGCGGGAAGGAGTAGCCGACGGTAAAGGTGGCGGACCCCCCTGCAGGTATCCTTTTAACGCTGTTGTCCAGAGTTAACACGAGCGGATGATTCCCTTCAAAGAGAGCGCCGGAGACATCGGCATTGTCCAGCTTCACCCAAGCATCGAGAGTTCCCGAGTTACTCACCGTAATGGTTGCACTTTCATGGTCTCCGGGGGCCAAGTTATCATAGAACTGAGTTACATCAAAGATCGCACCGTCGGTGTGATCTTGAATCACCACCGTTCCTGCGGTAAAGGTGTTTCCTTCATTGCTCGCTTCACTGGTAAAGAGGGCAAAAGTTCCTCCTGCAACGATCATCGCACCGAGTGCGGTCGTTGCCAAAGCATACCCTAATTTCTTCTTCAACATCTAAGTATTCCTCCTACATTTTCCCTGGCGGGGTATATTTTGAACTCCTCAGTGAGGGGACGCTTCATGGCGGGCCCGAATCCCATTTCACTTCCCCCAGTGAGGACGGTTCAACAATTGAATCAGTTTTCTTGCAGAGGTTTTTTTTCCTTTTCTTCCTCTTTGCGCATCATGATCTTCCATACACCGACAAATTGGGAAAGAATCAACATGGCCCCGGGGACGATGATGAGAATGATGGTTCCCATTTTTGATTGGGCAAAGCTGAGGAAATACCCGAGATACGGCAAGGTGATACCGGAGTATTTTGCGATCACATTCTTCACGGGGACAGGGCTTATATCGTTTGCATCATTGTTGTCGCCTTTGGTGATCAATTGGGTCGTGGAGTCGATCTCCTTCATCTCCACAATCCGATGGGTAATGAGGACATTCGGGTTATCAAGGGCCTGATAGGTGACCACATCACCTACTTTTAAAGCCGCTTTCTCCCCATTCGTCGTCAAAGGCTTGACGGCGATGAGGGAACCGGTCTGAATGCCGGGTTCCATGGAGCCGGAGAGTACGGTCATCAGTTCATACCCGAAAAAAGCGGTTTTCCCCCCGTTCAATCTCGAGGTGATGATGAAGAAGGCCATCACGACGATAAGTAAGATCATCAAAGCCGTCACTGCACGGCCTAACCATTTTCCTGCCACAGCCATACGAAATTCCTCCCTCGATCCTTGATGAATGATCCCATTTCCGTTCCATCATCGATTCACATCCGCCGGCTCCGCTTACGAGTTCATTTCCCAGGCCACACGATCCATATCTACGAAATCATTCCATCATCGTCAGCGGAGGACGAAAGAGTACTCCATCGCTTGTTTCGCCTGTTCCGCGATCAGCGCGCCCGATTCCAACATCGCTTCAGCATCCTGAAGGGCGGGTACCACATAGAGAAGGACACGGGTTTTTTCCCCATTGGCTTGAAGCGAATAGCCCTGAAGCTGATTTACGAGGGTTCGGATTGCGGATAGATCCCGCAGGATCTCATCGTACAAGGATTGAACTTCATCCGGTAGCCGCTGATCCATTGGCCCCGCTTCCTTCTGAACTCCTCCATATACGTCACCGACCACCGTTTTGTTTTGATCGGTTTCGTAAACGTCGCGGGTAACGTTTTTATCATCCTCGCTCACTTTTTCTTCTTCCTGTGATCGAGTTTCCAGGATGAGTTTCATCTGTTCATATTTCCTTTGAATGCTGGATTCTTTATTTTTCGCTTCCTCTACCAACCGGTTTACGGTGCTTTCAAAAACAAAAACGGAACGAAACGTCGAGTTTTCCACCGCCTTTTGATCGGTATAGATGGCATAGGTCGATTGCGGAAGATCCGCAAGACCGATCGAGACGAAGGAGAGAGCACCGGTCATGCCCGCGATGAGCATCTGTTTCCGTCTTCTTTTCCGTTTTTCCCGCCTGGATCTCGTCATTCTCACCACACATCCCTCCGGCCTTCCTCCCTTTGAGTTACGATACTATCTTACCCCCTCGCCTTTTTTGAGCCTATCGGGGATAGGGTGGATTTCGGGGGAGCAAATCAGTTGATTTATTCCTCATCCTGGAGTATGAGATCCCCTCCTCCTGCGGTCATCGATCACTCCTCTTGTTTTGGCATCTCATCCATTTTTCTTTCATGATTTACGGCAAACCGATTCATATGAGGGAGACGGGATTTCAGTCCCGTAAGATCCCGTCGACAATAGGGACAGATCCAACTTCCATGGTGTGTACTGCTATAGGAAATTTTTCCACAGCGAATGCATCTCTTTTTAAACATCTTCTCAACCCCATTTCTGCTAGGGAGAGCATATCAAACCTCCTAAAGATTTCCTATCGGCTGCCGGAATGATTTGGCCTCGTTCCCAGGGTTTATTTTCAATAAAAAAACCCCTTTGCGTCCTGCAAAGGGCTGAATAGGGGCATTCCCTCTCATGAGCGGATCATCATGAGACAATTTTTCGAACCGAAGGGGAGACTCCCTGGGCACGTTCGTTTAAAAGCTCCTCTTTGAGAGCTTCCAAAATCCCCCCGTCATACCGGGTTCCGCTCTCCTTTTCCATCTCACAAATGGCCTCGTGGATGGAAAAAGCGGGATGATAGGAGCGGGTTGAAGTAAGGGCAACAAAACTTTCCGCCACTAAAAGGAGACGGGCCAAAAAAGGAACCTGATCCCCTTTTACCCCGTTCGGATATCCACTTCCGTCCAAGTGCTCGTGATGCAAGGATAATGCTTCATTGATGCGTTGAAACATGGGGCGATCCTTTAAAATCTCCCGGGAAAATTCCGTCTGTTCCTTCACCTTACCATATTCAATCTCGGTTAATTTCCCCCCCTTCATAAAAAGATAATCGGGGAGTTTGATCTTGCTCACATAATGCAAGAGGGAGAGAAGCCGGATCTCCCATTCAGGGATATCCTGTTCGGGAAAATGACGTAAAAGACGCGACATCCAAAAAGAAACCCCTTCGATCTCCTTTGGGGAACTGCGGCTATGCTCGGCTACCACCGGTACCATCCCTTCAAGAAACCGAAAGACGGCTTCCCGTTCCAGCATGATCTCCCGCCTACGTGAAAAACGGGAACTTAGTTCCCGGAGATAAATCATATTCCATCCGATCGCTCCACTTCCGAGGTAGAAAAGAGCCCGATGGATGAAAAAATCTATGCGCAGCGTCGGGGAGTAGAGGGCCGGATCTTGCAAAGTAAAATAGAGGTACAGGGGAACCGTCAACAGGGTCCAGAGGAGATACTCCCGATTTTCCATAAAAAGGCTTATGATGAGCGGGTAAAAAAGAAACACGACCCAAACCGCCGAATCCGATAGGGGATCATAAAGAACGGAAAAAAGAAGATGAAGGAGGAGAAAAGAAGAGAGCAGATGATTTTGAAACTTTATCAGCCGCTTGTTCATCCCCAGTTTCCAAATGAAGATAAGCCCTAAACCGGTCATAAGCATCATGAAGTAACTAACGGTTCCCAACCAATATTGCGAGGGGGTAACCCATGGACCGGCGATAAGATGGAGGATCAGTCCCAACATCGTCAACCCAATCATCCATCGAATGAGTCGAACACCCATGATTTCGGTGGGGCTAAATTCCTTTTTCACTAGATCCCCTCATTTCGAATTTACTTTAATGAGACCCTCTTTAACGGCATAAAGGACGGCTTGTGAGCGATTCGGTTGCCCCAGTTTGCGCAGGATGCTGCTGATATGTGTCTTTACCGTAGCTTCCGAGATGTAAAGTTTCTCTGCAATGGCTACATTGCTCTCATTCATCACGATGCACTGGAAGATTTCCATCTCCCTTTCCGTTAGGATTCTTGAAAGGTCATCTTCCCGTTTCTTGGTTGAAAAGAGTCGAGGCTTGAAACAAGCATATCCCATCATCACCGTTCCCACCGTATGCAAAATCTCTTCCGGCGGTGTATCTTTTTTAAGAAAGCCATCTACACCCAATGCCAACGCTTGTTGGATTTCCTCCTCCTCCTCATATGCGGTAAAAATAATCACCTTCGTCTTGGGATTCATCTCTTTATAAAGCGGAAGCTTCTCTAAAATGGGGGTGCCCGGCATTTTTAGATCGGAAATCATTAAATCCGGACTTTCCTTTGGAGAACTGCGCAACAGCTCATCGGACGTGCCGCATTCGCCCACCACCCTGTATTTTCCCGTCATTTCCAGGATCAATTTTAATCCTTCCCGTACGACCGAATGATCATCAACCAACATAACATTATATGGCAAAACCCTTCATCCCCTTTCTTGGTAATATGACAGTGATATCCGTTCCCTCCCCCTCTTCCGTTTTTAAAACCATTGTCCCTCCCATTCCCTTCACACGCCGACGCATTCCCTCAATGCCATACTTGCCGCGGGATAAACTTTCCTGTTCATTAAACCCAATCCCATCATCCCTCACATGGAGAAACCATTGAAGCGGAGTCACTTCGATGGTGACGGCAAGACGAGTCGCTTTGGCGTGTTTCAAAACATTGGAGATCAGTTCTTCCACCATGAGATAAATGGCCTCTTTATAATCGACTTCCTCCTCCCAAATCTCCCCTTTGGTTATGATTTTTACTTCCATCGTTGATCCCCGGGTTAAGCGATCCACCAATTGTTTAACTGCACCGAAAAAAGATGGGGATTCCCCTTCGCCCTGCAGATCCCCAAGCCATTTTCTTATCTCTCTGTGAATTTCTTTAATCTCCTCCTCCATTCGTTGCAATAAAATCTGTTCCTCCTTGGGGAGAACTTTCACGGATTGATTCCTCAAATGATAAGCCTGTGCTGAGAGAAAAAAAATCTTTTGGGCCAGACCATCATGAAGCCTTTGCGCAAAATCCTGCATTACCTCATCCCTCATACGGAGCGCCTTATGCTCATCTCGCTTTAACTTTTGAATATGCGCCAAAAGAGCATCCGATACAAGGCGAAAGAGCTGCAGAATGAACCAATCAAGCTCCACCTCCTCTTCATTTGGGATGAGAAGTGCCGCATACAGAATCCCTCCATGGCGAAAAGGAATGACCAAAAATTTCTTATCCGTTCCGTCATAATCATGCAGGATCTCCTTGCTTGGCCGTCGAATTCGAGTGAGGCGCTCATCGCGAAACTGCCTCGCATACCATTGCTGTTTCCAATCCGCCTCCCAAGATGAATCGTAAAGCCATACATAATCAATTTCCGGGAGTTTCATGATCATCCTCATCGTCTTTTCAACCTGACGAATCATATCCGTTGTCGTATCGCTCTCATGCAACCTTTTAAAAAAAAGGCGGATTCTTACCAGTTGTAGAAAAAGGACCCGAAGATGATCAAGAAGCATATCGAAAAAAAAGATCAGAGAGATGATCAGAAAAAATTGTCCGTAGAAGGTAAATGTAACAAAGAACTCATGGGATACCGGAAATCGATCCTCTACCATCCGCAATAAAAAATAGAGGGTGAGATAAAAGAAGATCCCAACCAAGATCACCGTTTTCACTCTAAGGTATGTAGAGAATAGAAGAAGCGTGGTGAAACTATATAAAAACAAAGGGCTTGAATATTGTCCGATTCCAGGAATGAGGACAGAAAGTAACAGTAAGTCGGCCCATAGAGCTGCCGTTTTCCACTTCATGGGTAACCGGGCAAAGAAATGAGAAACAAAAAGAAGATTCAAAGCCATCGAAGGCAAAAATACAGAGAGAAATACCGGTTTTTCCACACCACTCATGATAAGAAACAGGAATAGAAGTAAAAAGTAGAGAATCCGGATGACAATAAGGTAAACTCGAAAAAAACCAATAAATCGAGCCATTGATGTCTATCCCCAACCTCTTCTGATCTGTGACGGTGAAGTGCGGCGTGATCAATCGCCGAAATCGTACCCTCGTAATCGTACAATTGAATGGCTTCTCAAACAACGGGGTAAATCTGTCGGTTTTTATGAACTTTCCGACAAATTTTTCTTTGCATGATGACAACAGTAAATGAAACTGGAATTTTGATGTCTTACGGCGCAACAAAGAAAAAGAGCCGTATCGGCCCTCTTTTCTTTAGGAACATAAATAAAATGCGGTGCTTATTTCATTTCTTCAGATGCTGATCGTTTTCTTCCCCAAAACGCCGCTTCTTTCGATCCTCTCCACTGCCCGCAAGAGCTCTTCTTCAGGCTGTACCAAACCGATGCGGACATACCCCTCCCCATTCGGTCCAAATCCATCCCCAGGGGTTACAATCACCCCTGCCTGATCGATCAGAGCATAGGTAAACTCCCGGGAACTCCAGCCTTCGGGAATCTTCGCCCAGACGAACATGGTGGCCGGAGGCTTGTCGATTTTCCACCCCACACGAGCCAAGCCATCGATCAATAGGTCCCGCCGTTTTTCGTAGATGCGGGCATTATTCTCCAAAAAAGAAGATCCTTCCTTTAATGCCCTGGCAGCCGCCCGCTGGATCGGCATGAAAATCCCGTAATCGATATTTGACTTTAATCGCTTGAAGGTTTGGATGATCTTTTCATTCCCCACCAGATAAGCAACACGGGCGCCGGCAAAATTGAAACTCTTCGATAGAGAATTAAATTCCACCCCCACCTCTTTGGCTCCCTCGACGGAGAGGAAGCTCACTCCCTTTTTCCCATCAAAAATCAACTCGGAATATGCAAAGTCGTGGACCACGATGATCTCATATTTCTTCGCAAAACGGATCAATTCGGCGAAGAACTCCCGGGTGGCCAATGCGGGAACGGGATTACCGGGAAAATTAAGGTAGATCATCTTTGCCCGATGGACGACTTCTGTCGGTATTTCCCCAAGGTCAGGGAGGAAACGGTTCTCCCGTTTGAGAGGCAATCGGTAAACCTCAGCCCCTGCCATATAAGCCCCTGTCTCATAGGCAGGATACCCGGGATCCGGGACGATGACCAGATCCTCCGGGTTTACGAAAGCCATCGGGAGATGAACCAATCCGTCCTGGGAACCCATGAGGGAGATCACCTCTTGCTCGGGATCGAGATGCACCCCAAAGCGAGATTCATAATACGCTGCCACCGCCTCGTGGAAGAGATCGATGCCACCTAAGGTGTACCCGTATTGGGAAGGGTTCAGGACGGAATTCTTTAATTCTTCCATCATCAAGGTTGGAGGAGGAAGATCCGGGCTCCCCACACTCAAGTCAATGAGATCTAAACCCTCCCTTTTTTTTGCCCGTTTATAGTGAGCCAATTCGGAAAAAACACTGGTCGCAAAACGGTCCATTCGTCTTGATCCCATAATATCCATTCGAATCCCCCGCCGATATATGAATGAAGAGGCGGTCCGCCTCTTCTATAATAATGATATTCTTGTTATACCACACCGTGATAGGGGGAGCAAGAAAAAGTTCCCTCGCTCTACTTATCTTTCTTCGTTTTTTATCTTCTTTTACCCTAACACGGCAAAACGCCGGGAAGTTCCAGTACAATGGATATGAACACGGCGGATGAAAGTGAGCAAAATATAGAATGATTTTTGAACATGTGGATTGCTGCCTTGGAAAAAAAATGATATAAAATTCCTAGAGAGAAATATTTTTTACCATAGGAGGGATGAAACTTGAATCGGAACCAACAAATGGTGGGCATCTTCTTTATCCTGCTGGGTCTTTTTTTCTTATTGGCCAAAATGGAACTCATTCCGTTCTCCTTATTCGATTTATGGCCTTTTTTTCTGGTTATTCCCGGCCTCGCCTTTCACTTCTTCGGATTTTTGAACCGCATCCCAGGGCTTCATGTCCCTGGCGGGATTCTTACGACGATCGGCATTCTCTTTCTTTTTACGGAGTTTTTCGGCTATGGTTGGATGGAACACCTTTGGCCGATCTTCATCATCGCGCCGGGAATCGGGTTGTTGGAACTTTATCTTTTCGGAACACGAGAAAAAGGCCTCCTGATCCCTGTTGTTATTCTCTTTTCCGTAGGGGGATTTTTCCTTTTCTTCACCTTATTTTCCACCTTTATTCCCTATTTGGTGGGCTTCCTTCTTATCGTCCTGGGGGTTTACATGATTTTCGGCAATAGACGAAGAGAATAACCTATTCAGCATCACATCAAGTGTGGGATGCACTCTCCTTTATACATATACACGATTTGTATGAATGAATCCTTTTACGTACGAGGACCGGCCCATGAATAGGAAACCGATACTTTTAGCCATTTTGCTGAGAACCGGCGCCGGAGCGGTCCGGCTAGTGGTCACTTTTTTCATCGTTGTATTGATCGCACTTCTTCCCTCTCTTTTTCAAATCAACAGGATGTTCATCAGCAGAGATCAAATATTTCAGGAATTTACCACATCCGTGAATCGATATTTCGAAGCGGTTCGTTACTCGTTCTCCCACCTTATGGAGGGAAAACTAGGAACCTATCAATTAAGCAATGGGGATATGAGGGAAATATCTTGGCAGGATCTCTCCCGCTATATCTCCATATCTTCCACCTATTACGTATCGGCGATCGTGCTCAGTTTAATCCTGGGATTGGCTTTAGCCCTCCTGGTGATGGTTTTACGAAGGAAAAAGCGGGGGGTCTTTGAAATCTTCTCTTTCCTCCTGATCTCCATTCCTGACTTTTTGCTCGCCCTTTTGCTCCAGATCGCCGTCGTACAACTCTATAAACATACCGGATTGAAACTCTTTAAGATCGCTACCGCAGGGAGCGGGACCGCTTATTTTCTGCCGATTCTCACGTTAAGCATTTTCCCCCTGGTCTATATTTTCCGAACAGCAAAACATAGCTTCGAAAGAATCCTAGAGGAGCCGTATGTACAAACCGCCTATAGCAAGGGACTCAGCAAATGGCTCGTCCTCCTCCATCATCTTCTACCGAACGGGTTGATCACCGTGTTGCAGAACATGCCCACCATCTTAATGTTAACTCTTTCTAATCTGGTGATCGTGGAATACTTATACAGTTCCTTCGGCTTAACCGGATTTATCATGAAGTATGGTTATACATCGACCGATGTGATCCTCCTTTCCGTCCTTTCTTTCTGGTTTATGGTAGAGATCATTCTTACGATCAATCAATGGATCTTATCCAGGTTGCAGAAAGGAAATCAGGAGGTGAGAATATGAGAAAAAAGGAAAAGAACGGTTATCTTCTCTTTGGCCTCATCTTCGCCTCGATTCTCCTGCTCATTTCCCTCTTTGGGGATCAACTTGCGCCATATGGGAAAGATGCGGCGGAAACATTTAAACCCGGCACCGACTACAAAGCGTTTTCCCCACCCCCCCATCCGCCCTCTTTCGCCCATCCGGCGGGGACGGATGAGAATGGATATGATCTCCTGAGCAGGTTGTTGAGGGGGGCTAAATATACGCTTTCGTTCGCTCTCCTCATCGGCCTTTCCAGGTTGCTTCTCGCCGTCCCCATCGGCATGACGGCAGGATGGTGGCACCGTTTTTTGAAACCGCCCGTACAGCATATGAACCGGATTTGGGTTTCTCTTCCCCTTTTCCTCATCGCCTATTTTTTACTGGAGCCGATGTCCGTTACTCCTTCATTCTCCATAGGGCAGCAGCTGTTCTGGATGTGGCTCATCCTCACTCTGGCCGGACTTCCGCCCTTGGTGGAGACCATGAGAGGACATGTGGAGAGAATTCGCAACGAACCTTTTATCGAAGGAGCCAAAATTTTAGGGGGAAGCGGTTTCTATCTTTTGCGCCGCCACTTCTTCCCCCATCTCCTCCCCCACCTTCCCATCATCCTCTCCATGGAGATGGCCCAGGTTCTTTGGCTTTTGGGTCAGTTGGGTATTTTCCACGTTTTTTTGGGAGGTACCTTCGTTTCCTTTGATTTCTTCTCAGGGGGAAATACCTATCGGTCCATGACCGATGATTGGGCAGGACTGATCGGCTTCAATCGAAAATATGTTCTATCCGCTCCTTGGATTCTCCTGAGTCCTGCCTTCGCCTTTTTCTTCGCCATTTTCAGTTTTACCATCCTGGCGGAAGGATTAAAGCGGCGCATGGATCGGCGAATTATGCGGTACGATTACGAATAACAGAGGCTTTAGATGAATCCCGCCCTCTTGACCCGCCGGTTTAGCTGAAAAAGTTCTTCGTCATGTTCCTGGTATTTCTCTTTAAAGTAATCCATATGATCGAGGAGTTGTTCCAGCATCCTTTCCTGTCGGGCAAGGCGCTCTTCCATTTGGGAGGCGCGCTCTTGGATCTCTTTCCTTAATTCTTCCATTTGAATCTCCAATTGATGGAGCCTTCTTTCCATCGAGACCATGCGTTGTTCCGTCGTCCCCGTCTGCAGATCAATCATATTTAACTGATGCTGTAGAGCATCCAGGCGTTCTTCCTGTTCCTGAAAGCTCTTCTGATGTTCCATCAGCGCATTCTTTATTTCATCCAATGATTGTAGAACGTTTTGCTCTTCGATCATCGATCTCCCTCCGCTATCCTGATCTTTCCGTCGATATGTGAAAATGTTCACGAGTTGAGCAATTACCGTTTGATAACGCTTTCACTTTCTTATATCATACCTGCCTCTATGCCGTTCATCAATCCTTTCGATCCGTATCTTTTCCACTATTCCTCCATTTTTAACACTTTTGTCACATTTTATACGACTCGACGATGGCCGAGACATGGTGCGAAAAAGCCCTTGCATCTCCCGTTACGTAAGGTGATATCATGGTCATAAACCCGCTTGAATAAAAAATTGGAACATAGAGGTGATAAAGCATGCCGGGACAAAACAAGTATTCAATTGGGGAGTTTTCCAAAAAAACCAATACCTCAATCCGGACTCTCCATTTTTACGATGAGATTGGTTTGCTGAAACCCACCAAGAATCCTAACTCAGGGCATCGTCTGTATGATGACGAAGATCTGTTGAAACTGCAAAAAATCGTAAGCCTGAAATTTTTGGGCTATAGTCTGGAACAAATCAAAGAGATGATGGTCGAACCCAGTTTCGGTCTCAACCTAAAAGATTCCTTACAGGTTCAGAAAGCGGAGTTAGAGAAGAAAAAAGAACAGATTGAAACGGCGCTTAAAGCCATTCATCGCACCATTTCCCTGTTGGAAGATGAAGGGGAAGTGGACGGCGCCATCCTGGCAAGTCTGATTAACAGCATGCAGACCGAGAAGGAGCAAAGGGCCTGGCTGACAGAGCACGCTTCCAAGGAAGTGGTGGAATGGTTAGACAACATGTCCGAAGAGGAGATGGCGGAGTTGGACAAAGTGTTTATCCACCTCTCCAAGAAAGTGAAAGAATTGGCCGGAAAGCCGCCACACGACCCGGAAGTACAGGAGATGGTCGATCGGTACATGAAAGCAACACTTCAATTTATCGACAAAGAGATATTCGACTCCTTTACCTTCATCGATCATGGGAAAGCCGAAGATTTCGCGAAAATGCTTCCCTCCCCGTTCACAACGGAGGAGGAGGAATGGTTAAATCAGGCGATGGAGTTCTATATGGCGAAAAACGGCATGTACGAACCACATGTCGCTAAGGAAAAGGAATAAACAGGACATGACGGAGAAGGGGAACAACGTCCCTATCCCTGCGCGCGGAAAATCGATTGGAGACAAATTTCGATCAAGCTGAGATGGAGAGGAATCCCTGAATGGAGAAAGATATGAAAATTCCCACCTGGAAAAAGTTAATCCAGATTCTCTTGCAAATGAAGATTTCCTGGGTACTTCTGGGAACCTCCATGCTTCTAAGCCTTCTGGCTACCATGACCTCCCTCGCAATCCCATTTATTACCAAAGATCTGATTGACGGTTTTACATTGGATGCCATCCATCCTGAACTCGTCGCATCCATCATCGGCGCTTTCATCATTCAAGCCGTGACCGGTGGGATATCCGCGTATCTGTTGGCGCGCATCGGCCAGCAGATTGTCGCAGGCTTGAGGGAACGTTTATGGAAAAAACTTCTCTCTTTACCGATCTCATACTACGACCGGCATCAGACCGGAGAGACGATCAGCCGGGTAACCAACGATACCGGCATCGTGAAAGAATTGATCTCGGATCATTTCACCGGGTTTTTCAACGGGATCATCTCCATGATTGGTGCCGTTATGGTTCTGTTTTATCTGGATCGGCAGCTGACATTGGTCATGTTTACGGTCATTCCCCTCACGTTGGTCATTCTCTTTCCGGTAGGAAGACAGATGTATCACGTATCGAAGGGGCTGCAGGATGAAACGGCTCATTTCTCGGCGATCTTGAACCAGGTTTTGTCGGATATCCGCCTCGTAAAGGCTTCCAATGCCGAACGAAGCGAGTATATAAACGGAAGTGCAAGGATCAAAAAGCTTTACAGGTTCGGTTTGAAGGAAGGAAAACTTCATGCGGTGATGGCTCCTCTGGTTTCGTCGATGATTCTTCTGCTCCTGGTCATCATCTTCGGTTTCGGAGGGCTCCGCGTTGCCTCGGGGACTTTAACCGCCGGTGAACTGGTGGCGTTCATTATATACCTGATTCAGATCGTGTCGCCGATTTCACAGATCGCCGGTTTCTTTACCTATTTTCAGAAGGCGATGGGCGCTACGGAAAGAATCCTGCTCCTGTTGGGAATGGAAGAAGAAGATTTAGCTTCAGGTAAACCGGTACAAAATCTGAATCAGCCGATCATTTTCGAGGAAGTGTCGTTTTCCTACAAACCGGGGGAACCGGTTCTGGATCGGATCAGCTTTAAAGCCCATCCCGGGCAGGTAACCGCCATCGTGGGCCCGAGCGGAAGCGGTAAAACCACACTGTTTTCCCTTCTGGAGAGGTATTATCTCCCGCTTTGCGGGACCATTAAACTGGGAAGCGACCCGATCGACCGGTTTTCGCTTTCATCTTGGAGAGGCCATATCGGATACGTCTCTCAGGAAAGCCCGATCATCTCCGGAACGATCCGAGAGAACATCTGCTATGGCATTGAGAGGGAAGTTCGCCCGGAAGAACTGGTTAACGCAGCGAAAATGGCCTACGCCGATGAGTTTATTAACGAGCTTCCGGAAAAGTATGAAACAGACGTGGGGGAACGAGGCATAAAATTGTCAGGGGGACAGCGCCAAAGAATAGCGATCGCGAGGGCATTGCTGCGGGACCCGGCCATCCTGCTATTGGATGAGGCCACCTCTAGCCTAGATAGCCAATCGGAAATCGCTGTCCAACAAGCTTTGAACAACTTGATGCAGGGAAGGACCACACTGGTTATTGCCCACCGCCTGTCCACGGTGATTGACGCCGACCAAATCGTTTTTCTCGAAAAAGGAAGAATTACCGGAATCGGAAGTCATCAGGAATTGTTCCTAAGCCATCCCCTTTACCGGGAGTTTTCCATGCAGCAACTGCGGGTTCAAGGTTGAATTGATTCAAAAGATCCGTTTATCCCTACATCATTCTTCTGAATGGTGGCCCGATTTTTCCGGGACATGACCCTCTCTATGAACTTCCACATCTCCTCCATCACTTTCTCTTTTTCCTGTTCGTTCAAGATCTCGTGATAAAGTCCCGGCCATTCCTTATACTCATGCAAGGAGTGATGGGGGATTTTTTTCATGAATTCTTTGGCTGCCTCCGCATCTACTAAAAGATCCTCACCTGCCTGCATGATCATGAGGGGAATCCCCGCAGGGAAATCCCCCGCCTTCTCCAAGACAAAGGCCATCGTTCGATTAAACTCCTGATAAAATCTCAGAGAGAGGAAAGAATGAACGTAGGGATCCTTGCCATACTTTTTGACCACTTCGGGATCTTTGGTAACGGATGAAGGGGAAATCCCGGAAGGAAGAGTAAGCTTGGGAAAGAGGGGAGTCAAAAGTTTAGCCAACCCTTCTTTCCAACGGGAAACCTCCACTTTTGACTTCAGGGCGGGAGAGGAAAGGATCACTCCGTCCGGCTTTACCTCCTTCCCATGCGTGATGAGGAGATGGAGAGAAACAAGCCCACCCATACTGTGGCCAAGGAGGAATTGGGGAATCCCCACAGTTTCTTTGTTCATCTCATTCCACCCGTTTAACACGGCCTCCGTCAATTCATGAAAGGAGGAAGCATCTCCCCTTCTCCCCTTCGTCCGGCCGAAGCCGGGAAGATCTCCGGAGTAAACGGAGATTCCCTGTCCATTTAGAAACCGGGCCACATGTTCATAACGGCCGCAGTGCTCCCCCAAACCGTGGATCAAGTAGAGTGCCCCGATGGGGTTGGATACCTTCCACTGCCTGTAAAAAAGGTCTCCCTCTTTCATCTTGCCACGCTCCCCTTTCTCTTTCTCGGTTTCCCCACTGCTTTCATTCCTCTCTACTTTCCGCAACTGCTTCCTCGCAATCCTTCTTGAAAAAGTGCCCTTTTGAGTAGACATTACCTCTATAAACGATGGTCCGTTTACTCCACCAACTCCATATTGGCCAACTCGTAAATGGCTTGGGCGTAGATCGCGGTCGCCTTTACAAGATCATCCAAAAGAATATATTCATCTTTCTGATGAGCCACATCTTCCCGCCCCGGAAATGCGGCGCCAAAAGCGACACCAAGCGGCAGAGAACGGGCATAGGTGGCTCCACCGATGGCAAGGGGCTCCCGGGTATCACCGGTCTGGGAGCGGTAAACCCGAAGAAGGGTCTTCACCAGCGGGTGGTCTTTGGGTACCAGGTGAGGGGTGAGCTTCTTATCTTCTTTGACGATCTCCCCGCCGTAAGGTCCAATTTTAGATAAGATCTTTCCTCGAATCTCCTCCACATGGGTGGAGGAAGGATACCGGATGTTGATCTTTACCATTTCCCCTTCCCCACCCTGACCAGGATAAGAAATGACGCCCACATTGACGGTGAGATCCCCCATCACCGGATCGCTTGCTTCAATCTCTAATTTTTTCCCTTTGGGATCATCGAGAAAGAGATGGTTTAGCAGTTCGATAAAGCGGGATCCCTCTTGATCCAGGGTGAGATCATTCAGGAAGGCGGCCAAACGCCATCCTGCGTGCTCTCCCAGTTCCGGCAGGCTTCCATGGGCGGATACCCCTTTTACGGCAAGTTTTAATTCTCCCTCCTCCACCCCCCATTCTCCGGGATATCCCTTCTCCTTCAAATAATGCAGATAGGTCTCCTTGATCCTCTCCATAAGCCGAGGATCCTCCATTTTAAGACGCGCCTCGGCGTAATCGGGAACCATGTTGCTTCGTTCCCCGGAAGTAAAGGAGAGAAGGTGAATCCCCGTCTTTCCGCCGGACCCCAGGTGAAAGCGAAGGGCCACATTGTACAAACCTTTTTCCGCAAAGATTAAGGGAAAGTCGGCGTCGGGAGCAAAGCCCACGACGGGCTTCTCCTCACTCTCATTATAGCGATCGATACAGCGCCATTCGCTCTCCTCATCGGTACCAAAGATTAAACGAACCCTTCTCTTGAGGGGAAGACCTAATTCCTTTACGATTTTGGCGCCATAGAGGGCTGCGATGGTGGGTCCTTTATCATCGCTGGCTCCCCTGGAGACGATGCGGTCCCCTATGATCCTACCGCTAAATGGGGGGACCGACCATCCCTTGCCGGGAGGCACCACATCCACGTGGCAGAGAATCCCCACCATTTCCTTTCCATCCCCAAACTCACCATAGCCGATGTATCCGTCCAGGTTTTGGGTCCTCATGCCCATCCTGCTGCTCAGGTCTAAAATATACCCTAAGGCTTTGGCCACATCCGGGCCGAAGGGAGCCCCTTCCTTCGCCTCTTCCTTCAGAACACTGGGGATTTGCAAAAATTCCTGCAGGTCCCTAACCAATTCCTCTTTTCTTTTTTCCACCTCTCCCAGCCAATCGATATCCATCATCGTTACACGCCTCCTTCTGCTCCCTTTTTTATACACTTATTTACACTTACTCATTCTGTTACCGCGCCCTCTAAACCTTTGCATAGGATTCTCAATGAAACATATCCTGCCGTGTAAAAACGGCGAAGGAAATAAAGAGAGAAACAACTGCCCAAACCGTTAGGGTGATCATCGAAAAGGCGGGGGTCATTCCTTCAATGGGTGGCATCAATCCCGAAAGATAAGAGGTGAGATCGAGGTTAACGCTAAAGATATATCTCGCCTCCTTCCAGGAAGCTGCATAATTGGTGAGAAGATTCCCGGCGATGAGGGAGGCGATCATGATCCCCATGGCTGCCGCCGTATTCCGAAGCAAGACGGAAACCATAAAAGAAATGGTGGCCACCGCCCAGCTGACGAACCAACCTAGTCCATAGGCCATCAAGATATATTTCCATTGGGAAACGAGGTGGACAGACGTCGTATTGAGACTCTCCTTCTCCACAATAAAGCCTGTAAGTAAAGGTGTGTTCCACCCCGAATATCCGAAGATAAAGCCGGAAATGAAATAGGAAAGAACAGCAACCATCAAGATCACCAGGGAGAGGGAGAGAAGCATGGCGATGTATTTGCTTAACAGAACCTTCCATCGGCGGATTGGCCGGGTGAGAAGGAGTTTTATCGTGCCCTCGCTTCGTTCTCCGGAAACCAGATCAATGGAGACGATCATGACGAGTAGAGGGATAAAGAGGGTGATGCCGTTTTCCATAAAACTCCGGACGAAGGCAGGCCCCCCTTGCACATTTGGGTTTATATCGTGATCCAAATAGTACTGGAGTTGCTCGTTCCGTATCACGAGCCAACTCCGCCACTCGTCGGGGAGGCGGGAACTATTTAAGCGATTCTGGTTGTCTATGATCTGTTGTTGAAGGATAAGATGCCAATCCTTTGTCCCCATCCGCTCCAACACCGTCTCGTTCTGTTTATACTGCGCATAAACGAAGAGGGGAATTAAGAGGAGGAGAATGAGGAAGATGACGAGGAAACGCCTTTTCCGATAGATCTTCTCCATTTCATTCCAAATGAGAATCCGTATTTCACGCACCCTGCTCACCCCCCGTCAGGGAGAGGAAAAGATCTTCCAAGGTAACATGAATAGGCGATACTTCCCGTATATGTATATCTGCTTGGACCAAAGCGGAGATCACCTGGGGTACCCGATCGGCAGGCATATGGCAGATGATTCTCTCTCCATCCCCCTTTATTTCTTTCACGAAGGGAATCTTTTTAAGCAGCTCTTCCCCTTTCTCCATGGGCGTAAAGCGAAAGAGAAAACGATCCCGTGTCTCTTTCATCAGCTCTTCAATGGTCGCCTCCCGGATGAATCGGCCGCGCTGCATAATCCCTACCCGATCACACATCATTTCCACTTCGCTCAGGAGGTGGCTGGAGATGAGAACCGCCATCTCCATTTCATCTACCAGGCGTCGGATAAATCCCCTGAGTTCCCGAATTCCTGCAGGATCGAGCCCGTTGGTCGGTTCATCCAGGATGAGCAGGCGCGGTTTCCCCAAGAGAGTCTGGGCGATGCCGAGACGCTGCTTCATCCCCAGCGAATAGGTCTTCACCCGATCGTGAATCCTCTCCGTCAGGCCCACCCAACTCACCACCTCATGAATCCATGAATCCTCCACATTTCCCAGGATGCGAGCCGATTGCTTCAGATTCTCCCACCCGGTGAGGAAAGAATAAGCCTCCGGATTTTCCACAAGGCTGCCCACTTGGCGGATCGCTTCGGTAAAATGGGTTTGAAGGTCATATCCTCCAATCCGAATGCGTCCATTCGTCGGACGAATGAGGCCGACCAACATGCGGATCGTCGTCGTCTTTCCTGCCCCATTGGGGCCAAGAAAACCGAACACCTCCCCTGCCGATATTCTGAATGAAAGATTCTCCACCAATATTCTTTTCCCCACTCTTTTACTTATTCCCTCAACTTCTAAAATCACCTCGTCGTTCAATGCTTTTCTCCCCCTCCTGTTCCCAAAACATTGATGAGAACGGATGAAAGACGGATGGAGATTGCCTCATACCCCTTGCTGTTTGGGTGGAAATGGTCTGAATAAAGCATTCCGGTCTGCTGATGAAAAAGGTCAAATAAAGGAACGAAATAGACAGACCTGACGGAGAGTGAAAGATCTTCCATCTGCCGATTCCAAGCGAGAACGGTTCGGTTCGTACCGGGAAGAACATCTTCGAAAGGGTTATAAAGACCCAGCCAAAACAGGGGAGCATCGGGATTTACGTCCCGAATCTCTTCCAAAATTTTCTTGCCGCGGGTGACAAATGCGGAGAGGTCACCGGTAAAATGGGTTGGATCAATCTTGTCCAACTTCTCAAATCCCGGGTTTAAATCATTTCCCCCGATGGTCAGGAAGAGAATATCCGCTTCCGAGATGGCATACCGGACGCCCGGCACGGACAACTGCTTTATTAAATCCTGTGAGGTCGCACCGCTCACGGCCAGATTCGTCACGTTCACTTTCCTCTTTTCGATGCTTTTTAACCGCTCCACCACTCTCCCCACATACCCTTTTCCTTCCCCATCCCCCACGCCTCGGGTCAGGGAATCACCCAAAGATACAATGGTAAGCGAATCTTTCTCTAAGGAGGGTTTCTCCCCCCCAACTCCCAGGGAGGGAAGAGGCGAGGCAGTCGGCATCAGGAGATCTTTCACTGCCAGTCCGAAACCGATGAGGAAGGTGGAAAAGGCAAGAACCGAAACAAAAATGAGAAAGCGCAAGAGAATTACATTTCTCATGCCGCCATCCCTTTCATTCAAAAGTTACTTTATTATATGTATCACATTTTTTAGGAAAATGCGAATTGAAGATGAAGATCGTGTCCGTCAAGTGAATGTGAGTAACCCTTTTTGCACTATATTCGTTGTAGTATATAGTGCATTTTCTGATCCCTTCTTGTATCACTGAAAGTGGAAATATTTTGTCAGGGTTTTCAATCGCTTCGCGACGGTCAATCCGCCCTCAACTAGCGAGATGAAAGCGGTCGATGATGTTCTTTCGACTTCCGATAAACGGCACCTATGCCTTCGGTTTGGTTTCTGCTTCCCCCCAAATCATGTATACCCATGTTATCCTTTTACATCAAACTTATATTTTGTAACCGAATGGAATTCTTCATCCTTCTCGAGCATATTCGACGGAAAATGTGGGTGATGGACCGAATCAGGGTATCCTTGTGTTTCAAGACATAAGCCAAGATATTTTCGCGATGGGACGCCACGAATGGCGAAGGTATTCAGCAACTGATTCCCCGTATAAAGTACGACAACCGGTTGATCCGTTTCAACGGTTAATAATCGGCCGCTCTCTTCATCAAATAGTAGAATTTCCTCATTATGATGTTCTGCCAGCAGGAACGGATGATCATACCCATATCCGGCAAGAATATTTTGCGGATGGGTAGAATGGACACCATCGATGATTTCTCTTCCCTCACGAAAATCAAACGGCGTATCATCCACCGCTAAAATCTTCCCCGTAGGAACCAGTTTTTCATCCAATTCAAGAAATTGGTCGCTCTTTAACGTTAATCGATGATGCAAGATATCTCTTTTCAGGTTGCCGCTCAAATTAAAATAGGAATGATTCGTCACATTGAGGAGCGTGCGGTAGTCCGATCTTCCGGAATAGGAAATGATCAACTCATTCTCGTTCGTTAAAGTATAGGCAACCTTCATGTATAGATTCCCAGGATAACCTTCTTCCCCATCCTCGCTTAAGTAAGTAAATTCCAATCCAACTTGATCACTACGTTCAATGATCTCTGTCTTCCACACCACTTTGTCAAAACCATGAAGACCGCCGTGAAGATGGTTGCCGTGATCATTCTTGGCCAACCGATAGATGCGGCCATCCAATTCAAATTCGGCATTTTTAATCCTACCGGCAAAACGGCCGATCACGGCGCCGAAATAGGGGGAATACCGCTCATATTCCTCCATGGAATCAAAGCCAAGCACTACATTTTCCATCATGCCGTTTTGATCGGGTACCAGGATCTTCGTAATAATACAGCCATAATTTAGACTCGTGACTTCCATGCCTTGATCATTTTGCAATGTAAAGGCGGTGATCGGTTGATCTTTTAAATCTCCGAAATGATTCTGTAAGATTCTCATCGCATGTGCCCCTCTTATTCTATAAATGCCTTCTTGCAGTGTTCACAAATGGAAGAGTGGAAAAAATCTATTATCAAATGATGTTTTAAGCACGTAAAGTGGAAATAAATTTTCTGAATGCCCTTTGCCCCTGCTCGTTCCGTTTAAAAACCCCGGCATCTTCAAGAACTCTTAAGAATTTAAACCCGACTTCTTTTTGAACGATTTTTTCCACGGTTAGAGGTGTTATTTTCTCTTTATAGCGATCCTTCATTTCATCGGCCCATGGAAGATGGTAACCCGCGATTTGATTGGGTTCTCCCAATAAATAGTTCTCCACTTCGGCCAATTCCGTCTTCAGTCGAGACGGTAGCACCGCCAGACCCATAACTTCAATAAGGCCGATGTTTTCCTTTTTAATATGATGGACATCGCGATGCGGATGAAAAATCCCCAGGGGATGTTCATTGTCTGTACGGTTATTTCTAAGTACCAGGTCAACTTCAAATTTCCCATTTTTCATTCTGACGATGGGAGTAATCGTGTTATGTCTTGCTTCATTTGTAAATGCAATGATTTGGGCATCCAAGTCCGAATAATAGATCCATTTTTCTAGGATATACTCACATGCCGCTACCAGCTCATCCTTGTTCTTACCGCTTAAACGTATTACAGACATCGGCCACTTCACTGTTGCTGCTTTAACCGTTGGAAAAGCGCTCATGGTAAAAAAGATTTCCTCCGGAGCCCTATGCATGGGGAATTCATAGTTACCCCCTTGATAATGATCATGCGTTAATATCGAACCGCCGACGATGGGTAAGTCCGCATTAGAACCAATAAAATAATGCGGGAATTTCTCAACGAATTCCAGTAATCTCTGGAACGTCTTCCTGTTAATCGCCATATCTCGATGTTCAGCAGATAAAACAATGCAATGTTCATTGTAATAAACGTAAGGTGAGTATTGGAAATACCATGTTTCATTGGTTAATGTCAACCTGACCATCCGGTGATTTGAGCGGGCAGGATGGCCGATTCTGCCGGCATAGCCTTCATTTTCGATACAAAGCAGACACTTCGGATAGTTGGATAAAACCCCACGTTCCTTTGCTCTTGCTATTTCCTCAGGATCTTTTTCCGGCTTGGAAAGATTAATCGTAATATCTAATTCGCCATAAGCAGTTTCGGTTTTAAAATTGATATTTTTCGCAATTCCTTTCGTGTGAATATAATTGCTGTTTCGGCTCAACCCATAGAAGTATTGAGTTGCCTTTTCCGGGCTCTCTAGGTACTTTTGATAAAAAGTATCATTAACTTCGGATGGCTTAGGCATGAAAACATTCATGATTTTACTGCTTAAAATATCTTTTTCATCAGCCAGATTTTCAATGATCCCCGCTTCCACGGCATATTGTTCTAATACCTCAAGGAGGTCAGGAATTTCTTGGCCTTCTGAAGAATCTCCTGCAGACTGTTCCGGAAAGTCTATTAAGCCAAGAAATGACATGACTTGGTTCCTCGCGTAAATTTCATCCTCCGGTTGAATCATTTCCAAAGAGATCGCTTTTCGAACCAACTTCTCTATTGCCTGATAAACATTCATCGGGCCTCTCCTAACTTTCCATATCCATTTGGATGACTCCGATGCCAATTCCAAGCGTCCTGGATTATGCGATGAATCGAAGTACGTTTTGGCTGCCAACCGAGAACTTGTTTCGCTTTTTCTGAGGAAGCAATTAACCTACTTGGATCTCCTGCTCTCTTTGCCTCTATTTTGGCCGGAATCGGGTGACCGGTTACTTCTCTTACTGCTTCCACAATTTCCTTCACAGAAAATCCGTTACTGCTGCCAAGATTGTATACACTGCTATCACCGCCATTTTGTAAATAACGAAGGGCCAGAATATGCGCATCGATTAAATCCTCGACATGGATATAGTCACGAATGCATGTTCCGTCCTGAGTATCATAATCATCGCCATAAATTGAAATAAAATCGCGCTTTCCTAATGCAACTTGAATGGTAACCGGAATAAGATGAGTCTCAGGTTCGTGATCCTCTCCGATTTCTCCGATCGCTCTGGCGCCGGCGACGTTGAAATAGCGTAATGACACATATTTGATTCCGTAAGCCATATCACACCATTTCATCATCTTTTCCATGATTAATTTTGATTCTCCATAAGGACTGGTCGGAATGGTTGCAGCCTCTTCCGTAATTGGCATGGTTGTTTGCTCACCATAAACCGCGGCAGAAGAGGAGAACACAATGTGATTCACTCCATAATCCTTCATCGCATCCAATAGAACGTGTGTTCCGTATACATTATTATCGAAATACTTGATTGGATTGGTCATCGATTCACCAACCTGTGTACTAGCAGCAAAATGAAGCACCCCGTCAATCGGCTCCTTCTCAAAAACCTGCCTTAGAAAGTATTTATCCCTTATATCCCCCTTATAAAATTTTGCTTCCGGATGAATCGCCAATTCGTGTCCGGTTAGCAAGTTGTCAACGACCACTACATCATAATTTAGATCGATCAATCGGTAAACGGCATGTGAACCAATGTAACCCGCCCCGCCTAGAACCAATATCCTCATTACTTTAAACCTCCCATTTAAAAACGGCCATTTTTTTATATTTGCCTCCGCCATTGGGTTTAACGAAAATCTTCTAAATTTCCTTCGCTCCGTCACCGATACTTGCAACATAAAAGTCAGCTTCATAACCGATTTTTTCCACGTATTCTTTTCCCACTTTTGAGATAAATGGATCGACCAATTCCTCCTTTACAATAGCGATAGCACAGCCACCAAAGCCCGCTCCCGTCATGCGAGCTCCGATGGTACCTTCCTGTTTCCAAGCAGCCTCTACAAGGGTATCCAGTTCGAAGCCTGTCACTTCATAATCATCCCTTAACGAAATATGGGAAGCATTCATCAACTTTCCGAATTCATGCAAATCGTCATTTCTCAAAGCCGCCGCCGCTTTGATTGTCCTCCGGTTCTCATAAACCGCATGGCGTGCTCTTTTCACCAGCACATCATCAGGAATCAAATGTTTATGCGCTTCAAAGGCTTCTTCGTTCAAATCTCCTAAGGAATGAATTTCTATTCCTTGCTGTAGATATTGAAGAGCCGCTTCACACTCACTCCTTCTCTCATTATATTTTGAATCTGCAAGCTCTCTTCTTTTGTTCGTATTCATAATAATAATTTTATATCCTGTTAAATTTAATGGTATATACTCATATATCCATCGATTGCAATCAAGCAGTATCCCGCAATTCTTCTTACCCATTCCGACCGCAAACTGATCCATAATGCCGCTATTGACACCGATAAACTGATTCTCTACTCGATTGCCCATCTTTACCAAATCCAACCGCTCAATTTGCAAAGCAAAAAGTTCGTTCACCATAATCCCCGTCAGCATTTCAAGCGAAGCGGAAGAGGATAATCCTGCACCATTCGGAAGATCGCCATAAATCAGAACCTCGATTCCATGAGGAAGTCTAAATCCCGATTCTTGAATATAGCGAATCATTCCTTTCGGATAATTGGCCCAGTAATGCTCCGCTTTATAATTTAGGTCATCAAGATGGAATTCGATGATTCCTTTTTCTTCAAAATTCATCGAAAAGAATCTTAGCAAACGGTCCTCTCTTATTCTAGCAATTCCATAAGTCCCATACGTAATCGCACACGGAAATACAAACCCGCCGTTGTAGTCCGTATGTTCACCGATTAAGTTAATTCGTCCAGGCGCAAAGAATATACGCAGATTTCTTCTATCTTCCCCATGAAAAACTTCTAGGAATTTATCAATTAACTTTTTGGTTTCCATCAATTTTTCACTCCAAACGTTTTAGTCAATCATAATCCAGCAGAATCCCTAAGAGTTCTATAGTGCTTTATCTTTATTTTATCAAATAAGTAAAAAACGATCAATATTTTTAGTTAAATTTTTTACTAACCTTGAAAAAAAAGAGCATATACAAGCACTCTTTCCGGTTTTATTTGCTGCTTTCTCGAATTTCTAACCGAGTGGAAATAATTACCTTTTTGGGTACTTGGCGTTCCATAATTCTTTCTAATAACAAATCAACGGCCGTTTCACCCATCAGTTCCGTGTAAACCTTAACCGTACTTAAGGGAGGGTAGACATATTTCGAAATGCTGATATCGTTTACACCGATAATACTTACCCTATCTGGAACCGGAATATTGGCCTCATGAAGAGCCCGTAAACAACCAATGGCTAGAGAATCATTGCCTACAAAAAAAGCCGTAGGGAGATTTTCACCGTGTTCCTCGATCGCTTGTTTCATCAGCCTGTAACCATCATTAACGGAAAAAGAACCGATATAAACATAAGTGTCATCATAATGACCCTTTTGTGCGAGATAATTTTTAAACGTTGTCTCCCTTGGGTCGGTAATGACCGATGTTTTGTCCTTGTACGTTTCTCTACCACCAATATATCCGATCTTTTGATGACCATGTGTCAAAAAGTAATCTAAGACATTGATTGTCGCCTTCTCAAAATTGCTTATAACCGAATCAAATTGGTCATCGTCCGGAGAACAATCCACGAACACAATATGATCGGTGATTTTACGAATCTCCTCCGCCTGCTGAAGATTAAATTTTCCAATGGCGATCACTCCATGAATCTCTTCTCCTCGACCAGCTAAGAGGTTTTCAAGTGAAAGTTTGGCTATTTGGAGATTATTGGCCTCACACCTTTTTTCAACACCCATCCTTAAAGACATGTAATAAAGGTCATCCAGTTCCTCCTCATCCGTATACCAATAAACAATCCCGATCCGATATGACACGGGCCGCCGCTCTGTCTTCTTGCGATAAGCTAAATCCTCTGCCGCCTGGAATATTTTTCTCCTTGTTTCATCACTAACGGAAAGCGTTGGGTCGTAGTTTAGAACTCTTGATACCGTCGCAATCGAAACTCCTACGCGATCTGCAATGTCTTTTATCGTCGCCATAATGAACTCCCATTTCCCATCATTTGATTTGGAAAACCGCAATACCCATTATAATCTGCCGATCATAAAAAGGCATTAGATTACCCTTATTATAACAATTATAACAGTAATGTAGATCCCACAAATTAGTTTCGTTTTTTTAATCTCCATACGAAGCTCGTAAAATCACCATGAAGAAACGGTATATTTATACCGGCGTACATTAAGCTGTCCCCTCCGTAGATCTCGCCACTTTCTATCCATTCGTATAGGGCGTTTGGATCAAGTCCTTTTAAGTATAAGCGTTTCAAGGGTTCATTTGGTTGCGCCAGCACTTTAAAATAAAATACGAGCGCTTCACACTGATCATCGGAAACAAACATCCATGCGCATTCATTCCCAGTAAAAGGATTAAGTAACCGATAAAACTCTCCTTTCTGGACAAGATTCCGAATCTCTTTATATTGGTTCACTTGCTGCCTTACCAAATCTTTTTCTTCAGCTGTTAGCAAGGTTAAATCGAGTTCATAACCAAAATTGCCAGACATAGCTACATCACCGCGTGTTTTCAGGGAAGTTACTCGATGAACTTGGTGATTCGGTACGGCGGTAACATGGGCTCCAATGGTACTGATCGGATAAACAATACTGGTTCCGTATTGAATTTTCAACCGTTCAATGGCATCAGAATTATCGCTGGTCCATATTTGTGACATATAATAAAGGATCCCCGGATCAAACCTTCCCCCTCCGCCAGAACATCCTTCAAACAAAATGTGCGGGAACTTCGAGGTGATTTCCTCCATTACCCTGTAAAGACCTAACATATATCGATGAGCGGTTTCTCTTTGTCTCTCCGAGGGTAAAGCGGCAGAACCAATTTCCGTCATATGTCGGTTCATATCCCATTTCACATAACGAATCGGAGCCGAAGTTAAAACATCAGAGACCATTTTAATCACCGCATCACAAACTTCTTCCCTTGAAAAATCAAGAATCAATTGCCATCTGGATTCTGTTCGTCTGCGGTCTGGAACATGGAGACACCAGTCCGGATGGTTTTTATATAATTCACTCTCAGGAGAAACCATTTCGGGTTCAAACCACAAACCAAATTGTAATCCCATGTCATTAATCCTCTGAACCAGTGATTCAAGGCCATTAGGCAATTTCTTGCGGTCCACAATCCAGTCTCCCAAGGAAGTTCGGTCGTTATCCCTCTGACCAAACCATCCATCATCCAGCACAAATAGTTCTATCCCCAATTCCTTTGCTTGTTCGGCAATTTGACATAATTTATCTTCATTAAAATGAAAATAAGTTGCTTCCCAATTATTTACCAATATGGGTCTAACCTGGTCCCTGTACACCCCCCGACATAAACGGGTCCGATACAGCCTGTGGTATATTCTTGACATTCCTCCTAACCCTTCGGGAGAATAGACCATTACCACCTCGGGGGTTTGAAATTCCTCACCAGGTTCTAACAACCAGGAAAAATCGAAAGGATTAATCCCAAGCGATACTCTGGCAGTAGAATATTGATCAACTTCAACGGAAGCTAAAAAATTTCCGCTATAAACCAAGCTAAATCCATATACGTCACCGGTATCTTCTGTAGCGTTTGGATCTAATAGTGCAATAAAAGGATTATGCTGGTGGCTGCTTGCGCCTCTCCGGCTTTCTACCGATTGAATTCCAGGACGTAACGGCTGGCGATAGACCCACCTTTCCTTCGCCCATGCACCAGACAAATGCAAGATATCAAAAAGCGCATGGTGGAAATCTATATTCATGCTTTGTACCCGTAACAAGCGTAACGGATCTTTTCCCTCATTAATAAAACGAACAGAGCGGGTGATTGCATTAAGTTCTTCAAAAACCGTATAACTTAGAAGAACGGACAATCCAGATATTGAATCCTGTAGATGAACTTCCAGAGTTGTTGCTTCGTCTTGGTTCTCCACATACGTCGCAGGAAGTCCTTCAAGTTTTGGTTTCCCTTGAAAAATACGATGGCTTTTATAGAGAAATTCGATCGCAGTTGAACCGTTATGCAGTTGAACCTGGTAAGCCGGTTGTCGGAAATCGGAAGTACCATATCCAGGATACTCCTGCGGCAAGGTATCTAAAGATAAGTTTAGGTCGGAGGGATCCGTGCTGGGAGAAAACGCACGTCCAACATAACGCAGCAAATACGATGGATCGGGAGGAGAAATACGCCTACCCCAATAGAGGTGTGCTAAATAACCCTGATTCAACAGTTGAAAGATATAACTCGTCTTATTCGTTTGTAAGTGGAAGCTTTTTGTTAAAGGATCAAAGTAGATCATAAAGAATTGATTCACCCCTTTTTCTAAGTTCGTTGAATCATGAACTCAAATTCCATATTTTGATCTGCTTTAATTAGGTACTCGTCGTGTACTGGCGCACCCCAGCTGTCATCTCCGCCGACGCCCATTTGCTTACCCGCCACTGTCACAACTGTATAATGAATATTCGGAAGCTCAAAATGGTGATTCGCATTTTCAAGCTCAAATGCTGTATATGGTGAAACATTGCACTCTAACGGTTCTCTGATCGAAGTAATTCTAATTCCCTGACCCTCTTTATTTGTTAGACTAAGACGACGTACTCCTGTTCGATTACCCGATTCCTGTGGCTTAATATAACCTGATAATTGATCAGAGACTTGATTTTTAAAGATTCCTAGTCTTGCACCTTTGTTTCGATCTGAATAATTTTCATCAGGTCCCAATGCATACCATTCTAGTTGGTCATAATCCGCCGGGACTTTAAAAGTTAAAGCAAAAATAGGCATTTGAGGGAGATTCTCCGCTCCGTGATACATCGATTTCACTCGAAGGCTGCCATCTGGATATACCGAATACGAAACCTTCACCTCGATCCCTTCATGTATAGAAAATTTATACGTAAAGATGATTGTAACAAATCCCTTATCTTCTTGAACTTCTACTCCGACACATTTGCGCGCTAAACTTGCCACAAGCCACACTCCGGAACGGAAGCCTTGTGAAAATCCTCTGTCATTATCGGTTGTAGCTCTCCAGAACAACGGTGCAGGAGGATATGAAATCATTTCTTTTCCGGCATAATTTAGAGAAATCAGGCTACCCACCTGCTTCGAGAACAGGATCGAAAAATCCCGCCCATGTACACCTATATTCACATCACCATGGACAATCCTCAAATCACCTTCCGGAAGAACTTCCTCCACTAAACCTTCCACTTTAAACACATATTGTCCAAATGCAATTTCATAACCCGCCTCCGCCCAAAGTGTGTTTTCTTTTAACTTGAAGGAGACATGGATACAATATTCGCCCACAGCACTTGCAAAATCAATTGGCCACTCAAATTCTACCCGGCCTTCGCTCAAAGGTGCTACCACCACATCAAGTTGATTACGATAAAGCTCTTTCCCTTCAAGGTAAAGGATGTATTCCAACTCATAATCCGAAGTATCTGTGAAAAGGTTATCGTTTATAATCGTAACTCCGTTTTTATCTGGTATTAATTTAAGGTTTTGGTATAAATATTTTACTTCCTGCATCTTTGGCGAAAGCTCACGATTTGCATAGACAATTCCATTTGTGCAGAAACCATAATCGGTAGGACGATCGCCGAAGTCACCGCCATATGCTAAAAATTCTTTACCATAACGGTCCTTTTTGATCAACGCCTGATCGATATAATCCCAGATAAAACCGCCTTGATACATCGGATATTTTTTTTCTAGATCCGTGTATTTATACATCCCCCCAAGCGAATTCCCCATTGCGTGCATATATTCGCAGCTAATATAAGGCTTTTCGGGATTCTCTGTTAAATATTCTTCTATTTCTGCAGGTTTTGCATACATTCTGCTTTCCATATCACTGATTTCATTGTAATCACGGTTGTGAAAAACTCCCTCATAATGAACAAGCCGACTTGGATCAACCGATTTAAAGTAACGGGATACATTCAGAATAACTTCTCCCGCATACGATTCATTTCCACAGGACCAAATCAATATTGATGGATGATTTTTATCTCGTTCAAACATTGAAATTGCCCGATCCATGACAATATTTTGCCACTCCCGTTTATTTCCAGGTATGTTCCATGCAGGATCCACTACACCCATCTTTTGCCATGTTCCATGAGTTTCCAAATTCATTTCATCGATTACATAAATTCCGTATTCGTCACATAGCTCATACCAATAGCTTTGATTAGGATAATGGGATGTGCGAACAGCGTTAATGTTATGTCGCTTCAGTGTTTTAATATCCCACAGCATATCTTCCTTAGTAATAGCCCGACCACGGCGACAATTAAACTCATGGCGATTCACACCTTTGAACACAATGCGTTGGCCATTAAGGCGCATAATCTTATCTACAAGTTCAAATCTTCTAAAGCCCACTTTTTGTGGGACCACTTCTACCAATTGACCTAAGTCGTTGTAAACCTGAATATATAGTTTGTACAAGTAAGGATTTTCTGCGCTCCATAGCTTTGGTTGATCCAAAGAAAGAAAAATATGCCCGTTCCGTTCATCAATCGAACCATCCGATGAAGCTATTAAATTATTTTTAGCATCATACAAAACACCTACAACTTTTGTCGGGAGAGTCGATAGAAATTTTAAGTCTACAGAAAGCGTCCCTTTTGTAAACGTATTGTCCAGATCGGCTCTAACAAAAAGATCTTGAACATGAATCTCTGGAACTGTATAAAGGTATACATCCCTAAAAATACCGGAAAAACGCCAAAAGTCTTGATCCTCTAACCAGCTACCAGTACTAAATTGATAAACTTCAACTGCCAACTTGTTCTCTCCATCTTTAATGAAAGGCGTCAGGTCAAACTCTGCTGGAGTAAACGAGTCTTCACTATATCCAACAAATTCGCCGTTTAACCAAACATAAAAAGCCGATTCAACACCTTGAAATGAG
Organism: Thermicanus aegyptius DSM 12793; assembly: GCF_000510645.1. NCBI lineage: Bacteria > Bacillati > Bacillota > Bacilli > Thermicanales > Thermicanaceae > Thermicanus > Thermicanus aegyptius. Next base: position 569,840 of record NZ_KI783301.1, on the reverse strand, counting down.
ATATATACCAGCTTATTTTTCATCTGATCAGGCAGAGTGAAGATCTTTACATAACTTCCTACAGGATTATAATCCATTGGTATTTCTGGGGGACGAATCTCATTATGCCCATCCCAGGGATACATCGTATTTACATACTGAGGCGTCCCGTAGCCCTGAAGCTGAATATGTCCGGGGACAGTTATATTGTTCCAATTTGAACAATCAAAGTCTTGTTTAAAAAATTGTTCTGGACGGCTGGATGGATTCACTGCGTAGTTAAACTTCCAATTTCCATTCAGTGAATGGCGCATACGCATTGGCAATCCACTTCTTGCTTCTTCCATTGTTTCGTAATAATAATGGTCTGAATGAGCAGGAAGGCGATTCACTGCAAATACATTTACATCTGAAAGCCACTGGATTGTTGGATTCGTTACCATATGGATCCCTCTTCCTACGATCTATTTTACTGAACCTATCATACCGGCAACGAAATGCTTTTGCATGATAAAGAAAATGAGTGCTGATGGCAAGGTTGCAATAACGATCGCTGTCATGATCATTCCATAATCTGGTGAGTAACTGGATCCGAGATTGGAGATCAGTAACGGAATCGTTTGATTTTCAGGAGACTGGAGGATAACGAGTGGCCATAAATAACTATTCCAACTCCCCATAAATGTAATGATTGCCGCCGCAGCATAAGACGTTTTCATCGTTGGAACATAAATTCTAAAAAATAACCCCAATTCTGTTAAACCATCAATTCTTCCAGCTTCAAGAATATCCTTCGGAAACATCTTTGTACTTTGTCTAAAAAAGAAAATCAGAAAAGCAGTTGTTACGGTTGGTAAAATAACCGCTGCAGGAGTATCGATCCCAATCGCCGGGAATATCTGTGAGATCGTTCCAAACATCTGAAATAGAGGCACCATTAAGGCTGCGAACGGAATCATCATGGAAAGCAATAGGATATTAAAAACCGTATCCTTCGCTTTGCTTTTATAAATCTCAAATCCATAGCCGGCCAAGGAAGAAATGAGTATCGCTAATATAGTTGTGGAAATGGAAATTATGGCTGAATTGATTAAAGCTGTTCCAAGGTTCGTTGTCTCTATTAGTTTATTTAAATTTTCCATAAAAGAGCTTCCTGGCAGTAACGTTCCCTTCGTTACCTCCACCGACTTATTTGTTGAACTAACAACCATCCATAAGAATGGAAAAATCGAAATGGCCGAAGCAATAATAAGAACTATATAACTGAACAAATGTTTTAAATTAGTCATTTTTATCACCCGCTACTTTGAACTGAATAATGGAGAAAAAGATAATTAAGACCACAATGGCATAAGAGACCGTTGCTGCATAACCAAAATCAGGCGTATATTTGAAAGAGAGATTGTAAATATATTGGGATATGGTCATGGTCGCATTTGCCGGTCCGCCTGCGGTGATATTCATCACTTCGTCGAACAATTGAAGAGTACCGATTGTTGATGTGATCGTCGTAAACAAAATGATTGGTTTCATCATCGGAATTGTTATTTTACAAAATTGGCGAAAGGATGATGCACCATCTATTTTTGCAGCTTCGTAAATTGATTCATCGATATTTTGTAAACCTGATAGAAAGAAAATCATATTATATCCTGTCCAGCGCCAAGTAATCGCGATAATAATCACAATTTTGGCCCAAAAAGGATCCGTCAGCCACTGAATCGGTTCGGATATAATCGCCAGCTTTATCAGCATATTGTTAATAAAACCATCCAAGCTAAACAAATATTTGAAAATCACCGAATAGGCAACAAGCGATGTAACCGACGGCAAAAAGATCGCCGTGCGAAAAAAACCTTTAAGCTTTAAAGATTTCGTATTCAATAAAACAGATAGAAACAGCGCGAGAAGAATCATAATGGGAACTTGAATAATAAGATAAATCACCGTATTTTTCACGGTGGTCAGAAAAACCGGATCCTTGAATAATCGTATATAATTATCAAAGCCAACAAATTGAAGTCTAACCCCAGTGCCTGATTTAAATGAAAGGATCAAAGCTTGAACCATAGGGTAGAAGTAAAATAAGCCAATCATCACTGTTGCAAGGGTGATAAAGGCCCATCCAATTAAAGCGCTTTTTAGTCGAGGATTTCGCTTCTGCTTTGCTAGACGGATACTCGGGTCGGCTTTTATAAATTGCATTTATTTCACCTCCCTATTTTTTATAATAAGCCTCGGAACATCCCGCCTGACGAAAGAGTGGCTCCGCAAATTCGTTTAGTAAAATCGGCGAACTTCCGAGGCTTATTACTAAAAGTTTCAATAATGGTGTGGCTTTTTTGCTTAATTTTTATTTAATTTGCTCTTCAGCTTGCTTTTGAGCGTCTTCCAACACCTTATCAAGATCTTTACCTTTCAAGTAATCTTGCATAGCAACTACCAGAATGTCCTCAATTGCGTAAGTGTGTAGACCGTAGTTTACTTGTGGGATTTGTTCAGCCCAATTAGCAAAATCTGCAGTTACATGCTGACCTCCAAAGAAATCGTCGCTAGCTTTGTACTGGTCTCCATCATAAGCCGGCTTATAAGTACCAATTGCACCAATTTCTTTGTTTAAAGTCTGGTAAAAATCAACATTTGATCCAAACGTTTTTGCAAGGAAATCTGCAGCCTTTTCTTTACCCGGTATATTTAGGACATACCATGAGCTGCCACCTAAGTTCGTGGCATTGACGGAATTTGCAACACCAGGAAGTTTCGGAAAGGGAACCACTGCCCACTTGCCGGCTTGCGATGCTTCCGCTTTGATCGAAGGAGTAATCCAGTTACCTGTTGGAACAGACGCAACATCACCACTATTAAAGCCTGCAACAAACTGACTCCAATCAGATACAGGCTTTACAAGGCCTGCATCTAAAATCGATTTATAAGTTTTAAATGCTTCCTTTAGCGCAGCGTTGTTTGCAATGTTCGGTGTAGTCCCATCATTCTTTAAATACCATGAACCACTCGACTGTATCATCATGCGAATCAGTCCGAGGTCCTTGGGATCTTGTGTTAGCATTTTTTTACCGGTCGCCTCTGTAACTTTCTTACCTATTTCAATATATTTGTTCCAATCAATATTTTTTAAGTCATCTACTGTATACCCTGCTGCTTCCAAATAGTCGGTTCTTACATAGAGTCCAGCAACACCGGTATCGAATGGAAGACCGTACTGTTTGCCGTTAAAACTGGTTGGAGCTAATTTGTATTGAGTAAAATCGCTCGCATTAAATGTTCCACTTAAATCATAGAATGCATCAGGATATGCTTTGAGGAAACTTTGGGCACGATAATCTTCTATTAGAACAATATTTGGCAACCCTTTAGTAGTGCCGGAACTTAAAGATGTATTTAACTTTTGAACAATATCGGCTTGTGCGTTTTCAATCACTTTAACATTTAGATTTGGATCTACCGTCTTATAAGCTTCTTTTGCCAGGTTCATCGCTTTGATATTAAAGTTGGGATCCCAAGCCCAAACTGTTATTTCGTTCGTTTCATTTGCTCCCCCGGAACTTTTTTCTGTTGATCCGGTAGAACACGCAGCCAAAAGCGGCATACTTACTAAAAATAGTGCCAGTACTAAAAATAGTGCCGGTCGCTTCTTCATTTATATCCCCTCCAATATGATGTAAGCGCTACCTAAATACATAATAAATGGTAGCATTTGTTGATATTTGCTCAATGGCCATTTTGGAGCGTTTATCTGTAAAATATATCCGTTAAACTCAAAAAAATATAACTTATTATTCGGCTTACTTTCAGCTTTTACTATTCTTCTCAACCACTAGAGGGGTAGATGGAGAAATTCATTTGATCAACTCGTTAACTGCCAAAACAAAAAGCACTCTCGACCTCTCACGAGAGTACCTTCCATTTGTGAATCCCCCGTTCTTTGTATTAAAAAGCACTATTTTTTCCTATATTATAATCTATACCGTTTCCTGCAATTAAAAGTTTCACTCCCCTGAGGCGGGTTTGGACCAGTCGTTTTCGCGGAACTTAATAAACAGAAAAAGCAAGTCCAATACAAGTTTCAGAGTGTTTGCAAAAGAAACCGTCTACGCAAAATTCGAAGTTCAGCTCTCTGCAGAAAAATGGATATTTTTTCGTCAAGGGTTCCCTCAAACCACATTTATTTATCATCGACTTGCGAGTCCGCAGTATACAGTTGCATTCGAGATAAATCAACGATAAATTTTCCAGGAATCAACACGTCCAAACCAATAAGACCGTTAATCCCGTCATATTCTCCGATTGGTCCAAAATCCATACGAAAGTCTTTGATCACAAAGGTATCCATCCGAACGTGATCGACTTTTCTTCGGATCGCCGCTTCTCTGCCTCCAATTCCTCTCATAAAACGGATTTGATCATCGGGTTCATAAGAGTGGAACAGATCATCTACCGCATCGATTGAAATGATGGACTCAGCCGCACCTGTATCAATCACCACATTCCGAATTGTCACCGATTTTCCGCGATAAGTTATGACTACAGAAGAAAATAACAAACCATCAGTCAACTCAAGATTCATGATTGTAAAATCTCCTGATCATCGGTTTATTTCTGACTTCGATGATAATTTTCTCGTTTGATGTATGGTATACAAAACGTCCGTTTGAGGCGGCAAATAACTCTTTCCACGCTTCTTTAGCATCCTGAATCGGTCTGACCACAGCCACTTCTTCCACATGAAGCTTATTGTTCTCGTAATGGGATTTTAATTCTTCCACCAAGACAAATTGATTGGGAAATAACTGCCTCACTTCAGACCATAACATGCTTTCACCCCTTTTCTTTCCCTCTGCCCATTATATCACTTGCCGATCGAAACGTCATTGGCAGTTCATACGTCGCATTGACGATTAGATGATGCATGTATGATCGAGTTACTCATACGGTAAGCCATCAAAGATAAGTAGATAACTCAACAGATTATCCGAACAACCCCTAAAATAATTTGAGCACACTCAAGATCCATGGCTGAAGTCCTTCGATTCTTATGAGATTTTAGTCCGCTGTACGAGATGTCTTCCCCAGATACAGGATTGCCCCTTGAGTCATCCCTATAGTCTTAAGGGAGATGAGAACTTTAATCATGGCGTTTACGCCGGGGATGCTCAAGCTATATCCTCCGCTTTTGATCCTCCGGGCGAATAGCCGCATGGTCGCTTTCGATCACCCCATGGGGAAGATACCGGATCTTACTCATGGGATCGATACTCCGTCTCCGACCACATCTCTTTTAGATAGAGATAGGTATTATTATAGATCTCCCGGTAAAAAGGATCGGGACTGGCATAAGCATCCTCCAATGTGGAAACATTCAAGTACCATCCATTGAGGGTGGAATATTCATACTTTTGCAGGTGACCTGCCGTGAAATAGTCGTAGTACCGGTTTTTATAATAGGTGGCCACCTTTTTATCCAATGCGGTGGTAAACCAATGGGCCTCAATCTCAATCCCGGTACCGTAACGGTATGCCCACTCGGCCGTCTTTTCCAATCGCGAGACATCCACACGGGTGAAGGAAAAATTCGGCTGAACCATCACCATATCGAACCCCAACTCCCGCCACTGTTCGGCGCCATACGCTCCATAATAGGGGATCCAATAAAATTTCTCCTGTCTCGCGTGGAGAAAATCAGCGGTATCCCGAATAAGATTTTTCTCATACTGGGCCGCTAAGTTTAATGTCTCTCCATCCCAATAAAAGCCCGCCAACTCCAAGTGATCGAAGCGGGCGTTATTCCACCGGGCCAAAGCCTGCTCTATAAACCATTTCACCGCTTTCAGCCGATTCAGGTAAGATTCCTTTTGTCCGATTTCAAAAGGATCAAAGCTGATAGGGCTCTCTTCATCCCCTCCCCAATCTTCAGCAGTAAGCCTGGGATAAGGGATCGAGAAAATCACCTTTATTTTATGATCTTTGGCATCAAACTTTTTCCCCTCCAACGCGGCACTTCCGTTCGCCGCCGCCTCATTTAACTTCTCCAATTGCCGATTCGAATAAAAAATTCCATCTAACCAATCCCTCCATGCTTTTTGCGTCGTATGCAAGGAAAGGGGAACAAAGAGGATGGCATCAAACATCCAATCCGAAATCTCCCCCTTCTGGTTGATATAGGTGACGAGAGGCTGGAAGTTCACTTCACGAAAGTCTTCTTGGCGCACATAATGGAGCAGAAGATTGTGAACTCTTTCCGGCGTCCGATAGGGTCTTAAATAACCACGGGCCATCGGTTCAGGCTTCCGTTTTACCATGCTCACCTTTCCCTTTGGATCCATTTTCGTTTCCCCGTAGACCGCAAATTCGTCAATAAAGTGCAGTACCGACGTGGGAAAATAGGCTCGTACATAACGGGCATTCACACGAAGATCTTTCAGAAGAAAAGGATCGGAATCGGGTCTTGCCTCCCAGGATCCCACCGTGGTATCCACCTTGCCCACCTCAAACCAGTTCTCCCCGTCGAGGGAGACCTCATAGCGAACATACTCAGGCACCGTAATGCCCGCCTCCAACCTCTGGAGAAAATCGAGAGAGAGACTATGAATCGTCCGTACCTCCCCCAGATCGATCGTGATCCAACGCCCTCCTTGACGAAGAAACCCAACCCAAGGGTTACTTCCATTTTTCCAATCTAAGGTTCCGTATATCCCATCCGTTAATTCCATGCCGGAATCGGGATAATCATTCTCCAATTTGTGAAAATAGGAATCCTCCCATTCGATGGTTACCGTGTATGGTTTCTTCAAGGATAGATTGATGCCCGGCCCATGATCGACCTTCTTGCGCATCATCTTTAAGAGCGGCGAATCGATCACCCGGGGAAGAAATAATTGCCGATCCTTTGGAGGAATGACGCTTTCATCACTCCACTCCAATAATTTCCTGTAATATCCATTTTCCCGCGGATCGCCCGCGGATGTGGGGATAACAACCGGGGTGGATAAAGGGATAAGGAGGATGTAAGATAGAAGAAGTATAACGATCACGAACAGGATGCCTATCTTTACCCGATCCACACTTGATCCCTTCCTTAGGTGCCTTCCGAATTCAATCCAAAAAATTTCCTATATTTTAATTTTAACTTGAACACCCCCACCATCTAAAGAGGTGGGGGATTCTTGGGTATTCGAACCCTCCGGTTCGAAGTTGACCAAGCGACCCCTGCGGTTCCTGCAGTTCAGTTGGCTAACCTGCTAACCGAGGCAATCCTTCTTTCAATATGTTCCATGCGGCATTCATGTACTGCTCATGGTGGAGACGCGAACCCATTCATCGCCTATCGACGAGTTTTCTTTTATTATAGCACTTGTGTTCGAGTTGTTACAAAAAAAAAGAGCCCTGAGAAGGACACCAATTCAAAATAATTCAACTACAACGAAAGCGGTAAATAACTCCACCCTCTTTGCTCAGCGTATCGTGTGAGTAACTTTGCTTTTCTTTCAATGGCGGAATTTGAATGGACTTGAAAATCTACGAACGCATGCTCAGGGAATGGTTCTGGATCTTCAAATGTGTTTAACTCCAGTTTATTGCATTCTTCAACCGTAACCGATACAACACCACGCGATTGTAATTTTAACTGTCCCGTATAATGATCCCATGCTTTTGAAGGAGTGATCATATCACCATTATAAACAGACAATCGTCTTTGGTCTTTTGGTGTGGGCTTAAAAGTTTGTGAAGTTATTTTTCCTTGTTGTATCCAAGATGGATGGACTTGTCGATGAAGAAAGGTTTGGGGCGTCATGAGTGGGTTCCCTCTTTTGACATAGATTCAATGCGTTCAGAAATAAATTTCCAATCCTTTTCCTTGTCAAGAAAAAGTTCACGTTCTTCCACTTGATCGTTTTCGATATTTAAAACATGCCAATATCCCTCATGGGAGTTTAGATTTAGCTCTAAAGAGGCTTCATATGGACCTATTGACCACTCAAGTCGAATGTCCCCCTCGATGGTTGGGAAAACATACGGCAGAGGAAGTTCATCCGGATAAAATCTTGTGAAAAGGTCAGTAAACCACTTGATGCCGTTTTTATCTAACGCTTTTCCCTCACCGTCAAACCAGCCATCTTTCAACAAGCTAAGTTCTTCTAAGCGGGTCGGAACATCCAAAGAATCCAATAAAATGACATGTTCCACAGAATCGATACCAAGAAGTTTTCCTTGACGATTGAAACGTCCTATTCCTTGAATAAGAATTCGGTCCGGTGTCGGTTCGCGATAGGAATTAAATGCACTTTTTATAGTATCAAAGTATTGATCCTCAATCGGCGCTTTTATTTTGCTTCCGTCTAAAAGCTGAATATGGAATGTGTTGGCTTCTTGATCCACCTCTGGGACAGTTCCCCGTAATTGTATTTCATCCGTAATTTCCTTAGCCCTAGAATTCAAAATTAATTTCTTGCGGATTTCCATTGTCAGCTTAGCGACTTTATTCTGCTCCTTTTGCATTGGAAATTCGATCGCTTCATCTTCGCGTAATGTTCTACCAAAACGATCAAAGTAAATCAAAAGTTCAGGGGGAAGATAATTTGTAATTCTTTCGTCTTCATTGGCAGCATAGATGGCATCAACGATCGAATCAATCGCTTTTTTATAGTAATCCATAGCTAAGGGTGGAACAAGCAAGTTGTCTCTAGCCTCAATGGAAATGGCGGAAATTACGCTGCCTTTTTCCAGATTGCTAAGATTTACCATCACCTCATCGGTAAATCCTTTCGGAATTCGTTGGCGGTTAGGGTGATCCTTTAAAAATTCGTATTTGGCGACCTCAATAATCATTTCCCCTAAAACAGATAGATCATTAAAAAATGCAAGAGGGATGCCTTGTGTTTCAAAGCGCCCTCCTGTCAAATGAAGACGCAATTGGGTTTTGTTCCTCAAGGCAACCCCTCCTTTTCACATCACTTACTTTTTTCGGACAGCATTTATGCTAAGTAATTATATGCATACGCACTAATGTTTGTCAACATCAGATTCATCTGTCGTTATTTTCAATATCTCATTTCGTCACTGCCAAAAACGAATAGCCCTACTTTTTCTATTTCATATGTCTTTTGAAGAAAGTTGTCTACTTTCTCCCAATATTCTTTGGAGGAGTTGGTGGTGGCGATCACCTTTGGATTCTTAAGCCGGTATTCTTTTTTTGCCGGGTTTTTCGCTTCCCAGCCTTCATAAATACATCCGTTTTTGATCGATAAGGCAAAGGAGATCATCGATATAATTCCCTATATCCATCTTTACCGTGTAGCTAATCACTTCGTTTCTATGTAGAAGTGAAAGGATTTACCCATGTGCCTTTTGGGCTACTATGATTCGAAAAAGCAAAGAGATAGACCCTGGATGTATCATGAGCCCAGGGTCTATCTCTTTATTCATATAAATGACAGGCGACCCAATGTTCAGAAGCCGTTTCCTTTAATACGGGTCGATCCGATTTGCATCGATCCATTGCGAAACGGCATCGGGTATGAAAAGCACAGCCGGTAGGTGGATTGGCTGGGTTAGGAACTTCCCCCGAAAGAATGATTCGCTCCTTAATTCTCTTAGGATTGTTATTAGGGACAGCCGACATAAGGGCTTGGGTATAGGGATGAAGAGGTTGGTTATATAATTCTTTTCTCGGAGCAATTTCTACCATTCTACCTAAATACATGACGGCTACCCGCTCACTAATGTAGCGGACAACGGATAGATCATGAGAAATAAAAAGGTAGGTGAGCTTAAATTGATCTTGGAGATCTTTCATGAGGTTAAGAATTTGAGATTGTATGGATACATCCAAGGCAGAGACCGGCTCATCCGCCACAATTAATTTTGGATTTGTAATTAATGCCCTGGCAATGCCAATCCGTTGTCGCTGCCCACCTGAGAATTCATGTGGAAATCGGTTATAATGGTAGGGAGTTAATCCTACAATCTCCAATAATCCTTTCACTCTCTCCTTCCGTTCCGCTTTTGAGGCAATTCCATGAATAATTAGAGGTTCTTCCAAAATCGCTCCTACCGTCATGCGCGGGTTAAGGGAAGCATACGGATCTTGAAAGACAATTTGTAAGTTACGCCGCATTTTACGAAGGTTTTCCCCTTTTAAATCGAAAAGATTTTCTCCCTGAAAAATGACTTCCCCAGATGTAGGTTCCAATAAACGGATGATCGTTCGACCTGTTGTTGATTTCCCGCAGCCAGATTCCCCAACAATGCCAAGGGTTTCTCCTTCATTCACAGCAAATGAGACATCATCTACGGCTTTTACATAGCCTTCTTTTTTCCCAAATATTCCTGAACGGATGGGAAAATATTTCTTTAGCCCCTTAACTTCCATCAATCTCTTCATATCCCGATAGCCTCCTTAATGGCGGCACCTTCGTTGAGCCAACATCTACTTTGATGTCCTTCTCTCAATGTGAAAAGGGGCGGCTCCGCTTCTAGACATTTGGCCTTAGCATAAAGACAGCGGGAAGCAAAACGACAACCCTTTTTTATGGTTCCCGGAAGGGGAACGTTACCAGGAATGGAATCTAGTCTTTCCACATCTTGATCCATTTGAGGCATAGCTTTCATCAATCCCTTTGTATAGGGGTGAGCCGGTTGTTCAAAAAGGGTGAAAACATCGGCATGTTCCACCACCTGCCCGGCATACATCACCACAACCCGATTACACATCTCGGCTATTACGCCCAAATCATGGGTGATCAATAGGATAGAGGTCCCTAGCTTTTCCCGAAGTTCCTTCATTTGATCCAAGATTTGTGCCTGAATGGTAACATCAAGGGCAGTGGTTGGTTCATCGGCGATTAAAAGTTCCGGATCACAGGATATCGCCATGGCAATCATTACTCTTTGTCGCATTCCACCGGATAACTGATGCGGATATTCATCGACGATTTTCTCTGCTCGGGGAATATTCACCTTTTTTAACATTTCTATGGCATGTGCTCTAGCTTCCTTTTTGGAATAACCACGATGAAGGATTACCGTTTCGGCTATTTGTTGTCCGATTGTATAAACAGGATTTAGAGAGGTCATCGGCTCTTGAAAGATCATGGCGATTTCATTGCCACGTATTTGTCGCATTTTTTCCTCGGGTAATTCGAGCAGATTATTCCCCTTAAAGAAAATATGACCTGCTGTAATTTGCGCTCCCTTCTTCGGAAGTAATCGCATGATTGACAGGGAGGTTACGCTTTTCCCAGAACCTGATTCTCCTACCAATCCTACGGTTTCTCCTTTTTGAACGGTGAGATCCACCCCGTCTACTGCGGGAATGACACGCCCGTCACTGATAAACTGGGTCTTCAATCCATCCACCTGAAGAAGTATATTTTCCATTATATTCCTCCTGTTGGATCATTTGCGTTCAACATGATTGATTGCCTCCCATGAATCACCAGGTCGCCACATACCCATCAGCCCGTGGTTCGCTGCCTCCCACCAACACACCATTCTCCTGCCGCCATATAATTTGCCCCCGGCCAAACCCCCCTGATCCGACGGCGTATCGAATGTCGTGTCCCTTTCGGATGAGAAGTTCCACGATATGAGCCGGAATCCCTTGTTCCAATTCCACCGTTTTCCCTTGGATCCATTGCCACCGAGGCGCATCGAGAGCAGCCTGGGGATTAAGATGAAAATCAATGGTGTTCATAATAACTTGCACATGACCCTGCGGCTGCATAAAACCTCCCATCACCCCAAAAGGTCCTACCGCTTTTCCTCCCTTGGTGAGAAAGCCGGGGATGATGGTATGATAAGGTTTTTTCCCTGGTTCCAATCGGTTATCATGGTTTGGATCAAGGGAAAAATTATGACCCCGATTATGAAGGGCAATCCCGGTTCCTGGAACGACTAATCCTGATCCGAAGCCCATGTAATTGCTTTGAATATACGATACCATGTTTCCTTCCTGATCTGCCGTTGCCAGATAGACGGTACCTCCTTGAGGAGGAGTTCCCGCCTCTGGTTGAAGGGCAGATGAACCGATTTGTCTTCTCCTTTCCGCAGCATAGTCCTCGGAAAGAAGATCCTCCACCCGTACGCTCATTTTAGAAGGATCAGTGATGTATTTTTTTCCGTCGGCAAATGCCAGTTTTATCGCTTCAATCTGTTTATGGTAAGTCTCCACTGTGCTGCGATCGGTAAACTCAAATCCTTTTAAAATCTGTAAAGCAATCAAAGCGATGATTCCATGGCCATTGGGAGGAATCTCCCAAACCTCATATCCCCGATATTGGACATGTATCGGTTCTACCCAGACCGGTTGATACTCAGCCAGATCTTCCTTTCGTAAATAGCCTCCATATTCTTTGGAGAATCGATCGATGGCTTCAGCCAAATGACCGCGATAAAAGGATTCGGCCTTCGTTTCAGCAATAGAACGAAGGGTTTCAGCATGGTCAGCGGAACGCCACATCTCCCCAATTTTCGGGGCTCTTCCCTCTGGAGCAAAAGTTTGGAACCAACCTTGAAACTCTTTTCCCTTCAACTGAGTTGTATAAATTTCATAGGCGCGATTCCAATACTTCCCTACAATAGGTGAAATGGGAAATCCTTCCTCGGCATACGTAATGGCAGGCCGTAAGACCTCCGTCAACGGAAGTCTGCCGAAGCGTTCTGACAATGCAGCCCAAGCAGAAGGGGTTCCCGGCACGGTTACCGGTATCCATCCATATTTCGGAATTTCCTCTATTCCTGCTTCCTTCAGTTTTTCCAAAGAAATGCTTCTCGGTGCAGGACCACTGGCATTTAACCCATATAATTTGCCTTTCATCCATACTAAAGCGAAGGCATCTCCTCCAATTCCGTTGGAGGTCGGTTCTACAACCGTTAGACAGGCCGCTGTGGCAATGGCCGCATCGATGGCATTTCCGCCTTTTTTTAAAATCTCAATCCCTGCTTCAGCCGCCAACGGTTGGGAGGTAGCCACCATCCCCTTTTTGGCGTAGAGGCACATGCGCCGGGACGGTTCCGGGTAGTATAAGGGATCAAAGTTCATCCTCCGTTCTCCTTTCCATCACATCGTTATATAAGGCAAAACGAGTCCACCATAAAGAAAGGCAAAGACTATGACTAAGGCTGGATGCATTCTCCATTTTGTTAACGCCAAGTAAGAAAGAATCGCAATCCCCAGTGATTGCCAGATTCCAATGGTATCCACCGACACCTTTCCCATTTCCCACGTTAAAAGCAGCATCATAATAGCGATTACAGGTTGTACTAAAAGAGTCATCCCTCGTACAACATTCGATTGACGATAATGGTTAATTAGCCCTAATAAAACAATTAGGGCAACGGCAGAAGGCACAACGGTGGCGACCAAGGTCACCAACAACCCTGGCCATCCCCCTACCTGGTAACCGACGAAAGCGGCGATCTTTGTTGCAATAGGCCCCGGTAATGCATTTGCAACGGCAAGCATATCAGTAAACTGTTCATTGGTCATCCACTTATAATGATTTACAATCTCTTCTTGCATAAGAGGAATGGAGGCAGGTCCCCCACCATATCCTAAAACATTTGCCACAAAAAAACCCCAAAACAAATTCCATAATGTCATCGGGTCGTTCCTTTCCTGCTTTCCTTAGCCTCTTTGATCTTTGATAAAATCATGAGATGGAAAGAGCCGTAGATGAGGAAAAGGGCGACAACAAGAGCGGGATGGATGTTCCAAACTGAAAGCATCAAAAAGGCAACGAATCCAAAACCTACAGCCACCCATTTTCCCAACCCTTTCCATGATTTTTCAGCAAATTCATACGTCATCTGGCCAAGCATGACTGCGATCACAGGCCGAACCGCTGCTATCATACCGGAAACAATGGGGGAGTGGCGAAGGGCATAAAGAGCTCCCAAAAGGGCAACCATGGCGATGGAGGTGGGCAAAATATGTGCCAAAACGGCTACGATAGCCCCCATGATCCTTTTTTGTCGATATCCGATATAAGCGGCCATTTTCGTGGCGATTGGTCCGGGAAGGGCATTTCCAAGAGCTAGAACCTCTCCAAATTCTTCTTCCTCCATCCAATGATATCGAATAACCGCTTCATATCGAATAAGGGGGATCACGGAGGGTCCCCCCCCATACCCGAATATTCCGGTTCGAACCATTGCCAAAATAATCTCTCTATACGTTTTTAGCCCCCCCAACAAATGGATCACCTTCTTTACAATTTTAATCCCATCCGACTCTTATACCGTTTTAACAGCATTTGCGTCTCCACACGGATGATTCCAGGCATGGTATATAGCCGCTCTAAAAGGAATTTTTCCATATCTTGGTTGTTTAAGAAGATGCCATGCATATGGAGCGTGCTGGGTCCCGTCATGTGATATAAACTGGTAACCGCAGGTTCTTTGGCTAGTTTCTCCGCCACTTCATGTAAATGAGACGGTTCAATGTCTACACTAAAAAAGGCTGATACTTGCATGCCGATCTTCGCCGGGTTAATGACCACCGTAAACCGTTCGATCACTCCCGCTTCAATCATTGCACTAATTCGGGCTTGAACCGCCACTCGGGAAAGCCCGATTTTCTTTCCTAGTTCCGTATACGATATACGACTATTTTCATGCAATGCTTCCAGTATTTGATGATCGATTTCATCCAATTCTAATGGAGGAATTTCATTTGCCTCAGAATAGTTATAAACCAAACAATATCCCCCTTTCGATTACCGTTTTAATTTCGGATCAAGCATTTCACGAATTCCATCCCCGAGCAGATTAAAACCTAGAACGACTAAAAAGATCGCTATTCCAGGCCAGAATGCAAGCATGGGATCAATATTTAAATATCCTTGTGCAATGTTTAACATTGAACCCCAACTCGGTTCTTCCGGACGGGCACCCAGTCCCAGATAAGAAAGACCGGCTTCCGCGATGATGGCAGAAGCCATAGCCAACGTCATTTGAACCAAGATAGGTGACATGGAATTAGGAAGCACATGCAGGAACATGATCCGCCAATCACTTGCTCCAATGGCCTTCGCCGCTTGTATATATTCAAGATTTCGGACGGTCAGAACCTGTGCCCTGGTGATTCGAATAAAGGAAGGGAGAAATCCGATTCCAATGGCAATCATGGCATTCATAAAACCACCTCCCAGAGCAGCCGCCATCGCCAAGGCCAAGATTAAGGAAGGAAAAGCTTGCATTGCATCAACGATTCTCATCACAACCCATTCATCCCAAAATCCACGAAAGTACCCGGTGAATAAGCCAATGGGGACACCCACGATAATGGCAATCCCCACAGGGATTACGGCTGCTTGGAGCGAAATCCTGGCTCCATAAACCAGGCGGGAAAAAGTATCTCTTCCAAGATCATCGGTTCCTAGAAGATGCCCATTTCCAGGGGGTTGCAAAACGGAATTATAATCTTGATCATAGATGGGATCATGGGTGGCAATCATCGGAGCAAATAAAGCGGTTAGGACAAAAACCCCGATGATGACCGCTCCAATAACAGCCAGCTTGTTTCGGCCAAAGCGACGCAGGAAGGTAATTCCCTTCCTCATCCGCGCCATTGGTTGTGGAAATGAATGGAAATCAGGCTCTTGGACCCTATTCATCGGTTGATTCATACATCTGCCCCCTTACCCACTTTGATACGGGGATCGATGACGGCATATAACAAGTCAACCACCAAATTAACGACAACGACCAATAAAGCAGATACCAGAATCGCCCCTTGCACCGTTACAAAATCCCGATTATAGATGGATTCTACGATCAGTCTTCCAAATCCCGGGATCGAGAAAATCGATTCAGTGATTACTAATCCTCCTAAAAGCCCAGCGACAATTAAACCACTTGTGGTAACCACAGGAACCAAGGCATTTTTAAAAGCATGGTGAAGGATCACCGCTCGATCTTTTAAACCTTTCGAATAAGCTGTACGAATATAATCTGCTTGCATCACTTCTAATAAGCTACTTCGGATCATTCGCATCAAGATCGCCGATTCTCTTAATCCAGTGGCCACCATGGGCATGATCATCGCCGCCAGATTGGCAACAGGATTCTCGAAAAAAGGAACATATCCTGAGGCCGGTAACCATCCTAGCCGAACAGCGAACAGAACAATAAACATCATTCCTAACCAAAAATGGGGAATGGACATACCACCCAGGGCAAATGTGGTGCTTAAATAATCGGCCCAACTCCCCGGCCGAGTGGCAGAAAGAATGCCTGTCGGTACCGCGATCAGGATGGCTACGATGAAAGTCCCAATGGTTAATTCTAGTGTAGCCGGAAGTCGTTGAAGAATAAGGTCGGACACAGGGGTATGATCCACAAGTGAACGGCCTAGATTCCCTTGTAATACTCCACCCAACCAATATAAATACTGCAGGATGATCGGTTTGTTTAGACCCAACTCCTCACGTAAAGCTTCTACCGCTTCTGGCGTGGCTTCCTGCCCGAGAATTACAGTTGCCGGATCTCCTGGGAGCATATGGAGTAATGAAAAGACCATCACGGTAACCAAGAGAACAACTGGAATTGCCAGTAATAACCGTCTGAATAAGAATACTAACATATCTCTTTCTCTCCACTCCCTTTCCTTCGGTTCAACCAAAACCCACAAGAATTATCTCTTACTTATTCCCACAGTTCGTATCAAACCATCCGGAACATATTGAAAACCATCCACTGATTTTGAAATTCCGAAAACGTTATGATCATGGTAAAGATAAATATACGGGACCTCTTCATTGATTATCTTCATCGCCTGGTCATAAATCGTTTTCCGTTTCGCTTCATCTAATTCCGCCCGGGCTTCATCAAGTAAACGATCCACTTCCGCGTTACTGTAAAAGGAATAATTTTGCGGACCACCCGTTACATAGAAGTCATAAATATTTTGGTCCGGGTCAGGGCGCCCGCTCCAACCTATGGCAGCCGCTTCATAATTTCCTTTTTGGGTCTGGTCAAGAAGAGTCCCAAACTCTACTTTTTCAAGATTGACTTGAATTCCAGCAGGTTTAAGCATCGTCTGGATCATTTGTCCTACCTGTTGATTTAATGGTGATGTTCCGATTTTTAAAGTAAAACTGAAACCATTCGGCTTGCCGGCTTTCTTTAACAAATCCCTTGCTTTCTGCAAATCCGGTTTTTCATACCGATCGCTCTCACCATAGGCAAAGCTGGTGGGTGAAAAGGGGGAATGCGCCGGGGTACCGGCTCCGCTCAAAAGTACGTTTACAATCGCATCTCGATCAATCAATAAGTCCACGGCTTGCCGAAGTTCTTTTCGATCAAAGGGAGGTTTCGATACATTTAAATGTATCCCCTGGTATCCTTGCCCAGGTTCACTTATAACTGTAAAATTCGGATCGTTCTTTGATTTTTCAATTTCTTTAAACGGAAAACGGTTCGTCATGTCGACCTGTCCACTCTTAAGGTTCATCAATGCTACATTTGCATCTGTAATAATCTTATAAACGATTTGATTTAGTTTTGGCATCCCCTTCTTCCAATAATTTGTATTTTTTTCCAAAGTTATAAACGATCCCTTCACCCTTTCTTTAAAGACAAAGGGGCCGGTTCCCACCGGATGATTTGAGAAATCATCCCCATATTTTTTCACAGCCGCAGGGGAAACCATCATCCCAGCACGATCAGCAAGAATGGAAAGAAAAGGAGCAAAGGGCCGCTTAAGTTCCACTTGAACGGTATATGGATCTACAACCGATACCTTGCTTACTTCCTTAAGTTCATTCTTTCTCGGTGAACCTTGATCCATGTTCCGCTCAAAATTAAATTTTACCGCTTCGGCGTTAAAATCCGTTCCGTCATGAAATTTAACACCTTGCTGTAAGACAAAAGTATAAGTCCTTAGATCCTCTGAAATTTTCCACTCCTTTGCAAGCATAGGTATAATCTCCCCATTTTCATCAATATCCACCATCTTGTCAAAGATACTTTGAAATACCATCCGATCTACTAAGGCGGTAGACAAACTGGGATCAAGCTTTGGTGGATCTGAATCGAGGGAGATGTTTAAGGTTCCTCCCGTTTTTTCTTGAGACACTCCTTCATTCGTTGCAGTCTTCTCTCCGCTGCTACAACCCGTCAATAACAACAAAAATGACAATACGACGGTAAAAATACTTTTTGTCATATTTTTCATCAACAAATATCCCCCTTTTCATTTCATTTAGAAAGCGAATTCTTCAATTCTCTTTCGTTTAGTATTACTATATGTCAATGATTTCTTCACGTCAAGAAAAAAAAAGATATTTTCAAAGATTATTTTTGTAGGATTATTCATCTTTCTCAAATTCTGCTTATTTTCTATAAAAAGAAAACCCCTCTCAGGGGGGTATTAATTGAGAACATACAAAATGGTTACCTAAAGCTTATTTGATTTATATTCTATCATTTTTTAAGTTATTATATATTTATGTTTCCGTATTTTCCACGATCATCGCCACACCCTGTCCTCCGCCGATGCAGAGGGTAGCAAGGCCATAACGAGATTTTCTCCTCTTCATCTCGTAGAGAAGGGTTACAAGGATACGGGCTCCGCTCGCTCCGATGGGGTGTCCCAGGGAGAGGGCACCACCATTTACATTGACCTTCTCGGGATCCAGAGAGAGCTCCTTCATCACAGCTATGGATTGGGCGGCAAACGCTTCATTCGCCTCTATCAGATCGATTTGATCCAGGGTAAGCCCCGCCTTCTTTAACGCAAGATGAGTGGCCGGAATCGGTCCGAGGCCCATATAAGCCGGATCCACCCCCGCTGAGGCATAGGACAGGATGCGGGCCATCGGTTTCAATCCGTATTTTTCCACCGTGTCCTCGGAAGCTACCGCCACGGCTGCCGCCCCGTCATTGATTCCGGAGGAATTCCCGGCCGTAACGCTCCCTCCTTCCTTAAATGCAGGTTTCAGTCTGCTTAAGCTCTCCAGGGTAACGCCATTGCGGGGAAATTCATCTTCCTGAAAAAGGAAGAATCCCCCTTTTTTCTGGGGCACCTCGATCCCAATCATCTCATCGTCAAAGCGTCCTTCCTGTTTCGCCCTTTCCACCCGCTTTTGACTCGTAACCGCAAATTGATCCTGTTCCTCCCGGGTGATTCCATATTTCTCCGCAATGTTCTCCGCCGTGATCCCCATGTGAACCCCGTGAATGGCACAAGTTAAGCCTTCATGGAGCATTGAGTCCAGAAGTTCCGCATTTCCCATACGCATCCCTTTTCGTGCCGAAGAAAACAAATAGGGAGTTTGACTCATGTTCTCCATTCCCCCTGCGATGATGAGGTCCTGATCCCCTGCCCGTATGGCCTGCGCAGCCATCATGACCGTCTTAAGGCCAGATCCGCACACCTTGTTCACCGTTGTCGCCGGCACTTCCACGGAAAGCCCAGCCCGTAGAGCCGCTTGCCGTGCAGGTCCTTGACCCACCCCTGCCTGTAAGACATTTCCCATCAGGACCTCTTCCACGCGATCCGCATCTATCCCCGCCCGCTCGATCGCTCCACGAATCACCCTGGCTCCCAGTTCCACCACCGGAATGTCGGAGAGACTCCCTTGAAAAGAACCGATCGGCGTACGGACAGCGCTTACAATATATGCTTCCTTCATCCTCTCTCCCCCTTGGATATACACTTTAAACCCCAAATGATGTTGAAAGCCCCGAAAACCAATGATTCCGATTTCGCATGTTGGCTTCCCCGAGGTTCCCCCGATTTCAAATCCATGCCGGAAACCGGAGAATTTCACCCTCGGTTACATAGGAAAACGAATCCCCCCGGTGAGTCCCAACGAATGATACGGATTATAAAGAAAGCCCTCCATCCACCGAAAGAACAATGCCGTTCACATAGGATGCCTCGTCGGAAGCGAGAAAGAGATAGGCATAGGCCACATCCTCCGGCTCTCCGAGACGCCCTACATTTACCTTCTCCGCCATCATGCTGAGGATCTTCTCCGGCATCTTCGCCGTCATGGGCGTCCGAATGAAGCCGGGGGCTACGGCATTTACCGTAATTCCTGTCCTCCCCAATTCCTTCGCCCACGTCTGGGTCATGCCGATGACCCCGGCTTTGGTGGCTGCGTAATTGGTCTGCCCCACATTGCCAAATTTCCCCACGACGGAAGAGGTATTGATGATCCGTCCATACCCCCGCTCCCGCATATGCCGAACGACCGCCTGGGTACAATGGAAGACGCCGGACAGGTTAATCGCCAGCACCCGCTCCCATTGCTCCGTCGTCATCTTGTGGAGCATGGCATCTTGGGTAATGCCCGCATTATTAATAAGAATATCGATCTGTCCATACTTCTCCAGAACTGAACCAACCATGCGGTCTACGCTTTCCCGGTTAGAGACATCGACAGGAAAGAAAACAGCCTCCCCTCCTGTTTCCCGGACGGTTTTCTCCGCCTCCCGCCCTGCCTCTTCGTTATAATCTGCGATGACAACCTTCGCCCCTTCATGGGCAAATCGCTTCACCGCCGCAAGTCCAATCCCGCTCGCTCCCCCTGTAATGACGGCAACCCTTCCTCGTACTCCCATTCCTTTCCCCTCCTCAAAACGATGTACCGTCGTATGGATTTAGTGATTTGCCCATTCCCTGTTTTTTCTTCACGACAGACCAACCACTGCCCAAAGATAAGAGCCGATGCTCCACTCCCTTTCCAACCCATGGCCGCGATCGGTTCAATCGCTTAGACGGCGGCAATAGGAGAGGATCCCTCCGGGCTTCCCCAACGAATGGCGATGGCATCCCAGGCATAACCGATGCCTGCACTGACAAAGACGACGAGATCCCCTTCTTTCACCCTTCCTTCCTGGAGCGCCAGTTCCAACGAAAGGATCTGGTCGATCTGGCCGATATGCCCGTAACGCTCCAGATAAATCGATTGTTCCGTGCTGAGGCCCAATTCTTTCAGAACATACTGATGGGCGGAGCGTTTCATGTGAAGAATCGCCAGATAATCGATCTCTTCGGTCCGATAGCCGCTTCTCTCCACCGCCTCCCGTATCACCCGGAGGAAGTTTCGCATCGATTTCTCTTCCAGGCGCGCCTTCATTCCATCCGGATCCATCACGTCGAGGGTGTACTTCCCTTGCTGCAACAGTTCCGGGGTGAGGGGCACCTTCGTCCCGCCAACGGGGACGGCCACATCTTCGGAGAAGGAGCCGTCCGTGATGATCCTCCCTGCCAACACCTGATTCGCCTCGCACCCCTTCTTCAGGAGGATCGCCCCCCCTCCGGCTCCCAGGTTATACATGAAGCGGGTGCGTGGATTGGCATAATCGATAAAATCCACATTCCGGTAGCCTCCGGCGAGGAGGACCGTATGGAGGGCATCATCGGCAAGCATCATCTCTTTCGCCATTTTCAGGGCCAATACCCCGGTCCCGCAGCGCTGCTGGATGTCAAAGGCATAGGCGTTGACGGCACCGATCTTATGCTGTACCCAAATCCCGGCGGTCCAGAGGGGGTATTCCTTATGCTCCTCCCCAAAATAAATGATCAGATCAATATCCCGCGCATCAACACCGGCCCTCTCTATCGCCGTCCGGGCCGCCCAAACGGCCATCTGGGCGGTATGGTCAGAAGGTCCTGGGATGCGCTTTTCCACGATCCCCATCTTCTCTTCCAAGATCTCCCGGGGAATTCCGCTCTTCTCCGACAGCTCCTTGCTCGTCATTCTTCTTTCCGGCAAATAGAGGCCGATACTCACAATCCCTATGGGGGGGTGGGGCATGTCACCTACCTCCTTCATCTTCTCCACCATCATACGATAAAGGAGTTACAAAGGAGTTTCATTTTACCGCATCCGGGGATCGAGGAGATCCCGGAGCCCATCTCCCAAGAGATTAAAGCTTAAAACCGTCACCATGACGGCAAGCCCGGGAAAGATGGAAAGCCAAGGGGCCTGTGTGATGTAGTTTCGGGCATCGGCCAGCATCTTGCCCCACTCCGGCTCCGGAGGTTGGGCGCCCAGTCCGAGGAAACCTAAGGCTGCCGCCTCCAGCACGGCGGAACCGATGCCCATCGTCCCTTGTACCAGAATGGGCGTAAGACTGTTGGGCAGGATATGGCGAAAGAGAATACGCCTTTCCTTCAAACCGACCGCCTTTGCCGCTTGAACATACTCCTCCTCCCGCAAAGAGAGAACCCTCGCCCGCATCAATCTTCCATAGGTGGGAATGTTGACGATGGAGATGGCTAATAGCGCATTAAAAAGGCTTGGCCCGAGGATGGCGACGATGGCGATGGCGAGGAGAATGGCAGGAAAGGCTAAGAGCATATCAAACATACGGCTGATGAGGGTATCCACCCATCTCCCGTAATATCCGGCGAGGAGTCCGAGAAAAGCGCCGACGAGAATCGAGCCGGTTACGGAGGAGATGCCGATCAGAAGGGAGATGCGGGCTCCATAGATGACCCGGGAGAGGATGTCCCTCCCGAAATCATCGGTGCCAAACCAATGCTCCCCATTGGGTGGCAAAAGGCGGAGGGAGAGCTTCTGCTCGTTATACCCTTCCGGCGCGATCACCGGCGCCAACAGGGCAAGGAGGAAAAGAAACAGGAGAATCCCTCCCCCGGATAAGATAAAGGGATGGCGGAGAAACCTGGAAAAAGATTTAAGGAAGGGGCTCCGCTTTCGTTCCGGTTTCTCCGGAAGGCTTCCCCCAATCTCACTCGTAGACTGTATCTCCATCCCTCTCCCCCCTAACTGTACCGAATTCGAGGATCATAGAATGCGTAAAGCAGGTCCACCAAAAGATTGATCAGGACGAAGAAGGCGGCGATCACCAGGATACCCGACTGAATCACCGTGTAGTCCCGGTTGTTAATCGCATCAAATAAATAACGACCCACTCCCGGCCAGCCGAAAATCGTCTCCGTCAAGACCGCTCCGCCTAAAAGGCTCCCGGTTTGCAGTCCGATCACCGTAAGGATCGGAATGAACGCATTTTTCAAAGCGTGGCGATAGAGGATCACAAAATCGTTAAGCCCCTTCGCTCGGGCTGTGCGAATGTAATCGGACTTCAGCGCCTCCAAAACGGTGGAGCGGGTCATGCGGGCGATGATGGATAAGGGAATCGTTCCGAGGGCGAAAGCGGGAAGAACCAGGTGGCGAAGAACGTCTCCCAGCCCTCTCCAATTCCCTGCCAAGATGGTATCCAGGATATAAAAGTTTGTAATGGCGGTAATGGGTTCCCGGTGGTTAAACCTCGCTCCGGAAGGAAACCATCCCAGTTTCTCCGCAAAAAGATATTGCTCCATGATCCCCAGCCAGAAGATGGGAATGGATACGCCGATCAAAGCCGCCATCATCAAAGCCAAATCAAACCAGGAATTCTGTTTCCAGGCCGCCCAAATTCCCAGATGTATGCCGAAAAAAACGGCAAACGCCATGGCGGCCAGGGTTAGTTCGAAAGTCGCCGCCAAATAGGGGAGGATCTCCTGGGCGATTGGCGCTTTCGTGCGCATGCTCTCTCCCAGATTCCCCTGCAAGATATTGCCCATAAAATGAACATATTGGAGAAAAAGAGGCTCATTCAGTCCCAAATCCTCCCGTAATTTCTCCAAAGCCGTCTCGCTCGCCCTCTCCCCCAAGATGGCCCTGGCAGGGTCCCCCGGGATGAAGTGAATAATGCCGAAGACGATGATCGACATGCCGATGAGAACGGGAACGAGGAGAACGAGCCTCCGCAAGATATACCGAAACAAAAGCATCATCTCCGAATCAACGAACTGGCTGTTTTCCCTATTTTTCGATGCTTACATTCTCAAAGCTTTCCGTGCCGGTCGGATGGGGAATATATCCTTTTATTTCTTTGATCCCCGCGATGGGAGGGGTCGTATGAACGAGGGGAATCCAAGGTGCATCCTCATGGATGATCTTTTGCGCCTCCATGTACAGCTGGATTCTCTCCTCTTGGTTTGTGGAGCGTTGTGCCCGGATCAGGAGATCGTGAAGGGCATCGTTGACGTAGAATGCGATATTCCCGGCATCGGGGGTCCGGGTATTATCTTTGTCCAACAGGACATAGAGGAAGTTGTCGGGATCTCCGTTATCCCCGGTCCACCCCATGAGAGCCATCGGATGTTCCCCATTTCCCGTCTTATCCAGATAGGTGGACCAATCATACGTAACCAGATTTACCTTTACTCCAATCTTTGCGAAGTCAGCCTGCAGTACCTCCGCCACCTTCTGCCCATTGGGCATATAGGGGCGGGGTTCGGTCATGTACCAGAGGTCGGTCTCAAAGCCGTTCGGGTAACCTGCTTCGGCTAACAGGGATTTAGCCTTCTCCAGATCAACAGGATAATCTTCCACTTGGTCATTATACCCCCATAGCGATGGCGGCATGGGATTCTTGGCCGGCTCCGCCAGCCCGGCGAAAAACGAGTCGATGATCTCCTTCTTGTTTACCGTCATGTTTAAGGCTTGCCGTACCCGTTTATCATCCAGAGGTTTCACCTTCGTATTAAAAGCAAGATACGCCACATTCATACTGGGACGCAAGAAAAGCTGAAGCTTATCGTTCGACTTCACCGAGGGCACATCTTCCGGGTTTAAACCATCCATCAAATCGATTTCTCCATTTTTCAAGGCGGTGAAGCGATTGCTGTTGTCGGGAATGGAGCGGAAGACCACCTTATCCAGCTTGGGAAGTCCTTTTTTCCAATAATCGGGGTTTTTCTCCAGGGTGATGCTATCTCCTTTTTTCCACTCCACGAATTTAAACGGCCCGGTTCCTACAGGATGATCCCCAAATTTCTCCCCATACTTTTCGATCGCCGCCGGTGACGCAATCCCGAACGGGGACATGGCCAGATTGTTCAGGAAAGGAGCTTGCGGGAAATTGAGATGGAACTCAACCGTGTATTTATCCTTGGCCACCACCTCTTTGATCACATGCCCTGGATCCCCTTTAAATCCGCCGAACATATAGGCATAATAACCAAAGTCTCCTTTATGCTGAGGATGATTAGGGTCCATCCAACGGTTGAAGTTGTAAACCACCGCTTCCGCATCAAAGTCGGTCCCATCATGAAACTTTACTCCTTCCTGGAGGCTAAAGGTCCAGGTGAGGCCATCCTCGGAAGACTTCCATTCCTTCGCCAAGGAAGGAACCACCTCGGTGCTATCCGGCTTATAATCGACCAGCGTATTAAAAATATTGTCCGTAACGATGAGGGATTCTCCGTCGGTCACATTGATGGGATCCAGGGCGGTAGAGTCGGCGCCCCTGCCAAAAATGAGCGTTCCTCCCGTCGGAGCAGCCGTTCCTCCTTGACCCGGCTCCCCTTTCGATCCAGTCTGTTGCCCGCAAGCCGCTAAAACCCATAGGAGCACGAGTGCGAAAAAGAGCAGCATTCCTTTCCTTCTCATCTTGCATCCCCCTTTGAAGATTTAGTGAATATGTAAATCTTAGTAAATTCGATTATGACATATTAGATCGACTTTTGCAATTATTGTTTTTAAGATGCTGTAATCATACAATGCCAATCCTTCGAACACCGATTCAAGCACGACTGCAGAAGTTTCAATATTTTCTTCACATCGTGGAAGAATTTCCGAAGGGCGATGTTGAACTTCTTAGACAAATAATTCGCCCCTCGGGATTGTTATCTGCTCAATCACAATTTCCACATGAAGGCTGCGAATTCCTTTTTTTGTTCAATTTCTTCAATTTTTTCAGCGGAAACTAATTAAAGCATCAAAGTGTAAAGTGAAGTAGTGCTTCGATTTTTCCAATGCCCACGGAACATTCACCCGCATTAATTTTTTGCAATTTCCGCAGTTTGTTCTTGGTAATTCACAATGGATGTAACTAGGATACTCAAAAAAAATTTAAATGACGCCAAAGGCGGTCCTTATCTGCAATCTCTTTGACAGGTTGATCTGTAGCACCGCAATTCGAACATGGGAAAAGTTCTCCTTTTAGAACCTTAACATATACGTTCAGTTGCTTTTTCTCTGGGTCAAATTCAACCCGATCAATGTACCAAGGCTCCGCAATATGCAGAAGTTCTTCGACAGTTCCTTGTTTCATACTGATTGAAAACAAATAAGAGCACCTCTCGTCTACTGGTTTTTTATTCCTAATATTGACAGGTGCTCTCATTAATAACAGCGAGGAAGCATTTTTTCCGTGCCCAAAATCGAGAATATCTCTACGCTAAAGCATTGCGAGCTCTTGCTGATGTGCAGTTAAAAACCGGAAAACGAACAGAAGGAATCCGTACCGTACGTTACAGAAGGTGGAAATAGAAGCAAGCAAATTAATAGAGGGAAATGATCTAATCGAAAAGATTCAAGAGACGAAGAGAAAATATCTGCTCTAAAGGGACGGGGCCTTATCCTATAAACTCAACGCCTACGTTAGCCTTTATTCTCCAATGCCTCGAGCAATATCCGTTTGATCTCTATCAAATCCTCTTCCGTCTTCATCCTCTCCGTGCGCGGACGAGGTAAAGGAACAATTACTTCCTTGAGCACCCGCCCTGGCCGGGGTGAGAGAAGATAGATCCGGTCCGAGAGGAAGATCGCCTCCTCCACATCATGGGTGACGAGGAGGATCGTCCGCCTCATCTTCTCCCAGATGGTAAGGAGCCACTTCTGCATCTCCGCACGCGTCAAGGCATCCAATCTCCCAAAAGGTTCGTCGAGGAGGATGGGATCCTTTTGGATCAAATAGGTACGCAGGAGCGCCGCCCTTTGCCTCATTCCTCCCGACAGCATGGAAGGGTAACTTTCCGCAAACCCTTCCAGGCCAAAAAGAGGGAGGAGTCTCCTCCCCTCCTCCCTTGCCTTATTCGTCGAGAGGCCCGCCAATTGAAGTGGAAGGATCACATTGTCCAGGATGGTGCGCCAGGGAAAGAGGAGATCATTTTGCGGCATATAGCTTACCTTTCCCTTTTTCCCCGTCACCTCTTCCTCTCCGATCCACACCTTTCCCCGATCGGGGATGGTAAGCCCGGCGATGATATCTAGTAGCGTGCTCTTCCCGCATCCGGAGGGGCCCACCAAGGAGACGATCTCTCCTTCCTTCACCTCCATGGTGATCCCCTCTAAGACGGGAAGGCGGCTTTCATCCCTTTGCAGATACTCTTTGTTAATCCCTTCTATTTTCAACATATCCATCGGCCTTACTTCTTGGGAAGAAAATCATTGGTAAAGAGTTGATCCACGTCGATCCGCTTGGGAAGGAGATTCTTATCCATCAGCCAGTTGGCGTACCTTTCCCAAACCTCTTTCTTTTGTATCCCCCATTGGGGCGCATCGCTTTGATATTCCTTCGCCAGATACGCTTGGGATCTCTTCACCAGATCCTGATTTAATTCCGGTGCATTCTTGAGGAGAGACTGGGCCGCTTCATCAGGATTGGAGATTGCGAACTCATACCCCTTGGCGGTTGCCGCCAAGAAACGCTTCACCAGATCAGGCTTATTTTTGATATGGTCTTCATTGGTGACGAGGATTGGCGTGTAATTATCCAGATCCGGGTCTAGATCCCTTAAAAAGATCGTATTGATCTTGATCCCCCTTCGCTCCGCTTCTACGCCATCCCAACCATAATAGATCCATTCAAAATCAGCCTGCTTGCCGATGGAGGAGAAGAAGTCGGTCTGTCCCAAGGTAATATTGGTCCATTTCGTGCTGTCGGCGCCATACTTTTCCATTAACGCTTTAATCGTCGCCTCTTCGGTGGGGCTTCCCCAACCGCCATACCGCTTTCCCTCAAAATCTTTCGGGCTCTTAATGCCCGCTTCAGGAAGGGAGGCGAAGGCGGAGGTGTTATGCTGAATGACGGCGGCGATGGAGACGAGGGGAAGGTCGGTAGCTCTCGCCTGGGTGATCCCTTCCGCCGAACTGACACCAAAATCGGCCTTACCGGAAGCGACCAGTTGGTCGGCACTGTTTTCCCCCGGCTGGATAATCTCCACATCAAGTCCCTCCTCTTTATAATATCCCTTCTCCTTCGCCACATAGAGACCCGTATGATTCGTATTGGGATACCAGTCTAATGTAACCACCACTTTTTCCGGAGGTTGATTCGCATCTACCCCTTGGGTCGCTCCGCCTTGAGAAGCGTTGGGTTGAACTGCATTTCCGCTCCCGCAGGCTGTGAGCAAGCTTCCCAAGAGAAAAAGACTTAGGATCAAAAGAATGAGAGAACGACCGGCACGTGATGTGATCTGATTACTCTCCACAGCAAAAACCCTCCTTATATTGATCGCAGATTTAATGACGTTCTTCCGAGAAGCGCCGCCAAGGCATGATAAGGGCGGCGAGCCATTCAATGATCCAATAGAGAAATAGGCTTAGCAGGATAATGACCAGAATGGTGGCAAAGAGTTGGTCCGTTAAGAATGACTTGGAGGAACGGATCAGAAGAATCCCCAAGCCGCGATTGGCGCCTAACCACTCTCCGACGACGGCGGCCATCACCCCATAGGTCCCCGCGATCCGAAGTCCTGCGAAAAAAGAGGGGAGAGAGGCGGGAATCTTCAGGTAGCGAAAGATTTGGCCCCGGTTAGCTCCCATAGAAGCGAGGAGACGAACCTTTTCTTCATCTACTTGCCGGTACCCTTCGAAAAGGCTGACCACAATGGGAAAAAAGGTGGCGATCACCACCACCAAGATTTTTGGCAGCATCCCAAATCCAAACCATACCATGAATAAGGGGGCCAAAGCTACGGTGGGAATCGTTTGGGTGATCACCAACAGGGGATAGACGGCATCCCGCAGGAGGAGAAAGCGATCCATCAAAGTGGCCAGACCGATCCCCAAAAGAGTGGCGACGGAAAGACCGATCAGGGTCTCGATCACCGTTTGCCCGCTGTGCATCATGATGAGGGGAAAGTACTGAATAAGGGCTGCCAGCACATCGGAAGGAGCGGGCAAGATCCATTTTTCAATGCGAAACATCTGCACACTCCCCTCCCAGAGGAGGAGAAAGAGGAGGAGACTTCCCCCTGCCTTAGCGATACTTGGCCACTTTTTCATCAATCGTAACCCCTTCAGGCCGGTAATGCACCTTGATAAACGTCATTGTCTCTTGCGCTCCGGCTGCGATGACCGCCTCCTGGGCTTCCTTCACAATCTCCATCAGTTTATCGTATTCTCCCTCCATCACAGTCTCCATGGGATCTACCTCATACTTCACCCCCGATTTGGAGACCACCTCAATGGCCTTGTCCACCAACTCATAGGAGTTTCCCTCTTTTGTCTTTGGGATCACTTGAAACCCCACATTGACGATCGGCACCCCGATACCTCCTTTCTTCTCATCATAGTCTTTCCATGAAAACCTGATCACACCAAAAAAGGCTATCCTGCTGGATAGCCTTCGTAAGTACATGGCACACATATTCTCTCCTGTTCCCCGTCATGCGCATCCCCGAAAAGAGTCGTTACGGCCTTTCCCGAACTCGCCGAATCTGTGCGAGTCGGAGACCCGAAATAGGGATAGACTGCTCAATTGTAGAACACTAAGAGAATGAAGAGCGGCGTCGATGTTCCCTACGCTGGCATTACCCAGATCAGGTTGAAGGGTCGGCACCCCATTTGGTGCCCTCTCAGCCGAGCGGACTCAGCTCCCCTGCTGTGATGGAACGTTCACCTCGAATTTTATCACCTTTTGCGGGAGATGTAAACAAGGAGAAGCTCGTCAAGGAACAACATCTAAGAAAGACATCTTATTCAAAAGACTTTTCTTTTAAAAAGTTCAATAGAGATTTCAATAGAGATGGCAAGCAACAAAATGTCCGGGCCCGATCTCTTTAAGAGGCGGCCTCTCTATTTTGCAAATCTCCATGCAGGCGGCACACCGAGTTTGAAAGGCACAACCGGCAGGCGGATTTTTTGGGTTGGGAACTTCCCCGGAAAGGATCATTCTTTCCCTCTTGGCATCTGGGTCCGGAACCGGAACCGCCGATAGCAGCGCCTGGGTGTACGGGTGTTTTGGGGACTGATATAAACGCTTTTTATCGGCCAATTCCACCAGCCTACCCAAATACATGACTCCCACCCGGGTGCTGAAATGTTTCACAACGCTCAGGTCATGAGCTATAAAAATATACGTAAGCCGGAACTTTTCTTGTAGCTCTTGCATCAAGTTTAACACTTGCGCTTGCACCGACACATCCAACGCAGAAACCGGCTCATCGGCAATGATCAGTTTAGGGTTTAACGCCAACGCCCGCGCAATTCCGATCCGCTGTCTTTGACCTCCGCTAAACTCGTGCGGGTAGCGGTTGGCATACGCGCCGCTCAATCCCACCACTTCCAACAAATACTCCACTCGCTCTTCCCGCTCTTTCCTGGTAAAAATCCCGTGAATTTTCATAGGTTCCAATAGGATGTTCCGAATAGTCATCCTCGAGTTCAGGGAAGAATACGGATCTTGAAAGATCATCTGAATGTCCCTGCGGATTGGGCGCATCCCCTTGAAGCTTAACTTTGTCAAATCTTTCCCTTGATAGATGACCTCTCCGGCCGTCGGACGGATTAATTGAAGGATTGCACGGCCCGTCGTCGATTTTCCGCAGCCGCTTTCCCCGACCAATCCCAGTGTTTCCCCTTCATGTAAAGCGAAGCTGACGTCATCCACAGCTTTCACATAGCCGTCGATCCGGCGCATGAACCCCTTGCGGACGGGAAAATATACCTTTAATCCTTTTACATTGAGCAGATAGTCCGAAGGCGGTTTTCTTTCCATACATTTTCTCTCCTTATGAAGAATAGAGCCAACAACAGGTAGAGTGATCCGGTCCAACCTGTACCCTTTTGGGAGATTGGACATGGCATTCCGGTTTGGCGTGCTCACATCTGGGGGCAAAACGGCATCCAATCGGCATCTCATCGGGTGTCGGCACCGACCCTGGAATCGAATAGAGGCGTTCCTGTTCTTCTCGCATGCTCGGCATTGCCTGGAAGAGACCGAGGGTATACGGGTGCTTCGGGTTTTTGAAAATCTCCCTGATTCCGCCTTCCTCGACGATCTCTCCTGCATACATCACCGCCACCCGGTCACAGATTTCCGCAACCACCCCCAGATCATGCGTAATCATGATGATGGCAGTATTCAACTCATTTTTCAGGCTTCTCATCAGATCGAGTATTTGTGCCTGGATCGTCACATCAAGAGCGGTTGTCGGCTCATCCGCAATGAGCAGTTTGGGATTTAACACCATCGCCATCGCAATCATGACTCTCTGGCGCATGCCTCCTGACAGCCGATGGGGATATTCCGACATGATCTCCTCGGCCCGGGGGATGCCCACTTTTTTCAACATTTCGACTCCCCTGCGAAACGCATCCTTTTTGCTCAGAGAACTGTGTTCCATGATGGTTTCAATCAGCTGGTTGCCAATCGTGAACACCGGATTCAACGAAGTCATCGGCTCCTGAAAGATCATGGCGATCTCCTTCCCGCGAATCTTGCAATATTCCTCATCCGTCATCTCAAGAAGGTTCTTGCCGTCGAACCAGATTTCCCCTTCCTCGATTGTGAAATTTTCTTTAGGAAGAAGCCCCATGACGGATAAGGAGGTGACGCTCTTCCCGCATCCCGACTCCCCTACGATTCCCAACGTTTCGCCATGATTTAGAGTAAAGCCGACTCCATTGATGGTATTCACCTGTTTTTCTTCTTGCCGAAAGGAGACCTTGAGATTCTTGACCTCCAACAACTTGGCCATTTTTTTCACCCTTTTGTCGTCACAAGCTGTTCCATAAATTCAACCACTTTCCGGTCGATCCAACCCGGTTCCTGAACGCGCTCGTCAAAATTCTCGATCAAATGGAATGATTTTACGGCTTCGTACAGTTCATGATCATTGACTTCGACCGATTTTACGTAACCGAGTTTCAGCAAATATTCCATCAGCCTCGTTTTCAACTCTCCTTCGACTGGTAAGAGGTCTTCCGGACGAGTGCGGTTAAAATAAAGTTGATGCAATCCATAGATCCGGAGCAATTCACTTACAGGTTCGGCATGGTCATCCACACGCAGGTCGATGTAGCGGTCGTGATTTCCGCCATAACCTCCTCCTTTCTTCACCACCAACAGGCTAGCCGACTGTTTCCCCCGGCTGTCCCCTCCTGCTTTCTCTCCCGCCAACAAAGCTTTCAGCAAGCGTTCGGCCAACGTCCCTTCGGCATGCTGAAACGTATTGGCCATAGCTTTCACCGTTTCTTCACTCACCAGGATATTCCCCTGGCAAGAAAAATTAGGTCCTGTAATTCCACCCGCCCACGGATAACACATTTCCCCGGTATAGGTTGCCGCATTACCCATGGCATCGACCATCCCCACCTGTCGAACTTCCTTGTGCTCATCTTCCGCAACAAGCTGATTTAATACCTCTTGGGCCGATTTTCCTTTTGCGAGGAGTTCCAAGCCTTTGTATCCATAATCTACATTAGCCCACGATTGGGTTGCCACCGCTCCGACGCCCGCCTTAGCCCAGGGCACCAAAGAACCGACCGCAAGGAATTTGGAAGCGACGGCAACGCCCAATTCTCCTGTTTTCGGATCAAAACCGACAATGGAAAAAGTCATGTGGATCATCCTTCCCTTTGCTTTTATGCTTTCGCTTTGGGATCCAAAGCGTCGCGAAGTCCATCTCCTACGAGATTAAGTGCCAAAACCACCAAGAAGATGGCCATTCCCGGCAATACGCTGACATGCGGGGCAACCCGGATAAATTTCCGGCCTTCACTCAACATAACACCCCACTCTGCCATGGGCGGCTGAGCACCCAACCCCAGAAAACTCATCCCGGAAGCGGCCAGAATCATCCATCCCACATCCAGGCTGGCAGCTACGATTAATGGAGGCAAACAGTTTGGAAGAATATGATAGAGGATAATGTGTCCATGGCCTGCGCCCATTGCACGTTCCGCTAGGACAAACTCCATTTCCCGGAAAGAGAGGGTGCTACCCCTCACGATGCGCGCATAGTATGGTATCCCAACCATGCTTACCGCAATCATGGTATTCATTAGCCCCGGTCCTAAAGCTGCGATGATGGCGATCGCCAACAGAACGTATGGGAAGGCCATCAAAATATCCATCGTCCGCATGATCAAGCTGTCGAAAAACTTCTGGAAATATCCTGCCACCAAACCCAATAACGTTCCGATCGCCATTGCGATGAACACGGCGAAAAAACCCACGGTAACGGAAACGCGACCTCCCCAAATTAAGCGACTGAACAGGTCCCGACCCAGCTGGTCCGTGCCCAGGAGATGCCCCTCCGTCCCCGGAGGCAACAAACGCTTGCCCAGATTGGTCGCTTCCGGATCTTGTAAAGGTAAAATCGGGGCAAGAAGGGAGAGTGCGATGATCACCAATAAAATGATGCCTCCAAAAACCGCTGCTTTGTCCTTTTTTAACTTCTTCCAAGCCAAAGCCCATGGCCCGGGGTGCTTCTTCTTCCCATCCGCGGCTGCCATCCCTTTTTTCTCCACTTCAGGCATTTCCATCTTTTTCAACCCCTACTTAATAAGAAATTCTAGGATCCAAATATGCATACAAAATGTCCACAACTAAGTTGATCAGGACGTAGGAAGTTGCAACAAAGAGAATAATTCCCTGAACCAAGGGAAAATCCCGGGCCAAAATTCCGTTCACCATCAAGGTGCCGATACCGGGCCAAGAAAAAACCATCTCCACCAACACCGCACCTGCCAACAAAAAGCCAATCTGCATCCCGATCACGGTCATAATCGGAATAAATGCATTCTTCAATGCGTGCTTGTATATGACTTTTTTCTCCCGTAATCCTTTAGCCCGTGCGGTGCGAATATAGTCTTGCCCAAAGACTTCGAGCATGCTTGAACGGGTCATGCGGGCGATGATTGCCCCCGAACCGACAGCCAAGCTGATGGAAGGAAGAATCAGATGTTTGAAGAGATCCAAAAAACCGTTTTGGCCGGGAGAATACATACCCGAAATTGGCAATATATTCAATTTTAAGCCAAAGGTGATTTGCAACAAAATTCCCAACCAGAACACCGGCATACCAAAGCCCACAAGAACAATCAACATGAGCAATCGATCAATCCAGGTATACTTCTTTTGGGCAGCTATGATTCCCGACAGCACTCCAAAAACCGTTGCCAAACCGGCGCTTGCCAAAGTGAGAATCAAAGTGGCTCCAAACCTATTCAAGATTAAAGGAAGCACCTCCATCTTCATCTGAATCGAACGCCCCCAATCTCCTCTCAAGATGTTTCCCAACCAGCGCAAATATTGCTGGTATATGGGGAGATCCAGTCCAAGTTCTGCCCGGAGCTGACGGATAGACTCTTCCGTCGCCTTGGAACCCAAAATGATCTTGGCAGGGTCCCCCGGAGAAAGATGCATGATGGAGAAGGTTAAAATCGTTACGCCGAGCAGAACGGGTATCAATGCGAGTAGACGTTTCACAACATAGATCCCCAACGATGACTCCTCCCCGTTTTCATTCGAATAGGAGGGGGCCATTCCCCCGTCCTCATCATCTAGCATGCGGTCCCCGAACTAGACGGTACGTCTCCCGGGGCTGTTCCGTACGGACACCCTTACGCTCTGTATAAGGTAGGCGCTCGCCAGCACCGTTTGGGACATCCATCCTAGAGATCACACCCATGCCCGGCACTCATAGATGGTTAACGAGGGAAATCCCCCCTCCTCCCGCTGTTAATCAACATCGACATTGGCAAATCGGAAAACTCCCGTTGGATGCAGCTTGAAGTTTTTCACGTTCTTTTGGGCAACCACAATCTGTTTTTCATGATCAACGATAATCCATGGAGCATCTTTTAAGATCAATTCCTGGGCTTTTTCATACAGTTCGGTTCGTTTCTTCTTATCATTCGTCACCCGGGCCTCATCCAGCAATTTATCCACTTCTTCATTCTTGTAATAAGCATCATTAAAACCGGCGGTCGGCCATTGCTTGCTGCTAAACAAGATATAGAGGAAATTATCCGGGTCCCCGTTATCTCCGATCCAGGACATCTGATGCATGTCCATATCCTTTTGTTGATCGTATGGTACAAAAACCTTATCCAGGTAAGATCCCCATTCGAACGTTTGTATCTTAACACGTATGCCTACTTTTTCCAGATCCGCTTGGATGGCAGCGGCCATCGTGGTTGGCTGTTGCATGCCCGATCCAGATTCAGGCACCCCATACGTTACTTCAAACCCGTTCGGGTAACCCGCTTCCGCCAAAAGCTGTTTTGCTTTTTCCGGATTGTACTCGTAGTTTTTCACATTGGGATTATGCCCCCAGATGCTTGGCGGCAAAGGAGAATTGGCAAGTTCCCCCGTCCCTTTCAAAATTTCGTTTACGATCGCTTCTTTGTTGATGGCATAATTGACCGCTTGCCTTACCCGTACATCATTAAAAGGTTTCTTTTGGGTATTAAAGGCTGTCCACCAGACGTGCATCCCCGATTGCTCAATCACCTGTAGATTAGGGTCTGCCTTCAACCTTTCCAAGTCATCGGGCGGGACATTGACAATCAAGTCCAGATTCCCCGCTTCCAATTCGGTCAAACGGGTTTGGTCTTCCGTAATGGGCTTGAAGATAAGCTTGTCGATCTTGGGAGCCCCTTTAAAATACTCCGGATTTTTTTCGAGAATCACTTCTACCCCGGGATTCCAGCTCACAAACTTGAATGGACCGGTTCCGACCGGATGTCTTGAGAAATCCTTTCCGTATTGCTTGACGGCTGTCGGACTGACAATGCTGGCTGCGTGCATGGCCAAATTGCTTAAAAACGGAGCATACGGCTCCTTCAGCACGATTTTTACGGTATACTCGTCCACCACCTCCACATGATCCACCATGCCAAACGTAAACTCGGCGTAAGCGAACTGGCCGGAATCATGGTAGGGATGTTTTGGATCAATTTGACGGTCAATGCTGAATTTTACCGCTTCTGCATTAAAAGGAGTTCCATCATGAAACTTGACATCTTTCCGCAAATAGAACGTGTATTCCAAGCCGTCCTTGGACACATCCCACTTTTCCGCTAGATCGGGCTCAATCTCCGTACTCTCATCTTTAAACTGTACCAGCTGGTCATACATTTCCATCGCTGCCCGGCTGGAATTGTAATCCGAAATCTGATGGGCATCCAAAGAGGTCGGCTCAGCCTGTAACCCGATCACAATCGACTTTTCCCGAGCAGCGTTTTCACCGGCTGATTGTGGCGGCGAATTGAAAGAACATCCTGCAACGATTGCACCTAGTACAAAAACGGTTATCATTACACGAAAAAACCATCTCATCTGTATACCCCCTTTTTCAAAAAAGAAGAAAAACTTTAAAGATGAATATCTTTAAGGGGTATTATAAAAGATTGGTCTCATCCTGTATTTCAATTTTATTTCTATTTTTTACACTTTTATTACTCGTTTGAATGAGCCCAACACCCTGGTAACAAGCAAGAAGACCAAGGCAGTCCCTGTGGACCAAATGACCATTTCATCCCTCGAGGCAGAGGCAAATATATGGGCCAAGATCGCCACAAAAACTCCAGTAGCAGGAATCCACATGCCCCCCCCTTTCTCCCCAAGAAGAAACAGATTCCCCATGTTCCAAACCCCCAACGGCCCCTGAAAAATCCCAAACAGAATAAAAAAATCTAAAAGAGACCAATGAAAATAAAAAATGGTCATCAACCCCGCCGCTCCTCCCAGGAAAGGGAGCAGAACTTCAAAAAGATTTAATTTTTGCACTTCCTTCGAGTGGCCTCTCCATCCTCCCACCAAAAAGGCGGGAGCACTTAAAGAGGAAAAGGAAATCAATAGCAACATGACAGAAAAAATGAAAAAGACCGGTGACGAAGATATCTCTTTCATCAATAAAATGGATAATTCATTCAGGAAAGAAGGTTCGATCTTTTCCGTGATCGCAACGATAGCGATGCTGGAAAAAGCCATCACAGCTGCCGACCAGATGACGGCGGTTAGACATAGATCTCGCAAAAAAGAGGGCGGATCGACACTCCTAGCCGGCTGATTCATGAAATAGGCAACCATGTTGGCGAAAAGGATGCAGGTGCCGGCAATGAGAAAAGGAAGCAGGCCGGATTGTTCCAAATGCAAAACTTTCGGATGGTAATGCAAAAGGTTGTGATATACGGTTTCTAGACCTATTTGCAAATAGGTGTAGATGGGAAGAAAAAAAGCCAAGATCAACGAAAGCACCAAGCGAACCAAATTGTTCCAGCGAAAATCGGGCTGAATCCGGAATGCCAACAGCAAGAGGGCAAGGCTCGCTAAAAGTGTAAGGACGTACGCTTGAAACACCGAGAGGTTTAAAACCAGATGGAGAAGCATCCCCGCCAATACAAGCTCGAACGTGACGATCTCCACGCGGTAACTCAGAGCAAGCAGCTTTTCCCCCATTCGATCTCGCTTGCGCGGATTGACGATGGGAAATTCCCCTTTTTTCCAAAACCATAAGAACATAAGAAAATAAGATAACCAGAAGCTGCCAGACAAAACTGCTCCTCCAAATGCTCCCAATCGCAGGGTGGTTTCCCCAGAAATGAGAATTAAACTCCCATATAGCCAGACAGAGATCACATGTACGACGGAGACCGGTTTTCCACGATTCATAATTGATTCTGATACTCCTTCGGAGATAATCCGGTAAGTTTTTTGAAGGCGCTGCTGAAATAATTTTGGCTGTTAAAGCCCGCCTCTTCAGCGATTCTTTGCATACTCCAGTCCCGGTTTTTGTGTAAGAGGGTCTTGGCCACCTCAATGCGATACTTGAGCAAGTAATCTGAAAAGGATAACCCAATATCCTCCCGGAACCGGCGGCTCAGATAAGAGGTGTTGATGTGAAGTTCCGAAGCGATCTCGGAAAGATTTAATTTTTCTTTATAATGATCGTGGACAATCTGCAGCACTTTCTGAATCATGTGGGATTTGGCCTCAAATTCCGGATGCTGATTCACATAGCGCTTTAAGATTTTGAAGAGCTCTTCTTCCAGGACGGGCTTTACCAAATAGTCCAGAACTCCCAATTGAATCGAGGACCGAGCATAGTGAAAATCCTGAAAAGCGGAAATAATAATGATATCCATCTCATGAAATAAAGACTTCAATTCGGCAGCTACTTCCAGACCCGTTTTACCGGGCAGTTTAATATCGATCAATCCCAGATGAAGCGAGTTTCCCTGTTTTACCATCCATTTCGATTTCTCCATGGCTTCTGATGCATTGGTCGCTTTGATGACTTGCCACATGGGATAATGGGAATGGATGAGATATTCCAACTGGTCCACCTCCAGAGGTTCATCATCCAACAAAAGGACGTTCATCGGTTCTCACCCCGCTCAAGTAAATCTTCCTCAATCAATACCAATGGCCACGAAACCGTGATTATCCCTCCGGATTCCTTATTTTTGTCCGATGAGATCATCAGCTTTCCCCTGCCAGGAAACAGCAAATCCAAGCGTCGTTCAATATTTTTTAATCCAACACCGGCAGAGCTTGGGTCTCCTTCTCGATTCTTCTTCAAACTGTCCAAAACCACCGGAGAAAACCCCGGTCCATTGTCTTTGACCATCAAATGGACCATCTTATTATCGTTTTCGGCGGAAAGGGAAAGTCGGATCAACAAAATTGCTTTACCTTCCACCTGCTCCAATCCATGCTTGAAGGCATTTTCCACTAACGTTTGCAGCAAATAGGGAGGAATCCCCGCCTTCGTTAACGATGGTTCAACGTCCCAACGAACTTCGAGGCGGTCACCAAAGCGCATTTTTTGAATAGCGATGTAATGCCGTATATGGTCAATCTCCTGAAAAAGGGGAACCAGCTGTTTCTTGGGTTGGTATTTATAACGGATAAACAGAGCAAGATGTTCAAATGAGGTGATCAAATCGTTCAGCCTTTTCAGGCGGGCCAAACTTAACAAAGAGTTTAACGCATTAAACAGAAAATGGGGCTGGATTTGCTGCGAAAGCTGAATATATTCGATCCTTTGCAGCTCCCGCTCCAAGTTGATCCTCCTGTTTTCCATCTGGAGCAAATAAACTTTTTGTTCATACAGATGATAAAAGATGATCAAGAGGATCCCAATCACCGGACTTAAAATGCTTACCAGCACAATTAAAAAAAACCATCCGTAGGACAGCAACTTGTAATCACCAGCCGGTTTTCTCAATCTTCAGTGCCATTTTCACTTCAATCTCTCTGGTTCCCGTTTCCGATTCGGAAATTTGTCGTATTCTAATTTTACCCTTTTTTCATTTTGAACGATTTCTTACACCCTCCTTTATGAAAAACTTTCATATGGATCGGTGCATAAAAGAAGGATTTGTCCCATCCATACTCTCCCGGGTCAATGAAATGAAATTTGTATTTATTGTACTACACTCTTTCCTTCCCATCATCTCCTTTCTTGAAAAAGAGACGGATTGGAAAAAAAGATGCAACAAGGTATAATCAGAGAAAAAAAGAGGGTGCACGGAGGAATGTCAAAAAATAAGCGTAATTTCGTAGAACTTTTTAATTCTTTTGCGAAGCGCTTTTTCGGTTGGTAAAAATCGCATGATTGGTTTTGGGGTTATTGGCGGTTCCCATATTATCTTTCATCGGTTATCGAAGTATGGTTAAATTTTGGGAACAATAGCAGATTAAATGAAAATGTCGGGCAACAAACCCGACATGTAATACTAAGAATACCTCTTTACAGCTCGATGCGATGACCATTTCCCTACCGGGACCTATTTCTCCTTATAAAATTTCATGGCTTTCATAATTCCGGCAAAGGAAGCTTTCCCGTACATGAGGACACCGCCCCTATAAACCTTCGCCGCCACATATGCAGATAAGAGGATGGACCCAATCAGGAGAACGGTGGTGATGAGAACCTCCCACCAGGCAGGATTGGATAAGCCCACCCTGAGAAACATGACGAGGGGCGTAAAAAGAGGTATATAGGAGCTCACCACCACGTAGGGGGCATCGGGGGTGGTTAGGCCGAACATGGAGATCATGAAGGCGACCACAACCACCATGGTAAGCGGCATGATCATCGTTTGAATCTCCTCCATGCTGCTCACCAAGGAGCCCAACATAGCCGCCAGCGTCGCATAGAGAAGATAGCCTAACACGAAATAGATCACCGCATAGATCACGATATCTACGGGAAGCGTGGAGAAGTCTACGACCAGCCCGCCCAAATCCACCTTTTTATCCCCAAAAAGCATGGAGAGGCCTCCGATCAGGATAAAAATCGCAAATTGAAACAGACCGACCAATGAGATTCCCAAGATCTTCCCAAACATTTGAATCACCGGTGGAACGCTGGAGATCAAAATCTCCATGATGCGGGAGCTTTTCTCCTTGGCCACTTCCATGGCCACCATGCTGCCATAGGAAAGGACGGCAAAATACAGGGCGAAGAGAAGTATATAGATAAGTACGCCGGATTGAATCATCTCTTCCACGGTCTTCGCTTCCGGATCTAAAGCAACCTGTTTTAGGGAGACATCTTGGAAGAGGAGAGCGGCTTGATCCGGCGTAAGCCCCAAATGGGAAGCGGTGAGGCGAAACTGCGCCTGTTTCAGGGCTTGCGATACCTTCCCGTAAAACTCCTGATCGTTCACCTTCTTGGCGTTAAATGTTCCTACAATGGTTCCGTTCTCGACGCGCTCAATGAGAAGATACGCTTTTAGTTTCTGATTCATCACCTCCTCTTTTGCCTTTCCTTCTTCATCGTAGGAAAGGAGGGTAAATCCAGGGTTCATATCCTTTACCTGTTGCTCCAGGAGGGGATAGACCTCCCCTGTGGAATCGACGATTCCCACCCGATCTTCCCCGTTATTTTTAAACAACTGAATTAAGGCAGGCAGGTTAAAGATGACAACGATGATCAGGCCCATGATAACCGTCGATAGGATAAATGCCCTCGACTTCACGTTGGTAAGGAACGAATGGGAGAGAATAAGCCAAAATTTACGATTCATAGGAAGTCCCCACTTTCTCGACAAAGATTTCGTGGAGGGAAGGTTCCTCCAACGCAAATTTCGTGATAAAGCCCGCTTTCATCGCTTCCTGGAGAACCCGTTGTGATACTTCCTCGGAAACCACCTTCACAATCGCCCCTACCGCCGTCCTCTCCACCCGGGTAACTCCTTCTACCCGGGAGAGGAAGGAGAGATCTCCATCCGCATGCAAAATGATGTTCTTCTTTCCGTATGCCCGTTTGATCTCCTTTAAGTTCCCCTGAACCACAGGTTTCCCCCGACGGAGGATCACAAGATCCTGGCATAACTCTTCCACTTGCTCCATACGATGGCTGGAGAAGATGATGGTGGTGCCGGAGTCGGCCAAATCAAGGACCACTTTTTTTAACAAGTCGCTGTTCACCGGGTCAAGTCCACTAAAAGGTTCGTCCATAAAGAGGAGCTCGGGTTTATGTAGAATGGCTGCAATAAATTGGATCTTCTGTTGGTTCCCCTTCGAGAGCTCTTCCACTTTCTTCTCTTTATACTCCGGAACCTGAAATCGCTCCAGCCACAGATCAATTTGTCGCAGGGCTTCTTCCTTCCCCATGTTGCGCAGCCTGGCCAGATAGAGAAGTTGCTCCTTCACGGTAAGTTTGGGATAAAGACCCCTCTCCTCCGGGAGATAACCAACCCGATGACTGTTGGAGTAATCGATCTTCTCCCCGTTCCAGCGGATCTTTCCCTCGGTGGGCTGCAGAATCCCTAGGATCATGCGAATGGTAGTCGTCTTTCCCGCCCCATTCGCCCCGAGGAGTCCGAAGATCTTCTTTTCCGGAATGGTAAGGCTTAAGTGGTCTACGGCGGTAAAATCTCCGAACTTCTTGGTCACATCTTCCAGAACCAACGCCATGAATTCCCTCTCCCTTCTTTTGTAAAGACCGAACAATCTCTTTTCCTTCTCTTTCTCTCTCCAAAATCCATTCTTCCGGAACACCACCTCTTCTCAACACGGTCACTCTGCCTTTTTCCATCTCCTCCTTCGTTCTCACCTCATCGTTTCATTCTTCTAGTCTATACGTCTTGGGAATCAACGATGTTTCACAATTTTCCACGGTATGAATCATTTTTTCGCCACCAACCCGATGAGGGCACACCGATAGGATGAGATAAGAGCGGAAAAACAAAAAAGCCCCTCCCGGGGCGATTCGAAAAAAGAGGCGATTCAAAAGCGAGAAGAGCGTTTAAGAGCGAATGAGGAATACTTCCACCTCACCCGGTCCATGGACGCCGATGGAGAGATCCCCCTCAATATCGGCGGTTCGGCTGGGACCGGTGATCCAGTTGATGCAGGAGGGGAGCCCTGATGGGATGAGATCCTGAATATAGCTAAAGGCTTGGGTGAGGCGGGGGACGATATTCTGCTCGTGGAGGATGGCGAAGTAGACAGGCGGAGTTAAGCTTACCAGCCGACCTCTCCCATTTCCATTGAGAAGCATGAGGCTTCCCGTCTCCGCGATGCCCAAATCGGCCATGGTGATGCCCAGTTCCACCTCCGCCGCCAAGCGGCGAAGCTCCTCCCCGCTTTCTTCTCCCCACTGTATGGAGCGATCGATTTTCCCTTGGAAAGCGATACCTTCCAACGCTTGGGGAATCCTAAGCGCCTCCAACCTGGCATCATCCCAATAGATAAGGGAACGTATCTTCTTCTCCTCCACTCTCTTTCCCAAGCGAGCAGGGAGTTCCTCCGCAGTGAGGCGATCATACCTCACCTGTAAGGCTTTAAGGCTCTCCAAAAAGCCATTGATCATCTCTTCCCTATCCATCCCATCGTAAAAACGGGTAGGGGGAAGGATGAAAGATTGGGAAATCCTCATCGTTTCTCCCCCCTTTGCCGCCGCCACCAGTCATGAAAGCTCTCTTTGGCCGGAAGGGGAAGGTCCCTGCCATCAGTCCATCCTGCAAGCATCCCAGGGCCTTTCTTTAAGACCCCGTCTCTGCCGAACATGGGGGATAAGCGCCCCGCTCCCCTCACGGCACTCCGGTAAAAGAGGGGATGGGAGGTGAGAAAGGCGAAGGCTTGAAACGTTACACGTTCCTGTTTCGGCAGAAAGCCCTTCTCCACCAGGTCTTTCCGCTCTTCGATCAGGTAGTGATGGAGAGGAATTTTCACAGGGCAAACCTCCGTGCATGCCCCACACAGGGAGGAGGCAAAAGGTAATTCTTTATTTTTCTCCATTCCATCGAGGAGGGGGGTAAGGACCGCTCCGATGGGCCCGCTGTAGACACCACCGTAAGCGTGTCCGCCGATCTCCCGATAAACCGGGCAGACATTGACGCAAGCGCTGCAGCGGATACACTTTAACACCTCTCTATATTTGCTCTCTAATATGTCGGAACGGCCGTTATCCAAGATGATGAGGTGAACCTCCTCCGGCCCATCCAGATCTCCTGCCCGCCTAGGGCCGCTAATCGCCGTCATATAGACGGAGAGCTTTTGCCCCGTCGCATTTCTCGTCAGCATCGTTACCAGTACATCCAGCTCTGCCCAGGTGGGAACCACCCGCTCCATCCCCATCACCACAATATGAACCTTGGGAAGGGAAGAGGTCATCCTCGCATTTCCTTCATTGCTGATCAGAATGATGGAGCCCGATTCAGCGACGGCAAAATTGCAGCCGGTGATGCCGAGATCCGCGTCGAGAAATTCCTGCCGCAATCTCTCCCGGGCATACCGGGTTAAATCCTCCGTTCGATCGGTGAGAGGGCGCCCCGCCTCCTTGGAGAAGAGCTCCGCCACCTCTTGCCGGCTCTTATGGATGGCAGGAGCCAGAATATGGGATGGCGTCTCCCCCGCCAACTGGATGATAAACTCACCCAGGTCGGTTTCAACCACGTTGATCCCGTCTTCTTCCAAGGCATGGTTTAAATGGATCTCTTCGGTCACCATCGACTTCGACTTCACAACCCGCTTCGCCTGATGTTTCCTGGCAATGCTCAGGACCGTTTGGACCGCTTCTTCCCCATTTTTGGCAAAGTGGGCTTTTCCCCCGTTCTTCTCAAAGTTTGTGATCAGTTCATTTACATATTCTTGGAGATGATCCAGGGTGTGATTTCGTATCTGGGAGGCAATTTCCCGCCAGGCTTCCCCGTTTTTCAATTCCTCCATCGCCCGGATCCGACCAAAGCGGAGGTTATCCTGGGTGATGGGGACCGATTTCCTCATCTGGGGATTGGCAA
This sequence comes from Thermicanus aegyptius DSM 12793, assembly GCF_000510645.1. Lineage (NCBI taxonomy): Bacteria > Bacillati > Bacillota > Bacilli > Thermicanales > Thermicanaceae > Thermicanus > Thermicanus aegyptius. The sequence goes on along the minus strand of NZ_KI783301.1, from coordinate 525,606 downwards.
AGGCCTCTTCCACTCTTTGATGAAATTCCTTCCTCCTTGCCGTCATTTTTTCAACCCCTTCGCCAGCACTTCCGCCACGTGCATGGTTTTAATCTCTTTCCCTTGCCGGTGAAGCCTTCCGCCAAGATGCATGAGACAGCCGAGGTCGGAACCGATGAGAATCTCCGTATCCGTCTCTTCGACATGAGAGAGTTTCGTATCCGCCATCGCGGTGGAGATCTCCTTCATCTTTACGGAGAAAGTCCCCCCAAAACCGCAGCAGTCGTGGGAATAGGGCAAATCCTTCAAGGTTAAACCTTCGACCTGGTTTAAAAGGGTAATCGGCTCCTCCTTCACCCCGAGGAATCGGTTCATATGGCAAGAGTGATGGTAGGTGGCTGTGGCGGGAAAGGCAGCCTCCACCTTCACTCCCAATACCTTGACGAGAAATTCGGAGAACTCATATGTTTTTTGGGCCAATTTCTCCGCCCTTTCCCGCCACTCCTCATCTTCTCGGAACAATTGAGGATAAATTTCGCGGAACATGGCAGCACAGGAACCGGAAGGAGAGACGACATAGGTACTCCCTTCAAAAACACGGATCATCTGTTCAGCTGCCTTCTTCGCTTCCTCGTGGTAACCGCTGTTATAGGCAGGCTGCCCACAACAAGTTTGTCCCATGGGGAAATCCACTTCGACGCCATAATGTTCCAGAACCTCCACGACACTCTTTCCTACCTGCGGATAAAAAAGATCCGCCAAGCAGGTAATAAATAAAGATGCCTTCACCAACTCTTCTCCCCCTCTTTGGTGCGAACCAACATTAAACATATTCTATTATACCTTTTTATCGTACCAGCTGATAGCCTCCCCTCATCCCCTCCAAAACTACGGGAAAATAAATAAGGAACCACCTACTGATTCAAATGGGGTAATTTTTATACAATGATCTTTTCTCCTTCTTCAATCCTTTCTTTTTCCCTAAGTTATGATAAAATATAAAAACCCTACGGAAAGGAGATCCCCTAAGATGAGCCATCGTTTCGATCCTAGAAACGTCAAGAACTTAGAGAACGAACAGCGGAGGAGAAAATTGCCACCCGACAAGATCATCAACGAGATCCCCCTTACCGGCGATGAGACCGTAGCCGACATGGGGGCCGGCAGCGGATATTTTACGATTCCATTGGCCAGGCGGGTTAAAAAAGTTTACGCCGTCGATGTGGAGGAGAAGATGCTCCAATATCTTGATGAACGGATAAGGGAAGAAGGAGTTGATCATATTGAAAAGATCCTCTCTCCTTTAGAGAAAACTCCATTTCCGGATGAATCGATGGATCTTCTCTTCTGCTCCCATGTGCTCCATGAGGTGGAGGACCTAAATGAAGGCTTGGCGGAACTAAAGCGAATCACAAAAAAAGGAGGTCTCATCGCCATTCTCGACTGGGAGAAAAAACAGACGAATGGCGGACCTCCTCTGGAGCACCGGATCTCCTCCGAAGAAATGGAAATCTTGTTGACCGGTCAACAGATGCACATCATAAAAAGAAAGGACCTCGGAGATTATTACTTGATCTTGGCCCAACGATAGAGATTTTTAAGAAAGAGGGTGCTTATCAAACAGGGATCGGTACTCCCCATACCCCTCCCTCTCCAAATCTTCCTTCGGGATAAAGCGGAGAGCCGCGGAATTAATGCAGTAACGAAGCCCCCCTTTCTCTATCGGTCCATCCTCAAAGAGATGCCCCAAATGGGAATCTCCGTAAAAGCTTCGCACCTCCGTCCGAATCATTCCATGGCTGAGATCGATTTTTTCCACAATGTGCGCGGTATGTATAGGCTTTGTAAAACTAGGCCAACCACAACCCGCATCATATTGGTCCAGGGTGCTAAAAAGAGGTTCCCCTGAGACGATGTCTACATAGATCCCCTCTCTCTTGTTTTGATAATACGCATTGGCAAATGGCTTCTCCGTACCGTTTCGCTGCGTCACTTCAAATTGAATGGGAGTAAGCCGTTTTCTTAACTCCTCTTCATTCTTCTCCACCCTCCAAGTTCTGGCCAAAAAATCTTTCCTTCCCGATCCGATGTAATACCGTTCATAATGAAACGGATTTTTCTTGTAATAGTACTGATGATACTCTTCGGCTGGGTAAAAGGGCTTTGCCGGCAAGATTTCGGTTGCGATCGGCCCCGTAAATTTTCCGCTTTGTTCCAGTTCCTTCTTGGATCGTTCTGCCAATTCCCGTTGCTTCTCATGATGATAAAAAATGGCCGTACGGTAAGAGGAGCCCCTGTCGGCAAACTGTCCCTCCGGATCGGTGGGGTCGATTTGGCGCCAGTAGATGTGGAGTATTTTTTCATAGGAAATAACCTGCGGATTATATGTAATCTCCACGGCTTCCACATGCCCCGTCTTCCCCGCCAACACCTGCTCGTAGGTTGGATGCTCCACATCTCCTCCCGTATAACCTGAAACCACTTTCACAATGCCCGGCATCTCATCAAAAGGCTTTACCATGCACCAGAAGCATCCTCCCGCAAAGGTTGCTTTTTCTAAGTGATCTTTCACCACGGTACTCCCTCCCTACGATTCCATCGTATTCAAATCAGCTTCCCTTGAATCGATTCCTATACTTCTATCTTACCTCGTTCTTCTTTACCAATCCTTTTTCAAATCTCAGAAGCGCAAAGATTTCGGCTAGTCAACTTCCTCTCATCGCTTTTGGGATTTAACGGTCCTTCCATACGAGCAATAGGTTAAGCATTTGAAGGAAGATCGTCTGATCTTCTATGCTCCTTGCTTGCAGCTGAGTAACAATTTGAGTTAACGTATCGTCTTTTGAATTCGAATCGGTCTTAATCGAACGGAATAATTGTTCCAGGGTAATCCCAAGGGCATTCGCCACTTTTTCAATACTCTCCAAAGTCGCGTTTTTCTCTCCCCGTTCCAGTTGCCCAATATAAGACGTGTGAAGATTGGCCATATAGGCCAGTTCCTCTTGACTTAACCCCCTCTCTTTACGATATTTTCTGATTCTCTCTCCGATTATTTTTGGCAAATTCCCCATTTTTACCACCTCTTAGGTAAGACTAAATGAACTTCTTCAGAATACCCAAGAGACGATAGATATTTAAATTAAAAAAATGTATACTATAAATATCATAGTGAAGAATGGTTAATTACCTCTTTTCCTGTGGGTTTTTGTCGAATTAAAAAAGAAAACGTTTAGGTGCTCCTTTAAGAGAAGCCCATTCAACCAATCGGGGAGAATTGCCTATGTCCAACCAAAACGATCTCCATTTTGAAGAGATCATGGCAAATAGAGGATTTCATCATTTATATCAGCCATTATATGTCTTAAGCAGCTGGAAATTACTAGGATACGAGGCGCTCCTTCGCTCTTCTTTTTTTCAAGATCCCGAATCACTTTTCCATTTGTCCATGGAGAAAAATCGATTGTATGAGCTTGAAACCGGTTCGGTGATCAAAGCGGTCTCCTCTTTTACACTGGAACCGACGAATAAACTTTTTTTGAACATCTATCCATCCACGGCAATTCACCCCTCTTTTCATCTCTTACTGGATCATCTTCCTTATCCTCATCATAACATTGTGTTTGAAATTAACGAAGGAGAATTGATTCAAGACCCAAAGCTGCTTCGATCGGCCGTAAACCGAATGAAAGAAAAAGGGTACACCATCGCCATCGACGACTTTGGAAAGGGGGAAACGTCGCTAAGTACCGCCCTCTATTTAGAACCTTCCTTTGTGAAATTGGACCGATACTTTGCCACCGATTTAGCGAGTTCAGAGAATAAAAAAAAGATTATTCGCATTCTCATCGATATCTTTCAGAAAAAGAAGATAAAGATAATATTGGAAGGAATTGAAAAGCCCGTTGATTTAGCCATCGCCAAGGCTTTAGGGGTGGATATTGGACAAGGTTATTTATTGGGGATGCCCAAACCTATAAGCGAAATTCATGGAACAAGGAGTTGAAAGCGATGGAGATCGTCATTGTGGGAGGTATTTTTGCCGTAATTTCGTTATTCCTTTTCCTTCTAATTCATAAGAACTATAAGAAAAAATTAAGTGAGAAGGACGAACAAATCATTTCGATGGAAGAATCCTTAGATGAACTGCAAACGAAAGTGAAAGAGATGGAAAAAAGGAGGGGGTTTCGGGTAAAGCTGACCGATACGGAATGTTCCTTTACACTGATTGATTCCAATGATAAAAATCTTGAGCCGTTGAAGAATAAAAAAGGAAAAGGTTGGGTTAGGGACATAAGCTGGACCGGCATAAAAATGGCTTGTCAATATGATTTACCCATTCGAAAAGGAATCATCCTGCAAATCGAATTTGCGATTAAAGATGAGGAATTTACCGTACTGGGGAAAATTGTGCGAAAGGAAGATTTAATCAATGAGTTCCATTATGGTATTGAATTTACCGACATGAAAGTGAGTGAACAACAAAAATTATATCAAGTATTACAGTACTTGGTGATTGAGCAGGAGAAGAAAACGAATTAACCTTGGACGCCATCCGATAAAAAAAGAAAAGGCTTGAATTCAAAAGACTCAAGCCTTTGACTTCCACATGTTTTCTCCCTTTTTCTTACTTAAAGGGGAGAGGTATGCAGCAGCGAGAGAAATGAATCCCTAGACCGGAAAGACTTCCTCCCCTGTTAAGGTAAATTTCTCCTCTCTATAGGTGATCTCGATAGGATCTCCTTCGATGAGTTGAAACCGGCATTCCTCTTTCGCAAGAGCAATCATCAGTTTTCTTCCCCGATACCGTAGCGTAAAGCGAAGGGCCTTCCACCGGGCCGGAAGATGGGGTGTGACATGAATGCCGTCCGGAAGGAATTTTACACCGCCAAATCCCTGAACGATCGCCAGCCATGTACCGGCCATGCTGGCCGTATGGATACCATCCTTTACATTTTGATTATAATCATCCAGATCCATACGGGCGGTCTGCATGAAGTACTCATACGCTTTCTGCCCATACCCGATTTCATTGGCCAGGATGCTAAAAATGGCGGGAGAGAGAGAAGAGTCATGGGTCGTGATCGGTTCGTAATAATCGTAATTTCTCCGAATCTCCTCGACGGTAAAAAGTTCCCTCAGTAAAAACATGGCCAGTAGAGCATCAGGCTGCTTGCAGACTTGATAGCGATAAATATCCAGATAGTGGCGATGGAGGAGAAGGGGAATCTCATCGGCCGGGAGCTCATCTACCATAAGCCGTTCCTTCTGTAAAAAAGTATCATCTTGGGGAATAATCCCTAGTTCTTCGGAATAGGGAAGGTACATCTCCTCGGACGCCTTCCTCCACCATTCCATCTCTCCATCCGCCAGATTCAGTTTATCCACCAGCTCTCTATACCGATCAGGGACCACTTCCTTCATCCGTGCCAAAGTCCTCACCGCATACTCCAGGTTCATCCTGGCCATGTAATTGGTAAATGCATTATTATCGACCAGTGCCGTATATTCATCGGGGCCTGTTACCGTATGGATGCAAAATTTTCCTCCTTTAGCCGGACTAAAAGTCCCCCGATCTACCCAGAAGCGGGCGGTCTCCACCAGCATCTCCGATCCATAAGAGAAGAGGAACTCCTCATCCCCCGTTCCTTCCACATATCGCTTTAACGCATAAATCACATCCGCATTGATATGATATTGGGCAGTCCCCGCGGGAAAAAACGCGGAGCATTCAGGACCATCAATCGTTCTCCATGGAAAAAGGGCCCCTTTATGTTTTAATTCCCTCGCTCTCTTCCTTGCCGCATCCAAGAGATGATACCGGAAGAGGAGAAGGGATTTCGCCAATTCCGGTTGGGTATAGAGGAAAAAGGGAAGGATGTAGATTTCCGTATCCCAGAAATAGTGCCCCTCATACCCTTCTCCGGTGAGACCCTTTGCCCCGATGCTGGTAAATCCGTTTCGACCCACAGATTGGAGAAGGTGAAAGGCATTAAACCGAACCCCTTGTTGCAAAGCTTCATCCCCATCGATCTCAATATCCGCTTCGGCCCAAAAGGAAGCGAGATATTCCTCCTGCTCTCTCATCAAAACCTGCCTGCCATCGGCCCTCGCCTGCATGAGAAGATTCTCCGCTGTGGAAGGCAGCCGTTCCTCCGGATAGGAGCGGGAATCCAGATAAGCCACATACTTATTTACCTGGAGAGGCTCTCCTTCCCTCCCAAAAAAGGAGATCTCCCCCACCAGGGCCTCCTCCTCTTTTCGCATCGAGAGTTCGCCACTATTCTCCGGGATAAATTCATGCAAGACGGCACAAAGCAAGGTAAGACGGCTCCGCTTCGTTTGTTGCTTGATCCAACCCCCGCTTTCCCCTACGTGCAGATCAAGGGTACGTAACACTTTCCCGCTTACATGGGAAGAAACCCGGACATCATCGGTCTCATTTCCATTGGTTACATTTCCGTCGATGCGGGAAATGAGCCTTATTTCCCCGGAGAAATTGAGAGGCTTAATAAAAGTCGAATAGAGGATCAGGTGCGGTCGTTTAAAGGAGACAAGGCGAAGGAAAGTGATCTCCGCCTTTTTCCCTTTCGGCGATTCCCATATCACCTGCCGGGTTACAACCCCTTTCTTCAGATCCAGCTTTCGTTCATAATGATGAACCGTTCCCGACATCAGGGAAAACTCTTCTCCTTCAAGGAAAACCTTCATTCCCTTACTATCGGTTACATTAATCATGGTCTGTCCTGTGTGAGCGAACCCATACCCTCCTTCCGGATAAAGAATCGGATAGCTTTCATAAAACCCATTGATATATGTAGCCGAAAAAGAGGTACCTTTAGGCCCGTTATACCCCTCTTCCAGATTGCCCCGGATCCCAACGTACCCGTTTGCTTGGGCAAAGATGGTTTCATCCCGGTAATTGCTTTCTATGTCGAAATGAGTTTCTCGAACCGCCCAAGGATCATAAGGATAAATGGCCTCTCTGTTGCGATGATAAGTACGCACCGTAACTCCTCCTCTTTTTCTATTCGATTAGGATTTCATGGGATACAGGAGCATATGTTATGGTTAGCCAAAACAGGATTAGGTTACAGAAGAAATGGAAAGGCGTTATACGAAACGAAAAGTGATCCTTCACCGTCTGAAGGACACGATCTGGAGGACACGAGGAGTGATTTCGTAAGCGATGGCCCTTCATCACACCTCTCCCTTCTCCTCATCAATCATCTGATACAATTCCTCCAACTCCCTTCGCACTCGCAAAAGCTCGTCGGCAATATTCACCGCAGCAAGAACTGCAATTCTCGTGTGATCCAATTTAGGATTTCTCTTCGCGATCTCCTTCATCTTCTGGTCTACCCACTCCGCCACCTGATGGAGATGGCTGTTGGATGCCTCTCCTTTCAGGAGATAGGGTTCACCATAGATAACCACGCGTGCTGAGTTGGTTCGCTCTTTCACGTTTTTCCCTCCCCATTTCTCTATTAGGGTATTCGATTCCTATTACGGAGTCAATCTGTGCAACCTTTCTCCCTCTTCTTCCTTCTCAAGTTTGGCGGATCCATCCTACTTCCTTTCCGCGAACTTTAATCAATTTTTTAGATTTCATTACCAAAAATTAATGTGCTTTTTCACTCTTTTTATACTATAATACAACGTATGACAGAAAGAGAGGATAGAAGGAATTTAATTCTCGCAGACTTTAGAAGATAGGAGAGAAAAACTGTGAAAAAGAGATGGAGAGTCCTTCTTCTGATTTTGGTTGTCTTCTCCGTTTGGTTCTTCTCCTTCGGACCAGGCTATCAATATCGCAAACTTGCAGCTGAAATGATTCTGTCCTCCCAACATCGTCAACTCGCATGGCTAACCTTCTTAAGCCCTGAGGAATTAAAGGCGATTCAGGAGAACATCGATCGTCCTGCTTTTAAGAACCTACCGGCCGACCTGATTTCAACTCCAAAGCAAAAGCAAAGTACTCTTTCCATTGAAGTAGAATCGATAGAGAGAAATTATGGGCCTGATCATTATTTTAAGGGAAAAATTCTTTATATTCCTGATCCAAAAATGGTAAAAATGGTAACCTCCACCACCCCAAACCAAGGAGAGCAGATCCAGGTCCTAGCCAAAAAGAGCGGTGCTATAGCGGCCATCAACGCGAACGGCTTTCATGACCCTAATGGTCAGGGAAACGGAGGGATTCCTCTCGGCATCATCATCGAAAACGGCGTCATTATGAATGCGCCCGACAATAACCCCGATGAGAAAGATTATGTGGCAGGCCTGACAAAAGACGGAGTGCTTATCACCGGATTTTACAGTGCTCATGAACTGATTAGGATGGGGGTGACAGATGCAGGCGGCTTTAAGCCCCAACTGATCGTCAATGGAGAAAAGATGATTAAAAAAGGAAACGGGGGCTGGGGAATTGCCCCCCGAACCGCCATCGGCCAAAAGGAAGATGGAACCATCGTCATGATTGTGATCGAAGGAAGACAGGTTCAGAGCTTAGGCGCTACCCTAAAGGATGTGCAAGATCTTCTCTACGAAAGGGGAGTCGTAAATGCCATCTGCATGGATGGCGGATCCTCCTCCATCATGTACCTGAATGGTGAAACCATCACCACACCCTCGTCCCAGGGCAATATTTCCCGCTTTTTACCCAATGCTTGGGTCGTAATCCCTGATGAAAACCAGGAGATTAAAATCGTACAAAAACCTTCGGATACGAAATCAAAAGGATGAACGAAGAAACCGACGCAAATATCGATTTTCTTGAAATCGTGGGCTCCTCACCTTGAGCTTTTCAAGGGAGGAGCCTTTTTTTGGGACTGCTTATTATCGAATCCCTTTGATCGGTTACCCCCGCAGCTTGATTTCGAACCTTTCCGTGAGTAAATCAATAATCCGTTCCACTTCCTTTTGAACCTCGTCATCGCTTAAGGTACGCTCAGGATGGCGGAAGAAGAGCGTAAAAGCCATACTTTTCATCCCTGCCGGGACATGTTCTCCTTGATATACGTCAAAAAGCTTTACCTCCTCCAAGGGGAGAGTTGTCCCCTCCTTCATGCTCTCCATAAGCGCTTCAGCAGGTACTTTCTCTCCGACCAGAAAGCTGATATCCCTCCGGCTGCCCGGGAATCTCGGGATCGGTTGATAAAAGAGTTCCTCCTCCTCCTGTTCTAAGATGGAAGTTACATTAAGTTGGAAGAGGATCGTATCATCCCGAACCCCTGCCTCTTTCGCTACGGAAGGATGGATTTGCCCTACGTATCCGATCTTCTCACCCCCTAGGAAAATCAAGGCGCCTCTCCCAGGATGAAATCCTTTGATGCTCTCCCCTTTAAAATGAATCTTCAAGGAAAGAAGCTGGAAAAGTTCCTCCAGGATTCCCTTCACGAAATAAAAATCAGCCATCACCCTTTCTCCTGTTAGAGGATGGGAGAGATATTCCCCGGCAGCCAATCCGGCTAGGTAATAAGGTTCTTCAGGGAGAAGAACCTTTTCCCCGAATGCAGTAGAATGAAAAACCTTGCTTAATTCAAAGAAGAAGAGATGATCCACATTTCGATTCAGATTATAACGGGCAACCTCCAACAGGGAGGGAAGGAGGGTCGTCCTAAGATGGCTGTGCTCTTCGCTCATGGGCCAAACCACCGGAATCGCCTTTTTCTCCTCGGCGATGGGGGCAAAGAGACCTTCCATTCTCGGGTCAATGAGGGAATAAGTAGAAACCTGAAAGAAGCCTACAGAAACGAGATACTCCCTGATCTTTCTTCGAAGGGTCTGCGCCTTCGTCCAACCGCCTTGGGTCTGTTCCCCTGCGGGCCAGGTTATGGGAATCTTGTCGTAACCGATAAGGCGTGCCACCTCTTCAAAGAGATCTGCTTCGATGGTGAGATCAGGGCGCCGGGATGGGGTGGTCACCCTGATCCGCTCTCCCTCTAAACCCACAGGAAGTTTTAGACGTTGGAATACGCCCATAACCTCTTCCAGGGATAACTCCATTCCCAACACTTGTTGAATTCTAGGCAGCGAGGTTTCCACGGTCCATTCCAACGGCTGTTCTTTTACCTTCTCCGCGGCAAGTTCCTTCCTCCCTTTTCCCTGGGCTATTGCCTCCATCAACTCGACCGCCCGCCTTAGGGCAAGCCGGATGCGGGCAGGGTCGACTCCCTTCTCGAAGCGAAGGCTTGCTTCGGAGCGAAGGCCTAATTTCCTTACCGTCTTACGGATGGAAGGACCGGCGAAATAAGCCGATTCCAAAAGGATGGTGGTCGTCCCCTGCGTCACTTCCGTCTCCTCTCCACCCATTACCCCTGCAAGACCAATGGCTCGCTCTCCATCGGTAATCAGAAGCATCTCTTCATCCAATTCCCGATCTACCCCGTCCAAGGTGATCAGATGCTCTCCCCGTTTTGCCCGGCGGACCAGGATCTTTCCTGTACCCACCTTATCGGCATCGAACGCATGGAGAGGTTGCCCTACCTCCAACATGACGTAGTTGGTGATATCTACAACGTTATTGATCGGGCGGATTCCTGCGGCAATGAGACGGTTTTGCATCCATTGGGGTGAAGGGGCGATTTTTACTCCCTCAATGAGAGCGGCTTGATACTCCAGACAATCCTCTGTCGCCTCAATCTCAATCTTCCATTCCGGAAGGGGTGCATGGGAAAATGTTTTCCCTCCGAATTCTTTTACCTCTCTGCCGAGTATCGCGCCCACCTCATAGGCAACACCATAGATGCTCAGGCAGTCGCTCCGGTTCGGGGTCAGGTCAAGGTCTAAAACAACATCATCTAATCCGAACACCTTCACGGCATCTTCCCCTACTTCTGCGTGGTAAGGAAGAGTAAGAATTCCCTCTTGAATCTCCTTGGGAAAATATTTCCCTTCTATCCCTAATTCCTGGGCGGAACAGATCATCCCTTCCGATTCAATCCCCCGAAAGCTGCTCATACCAATCTTCACTCCCCCGGGAAGCTTCGCCCCCACGACCGCTACCGGCACGTATTGTCCTGCTGCAATATTGGGGGCACCGGTTACGATGGTATTCACCTTTCCCTCGCCAACTTTCACCTTACATACCTTAAGACGATCTGCATTCGGATGGGGAAGAACTTCCTCCACATAGCCGATCACGACGCCCTCTACCCCTTTATTTCGTTCTTCTACCGCATCTACCTCTATCCCGCTACGGGTAAGTTTCTCCGCCAGCTCCCGGGGAGTAATCCCTGTTAAGTCCACATACTGAGATAACCATGCAAAAGAGACCCTCATCAAGCCTGCTCCTTTCTGATAAAACCTTTGTGATCTTTGTTCTATTGAAACATTTCATTGGGTAAATTTTCCCCACTCTTCTTTTCCCTTTAAAGAAATTCTTCCTTTACAGCCTTGCAAATTGTCCAATGAACCGGAGATCATTGGTGTAGAAATGGCGTATGTCGTCTACACCATACTTCAACATGGCAATCCGTTCTACTCCCATACCAAAGGCAAAACCGGTATATCGGGTCGGGTCATATCCCGACATCTCCAACACGTTGGGATGCACCATGCCGGATCCTAATATTTCCAACCAGCCGGTTTGTTTACACACCCTGCACCCCGTCCCGTGACAAGAGGAACAAGTCACATCAACCTCGGCGCTTGGTTCAGTAAAGGGGAAGAAGCTTGGGCGGAGACGAATGGAAGTCTCTTCTCCAAACATACGCCGCGCAAAGTTCAGAAGGATGCCTTTTAAATCGCTCATACGGATCCCCTCATCCACCACGAGTCCTTCCACCTGGGTGAACATATGGGAATGAGTCGCATCATCCGTGTCCCGCCGATAGACGACACCAGGGCAGATCACCTTCACAGGCACCCTCCCTTCCATGGCCTGCATTGTCCTCACCTGCACAGGGGAGGTGTGGGTACGCAGAAGCATCTCTTCGGTAATGTAGAAGCTATCCTGCATATCTCGGGCAGGATGATCCTTCGGAAGATTTAAGGCTTCGAAATTGTAATAATCGAGTTCCACTTCCGGCCCTTCGGCGATGGTAAACCCCATGCCGACGAAGATCTCTTCGATCTCTTGTATGATGCGGGTTAAAGGATGAAGAGCCCCTCGAGGAGGTCGTCTCCCGGGCAGAGAGATGTCGATGGACTCCAAAGCGAGCCTTTGATTTAATTCCTTCTCCTCCAACTCTTTCTCCTTCAAAGCGAGTTTTTCCTCCAACCGATCCCGGATCTGGTTGGCCAACTGCCCAATGACGGGCCGCTCTTCGGGGCTTAAACGGCCCATTCCCCTTAATACCTCCGTCAAGGAGCCCTTTTTCCCCAAATAATGGACCCGAACTTCCTGAAGCTCCTTGAGATCCTTCGTATTTTCAATTCTTTTTATGGCTTCCTCTTCCAGTATTAAAAGTTTCTCTCTCATAACTCACTCCTCCTTTAATGTATAAAATAAAAAAACCTTTCATCCGTCAGGGACGAAAGGTTCGCGGTACCACCCTTATTGAGCAGAATATTCTGCTCCACCTCAAACAGATAACGGCTCTCACCGTAGCCCTCTACTCTAAATCGTTCAAGGGCTCACTCAGGAGTGAATTCCATCTTCATCACCTGTAAGGGGCTCTCAATCGCCGACCCCTTATCCCTGTCAGGGAGCGGAAGATCTACTCTTCTCCCTCATCGTTTTCACGATTACAATTCGAAACGATATCATACATTATAACGAACGCCGGCGCTTTTTACAACCCTCGCCTTCCCCATTGTGTTGTACGTCCGTGATATTGTCATATCGTAACGCTTCAGAGAATATGTCACTATGGGACAGGAGAAAACTGCAAAACTAATGAATCGACCGTTTATTAAATCTCCCGCCCATCACATCGTGCACGTTTTCAATGGTGACGAAGGCATCGGGATCAAACTCCTCGATAATGTTCTTTAACTTCGCCACCTCTAACCGGTTGATGACGCAGTACAAGATCTCCTTCTCCTCCCCCGTATAACCGCCTTTCCCATAGACATGCGTCACCCCTCTCCCTAAGCGGGCCATGATCGCTTCCGCCAAAGGACCCGGATCTTTGGCAATGATGGTGACCGATTTCGATTCATCGAGTCCCTGCATGACGATATCGATCGTCTTATAAGCGATAAAATAGGCAATCAACGAGTACATCGCGCTCTCAGGACTGAAGAAAAAAGCGGCGCTTCCCAGGATAAAGAGATTAAAGAACATGACGATCTCCCCCACCGAAAAATCAAGGCGGCGGTTAAGGAGAATCGCCACGATCTCCGTTCCATCCAAGGAACCCCCGTTTCGAATGATCAACCCAACGCCGATTCCCAAGATCACCCCGCCGAAGACCGTCGCTAAAAAATGGGAGGAGGTAACGGCGCCGACCGGTTGTAGCAGCGTGGTAAAGAGCGAAAGCAACAGCACGGAAAAAAGGGTAGAGAGGACAAAGGTCTTTCCGATGTGCTTATACCCGATCATAAGAAAGGGTAGATTCAATAACGAGATAAATAGACCCAGGGGAAAACCGGTCAGATGGCTTACGATAATCGATACGCCTACCACTCCCCCGTCGATCACCGTATTGGGGATCAGAAACTGTTCCAATCCGATCGCCACCAAGAAGGAGCCGATCGTCAACATCAAGAATCTCCATGCCGCTTTCAGCGAAGAATGCTTGCGATGCTCTCTTCTCTCCATTCTTACCTCCCCCTTTGAACTTCATATAACATGAGCGCTGTCGCAATAGCCACATTGAGGGATTCCGCCTTCCCGTAAATGGGGATCCGCACCCTGATCTGGGCCATCTTCTCCAATTGAGGGGAAAGGCCGTGTGCTTCATTCCCCACCAGCACCACGACACGCTCGCCATAATCCACCTCCCGATAATCGGCACTTCCCTTCAAGCTGGCCGCCACCGTTTGATACCCTGCCTCTTTTAGCTTCGTAAGGGTCCAGGCCCCATTGACCCTTCGGATCGGGAGATGGAAGAGCGACCCCATCGTGCTTCGTACCGTCTTCGGATTATAAAGGTCAACCGTCCCCTCTCCCAAAAGAACCCCATCGGCTCCCGCCGCATCCGCCGTGCGGATGATCGTGCCCAGATTTCCAGGGTCCTGTACCCCGTCCACGAAGAGGAGAAGGGAGGAGTGCTTTTCCCTTTCGCCGGCGAGGAAAGAAGAAAAAGGACCCTCCACCTCCATCCTCACCACCGCCATGATGCCCTGTGTCTCCTCCGTTGCGGCTAGTTTCCGGATGACCGCTTCGCTGACCTCCCAAGTCTCTATCCCGGGGGGAAGATCACGGAGTAGGAAATAATCTCGGCCTGACTGAAAAAGAAGCACCTCCACCGGTGCGCCGCTCCGGAGAGCTTCCTCAACCAGACGGACACCTTCGATGAGAAAGCGTTTCTCCTCCTCTCTCCCTTTCTTACGCAGAAGCTTTGCCCATTCTTTCACCCTGGGATTTCGGTCGGAAGTGATCATGAGGCTTGCTCCAATTTCTTGATGTCGTCGTTATGGCCGATCACGACCAAGATATCTCCCTTCTGAATGCGATCTTCTCCTCCTGGGGCCACGTTTACCCTATTTCCCGATTTGATGGCCATTACGTTTACCCCGAAACGAGCCCGGAAATTAAGTTCGATCAGTGTCTTCCCTTCCGTAAAGGAAGGAGCCATAATCTCCATAATGCTGTAATCCTGGGCAAGCTCAATGAAATCGAGGATATTCGGAGAGATGAGATTGTGGGCCACCCGAACCCCCATATCCCGCTCAGGAAACACCACCTTGTCCGCCCCAATCTTGTAAAGAACCTTTCCATGCCGTTCATTTTGCGCTTTTACGACGATGTAGCGTACCCCCAGTTCCTTTAGCATGAGCGTCGTCAAGATGGAAGCCTGGATATCCTGGCCGATGGCCACGACCACCACGTCGAAATTGCGAATTCCCAAATCCTTTAAGGCCAATTCATCCGTTGCATCCGCCTGGACCGTATGGGTAAGCTGCTCTGCATAATCCTGTATTAATTCGGGATCGGAATCGATTCCTACCACTTCATAGCCCGAATCGTATAAGGTTTTCGCTACGCTTAACCCGAAGCGACCCAATCCGATAATGGCAAAACTTTTCTTCTGCATAGGCATCCTCCCGGAATTAAAAATGGAGCCGATCTTTTCGGAAAACCGATCGAATTTCCCCATGGTTCTCCACCATTTCATCCTCTTCTTTTGCTCCGATTATTATACCATACCTGGCTTAAGATTCTCCAAGCATTGTCCTCTCTCTCTTTTGCCCCACCCTATTTCATCCTTATTACTTTTTTTTGGATGAACCGTCCGAGGTTGAGCAAACTACTTCATAGTACGGATCATTTTCACATCGCAAAAGGAGTGTGTCAGGATGGCGATCTCGATCAAAGATTTGGACCTGCGGCAAGCCATTATAGCCAAGCTGAACGGAGTCAACCAGGAGAGCTTACGGGAAACCATCACCGATGCCATCCAATCAAAAGAGGAAAAAACGCTTCCCGGCCTTGGTGTCCTGTTTGAAATCTTATGGCAAAACAGTTCAGACCAAAAGCAGCAAGAGATGTTGGATATCATGGTGGAGAATTTATCTTAACACGATCCTGCCAAAGGAATGGAAAAAAGGAGCGGTCCCTCTCCCTCCTCCGGACGATAATAAGCAACGAGAAGAGAGGGTGAATTACGGATCATTCCCTGGCTAAGAAACATCTCTGCGTCGAAAGGGACCGTTTCCAGCATCACATGCTTATGAAGTTCCTGTTCCGTCTTCCCCTTCTCCGCCAACTTCTTGATCCAATCTGCCTGTTCTCCCTTTGAAAGGGAGACCTGCCACCATACCTTTCTCGGTTTATGGCGATGGGCGAGGAAATAGTCGATCTTCATCAACCCTTCCACCACCGTCCAATCCTTCACCCCTTTATCTTGCAAAAATTGGGATAAGCGAAGAAAGAGATCTTCCAGTTGATGGCCAATTCGGCTCCAACCCTTATCCGCCCAATAATCTCCAAAATCCTGGAAAAAATCAAAGGGAGTAGGGAAAACCTCCCGTACAAGATACCGAATCGTGTGGTCCATGCGGTGATGATTCCAATACTTCTCCAAAATATCCTCTACCCGTTTTATGCGGATCACATCGGCAAAAGGAAGGACCCGGTTTCCTAGAATCTCATAGGGGGCTTGATCCATGTATATGTAGCCAAAATCTTCAGCCATGGCCCGCATTCCCGTCCCCCGGAGCATCTTGAGAAAACCCAGTTGCAACTCCTCCGGTTCCAAGGTAAAAACATCGTTAAATGTTTTTCGAAAAGAATCATAATCCTCTTCGGGAAGGCCGGCGATGAGATCCAGATGTTGCGTAATCTTTCCGCTCTCTTTGATCATCCGAACGGTTCTTGAGAGTTTTTCGAAATTTTGTCTACGCTTCACCAACCGATTGGTCCATTCATTGGTAGACTGAACCCCAATCTCAAAGCGAAAGATTTCTGGAGGGGCCTTCTCCTGCAGAAAACGGATCACGTCGGGATGAAGGATATCGGCCGTAATCTCAAATTGAAAAACGGTACCCCGATGGTTTTCCGCGAGAAAACGGAACATATCGATCGCAATATCCTTCTTGAGATTAAAGGTACGATCGACGAATTTAATCGTCCTCGCCCCGTGATCGATCAGATAAAGAATATCCTCTTTTATTTTTTTCAGATCGAAATAACGGACTCCCGTTTCAACGGAGGAAAGACAAAACTGGCAGGTAAAAGGGCATCCCCGGCTCGTTTCCATATAAACGATGCGGTTGGATAGGTGAGGAATGTCTTCGGGGAAGCGATAGGGAGAGGGAATCTCCTTGAGATTTACCTTCCCCCGGGGGGAATGAATCACAATCCTCCCCTCCCCGTCCCGATAAGCAATTCCCGTCACCTCACCGATCTCCCCTCCATCCCGAAGAACCGTAAGCAGATGATGGAATGTTTCCTCCCCTTCCCCCATGACGATAAAATCGACTTCCGGAAGACGTGTTAACCACTCCTTCACATCATACGAAACTTCCGGCCCTCCCAAGATCATCGGGAGATCAGGCCTTACCTTCTTCAACAGGCGCAAGATCGTAATCGTCTCTTCGATATTCCAAATATAGCAAGAAAGCCCGAGGACATCGGGATTCCGTTCATAGAGATCGGCTACCACCTGCAATGGGGGATCTTTTATGGTATATTCCACCAAATCAATGGAGAATTCCCGTCCGCTATAGGCTTTCAAGTACCTAAGCGCCAACGACATATGGATATATTTTGCATTTAATGTAGCTAAAACCACCTTCATCATCCATCCCTCCAGGGAAAATGGGCCTCTATGAAATGGGGTAAAAGAAGTGAAAAAACGGATTTAAAATAACGACATGTATATTTTAACGGATAGGCGATTAAGATGGAAATGGAATGCTTCCTTATGATAGAATAAATGTCAAATAAGGAAATATGGAATAAGGAGGTTTGGATCAATGGAACATGTACTGGTGAATAGAAACACAGGCAGTTTTGGAAATATCCTTCAGGTGTTGGCCCTATCTTTACTCGTCTCCTTCGCAGGAACCCTGATCGGCGCTTTCTTCATCCCCCCTGCCTTTGCCTCTCTGTTAAGCATCGTAGAACTCATAATGATTATCGCCGCGGTTGTGATCCGAATCCGAGGGAAATTTATCGGATATGGTTTCCTTTATGCGTTTACCGGTATCTCAGGGATTACCCTGTACCCCATCATCATGTATTATGGAGCACAAATCGGTGCTAACCTGGTCTCTGCTTCCTTTTTAGCCACCGCCGGGATCTTTGCCGCCCTCTCCTTCTATGCTTACCGCTCGGCCAGAGATTTCAGCTATCTGCTCGGCTTCTTATTCGCTGGGACCATCGGACTCATCATTATGGGGCTCGTTGCCCTTTTTATCGATATCGGAGGGACCTTAAACCTGGTCTGGGCTGTCGGCGGGATCCTCATCTTCAGCGGATGGATCCTTTATGATGTCTCCCAATATCGCTACGGCGTCGATGAAAGGGAAGTTCCCTTCGTGGTCCTAAATCTTTATCTGGATATCGTCAACCTCTTTCTCTACATTCTCCGCTTCGTTGCGGCCATTACCGGAAATAGAGACTAAATCTCTCATTCTCATACACCAAACCTTATGCATCCGCTCTCCGAGTCATGATGCGTAAAATCGACCGGGATGAAAAAATAAACCGCCTTACCCTAGTATTGGGTCAAAGCGGAACGAACTCTCCCTCACCTTTGTGATTCATTTGCAAGTGAAATGGCTATTTCTCCAGCCTGCGGACCGATTGCCTTTCCACGAGGCAGGTCTTGATCAGGGTATGGCTGGAAGCAATCTCAGGATAATGGATCCGCTCGAATAACTTTTGTACAGCCTGGTACCCTAGTTGAAAGATCTCAATATCGACCGTCGTCAGGGGAGGAGAAGAGAGACGGGCAAGAAAGACGTTATTAAAGGAGACAATGGAGACATCCTCCGGCACATTAAGTCCCATCTCTTTCAATGCACTGATCACCCCGAGTGCCATCAGATCATCGGTAACGAGGAAGGCGGTTGGCCTCTGCCCCAGAGAGAGGAGGGCCCGCACCGCCTCATACGCCCCTTCCTCCAAAAAGTCGCCGCTTAAAACTTGGGAGGGGTGGTAAGGAAGACCTGCCTCTTTCAAGGCTTCCTTATACCCTTCTAATCGGTCATGGGTGACGGTATACTCCGGATTTCCTCCCACAAAAGCAATGGAACGGTGCCCCATTTCAATCAGATAACGGGTTGCTTCTTTGGCAGAGGTGACATTGTCGTTATCCACATAAGTGATGTTCTTCTCAAGGGGACGGCCCACCATGACAAAGGGAAAGCGTTGTTTCTTCAGATAAGCCAGGATGGGATCACGAATTCTGGAATTTAGAAGAATCACCCCATCCACCTGTTTTCCCTGCACCATCTTGACAACCGTCTCTTTCTTCTCCCCATCATCTCGTCCGGTAGAGAGAAGAAGGGAATACCCCCTCTCCTGGGCGGCCGCCCCAATTCCCCTGAGCACCTCCGGAAAAAACGGGTTTAGAAAAGTATTCTCCGCCGACCTGGGCATGATCAGCCCGATGGTCTCCGTGCTTTTTACCACCAGGCTCCTGGCGTTCATATTGGGGTGATATCCCATCTCCTCCATCACTTTTCGAACCCGTCTCTTTGTCTCCTCGCTGATTCGGGAATTTCCCGAGATCACCCGGGAAACGGTGGAGGGAGAAACTCCTGCTTCCCGTGCCACATCTTTGATCGTAACCGTCATTGCTCATCCCTCGAACTTCCTATGAATACTTACGATAGTATAGCATACCAAGCGGCAGATATCCATTATTTGGCCAGGAGGGTCGTAGTGTAGGGCGCTGTCGTAAGAGTGAGCCCCCCCTTCTCTCTTTTTATACGATTATCCGGATGGTTGGCGTAAAGAACCTTCCCGAAATCCGCCTCTTTTTCCGGAATGGAAACTTGGATCGGATTTCTTGTCATATTGTGAATAACAAGGATCGACTCATTCTCCAGCACCCTCTTGAAGGCGACGATTCCTTTCTGACGGATCATGCTTTCCTCAATCTCCCCTTTGGCGAGAGGTTCAAGGGAGCGGCGCAGATAAATAAACGTCTTATAATGCCGGTAGAGGGAGGCTTGATCCTCCATCTCCTCCTCCACCGATGGAGAATTGGGCCCATTATAGATGGGGCGTTCCCAAGTGGTTTCTCCAGGTTTCCCCGCCTCCTTAAACCAGCGCATCGGTTCCCGGATGCTCTCATCCGGTTTTTTTCCCTCCATGCCGATCTCTTCCCCATAGTAGAGAAACGGAGCCCCGGGAAGCGTGAGGAGCAAAGAGGCCGCCATCTTGGCTTGATTCAGGTTCCCATTTAATTCGCTCATGGTTCGATTCATATCATGATTGGTGATGAAAATGGAGTCGATCGCGTTTTGATCCATTTTCTTGTAAAAATCGCGAACCCTTGTTAAATACGCTCCAATTCCTGCATCCTCTTCACCCTTGGCGGAAGCGAGAATTTTCGCAGAGAGGTCGAAATTGAAGGCGGAGTGAAGTCCTCCTTTCAGATATGGGCCTATGACCGAAGGAGAATCCCATACCTCTCCCACCATGAAGAAATTGGGGTTCACCTGATCCATCGCTTGGCGAAACTCCTGCCACCAGGTGTAATTTTTCTCCTTTTCCTTTGTGGGATAAATATATTTGGCCGCGTCAAGGCGAAACCCGTCTACTCCCATCTCCTTTAACCAGTATTGGCCGATCTTTATCGCTTCCTGCCGGACCTCCGGGTTGTCGTAATTGAGATCGGGCATTCCCTCCCAGAAGAGGCCATAATAGCGGTTATTGCCGCTCCCATGCCAGGGGGAGGAACCTAATGAATCCCATCCGATCGGTTCATCCCCCTCCTTTGCCCAAATATACCAATTTCGGTATTTCGGATCGCCGGCCAAGGCTTTTTGAAACCAAGGATGCTCCTTGCTCGTGTGGTTTAACACTAAATCAATGATCACTCGGATGTTCCTCTTATGGGCTTCGGTGATCAGCCGCTTAAAATCTTCCACCGTCCCATAATCCGGATTGATTCCGTAATAATCGGTCACATCATATCCATGGTAGCTGGGAGAAGGCTGAATCGGCATGAGCCATATCCCTTCGACGCCTAAATCCTTCAAGTAATCCAACTTTTCCGTAACCCCATTCAGGTCTCCGATCCCATCTCCATTTGAATCATAGAAAGAGCGGACGAAGATTTCGTAATTGACCCCCTGGGGCCAATCCCGGTTTAATTCTTCCAAGGGTTTAATCGGTCCTGCAGTCCCCAGCCAAAGCATACGAACCGAAAATGCAATAACAAGAACGGTAAAGAAAATGGATATGCCCCAAACCGCCTTATTTCTCAAGTTCATCTCGATCCCCATCTCCCTTATCCTTTATTGGCTCCTGCGGTAACCCCTTCAATCAAGTATTTCTGCAGGAAGAGGAATAGGAGGGTAATGGGGACCGCAACCAATACCGCCCCTGCGGCGAAATTGGTAAATTCCGTATTACCGCGGCCCGTAACCATCTCATACAGTCCCACCGCCAAGGTTTTGTTTTCATTGCTGCGAAGGACGAGGCGGGCAAAGATGAAGTCCATCCATGGGCCGATAAAATTATTTAAGGCAATAAAGGTTAAGATGGGATAGGAGAGGGGAAACATCACCTTGAAGAAGATCTGGGTATGGGTGGCACCGTCCATCTTGGCCGCCTCTTCTAAACTCCGAGGCAGCCCATCAAAATATCCTTTTACCAGCCAAGTCCCATAGGGGATGGAACCCCCCGCATAGACGAGGATGAGCCCCCAGTGATTATCTAAAAGTCCCATTTGCAGAAGCAAGATATAGATGGCCACCATTCCCATAAAACCAGGAAACATCTGTAAAATTAACATGGCCATCAGGGTTTGGCGCCTTCCCGGAAAACGGAATCGCGAGAATGCATAAGCAGCGGTTACGATCAGGAGGGTGGAGAGAATCATGTTCGCCGTGGCAATCTTTAAGGTATTGGCGTACCAAAGCGGATATTGGGTATTGGTAAAAAGTTGAATATAATGATCCAAGCTTAACCGTTGCGGAAAAAAGGTGGAGCTAAAGAGGGTATCCCCCGGATTCATCGATCCCACGATGATCCATACGATGGGATAGAGGACAAATATGGCCGTTACAAACAGGATCAGGTAGATGAGCGCCACGGTTAGATTTTCTCTGATTTTCACATTTTTCCTCATGTTACATCATATCCTCCTCTTTGAACGCCCTGGTCCGGCTAAAGTTCCAAATGGAGAAGGTGGCCACCACAATAAAGATCAGTATGGAAACGACGGAGGCCATATTAAATTGGCTCTGATCCAGTGTAAGCTTATAAATCCAACTGATCAAAATATCGGTAGAGCCGGCAAAACTGTAATTGGGGTTGGCCGGTCCTCCGGAAGTGAGCAGGTAGATCATGTTGAAGTTATTAAAGTTAAAGGCAAAGGACATGATGAGGAGGGGCATGGTTGCATAGAGAACCATGGGTACGGTAAGCTTCCAGAACTTCTGCATCCCCGTGGCACCATCCACATCGGCCGCTTCATACATCTCCCGATCGATCCCCGTAAGAACACCCGACATGAGGGCCATCCAGTAGGGAAATCCGAACCAGATATTTACGACAATGATGGTTACCTTGGCCCAAAAAGGATCGGACAGCCAAGGAATTCCTTGAAAGCCCATATCCATTAACATCTTGTTGATGGGGCCAAATTGCCCGTTAAAGATATTGCGGAAGATAAGAATGGCGATAAATTGGGGAATGGCCCAGGGAAGGATAAAGATTGAGCGCCAAAGCTTCTTCAGGCGGATCCGCTTATGGTTAATGATCGTGGCATAAAACAGACCTGCAAAATAGGTGGTGAAGGTGGAAACCACCGCCCAAATGATATTCCAAGTGATAACGCCGTAAAAGGTGGTGCTCCATGTCTTTAATTGGAAAAGATCGATGAAGGATTTAAAACCCACCCAATCGACGAGAGTTTTCGGAGGTAAGTGGTAAGGCGCCGAATAATTGGTAAACGCGATCAGAATGCCGAAAAGCAAGGGTAAGACCGTTAAAAAGAGGGTAAAAAGAAGCGTAGGTGTTAATAAGATGTACGGATACCCTTTTTCCCAAACATTTTTGAGGGTCTGTTTAAAAGAGGGGACGGCAAAACCTTGATCCCTCAGTTTTCCGTTCAGATAGGCGTCCCGGATATTCTGGTAATAGACAAAGAGGAACAGGAGGAAGAGAAGAAGGAAAATGAGTCCTCCAATCATCAGGAAGATGGAGTGATCTCCTTCGACAACAATTCGCCCCCGGGCTCTTTTTTGAGGAGTATCCCCTAGGGTGATAAGCCCCCACATGGCCTGGAGAAAAGGATGGGTCCAAAAAATAAGGACATAGATTTCGAGGAGGAGATAAAGAATCCCTTTGACGATTTGCCCGTTATAGACCTGTCCAAGTCCCATTCCGATGGTGGACAAAACGCTTGCGACCACTCTGTGTCGGCTGTGAAGCCCGCGATCCCGCTTCTCCATTTTACTCACCTTCTTTTTTACGTTCATCATCTTTAAGGGACGAGTCAATGCCCATGGGGGGACATTGACTCGTTCCATCCGTTCCTATGGCAGCTTATTTTCCGGCGTTTTGGGTTTTAATGGCATCTTTAATCTGTTGAACCGCAGAGTCGAGCGCCTTCTTCGCATCGGTGTTATCGTTCCAAATCGTAGAGAGGGCGGCTTTCATCGGATCCCAAACGGAAGGCATCTGCGGAATATTGGGCATCGGGACGGCATATTGGGCCTGTTCCAGGAATCCCTTTGAAATCTCGTTGTTCTTAATCTCATCATTATCCAACAACGCTTTTTTCGGAGGAAGCATTCCCGTCATTTCATACAGTTTCAACAGCATTTCGTCGCTGGTGGCAAATTTGGCGAGGAGCGACGCGGCATTAGGATATTTGGTATAGGCGTTTACATAAAGGGCCCGAATACCGGAGAAGCTGGTGGGATGTTGTCCGTTATCCAAAGTGGGAAGCGGGGCAATGCCGAAGTTTACGCCGGCTTTGCGATGGCCATCCACTGCCCAGGGACCGTCCATGTTAAACATGAGCTTTCCTTCATTAAAGAGGGATTGTTTCACGTCATAGGTGATATCTTCGTTCTTTAGCGGAAGAATCTCATTGTGAATCCTTTGCAACAGTTGGGCCGCCTTAACGGATCCTTCATTGTTTAACCCGATGTCTGTCGGATCGGTGTTATCCTTTCCGAAAACATAGCCCCCATATCCACCCATGAGGGAATAGACGAAGTAGAAGTTATTCACTTCCATCATAAAACCGTATTTGTTGGCCTTCGTGTCCGTAAAGGCTTTCGATTGGGCGATCAGTTCATCCCAAGTCTTCGGAACTTCTTTTACCAAATCTTTATTATAGAAGAGTGCGTAGGTCTCAATTCCGGTGGGATACCCGTAGAGAACATTTTCATAGGTGGTCCCTTTAATGGCAGCGTCCATATATTCATTTGCATATTGGTCCGGCCAGTAATTCTCGAGGACAAGTCCGCCGGTTACCATTTCTCCCAAATGGTCATGGGGAGCGGCAAATACGTCGGCACCAAGTCCTGCAGGTCCATCCGTCTTTAGTTTCCCTGGAGCGTCCGTATGTCCTACTTCTTCAAATTTTACCGGAATCCCATATTTTTTTTGAAATTCTTGCCCTACATATTTCGCCCATTCCCCAACAGCCCCGCCGGATTCCCACATGGTAAGCTGGGCCCCTTCCTCCGGCTTCACCTCATCGGTGGCAGACGGATCCTGTCCTTGACCCTGACCTTGCCCTTGCCCGTCAGTTCCTTGATCTGCAGGAGGCGTCGCCCCTTGGTTTCCTGATCCGCATGCGGATAACGCGAAGACCAGGAGAAATGCCAATAACAACATACTTACTTTCTTCATCCTATACCCCCACCTATTCTGAAAGATTTTTATAAGAACTCCTGCTTGCGCAAGGAAGGTTCTTCAAAGTGAATACCTCATGGAATGGGAATCGATTTTCAACCGGTGAAATCTTTCTCCTGGAGGACTTCACGGTGAATGGTGCCCAGGTTTTTGGAGTGGATTTATTGGCCCCGGAGAATGACCCCTTGATATCCCTTCAAGGTAAGCCTCACTTTTCCATCCGCAACGGGAATCCTTTCCCCGGATAAGAGATCGTTTGCGCTCTTCCAAGTTTGGGGAACGGCCACATCGACTCTCTCCTCTTTTCCCCCGACATGAAGGGCCATGATCATCGTCTCCCCTTGATAAGAACGAGAATAGAGATAGAGGTTCCTCAAGTCGTCTGCGAGGAGCGTTCGAAAATCGCCATGGGTGAGAGGAGCATGCTGCAAACGAATCGCAATCAAACGTTTATAATACTCCCTAAGATCCAGGTTTTGCTTCTCCTCATCCCACTCAAAGGTTCTTCGGCAATCGGGATCGTTTTCCCCCGTCATGCCGATCTCCGTACCATAATAGATCATCGGCATGCCGAGATAGGTCATCTGGAAAAAGGCGGCTAGGCGAAGGCGTTCTTCCTTCTCGTTGGATGCCGTGAGAAAGCGTTCCGTATCATGGCTGTCGATGAGATTAAACATGCAAAAGTTCGCCTGATCCCGGTATTTCATTCGTGCCTTCGCTAAACGGGCATCAAAGGTTCTCACACCGATGGTTCCCTTCGCAAAGAAATCGCATAGGGCTTCCCGGAAGAGATAATTCATCACCGAGTCATACTGATCCCCTTCCAGCCATGGGGATGCATCATGCCAAATTTCCCCGATGATCAGCGCCTCCGGATTCGCCTCTTTCACCGCTTTGCGGAACTCCCTCCAAAAATCGTGATCTACCTCGTTGGCCACATCAAGCCTCCAACCGTCAATGCCCGCCTCTTCGATCCAGTAACGGGCCACTTTCAAGAGGTAATCCCGCACCTCCGGATTGCTCGTTTTAAGCTTTGGCATGGTCCACACATCCACGGCGAAGGTTTCATAGTTCGGGTGCGGATTCGTGACGATGGGAAAATCGTGAATATAGAACCAATCCTTATAAGGAGATTTCTCCCCTTTTTCCAACACGTCTCGAAAGGCGAAGAAATCAGCGCCACAGTGATTAAAGACGGCATCAAAGATGACCCGGATTCCCTGCTCGTGGGCTTCGCGAACCAACTCCTTCACCGTTTCTAAATCGCCGAAGTGGGGATCCACCGTGTAATAATCTGTCGTATTATATTTATGGTTCGAAGGAGATTGGAAGATGGGAGTTAGGTAGAGCACATTAACCCCTAGATCCTTTAGATAAGGAAGCTTTTGGGTAATCCCCTCCAAATCACCGCCGAAGAAATTGTCCGGAGTGGGCTTTTCCCCCCATTCTTCCACCTCTTTTGGATCATTGGCAGGATTTCCATTAAAGAAACGTTCGGGGAAGATTTGATAGACGATTCCCTTTTTTGCCCACTCAGGGGTCGTAAAGAGATCTTGCTCGTTGATGAAGGGGTATTGAAAATCACCGGCCATCTTCCGATCCGTTGAGAACCCAAGGTCCCCATACCAAAACGCAAGATTTCCCTTTTCAATAAAAAACGTGTAGCGTATCCGGCGGGTGGGGGAATAAAGGTCACCGGAATAATAGTCATAGAGCAGATCGCTAGCCACCTTTTTTAGCTCTAGTGGAGTATCAAACTCCGGAAGTTGATAACGGTCTCCATGAAGAAGAGTAACCTTTTCCACATCATCCCGTTTGGTCCGGATCCGAACCCTCAGGGTATGTCCGTCGACGGGAAAAGCGAAGCTGCCGTAAGGTTGATGCAAGATTGCTTCAAGAAACATATAAAAACCTCTCCTTTGTGCCTTGCCTTCTTTTTCTCCGAAAGGGGGCAATCTTTTTCCCGGTTTCTCGATTTTTCAAGTTCTCTTCTCTCTTCTATCACTTCCTTTTCCATCATCCGCGTAAAAGAAGAAGCATTTCCCCTACACCTGAAAGGAAATCGTTTGCACCAAACCTTAGTCTTTACCGTGAAGCAAACACCGTCGCGTAGTGTGAAGCAAACGTTTGCATTTATTTATAAAAAGGAAAAGAGTGTAAGGGGTTTCATCTCTGCACATCTATTATAAAACTCTTTGTGAATTCATGCAAGGCGTTTTT
This sequence comes from Thermicanus aegyptius DSM 12793, assembly GCF_000510645.1. Classification (NCBI taxonomy): domain Bacteria; kingdom Bacillati; phylum Bacillota; class Bacilli; order Thermicanales; family Thermicanaceae; genus Thermicanus; species Thermicanus aegyptius. Next base: position 498,803 of record NZ_KI783301.1, on the reverse strand, counting down.
CTTGAGTTTTGTTCTTTGTGCAAACGATGTCAATTATTTTTCATAAAAAGCTTCCTCATCCAGAAGGAACTGGCGAGATTATAAAAAAAGTGAGCGAAAATAGGAGCCCACAGCGTCTCCCGCCGGAAAAAAAGGAGCCCCAGCATGATCCCGACAAAAAAGATGAAGAGATGAATGATTGCCTTCTTCCCATATTGAGGAACATGAAGGGCCATAAAGAGAAGGGCGATGATGAGGAGAGAGAGCCATGATCCTATAAACGTCGCGAGGAAAGGGAGAAAAAAGCCCCGAAAAAGAAGCTCTTCGGAAATGGAGGAAGTAAAGGAAAGGAGGAATGGGCCAAACGGTTTCGAGACGAGGTAGCGGAGAAGGCGGGTGTAACGATTCTCCGGAAGGTCTACCGCATGAAGTTTATGAAGAAAATAGAGGAGACTGAGAAAGAGGAGAGCACTGCCGACGCCCAAAAGGAAATCCATAGGAAAATGTTGGAGTGAAAAAAGGGCGAACAGAACGGAGAAAAATTCCTTTCCCTTCCATAAAAGAAGCCCGGCCAAGCCCAGAGAAGTGAGTAGAAAAAAATTATACAGGAGGGCGAGCACCCACCTCTTCGGCAATACGTCATCATTTCTTTCCCTATCCGTTTGGGATTCCCCCTTCGGTTCGCGTTCATAACTTTTTTATGTGTATAATTTTATGTGTATCATAAGGTTGACGCCCTTTTAGAGTAGGTATGAAAAACCCCGTCAAGGTGACGGGGAGATGGAAGAGTCTCTATGCATTCATTTTCTCTTTGGCCAGATTGACCAATTGGGTGAAACCTTTCTCATCCCGGACGGCAAGATCAGCCAGCATCTTCCGGTTCACCTGTACTCCGGCCAGCTTCAGTCCATGCATCAGTTTGCTGTAGGAAAGGCCATTTAAGCGTGCAGCGGCATTAATACGGGCAATCCATAGTTTGCGGAAATCCCGTTTCCGTCTCCGACGATCCCGATATGCATAAAGCAAGGATTTCATTACTTGCGCTTGTGCAGTTTTAAAAAGTCGATGCTTTGACCCAAAATATCCCTTCGCCAGCTTCAATACTTTTTTGCGGCGGCGGCGGGCAACAAAACCTCCCTTTACACGTGCCATCTTAATCCCTCCTTCATCCTCTTGCTGTTATTTCACATAAGCTAAAAGGCTTGCGATGCGCTTCTGGTCGCCACGGCTAACCAGTGTTGCCTTGCGGAGATTCCGTTTCCGTTTCGGCGATTTTTTGGTCAGGATGTGGCTGGTGTACGCATGACCCCGGGACAATTTGCCATTACCGGTTTTTTTGAAACGCTTGGCCGCGCCTTTATGAGTCTTCATCTTCGGCATTTGGGAATCCCTCCATCGTTTCTTTTGCGCAACTCTACAAATCCCGTCGTTCCGAGGATTGTCCCATTACAGGTCCCATCCCCTCCGTCCGGTTCGATCTATCGGCGCCGCTTCTTGCGGCATGTGGAGAATTTATGGATCATTTCGGGGCCAGGATCATGATCATGCTGCGTCCTTCGATGCCAGGCTTCTTCTCAACAGAGGCGATCTCCTTCGTCTCTTCCATGATCCGGTTCATCACGTTTACTCCGATCTGGGAGTGGGTAATCTGCCTCCCCTTGAAACGCAGGGTGCACTTTACCTTGTCCCCTTTTTCCAAAAAATTGATGACGTGGCGCAGCTTCGTACTAAAATCATGCTCTTCGATCGTGGCGCTGAATCGGACCTCTTTCATGTTAATCACTTTTTGCTTCTTCCGCGCCTCTTTTTCCTTTTTGCTCTGTTCGAATCTGTACTTGCCGAAATCCATGATGCGGCATACAGGGGGGGTTGCCTGGGGGGCGATGTTCACCAAATCCAGGTTTAAATCCTGAGCTTTCTGCAGCGCTTCCCGCAGAGGGACGATCCCGATCTGTTCCCCATCCGGTCCGATCAGGCGGACTTCCCTTGCCCGAATCTCCTCATTCACCTGAACTTCCTGCTTTGTTGTCTTGCTAATAGCATACCACCTCCAATAAGATGAGCCTTACGTCCATAAGAAAAGGCGTGCAGCTTTTGCGCCCACGCCGAATGAACATAATTGTTTCCAATCTACCTTACAACTTCCGTCGGAAGGTGAGAAGCGGGGCCGCTTCTGCTTAGTCACATCGCCTTACCTATGATTTACTAGAGTATAATATCATCCGAGAAAGGAAAAGTCAATGATTTAAACTCCCTCTACCAAAGGAAACGATGGTAGATGAAGAGCAGAAGCAAACTAAGGAAGAAGAGGAGAAGGTTGGTCCAGCCCAAGAAGGCAGCGACGCTTCTCTCCCGCTTCATGCCGGCCATCTCGTACCCCTTCTTATCGATGCGAAGAATATATAGACTGGAGAGGAGAAATAGGGGAAGAACATACCCAAAGTGAAAGACCAACTCCATTCCTTTTCCCTCCTAGCGGGCCTGCATGCCGATGCGTCGAAGGGTTAAGTTGACCGATACTTCGATGGGAACCTCAGGATAGATTTCCTCCCACCGTTCCTTGGTCTTAACCTCTTTCCTCCAGTAATCGGGGAGTTTAGCCCTCACATACTCCCCAAACCCGAAAATATCGCTCTTCAACCGCTGTGTCTTCTTGATCATCTGTTTGTGCACCTTCTCAAACTCCTTCTCAGCTGCTTTCTCGATTTTCTCCAAAATCGAGGCGTCTTTTATGATGAAATGGGGATTTAGTTTTTCATTCAGGTCCGCCTCCACATAGATTTTAACCCTAAATTTTGGCTTCCCTCCCTGCCGGCGGACCTCGATCTTTGATTGCCTGGATAGGACTACGACGGAGACCGCCTCTCCCTCTTCTAAAGGGATAAGGACATCATAACCTGCCGGATTGATGCTTTCTACTTCCATAAAGGCTCCGATCTCCAAGGGTTTCGTCTTCCCAACCATCTTCTCCTTGCGGAAGAGGGCCAATCCCTCGATGATTACATTCCCTTTTTTCTTATTGATTTCTAAATAAGGGAGAACTCCTTCTTTTCCTTTGCTAAGCACCGTGCTGAAAAAAAATCCGTTATAGATCGGAGGGAGTTTCCCAATCTCCACCGCTTTATCAAGGGTATCCAAAATGTAGAGGGCCGGCACCCGCGCCAGCTCAGGCGTAGTTTCCAGAAAAAGAGAGGCTGGCCCTTTCGCAACCACAAGCCAGGCGTTTTTCCGGATTTGAGGCGTTCGCATCAGGAAATCTCGAATATCCTCCACCCCTGTTCGAGCGAACTTCTCGGAGATGACGATCACACGCAGATGCCCCAGGAAAATTCGTTGGGAAAGTTGCTGTTGCAGGCTGTTCATGGCGTCGGCAAGGCTGTGGGCGACAATGTGAAGGACCCAGACGGGCTTTTGGGATGTCCCTCCCCCTCCTCCGCCTTCCCCCCCCGGGGGGCCCAAAGGGATACGGCCAGGAATGGAGATCTGAACGGTAACCTTAAGAAGCCGATTCTTCGTCGTAGGAATCTCCGCAGGCGAAAAATAAGTGGCCCGTTCTTCCAAATCTGTGTCATCCCGAGAGGCCTCATCAACCGCGAGCGCCAAAATGGTAGCCCGCTCCTCCAGATCGACGGCATCCCAGCAACCGCCGAGAAGGGGGGAAAAAAGGAGGAGGATTCCCCCTTTAAGAAAAAGGGGCAGGTTTAGGAGCTTCCTCTTTCTCCTTCCCTTTTCCACCCTTCCTCCCCCCTTTCTTACGAAGAAGCACGATCCCTAATAGGCCCAAGGGATAAAGGATTGTTAAGATAAAACCTAACCTGAAGACGATGTTCATAAAATCGTATAAAGAAAAAACATTCTTAGGAATGATCGCAAAGAGATAGACATAAGGGAGATAAAAAAGCCCAACCGCTTTATGGTCCCGCAATCGGAAGATCTCTGTCGTCCCATGGACGGCAAGATAATATGAAGAGAGAAGGGAGGTAAAAGTGGCCACCACCCAAACGGCGAGGAATGCCGCATCAAAGCGTTCCAGGATTTGTCCGGGAAGGAGGGTAAGCTTGGCCAATTCCAGGGTGGGCCAGAGGAGTTCCTTCAACGCTTCCGGGCCAAAGACGGCAAGGGAAACGGTTCCAACCATGAAGTATGCCCCGCCTACCACCAGCATCCCCCAGAAGGCGGTGATGGGAATCCTTTCGATCTTTTGCACCGATCTGGTCAGGATGCTGAGAATGAAAAATTCCTGGAAAAAACCTGCAACCGTAATCCCTCCCTCAAAAAATCTCTGTGATCCGTCTCCAAAGATCGGTTGCAAATAGAGGGGATTCATATTCCCCAAGGAGAGGGGGACGAGGAGGAGAACGGGAAACAGAACGGGAAAAAGGATGAGAGGGGTATAAAATTGATGGATATACGAAAAGGTGGTGAAGTCATTCCGGGAGGAGAGGGAAGCCATGAGAAGCATGATAATAAGACTGGCCTCCACAGGGGTATTCTCCAGGACGGAGGTAATCACCACCTTTCCAAACTCCCGAGCCATGAAAGCAGTGAGAAATAAAAAGATAAAAATGATGATCAGATTTAGGGGAAGCGCAATCCACCTGCCGACGATTCTTTCGCTGTAGCGGAAGAAAGTTTGCTCAGGATAGTGAATATTGAGAAAAGCGACGGCCAACACGCCTACCAAGGTCATGAAGATGCCAAGAACGGTGACGAGAGGCGCCGCCGTTCCAGCAGCTTCGGCTGCGTAGCGGGGAAAGGGGAGAAGTCCCGGCCCGATTATGGAACTAATGAGGATGTTTCCTACTTGGAAAGGGGTGATTTCTTTTCTTCTCTCCATCTGAACCGTTCCACCTCCTGTTGCCTACCTTCTCCGGATCCAGCGTGTTGCTGGGGGGCTGCTTATCCTCTTCCTCGCTAGACTCCCCAACGCGTATGCGGTTAGGGGAATGGAGGTGGGAGGGGCGCTCCTTCATGGTCCAAATGGGAGCCCGAATGAGGAGGTCCCTCCATCCCTTCAAATCAATGGGAACTAAGGGGCTTAAGTAAGGAACACCAAAGGATTTCAAGGAGAGAAGGTGATTGGTGATGAAGATGAAACCCGCCATCACTCCGAAAAGTCCGAAAACCCCGGAGAGGATGAGGATGGGGAAGCGGAGCATGCGAAAGGCGATGGCTGCGTTATAGGCCGGTGTGGCAAAGGAGCCGATGGTGGCCATGGCGATGATCACCACGGTAATGGGACTGACAAATCCGGCCGACACCGCCGCCTGGCCGATGACCAGTACACCGACGATGGAGAGGGCGCCGCCGATCTGCTGGGGTAGGCGAATCGTGGCCTCCCGGAGCACCTCCATGGTGGCTTCCATCACAAATACTTCAACGATGGCAGGGAAAGGAACACCGTAGCGGCTGCTCGCCACCGCCACGGCGAACTTGGTGGGAATCAGTTCCGGGTTGAAGGAGACGACGGAGACGTAAAGAGAAGGAAAGAAAAGGGAAAAGAGGATGGCGAGAAGGCGGATCAAACGAACCATGGACGCCATCAAGAAGCGTTCCGTATAATCCTCGCTCGTCTGATAGAATTGGGAGAAAACGGCAGGGACAATGAGGGCAAAGGGGGAGCCGTCGCAGAGGATCCCTACTCTCCCTTCCACTAAAGAAGAGATCAGTTTTTCCGATCGCTCCGTGATCTGCACCTGGGGAAAAGGAGACATATGATTGTCCTCGATATATTGTTCGATAAATCCGGGATCTTGCAAGGAGGCGATGTCGATGGCCTTGATCCGGTCCTCCACCTCTTTTATCAGGTCCGGATTGGCGACTCCTTCAATATAGCAGAGCACCACCTTCGTCTTGGAGAGCCTGCCAATCTGAAGCGCTTTGATGCGGAAATCGGGGGACTGAAGTCTATAGCGGATGAGGGCAATGTTGGTCCCGATCTGCTCGATGAAGCCATCTCTGGATCCCCGGATCACCTGCTCCGTCGAGGGTTGATCCACCGCCCGTTTCTCAATGCTCCGAGTTCCAATGAGGAGGGCGGACTCCATCCCTTGAACGAGGACGGCGGTCTCTCCCCTGAGAATCGCCTCGATGACCTGGTCGAGACGGGTTTCCTCCTGCCCTTCCGTATGATAAAGGATATCCTGAAGGAGAACGCGACTCATCCCCTCCCTCCGAATCCGTTTCACCAGATGGGGAGAGGGGGACATTAAAGGTTTTAAAACGTCCTCATTAATGTTCTTCTGCTGGACCATGTTGGAGAAATAGAAGAGGACGGCCGAATAGGTACCCGAGATGCGGAAGCGCCGAAGGACGAAATCATCGCTTTGGCCGAGCATCTCTTCGATGAGGGTGGTCATCCTTTCCAGATCGCCGTTCACCTTGATCTTTTTATATTTCTCCAAAACCTCATGGGGATAGGGTCTGGAAAGGTCTTGCCCGATCTTCTCTTCCTTATCCTTCCTGGGGGAAAATAATCCCTTTACTTTATTGAGAAGTCCCATCTTTTCCTCTCCTTTTCCTTTCCCATTAGTTTGCTCCTTTTTCGCTGGTATATTCCTCGATTTACCTTTATTAGTAAATAAAGTATAATTAAATCACAAAAAGACCGGCCTACTTAAGCCGGTCCCTTCAATTTTATACATTTGTTCAAAAGGAATCATAAAGCAAGATGGAAAAGCGCCTTTACCTTTTCTCCCGTATCTCTTTTAATGCACGATCGATGAAGGCGTCCACCTTTTCCACTCCGAGATCGCCTTCGCTCCTTTTCCTCACCGCCACCGCCTCTTCGGCCACCTCTTTATCTCCTACGACGAGGGCATACGGAATCTTATTCACCTGGGCTTCCCGGATGCGATAGCCCATCTTCTCATTCCTGGAATCTACCTCAACCCGCATCCCCTTCTCCCGCAAAGAAGACGCTACCTTCTCCGCATAGGCGGCATGGGCAGAGGTCACAGGGATGACCACCGCTTGTACCGGTGCAAGCCACAGGGGAAGAGCCCCTTTATAATATTCCAGAAGAAAAGCGACAAAGCGTTCCATCGTTCCCACGATCCCCCGGTGGATGACGACGGGGCGATGGGGTTTCCCATCTTCTCCCATATACTCCAGCTCAAAGCGGTTGGGAAGGTGGAAATCAAGCTGGATGGTGGAGAGGGTCTCATCTTTTCCTAACGCCGTTTTTACCTGCACGTCCAGTTTGGGCCCGTAGAAGGCGGCTTCTCCCTTCGCTTCCACGAAGGGGAGGTGAAGCTCTTGCAAGGCTTCTCGAAGCATCCCCTCCGCCTTATCCCACATCTCGTCGTTCTGAACATATTTCTCCTTATCGAGGGGATCCCGGAGGGAGAGGCGGAACCAGTAATCCTTAATGCCGAAATCTTTGTAAACCCGGAGGATGAGGTTTACCACATTGGCAAACTCTCCTTTGATCTGATCGGGGCGGACGAAGATGTGGGCATCGTTAAGCGTCATCACCCGGACGCGCTGCAGCCCTGCCAACGCACCGGAAGCCTCATAGCGGTGCATCATTCCCAATTCCGCGATCCTCAAGGGGAGCTCCCGATAGCTGTGAAGTTCAAACTTATAAACCATCATGTGATGGGGACAGTTCATCGGTCGAAGCACCAGTTCTTCATTGTCGATCTTCATGGGCGGATACATGTCTTCATGGTAATGATCCCAATGGCCCGAGATCTTATAAAGTTCCACATTGGCCAAATGAGGGGTATAGACATGAAGATATCCGAGGCTTTCCTCCAGATCCACGATGTACCGTTCGATGATGCGGCGCACCTTGGCCCCATTGGGAAGCCAAAGGGGGAGTCCTTGCCCCACCTCTTGGGAGAGAGTGAAGATCTTCAGCTCTCTCCCGATCTTGCGATGATCCCGTTCCTTCGCCTCCTCCAACTGATGGAGATAGTTCTCGAGCTCCTCTTCGGTAGGCCAAGCCGTTCCATAGATTCGGGTTAACATTGGCCGGGAAGAATCCCCCCGCCAATAAGCTCCGGCTACGCTTAGGAGCGCAAAATGCTTCATCTTGCCGGTGGAGGGGAGATGGGGGCCCCGGCAGAGATCAAAGAATTCGCCCTGCTCATAGATGCTGATCTCCTCCCCTTCAGGCAATTCTCGAATCAGTTCCAGCTTCAGGTGATCCCCTTCCTTTTCGTAGATCTGAAGAGCTTCTTCCCGTCGAACCACATGGCGTGAGATGGGGAGATTCTCCGCTACAATCTTCTTCATCTCCTCCTCGATGCGAGGGAGATCCTGCGCTTTGATCGGCTCGGGGGGATCCACGTCGTAGTAGAATCCATTTTCGATGACGGGACCGATTCCCAATTTGATCCCTGGGTAGAGGCGCTTTAATGCCTGGGCCATGAGATGGGCCGTGCTGTGGCGCAAAACCTCTACCCCTTCCGGATCTGTGAGGGTCAGGATTCTCACCTCCGCCCCATCGGGGATTTTTCGGCTTAGGTCGGCCATCTGCCCGTTAATCATGCCCGCCACCGCCTTTTTCGCCAGCCCCGGGCTGATGGAGGCGGCCAAATCTTGTAACGTGATTTCCTGTTCAAAGATACGCTCCTGCCCGTCGGGCAATTTTACCGATACGCTCATCTGTTTCCACTCCTTTTTTCTTCTTTCTATTTTTAAGAAATAAAAAAACCCGTCCCCAAAAGGGACGAGCGATTCTACCCGTGGTTCCACCCAACTTCGGCAAAAGGAAAAATAGAAAATAGAGTCTCTCTTTAAGAGCTCTCCTTCTGCCCTCATACGAGATAACGGTTTAACCGGCAGGAACTACGATCGGTTCATTCCTGCAACTCCCAGGGGGTAAGAAAGGAAAGATTCAATAAGGGCTCTCAGCCTGTGACCCTTACTCTCTCATGAATCCTGTTCCATCCTCATGTCCTGTTCATCGTTTTCTTCACATGACGTTCCGTTTGCCTTATTATAATCTTTCGCATGCCGCAAGTCAATAAGCGTTCGTCAAGTCAAATTGCTTATAAAGAAAATATATTTTGATTATTACATTTATTTAAATATATTAAAAACATCTTGAAAAAGAGAAGATGTGCCTATATAATAGTGTTAGATTATGCATCGTTTTTTACACCATATTGCAATGAAAGGAGGTGCTCTATGCAAGTTCGGCAAAAATACCGATCTCCTCGACCGCATCCGGAGAAATGAAAAGTAAACGTTTTTTACCTCTCGTACTATTTGTTTTTTTGTTGTTACTTCTTTTTCCTGTCTCTTCATTTGCAATGGACCTAAAGAATTTAGCGGGAAAAACTATTATTACTCCAGATTCGTATGTTGACTATGTAACGGTTGAGGAATTCGTCTATGTAGGAAGCGAGTGCAGAATTGGAAACGTATATACTGGAGAACGTAATATTTTTAATCACTTCAAAGTGTATTGGGTAGAATTAAAAGTGTACTATGACGACAACGGGAATATCATTCGAGAGGAGGTCATTTCAAGAACATTCTTATATGATTACTATGAAAATACAGGGGATCCCTGCTAAAAAAGGAGGCTACTTTCGTGGTTTTTTTGGGAATGAGGAGTCGTTTCATAAGATCTATTGCTTCTTTGGCTGCCTTCGGCTTCGTTTTCGCCTTTCTGATCGGGGGGACTCACAGTCATGCTGTTGAGGATACGGGTGTTACCCTTTTAAACGAACAGAATGGGAAGATTGATGCCGTTTATCATCTTCCGGTCGATCAGGCAAAGAGGGTCTCCTATTCAAAGGTGGAAGAGGAAATCGAAGAACTGATCCCTACCTCTGCCATGCCTTCTTCTAAAGATCTTGTTACAGTCATGAACAATCCCTGGGGAACCTCTTATCAATTGAACTATTTTGTAAACAATGAATCGAATTGGATACAATATAACGTTACACAACGAAAAACCGAATTAACAAACGAGCAATTTGATAAATTTAAGAAACCGGGGACCAATCGAGTCATCTTCTCAAATGAAGGAGAAGAGGTTGTTTCTAAAGTATTGCTTAATAATGAGGACATTTATGCGGTCGCTACTAAGAAAAATGAAAATTGGATGATTTTTTGGTGGACTAAGAAGGACTATGGATTGATTTCCGGCTCGCTTCCTATGCCGTTGGAGGATTTAGTGAAAATATTTAACTCAATTCCGATCATTCACGCCCAAAGTGAATAAAAAACGTCCCATCGTATTCCCGGACGGTTTACGTTCGCATACGATTCCAATCCGCCTCGCACATAAAACAACCGTTACAATAGGTAATCCGTTCCGGGAATACCTGGGCGATGGTGCGGACCAAGTGAAAATCCCTCTCCCGGGTATGAAGAATGATCCGCTTCGGGGATAGGTTCAGCAGATCGGTAAAAACCTGATCCTCTTCATCGAAACCCTCTTTTTCCCCTTCTGCCCCGTCCTCCCGTTTTAACTGAATCGGGGTGCCGTCGTGATGAAGGAGAAGGAAATGGCGGCTGCCTCGATGAACCAGGTGAATTTCCTCCCTCTTCGCTTCCCGCCCTTCGGTATATTCCCTGAGAAAATCCACGTATTCCTGATACTCCCGATCCATGAGATATTCATCGATGGCCCGCTCCAGCAAATCGATCTCCGCCTCCACCCTTTTCCTCCAGCGAAAACGGTAGTACCCTCCCATATGGATGGAAAGCCGCTCCGTAAGAAGTTGAGCGATCTCCTCCGCCATCCTTGTCCTTCTCGTTTCTTCTCCCCCATCTTCCCCCTGAAGGAAGGAGTCCAGAAACCTAAGAATGGCTTCGATCTCCATCTCCTTCTCAAAGTGAAATTGCTTTTTGAGAATCTCGCGATATTCTACCTTTTCATACCCGTTCTCCACCAACCGTGTTAACCCGTCAAAAAGCCCATGATTTAACTCCCTTACTTTTATATAGGCCCATTCTCCCTGGACGGCGGGCCGATATCCGGAGAGATGATCTTCCAACAGGGAGGCCCTATTTTTCTCCACATAAATGGTAAACACAAAACCCCCTCCATATCGCTCTCGCTCTATTGATAGGATATGGAAAAGGGGATCAAATTATGTTTTCCTAGTTCTGCATCACGAAATCGTTCTCCGCCCGTTCATGTTCCTCAAAAATGCGGAGGATCTCATATCGGGTATTTCGCTGGGCAGGAACCCTTCCCGCTTGCCGAATGAGGTCCAGAATAAGATTGGTATTTACTTTATAGGTACAAGCTGCCGCCGAGACCACATTTTCCTCCATCATCGTAGAGCCGAAATCATTGCAACCGTAGCTTAAAGAAAGCTTTCCTACCTCCGGTCCCATCGTAACCCAGGAGGATTGGAAATTCTTCACGTTATCCAGCATGAGGCGGGAGATGGCTAGGTTTTTCAGGTATTCTTCCGGTCCCACCTTTTCCACGGATAGATGGGTATTCTCCGGCTGGAAGGTCCAAGGGATAAAGGCGAGGTAACCCACCTTTCCGCTGGCCACAGCCTTATCCTGGGATTCCCGGATGCGAAGGAGATGCAGGACACGCTCCTCCATGCTCTCTCCGAAGCCGATCACCATCGTGGCGGTGGTGGAAATCCCCAACCGATGGGCCATCTCCATCACATGGATCCATTCGGTCCAGGATCCTTTGCGCCGGCTTATCTTCATGCGGGTCCGGTCATCCAGGATCTCCGCTCCGGCACCGGGTAGGGAATCAAGGCCTGCCTCATGGAGCCGGCGGATCACTTCCTCCAGGGGCAACCCAGATACTTCCTTCATCTTTAAGATCTCGGCCACCGAGAAGGAGTGCATGGTGATCTGGGGAAAATGGGACTTAATCTTTCGCAGCAGGTCTAAGTAATATTGGAAAGGGAGGTTTGGATGCGTCCCTCCCTGCATCAGGATCTCCGTCCCGCCCACGTCGATCGTTTCCTTGATCTTCTGCAGGATCTCTTCATCGGACAAAAGATATCCTTCTTGATGTCCTGAAGGACGGTAAAAGGCGCAAAAACGGCAGAACGTATCACAGATATTGGAATAATTGATGTTCCTTCCGATGACAAAGGTGGTAATCGGAAATTCAGGATGATTCTTCAACATGATTTGGTGGGCGGCTGCGCCGATCTTCTCCACCTCGTCGCTTTCATACAGCATAAGCCCATCTTCAAAGGTAAGCCGCTCCCCTCTGAGGGCCCGTTCTAATATGGCATCAATCTTCGTCATGTCTCCCTCTCCCCCTCTCCTGAATTATGTTTATGGTATCACATTCTTACTTCTATTGCCTAGCTCTCCTCCATCTCCCAGTCATGATTTTCCCTCTGGGCATCCAGATTAATGTTGAAAGAAATCTGAAGCAGAGGGTGGGGCGTATGGATGAAAAGGAAAAAATGGCGATACGGATCAAAGAAAAGATTCCCTGGATCACCCGGCCTGCCTATTATGGTCAGGAAACGGATGGGATCTTGTATCAGGGGTATGATCCTGAACTTAAGGAATATTGTTGGATCAAGGTGATGTTCGGAAACCGGCTCTACCTCTCCTATGATCTATACCACGATGACTGGATCCGCATCGCTAAACTGTAGCCTTATTTTCGCCGACGGTTCTTCCCGTACATCAGGTAAGCATCGGTATAGGAACGGATCCGTTCCAGAATGCGGAGGGACTTCATCTCATCCATCTCCCCTTTTCCGGTACTGGCCATATGCTCAGCCAGCTTCTCATAACTTAAATTGGAGGTATAAAGAATAGGTTTCTCATTCTGGATCCGATACTGGAGGAGGGGGCCTAATACCTCATCCCGCAGCCACGGCGTAAAATTTTCCGCTCCGATATCGTCAAGGATCAGGCAATCACATGTTTCTAATTCTCTCATCTTTTCGGTGAAGGATTGATCCGCCAACGACTGCTTAATCTCCCTGAAGAACGTAGGAACATGGACAAAATAGACGGAATACCCCTCTTCCACCAATCGATTGGCGACCGCTCCCATGAGATAGCTCTTCCCTACTCCAAACTCTCCATAAAAGTAAAGCCCCCTCCCCTTCCTCTCCGAAAATTGACGGCAGAAAAGAACGGCGGCCCGAATCGCTTCCCCATTCCCTTCATCCATCTCCAGATCCTTAAAACTGACGGAAAGCATATCGTGGGGAATGAGGTGGCTGCGGAATAGGCGTTTCTGCCGCTCCGCCCGTTCCTGTTGGAGCTGTAATGGACACGGACGGTATAAGAAGTAGAGGTGCCCATTCTCCACCTGGGGCAGGGAGCGATGTCCTCTAAACATATTGGGACATGCATCATATCCCGGACAAGAGGCACAATGCTCCTCTTCCTTCACCCAGTGGAGGATTTCCGACAGGGAAAAGAGCGCCTGCTCTCGGGAGATCCCTTCCTTCTCCATCCACTCCTTCACTTTCGGATGGGCGAAGAGGACCTCCCGTCTTTCCTGGTAGGACTGCTTAACCCTGCGTACCATTTCCGGATTAAGTTTTAATGTCTCCCCAATTGTGCGAAACATTCAATCATCCCTTCTCTTCCAGTTCATCGATCAACTGTTTCACCTCTTCCAAATTGACCGTTGCCTCCCGTTGCATTTCTTCTCTCTCTTTTTCCGCCTTTGCATCCTGTTCGGCCTGCAACCAAATGTATCGGGGAACCTCACGCCTTTTCTCCCCTTTTCTCCTCGCTTTATTCTCCTTCGTTTCTTTGCCGTTCGTCGGAGAAGCGATCCCTGATTGCTTCGCCATGTTCCGCCAATATTCCTGCCTGGCGAAGGTAAAAGCTTCTTCGGCCGTTTTAAAACCTTTCCGTTTCCAACTGCCGGCGATTTTCTCCGTATAAGCCCCCGGTAGTTTGTTGTCATTGGTAAGAAGGATAAAATCGATCAGGACATTTACAACCTCGCTTGGAAGGGCAAGATCGTGAAGAAGATAGTCTAACAATTTTTGATCCGGTTGGGAAATCTCCCCGCCATCCTGGTAATTGCGGAGCAATTGATAGGGAGTAATCGACTTTAAATTGCGAAGGTGTTCTTCGACACTTTTCGGTTCCCTCATCTCCCTCTGAACAGGTCGAGTCTCCCCACTCACCCGGGGATGAGCATCTCTTATCGAGGAGGAACCCATCGCTCCTTGATCCCTCCTCTTCATCTTTTTGGCCAATTCCTCAAAGCGGACCAAATCCCAGCCCCTCTTCCCATCCAGGTAAGAATCTTTCAGGAGGAGGCCCATCTCCATGGAGTCAAGCCCATAAAGAAGCGCATAGCGGAGGAATCTTCCCTTATTCTCCTCCGAAAAGAGGAAATCCCGCTCCTCTCTGGGATAAAATCCGGCCAGGTACTCAAAATCTAAGTCGATCTTCGGTGAGAGGGGTTCCCCCGTCGAGGAGAGGGGGGGGAGTTTACGCCCTTCTTCAAATCGGCGCAGAAATTGAACCGACTCTGAAGAGACTTGAGGAGGAGTATCGCTCATCATCAGTTCCTGAGCCACCTCTTTAAAGGAGATCGTCACCTCTTCTTTCTTCTCTTCAAAATCCCAGGAGAGGGATGGGGAGAGTTGGAACCTCTCCCTCAGTTTCCGGTACCCTTCTTTTCCCAAGCGATTTAATAGAGAAAGAGCGAGCACATCGCTTTGCACGAATTCGTAAGGGGTTAGGGGAGGACGGAGCAAGTATTCATATGCCTCTTTTTCAATAACCCGATAAGTGGAGAGGAGGCCCACCCCTTCCAAACGTTTTCGCGCTTTCAGAAAACGTGGAAGTTCCATTCCCATCATCTGGAATATATAAAGATGCGTCTGTTCTTCTCCCACCCCACGATCGGGAGAGAGCGAATGATAAAAGAAAAGATAGAGGCTGTACGCCTCCTGTTGAATGATGGGAAGATAAAATTGGGTGATAACTCTTAGTTCGCTCTCTGCCAAAGGGCGAAGCATCCGTAATCGATAGACCGTTTGGGGAAGAAGCTCCTTGACGATCATTCTCTTTTCCTCCTCACTTCTCTTTCCACCACGTCTCTACCTGCAGGAAATTCCCGTCCCCATCGATCTTCACTCCATGGAGGGCTCCATTCACCCAAAACTTTTGCACAGGAGTAAAGAGGGGAAGAAGAAATTCCGCCTTCTCCAATTTTGCTGCCGCCTCCTTTACCTTTTCTTTTGAGAGGGCGAAGGGAGCGGTCCGATAGATCGTTTGCAAAAGGGTACTGACCTCAGCATCCCCATAGTGGTAAACGTTCAACCCCAGATTTTCCACATCATGCTCCCTTCCGAACATTTTCCACCAAAGCCCCAGATCTTCCACATAGGGCCAAGAATGGAGGAAAAGCTCCATCTTTTCTCCGGAGAAGAGGGAGGCGTAAAATTGATCCTTCGGCATGGGTTTTTCATTGAGTTGGATATGAATCGTCTGTAATTCTCTTCGTAATTCCTCTGCCAGCCTTTCCATCAGAGGGGGATCCTGAGGATACGTGAGGGTTAGCGTAAGCGGCTTATCCGTGGAATAACCCAAAGCTTCCATCACCGCGACGGCCTTCTTTTCATCGGGGGTGGGAGAGCCATCGGTCCCTCCATATCCGGGGGGAAGAAGACCGGATGCGGGCACGCCTTGCCCAAAGAGAGCCTGGTTTACCATCGCTTCCCGATCCATCCTTAAGGAGATGGCTGTTCGCACCTCCGGACGGAGAGAAGGAGACTGGAGATTAAATCCAAGATAATCATAAAGACGAGCCGGAATCCTCATTTCCTTATATCCCTCGGGCGCTTTTGCGTCAGGAGAGGGGGGAACTTCCATCAAATCAATCCCTGCCCACTCACTCTTCCCACTTCCCTGGGAGGGATGAATCACAATCCGGTCTAAATAAGGGCCCCCTTCTTTGTACGAAAATGCGCGTTCAAACCGGTATTCCCCTGCACCGATGGAAACCGCCTTAAACGGTCCTGTCCCCATCACCTTTCCCTTTTGGGCCATCTCCTGAATCTCCTCGGGGCTTTTTCCGGAGAGACTCTTGGCCGGCAAGAGGGGAGCGGTTAAAGCATGGTAGAAGGAAGAGGTTGGCGAGGTCACGTCAATCAGGATCTCCCCATCCTTTCCTTGGCGGATGCCGCCAATATGGGCCGTCTTGCCGCTTCGATAAAGGGAGGTCCCGTCAATATATGAAAGATCCTGTTTCCACGCTCCGTAGAAGAAAGGGTTTAAATAGGTCTCCAGTGTAAATTGGACGTCTGCGAAGGTGACGGGAGAACCATCCTGCCACTTCGCGTCCTTTTTCAGTGTAAAATGGAGAATTTTTTTCTCTCCGTTTTCTTCCAGTGAAAACTGATCCACCAGGTCTCCCTTCCAATCGCCCTCGGCGGTATAGGTAAAAAGACCACGATAGACGAGTCGCTCGGCAAAATTCAGTTGATCCGTCGCTTCAAGCCATTTTAAGGGATTCCATTCAGGCAAAGCGAGGGCTTGGTAGAGCAACTCACCACCGATTACCGGCTCTGTATTCACACCTACCCGTTGATTCGAGGGGTTTTTCTCTTCGTCAAGACGGTATGAACCAACCGTACATCCGGATAAGAGGAGAAAAAAAAGTGCGAAGAGGAGGAGGAGGTTCTTTCGCTGCACTGCCATGGTCTCTCTCCTTATTTTTGTAATAGCTGGTTTAATTCCTTCAGGAAGACGCTGATATCTTTAAACTGGCGATAGACGCTGGCAAAGCGTACATACGCCACCTCATCCACCTCGATGAGGCGCTCCATCACCGCCTCCCCGATTCGTCTGCTCTCCACTTCAGAGAGACCGGTATTGCGCATCTCCCGTTCTACCTCGTCGGCAATATGTTGAAGGGTGTCCATGGAGACAGGCCGTTTTTCGCAGGCCCGAATCAACCCGTGGATGATCTTCTCCTTGCTAAATTCTTCCCGGCTTCCATCCTTTTTGATCACCATCAGCGGGATCTCTTCCACCCGCTCAAAGGTGGTAAATCTCCTGAGGCAGGCCGTACATTCCCGCCGGCGGCGGATCGACCTACCCTCGTCGGCCGGCCGGGAGTCAAGAACGCGGGAATCCGGATGATCACAAAAAGGGCAACGCATCGGCAAACTCCTCTATATTTTGTCGATCTTATTATATCATACTCCCGCTTGGAGAGGTGAAGTTCCTTGACTCTAAAACCATGAGAAAGTTTTTGGGGGATCAGGGTAAAAGTTCCCCGTAAAGACCTTAAAGAAAGGGAGAAAAGTTGATCTCGATCAAGTGAAGGAAAAGACATAGAAAACCGGAAAATAGGCATAAGAGGTGATGGGAGTACGGTATAAGAGATCTCTCCCTCCTTGAGGGAGTTTAACACCGAAGAAGAGAAGTTCAGGTGGGGACCGGATCACGGGCGTCTTCTCGATCGATGTGAAAAAAGCCGCTCCCTAGCGGCTCTTTTCCTTACGATGATGATGGAGAGAAATGCTCCCCCCTAATTTAAATCCGGCTTATGTGCCGTAACCAGATAAACGACCATCTCCCCAATATTGGTTGCATGATCGGCAATCCGCTCGATATAGCGGGCAACAAAGGCGAGTGAGGTGGTCTGATCCACGTAGGCCTTGTTTTCGCCGACGAGGAGGTGCAATTCCGGAACGATCGTTCCAAAGAGGCGGTCCACTTCATTATCCCGTTCCGCCATATTCCGAGCCTTTTCCACATCTTCGTAAAGATAGGCTTCAATCCCATCCTTTACCATTCCGATGGAGATATCCATCATTTTCTTGAGGTCGATCAGCGGTTTGATAAGACGCTCTCCATTTAGCCGGATGGCGATCTTGGCGATATCCACGGAATAATCGCCCATTCTTTCCAATTCGGTGGAAATTTTTATAGCCGTCAGCAATTTACGCAAGTCTTTTGCCACCGGTTGCTGTGTGGCGAAAAGATGGATCGCTTCATTATTAATCTCATCATCCAGTTGGTTAATCTCCCGATCCTTTAGGAGAACTTTTTCCGCCAATTCCAGGTCTCCCCGGTTTAAAGAATCAAAAGCCTCTGTCAACATTTGTTCTACCAAACCGCTCATCGTGAGCAATTTTTCCTTCATATCCTTTAAATTTCCTTCAAAGGCCGTCCTTGGAGCCACACCCAGGTCCCCCCTTTTTGCCGTTTTAGATGAAACGATGGATTTGCGTCAGCTCATCCAAATCTTCCTGTAATATACTCCTCCGTTTTTTGTTGCTTAGGATTCTGAAAAATTTCCTCCGTCGTATCATACTCAATGAGGACGCCGTTTAGGAAGAAAGCGGTCCGGTCGGAGATGCGGGCAGCCTGTTGCATATTATGAGTGACGATGACGATGGTGTAATCTTTCTTTAGATCCTGCAACAATTCCTCAATCTTCGCTGTGGAGATCGGATCTAAGGCGGAGGTGGGTTCATCCATCAGGACAATCTCCGGTTCAACGGCCAGAACCCTGGCGATGACCAGTCTCTGCTGTTGACCGCCGGACAGCCCTGTGGCCGGTGCATGAAGACGGTCTTTCACCTCTTCCCACAAAAAGGCTTGCCTTAAGCTTCGTTCCACAATCTCACTTAATCTCTTTTTATCCTTAAGCCCATGGATCCGGGGGCCATAGGCGACGTTATCGAAGATCGATAAGGGAAAAGGATTGGGACGCTGGAAAACCATTCCCACCCTCTTTCTCAGGTCGACGACATCCACTTGAGGGCCATAAATGTTCAAGTCGTGGATGACGACATCGCCTTCAATATGGACATTGGGGATTAAGTCGTTCATCCGGTTTAACGTCCGCAAAAAGGTGGATTTCCCGCAGCCGGACGGTCCGATAAGAGCGACCACCTGTTTTTCTTCCATATCCATCGTAATATCGAAGAGAGCCTGGTTGGTGCCGTAAAAAAGGTTTAGATGATTCACTTTAATGATCGTTTTCTTCTCCGTCGTCAAGGTCATCCCTCATTATCCCCTCATCTCAGATCTTAAGGATTAACCAAATCGTCCTGTCACATAATCCTCTGTTTCTTTCTTTTGCGGGTTGGTAAAGATTTGATCCGTCCGATTATATTCCACGAGCGTCCCGTTTAAAAAGAAGGCGGTATAATCGGAAATGCGAGCTGCTTGTTGCATATTGTGGGTGACGATAATGATGGTATAATTTCTCTTCAATTCATAGATCAGCTCTTCAATTTTACTGGTGGAAATGGGATCCAGAGCGGAAGCAGGTTCATCAAGGAGTAAAATTTCCGGTTCTATGGCGAGAGCACGGGCGATGCATAACCGCTGCTGTTGCCCCCCGGAGAGAGAGAGGGCCGATTCATGAAGGCGATCTTTTACTTCATTCCAAAGGGCGGCTTTTACCAAACTTCGCTCCACGATCTCATCTAGCTTCTTTCTTCCTTTCACCCCGTGGAAGCGTGGAGCCAACGCGATATTCTCGTAAATCGATTTGTTAAAAGGGTTTGGCTTCTGCCAAACCATTCCAACTTTCTTTCGCAGATTGCTCACATCAATGTCGGGGCGGTTCAGGTTGATCCCGTCAACCAAGATCTCCCCTTCGGTTCGTACGGTGGGAATCACATCATTCATCCGATTGAGTGAGCGGATGTAAGTAGATTTCCCACATCCGGAAGGACCGATCAGGGCAGTTACTTTATTTTTTTGAAATTGGAGGCTAATCCCCTTCACCGCGTGATTTTCTCCGTAATAAACATGTAAATCCCGGGTCTCGATGGGATAGCGTATGGTTTCTTGGTGGTCCGTCATGAAATCACCCGTCTATATATATTCTGCCAACGTTTACTTTACCGAGGTCATCTTTCGGTAGAGGAAGCTGCCTAACGCCCTGGCCAAAAGATTGAAGGCCAAGATTGCCAAAACAAGAAGAGCGGAGGCGCCGCTTGCGATCTCTTTCACATCGGGGACCAGTCCCTCGCTGTTGATCTTCCAAATGTTGACCGCCAAGGTCTCACCGGGGCGGAACGGATTTAACGGCGAATCCGGAGAGAATGGGTTCCAATTGGAAAAATCAAGGGCAGGGGTGCTCATTCCGGAGGTATATAAGAGGGCTGCAGCTTCGCCAAAAACTCTCCCCGACGCCAAAATCGTTCCGGTAATAATCCCGGGAAGAGCGGAGGGAATAAGCACCTTCGTGATGGTGGTCCAGTGGGTAAGGCCTAAAGCTAAAGCAGCTTCCTTCTGTTCCCTGGGAACGGCGGAGATGGCATCTTCCGTAATGCGGACCATGAGAGGAAGATTAAAAATGGATAAGGCTAACGCACCGCCCATGAGGGTATATCCCCATCCTGTGTAGTTGACAAAAAGCAAGAGTCCGAATAAACCGACCACGATAGACGGAAGCGAGGAGAGAATCTCGATGCTGGTGCGCAAAAAATGAGTGAGTCGTCCCGGTTTGGCATACTCGGCCAAATAGATCCCTGCCCCCATTCCAACGGGGGTTGTAATGATGGTCGTCAAAATAAGCAGATAAATCGAATTGTATAATTGCGGCCCTACACCGCCACCGGCCTGCATAAATTTAGGAGGGGTGGTGATGAACTTCCAATTGATGACCGCCAGTCCCTTCACCAAAATGTATCCCAATAATCCCGCGAGAAGAAGGACGATGATCAATGCGATGAGAACAAATAGAACGGTAGCAATGCGGTCGGCCATTTTTGCCGTCATGAGGTAAACCTCCTCCTTTTGGCAATCATACGGATGACAAAGATAAAGAGTGCCGACATGGCCAAAAGAAGCAGCGCGAGGGACCAGAGCACGTTATTCTCTGCAGATCCGCTCACCGTGTGTCCCATGTTGATGGTGATGATGCTGGTGATGGTTGAGGCTGGAGAGACTAAATCCTTCGGAATGAGGGGCGCATTCCCTAATACCATTTGTACCGCCAAAGCCTCTCCGAATGCCCGGGCCATGCCGAAGACGACGGCGGTGATAAAACCGGGGATGCTGGCGCGGAAGAGGATCCTGTAGATGGTTTGCCAGCGTGTCGCTCCCAGGGCGTAAGAACCCTCCTTCATCTCCCGGGGGACGGCACGAAGGGTATCAACGGAAATGCTAGTGATGGTAGGAAGAATCATGACGGCTAGGACGATGGTTCCCGCCAAAAGTCCGAAACCCAATCCACCCACGTAGTTTCGGATAAAAGGGACGACCAAGGTTAATCCGATAAACCCATAAACCACGGAGGGGATCCCGACGAGTAATTCAATCACAGGTTGTAAAATTTTCTGTCCCCAGGATGGAGCAATCTCGGTCATAAAAACGGCCGCTCCAATTCCCAACGGAGCGCTTATAAGCGCCGCCATGAAAGTTACGGCAAAAGATCCGAAGATAAAAGGAAAAGTGCCGTAGAGGGGACCTCCTTCCTCCGCAGTGCGGAGAGGATTCCACTCCGTTCCGGTGAGAAAATCGATGATATTCACACCGTTTACGAAGAACGTGGCAAATCCTTTTGAGGCGACAAAGATGTAAATGGATGCGGTGGTGATGATCAGGATAATAGCGCTGATAAAGGTGAGAGAAAAGCCCAATTTGTCGAAAAAAACGATGCTCCCCCGTTTTTTGGTAAGGTCGATGCCCTGTACCTTATCTTCCATATGACACTTCCTTCCATATACATAAGGGTAGGGGTAGCGCCCACGGGGCGCCTACCCCTCAATTGATTCGATATTATTATATCTCTTTCGCCATCGGTAGACAATTTATTTTTGTGTCACATTTCCTTGGGCATCCCGCTCCACTTTCATATCGGTTACAGGAATATACCCCCCATCGACGACAGCTCCCTTTTGCACCTCATCGGAGAGGATATATTCTAAGAAGGCCTTCGCCAATCCCTGGGGTTCACCTTTGGTATACATATGCTCATACGCCCAAACCTTATAGTCATTGGTCACCACATTTTCTTTGGTCGGTTCTACCCCATCCAATTTTAGCGGTTTGACGGAGCCATCCAGGTATGAGAAGGCTAAGTACCCAATCGCGCCGGGGGTTTCAGCGATAATTTTGCGAACCGTACCGGAGGAATCTTCTTCAATCCCTTTCGCCTCTTCCACACCACCAAGGGCATATTTCTTAAACGTAGCACGCGTACCGGAGCTGGCCGGACGATTTACGAGGGTAATGGCCTGGTCTTTTCCTCCTACCTCTTTCCAGTTGGTGATCTTTCCTGTGAAGATATCCACCAATTGTTGGGTGGTCAGGTTATCCACGCCTACATCCGGATTGGCCACAGCCGCCATCCCTACAACGGCTACCTTGTGATCTACCAACTGATCGGCAGGAATTCCGCTCTTTTCTTCAGCGAAGATATCGGAGTTCCCAATGTCGGCTCCCCCCTGAGCGACTTGGGAAAGCCCGGTCCCGCTGCCGCCGCCTTGCACTTGAATCTTCGCCTTGGGATTTTTCGCCATGAAATCTTGGGCCGCTTTTTCAACGAGGGGTTGAAGTGCGGATGAACCCACAGCGGTGATGGAACCTTCGATGGTCGTTTGAGCATTGTCGGCCGGTTGGTTGTTATCCGTGGTGGTTCCGCCTTGTGTCTGATTCCCGGAACCACAACCAACGATTAGGGAGAATGCTAATACCATAACAACAACAAACATGAAGCCTTTTTTCCAATTTTGCATTTCAAACTGACCTCCTTGATTTTTAAGGCTCAAGATTGCCTCACATGTGATACTATACTTGAGAATTGTCAATTTGATATGAAGCAAATGTTAAGATATTGTAAAGTTCGACAAGCG
Source organism: Thermicanus aegyptius DSM 12793 (assembly GCF_000510645.1). NCBI lineage: Bacteria > Bacillati > Bacillota > Bacilli > Thermicanales > Thermicanaceae > Thermicanus > Thermicanus aegyptius. The sequence continues at coordinate 476,106 of NZ_KI783301.1, read as the reverse complement.
CCACTACAAGTTTATCGTATTTTTCCCTTCATTTTCCGATTTATTAACGTAAAAAAGGCGGACACGAGGAAGTCCGCCTTTTCAGCGCTTGTTTGATCCCTTAAGCCGATTCTCCCCCAGCCTGCAACAGGTGATAAACTTCGTCCGTTCTTTGCCGGGGAGAGCGAAAAAAGCGATCGATATAGTTAAGCAAGTCTACGACCCTGCAAGAATAGCCCCACTCGTTGTCATACCATGCGAAAATTTTCACACTCTTGCCTAAAACCATGGTGGATAAAGCATCCACAATGGCGGAATGGGAATTCCCATTATAATCGCTGGAGACGAGGGGTTCAAAGCTCACTTGCAAAATCCCTTTTAACTCCCCTTCGGAAGCGACGCGCAGGGCTTCATTCACTTCTTCCGGAGTCACCTCGCGATCAACTTCTGCCACCAAATCGACCAAAGAGACATTGGGAGTGGGAACCCGCAGGGCGATCCCATTTAATTTTCCCTTTAATTCCGGAAGTACTTTTCCAATCGCTTTGGCAGCTCCTGTAGTGGTTGGGATGATGGATAATCCGCTCGCTCGAGCCCTGCGCAGATCTTTATGGGGATTATCCAGGTTCCTCTGGTCATTGGTATAGGAATGAACCGTCGTCATCATCCCCGAGTGGATTCCAAACGTTTCGTGAATCACCTTTACTACGGGAGCCAGGGCGTTTGTGGTACAGGAGGCGTTGGAAATAATGCGGTGAATTTTTGGGTTATACATCCCTTCGTTAACACCCATGACGATGGTGACATCCTCGTCCTTTCCCGGTGCCGTAAGAATCACTTTCTCCGCACCCGCTTCCAAATGCAAAGAGGCACCTTCCCGATGATTAAATTTCCCGGTTGCCTCAACCACGATTTCCACTCCAAACTCTTTCCATGGGAGAAAGGCAGGATTTCGTTCCCCGATGATTTTCGTCTTTTTTCCGTTTACCGAAATCCAATCTTCCCCTGTTTCCACGTCCGCAGCCAGAGTGCCATGAACGGAATCATATTTAAGCAGGTGGGCCAACGTTTCAGGAGGATAGCTGGCATTGATGGCAACCACTTCAAAATTCTCTTCTCCAGCCAACCTTCTAAAGACCATGCGACCAATGCGGCCAAATCCGTTAATCGCCAATTTGGTCATTCTTAATCTCTCACTCCCCCGATTTATTACATACTTATTAGTACTTATATTATAATAAGTATAACATTATTTTCAATTATACAACGCTTATTTCAAAAAAAAAATTACTTGTACTCTACGCTGTCCCAAAAATTTTGATTATAGGTCTGTTCGTACCGTTCAAAGATATAGAGAACCCGTTGGATATAATGACGTGTTTCCCCATAAGGAATTCGGCTAATGGTGGCATATTCTCCATTCCAGATGCCCATTTGAAGCCAATTGGAAACAGTTCCTGGACCCGCGTTATAAGCGGCTATGGTAAGCACCAGATTTCCACCATAAAGGTTCAGGAGGTATCGTAGATACCAACTTCCCAATTCAATGTTTACCTTAGGATCGTTGAGAAAATCCTTTTTCCTATTCTCAAATCCTCCCTGATCCACGATCCAATCGGCCGTCTCCTTCATCAATTGCATAAGGCCGACCGCCCCTTTTGCAGAATTTCTCCCATGGAGGAACCGGCTTTCCGTCTGGATGATGGCGATGATCAAATTGGGATTGATCCGATATTTTTCGGCGGCCTGCCTAACCTCTCCCGGATAATAAATGGGATACATCCATCTCCAGATTCCCTGGGATTGAAAAGTGAACATAAGGAGGAAGAGGAGAAGAAGAAGGGCCGGTTTCCATAGATATGCTTTCATCCTCTCTTTTCCTCCACCCATTTTAAAAATCTTTCCACTTCTTCTTCCAATTCCTTTATACTCCCACGATTCGACAGGATATAGTCGGCTTTCTTCCTCTTTTCCCCCATCGGCATTTGCGCTTCAATTCTTCTTTCTGCTTCTTCCCGAGAGAGTTGGTCTCTTTTGATGAGCCTTTCCAACTGAATTCTCTCATCGGTATCAATGAGGAGGGTGAGATCCACCTGCCGATCAAGTCCTGTTTCGAAGAGAAGCGGAACATCGAGAAATATCAATTTTTTCCCTTCCGCCTTCGCCACTTCAATCCTCTTTTTGATCTCCCTGAAAATATGGGGGTGGGTGATTTTTTCAAGGATTGCCCGTTCTTCCGGATTAGCAAAGACGATTCGACCCAATTCTTTTCGGTCGATCTGTCCATCGGGAAGGAGGACTTGCTTCCCAAAATGCTTGACGATCTCCTCGTAGGCAGGCTCTCCCCGCTCAACCACCTGCCTGGCAATCTGGTCACTGTCGATGAGATAGGCCCCCCGTGAGGCGAGCAGGGCAGATACCGTACTCTTTCCGGTAGCAATTCCCCCTGTAAGTCCAATGATCATCGCATTTTCGCTCCCCATCTGAATTTTTCGCCTCCTCCTCACGAAGGGGTGGTTTCAAACCTTCTTTCACCGTTTTCCACCGATGGGCCTAAAAGTCCTTATTTCTGACAACCGGGACAATAGTGAGTCCCCCTGCCGGCCACCACTTTCTTTACAATAGGGCTGCCACAGGATGGGCAGGGTTTTCCTTCTCGCCCGTAAACAGAGATCTGCAGCTGAAAATACCCCATCTCTCCGTCCGAGTTCCGATAGGTACGAACCGTAGCTCCGCCGGCTTGAATCCCCTTTTGAATCACATCTTCAATACTTGTGTAGAGCTTCTCGATCTCTTCTGCCGTTAGATCTCGAATCGGACGTTCCGGGTCAATCCCCGCATGAAAGAGGGCTTCATCGGCATAGATATTTCCAAGCCCCGCCACCTTCTTTTGGTCGAGAAGAAAAGCCTTAATGCTTCTCTTCGATGGCAACATGAGCAATTCCTTAAAAGCATCCAGGGTAAAGGCAGGGGTGAGGGGTTCGATTCCCAATCGGGCTAACCCCGGTATCCTCTCGATCTCTCCTTCCGGAATTAAGTCAAACGTGCCGAATTGGCGGACATCTTGATAACGCAATTCCTTTCCGGAGGTTAAACGAAAGATGAGGTGGGTATGCTTCTCCACCGGATCATCCATAGGGTGCAATGAATATTTTCCCTCCATGCGCAAGTGGGAGATGAGCAGGAAAGGAGAAAGGTGAAAGAGAAGATATTTCCCTCTTCGGGTTACATCTTGAAAGGTTAATCCGGTGAGGATTTGACGAAACTCCTCGATTTCGGAGGGCGTGCGAATCAACCTTGGCAGGGATAGATCCACCCCTTGAATGGTTTCCCCTACAATTCTTTCTCTTAAAATTCTTCTTATGGTTTCCACTTCCGGCAATTCCGGCATTTGGGCAATAACACTCCTCGATCGTTTCATGCTTATTTCTCTTTTATTTCGCATCATACCAAGTCAAACCATGATGAATATCGACCCTTAAGGGAACGGATAACTCCATGGCGTTCTCCATAATTCTCCTCACCATCTCCGTCATCTGTTCCAGTTCTTCCTCCGGCACTTCGAAGACCAATTCATCATGCACCTGTAGAAGCATCCTGCTCCGTACCCGCTGACGTTTCATCTCCTCATCCAGGAGGATCATCGCCTTCTTAATAATATCGGCGGCCGTTCCCTGAATGGGAGTATTCATCGCGGTCCGCTCGGCGAAACTGCGACGGTTAAAATTCCTGTCCAAAATTTCAGGGAGTTCCCGGCGCCGATTTAAAAGCGTCGTCACATAACCTTGCTTCCTCGCCTGGGCTACGATCTCCTCCATATAACGTTTTACTCCCCGGTAGACGGAGAAGTACCTCTCGATGAAATCGGCAGCCTCTTTCCTCGAGATGTTCAGGTTTTGCGAGAGACCATAATCGCTAATTCCATATACGATGCCGAAATTAACCGCTTTCGCCTGCCGGCGCATCCTGGGCGTCACCTCTCCCTCCCCCACGCCAAAAACCTCCATTGCCGTTGCCGTATGGATATCAAGGCCTTTCTGGAAAGCTGCGATCAGATTCTCGTCCTGGGAGATGTGCGCCAAAACCCTGAGCTCTATTTGTGAATAATCGGAGGAAAGGATCTTCCAACCCGGCTCCGAAGGGATAAAAGCCTGCCGGATTCTCCTTCCTTCTTCCACCCGAATAGGTATATTTTGCAAATTTGGTTCGTTGCTGGAAAGGCGCCCCGTCGCGGTTAAGGCCTGGTTAAACGTGGTATGAATCTTCCCGTCCCGTTCGTCAATCTCCTTCATCAGCCCCTCAATGTAGGTAAACTTCAGTTTCCCCAACATCCGGTAATGGAGGAGGATCGGGATGATCTCATGGTAATCTTGGAGCTTCTCCAGGGTATCCGCATCGGTGGAGTAACCCGTTTTCGTTTTCTTTAACGGTGGAAGACCTAATTTTTCATAAAGGATTTCTCCCAGTTGTTTGGTGGAATTAATGTTAAACTCCGTCCCGGCGAGGCGGTAAATTTCTTTCGTGGTTTTTTCCAGTTCCTGATCCAACTCTTCCCCCATCGACCATAACCGTTCACGATCCACCCGAATCCCTATCCACTCCATCTTGGCCAAGACCCGGCTTAAGGGGAGTTCCAACTGAAGATAGAGGGAGAGGAGGTCCTTTTCATGTAGCTCCTGGATGATTAGGTCATGGGTCTTCCATAGGACGGAGGCTTTCTCTGCGGCATGCTTATAAAGAACTTGTTCTTCCGGAAGTCTCCATTTCGCCCCTTTGCCATAAATCTCTTCATCCTCCGGGAGGTGTAATCCTCCCTTTCTCGCAATACCGGCCACTTCCGTCGGAGGTGAGGTGGGATCTAAAAGATAAGCGGCAAGGAGGGCATCGTAGGTGATCCCCTTCATAAAGAATCCGAGGTAAGCCAGGGCGATCTCCCCTTGCTTACCATCAAAGAGCCATTTCTCCATCTTTTCATCTTCAAGCCAACGCCGAAAGGGTTCCCATCTCTTCGCGAGAGAGGGAGGAACGAGAAGAACCCCTTTCTCTGAGGCGATCGATATGGCCAAGACGTTGGACCGATGGGGATTGGGGCCATCCAATTCGACGTGGAGCGCCGCTTTAGGGGTGAGGTAAGCTTCCCCTTCCTGTAATTTCTCCGCCTGCAACAGATGGTACCCCGTCGCATCGTTCTCTTCTCCCCCTCCTTCATCCCCTTGCGCTGCCGAAATGAAAAGATTCCCTTCCGGAGCAGGTCTTTCATATGCCATGACGGAGGGGTGAATCCGATCCAGCAGGGAACGGAAATCGAGTTCCAGAAAAAGCGCCCGTACTGCGGAATAATCGTATCCTGACCAAGCGAGCTCATTGACGTCGATTTCGATCGGAACATCTCGACGTATGGTGGCCAGATCTTTGCTGAGCAAGGCTAATTGGCGATTTTCCTCTACTTTCTCTTTCATCTTTCCCTTTAATTCATGAAGGTGGTCCAATAAACCTTCTACGCTCCCATACTGCTGTAGAAATTTAAGGGCTGTCTTTTCCCCTACGCCGGGAATGCCGGGAATATTGTCGGAGGAGTCTCCCATCAACCCTTTGAGATCAATGATCTGGGCGGGGGTTAGCCCCATCTTCTCACGCAAGCTTTCCCTATTAAACCACTCAATCTCCGAAATTCCTTTCCTGGTAAGCCCTACCTCTATATGATCGGAAATAAGCTGCAAGAAATCTTTATCTCCGGTTAAAATTTTGGTGGAAAGTCCTTCCCTCTCGGCGAGAAGGCTGATGGTTCCAATCAGATCATCGGCTTCATATCCTTCTTTCTCCAGGCGCCGGATACGAAAGGCATCGACGATCTCTTTTAACCGTGGAAACTGTTCCTTCAGTTCATCGGGACTCTTTTGCCTTGTTCCTTTATAGGCTTCATAGGTTTGATGACGAAATACTTCCTTCCCTGCGTCAAATGCGATAAGAAGGTGCGTCGGTTTTTCTTCTTCCAGAACGCGGAGAAGCATCATGGTAAACCCGTAGACGGCATGGGTATATTCTCCCTTCCCGTTGGTTAAGGGAGGGAGGGCATAAAAAGCACGATTGGCTATGCTGTTTCCATCCATCAAAATCAATTTTTTCATCGATACACCTCTTTTTCTTCTCTCCCATTATCTTACCATTTCCCATGAGAAGAATGAAGTGGACAAAAATAAAGAAGCCGTTCGGCTTCTCTTTCTGCTCCATGGAATGTTCTTTAAAGAAGTTCCATCAATTATTGAACTCCTTGATTTCTCCGGTTTTCATGTAATTGATCCATTCACATACATTGGTGACATGATCGGCAATTCGCTCCAGCGCCTGGGCGATAAAGAGGAATTGGGATCCTTGGTTGGCAAGTTTTTCATTGCTTGACATGATGTCGATGGCATCTGTGATGATGAGCCGGTAGAGATGGTCTACCTCGTCATCCCCCTTGGCGATTCTTCTCGCCTCCTCTACATCTCCTGAAATATAAGCGGTCAACGCTTCACGCACCATCTTTTTTACCAGCTCTCCCAGTTTCGGAATATCTACCAGCGGTTTCACATAGATTTCCCGCTGCAAGCGAATCGCCGCCTTTGCAATGGTTACCGCATGATCTCCCATCCGTTCAATATCGGTTGACACTTTTAACATGGTTCCGATCCGGCGCAGATCGCTGCCTAAGGGCTGCTGAAGTGCGATGGTGGAGAAACATCCCTTTTCTATCTTTAATTCCAGGTCATTAATCCGGGCATCATCTGCAATCACGCGCTCTGCGAGAGCGATATCCTTTTCGATCACCGATTTGAGAGATTTATGGATCGCCTCTTCCACCAGTGTCCCCATCGCTACAAGATCCCGATGAAGGTCTTCCAATTGTTCATCAAATTGTCTTCTCCTTACCATCGTTTTTCACTCCTTCTTCTGACTTCACCCTAACGCAAAACATGTATTAACGTATGAGAGAAAAGAGGATTTTATTCAGGGAAAAATAGGCAGGTGTTGCTCTTCTCTTTTCCCGGGAAATAATACGTAAAACCTTGACCCCTTTCCTTCTTCGCTTTCCACCCAGATTTTTCCTTGGTGAGATTCTACCAGATGCTTCACTATGGCAAGACCCAAACCCGTTCCTCCCGAGTGACGGGAGCGCGCTTTATCCACACGATAAAAGCGTTCAAAGATGCGGGAGAGATCCTTCGCAGGAATTCCGATTCCGGTGTCCGCCACTTGAACCGTTACCCCTTCCTTCCCTTCCACGGCAGTCACCGAGATCTCCCCCCCATCCGGCGTGTACTGAATTGCGTTCTGGATGAGATTTAAAAAGATCTGCTTTGTCCGATCAAAATCTGCTTCTATCAGGAGATGGGGTGGGATTTCATTCCGGAATTTAATTCCTTTCTTTTCGATCTCCCTTCGCACATTAGGAACTATTTCTTCGATTAAACTATAAATGGAGAATTTTTTCAACTCCAACGGCAATTTTTTTTGTTCAATTTTCGAAAGATCAAGGATATCCTGGATCAGCCTTTGCAGTCTCTCGCTTTCGTTATAAATAATCGTAAGAAAAGACTTTAAACTCTCTTCTTCATACATCGCCCCATCCAAAAGGGTCTCTGCAAATCCTTTGATGGAGGTGACCGGCGTCTTTAACTCATGGGATGCGTTGGCCACGAATTCACTACGAACCCGCTCCAGACGCCGGATGTCGGTAATATCATGGAGAACCAGCACGGCACCGCTTAAATGCTCATCGTCGCTAAAAAGAGGGGCAATATTGATGTCTAATACCCTCTCTTCCGGGTAATAGATATTGATTTCTCCCCGGACTTTCTCTTTTTTTTCGAAAACCCGATCAATCAACTGGCTTAATGCGAAGTTCTTAATCGCCTCAATGTGGAGGTGGCCGATCATCTCCTCCTCCTCGATCCCCAGCATAATGGAAACCGCCCGGTTGGCAAGCCGAATCCTCCCTTTTTCGTTGACCAGGATGACACCGCTCACCATGTTTCTCATCACATCATTAAAGCGTTTTTCATCTTCCGATATCTTTTTCACTTGCTGTTCCAGACTGACCGACATAAAGTTAATGGCCCTGGAAAGATCGGCGATTTCTCCGGTTCCCTCCACTTGGACGGTGGTCCCAAATTTACGCTTCATAATATCCCTAGCCACTTTCGTCATTTTTTCGATCGGCCTGCTTATGTTTCCAGCCAGACGGGAGCTAAGAAGCGAGAAAAGAGAGAGGGCGACGAGAAAAACCACTCCTTGGGCGATCCAACCCCGATAAACCACTCTTTTGATCTGCTCTACGGAATAGGCAAGGCGGAGATAACCGATCCTCTCTCCCCCCCGCTCCAGGGGGATTGCCACATAGATCAATCGCTCCCCCATCGTATCGCTCCATCGGATCGATTTCCCTAATCCGCTCTCTTTTGCCTGTAGGATCTCTTCCCGATTCGCATGGTTGCCCATTTTTTTGTAATCCGCATGGGAATCCCCCAACACCTCCCCGGTTGGAGAGATCAGGGTAATGCGAACATCGTCGGCCGATGAGAACCGCCTCAGCTCCGAATTGAGGGTATCTAAACGGAGAAAGAGCGCCGGCCAATCGACGCTCTTTGCTAAGAGATTCGCCTCCTTTTCCAACCGAACCTCCAATTGATTCATCACGGTCTCTTCCAACACTCTCCCATTGTAAATGGCAAGGGCGAAGAGCAACAGGCCGATCATCAGGATTAAGCCTGCGGTGAGGCGAAATCGTAAGCTCTTCATAGAGATTGCTCCTCGTTTCGATCTTCAAATTTATAGCCTAATCCCCGAACGGTGCGGATATGACGGGGCTGTTTGGGGTCTTCCTCTATTTTTTCCCTGAGATGGCTAATATGGACATCCACGATGCGGGAATCTCCCATGAAATCGTAATTCCATACCTTATTGAGAAGCTGCTCCCGGGTTAAGACCCTGCCCCTGTTTTTGGCCAGGTAAAGAAGGAGCTCAAATTCTTTCGGGGTGAGTTCGATCGGTTCCCCTTTCAGGTAAACTTCGTATCGTTCCGTATGAATTAAAAGATCGCCGATTTGGATCGTTTCGTCCTCTTCCGAATAAACATTGCCTATCGTGCGGCGAAGAATGGCCTTCACCCGGGCTACCACTTCCCGTATCAGAAAGGGTTTGGTGATGTAATCATCGGCTCCCAGCTCTAAACCTAAAATCCGGTCCAAGTCCTCTCCCCTGGCCGTCAGCATGACAACAGGAACATTATTTTTTTCCTGACGTATCTTCTTCAGGATCTCCATTCCGTCGATGCTCGGCAGCATGAGGTCAAGAAGGACAAGATCGGGTTTTTCCGTTTGGATCAAAGAGATGGCCTCCCACCCATCTTCCGTCGTAATCACTTCAAAGCCGGCTTTTTCGAGGTTAAACTTAAGCAGCGTAAGGATGGAAGGCTCATCGTCTACCGCTAGGATCTTCTTCACCGAAGTCATCCTTTCTCCCACATTTCTTTTACTTCATTTTTTTCATTTTTTATTATAAAGTCTCTCATTCTGCTAGACAAGGGAAAAGACCTATTCAGCATTTCCGGTTATGTACAAGCAGGGCCTGCCCGGTGGGACAGACCCTTTTGTTCCTGTTCTTGTGCATGTGAGTACTTTCTCTTAAGCTAATACGGCTAAAACCTTTTGAACAGAAGAGACGGAGCGGTCAAGGGCTTCTTTTTCTTCCCGATTCAGTTCGAGTTCGATCACCTTTTCTACCCCGTTCCCGCCCAGAATGACCGGAACCCCTAAGAAGAGATCATGATACCCGTATTCACCTTCCAGATAGGTGACCGTGGGGAGAATCCTCCTCTTGTCCTTGAGAACGGCTTCCGCCATCTCTACGAGAGAAGCGGCAGGTGCATAGTAAGCACTCCCATTTCCTAAAAGGTTGACGATTTCCCCGCCACCTTTACGGGTGCGTTCTACGATCGCGTCGATCTTCTCTTTGGGCATCCATTTTTCTAAGGGTACACCGCCCACATAAGAGTAACGGACGAGGGGCACCATATCATCCCCATGGCCCCCCAGAACAAATCCCGTCACATCTTGGACGGATACCTGCAGGGCTTCGGCGACGAAGGACCGGAAACGGGCGGTATCGAGCACCCCGGATTGGCCGAAAACCCGATTCTTCGGAAATCCCGTCGTCTTGTAGGCAACATAGGTCATGGCATCCACGGGGTTGGAGAGTACCAGAACAAACGTGTTGGGGGAGTACTTCGCAACTTGCTCGGAAACGGAGGCGACGATTTTTGCATTGATGTTCACCAGATCATCCCTGCTCATCCCCGGTTTCCGGGCAACTCCGGCGGTGATGATGACGAGGTCCGAATCCTTCGTCTCCTCATAGCTGGAGGTCCCTATGATCCGGCTGTCCACTCCGATGACAGGCGTAGCCTCAAACATGTCGAGGGCTTTTCCCTTGGTCGGATTCTCCATGTTGGGGATATCAACCAGGACGACATCTCCCAATTCCTTTTGTGCCAGCATCAAAGCGGTTGTCGCACCGGTAAAACCGGCTCCTACGACGGTAATTTTTTTACGCGCCATTTCTTCTCTCATCCTTTCTATTATGAATCAGCCCGGAGGGCGGATGATTTCCGTCACGAACTGGTAATACCGCGTTTAAACGTTAAAGATTACATGTTTTGAATCAAGGCATCCCCGAATTGGGAAGTTTTAACCTCTTGGGCCCCTTCCATCAGGCGGGCGAAATCATAAGTTACCGTTTTTTGAGAAATGGTCTTCTTCATCGCCGAAATGATGAGATCGGCTGCTTCCGTCCACCCCATGTAGCGCAACATCATCTCTCCCGAGAGAATGACGGAGGAAGGATTTACTTTGTCCAAATTGGCATATTTCGGCGCCGTTCCATGCGTGGCTTCGAAGATGGCATGTCCCGTCACATAATTGATATTGGCTCCCGGAGCGATCCCGATCCCCCCCACTTGGGCAGCCAAGGCATCGGACATATAATCTCCGTTTAAGTTCATCGTGGCCACCACATCAAATTCTTCCGGACGGGTAAGGACCTGCTGGAGGAAGATATCGGCGATCGTATCTTTGATGATCAGTTTGCCCGATGAAACGGCCTCTTTCTGTGCCGTATTCGCCGCATCGACTCCTTGCTCTTCTTTGATTCGATCATATTGTGCCCAAGTAAATACATGATCCCCAAATTCCTGCTCCGCCACTTCATACCCCCAATTCTTAAATGCCCCTTCCGTAAACTTCATGATGTTTCCTTTGTGGACGAGGGTAACGCTTTTGCGTCCATTTTCCAATGCGTATCGGATGGCCGCCCGCACCAATCGCTTCGTTCCTTCCTCGGAAACCGGTTTGATCCCGATTCCGGAAGTCTCAGGGAAACGGATTTTCTTTACGCCCATTTCTTCTTGGAGAAAGCGGATCACCTTCCGGACCTCTTCCGTTCCGGCCTTCCATTCGATTCCGGCATAAATATCTTCCGTATTCTCACGGAAGATGACCATGTCAACCAATTCCGGATGGCGAACGGGCGAGGGGACCCCGTCAAAATATTGAACAGGACGCAAGCAGACGTACAGGTCCAGTTCCTGCCGCAACGCCACATTAAGGGAACGGATGCCCCCGCCGATGGGAGTGGTTAAGGGTCCCTTGATGGCTACCAGGTAATGGCGGATAGCCTGCAAGGTATCCTCCGGGAGCCATTCCCCAAACCGATGATAGGCTTTCTCCCCGGCATAAACTTCAAACCAGTGAATCTTTCTTTCTCCCCGATAGGCATTCTCAACAGCCGCATCAAGAACGCGTACTGCTGCGCGCCAAATATCCGGGCCCGTTCCGTCACCCTCGATAAAGGGGATAATGGGGTGGTTAGGAACCTTAAGCTTGCCCCCTTCAATGGTAATACGTTCTCCTGCCCTTGGTTCTTCTAGGTACTGGAACATTTTCTAAAATTCCTCCTTCGCAAGCGATTCCCTTATGACATAAAAAGTGGAGGGGAACACGACTTAAGCCCGTTGTTCGACGGGGATATATTTCACATTGACGGGTCCGGTGTATTCGGCCCGGGGACGAATGAGGCGATTATCTCGATATTGCTCCAAAATATGGGCTGTCCATCCGGACATACGACTGATGGCGAAGATGGGGGTGAAGAGATCCCGTGGAAGCCCCAAGCTATGGTAAACCGAAGCGGAGTAGAAGTCTACATTGGGTTTGAGACCTTTCAAATCGTAGACAAGCTTTTCGATCATGACCGACATCCGGTACCATTTGTAATCGCCGGTCAATTGGGCCAAGTTTTCGGACATCCTGCGGAGATGTTTTGCACGAGGATCTCCATCCTTGTAAACCCTGTGACCGAATCCCATCACTTTCTCTTTATTGTTCAATTTATTGGTAATATATTCCTCTACCCGCTCAGGAATTTTAATCTCCTCCAACATCGCCATCACCTGCTCATTCGCTCCTCCGTGGAGAGGTCCTTTCAGTGCACCCATGGCCGCAACGACGCCTGAATAAATATCGGAGAGGGTGGCGACCGTCACGCGGGCGGCAAAGGTGGAGGCATTAAACTCATGGTCGGCATGAAGTACCATCGCCGTATTAAAGGCACGGATGGCTACTTCATCCGGCTCTTTTCCACTTAACATATACAAAAAGTTTTGGACGTAACCAAAATCAGGCCGGGGAGCGATCGGTTCTTCTCCATTGCGTATTCTACCCCAGGCAGCCACCAGGGTGGGCATCTTGGCAACCAGCTTGGTGGCCTTGCGCAGATTGGCTGCTTCACTCATGTCCTGGGCTTCTTCATCATAAAGGGAGAGGGCAGATAACGCGGTTCGCAAGAGAGCCATGGGATGAACCTCTTTTGGAGAGAGTTTCATCATCTGAATCACTTCGTTCGGGATGGGTGCGTTTTCATTCAGCGCCTTCTTAAGTTCATCCAGTTGTGTACGATTCGGCAATTTCCCATGCCATAGGAGGTAGATCACTTCTTCAAATTCTGCGTGTTCAGCCAAATCATCAATGTTAATCCCGCGATAGGTAAGAACACCGTCAATGATCGAGCTAATTTCGGAGGTAGCGGCGACTACTCCTTCAAGTCCCTTGGTGGTCGTCAATTGGATCACTCCTTCTTCATATTGTTGGACAAAGTAGAATACTTATTTACTACCTATATAATAAATGATTCTTACGATTTTGTGAAGGAAATTTTAAAAAAGAGGTTCGCAGAATGAAACGAAAAGAGGGGGGCCGATGAGAATCTCTTTGAAAAGGTTAGGGATCCTTGCAGGGGCCTTATTCCTTGCGGCATTGCTAATTATCGTTTTTGTTCAATACTTATTTCCCTTTTTATTCGGGGCGATCCTTTCTATTTTGTTTGAACCAATTGTGAAAAGAGTAGTGATATATACACATTTACCACGTTGGTTATCTGTTTTCATCATCCTCCTTCTCTTTCTCTTGCTGCTGGGGAGTGGGATCACCTATCTCATCGGCCGTATCACTTCTGAGTTATTGATCTTTGCGGTGGAGGTTCCCCGTGACATAGACCGCTTTATACGCCTTCTTTTCTCCCTCTTCCCCGAAGAACGTTGGCAACGCTTCTACGATGATCTGATCTCTTGGTATTCCACTTTTCACCCGGCCGGAGAAGAAGAGATAAAAAGAAAGCTGGCCGATTGGGCCAACCGGGGAGAAGAATATATGCTCTCTTTGATTCAACGCTTCCTGGAAGGATTTCTTTCCCTTCTCCTCCGTCTTCCACAGACTGCTGCCGCCTTTTTTCTTTCCCTCCTCGCCTCTTTTTTCATCAGCCTTGATCTTCCTCAATGGATCGGGTGGTTGAAAGAAAGAACCCCACGGGCCTTCCGAATCCGCATGAAGGAGTTGGGAAGGGTGCTGAAAGAAGGTGTATTGGAATATGGAAAAGCTCAACTACTTCTCGCAACCCTGACCGCTCTTGCGACTACGTTGGGGCTCCTTCTTCTTCAGCTAAAATATGCTTTTCTCTTAGGAATCATCGCCGGTTTCTTCGATCTGATCCCCTTTGTCGGGGTAGGCACCCTTTTTCTCCCCTGGTTATTTTATCTTTTCCTTACCGGCAGCCATTCCTTGGTCATCGGTCTTGCCGCCTTGTTTATCCTCATCACCTTCCTGCGGCAGTTCCTGGAACCCAGGCTTGTCGCAAATTCCCTGGGACTTGCCCCCATCCTTACCATGATGGCCCTCTTTTTAGGGTTTCAGTGGTTTGGCTTTCTTGGCTTTCTCTTGGCACCCTTCGTCCTGATCCTTCTGATTTCCCTATATCGGGCGGGCTTCTTTCATGATCTATGGAATTATATCCAGGAGAAAATCTAATCGTTCACCTCATGGAGGAACCAAAGTTTTAGCAACGAACGGGTCATAACGCTCTGAGCACAGCATCCACCTCAGGCCAGATCTTTTTTAGAGGGACGGGGCGGAAATCCCGATTTACCCACCCATGTTTCGTATACCCTGATGCAAGGAGAATTTTCTCTCCGCTCATCTCCTTCCGGAAAATTTCATAGGAAAACGTTAAACGAACCCCTGTGTAGAAGGAGAGCCAGGTATCGACGGTCACCTCGTCATCGTATCGCGCAGGGAGAAGGTAAGAAAGATGGGCTTCTAAGACGGGAAGTAACACGCCTCTCTTCTCAAATTCGGAATAGGGGTAGCCTAAAGACCGAATCCATTCCGTTCGGCCGATCTCACACCAGGTTAAATAATTGGCGTGGTAGGCAACCCCCATCTGGTCGGTCTCCCCATAGCGAACCCGGATCTTCGTTTCTTCCCGCCTCATCTATCCTCCCCCCTATAAATGAAAGTCCAATCGTTCCTTTTGCCCCATGTACACTCCTGAACATTTACGATTCCCGTCATTTACAGCACCTTGGCTTGTCCGATATAGATATGACCATGGGAGGCATCTACCGTAACTTCCAACCCATCTTTTAGGATCTCCGTCGCTTTCTCCACGCCCACGATGACCGGAATTCCCATGCTAACTCCTACAATGGCCGCATGGGATGTTAACCCTCCTTCTTCGGTAACGATGGCTTTTACCTTTCCGATAATCTCCATCATATCCTGGTCGGTGGCCTTTGTAACGAGAATGGTTCCTTCCGTCTCTTTTCCTTTCAAATCCTTAGGATCGGTGATGGTGACCACTTTCCCGGTAACGATTTGGTTTCCGATGCCCTGGCCTTTACCAATCACGTCACCGATCACATGGATTTTCATGAGATTTGTCGTGCCCGGTTCCCTTAATGGAACTCCGGCGGTTATCACGATGAGATCTCCCCGCTTCACCATCCCGCTCTCCAAAGCCAACTCCACTGCTTGTTCCATCATTTCATCGGTGCTCTTCTGCTCATTTTGATAGCGAATGGGATATACGCCCCAGACCAGCTTCAGCTTACGAATCACTTTTCCATGGGGCGTTACGGCGAGAATCGGGAGATTGGGACGGTTTTTCGAAATCATGCGGGCGGTATAACCGCTTTCGGTCGGGGCAAGAATCGCTGCCGCTTGAAGATCTACGGCTGCTCTGGCCACCGCTTCGCTTATTACGCCGGTGATGGTAACCATGGAAGCATTTTTTCCCCTTTCCCGCACCGCCAGTTCACGCCCGTAAGCAGATTCGGTCCGTTCCGCAATTCGCGCCATGGTACGAACCGACTCACGGGGGTATTTCCCGGCCGCGGTTTCCCCGGAGAGCATGATGGCATCGGTCCCATCCAGAATCGCGTTGGCCACATCACTCGCTTCCGCCCTGGTGGGTCGGGGATTCCGCTGCATGGAATCGAGCATTTGGGTGGCGGTAATGACCGGCTTCCCTGCCGCGTTGCACATGGCGATCAGCCGCTTCTGTATAAGGGGCACATCTTCAGCAGGGATCTCCACCCCAAGATCCCCCCGAGCGACCATGAGTCCATCGGAGACGGCCAAGATCTCCTCTGCATTTTGTACCCCTTCTTCACTCTCGATCTTTGCGATGATCTCAATATCGGCGCCATGCTCCTCCAGGATTTTACGAATATCGTAGATATCCGCCGCCTTCCTCACGAATGAGGCGGCGATAAAATCAACCCCCTGTTCAATGCCGAAGCGGATATCTTCCGCATCCTTCTCCGTAATCCCCGGCAGGCGAACCTTCACACCCGGCACATTGACACCTTTGTGGTTCTTAAGAATCCCCCCCGTGATGATTCGACAATAAATCTCGCCGCCTACCACTTTTTCCACAACCAATTCCAAAGTACCATCATCAATCAGTATTCTGCTGCCTGCCTCCACATCGTCCGGCAAGCCCTTATATGTAATGGAGACCCGTTTGGCGTTTCCCAGGATCTCTTCCGTGGTAAGAATGATCTCTTCACCAGGGATAAGCTCCACCGCTCCATTTTCTACATCGATGGTCCGAATCTCCGGCCCCTTCGTATCGAGGAGAATCGCTACATCTTTCCCTAATTCTTTTGAGATTTCTCGAATTAATTTAATCCTTGCCCCATGTTCCTCGTACGTGCCATGGGAAAAATTAAGGCGGGCCACATCTAAACCGAGTGTAATGAGATCCCTTAAAACCTCAGGTTTTTCACTGGCAGGGCCGATCGTGCATACGATTTTCGTTTTCCTCATTCCATCCACTCCTTATAAAGAGATCTCTTTTGCCAACTGGACCATCCCGGGATCAACGCGGTGGGATTGGGCGAGGGCAATATCAAAATCTTCATGAATTAATCGATTGCTTTGAATGCCTACCATGTGGCCAGTAACGCCCTCCAGAAGAAGTTCCACCGCATACCCTCCCAGTCGGCTTGCTAAAACCCGGTCAAAAACGGTGGGACTTCCACCCCGCTGGATATGACCAAGAACAGAGGCTCTCGTCTCAAAACCGGTCAAAGCTTGGATCTTTTTCGCAAACTCGACCCCGCTCATCACACCTTCGGCGATCACAATAATACTATGTTTCTTGCCCCGCTCCTTTGCCTTTAAGAGGCGATCGACAATCTCATCCATGTTAAAAGGATCCTCCGGTATGATGATGGATTCCGCTCCCCCTGCAAGACCGGCCCAGAGGGCAATATCCCCTGCATCCCTTCCCATCACCTCGATCACGAAGGTGCGTTCATGGGAAGTGGCCGTATCCCTGATTTTATCAATCGCCTGAATCACGGTATTGATGGCCGTGTCAAATCCGATGGTAAAATCGGTAAATGCAATATCATTGTCGATGGTTCCGGGGATCCCAATCGTTTTTATCCCCTGATGGGAGAGTTTTTGAGCTCCCCTAAACGAACCATCGCCTCCAATGACGACCAGTCCCTCAATCCCAAATTCCTCCAGTCTTTGAATCGCCTTTTTCTGCCCTTCCGGTGTCTTAAACTCCTCGCTCCGGGCGGTTTGAAGGATCGTTCCACCCCGTTGAATAATATCTCCAACGGAACCCACATCCATCTTCTTAATCTTTCCTTCCATCAGCCCCTGATATCCATGGTAAATTCCATAAACTTCTAAACCATGGTAAATCCCTTTCCTCACCACCGCTCGAACCGCCGCATTCATCCCGGGGGCATCCCCGCCGCTCGTAAGCACGCCAATTCTTTTCATCGTCATCTCTCTTCCACCTCTTTTAAAAGTATGGTTTCTTTCTCATGAAAACATAATCCATGACAGGATCATCTTTGAAGCTTTTCGGTTTCGGGGGCCCCTAACTCGGTTTATAAAAAAGCTCCCTGCTTAAGGGTAGCACGATTTGCCGTCAACGGCTTTGACAACTATGTGAAATATTTCACTCATTGATTCCCTGAGGAAAAAGGGAGAGGTTATGCCCAATCCGCTTATATTTCTCATATCGGTGCCGGACCAATTCATCTCCCGAATAGGAGCGGAGGATCGATAAGCCCTCCCGAATCGCTTCCCGGATGGCTTCAAATTGCCAAGACGGGTCCTTGTGGCTGCCTCCCATCGGCTCGGGAATGATGCGGTCACAAATGCCCAAGTCGAAAAGATCTTGGGCGGTAATTTTCATGGTCTCCGCCGCCCGTTGAGCTTGGCCCGCATCCTTCCATAAGAGGGCGGCGGCTCCCTCCGGGGAGATGACGGAATACCAAGCATTTTCCAGCATGTAGAGAAGATTCCCCACTCCGATCCCCAATGCGCCCCCGCTCGCCCCTTCTCCGGTAACGATGGTCAGAATGGGCACATGGAAACCGGCCATTTTCCAAAGATTCCGGGCAATGGCTTCACTCTGCCCCCGTTCTTCAGCCGCCATCCCCGGGTAAGCTCCCGGTGTGTTGAGAAAAGTGATGATCGGCCGTCCAAACTTCTCGGCCTGTTCCATGAGTCGAAGCGCTTTCCGGTATCCCTCGGGATGGGGCATGCCGAAATTGCGGCGAAGGTTCTCCTTGGTATCCCTTCCTTTCTGGTGGCCAATCACGGTTACCGGTTCACCTTCGAAGAGGGCAATCCCTCCGATCATGGCGGGGTCATCCCCGTAAAACCGATCACCGTGCAACTCTACGAAGTGGGTAAAGAGGGCATGGATAATCTCCAACGTGGAAGGACGTTCAGGATGGCGGGCAATCTGAACGCGTTGCCAAGGAGTGAGGTTTCCATAAATCTCCTGGGTGAGGCGTGCCGCCTTCTCCTCCAGCCGTGCGATCTCCTCGGAGAGGTTAAGATCCTTCTCCCGGGAAAAATGTTTTAATTCCTCGATCTTTGCCTTGAGATCGGCCAAAGGCTTTTCGAAAGGAAGGTAAACCGCCATTTTATCTCCTCCTTACCGCATGGATTTCCAGGATCTTTGCCAAAGTTTCTCTCATTTCCCGGCGGGGAATAACGCGGTCCAATTGTCCGTGTTTTAAAAGAAATTCTGCGGTTTGGAAATCCTCCGGCAGTTCCTGGCGAATGGTCTGTTCAATAATTCTGCGGCCCGCAAAGCCGATTAAAGCACCCGGTTCGGCAAAATTGTAATCGCCCAGCATGGCGAAACTGGCGGATACTCCCCCCGTGGTAGGATGGGTCATCACCGAGATGTATAACCCACCCCCTTGCTGAAAATGGTGAAGAGCGGCGGTGGTTTTCGCCATTTGCATCAGGCTAAACATCCCCTCCTGCATCCGTGCTCCTCCGGAAGCGGAGAAAATGAGGAGCGGGTACTTTTTCATGGCCGCATTTTCTAACGCCCGGGCTATTTTTTCCCCGACGACCGAACCCATGCTCGCCATAATAAAGCGTGAATCCATCACCGCCATGACGACGGGGAAGCCTTTGATGGTGCCTTCCCCTGTAAGGACCGCTTCATTTAATCCCGTCATTTCCATGGCAGCCGCAATCTTTTGCGGATAATCGGGGAAATGAAGGGGATCTGAGGAACGCATGTCCGAATCATATTCAAAAAAATGGCCGTCATCTAAGGTGATTCGAATTCTTTCCTGGGCTGATATGGGGAAATGGTATTGGCATTTTGGGCAAACGTTAAGATTTAGCTCCAGTTCTTTATTATATATAATGGCGCCGCATTTTTTGCATTTCACCATAATCCCCTCAGGTACCTCTTTCTTCACCTGGGGTGAAGGAATGGTGGCATATCTCTTTTTACCGAAAAAATCCTTCAGGGCCATTAAAAATTATCTCCTTCCGGATAGATGAAGATTACATGAAACCCTTATTCCTTCGCAACACGGGATAGATGAAGCGTACGTTTTCGGATCTCCTCAGGATCCACCGTTCTCCTTGCGACACCGCTTTCCATCGCTGCCTTCGCCACGGCCTCCGCTACATTGGCCGCCACCCTCGGGTCCAAAGGATTGGGGATGACATAATCAGGGGATCGTTCTTCCGGTTTGATTAACTCTGCAATGGCATAAGCCGCCGCCAACTTCATCTCTTCATTTATATTCGTCGCATGGACATCTAATGCCCCCCGGAAAATACCCGGAAAGGCGAGTACATTATTTACCTGGTTCGGATAGTCCGACCTCCCGGTTCCAATGACGGCTGCTCCTGCCTCCTTCGCTTCCTCCGGCATGATTTCCGGCACCGGATTGGCCATGGCGAAGATGATCGGATCTCGGTTCATGGAGGCCACCATCTCCTTGGTAACCGCCCCGGCCACAGAGACGCCTACGAAGAGATCTGCTCCTTTCATCGCGTCGGCAAGCGTCCCCTTCATTTTCTCCCGATTGGTTAGACGGGCAATCTCTTCTTTGACAGGATTCATTCCTTCCTGGCGCCCTTCATAGATGATCCCTTTTGTATCGCACATGATGATATCCCTCACCCCCACCTTGTAGAGGAGCTTAACGATGGCCACCCCGGCTGCCCCGGCTCCATTAGCCACCACCCGAATGTCGGTCAGGGACTTTCCAACCACCTTCAGGGCATTGATCAATCCCGCCAAAGTAACGATCGCGGTTCCATGTTGATCATCATGAAAAATAGGGATGTTACATTCCCTTTTTAACCGTTCTTCGATTTCAAAGCATTTTGGCGCAGCGATATCTTCCAGATTGACGCCGCCAAACGTAGGCTCCAGTATCTTCACCGTCCGTACGATTTCATCTACGTCATTCGAATTAAGCAGGATAGGAAAGGCGTCCACCCCGGCAAAGTTTTTGAAGAGGAGGGCTTTCCCTTCCATCACCGGCATCGCCGCTTCCGGGCCGATATTCCCAAGACCAAGAACCGCGGTCCCATTGGAAACCACCGCAACCAAATTCCCTTTAATGGTGTATTCATACATTTTTTCTTTATCTTCATAAATCTCCTTGCAAGGCTCCGCCACCCAGGGAGAATAAGCGAGACTTAAGTCCCTTGCGGTCTTTAACTCGACCTTGGAAGTAACCTCCATTTTCCCTTGATGAATCCGATGCAACCTAAGTGCCTCAAGGCGAAGATTAGCCACAACCCCTCACTCCTTCTCTCATCCTCATCTCAACCCTTATCTTTACACGTTCTCCATCATGACTCCTTCATTATAACATGCTAATTCTCTTTGACAACAATGCTTTGTGGGCCCAATAGATTCCCCACTTCTCGGATCAAGGCGAGGGATGGGGTTACGTTATATTTGGCCGATAACTGTTTCGTCACTTTCTCTTCCTCGTCATAAAGCAGAATGGGGGTATCCCCTGGATAGGTGAGAAGGAGCCGTTCAAGTTTTTCCACCTTATGGGTTACTTTATGGGCTTTCGTGATCTTGATATAAACCCTGCGCCCCGGGAAAAGATCTCCTCCTCCCCTACCTTCCAAAAATTTCGGAAGGAGATCTTTTAATTTCCATATTCGCTCACCGACCAGCTTTACACTTTCCTCCTCCTTTTGAACCCTTCCCTCCACCAGAAGAAGCGCTTCTTCCTTTACCGTAAAACGAATTCCTGCGTAAATTTTTGGGAAAAAAATGACATCCACACTGCCGCTCTTATCCTCTAAGCGTGCAAAAGCCATCGGTTCCCCCTTGCGGGTGGAGATCGGCTTCAATCCCCGCATCACACCGGCGACGAAAACCTTTTCCTTTGAATCGGCAAAAGGAAGTTGTGCGATCGGCGTTACTTTAGGATGGGATAGAATCGGCCCAAATTCATCCAGGGGATGTCCTGATAGGGAAAGCCCTAAATATTCCCTCTCCAGCGAGAGAAGCTCATCTTTCGTAAAAGGTTCGATCTCCGGAAGGGGAGGCGGGAGAAGGGGCTCATCTCCTGAAAAAAGAGTAAACTCTTCTTTTTCCCTTTTCTCTCCGTGAGCAAACTCGATGAGTTCATCCAAAGCGGCTAATTTCTGGGCACGGTGCCCGGGAAGGGGATCAAGCGTCCCTGCTTGGATGAGGGACTCTAAGACCCGCCGGTTTACCGTGCGTGGATCGGTCCGGCGAATCAGATCATAAAGGTCCGAAAAATCACCACCTTCTTCCCTTGCTTCTAAAATGTTACGGATGGCCTGCAACCCCACATTCTTTATGGCAATCAATCCGAAACGGATCCCCCCTTCCTCCACCGTAAAGCTCATTTTGCTTTTATTGATATGGGGAGGAAGGGCCTTTATTCCCATCCGCCCACACTCCTCCACATACTCGGAGATTTTTACGTGATTTCCCATCACACTGGCCAACAGGGCAGCCATGAAGGGAAGGGGATAGTTTGCTTTTAGATACGCCATTTGGTAAGCGACCTCGGCATAGGCGACGGAGTGGCTTTTATTAAAGCCATAATTGGCAAAGCGAACGATCAGGTCATAGACAGATAAGGCCGTCTCCTCCTCATATCCTTTCATAATCGCCCCCTTTACAAAACGATCCCTCTCCGCATCCAGGATCTCCTTCTTCTTCTTCCCCACCCCGCGGCGGAGAAGGTCTGCCTCTCCTAAGGTGTAACCCGCCATGGTGGAAGCGATCTGCATAATTTGCTCCTGATAAACGATCACCCCATAGGTTTCCTTTAAAATCTCTTCCAAGGAAGGGTGTGGATAGGTAACCGGGATCTCCCCTTGTTTCCCTTTGATGTAAAGGGGGATATTCTCCATGGGGCCCGGGCGGTAAAGGGCGAGAACAGCGACCAAATCCTCGAATCGGCTAGGTTTAAGTTCCCTCAACACATTTCTCATTCCCACCGACTCCAATTGGAAGACGCCGGTGGTCTCTCCCCGGGAGCAAAGTTCATACGTTTTTGGATCATTTTTTGGAAATACGGAAGGATCGACCCTCTTCCCGGTGAGATGAAAGATCTCCTCTACGGTCTGTTGGATAATGGTGAGATTCCGTAAACCCAAAAAATCCATCTTTAAGAGTCCAAGCTCTTCCAGAACTTCCATGGGGTATTGGGTTTGGGTTCCCCCTTCGCTTCCTTTCTGAAGGGGTACATAGTGGGTCAACGGTTCTTTGGCGATGACGATCCCCGCGGCGTGGGTGGAAGCGTGGCGGGGAAGCCCTTCGATGGAGCGGGCGATCTCGATGAGAAGCCTTACCTGATCATCCCGCTTCACCCATTCCCGCAACTCCTCGCTCTCTTCCAGCGCTCTCTCCAACGTCATATTCAGGGAGGCGGGAATTAACTTTGCCACCTGATCCACCATGGTATACGGAAAATTCATCACCCGGCCTACATCCCGCACGGCTCCCCTCGCCGCCATCGTCCCAAACGTGATGATCTGGGCCACCCGGTCCGCTCCATATTTCTTCGAAACGTACTCAATCATCTCATCCCTGCGATCGTCCGCAAAATCGATGTCGATATCCGGCATGGAGATCCGCTCCGGATTGAGAAACCGTTCAAAGAAGAGATTATACCTCAGCGGATCAATATTTGTAATCTTTAACACATAGGCGACCAGGCTCCCTGCCGCCGATCCCCTCCCGGGACCTGTTGGGATTCCCTTCTCATGAGCATATTTCATAAAATCCCAAACGATAAGGAAATAATCGGTAAACCCCATCTGCTCAATGATCGAGAGTTCATAGGTTAGACGATCCATCACCCGGGCAGGAGGAGGGTCTCCGTATCGTTCTCTCACCCCCTCCATACAGAGGGAGCGAAGGGTTTCAGGGCCGTCTTTCCCCGGCGGATAGGGAAAGGAAGGGAGGATTGATTTCCCGAAAGGAATCTCCACCCGGCACCGTTCCGCAATCTTTACACTGTTCTCCAGTCCTTCTTTCACCCAACTGAAACGTTCCACCATCTCCTCTTCACTTTTTAAATCATATTGTTCGGTCAGAAGGCGTTCCCGGCTGGGATCGGTCAGTTTCTTGCCGGTTCCGATGGCGCTCAATACATCCTGCACCTTCGCTTCTCTTTTATGTACATAATAAGCTTCATGGGCCACCACCATAGGGATGCCTGTCCTTTGGGAAAGCTGAATGAGCAAATGGTTCGCCTTCTTCTCCGGCGGAAGATCATGATCCTCCAGAGAGAGATAAAAATTTCCTTTCCCGAAAAGCTCCATCAATTCTAAAGCGGCCATGAACGCCTCTGTAAATTTGCCTGCGAGGAGTAGCTGTGGGATCTCCCCTCTCACAGAGCCGCTCAAGGCGATGATTCCCCGGGAATGAGCTTTCAGTTCCTCCAAGTGAAGAAAGGGAGGAGCCTCTTCCTTTAAATGGGCCAGGGTAGATAAACGCATCAAGTTTTGATATCCTTCATAAGTCTCTGCCAAAAGGACAAGAGGAAAAATCGATTCTTTCTCTCCTCCCTTTCGAGACATTGAAATTTCCAATCCAAGAATCGGCTTTACACCCACCCGCTTACATGCCTGGTAGAAAGGGATGATGCCATACATCGCATCAAAATCTGTAAGGGCCAATGCCTTCATCCCCATCCGGGCAGCCTGGGAGGCCAGCTCCTCGATGCGGGCGGCACTTTTTAACAAGCTGTATTCCGAGTGGACATGCAAATGGCAATAGCGGCTCATCTTCATCCCCCCTTCCATGCTTCTTTTATTATAGCATGATCTCCGCTTTCCGTTCATAAGATGAACTAGTCCCGGAAATGCGAAAGGGGATTTGACATGGTACGGGTGATCTCCGTCTTTTTCGTCGCGTTTGGAATCGTCCTGGGGGGCGCTTTGATGGCAGGGGTGGCTGCGCTGATCACCCGTCAACCCCCCTTTGATTTCATGGCTCAGGTTTCCGAGGATCTGAAGTTTTGGGCCATCATCGCTGCGATCGGCGGCACCTTCGAAGCCCTAAAAGGACTCCATGAAGGGGTCCTCATCGGTCATATCTCCGCCCTATTCCGACAGATCCTCTATATTCTGAGCGCTTTTTTCGGTGCAAATACGGCCTCTTACATGCTCCTCACCCTGTTAAACGGGAAGGGAATGGGTTGATGAAGATCCCTAATTTCCGAACCCATCCCGAAAGAATTCGAAATCTTCTCCTTTTCTTTTTCGGGATTTGCGTTGGGATCCTCTGGATGCTCCTCTACACAGGAGGGGAGTTAAACCGCCTCTATCTGGAAGTAAAGAAACTTCGCTTTGAAAAATTGGATCTGGAGGAGAAAAATAAACGGATTGAGGAAGAACTCACCCGTTGGAACCATGAGGGGAAGGTGCACGATGTGGTGATCCACTTCGAGGGAAGCAGCGTAAGTGAAGGAATTAAGGACGAAATTGAGCGACGCATAGTAACCCAAACCCGCTATTTAATCGGTAAAAAACTGGATAGTCTGGAAGAGACCTATGAATCCCTCTTCCAGGTTTTTTCTCCGAAAATCTACATGATCGATCAGAAGCCTTATAAAGTGACGCTAAAAAGCCTGGTGATCGGGAAAAAGGTTCATCTATATCTGATGCTCGCAAGGACCATGTAAGAACCTGTGAAGGGGAAAGATCCTTTTGCAACAATATTGTCATCAAATTTATAAACGTTTTGTGACAAGGGAGGACCGTTCTTGTATTTCTATGCACGGGATGGTATACTGAATTTACAGAAAATATTTTATGGGAGGTGGGTTACCATGGTGATTGATCGGAAAGAGATCGTCCGCATGAAGCTGGAAGGTCTTTTGTCCGGGTACTCCGCCTATTGTGAAACGGAAACCGTGTCCCGCATGTTGGATAAGGAGATTGCGCGCATCGGATTCAGAGTGGTGGTAGACCGAACTCCTATCGGCACCTGGTATATCCCCATCCGTGAGGATGAAGGATTAAACCATGAGAACTTCTCCCCCTTCCCCTACGAAGACTCGATGGAAAATTACACCCACTAAGATTGAGAAAAGAACCTATTTCCACCAATAGGTTCTTTTCTTTTCTTAGGGTCCTTCCCACACCTGAGCGGTGAGAAGCGCTTTCGCCGCCAATTTTCCCTGAGAGTATACCTCCACATCCACTTTTCCCTCTTTTCTCCCGAGATCAATGATCCGAGGACGGATCATGAGGTCCATATCGATCTGCACCGGTTTCAGAAAATATATGGAGGTGGTTTCAATGACGTAATCGCCCCGCTTCCATTCCCTGAGGGCTTGCCTGCTCGATTCCGCCATCATCGACATGAGCACCCCGCTGGAAAGGGAACCATATAAGTTGGTCATCTGGGGGACAACCTTTCCCCGGAAGATGATATCTCCCTCCATTTTTTCCATTTGAAGTTGGGAAAAGATCAGGTCATCGAAGGTATTGCCGATTTGCGGCTGTCTCTGCATAATCTGCATCGCTTTTAGAACATCTTTCCGGGTAAGCACCCCTTGCAATTTCCTGGAACTGTCGATCACCGGGATCAGGTGAATCCCTTCCCAGATCATCAGGTGAGCGGCTGCAGCCACCGTCGTCTGCGGTCGGGTGGTAATGGGCGGACGGGAGATCAGTTTTCCCACCGGAGTGGTTTCCTCCTGGCCGATCACATCCTTCACCGTGATGACTCCGACCACCACTCCCTCGTCATCAATGATGGGAAAATGGTGATGTCCGGACGTTTGGGAGAGGTTCTCCAGATCCCTCACCGTATCATGAACGGAAAGGGTGACCGCCTCCTCCTTCGGGATGAGGATATCTTCGACGAGGAGAATCTCTTTTTTGATGAGATTGTCGTAGATGGCCCGATTGATCGTAGAAGCCACCGTGAAAGTATCGTAGCTGCAGGAGATGAGCGGAAGGGAGAGTTCATCGGCTAATCGCTTCGTCTCCTCCCTGGCATCAAATCCCCCTGTGATGAGGACAGCCGCTCCTTGCAACAAGGCTAAGCGGTGGGCTTCGTCCCGATTCCCCACGATAAGGAGATTTCCCGCCTCCACATATTTCATCATGTCTTCCAGCCTCATGGCCCCGATCACAAATTTATTCAGTCGTTTGTGAAGGCCGTCTCGCCCCCCCAACACTTGACCTTCTACGATCGATACCACCTCGGCAAAGGTGAGGTTCTCCATCTTTTCTCTGTTCTTTTTTTCGATGCGGATGGTGCCCACCCGTTCGATGGTGCTCACCAATCCCTGGTTCTCCGCCTCTTTGATCGCCCGGTAAGCGGTTCCCTCGCTAACCCCGATCTCTTTGGCGATGGCCCGAACCGAGATTTTATCTCCCACCTGCAAATTGCGGATGTAATCGAGGATCTGTTCATGTTTGGTCGCCATCTTACCCCTCCATCCTCTCTGATACAGTGGATGGAATTATCATAATACAGTTCCTCATCTGTTACAAGGGTACGCCGCCCTCTTTTGGACCCCTCATGGCGAAAGCTGTTTAACACGATACATCACGAATAGGGATCAAAAGCAAAGATCTTTACCTGCGTTGAAAAGAACGGATTCTCTTCATCTCCGGGTATTTCCCCGGAGCTTGGGGTTCACCAGGTTCTTCCAGCCATCGAAAAAGGTGGGCTCCAATCACGAGGAGGGCGAAAAAGGTCCAGAGGATGGCAAACCCTTCTTCGATGGATTGGATGCCGTTTAAATGAAAGCGAGGAACACCATACAGCAAAAGGGTGAAAGAAATCACCATATAAAAAAAAGAACGCATTCTCTTCATGTGGATCGATCCCCCTCCGAGTTTGCTTTACTCTATTCTATTCAGAAGGGGAAGGTTTAGGACACGGGCGGAAATGGTTCGTTGTTGTGAAGAGTGCATCACGGAAAAATGAAAAACATTGATGTTTCCCGTTCGCTTATTCCTGAACATTTACCACGACGTACCCAAACGGTTTGCCGTCAATATAAACCTCAAACCTCCATAACCCTCCTTCATCGGGCATTCGTACATTAGACATTAATGAATGGTTTGCTCCATAGAAGGGGTGTAAGGTTTCCGGTTTATTCGACGTGGTAAACACCGTCATCTTCTTATTTGTTCCCTTTTGAACGGCCTCCACCCTGACAACACCTTTTAACTCCTCTTCCTTCCCCCAGAAAAGCCACATGATTTTCGGCGCATTGCCAACTTTAAAAGGATCGAGCGGAGATTCCAGCCATGCAAAACGCCCGTTGTTTCCTAGGCGAAAAAGAACGGTCCCCTTTTGGCCATCTTCCGTAACCGTGGTGGGATATTCAATAACGGCGCTCTCTTGCCATTCCTCTTCTTGAGCGAAAGAATCTTTCGTAACTGTTAGGGTGTCCACACAGCCGCTTAATAGCAATACGTTCAGAACCATAAGAACAGGGATGATTTTATACCATGTTTTCATCCTTTTCCTCCTTCTGATTGAACAGTTTTCTCAACTTTCTGTTCATCATTTTCTCCCTTCTATGAATATTCCTTAACCAGTTCCTCTGTGTCCTTGGAGAATAACTGTTTCAAGACATCACCACCCATCACGATTTCCTTTTTATATATATTTTACTTAAGATAACTATGAAAGTTTCGTCAATTTTAATGATTAACAGGGATCATCAACGGCGAGTTAACAATCCAGAAGGAATTTGAACGAATCCAAAAGAGCTATCGGGCAAGGCGTTAAAATAACCCTAAAACACCTAAAACAACCAGGATTTTTGGATAAAATGAATCAAGCAAATTTAACACCCTCAGTCAAAGCAATGGATTTACCTTAGAGATGTAAGATACAAATTAAAGTACTATAATGAACAAATACCATAGAATCGAAGGAGTGTATCTTTGGATACAATCGATTTGAACGTTATCTCTGAATTGATGTTCAAAGGTCGCATCACATAGACGGAGCGATCCAGTTGTCTTGGCTTAAATAGCGGAATCCCTCTTCCGTACATATGACGTCCAATACAAGACTATCCCCATGCGTAGGAACCGTCACATCCCAAAAGGATCGCTTAGGGATGGCATATTGAGAAAGGAACCATCGGATGGGTCCGCCATGAGTGACGAAAAGATAGGTCCCCTCCTCCTGCATTTGTCCCAGTTCTGAACGTAACCACCGATCGAAACGCGCACCCAGTTCTTCTAGACGTTCCCCATTGGGTGGTGCGATTTCACAGGGATTCGCGAGCCATCGGGAAAGCAATAAGGCATCGCTATGTGCAATCTCCTCGTAACTCTTTCCTTCCCAATCGCCAAAATTCAGCTCGCGGAGTGCCGGGGTAAGAATGGGATTCTGTTGATGAACCTGTGCGATAGCCGAAGCGGTTGCTTGCGCTCTGCGCAAATCACTTGAGTAAATACGCGTAATGGGAAAATCACGAAAGGCTTCCGCTAGACGATCGGCTTGATCCACGCCCACTTCATCAAGAGGTTCATCCAGATGACCGATGTACCGTTTCATCACATTGGCTGCGGTTCGTCCATGTCTCACCCAAATCCAGCGCATTCTACATCTACCCTCCCCCGCATGGGATGCCCATCATATCCAAACGAAGTTCCCGTTCACCGAAGATGAACCCCCGTAAAAGGAAACCTTTCTCTTCTTTCTGCAGGTGCGATTCCATCAGCATAGGAGCATTCACGATCAAGAAGGTATTCGTTAAGATACGGGACGATTCTAACGATTAGATTCTATCGTAAATCGCATGACCAATGTTAAACAGCAATAGGGCAAGGGTCTCCGTTACCTCGATATAGGCCCCGTAGGCATCCCCCGTCAGTCCGCCAAGTTTCTTGGCAACACGATGAATGAAGAGCGCAGCAAACGCCAAGGCGAAAAGAATCCAAATCATGGTGGAAAAGCCCAAGAGAAGTACGGTCAAAACGAACAAGACAACCGGCCAAAGAAGTAAAAGCCAACGCGTCACTCCTTGTTTCAGTCCCGCTCCCATCCCCCGTTCCGTCAGATAAGGATAGAAATAAATTGGAAAGAGAAGCCCCACACGAGCAAGCATCGGTACAAGAATAAGGAGCTCCAGCGGTAGCCCATTGAACACTTCATAAATAGAGACTGTTTTAATGAATATGAGGAGTATACCGGCGATCACTCCCATCGCTCCCACGCGCGAATCTTTCATAATCTCTAGAATTCGATCTCTGCTGCGATGACTGCCTAACCCGTCCGCTAAATCCATCAATCCGTCCAGGTGCAACCCCCCTGTAAGATAAACCCAGAATGTAAGGAGAAGAAGGCTGGAAAGGAGAGTTGGTAAAGTGGGTAAGAACAGTGAAAACAAGACCGCGATCCCCCAGAGCAGCAGACCGAGGAGTAACCCCACGAGCGGATAATAACGAACGCTTCCGCTTGCCTCACGCTCGTTTGCCGAAAATGTAGGCGTAGGAATCGTGGTTAAGAATGAAAGAGCCAGCCAGAAGGATTTCATCTCGTATCCCCCCCTTTTAGTCTGTTTTAGATCTCCGAAAAGATCGGCTTACCAACTCCCGAGTGGAGAGAGCCACTCCTCCCAGACCACCCTCATCGGAGACGACCACCCAGGTTTGTTCATTCGTTATTCCTCTTCTCTGCCACACCTGCTGATGCGAAGGTGGCCATCTCACGCAGAATGTGCATGACCGTATCAATCACCGGGAAGAGGAGTGCAGCTCCTGTCCCTTCTCCCAAACGCATCTCCATCTGAAAGATCGGATCAAGGCCAAGATGCCGTAGCGCCACCGCATGTCCCGGTTCTTGTGAAAGATGTGAAGCAAGTAAGAACGGTTTTGCCTTGGGTGCCATTCTCACCGCGATCAGGGCAGCTACCGTTGAGATGAAACCATCCACCACCACGGGAATTCTCCTTCCAGCCGCTCCGATGATTAGACCTGCCAAGGCAGCAATCTCAAGTCCCCCCACTTTACGCAGAACATCAAACGGATCCTGTGGATCGGGTTGATGAAGCCTTAATGCCGTTTCGATCACATGTTCTTTATGCCTCAGACGTCCCTGGGAAACCCCTGTGCCTGCACCGATGACCTCTTTTACAGGAAGGCCGGTTAGTGCAGCGAGCAATGCGGAACTAGCCGTCGTATTGCCGATCCCCATCTCCCCTGTAGCCAGCAGGTTAGCCCCTGAATCCGCCGCCCAATGTGCCACCTCAATTCCGGCCCAGACCGCCTGCACTGCTTCCTCTTCACTCATCGCCTGTTCCCGTAGGAAATTCTTCGTGCCGAAGGCGATTTTCTTCTGAACTAAACCGGGAAGAGATAATTCCGCTGCTACCCCCACATCGACACAGATGACTTGAGCTCCCACCTGACGGGAAATTACGTTGATCGCTGCTCCTCCATGCAGGAAGTTGACCACCATCTGCCGCGTCACCTCTTGCGGAAAGGCGGAAACCCCCTCCGCTGCAATTCCGTGGTCTGCCGCCATGATGATGATCCGTTTGTCGGGGAATTCCGGGCGCTCCATCCCGGTCATTCCTGCCAATCGGATGGCAATTTCCTCTAACTTTCCCAAGCTTCCGGGGGGTTTGGTCAACTGATCCAGGTGCGCCGCCACCAGCTCCATCGCTTCCCGGTTCAGATCCGGGATCTGAGCGATCGCCCCTTCAATCCGTGAACGCGTACTCATCCAAAAACACCTCTTCCATCTATTTTTTCAACCTTTCCTGTGGATGGGGAAACGGCACAACCATGATCTAATTCTTTAAAGACCGCTTATAGGGATGAAGCGTCTGTTTATCTATTCTACTTTCCCCAGATTTGACACCAAAAAAAGAGATCTCCTTTAAGGAAACCTCTCGTGCAAACGGATATGTGGATAGACATCTCAACGTTTCATCGCATCCGAATCTGCCGTTGCCCTTTTCCTCGAAGGGAGCTTGCTCTCTCTTAGGCAGGTCTCCTGGCTTGCAGTTCCTCGATCTGTTCCCCTTCCCATGCACAACGTACACAGTGGTTGCCTTTCGGCGTGAACATCTCTCGCTGCTTACAGTGGCGGGACCGCGCCGGCTTTTCACCGGACTTCCCTATTAACACGTAGTCACTGGACTAAGTGACCTAAAAGAGTGTATGCAATTTAAATTCAAGATTAATTATAGTAAAATTTTTGCAAGTAGGCAAGTGTTCAATTTGCTCTCATCTAATACCGTCGCGCAAGTCGGTACGTATCCCCAGCATGTGATAGATCTTCCTCAGGTCGAGATGTCGGCGGACGATCTCCGCCAAACGGTCGTAACTGTCCGCTCGAATCTGCGCCATCGACCCAGTCGATGCTTGCGGAGGAAGACGATGCCTTTCTCGTATCTCGGAAAGCAAGGCGTTCCGAAAGCGATCGTTATGTAGTATCCCATGCAGGTAGGTTCCGATGACCAGACCATCACGGGAGAGATTTCCCTCCGTCCGCAACTTCTTCTCATTCCACTCTTTAACGTGGGCAAAGGGCTGCGACTCCAATCCATACTCCGTGATTCCCATATGAATCTCATACCCTGCGACATCAAGACCCTCGTATTTTCCTAAGAGAGTTCCCTCG
Source organism: Thermicanus aegyptius DSM 12793 (assembly GCF_000510645.1). Classification (NCBI taxonomy): domain Bacteria; kingdom Bacillati; phylum Bacillota; class Bacilli; order Thermicanales; family Thermicanaceae; genus Thermicanus; species Thermicanus aegyptius. Next base: position 443,835 of record NZ_KI783301.1, on the reverse strand, counting down.
ACCAAAACCGTTCGCTTTTCAGCGCAGATCTTTGTGATGGTATCGAAAAAGCCCAACCCATCCATCTCGCTGATCTCCGATTCCCGATGATCCGGATCTAAGATCTTCTGTCCAAGCATTTGATAGCCTCCACAGATTCCTACCATAAGTTTCCCCTCCCTGCGCGCATCCAAAAGAGGGGTCACCCACCCGTTTTCTTTAAGCCAGAGAAGATCGACCATCGTATTCTTGGTCCCCGGGAGGATAACGGCATGCGCCTGTTTTATCTCCTGCGGTTTTTCGCAAAAGTAAACATGTACCCCCTCTTCCAGAAAGAGCGGATCAAAGTCGGTGAAATTGGCCATGTGGGGAAGCTGGACGATCGCGATTTGTACCAGCTCTTGTTGGCGGTGTTTTTCCATCTTTAAGTTTTTGTACCGTGTAGATTCCAATCCCATCGAATCTTCCTCATCGATCCCTAAATTCTCAATGTACGGCAGAACTCCAAGAATCGGTATGCCGGTAAATTTTTCAAGCCAACGCACCCCATCGTCAAAAAGGGCAGGGTCTCCGCGGAATTTATTGATCACGATTCCTCTTACCCTCGCCCGTTCATAAGGTTCCAACAAGTGCAATGTGCCTACGACAGAGGCAAACACTCCCCCTCTCTCAATATCTGCTACGAGAATGACGGCGGCATCGGCCATCTCCGCGGCACGCATATTTGCAATTTCATAGGGTTTCAAATTCATTTCTACAGGGCTGCCCGCCCCTTCCATCACAATTATTTCATAACGTTCGCTTAAGAATCGGAACGAATCGACAACCGCCTCCCATAGCGCTTGCTTTTGGTTATGAAAGTAATCCCGAGCTGTGACCGTCTCATAAAGACGCCCCTGAAGAATGATCTGAGTACGCATTCCATGCATCGGTTTAAGGAGAACCGGATTCATATGTTCATTGGCTAAAACGCCCGCCGCTTCCGCCTGCGCCGCTTGCGCACGCCCGATCTCACGTCCGGAGGGGGTCGCGGCGGAATTAAGCGACATATTTTGTGCCTTAAAAGGGGCTACTCGAAACCCGTCTTGCGCAAAAATCCGGCAGAGTGCCGTAACCAAGATGCTCTTTCCCACATTGGAGGCGGTGCCAACCACCATCAGATTCTTGGACATACTATACACCTCCATCCGTCCATTCGGTTTAATCTTCTCTATATCACTGCGAAAAGCCACTTCCGATCCACTTCGTACCTGACGTTCGTTCAAATTATTTCCAATCTTATTTTATCATCTTTATCTCTGCAGGCCAATGAAAAAGCGAAATCGACAAAAAGAAACCCTGGGTTTCTCTTCATGAATCAACCCAGGGCGAAATGAAATGATTTGTGTCGACTCCCTAAAAATGGTTGATGTTTGCCACCACGATGGCACCGGTCCCCCAGAAGACGATCAGCCACATCACCAGCGCATAGAAAGAAAATTTCCATAGGGAGACGATCGTTTGATTCTGGTGCGCATCGTAATGGCCTTCTTTCTTCCCCGCTTGATAGAGCATGTAAAGAACAAAGACAAAGACGGCAATGCCCACCAAGAGGGTGGCAAAGAAAAAGGAAGGACCAAAGAGATCAAGGCGTAGAGGATAATTGTAAACGGAATACTGAAATTTCCTTAGTTCAAACATTCGTATTGCTTCCCGCATGACCCCCACCGCCAAAACGGAGAGAAATGCGAAGGTGATCAGGGTGGGGACCGCTCCATCGTGAGGCGATTTCCCCAGCAACATCAAAAGAAACCAGCTCAGGAGCAAGAAAGCGACGATCACCCATATGATGGGGTTCAACAGGCTTCCCTGGAGGGCATTATAGAGGATCACATCGAGGATGAGGAATCCCCCGAAAAAAAGCGCTGCCTTTCTTCCCACCTCTTTAAACCAAGCAAGCTCTCCCTGATCTTTATCTTGGCGTTGGCGAAAATACCAGGCGTAGAGCATCATGTAGATCCCGGTCACGAAGAAAGATAACAGGATAAAGAGAAGATAGCGCGGGATATTGAAGGCATAAACATGCCATCCATCCGTGTTCATCGTCGTTCCATTGTTGGTGTACCATTTCACCCATTGATCCGGAAAGAGCTGTTGATACGATAAAATGTGCATGATTGCCCCTGCCAGCAAGATGAGCAGAACGGAGGGAATCCCCAAGAAGAGAACCCATTTTCCGCTTCTTTCTTTATTGCGGAAATAGTAGAAGTAAAGTAGATAATAGGCGACAATGGCTACCGGGACGAACAAAACCACCCAGAAGGCAGACAGGTTATTGGCGGTATACCAGAGATTATCATAGATGGTTTGGGTAAATAAGAGAGGGGCCACCCCAAAAACGATCGCAAGGGACAAGGATATTTTCGCGACATTGGCCAACGTCTGAGAGGCACGCCTCCAGCGCAACTCTTTTTTCAAGTACCCGTAAATGCTGAGAATCATGCCGCCGATGACAAGGTTCACAAAAAACATGTGTATTGCCCAGGTGACGACCATTAAGATTTGCGTCACGATGGGAAAAAAGTCGGTTCCGCTGGGGTAACGCAATTGGTCCAGGAGCTGTGTCACATCGATTCCCATCCTTCATCCTCCTTTTCTACTTTCCTTGGGTTTGCTGTATGGGTTGATCTCGATGGATCGAAGCCAAATACTCTTTATTCAGTTCCGCCAGATAGAGGGCAAGAGCCCGTTTCTCTTCCTCGGTTCCGGCTAACTTCGGCATATAGGGGGAAGCCCCCTTCGCAGGATCACCGCTCATGCGGGTAATCAGAAACTGATAGATTAACTCCGGACGGGTGACGCCCTCCATCTTTTTCACGAGAGGACGAGGACCATTGGGATCCAGGCTGTGGCAAGCAGCACAGGAGACCATGGCCATGGCACGTCCCGCTTCCAGCTCATTCTCCGGAGTAATGGTGCGGACTTTATCGGGGACAAAAGGATGGCTTTTTAAAAATCCCTGCCGGTCGATCGTGGGAATCTCACTTTGAATCCCCTTCCCCGGTACATCTCGTGCGATGATTTGATTTACATAGACAAAATCTCCGGCGATATACGGCTTGCGCATCCATTCGCGAATGCGCTCCTGCGGATAGATGGTAAGTCCTAAAACGACAACCATGAGCAGGATGGTAAAGGAGACATACTTATTTCTTTTGGGGAGCATATAAAAGAAAGCGAAAACGAAAATCAGAAGCAGAATTGAAGCAAAAATGGTTAGCTTAAAGTTCATGGGAATAGCGAAGTCTAATGTTGTGAGGGCTCGTATGGGAAGCGTGTTCAGGTACCAGAGCAAGAACATGCCGCCGAAAATAAGCCCACCGATCCCCCAGAGGGAGAGGGTTTGCACCAAATCTTTTCTTAAGCCCTCTTCCTTGACCCGTGTCGCCACGGCAAGACCCATCAGAGCAGCCAGCGCCACGGTAAAGGCGGTTCTGACCCCCACCTGGGGGAAGTAGTTCGGATTAAAGAAGGCATCCATCACGTTGCCGGTGGTAAACCATTTCTCACTGCCGGGAGACATCATGAAAGCAAGAATGCCGACGATGAGAAGAAGCGTTCCCCAAGAGACCATGGCAAAGATCCAAGAGAGATGCATATAGGTGCGTCGGTCAATTTTGTCGAAGATGTAATATAAAATATAAACCATCGCCACTTCCGTCACAAACCAGACCCATTCCGACGCCCAAACCCAAACGAAATTATGGATGAGGGTAGAGATTCCACGCGGGTTCGAAACGGTCGTAGAAAACCAGATGCCCGGCCCCGTGAGCGACCCCATAATATACGAGGTGAGAAGAAGCGTGAACAGATATTTTTTTACATAACCATAAAGTTCCTCATGATTCCCCCGATACGCTTTATAAAGCAAATAGGCTAGTAAGAATGAAGCACCCACGGAAATATGGGAAAACAGGACGTGCGTGGAGGCGATTAACGCAACCACATAACCGGACCCAAAGTTGGGTACGTACCACTGCGGATAAAACCCCAAAATATCCAGCACAGATCACAACCTCCTTCGATCATGCGATCACCGATCAATCTAAAGATCTCCGTTTACGGCGATTCGACCTCTCTCATTCTAGGAACCGCCCTTCCATCGACCACTTATCGTTCTTAAGAATCTCTCACCCGCATTCATCTACTTTTGCGGGCTTTCTGAATCTGAGGAGGGTGAATCGACAGGTTGGGCCGCTTTCTTCATCGCCCGCTCCGCGTAAGCGGTATACCAAGGTAACGACTTCTCATCCATGCCCGCTTTTCTCATGGCCAAGGTCATGTAAGCCACATCATCGGGTTGTTCGTTCTTCGGCCAATCCTTCTCTTTCTTTGCCAGATCGGGCCGCGGTTTTGAAAGAATATAGGCAGCGAGATCGACGGCCTCCTGGGTGGTAAGCGTACCGGGCGCATGAACCCCCATTTGAATTTTCGGCATATACCGCTGAATGTAACCTGCAGCCGTTCTGATGCGCCCCATTCCGGCACCGATATTAAAGGAATCCTCACCCCATAGTGCAGGACCCACCGTAGGGCCTCCGCCATTCCCCGCCCCGTCCACTCCATGGCAGGATGCACACCCCAATTGGTACAATTTCTCCCCATTCGCCAGATTTGGGCTGGGGAGCTGCCCTTTGATGGCGGGTGCTACCACCCATGGCCGTTTTTTCGTCCCTTCCGGCACATTCTTCGAGATATAATTGATATAAGCCACCATCGCCTTCATCTCTTCGCTGTCTTTTGCCGGGGCGGTACCGGCCATGCTCCGTTCGAAACATTGTTGGATTCGATCTTCCAGGACGATATTCTGCCCCGACCTGGAATTATACTGGGGAAAGATGCGATTCACCCCCACCAGGTTCAGATTGGCTCCCGTTCCTCCATCGGCATGACAACTGGAGCAGGAGAGTTTATTCCCCACATATTGTGGCAGTTGATTGGCCGTATCCACCATATACAGGTATCCCTTTTTAATCAAATCCCCTTCCGGACCTTGGGGTACCTCCTCCATGCCGGGTACCGGCGGCATGCTGTCCAACTGTGATATAACTGGGACGGTTTGAACCGGATATGCAAGCGCTTTCCATCCTAAATAAAAGAGAACGATGAGAGCAAGAAGACTAAGATAAAGAAGCGGTTTTGGTTTCTTTCCCATCATGTTTCACCTCATAGCATAAGGAAGTCATCGATATTGCAGCTATACTATACCACCCATTTTTTATTTATTCTAATTCTTATTATTAATCGCCTCGATAAATTTAAAGAATGGCCGAATGATATCTACCTTTTTTATCGTGTTAATAGGGTAAATGGAAGAAAGAATTGCGCCGACTACGCATTTCTTTTAAAATAGATACGGCGGGGGGTAATGAGGATTCATACCGTCTCGTTATCCCGGGAGGTTGGTTCTATGGCGATAGGAGGGGTCACTTTGAATATCGACCATTTACGTACATTCGTCACCGTCGCGCGAACCCGTCATTTTTCTCGGGCTGCGAAAATCCTGCATTTGTCTCAGCCCGCCATTAGCCATCATATACATTCATTGGAGGACTATTTTAAAGCACCTCTCTTTGATCGGCGCCCCCGCGAGATTCTATTAACTCCTTTCTCGGAGAGGCTCCTTCCTCGGGTAGAAAAGCTGTTAGAACTTTATCAAGAATTGGAATCCTTTTCGTTAAGAGAGGATAAGCCCCCCCTCTCCATCGCAGCCAGCAATACCATCGGTGAATATATGCTGGCCGATCTCATTCGCAGTTTTTTATCCCAAGAACGTCTTCCCTACGATCGCTTAAATGCACGCGTCATGACGACAAAGGAAGCGCTCGACTCCGTCGAGAAGGGAGAATGTGACATCGCTCTGATCGAAGGAAAGGTAAGTGATCCGGTTTTCACCTATGCTGTGTTTGCCCAAGATGAGATGCTGCCGGTCGCAGCCTCCACCTATCCTCTCACCCAAAATGCGACGCTCGTAGAGCTCGCAGAAGCTACTTGGGTGATGAGAGAAGAAGGATGCATGATGCGCCTGCATGCCGAATCCTTTATCCAAACCATTGGTTTACCCGTCGAACGCCTTCATATTCTATCGATGAATAATAATCACCTCTTGAAACAAAGCATTAAGAACGGATTAGGCGTTGGCCTTCTCCCACGGCGTACCATTGAGAAGGAGTTACGGGATGGAAGCCTGATCCGAATCCATACGCAACCCTCATCTCACGATCGCCCCTTGCACATCGTTCGTCGGAACGGCCCTTTCCCTTCTTTTATCGCGCACCTCTTTTGGGATTTTGTCGCAGGGTCTCGTCAAAGTGGGGACTAATCGAGAGGAAAACGGAAAAATTGATATCCCGCCGGATTTTCCCTTCATTCTTTTTTACTCGAACCCTCTTTTCTTGAATCAAAAACATCTTTTCGCACGTCCAATTTTTTACCGTTGATCATCACCGTGTGTTCATCGATCCATGAAACCGTGGCTGCCCCTTCACGATATTGATAATAGATCTTTTTTCTTATTCCTGTTTTGTGGTTAATGATTTCTCCACGGATCGCATACGAGGTCGTTGCTCCGCCATTCATCCTATATATTTCCAAGGTGTATGTATTGTTGGGAGAATTTGATGTAAATAAAAGTTCCCCTCTGGGAATGCTGGGAATCGAAAAGGTATTATTTAGAATGATAAAGATAATGATGAGTACAGGAATAAGGATTGGAAGTAAACAGCCGCCCAAAAGCAAAGGAAAAGAACTTTTTCCACTCTCGCCCATAATCGATCACTCCTTAAGCAAGAAAAATCCTCATCGATATCGAGAGGAGTAGTTAAGAGATCTGAAAGTGGACCCCATTGTCAAGACATTTTTTTAGGAAGGGCCGACAGGTACATAAAAGAGGCTTGGCCGCTTTTGTCACGCCATTGCCGAAGTTGATTTACGTGCATTCCATATTCTGAGGCGATTTGAGACTGGGGCCATTATACTCCTCAGAGATTGTACATCATGGAAGGTGAGTGTTTATCCCATGTGATTTTGATCGATCTACGGCGTGGGGAATTAAATTCTCATCAAAATAAATGATCCCTCGCTTTACCCCTTCATTAAGTTTTGAAACGGATTTTAAAAAGTCCCTTATGGCCTCCGACGACGCATTTATCCCATAAATCGCACGCTTTACAAAGATCGTACCATCCCTATTTTTCCCTAGATACATCGACCGATTTTTTAAAACAAACTCAATCACCCCATCCCCATACGTTAGTTGAGGATTTTGAACCTCGTTTGAACTTGCTATTAAACCAATGGGCATAAAAAGGAAAATCAGAACCAGCGAAAGTACCATAGATATCTTTTTCATTCTTCTCGCTCCCTTGTTTCTATCATTCGATCCCCATTCGTTCACATCATGCTTCTCTAACGCGACTCAATACGAATCTGTAGATCGTAATATTTTCTTCCCTTTCTTCATTTTACCATGCAAAATTGTGGACTTCCATACGGAATTTTGCGGAAAACGGGAAAAAGTGAAATCATTGGACACAAAGACAGACCCCGGGTACATTCCGGGGTCATTTCTTTTTTCACTTGCGAACTGAATGGAAAAGTCATCATCCCGCCTGACCTCATCCTCCAGGGGGGGGATGTTACTTAAGACTCTCATCATCCCAACCAGTGAAAGGAACGGAGTTAAACCTCAATGGACTCTCCCGGTTTTAAGGCGGCGCCCCCAATCCCTCTTTCCTTCAGTTTCGCCACGAACGCATCCCCATCCTGGGCGATCAGGGGGAAGGTGTTATAGTGGATGGGGACCACCTGCTTCGCTTTGAGCCATTCGGCCGCTAAAAGTGCATCCTCCGGACCCATGGTGAAATTGTCGCCGATGGGAAGGAGGGCGAGATCGGGGCGATGCCGCTCCCCGATCACCTTCATATCGGAGAAGAGGGCGGTATCTCCGGCATGATAGATCGTTTTTCCCTCCGCCATGAGAAGAATCCCTGCCGGCATGCCCGCATAGTGGAGGGTGCGGTGTTCCTGATCTTCCAGGGATGAACTATGGAAGGCAAGGGTAAACTTCGCCTTGATGCCCCCCATGTCGTAAGATCCCCCCAATCCTACGCCATGGGTCCTCGCCCCCCGCCATCCTAGGAGGGTGGCCAATTCATAGACGGCGACGATGGTGGCTCCCGTCCGCTTCGCGATGCTTACCGCGTCGGCGGTGTGATCCCCATGTCCGTGGGTAAGAAGAATATAATCGGGCCGCACATCCTCCGCCTTCACGTCCGCTTTCGGATTTCCCGTGAAAAAGGGATCGAAGAGAATCTTTTTCCCCCCCGTTTCCACCATGACGGTCGCATGTCCGTGATACGTAACTTTCATTCGGATCTCTCCTTCCGTTATGATGTGAAGATGCAGCTCACCATCGGTATAAAGTCCCTACTCGATGATGTCCGCCAATTTTCCCAAAGGTTCCGCCAAGATCCTTTGGATGTCTTCATATAGGAGCATGAGGCGGGATTCCTGTTCCATGAGACGGCTTATCCCCTGATGGAGACGGATGGTATCAAAGAGGCGCTGCAACTTCTCCACCTCTTCGTTGTCCGGTTCCTCCCCTGCCAATTGCTTCTCCTGCAACTCCCGCTCCCTCTGTCTAAAATCGAGGAGCATCCGCTTCGCTTCCGGATCTTTCCCGATCTCTTCATACGCTTCCTTTAAGGCGCGATATTCCTCGCTCTCTTCAATCTTTCTCGCCAATGAATAGGCCAACGAATATTCCATACGTACCTCCTTCTAAAAAAATCCTTGATCCCTACTTATCATCTTACCAAAAATGGGCAAGGGGCTAAAGGGGGAATCAGCCCATAATCAAAAACTGAAACAGGCCGATCAACCCTCCCAATAGACCGCCCAGAAGAGTGATGGCCTTCAGTTCCCTGCGCGTCACTTCCAGGATCATCTGTTCCAGCTTCGGCAGCGGAAAAGAGGCTACCTCCTTTTCCACCAACCGGGATATGTGTAAGGAGCGGTAGATGGCGCTGATTTCTTCGTTCAGTTGCCTCAGGATCCATTGGCTCACCTTCGGTAGTAAAGGAAGAAGGAAGGTGTAGAGGCGTTTCCCCCAGTCCCCCGCCGGACGATGAAAAATCCGGAAAACCCCTTCCTGAAGGCCTAAGGTTTTGACCAAAAAAGAGGCCAAAGGAATCGAGGTTTCTGTCCCGGTTAATTCCTGAAGGCTTTTTCCCAGAAACCCTTCCAAATATCCCTTGATCTTCCCCTCCCATTCTTTGGCCACATGAGGGCTTCCCAGGTAGCGTGCGAGGGGAAGAATAAGCATCTCCTCGATCCGATCCTCCCTCACAAAGAGAGCCGCCGCCCACTGCCACATGGGATTTCTCCCCGCCAAAATCCGGTCAAGGGCCTCCATCACCCACCTTCTCCCCTGGGATGAAAGGAGGAAAGCATGAAGCTCATTCACCATTTCACCGGCCAGGTAAGAGCTGAACCGATCGAGCGATTCGGAAGGTAGATGAAGGAAGTGGCCGATGGGGATCCCCCGATACCGATCCATCTGTTCGGCGATCAGGCGAACCAGCCTATTTTCATCCAAATGGGGTGTAGTTAACTTCTCTACCCACGCTTCCCACTCCGGTAGACCGAGGGAACTCCCCAATTGAGCCGGACTCTCTTTGCTCTTTAACATTCGACGTAGAGTGATGCGCATCCGAACCCGAAGTTCCCTCTCCATCCGGGGAGAGAGGAAAGCTTCCTTCACCGTTTTTTCCGTCATGAGATATTCCTCCACCATTCTCCCGAACTGATGGGCGATCTCCTCCTTTCGCTTCGGGATCAGCCCAGGAGTAAAGGGAAGATGAAAGGGACCCCATGTGATGGAGCGGTAAGGGCGGAAGAGCATTTTAATCGCAATATAGTTGGTAAAGCTGCCGATAACGGCGCCGATAAAAATCATACCCAATAATGTGAAAACCACAGGGGTTCCTCCTTTATGCGGTGGGCGAAACTCTATGGGCAGTCAAGCCCCTTCTCTTCACACAGGTGCCCCACTGTACATACGATGTGAAAGACGGGTATAACCAAACCATTGAAGTAGGGACGAAGATGAAAGCGACCCCTTTTGAGATTCGCATTGAGGAAGAGGTGCACTTCCCTCCGGGAATCGATCTCCTCTTCCATCATGAAGTACTAACCAAGTGGAATCTCCCTCCCGGCACTTCCTTGCCGATCCGGCTTGGCCTAAAGAGGGAGATCGGGAACATCGGGGGGGAAGCGCATAAAAAAGGATTGCTTCGCATGAGAAAAAGGTTTGCAAACCGCCTGCTTCTTCCCTTCCCGGTAAAGATTTATGGGTGGCTTACCCCGGAAAAAGAGATCCTCTTTGGGCCTACCTTTGGTATCCTCCTCTCTGGAGTAAAGGGGGAAAAGGAGGATCCCTTCGGTCTTTATACCCGGTTTTGTGAGGAAGCTTGGGCCCTTTCCCGTTCTTTCAACGTTCTCTGCTATGTGATCCCTTTCCGGAGCCTAATGGTAAAGGAAAACCGGGTGGAGGGGTGGGTGAAGGAGAAAGAGGGATGGAGACCGTATCCCATGCCGATCCCAACCATTCTTTACAATCGCCTCTCCGTTCGAAGTCAGGAACGCTCTCCTCTTTTCTCCTCCTTGCAACAATCGCTGCGGGAGAAAAACGGAGTCCTCTTTAATGATAAATTTCTAAATAAATGGGAGGTGGTCGAGCTCCTCCAAGGGGAAGTAGACCTTCTCCCGCATCTTCCCCTCAGTCTGCCTGCGGTAAAACTTTCCATGATTAAAGAGATGCTCGTTCACACGTCTGTCCTTTTCCTTAAACCTCTTCACGGGAGTGAAGGAACAGGAATCATCCGCGTGCGGAAAACGGGAGATGGTTATTTGACCGATGAGATGATCGGTGAACAAATGGAGACAAAATTCTACTCGACTCTCCCCTCATTGTTGCACAGTTTGAGGCAAAAAATCAAACGGAAACGGTATCTCCTGCAGAAGGGCATTCCTCTCCTTGAAGTGGAAAGGAGAACGACCGATTTTAGAGTCCTCGTCCAAAAAGGAAGAAATGGAGAATGGAAAGTGGTCTCCCTAGTGGCCCGGATTGGCAAGCCGGGCGCCTTCGTTTCCAATGTGGCACAGGGGGGAAGGATGGAAAGAGCCTCTCACATTCTCTCGGAACTTCGCGAAAGCCACCCCGCTCTTCCAACCATTCACCGGTTAAAAGCCCTGGCTAGAGAAGTGGCTCGAAGATTGGATGGAAAATTAAGCGGTTATTATGGGGAATTCGGCATCGATCTGGGCGTTAGCCAAGCAGGGGAAGTTTGGCTCATCGAGGTAAACTCAAAGCCTTCGAAAAAAGAAGAGGCGACCCTCACCCCGGTGACGGGCCCCCGCCCTTCCGTGCAGCACCTTTTTGATACGCTATTTTACTACCTTCATTTTTCGCTTCATCAAAAAGAGGGAGGGAAGGGAGTCGGATGAACGAAAGAATTTCGTTAGGGATTATGACCACCCGCTCTCCCCGCTTCTCCCCTTTCCCGGAGGAGAAATTTTATGCTGAATTGGCTCGCATAGGAAAGGAGAAAGGCCTTATGGTCTTTACCTTTTTCCCCGAAGAGATCAATCCCTATTCTAGAAAAATCAATGGGTTCGTTTGGCACGAAGGGAAATGGAAGAAGGGAATCTTTCCGTATCCGACCTTCGTTTACGACAGGGTTTTCTATACCGCTTCTTCCTTAAACAGAACGCGTTGGAAAGTAGCCGACTTACGGAATCAGCCGGGTACAACTTTTCTCAACCGGGGGCTACCCGACAAATGGAAACAATTTTGGTGCCTGAGGAAAAATCCCCGCTTGGTACAGCACCTCCCCCCTCAAGAGAGATATGCAAATGGGGAGCAACTGCGAAAATGGGCACAAGAAGGAGAAGTGATCTTAAAACCCCTCTCCGGGGGATTTGGTCAGGGTGTTTTGCATCTCGTTCCCGGTACGCCCGCCCTCTTGGAAGGGCGAACGAGGGAGAATCGCTACTTTCGTAAAACGTTTCCCTCATCTGAAAAAGCTTTCCGTCTCGTCGTTCCCCGCCTCACCTCCCGATACCTGATTCAGCGCTATCTTTCGTTAACCACCCTGGAGGACCGGCCCTTCGACATCCGCCTCTTTATGCAGAAAGATGAAGAAGGGGTATGGCGTCGGGCAGGCCTGGGAGTACGCATCGGCAAGCCCCATCATCTTACCTCCAACCTGCATGGGGGAGGGATAACCCTATCCCTCGACCGGTTCAAAGAGTGGGAAAAAGGACGGATCGGGGAGAATCTGGATCAAATCCTAACCCCTTTAGGGATTGAAGTGGCCGCCACCCTGGAAAAAGAATATTCACCCCTTTTTGAAATGGGAATTGATATCGGGATCGATCGGCAAAACCGGATATGGATTCTCGAAGTGAACGGGAAACCGGGAAGGGATATCTTCGCCCAATTGGGAGACTTGGAGGGAATGAAATGGGTTTATTCTGGTCCGGTCCGCTATGCACTCTATCTTTTGAAACTGAAAAAGGGGGAAAAGGGCGATGCAGTCGCAAACCATGAGAATAAAACGTATGTCGGGGAGAGAAGATCCTCTCATCGCGCTCCCTAGAAGATGGAGGGAAAAATTTGCAGGAAATACAACGCCCTTTGTACAATTTGGCCATCGGGAGGTCAAAGCTAAACTTCGTTTCCATTCCGGATCTCTCCGGGAAATTCGAGTGAGTGACCCTTTGCTTGAGAATTTATTCATCCCCTATACGGATCCGCTCCTCCTTCGCCTCGAAAAAGGGAAGATCATCTTAGGGCCTCTGGTTGGGATCCTCACCTTCGGCCTCTACGAGGACCCGGATCATCTGCAGAAGCGAAGATTCCTTCGGACCTTTCGCACCCTGTTAAACCCAAACCGTCCGGGCCATCCGGGTGGACTCTACTTTCTCTTTGACTTCCAAGATGTCGATTGGGAAGAACTGACCGTAAAGGGATATTTCTATCGTCTTCAAGGGAGTAAGGCGGTATGGGAAACGAAGAAGGTTCCCTTCCCGGACGTGATCTACAATAAGATTCTCTCCCGCAGGAAAGAGGAATCCCCTGAGGTGATGCGCTTTTTCAACCTTCTTTATGCCCATACCCATGCCCAGATCTTTAATGAATCCTATTTCCAAAAATGGGACATCTACCAGCGCCTTATGACATTTGAGCAATTAAAAGACCTCATTCCCGAAACCTATCCTTACCCCACCGTTGAACGAATCGAAGAGATGCTCAAAAAGTATCCCATGGTCTATCTGAAACCGAGCGATGGGTTTCTCGGGTTAGGCATCTACCAAGTGTTGCGGCAAGCGAAAGGATTACTGGTTCGCTATCGCCTGCACGATCGAAATCTTTCCCGCATCTATCCCTCCGTCGCCTCTTTGCTGAAAAGGGAGTTCCCTGAACGGAAAAGGAAGAAATACCTCGTGCAGCAAGGAATATCCCTGATGCGTTTGGGAGAAGATCCCGTCGACTTCCGTGTTCACTTAAATAAAGATAAGGATAACCGATGGATTGTGACGGGGATCGGCGCCAAAAAAGCAGGGAAAGGAAGCGTAACGACCCACATACGGGCGGGGGGAAAAGCCCTGGCCGCTCGGCAAGTTTTAGATCATCTTTTCCTCGATCAAGGGGAAGAGTTTTATCGAAAACTGGGGCGAATCTCCGTCGCGGTAGGAGAAGCCTTGGAACGATCGTTCCAAAAACCGATCGGGGAATTGGGTCTTGATCTCGGCATCGATCGTAACGGGAAGATTTGGCTCTTTGAAGCCAATTCAAAGCCGGGGCGTTCCATCTTCGAAAAAATAGACGAATTAAAAGCAATCAGCTTGAAACCCATCCATCTTCTCACCGAATATATGACCTATTTGGCGAGATTTCGTTAGTTTTATGGAAAAAGAACAGGAGGGAGAGGAAATCAGATGGAGAAAAAGAGAAAAAAGAATTTAGAGCAGATGGAGAGAGCCACCCCGTTGATCGGGATCCTTACCGTAAGTCACCGTGGGCGTATCTTGGGAAATCTCCCCCTCTTTAAAGCTTTTACAAAAACAGCGGACCAACAGGGAGGGAAGGTATTCGTCTTCACCCCCGGCGGCATCGATTGGATCGGCCAAAGAATCCGAGGACTCCACTATCTTCCTGAAAAGAATGAATGGCAAGAGATGAGTTCTCCATGGCCGGATGTGGTCTATAACCGCATTCCCAACCGGAAATGGGAAGCCCTCCCCCCGATCGCCGAAACCATCAACCGTTTGAGCGCCGCATTTGGCCCAAAATTCTTCAATCCCTCTTTTTTTGACAAGGGGAAGCTTTATGAACTTCTCTCCCGCTCCCCTTGGAAGGAACATCTCCCCCCTACCTACCACTTCAAAAGTGAAAAAACGCTTAGAGAGGCCCTCTCCCTCGAAACTCCCCTCTATATCAAGCCGACCGACGGGAAAGCAGGGGAGGGGATCTTTTATGTCGAACCGGTCCGTGGAAACAAAGAAGAGACTCGATACCGCCTCCGTTCCACCGACGGAGAGGATCAAAGCGCGGACGCGGTTGGTTATTCCGAAATGTGGAGGCGCCTCGCTCCTTTCATCATCGGCAGGTCTTATCTGATTCAAAAAGCAATTCCCCGTCTCACCTTCGCCGGACGGCCTTTCGACCTGCGGGTGCTCGTGCAAAAGGGGGAAAAAGGAAGATGGGGAGTAACGGGAATCGGCGTCCGCCTCGCCGGTCTGGATCGGATTACCACACACGTCCCTCAAGGGGGAAGTATCCTCTCCCTGGAAGAGGCGTTAAGCCTCTACTTCACCAGAAACGAGAGAAAAAGGGAATATGGAAACATCGAAGAGGTCTCCTTAAGGTTAGCCCAATCGATTGACGAAGGATATGGTTCGGTCCTGGGTGAAATGTCCATGGATTTAGGCCTTTCTCCGGATAAAAAAATCTGGTTCTTTGAGGCAAATGCCAAACCGATGAAATTTGATGAACCTTCCATCCAAGCTCGATCCCTAAAGCGGCGCTGGGACTATTGCGCATACCTTGTCGGTCTGGAATGAATAGGTTCCCGGCGATGATAAATTCCAGAAGAAACGAGGAAAACCGATGGAATTCCGTACCCTTACTCCTGACGAGCTCCACCCATACCGCCCTTTCCTGCTTCACTTTCTTCGCCGGTTTGGTGGGGGGCATATTACCCACCGCGCCATCCGCTGGTTAAAAAACATGGAAGGAAAGGAATTGGAAGAGAAGGGAACCCTGATCTTGATCGCAACGGAGGCAAAAAAATTAATTGGCCTGTTCGCCGTTTCCGATTTTGGCCTCAAGGAATCATTGATTGCGGTCCATCCAAAGCACCGGAATCGGAATCTGGGAAAGGAAATGCTGAAAAGGGCAATCGAGAGCCTGGGTACACTCTACGGGCGGGTCGCTTTAGACAACCTGCCAAGCCTGAAAATGTGCCTTGGCATTGGTATGGTCGGATTTAAATTAATCGAAGGACCTACCGGCAAACCTACCCTCTGGTTGGGAATCGGACAATGGAAGAAGGAAGATGTGACGTGAAATCTTACCGAATCGGGGTCCTCACCTATCAAACGGGCAAGGACCGCTACAGCCAAATGAGTTATATCGCCGCTTTAACTAAAGCGGCTCAAAACTACCCGGTGGAACTCTTTGCCTTTGGGGTCGATGATGTGGATCATAAAAAGGAACGGATTCGCGCCCTCTGCTATGATCTGAAGCAAAAGAAGTGGGAAAGAAGGTGGGTTTTTTTCCCCCATTTGGTCTACGACCATGTCCGATACCATCCTACGAAACAATTTAAGCGTTATGTAGAATTTCGAAAATCAGGAATCATCCCTTTTTCATATCATGGATATTCTCACAAACTGGGCGTGATGGAATACCTCTCTTCCCTCCCGGAACTAAACGAGTACATTCCGGAGACCATTCCCCTCACCCGTATCGAGGAGATCCCCCGTTTTCTTAAACGCGGCCCATCCATCCTAAAACCGATCAACGGAACAGGGGGCCGGGATATCTTCGCTCTTGAAAAAAAAGGGAATCGGTATCTCTTAAGCGGCAGAACGCGGGAGGGAAGATGGTTGGACCATAAAATAGTAGGAATGGAAGAGCTGAGGCAAGTTATCCTCCCCCATCTCAATCGGGAACGATACTTGATTCAACGAAAAATCCCCATTGAATATGGAGGGAAAACCTGCGATACCCGGGTATTGGTACAAAAGGACGGCAAGGGGGAATGGAGCTTCACAGGAATGGGAACAAGAATCGGAAAAAGCCACCGAGTGGTCTCCAATTTAGCCAAAGGAGCAAATGCGATTCGCTCGGAAGAATTTGTTCGTTCATATCTTCATCGGGACCCGGAACCCATTCTCCAAAAGATCCGGAAGATTTCGCTGCTCATTGCAAAAAAATTGGAAGAACGGTATGGGTCCTTTGTTGAGTTTGGTTTGGATCTTGGCATCCTGTCCGATGGCAGTTTCCGGTTGATCGAAGCCAATTCGAAACCGGACCGTAAAATTTTTCTGCGAACAGGTCAGCGGGAGGCCTATCAGGAAGCGGTCAGAAAGCCCATTGAGTACCACCTTTTCCTCTGTCGGAAGATCGTCGGAGTTTAACACCTTTTTTCTATTCCTCCCTAAAACACCCGTGTTGCATAAAGATATACTTTTTTCCAGTAGGGGCGGTCCAAACGGCTGATCTGAACCTTGCCGCCCTTTGCGGTGGAAGCATGAATAAATTCCTGGTTTCCGATGTAAATGCCCACGTGGTTCATCCCTCCGCTTAAATCGGTATCGAAGAAAACCAGATCCCCGATTTGGAGCGTCTCTCCAGGGGAAAGAAGCCGGGTAACATTTCGCTGCTGTGTTGCGGTTCGGGGAAGTTTAATCCCCACATCGGCGAAGACCTTCTGAGTGAAGCTGCTGCAATCAAATTTGTAGCTGCCGTCTTTGTCGTAATCAGCCCCCAGCTTGTAGTCCACCCCTAAATATTTTTTTGCATCCTCCACCACTCGGGCTGCCACTTGGGCGCGGGAGTCGGAGGAAGGATTTTCTTCCTGAATGACTCGTCTTGCGCCAAGATAATATTTTTTGTAGATCCCCGTTGCATCGTGAACGGCCACCTTACCGCTGTATTGATAGGCGTCAATCAATTGGTTATTTCCCATGTAGATCCCTACGTGGATCACACGGGATGGGCCGTATCCAAAGAAGACGAGATCCCCTGGTTTCGGGGATATTCCCTTTGGAATTAGGATCCCTTGTTTTGCTTGAGCCGTAACGGAGTCGTTTAATAAAATGCCCACGCGGGAAAAAACTTCTTTGGTAAACGCCCAGTTATCAAAGGCATACGGGCCGGTTGCGCCCGCTTTATATGGCTTCCCCAAAAGGCTTTTGGCCACCTGGACGACCTGATCTGCTTTCGATAATGGGGCAGCCGAGGGAGCATGCACCGGAATGAGAAAAGAAGCGGCGAATAGCATCAGGGTTAAAGCAACAACGAAGGGATTCTTTCGATTCCTTAAATGCATTTCATCACTCTCCTTTTTTGGTTTCTCCCCTTGGACCCATCATAGCATAGATTCATATCCATCTTTCTGGTAAAATAAGCCGCCTTTTTACGGATCATGTTGAAATAAACACGTTGATCTCTTGACAACGGCCTCCCCACGATGCATAATAAGGAACATAAAATGGATGTTTATGTAGTGATGATTGGGAAGAGTAGGAGAGGAATGAGGTTCTAGAGAACGAAGCCTTGGCTGGAAGCTTCGCCCCAACCCTTTCTGAACCCACCCATGAACTGCCAGGGATGACTTGGCCAGGGAGACCCCCCTGTTATCTTGGAGAACCTTTTTTAGCGTGCTAAAAAAGGAGAATGAGTGACTGCTCCCGCAGTCATGTAAGGTGGTACCACGGAAGCAAGCCTTTCGTCCTTCGAGGATGGAAGGCTTTTTTATTTCTTTCAATTTAAACTCCATATGTATGGAAAAATTCCTTGAGAGGAAGGAGGATCACCATGGTCCGTCAAAAGAAAATCGGCATGATCGGTGCAGGGTCGATGGCGGAGGCGCTCATTCAAGGTCTGGTTAAGGAGGGGAAGGTCTCTCCCCGGCAAATCCATGTCACGAACCGCTCCCGAAAGGAGAGGCTAAAAGAGTTGTCCGACAGGTATGGAATTGAGCCCGTTACGGATAACTCCGTGTTGAAGGAGATGGATATCCTCATCCTGGCCATAAAACCGAAAGATGCGGCGGAAGCACTCTTTCCTATTAAGGCATATCTCCATCGGAAGCAACTCATGATCTCCATGATGGCAGGGGTATCGATGGATTACCTCCTTCGACTGGTGGGTTTCCGTTTACCGATCATCCGGACCATGCCGAATACTTCTTCCGCCATCGGCTTGTCTGCCACCGCCATCGCCGTAGGCCCCCATTGCAGCCAAGAGAATGTGGAAGATGCGGAGGAGATCTTTAAAGCCATTGGTTCCGTTACATGGGTGAAGGAAGAGGATCTGGATGCCGTCACGGCTCTCTCCGGCAGCGGCCCCGCCTACATTTATTATTTGGTTGAAGCCATGGAACAAGCAGGGATAGAGGTAGGCCTTAGTCCGCAAATCTCCCGGGAACTCACCCTAAAGACGCTCCTGGGAGCCGCCCACATGTTGATCGAAACCGGTGAAGAACCTTCGATCCTGCGTACTAAAATCATGTCTCCCGGTGGAACAACGGTCGCAGGCATCGAATTCTTAAATCAGTCCAAATTTCAAGAGGCGGTAAAAGGAGCCGTCCTTTCTGCTTGGAAAAGGTCACTGGAAATTCGGAACTCCTTTGAAAAAAAGAAGGAGGAAGTCTTGCCTCCCTTGCAAACTCAATCCAAATGAGCCCATCCACTGAGAATTCCTTCGTATCCCCCGTTTCTTGCATCCACTGAACCGGGAAATGGACCTTCAAACCGTTTCACCTATGACAACATGGGGAGTATGGAGTAAAATGGATATAGTGGCCGTTGCAAAGGAGAGACGAGTCATAAGACTTGCAGAGAAAGTTTACAATTTACAAAGGGGGAATGATCGATGCCCACGGAAGTGAAAACGATCTGCGGCTATTGCGGGACAGGATGCGGTCTTGTTCTAGAGGTGGAAAATAACCGCATCGTGAAAGTCCGAGGAGACCGTGAAGCTCCGGTAAACCGAGGACAAACTTGCGTTAAAGGGGCCTTTGCCTACACCTACGTCCATGCGGAGAATCGACTGAAAGAACCCCTCCTCCGCAAAGCGGGAAAATTGGTTCCGGTTTCATGGCAAGAAGCGATGGATTATGTCACGACGAAACTAAAGAGCATCAAAGAACGCTGGGGGGCCGATGCGATCTCCCTTTTTGCCAGCGCCCGGTCAACCAATGAAACCAACTATATTTCCCAGAAATTCCTGCGGGCAGCCATAGGCAGCAACCATATCGACGGCTGTAATCGGACTTGACACGCTCCCAGCGTCGCCGGTCTGGCGACCGTGTTGGGCAGCGGATTCCCCACAGGATCCATCGCCGATTTTGAGAAAGCAAACCTCCTACTCCTCATGGGTTCCAATACGACGGAGGCTCATCCCATCATCGCGAATCGCATGAAAGCAGCGGTGAAAAAAGGTCTTAAGATCATCGTCGTCGATCCGCGAAAGATTGAGATGACCAAGGTGGCGGCAGATCACCTTCAAATCCGTGTCGGAAGCGACATCGCCCTCATCAACGGGATGATTCATGTCATCATCGAAGAGGGGCTCTACAACCCCACCTTCATCGCCGAACGGACGACGGGGTTTGAAGAATTAAAGAAAAAGGTGGCGGCTTATACCCCTAACCATGTCTCTGAGATCTGCGGAATCCCGGAGGAGAAAATCATTGAAACGGCTCGTGCCTTCGCCACCGCAGAAAACGGGATGATCGCCTATACCCTCGGGATCACAGAACATGTACATGGGGTGAATAATGTTTTCGACATCGCCAATCTCGCCCTTCTCACAGGCCATATCGGAAAACCCGGCAACGGAATCATGCCCTTAAGGGGACAGAATAATGTGCAAGGGGCCGGGGATATGGGGGCCTTACCCAATATGTTGACCGGGGGGTTACCCCTCTATGACGAGACGGTGAGAAAACGGTTTGAAGAGAGATGGGGAGTAAGGCTTAATCCCCACGTGGGAGATACCCAGACCCGCACCTTCCAGCGCATTGAAGAAGGGACGGTGAAGGCCGTCTATATCATCGGAGAAAATCCCATTCAGGCCGATGTTTACAAGAGCCATACAAGGCACCTCTTTGAACAATTAGAGCTTCTCGTGGTACAAGATATTTTCATGCATGAGACGGCTGAATTAGCCCATGTGGTGCTGCCTGCCCGTTCCTGGGCGGAAAGCGAAGGTACATTTATCAACACGGAACGTCGAGTGCAGCGGGTACGAAAAGCGGTGGAGGCCGCCCCGGGAACGCGGGAAGATTGGGAGATCCTCTGTGACCTCTCCACCCGTCTGGGATATCCGATGCATTACACCCATGCCGAAGAGATTTGGAATGAAATCCGTTCCCTTGTTCCGGAGATGTATGGAGGGATGAGCTATGAACGTCTGGATCGGGAGGGGGGGCTTCAATACCCCTGCCCTACGGAGGATCATCCAGGCACCGGCTATCTCCATGAACGGTTCCATCAGGAAACTTTTACCGGAATGAAAGGAAAGTTCGTCCCCGTCGATTATCTTCCCCCTCCGGAACCTGCCGACGAAGAGTATCCCTTCATCCTTACCACGGGGAGGCGATATGAACAATACAACACCCACACTCAGACCCGTCATTATGCGAGCGGCGTGAAATTAAAACAGACGGAGGAGCGCCTGGATATTCACCCTGAAGACGCGTCTCGCCTCGGTATTCAGGATGGCGATCTCGTACAGGTCTCCTCCCGTCGGGGATCGGTTAGGGTAAAAGCCCAGATTACCGAGAAATCGGCGCCTGGTCTTCTCTTCATGAGCTTCCATTGGCGCGAGGTTCCTACCAACCAACTTACGTTAAATGAATATGACCCCATTTCGGGAACAGCCCAGTATAAAGCCTGCGCCGTAAAGGTGGAGAAAGTTTCGGAGACGGCCACGAATTCAACATCTCTCCTGAATGAAACCATCCTGTAGGAAACGAATGGTTCTTCACGGCAAAACTTAGAAATTGACCGATCATCGGAAAAAGGACTGTCTCAAAAGAGTATAATCGAATAACCGATCCCAATTTTTATAAAAAAACATCCCGAACCACCATCAAAGTGGAACGGGATGTATGTTTTTGTGCAATATTTTATGATGACTTATGGAACAGCACCTTTTAAGGTTAAAGTGGCTTTGGAGCCTTACCGGCGCATGAAACGGGTTTCCCATTCTTCACCGGGGATGGGAGGGCTAAAGAGGTTTCCCTGCCCCTCATCGCTTCCAAGCCGCTTAAGGAGTTGGAACTGCTCTTCCTCCTCTATTCCCTCTGCCAGTACCTTTAATCCCAGATTATGGCCCAGATCAATAACCGATTTGACAATCGTCCGATCCCGATCATCCCCGTTAATATTCTTAAGAAAAGATCGGTCGATTTTTAGCTTGTCCAGTGGTAGACGATGCAGATATTGGAGAGAGGAGTAACCGGTGCCGAAATCATCGAGGCTGATGCGGATCCCCCGCTCCTTCAAAGCATGAAGCTTTTGTAAAGAGCTCTCCGCATCCTGCATTAAGGCGCTTTCTGTGATCTCCAAATCGATCTGTTCACCGCTTACTCCGGTCTCCTGAAGAATCCGATCGACGCTCGCCACCAGATCCCGCACCTGAAATTCCTGAACAGAGAGATTGATCGCCATCCGGAAAGAGGGAGGAACCCTCTCCTCCCACTCCCTCAGTTTTAAGCAAGCCAAACGCATTACCTCTTCATCGAGAAGGCCGATGAACTCCATTTCTTCAGCCACAGGAATAAAGATACCCGGAGCCAAAGGACCTAAGACAGGGTGGTTCCAGCGGACCAAAGCTTCTGCCCCCATCCATTTCCCTGTATGCAAATCAACAATGGGTTGATAATGCAGGTAGAACTGTTTTTCTTCCAAAGCCCTCCTGAGGTACTCTCTGACCGTCAAACGGATGTGGATCTTCTCCTCAAACTGGGAGGAGTAGAGAAGGTAAGGGACTCGAACTTCTCTGGTGAAGGAAGAAGCTTGTTCCGCCTTTTGAAACAAGAGCTCAGGTTCTTCTCCATCCTGGGGATAAAGACTGATTCCCGCTCGAAGGGTGAGGTAAAAATGATGATGATCGAGACTAAAATGGCGATGAAACTCCCCCAATACTTTTTGAACGAGGGAAATCACCTCATCATAATCGGAGATAGGAAGAAGAAGAATAAATTGCGATCCGTTCCACTTCCCCAGAAAACCTTCCTGGCCGATGATTTCCTTTAATTGGTCCGCAATCGTGCGGAGGAGCTTATTCCCGGATATACGGCCCAGCGATTCGGCAATTTGTTTAAACTGGAGAACGCTGAGATGGACGATAGCGATCTTCTGCCCGGTATCCTTTCTTTCCTGAATGAGACGATCTAAGGTCATCGTTAAAAAAGATTCATTGGGTAGATGAGTGACCGGGTCGTAATGGGCCAATTGGTGAATCTTCTCTTCCAGTCGTTTCTTTTCGGTGATGTCCCGAAAGACAGCCATAAAATAGCGGGGATTTCCCTCCATATCCTGGATCGATTGAATCATGGCTCCTTCCAGATAAAGCTCGCCATTTTTCCTTCGATTCCAAATCTCCCCTTCCCATCTTCCAAGGGTGAGAATCTTTTGCCACATCTGGCGATAAAAATCTTCTCCATGAATCCCGGAGCTTAAGATGTTCGGGTTTTTGCCCGTTACTTCTTCCTTCCCATATCCCGTCACGCGAGTAAAATGCGTGTTTACATAGATGATTTCTGCTTTGGGATTGGTGAGAAGAACCCCTTCTTCCAAATGGTCCAGAATGAGAGCAGGAAGTTTCTCCTCAACCTCAGATGAACCCATGATCCCTCTCCCCTCCCCCGTTTCTTCTGTAAAAGCCTACTGACCCGGATTACGATTGAGGAATAAACAAAAAAAGTCGAATCGGTTCGAAATATATCCTATTTCATCAATTATTGTAAAAGGAGTAGCAAATGTTGTCAATCGCTCATTAAGGATTTTTTATGCGAAGAGAGCGGAGTCGGTTGACCGCCATCGCGATCTCGAAACGACGGGGAAGGGCCATATCGCCGGGATGTTTTCCCGGCGGATAGGGAGAGAGAACTTCTAAACCCTTCTCCTGAAGCCTTTTTTCCACCTCTACGAGGAGCCGGTTCATCTCCCACCTGCCCACCTCCCTCTCTTCCCCCAGCAGCCTAAGAAGGTTGGCGATGGCTCGGGTCTGGCTTTCATCCACCAACTGCTCACAGTAAGAGAGGTCAATCCTCTCCTCTCCCAGGAGAATTGTAAAAATGCCCTTTGCCTCCGCCTTCTCCCTCCCTTTCCTTAAAGCAGAGAAACTTTCTGGGAGAGGGATGCGGGGAGTGAGATGGAGAGGGGAGGTTGTCTCCGGTTTACGAGTACTCTTTAACCGTCCCGCCACCTCTTTTGCCTTCTGTGTCACATCATACGCTTTGTACTCGTCCATCAAGATGACCGTATCAGCCACATCGAGATAATCACCGGTTCCGCCTACGACGAGAAGGGTAGAGACCCCTTGTTCCTCGTAAAGCTCTCGAACTCGGTCAATGAAGGGAGTGATCGGTTCCTTCTCTTTCTCTACCAGAGCCTGCATCCGGGCATCCCGGATCATGAAATTGGTGGCACTTGTATCTTCATCGATGAGGAGGAGACGTGCCCCTACCTCCAGCATCTCCAGGATATTGGCTGCTTGGGACGTGCTCCCCGAAGCATCTTCCGTGGTAAAGAAGGTGGTCTCCTTCCCATATGGAAGTTGGTGGATAAAGGGAGTCAGATTGACTCCGGTGATCTTACGCCCATCTTCCGCCCTAATCTTTACGGCGGTAGTGTCTGTGAGGACGTACTCCCGCCCATCTCCGGGGATGTGGGGATAAACGCCACGCTCAATCGCCTTAAGAAGGGTGCTTTTCCCGTGATACCCTCCCCCTACGATTAAGGTGACTCCCTGGGGAATTCCCATGCCACGAATCGGTTTCTCCCGATGGGGGATCGGAATTTCCACCGCTAGAGAGGGAGGGGAGTAAAAAGGGATCACTCCTTTCCCTTGCATCGGTCTGTCGCTAATCCCGCTCTCCCGGGGAAGAACGGCTCCGTCTCCGACGAAGGCAACGAGCTTATGGGCTTCGAGATAGCGATAAATGGCTTCTTGCTGATCCGACAATTCCAGTTGGCGGCGAAGGGCCGCCTCATCTCTCTCCAATACGCCTTTTTGAAGAATCTCCGGCAGATCCTCCAGGAACATCTCGATCGCTTCCCTCCCCAGCACCGTCCTTCCCCGGGCCGGAAGACCCACGGAGAGCCGGAATTCAACCTGCTCCTCCGTGAGCCGAACCGCCGTCCGCATGAGCATCTCCTGTCCGGGAGTATCGATCCGGATCAGACCGCTGCGACCCGATCCCCTCCTCTTTCCCACTTGGCGTATAGCCATGAGAACGGAGCGGTTGAGAAAATCGGCGAGGGCAACTTTCCTCCAGGGGGTTTGATCCATCTCCTTGGATAGCCTGGCCCGCTCCCGAGGGAGAAGGAGTCGGATGCGGGAAGGAGCGGCGAAAGGATCCCCCTGTACGTGGTCAATCAAGAGGGTATATCCCTTTCCCTCATATCTTCCTTCCATCTCTTTATAGGCTTTGTACCCTCTCCCATCGATGCGGGTGAGAATGGAACGGAGTCTCTCCATAGTCTACTTCTCCTCTCTTTTTTCTCATGTTCGTGCCCAATGCTTTCGGTCCCCGTCGTATCCCTTTTTTTCTCGCCCATTTTATGTTTTGGAAAGGGATATGGGCTCCCCTTAAAGTATACCGCCCCTCATCATTCCATACAAACCACGGCATCGGCAACAGAAAAGGAAGGCTGCCGACTTCCTCTTCAGGCGCCTTCCTCAAAATTGTCTTTCCCATTCATCTTCCGGATGGAGCAAATATCTTATCTCACTGTCCTGCGATAAATCTGTTCTTTCAAACCCTTTCCCGGTCTAAAGGCAGGAACTTTAGAAGCTGAGATCATGATTTCCTCGCCGGTCTGGGGGTTCCGCCCTTTCCTGGCGGAGCGCTCCCGAATCTCAAAATTCCCGAAACCGATCAGTTGGACCTTCTCTCCGGTTTTTAGCGCATCGGTGATCGCATCTAAAACCGCATCTACAGCCTTTGAGGAATCCTTTTTCGTAAATCCCGTCATCTCGGCTACGCGTGCGACCAATTCGCTTTTGTTCACTTCTTTCCCCCCTTTCCATACATGCCTCTTATGCTGGTGGATCTGGGCTCGTCTAGCACAATTATGGACATTTTCTTTTCAGGATAAACGCCTAAACCGTTTGATCCGCTCTTTTTCTATTTACTTTATCCTAAATGGATGAAACGGATCATGATCCTCCCTCTGCTACCGGCGGCGCATATAAGTGGTGGAACGTCTCCCCGATTTACGATTTCGCCTCTTGGATGGCAGCCACTAGTTCGGCCTCAACCTTTGCCGCTGTCTCCGCAATCCGCTCATTTCCGATCATCTTCATGATTTCCGTCGGCTTCGGCATTCCGATATGGGTCATCCCATCTTTTTCATAGACCACGATTTTGCAGGGAAGGAAATAACCCACCATCAGGGTTTCGCCGAGAACCCTCTTCGCCTCCTGAGGGTTACATACCTCCAAAATCCGGTATGGGTGTTCAAATTCCACCCCTTTATTCCGCAGGGTCTCCGTCATGTTGAGATCCCAGAGCACACCGAACTTCCGCTTCTTTAAGCTTTCCGCCAAGGCGTTGACCGCTTCATCCACCGTCTTCGTGGTGGTCACCGTGTAGTCAATCATCTCATCCTTCCTCCTTTACTCCTAATATTGTCCCGTTCAAATCGATTCATCCATCATACCAGCTTGGGTATTTGCACTAAAAGGATATCCTTCCCCTCTTCCCCTTGTCAAGGCGAGAAGGTTCCGTTCTCCACACTTTTTTTCAAAAACTCTATAAATTTCTTCGCAGGAAAGACCGTTTCATCTCCTTTACGATAGGCCAGACTAATATAACGTCGATTCACATAGCCGGGAAGATCCCGCATCACCAATTCACCCAGGGCGATGTCACGCTCCACGCTTCGCTTGGGCAGAATCCCAATGCCTATGTTATGTTTTACCGATTCTTTGATCGTTTCAATGGCTCCTAATTCCATGCGAACGTTCCATTGAAGCCCATTCTCCTTGGCCCAAGCTTCGGAAAGTTCTCGGGATGTAGAGCCTTTTTCATGAATTAAGAACGACTCATCCTGCAAATCTTCTATAGTGATCTTTTCTTTCTCTGCCAAAGGATGTTGAGTTGATAGAAGGAGCTTCAATTCGTCCTCAATGAGGGGAATGATTTCCATTCCTTCCCTCTTTTCATCCGAAAGCGAGATTACGGCCACATCGACCTCATACTCCTTCAACATCTCCAGAATCGTTCCCGCCTTTTTCACCGTTAGCAAAGGAAGAATGTTTGGAAATTGTTTCTGAAAGGACTCTAAATAGGTGGGTAAGAAATAGGTAGCCGGAGTATAACTTGCCCCGATCTTTAATTTTCCCCTCCCTTGCTCCCGATACTCTTTCATCCGTTGTTCCGCTTCCTCCTCCAAAGCGATCATCCGCCGGGCGTAAGGAAGCAAGTCCTCTCCCGCATCCGTCAGGCGAAAATAGCGGTTCTTTCTCTGAAACAATGCGACGCCCAGTTCTTCCTCCAATTTTTTTACATGGAAGCTCACGGTTGGTTGTCTCAAATGTAACTCGGCGGCAACCGCCGTCAATGATCTCTTCCGTGCCAGGGTTACGAAAACGCGCAATTGTTGAAGATTCATCCCAACATCCCCCCCTTTCAACTATAGATTTTATCTATATAAACATCAATAATTATATAAATTATTTAACATAACCTTTACTCCCGGTTTACGTTCCTCTCACAATCCTCCCTTAGAATAGAAAATGTACAAATTGAAATTGGGAGGGTGTATGGATGATCAATAGAAGCCGGAATCTGTTTATGCTGTTCGCTCTGGTTCTAAGTCTCTTGTTTCTTACCGTCGGCTGTGGAAAGAATTCGAGTTCTGAAGCCACGCCGGCCCGGTCCACCGGAACCGGCCAATCCGGGCAGACAACGTCACTTGACGGGTCTACTAAGGATAAACCCCAATCGGACGAGCCTCTTGTGGTTTACCTGAATGACTTTGATGAAATGATCAAACCCTTGTTTGAAGAAGCCACCGGGTATAAGCTGGAACTCGTCACCGGAAACGGCGCCGAGATCATGTCCCGCATCGAGGCGGAAAAGGGAAATCCGCATTGGGATGTGGTTTGGATGGATGCGATGCCCTCCATTCATCAATTGGGTAAATCCGGACAATTGTTGGAGGGTTGGATCCCGAAAAACTATGAAAACTTAACCGACTTCGCCAAAGCCTTCGTTCCGGAAAATCATTCCTATTATCCGACCGGTGCCCATGCCGCAGCCGTTCTGGTTTACAACACAAAAGCCTTTACCCGTGAAACGGCGCCTAAATCGTGGGATGACTTAACAAAACCTGCGTTTAAGGGAAGTCTTGGCATGGCCGACCCAGCGGTCGCTGCCCCGGCTTACCCGTTCGTGGCCTGGTTTTTTCAAAACAAAGGAATGGACGGTGGAAAAGCATATTTCGATGCCCTTTTTAAGAATGGTGCCAAAGTTTATCCGAAAAACCCCAATGTTGCTAAGGCTTTAACCGGCGGGGAGATTAAAGTGGCGGCTCTTCAAGAAAGCAACGCCTATACCCTAAAAAATCAAAATGAACCGGTGGAGATCGTCTGGCCGGAAGAAGGCGCACCGGCATCCGTTCGGGTGGTGGCCATTCAAAAACAAACGAAGCATTTGGAGGCGGCCAAAGCCTTCGTTGAATTTCTCCTCGACCCAAAAACGCAACAAAAACTGATCGACCAAGGAGAAGAAGCTTACTTCGAGCCCTCAGCAAAAGGGGCAACGCCTAAAAAAGATCGGGCCGGTCAAGCCAAGCTGGTCGTGGCGGAAGCCGATTGGGCCGCACAGCATGAAGCAGAAATCAAACAATGGTTTGCCGATCAAGCGGTGAAGTAATGCCATGTGTAGAGTATCCGGAAAAGAGGATAGGATGGGCTGGTTTGTGCTGGCCATCCTGTTCCTTCTTATTCTTCTTCCCTTGGCTGCAGTGATCCTCCAAGTTTTATTGCCTGGAATCTTCTTTGGGAAACTGACGGTAGGTGATCTTTCCCTTCTGTTCGAGGTCTTTCGCAGACCCCTTTGGTTATTATCCCTTAAAAATTCCCTATTGCTTGGGATCGGCACCACTTTATTCGCCGCGTTATTGGGCGGTGCATTGGCCATGGTACGAGCCAAGTGGTCTTTTCCCACCGCAAGATGGCTTGATGTGGCCAATTGGTTACTGATCATCACCCCCTCCTTCATTTTGGCTCAAGGGTGGGTGATGTTCGCCTCCTCCGGAGGAATTGCTGCGGAGTGGTTCGGTTGGGGATGGTTCCATTCCCTGGTTTTTAATCCTCTAGGCCTTATTGCCATCATGACGCTGAGTAAGTTCCCACTCGCCTATTTAACGGTCTATGCCGCCTTGGAATGGAAGGAGAAGCGTTTACATGATGCGGCTCGGCTCAATGGGGGTTCAGCTTGGGCGGTATTAAGGACCGTGGATATGCCCTTACTTCTTCCCGCTTATTTCTCCGGCGCCCTGCTCATCTTCATGGATACGGTCGGAGACTTTGGTATGCCCGCTTCGATTGCGGCGGTATTTCGCTTCCCTACGCTTCCCTATTCGATTTACACGGCCCTTTATACCTCGCCGATTCGCTTCGATATGGCAGGCGTTTTATCCTTTTATCTGGTTCTCCTGATTGCTCTGGCAATGGGTTTGCAATTCTATGTATTGCGTAAATCCCGCTACGATTTTTTAACCGCTCGGGCAACCCGATACGAACCGCAAAAACCAAAACGGTTCGCCATGCTGCTCACTACCGGAAATCTTTTTTTCCTGGCGATTGTATTGGGCATCCCATTTGGATCTAATCTGCTGATGTCTTTGTCCGATTCAACGACGACATCCGGCATAAAAGGGCTCACTCTACAGCATTATGAACAGTTGTTCCGAAACGGAGGCCCTCTTTTGGAAAGCATTCAACATTCCATAGGCATCGCTTCGATCGCAGCTCTTGTGGGCGTAATTTTAGGTTTTCTTGTGGCTTACGTATTAACCTATTCCCTATTTCCGTACCGACAGGTGATCGATGTGATCTCCTTGATCTCCTTCGCTGTACCCGGTGTTGTCCTTGGAATTGGATATATTTTTATCTGGAACCAAGCGTGGCTTAAATCCGTGGGACTTCTTCTCTACGGCACTCCCTGGATCCTTGTTTTAGCCGGTATTGCCGGTGCGATTCCGATCACCACTCGAATCATGGTCGGAGGGATGGCCAAAATTCCTAAAACATTGCTCCATGCGGCACAGGTTCAGGGAGCAGGGGGCATTCAACGTATGGTTTCCATCCTTTTTCCGCTTTTAAGAGCAGCATTTCTTTCTTCCGTCCTGGCAGCCTTTGGAACCACTGTTTTTGATCTTGCGATCACTTCCATACTTTATCCCCCTAACTTCATCACATTACCGGTATCGATCAATAAAGCCTTTGAAAATTTACAATTCGGATATGCCTCCGCAGTGACGTTAACGGGGGGAGGATTGGTCATCCTCATCATCCTTATCGTTCAACTCATTTTCAAAGAAAATAGGTTCCACGGAGGAAGGGGAATGGAATGAATCCTTTCTTAGAGGTTGAAGATCTTCATAAGTCATACGGTTCTTTTCACGCATTAAAAGGGGTAAGTTTCTCGGTTCATGCGGGGGAAATCATCAGCGTCCTTGGCCCTTCCGGTTGTGGAAAATCTACGCTACTACAACTGATCGCCGGATTGCAACAACCAGATGCCGGTTCCATTCGCTTTCGGGGAGAGGTCGTTTCCTCGCCCTCTCGTTTTATCCCTCCCGAAAAGCGGAGAATCAATATGGTGTTCCAGGACTACGCCCTTTGGCCGCATATGAATGTGTATGAGAATATTGCCTATGGACTGCGTCGGCAAAAGGTCTCCCCTCTCGAGATGAAAAAAAGAGTTTCCGAATTGGTCTCCCTGCTTCATCTCGATGGACTGGAGAACAGGCTTCCTTCACAATTATCCGGCGGGCAACAACAACGGGTCGCCATCGCCAGAGCTTTGGCCACTCAACCGGATCTCATCTTGCTGGATGAACCCCTATCCAATTTGGATATGCGCCTTCGCATCGAGATGCGAACAGAGATGGCCTATCTGTTCCGTAAGCTGCAAACCACCGTGTTACATGTCACCCATGACCCTGCGGAAGCCTTCGCCATGGCAAACCGGCTCATCATCATGGGCCAAGGAAAAATCGATCAGATGGATCGCCCGGAGATTTGTTATGCAAACCCATCCACACCTTCCATCGCTTCTCTCCTGGGAGCGAGCAATCACCTCACCGGTCGGAGAGTATCCCTCCATGAAGGAACCGGAATCCGTGTCGGAGAGGAAACCATTCTTGGGAAGATGCCCGGTTTAAACGGAAACATGTCTCCCCGCTCCCTTCAGCTTCTCTTTCGCCCTGACGATGTCGTCTGGGTGGAGGAGGGAAAAGAGAACGCATCTTTTGGCGGAGAGCCCTTGAATAGTAATCGATTACCCGTTCGGGTGGTCTTGAGCGCTTTCGAAGGGAGCCGTTATCGGATCCTCGCCGAAACCCTAGATGGGCAGTCCCTTTCCTTTTTCCATCTCCATCCCTTAGAAACGGAGCAGAAGGGGTGGATATGGATCCCACCAAAAAACGCATTTCTCTATTCCCTTGATGATGAAAGGTCGATTTTATGAGACGCATCTTAGTCATTTCCGATATTCATGGGTTTTCAGAAGGAGTGCGTATCCTGCTGGAAAAAGCAGGGTATCTCCCTGGAACCGATGATTTATATCTGTTAGGAGACTTTATTGATTATTCTCCCTCCACCTGGGAAGGAATCACATACATCCGGGATTTGTTTCAGCATGGCGCCAAAGCAATTGCGGGAAATATGGAACTTTGGCTGATAAATAAATTGGACAAGGTGAATTCTTCCTTCATTTCACAGGCTGATCTTAACTTTCTAAAATCGTTACCTTTCTACCTTCTGCAAGATTCCTATTTATTTGTCCACGCCGGGATCAGACCTGGAATCTCGTTGGAAAATCAGAGGATCTCCGATTTAACGGGAATTCGAGAGGATTTCTGGAACAGCTCAGAGCACATGCCCTATACCGTGGTCTTTGGCCATACGCCTACCCATCATCTGGGAGCTCTACCGGGGGAGTTGTGGCATGTCCCTGGAAAATTGGGAATCGATACCGGGGCTAAGCACGGCTTACGTCTTACTCTGGTGGACCTGACCCATCGTCTCTCCTATTCCCTCTCCACGTCAAAAGGGAATCTCAATGGGGATATACGGATCATGAAATGGGGGTGAGGAGATTCACCTCTCCTCCTTCACCCCATAAGCCTCCAACTTCCGATAAAGATTTCGCAGGCTGATGCGGAGGATCTGGGCCGCCTTGCTTTTATTCCCGCGGCACTCTTTTAAAACGCGGAGGATATGTCGTTTTTCCATCTCCTCCAAGGGGAGGAGAAGATCTTCCCCTGCATGCTCTTCCGGTTCTCTTTTCTTTCCTACCTCCTCTTCCTTCGCTCCACCCTCTCCGATTGCGCTTCCCTCCCCTCTCTCTTCCAACTCTTCTTCCTCCTTAGGCACCTTTTCTCCTCCCAACCCGGTCCCTTCTTCCCTCTTTCTCCCTCCACTCTCTTTCTCTCCCATCTTCTCTCCTCCCGTCTTCCGTTGAGCCGATCCGATGGAGGAAATCCCCTGGGGAAAGAGGTCCTCGCCCCGGATCCACTCGCCTTGGGAGAGGAGAACTCCCCGCTCCACGATATGGGCCAATTCACGGACATTTCCAGGATAAGAATGGGAGAGGAGAAGGTGGAAGGCCTCCTCGGTGAATGATTTCTTTCCATAGCTGGCTTGAAAGCGATCCAGAAAATATTGGGCAAGGAGCGGGATATCGGAGAGGCGTTCGCGAAGGGGAGGAACGGTGAGCTTCAATACATTTAAGCGGTAATAGAGATCCTCCCGGAAATTTCCTTTTCCAATCTCCTCCTCCAGGTTCCGGTTGGTGGCGGCCACCACCCGGACATCGACGGTGCGAAGCTTCGTTTCCCCCACTCTACGAAACTCCCCGCTTTCCAAAAAGCGGAGAAGCTTAACTTGCAGCGAGAAAGGCATTTCCCCGATCTCATCGAGGAAGAGGGTTCCCTTATGCGCCATCTCAACCAATCCCTTTTTCTCCGACGTCGCTCCTGTAAAGGCCCCCTTCGAATGGCCGAAGAGTTCACTCTCCAGTAAGCTCTCCATCAAGGAACCGGAGTTGATGGCAATAAAAGGTTGCCCATTCCGATCACTCCAAGCATGAATCGCCCGGGCGATCAACTCTTTCCCTGTCCCGCTCTCCCCCTCGATAAGGACGGAAGCCTGGCTTTGCGCCACCCGCCTCGTCATGTGGAGAATCCGTTTCATGGCCGGATCTTCGCCGATGATTTGGAACTGAGCCCCTTCCATCTGCAAGGCTTCTCTTAATCTCTGATTTTCCTCGAAAAGGCGTTTTTTCTCCATCGCCTTTTGCAGGATGACCTCCAGTTCCTGCAAGTGATAAGGCTTCGTCAAATAATCATAGGCTCCCCCCTTCATCGCCTCGATCGCCGTTTCTATCGTTCCGTGACCTGTAAGCATGATAATCTCCATGAGAGGATTTCGCCGCTTCGCTTCCTTTAAGAGGGCAATCCCATCCATCCCAGGCATCTTAATGTCGAATATCCCCACATCACAAGAGGAGAGATCGGCTTTCTCCAGGGCTTCCAAAGGGGACGCATAGCCTTCCACCCGGTATTTCTTTCTCTGCAAACGTTCCACCAACAGGCCTAAGAGATCCGTTTCATCGTCTACGATCAAGACATGGGCTTCCTCATTCATCCTGTGCCCTCCTCTTTCTCACCGCTTTTAAACAAGGGGAAAAGAAGAGTAACCGTCGTCCCTTCTCCCTTTTTGCTGGCCAATCGAATCTCCCCGCCCATCTTCTTCATCACCTGATACGCGATATAGAGCCCCAATCCTGTTCCCTTCCCCACAGGCTTCGTGGTATAGAAAGGATCGAAAGCCCGGCTCATTTCTTCTTCACTCATCCCCGTCCCCTCATCGATCACCTGGATCTTCAGGTGCTCCCCATCGAGATCAGATTGAAGGAGAAGTTTCTTTCCCGGTTCCATGGCATCAACGGCATTCTGGAAAATGTTCATGAAAACCTGTTGAATCTGAAGGGGATCCCCCTGAAGCAGGGGGACCTCCTCCACCCGATTCACCACCTTAATCTCTTTTCGTTTCAGCACATGTCCCATGAGAAGGAGGCTCTCCTGAATGAGCTCTTCCAGATCAACCTCTCCCTGTTCCAAGGAGGACTTCCTGGAAAAATGGAGAAGGGAGTCGATAATCTTCTTGCAGCGGGCCACATTTTGCTGGATGATCCCAAGATATCTACCCACCTCTTGTGAGGAAATGGCCCCTTCCCCTTCAGACTCCAATCGCTCTTTCAGGTCTTCCGCATAGGCGCTGATGGAGGCGAGGGGGTTATTCACCTCATGGGCAAACCCGGAAGCCATCATCCCCAATGCGGAAAGCTTATCCGCTTGGATCACCATCTCCTCCATCTTCTTCTGTTCCGTAATATCCTCTACCACCACCAGGAATTGGGGGTCCCCTTCCATCACCCTCTCCAGAGGATAGATGCGATGGCGATAAATGGAGGTCTCTCTTCCCTTCTCCAACTTGGTGACAACTTCATTCTGCTTCGGAACGATCTCTCCGGGGAGAAGGGGACAATCCTGGCAAGGTAAGTTTCCCCCGGCGAAAAGATGATAACAAGGGAAGGTCCCCTCATCCCTTCCAAGCCATTCTTTTAACCGATCATTCATCCAGGTGACGGAGAAATCATCCCGAACCAGGGCAAATCCTGCTCCGCTCCCATTGATGATGGTATCCAGCCTTTCCTTTTCCTGTTCCAACCGTTCTTGATTCTCTTTCAGCTGTTCCATCATGCGGTTAAAGGCTTTGGCCAATCGCCCAAATTCATCGGAGGAGGGATGCTCGATCTTCGTCGTTAGCTCTCCATCCGTTACTTTCCGAACCGCCCTTTCCATCTTCTCGATGGGGCGAGTAAACCGGATGCCGAAGAAAATGCTGGTTCCCGCCACCGCGCCCATGATCATGAGCATCACCAAAAGAAGGCGTTGGAGGAGACGCCGGATGGGGGTATACACCTCCTGCAGGGGTTGCTCCACCACCACCCCCCAACTGGAGATGGAGATGGGAGCATATACGCCAATGACCTTTTCTCCGGTATAGCTGGTATAAACGGCAGGAACAGGAATGTTGCAGCGTTTATTCACCATGTCTTGCAGCGCTTTCGCCTGTATCACTTCCCTTTTCTGCAAAACCTGGCTATGTTCCGTATGGGCCAGGAGATGGCGATCACCGTCGATCAGATAAAGATAGCCTGTCTCCCCCATATGGATGGCGGAAATCCGACTAAAAGTACCTTTGAAATTTACTTCTACCAGGAATCCCCCGGTGAATGCCCCTGTTTTAGAAAAGTAAGGAAGAGCGACATAGAGATAAGGAGTCCCATCCTTGGCATAGTGGAGACTGCCGATTTGAGGTTCCTCCGAGCGGCTTTCTCGAAGTCGCTGGAGAAGAATAGGGGAGATCTCCTGGGGAGGTATCACTTCAAACCGTTGGGCATGAAGGAGTACCCTTCCCTTTAGATCAAAGAGATAGAGATTCTCCACTTCCTGATTCTGCTTTAGAAAGGCGTAAAAGGCCACTTCCCAGCGGGAGAGATTTAAGGGTTCCTCGCCTATTCTTCCGTTTAAATCGCTCAGGAATTTCATTCGTTGCATCAGACCCTCGATCCTCCGCTCCACTTCCCCGGCCGCCCGTTCCACGATCGTAACCTCTTTCTCTTTCACCCCTTCCTCTAACCATCCCTTTACCACGCTTACGTTATACCAGCCGATGATCAAAATCGGGAGGATCGACATCGTTACCCCGAAAAGGAGGAGTCGGATTTTAATGCGGTTCCACCAAGCCATCTACTCCCCTCCCTTTTCCTGATCCATCCGGATTCGCTCTACGAAAGCCTCCCCGGCTGGGGAAAAGGTGAGATGGAGAGCTTGTTCCGTCTCCGGATTGACCAAAAGTTTCACCGTCTCCGGAGTCTCCACCGGGAGGGTGGACGGATCTTGGCCATGAAGGAGCTGGCTCGCCATCCTGGCACATTGGTACCCTTGATCGTAATAGGAGATGCCGTAGGAGAGAAGAAAGCCGTTTCTCACGTCGTTCTCGTAGAGGCCAAAGAGGGGAAGACCTTTCTTCAGGGCGATTTCCGCCAATTGCGGGCTGATCTCCTCCAAATAGTAGCTGGGTAAGAGGAGAAGAGCATCTCCATTTTTGAACGTGTCATCTTGGAAACGTTTTAACTGTTGTTCGTTAGAAATGGAAATGGGGAAGAGGGGAATGCTTTCCCGTTCCGCCACCTCTTGTACCTTTTTGAGGGCAAGAAGACTCGCATCAACCCGTTTATCATAGAGGACGACGACCCGCCGTACGGAGGGAAGGAGAAGTTTTAGAAGCTGCAGGCGTTTCCCGGATAGATCCACATGGCCGTTCTCCAACCCCGTGATCCTTCCCCCCGGGCACCCATACCGTTCGACCAACTTCAGCTGGACCGCATCGGCTGCACCCATGAAGAGGATCGGCGTCTTCCCCTCTTTTTTCCCTTGAAATGCCTGGGTTTCGATCGCCCCGCCGGTCGCGATGAGATCAAGCCCCATGCCATCCAGTTCGTCGGCATCCTCCTTCATCTTTTCCTGGTCGTTCTGCGAATCTCTCAAAATCACCCGGTAGTCTACACCCTCTACGAATCCTAATGCCCTCATCCCATCAATAAATCCTCTAACCTTATCCAACCTCTCCGGTCCGCTCAATAAGATCCCGATTCGATACATCTCCCCCTGTGGAATGGTAGATTTAAAGAGAAAAGAAAGCAAAAAAAAGGAAAAAAGGGAGAGAAGGAGAAGTCCTATGAAGAAGAGTAAGCCCGGTTTTTGTTTCATCACGCCTCCGAAAATTTCAATTCTTCTCCTTCTATTCTACCACGGGGTTTGAGCGCCACTTGTTACAATTGTTTAACATAGCTCACCTTGCCACCACCGCCTCCCGGTAGCAGACATCCCGGCAAAGACGGCAGTCTACGCATAGAGCCGGATTGATTTCCCCCGTTCCATGCTCCCGGTTCAATTGAATCGCCCCGGTAGGGCATACCTTCTCACAGATTCCACAAAAGGTGCATTTTTCGGTGATGGAAAGCTTCGGTTCATCCTTCCTCACTTTTAACCGCACGAGATCCGTTCGTTTCAGTTCCCCCTTTTCCCACGGGAAAATCTCTTTTTCCGGGGCGATGCTTTTCAGGACCAGGTCTTTCGTCCCCGCAGCCATGCGCTTAAAAAAGGTTCTCCGGTCCATCCGTTCTACTTCCGACTGCCTATCATGCCCTTTTTTCTCCCTGCCGAACTCGCCCCCTTTCCCACCTTCGTTTTTACGTTCCGCATCCTCGATCCAGACAAAACGGCACTTCGGATACTTCTTTTCCCATGCTTTCGTTCTCTCCTTCAGCCTCTCTCCCCCTTTCCGCCATGGACACCCCTCACACGTCCCGCCAAGGAAGAGGAACTCCGACACTCCTTCCCCCATCGCCACATGGATCGCAACTTCCTCCAATTCCCCCAAGCATTGGAGGGGAAATCCTCCCCCTCCCTTTTTTGCCCGGGAGCAGACGAAGAGAAGCTCTTTTTTCCCTTTTGACGATTCCTCTAGGCGGCTGTAGTACTGCTCCAGTCCCCTTTCTCTTCGTTCCAAGGCATCAACAGGGCAGGAGGAAACGCACAATCCGCAGTCCCGGCAAGCGGGGGAGATCTCCACCCCTCTCCCCGCAAGGGTAATCGCCCCATGGGGGCAGCTTTCAATGCAGCGGGTACAGGTGGAGGCCTGATGGCGGGCATGGGTACATCGCTCCGGATGAAAAAGGATGGGATCTTGCTCCTTCGACCAGATGATGCCCAACCGGAAGAGTGTCGTAAGCATCGATCTTAGCCCCTTTCCGCTCTCCTTACCCCTGTACGGGATGTGTTCCTTGAAGAATGGAGGACTCCTCCCTTTTCTCCGACGAATAGCGCTCCTTTTCATCAGTTACCGGCAAGAGATAGAAGAGGAGGAACAAGAGTAAAATCTCGAGAAGCGCAAAACCAAAGATAAACCGGAGATGTGAAACCTTGGGAATATACTCGGTCCATCCGTTCCCGTCCAATTGCAGCTGCTGTCCGCCGACGACGAAATTCATCCGCATGGCCATCACCCCAAAGAGGGTCATGAGCGAAGCGATGGTAATCCCCGCATAACTCTCCCGTACCTTGCGGATGGAAAAAAGGATAAAGGGGAGAAGGAGGCCGATCAGAACCTCATAGACCAAGAAAGAAATTTGATGTTCGCCATAAAGCATTTGCCAAGCCGTCTCATGGGCATTGGTTCCGGCGTAGTAGAGGACAATAAAGGCGGTGATCAGGAGAACCGCATCGATCAAAATAAACCAGACCATCATTCCGGCGATCTCTACGATTAAAGCTTTCCTCTCCGGGGTAATTTTCTTCTTGGTGCTAAAAAAGCGCTCGGCGATCATGGTAAGGATGAGGAGGAGGCCGGTCCCGGAGACCACCGCCGACATCAGGAAGATATAGGGCATGAGGGCGGTGTTCCATAACCCCCGGGCCTGAACATTGGCCAGAATGAAACCGGTATAGCCGTGCACCATCAGGGCCAGGGGGACGGTGATCATCCCCAGCTGTTTCACCCTCTTTTCATCCTTCTTAAAGGATTCCTCGCTGGTCTCCTGAAATCCGAAGGAGAGAAAACGGTATAGCTTTCCCCGCCAGTTGGTTAAGCTTTTCGCCCCTAACGCGAAATCCTTCCGAAACATGAACCAACCGTAGATGGCCGTCATGAGGGGATAGAGGGTGAGGAGAAACGACCCGTACGTGATGGGGGAACTGGGATTAAAGTATACGAAAAGGTGCCAGAACCGAGCCGGCTGCTCCAGATCGACGATGAGGTGGAGCGGGGCGATGGCGAGGAGGGTAAGGGCCATCACCGTGCCGATCTTGGAAATCGGCTTATACTTCTTCATGCCCAGGACGGAACTTAGGCTGGATAGAAGGAAAGAACCGGCGCTAAGCCCCGTATAGAAGAAATAGACGGCGATGAGATATCCTAGGGGAACTTCATGTTGGACGTTATAGAGATAGTGAAGCGGCACATATTCACCCATACTATTTCTCTCCTCTCTTCAAAAGATCATAATCATTGCTCATGAGGGTTCCGTCGGCGTCGATGTAATAAACTTGCGGTTTCGTTCCCATCTCCGCCTTCAGAACCTGGGTGTTGCAGGTGGCGACCAATTGATGAACCAAGCTCTTCGGATCGTTCAGGTCCCCGAATACTCGTGCTCCTCCCACACAGGTGGCGACGCAGGCCGGTTCCAATCCCTCCTCCACCCGGTGGTAGCAGAAGGTGCATTTATCGGCCGTCCGGGTGACCGGATTAACATAACGGGCTTCATAGGGACAGGCTGCCATACAATACTTGCAGCCGATACAACGGTCATAATCGATGAGGACCGTTCCATCCTCCGCCTGCCATGTCGCTTGGACGGGGCAAACCTTCACACAAGGGGCTTCCTCACAATGGTTGCACATCCTGGGCAGCTTTACCCGCTTCACATCGGGGAATAGACCCACCTCCATCTCCTTCACCCAAGTGCGGTAAACCCCATCGGGCACTTGATTTTCCACTTTACATGCCACGGTACACGCCCCACACCCAATGCATTTCCGGAGGTCAATCACCATGGCATATCGTTTCTTCCTTTTGGTCTCCGTCCCGTTTTCTTCCATCCTACATCCCTCCGTCGCATGATAAGAGTTGTCGATCTTTCTCGATAAACCGCTGCAAGAGCTGAAGCATGGGAAAATAGAGGGTCTCCTCTCC
Source organism: Thermicanus aegyptius DSM 12793 (assembly GCF_000510645.1). Taxonomy (NCBI): domain Bacteria; kingdom Bacillati; phylum Bacillota; class Bacilli; order Thermicanales; family Thermicanaceae; genus Thermicanus; species Thermicanus aegyptius. The sequence goes on along the minus strand of NZ_KI783301.1, from coordinate 404,222 downwards.
CGCTTCCTGAAGCTTCGGGAGGTACCGGTTTACAAAAAGGAGAAGATGAAGATCCAGGATCTCCGCCTCTTCCTGCTCCACCCGTTTTCTTATCCCCATCCCCGAATAAGTCTCCATATTGCAAAGATGCGCCATGTAGGCCAGCTCAAAGCCGAGATAATCGGCCATTCCCAATTGTTTCAAGGGAGGGTAAATCTCCAAATCATCCGGGTAAAACCAAGCCCGCCGATATCTCTCCGCCAGATCCCTTTCCGCTTCACCCCAAAACTGATGATGGAGTAGCACCGACTCTACCGCAGGGGCATACCGTCCCGATATGGGAACGAAAAAAAGATCATAAAAGTCTTGTTGAAAATCCTCCAGTCTCCTCCCTTTTTCGGTATAGGTGGTAAGCAATCGCTCCAATTGAAGAATCGCCTCCTCCCCCTGGAAATCTTCCTTCAATGAAGGAAGAACGATGCGCAGCCCTTCCAACAACCCTTCGCTAGGCTCCTTCAAAAAAAAGGAAGCAAAAAATTGATACATCTCCTCGCGCATCGTAATTTCACTTCGGTTCAGCACCCGCCCCCACTCCTTTCTCACAGTTTCACAAGCTTTGCCCGGGTATCATTTCTGGAGACGGCGCCGCTTACCGGATCGTTAACGATCCTTCCCTGGGGATCCCGGAAGACGAGGGGATTTAAAGCGATCCCTGCGGCGATTTTCTTATTCCCTGGAAGTATCTTCCCGCCAATCTCCCGATCTTTCGCACCATATTCCCAATGCCCATATCCGAAGGCAATGGCCACGGTTCCGGGCATCAGTCCTTCCCGAACCTTTGCCCGACCTGTCGCCTCGCCGCTGGGGGTAATGAGCTTTACCGGGTCGTCATCCTTAATTCCCAAGCGGCGGGCATCTTCCCCGGCGATTTCGATATGGTTCGCCTCTTTCAGATCTTGAAGCCGACTGATGTTCGCCAGCGTAGAGACGCTCCGGTAGCGGGATTTGTAGGATATGAGGGTAAAGGGCCACTCCGTCGGCGAATAATGGTCGGTGATCCGTTTCCCGTCGATAAAGGCCGGTTCTACATAGGTGGCCGTCCCCTCAAAAAACTCTCCGGTGATGGCGTTTTTGGTCATCGCCACCGCTTCGTTATAAATGTGAAGCATGCGCGGAAATTTATATTTCAGATCATCCCCTACGTAAGCCGCTTCCCTGGGTTCAAACCTTCCACCCCGCACCAGGACATAGAGAACTTTGCGCCATTCCTCCTGGGATAAAACCCCCTCTGCTCCCTTAAGCATCTCGTCAATGCCGGTAAGCTTCACCTCAGCCGGATCCACATCGGGAACCGGTTCACCGTCGTAAGCGATATTGGCCGCCGCCCGGAGGTAGAAATCCTCCTGCCGGTGCAGGGGATAACGCATTCCGTCGCTCCCCGGAATGGCCCCTTCCCCATACCCTGGTAGGCCCAACCGTTTGGCCACATCGATGAGATAGGTTTCCATGTTGACATAACGGCCATCGGCCAGCTTCGGCGTCCTGGGAGCAACCACCGGCCAGCGGGTCGCCGAAACCTTATTCACCATCCCGTTCCAGACGCTGGGCATCCCCCAGCTTTCATAAAAGACGGTATCGGGCAGGATATAATCGGCGAAAGAGGTCGTTTCCCCCATCACCACATCAATGGAGATGATGAGGGGAAGTCGCTTCGGATCCTTGAGTGCTTCGATCACATCTTTTTGGTAAAGACCCGGGACGGTGTAAAGGGGATTCATTTGGTGATTCAGGAGAATCTTCACCCGATAGGGATCCCCTCTTAGCGCGTTGGGGAGGACCTCCTGCATCATCTCTTGGGCGAAGGGATAATAAGGCGCCTCGGCAGGATAAGGATTCTCTCCTCTATCCACCTTCTCCTTATACTCCCGCGTCTTTTCATAGGCGAATTTGTCCCTGGAGATCCGCATCCCTTTCCCTTTGGGACTGCCCGGGATGTTGAGGAGGTCATAGCGGGGGCCCGGGTCAAAAGTTAGATAGCCTCCTGCACTCTTGCTCATTCCCCCTCTTTTGTTCACATTTCCGACCAAAGCGTTTAGGAGGATCACCGCGTAACTGGTATAAAAGCCGTTGGGGTGCATCACCCCGCCGTGATGGTCGGTTCCCACCCGGGTCCCATGGCGGGTAAACTGATCGGCGAGCCAGATCATTTTCTCCACCGGAACTCCGGAAATGTCGCTATATTCCTTCAACGTCCTCTTTTCCGCATTTTCCTTCAGGGCCATGAGGGCCGTTTTCACCAAGATTTTGGCGCCATTTGCTCCTTCGATCTCCCCCTTATACAGGATCTCTCCAACACTTCCATTCTTGGAAGTGGTCAGGGTGTGGCTCGTTTTGTCCAAAAGGACGTACTCCTCCTCTCCCCCCAATCCCACATCGGAGGCCCGCAGGAACTTACGGTACAGTGGATGTTTCGGATCATCCACGATGAAATAAGTGGCATTGGTCCAACTGGGATAGCCTTTGGCAGCGGCCGCCTTCGGATTGGCAGCAGAAAGATAGGCTTCATTATACCGCTTTTTTTCAAAGATCCAGCGCATCATCCCCATCACCAGGGCGCCATCGGTTCCGGGACGGATGGGGATCCATTTTCCTTTCGTCCCCGCCAGGTTGGGAAGGACGGGATCAATCACCACAAATTGCAGATTGCCGTCCGCTGCCGCCGTTCCCGTCTTTCGGGAAATGGGTTGATAAGGGTTTCCCGCCTGGCCTGGGGCTGTCCCAAAAAAGAGGATAAAGTCGGCTTCATCAAAGTCGGGCTTCATGTGGGGACTCTTCCGCCACTCGTCGGTAAAGGCTTGATAGGCCACCCTTCTCGATCCCCCGCAGATCCCTGTATGGCCGTATAGGTTGACCGTTCCGAAGGCAGAGGGAAACCGCTTCAGGAATTCCGTTCTCCCGTCATATCTTCCGCTAAGCACCACAAGTTGGTTTGCCTTCGGCCCCAGTTCTGGCCGGGTGGGATCGATGAGGTTTTTTACATCATGCACCTGCTTAAATCCTTCGATCACCTGCTCTTCTCCCAACTCCTTAAACAGCACGCCCCCATTTACGGTTTCGTTCAGAAGATCCTCATAGGAGATCGGTTTCCATTTCCCCGAACCCCGCTCTCCGTTTCTCTTTAAGGGAACCAGGATGCGCTGGGGATCGTAGGTGGTCTCAAAGGCGCTGTTTCCACGGGGACAGACGGTGGCCCGATGGGTTATGCCTTTATCCTGATAACGGCTTCCGGCAAGATAAGCTTCAAGGAGAGGGGTTTCATAGGGAAGGGGCTCCTGGGCCGAATTGGGATGATAAGGGTTGCCAAATACTTTCACAATCTTCCCCGTTCTCTTGTCGATCTTAAGCCGATTCCCGCAGTTGCTAAAGCAGCCTAGGCAGACGCTGTTCCGCATCACATAGTTCGGGTTTTGTTCCACCTTCCCGGTGACCAGATCCACCCGGGCCTCCGGCTCCTGGCTCGTCTTCGTAGAGTTTTCAACCCGCCGGGAAAGGGGGGAGAAAGTTTTGTCGGTCACCACCTTCCCCAATCCCAAGCCGAAGATACTGAGTGAGCCGATCACCCCCGAAACTTTTAAGAATTGCCTTCGACTGATTTTATGCTCCTCTTTCGACAATTCCCATTTCATCACGGATCCTCCCTTGCCATCATTTTTCTCTCACCCCTCTCCCATGCAAGTTTCATGCCAAAACACAAATCTTCTCCTATGAAAGCGTTCCTCGCGCGCGTTCGGATGGTTTTTGTCATTTTTCGAACGCATAGGCATGTCAATTTGTCATCCCCTTTGTCCTTTTTACAAAACTGGGGAAGCTCCACGATCTCTCCGCCATATGATAAGATATAAAGAAAAGAGGGGAGGGAGGGAGTCATGTATGCGCTATCAACAAGGATTGAGCCAAATTCCTGCCCAAAAACAGACGTTATCTCCCCAGATCCTCACCACCATCAACCTCCTGCAAATCCCTGCGGTTGAGATGATTCAATATCTATCCCAAAAGGCGGCGGAGAATCCCCTGCTTGAGGTGGAGCACTGGGTGAGTGGAATCGAGATTCCCCTTCGATCTCCTGAAAGGAAGCTTCGTTCACACGCTGCATGGGACGAAGAGAAAGTCCCCGTATGGGAAAGGATTCCCGAAAGAGAGTACTCCCCTTTGTTCGATCTCATGGAGCAAGTACGTTTCCTGCGTCTTCCTCCTGAAAAAGAGAAGATCCTTTTCTATCTGATCGGCAATTTGGAAGAAGGGGGCTATCTTCGTTTAGAACCAGATGAGATCGCCTCCCGCCTGGGGATTGAGGAAGAAAAGGTGGAAGAAGCGGTAATCCTCCTTAAGAGCTTGGAGCCTCCGGGGGTAGGGGCCAGGAATCTAAAAGAATCCCTCCTCCTTCAGCTAAAGCGTTTGGGCGTGGAGGAAGAGGGCCTTTACCGCTTGGTTTCCGAACATCTGGAAGACTTGGCTCAGCACGCGTATGAGGAGATCGCCCAATCTCTGCATCTACCTGTTCGAAGAATCGAAGAGTGGTCCAAATATATCCAAGAAAACCTAAGTCCCCGCCCCTTGACGGGGGCTTACGCCGAACCTCCCCATTACATCTATCCGGACCTTTTCCTTCAAAGGATCGAAGGAGAATGGGTCCTTCAGATAAACGAGAGACTCTTTCCCCGGATACACCTCAATCGGGAATATGAAAAACTTCTCCACGAAGGCATACCCGATCCGGAGACGGGACGTTATCTCTCGACGATGCTCCAGGAAGCTCAGGGGATTATCCGCAGCCTGGAGCAGCGAAAAACCACCCTCTATGCGGTCATGAAGGCGATTCTCTCCCGTCAGTCCGCCTTCTTCGAAGGGCGAAACCTAATCCCCCTCACCCTAAAAGAGATTGCGGAAGAGATCGGTGTTCATGAGTCCACCGTAAGCCGGGCGACTCAGGGGAAGTATGTGGAGACCCCCTTTGGAACCTTTGAGCTGAAATACTTCTTCCCTTCCGGTTTTACGAGCAAAGAAGGGATTGCTCTGACCAGCGACTCTGTAAAGAAAAAGATCAAGGAACTGATCGAGAAAGAAAATAAAGAAAAACCCCTCTCCGACCAACACATTGCGGATCAATTGGCATCGGAAGGGATTGAGATTTCCCGGAGGACCATCACAAAATACCGGGAGGAGCTGGGCATTCCGTCTACCTCTAAACGAAAAAGAAAAAAGAAGGGGCGGACCGGTCGGTAAGCCCCCTTGTCCAATCCCCTTCATCTATAACACGCTGTAGGTCCAGTGTCCTGCCAAGGCCTATGGCATGGCCACACGTCATGCCAAAAACCCCATGGAGCCCGCTTTTGCCGCGAGCAAAAAAGTCGAACCGATGTAAGTGCCACCCCAAGGGACGGCCATTTTCAGAATCGGTGTCCCTTATCCCGAGGAAAACGAAGCGGTTGCCTTTAAAAGTTCCAGCCCCGCCTATACTGCACAGGCGCTTCAATGCTCTCCCCCAACTCGAGGGCCGCTCTCCGGGGGAAATAGGGATCCCGTAAAAGCTCCCGGGCGATGAAAATAAGATCGGCCTCTCCCTTCTCCAAAATCTCCTCCGCCTGCCGGCCCGAGGTGATGAGTCCCACCGCCCCTGTGGGAATCTCCCCTTTCTCCCTGATTTCCCTGGCATAAGGCACCTGATACCCGGGGCCTAGGGGAATCGGTTTCGCCTCGTTTCCGGGAATCACCCCTCCGGAGCTTACGTCGATCAGGTCAACCCCTTTCTCCTTCATCCAGCCGCTGAAACGGACCCAATCTTTCACCCGGTTTCCCTTTTCATGATACTCGTCGGCGGAGACGCGGACGAAAAGGGGACCTTGCCATACGTCACGCACCGCCGTAATCACCTCTCCGAGGAGGCGGAAGCGGTTTTCCGCGCTTCCCCCGTATTCGTCCTCCCGACGATTGGCTAACGGGGAAAGAAATTGATTGAGCAGATACCCGTGGGCGGCATGAATCTCGATCACATCATAGCCTACCCTCTTCGCTCGCTCCGCTCCTGCCCGGAACGCATCAATCACCTTTTGAATCCCCTCAAGGGTTAACGCCTCGGGAACGGCATATCTCTCATTAAAACGAATCGCCGAGGGGGCATAGATGGTCCCCCTGACCTCCGCCTTTCTCCCGGCATGGGCAAGCTGAATTCCTGCCTTTGCTCCATATCGGTGAATCTCTTCTACCAATTGGGTGAGGCCCGGCAGTTGATCCTCCTCCCAAATCCCCAAATCCTCCTCAGAAATTCTCCCTTCCGGAAGTACGGCGGTCGCCTCTTGCACGATGAGTCCCACCTGTCCCACGGCTCGGCTCACATAATGGGTGATGTGAAACGGCGTCACCTTCCCATCCTTCGCATAGCAGGAATACATGCACATGGGGGACATCACGATGCGGTTCTTTAACGTCACATTCCTTATGGCAAACGGGGTAAATAACAAGCTCACGTTCTATCCCTCCTTGGGTTCTCAGCTAAACAGTCTTTTTAAAAATTGCCTAATCCCCCAATGCCTCCTGGGCCAATAACCGAATCGTCGAATCATCCATGGGAGGATTATGCAATCCTGCCCGGACATCCCGATAATACCTCTCCAAGGGGTATTTCTTCAAGAGGGAATGCCCCCCCATGATCCGCATCGCCAAATCGACCCCTTCGATGGCCGCGTTGGTAACAACCATCTTCGTGGCGGAAAGCCTCCCTACCAGTCCTTTCCTTTCTTCCGGATTCTCATCCCATTCCCGGGCCGTGGCATAAAGAACCGTCCGGGCCGTAAAGAGCTTAAGCTCCATCTCTCCGATTTTCTCCCTGACGGATGGGAGCGTTGCAATCGGCTGACCGATGCTGTTCGGTCTATATTCCTTAACATATTGAAGGATGAAATTCCGGGCTGCTTCCGCAATTCCCAAGTACGTAGCCGGTATGTGCAAAAGCCATCCCCCGTAATCCTCTCTTCCTGGGGAAGGACGATTCGGTCCTTTACGGAACACGAGGTCCTCATCGGGAAGAAAAAGGTTCCGGAAGAAGAGGTCATGGCTACCTGTCGCCCGCATGCCTAAGCTATCCCAGGTCTCTTCAATCATCAATCCCTCCCGGTCCCGATGAACGAGAAATTCTCCCACCTCCTCTTCTCCTTCAATGGAGGCGGTAATGATGAAATAGGTAAGGATGGGGCTTAAGGTTCCCCAGGTTTTATGCCCGATAATCCGCCATCCCCCTTCATCCTTCACCGCCTTGGTGGTTGGCTTTCCTCCCCGGCTGGGGCTGCCCGTCGCCGGTTCGGTGGCGATGGAATTGATCATCGCACCGGATTCTACCACTTCATGACAAAGCCGCTGAAATTTCTCTTCCGGCCACAGGCGGGAATCCCTCAGTTTCATGATGATTCCCAAATGCCAACCCAGCCCAAGGGCGGTGGAGGCATCCCCTTGGGCCAATATTTCCAGAATCCGAATCAATTGCGACAGGGAGAAATCTTCCCCGCCATATTCTTTCGGAACGGTAAGGGTAAGGAAACCTTCCTTTTTCAGTTCCTCAAAATTCTGAAAGGGGAAAGAACCGGTGCGGTCATACTCCCCCGCCCTTTCCCCCCATCTTTTCGCCAATTCTAAAGCCCTCTCCTCCCATCGGTTCATCCTCTCACACCCTTCCATTGCTCTGATTCGTATGATCCCATCATGGTGAATACTCCCTCCGCCCATTATACCCGCATTCGTTATGTTCGTCATGTCTTCGGCAACTTTTTGCTTGTGTATAGCCCCCCGTTAAAATACAGTTCGAATTCGACGCATGCCCCTCCTTTGTCTGCATTAAAGGCGGTCATATTCCCCCCGTGCATTTCGACCATTTTCTTGGCCACATAAAGACCGAGGCCCGCATGCCCTTCCTTGGTAGAACGGGATTGATCGCCTCGGTAAAATTTCTGAAAGAGATTGGAAAGATCTTTCTTACTGAACCCCTTTCCTGTATCACAAATCGTAAATCGGACATGATCATGGGTAACCTGGGCACGAATGGTAATCGTTCCACCTTCCGGCGTGTACCGAATGCTGTTCCCCACAATATTGTCCAAAATGCGATCCAGTTTCTCCACATCAACCGGGCAGATCGCCTGATCCGGTTTTTCATAGACGACCTCCACGTTGAAATGGATCTCTTTCCCTTTTCCGATCATCTCATAACTCTCCTTCTTCTCCATTAAAAAAGAGGAGAGGTCTACGGGGGTGATGCGAAGGGTTGCCGTGGGCCTTTCCATCTCAGATGCGTAAAGCATCTCTTGGATCAGCTTCAACCCTTTCCTTGCATGATCCGTTATGATCCGCAAATATTTCTCCCTCTTCCGTAAGTCCCCGGAGGGTTCATCAAGAAGGGATTCCGCATAACCCTGGATGACCGAGAGCGGGGTTTTCAAATCATGGGCGAGTGCCTGAACCATCTCCTGCCTTTCCTGCTCCGCTCTCCATTGGGCGAGTAAAGAGTTTTTAAGCTCGTTTTTCATCTCATTAAACGATTGGCAAAGCCTGCCCACTTCATTATTTGCCGTATACTCGATGTGGAAGTCGAGATCTTTTTCCCTCACTTTTCGGGAGGCATCGATCAGCATCATCACCGGTTTGCGGATATTTTCGGATAATTTTTTGGAAAAGAGCCATGTAAAGAGGAGGATATAAAGGAACGGAGAAAACGCGATGAGAATAAAGAGAGGCATGATCCACATTTTATCCTGTTCCCTTGCGTAGTGAGGGGTTAACGTGTAGGAAAAGGAGGCGGCTCCCTTTAACGTACCCTGGGAATCGAAGATGGGGACGATTTTCACATACCTCCCGTTCATCGCAAAGGTCGTGTTGATTTTATCATAGAGATCCTCTTTGCTCTTTATCAGTTTTCCCTCCTCTGTCCCATAAAGCCGACTTCCATTTTCATCCATAATCTGATACAAAACTCCTTCGGAAGGGATCAGCATTTCCAGGGATGGTTTTTCCGTTTCATTGAAAAGGGATACTCCTTTTTTCTTGATCTCCTCTTCCATGGCGGGGATTTGCTTCTCATAGTAGTTGGCCGGATAGATTTTTTCATATTGCAATTTTAAAAAAAGAAGATAGCCCCCAAAATACGTGACGATGGTGGCGATGAGGCTTAATGTCATGATTAAAACAAATGAGAGGATAAATTGGGACTTGAGCGACATTTTTTCCAACATGATGATTCACCCGCAACATACCTGATTTTGTATACAATCATCCCATCACCTTCTCAAATCGATACCCAATGCCCCACACCGTGGAGATATACTCCGTATCGGGATCAAAAGCCGCAATCTTTGCCCTCAAGTTTTTCATATGTTCGGTGACGGTGGATGAATCCCCTTCCGCATCGCATCCCCACACCTTCTCATAAATCTGCTCCCTTGAAAAGACCTGACCCGGATGCATGAGCAACAACTCCAAAATGTCAAATTCCCGTCTGGTGAGCGGCAGGTCATTCCCATCGATCTTCGCTTGCCTTGACTTCAAATCGACCGAGAGCTTTCCGATGTGTATCCATACCCTTTGATGGGATTGATTCAGGAAAATGGCCCTCATCTCTCTTCTTAAATGGGCTTCAATTCTAGCCATCAGTTCTTTCAGGCTGAAGGGCTTGATTAAAAAGTCGTCTCCTCCAAGGGCCAGCCCCCTCAGCTTATCGGCCTCCGACTGTTTTGCGCTTAAAAATAGGATTGGGCAAAGAACCTCATCCCTTATTTTCCGGCATACTTCATATCCGTCCATGCCGGGCATCATAATGTCGAGAATAATGAGATCCGGTTGTTGTACCCGGGCCTTTTTAACCCCGGTCTCCCCATCGTACGCTGTGAATACCTGATGCCCTTTCCCCTCCAAGGAATCTTTCAACAAATGGACCAGATCTTCCTCATCATCGATGATAAGAATCCGACTCATAGAATCACGCTCACTTCAATTTTCCTCTATTCATATGCTTTTCTGCCTTCCCACCTTTGAAACCAGATGACCCCGCCCACCACCATCGCGATGAGAACCAGAACCGCCGGAACCAATCCTTTGATCATTTGATCCCGTATAAAACCGGAAGAGATCATTTCAGGCGGGGATTTCATGCCGGGGACATAGAGTAGATAGGCTCCCGTTAAACCCGCTAACCGTATGGGCCATCCCCAAGGCACATAGGGCCAGATCGAATTGCCCAGATTGGTCGCCATCAGTGCGGAGAGGAGCATTCCCCCACCGCCTATTCCGATCGAGGCACCCATGCCCCACGCAAAGCTGACCCATAGATGAAAAGCCAGCAGCGGAAGGCTACCGATGATCGCCATGATCGCGGCTGCGAAAAAAGGTGAATAAGAGATCGGTATATCCGATATGAGATCGAATCCCATGACAAGGATCAATGTTGCCAGCAGAGTGCTCACGGATGCCAATAAGACGATCAAGGTGAGCTTCCCAAGGTAGAGATCCCGTCGCGGATACTTATTGATGAGAAAGCCGACGAATCTGCCGGCCAGTTCTTCCTGATGGACCAAAAGCCCGGATAGCAATCCGGCGCCCAGCGGGATCACCAGAGCGGTCCAAACCTGAAAAAAGGCTTGAAACATGGAAATTTGCGTTTCTAAGGTGATCACCCTTCGAGAAAAATACCATAAAAACGAGGCAAACAAAAGAAAAGGGGGTAAAAATGTTAGCCACCGTATGGTTGTTCGTTTCGTCTTCATCCACTCCGATATCATGATTTCCATCATCGAATCTCCCTCCTGTGAAACCACATGGAAGTCATAAGCGTAAAGAGAATAAAAGCCGCCAATGACAAACCGATCCCGATGGGGATGGCGGAAGGATCACGCAGGGGGTCCGACGCTTCCAAGGGAACTCCGTTGGGATGAACCCCAATGATCGGAGCCATAAGCCTCGTCGGCCAGCTCCATGGGACATAGATCCAATACGTTTCCGGTGCAGCCACTACTCCGGCGATCATTCCGATCAATCCGACGCCCATGCTGAGAAGAGTCCCTTTCCAAGTAGCCGCCCATAATTGAATCGGTATGAGCACGAGCGAGGTAACCCATAGGATGAACCCTCCGGCAAAAACCTCCGTCCATGGCACCTCTCCTTCTGCGGTGATCAGACCGGAGATGAGAACGGCTGCGATCAGTACCAGGGTTGCCAGCAAGGTGTGAAAGGCCATCATGATCATTTTACCTGCCCAGATCAGCGAAGGAGAGAGCGGATGCACTTTTACATTGCGATAGTTGCCCGCCCTTTTTTCCTGGGACGCCACCAAGACGGCAAAGAGCGCGATCCCAAGGGGAATAAATAGAACCGGCCACCAATTATAAGCCTGAACGAGAAGAAGCCGCCATGGTTTTAAATAATTCACCGGCATGAATAATTTTTGTAATAATGCGATAAGGATAAAAAAGAGGGGAGCAAAAAAGACCAGACGTCTGGTAAAAGTCCGCCTATATTTCACGCTCTCCGCCCGCAGGATCTTCATCATCTCTTCTCCCCCCTAATCACGTCCATGAATAATTCCTCAAGGTTGATATCATGGCTTATTTTGCTCTGATGTTTGAGCTCTCCATCGCTGAGGATGCCGATATGGTCCGCAAGCTGTGACACTTCCGACAAGATATGGCTTGATAAGATGACGGTCATCCCTCGCTCGGGGAAGGAACGAATCAATTCCCTCAATTCCTGAATCCCTACGGGATCGAGACCATTGGTGGGCTCATCCAGAATCAATAATTCGGGATTTCCCAGAAGAGCGATGGCGATTCCCAGCCTCTGTTTCATGCCCATGGAAAACCGGGAAGCCGGTTTTTTCCCCGTATCTTTCAAATCGACCGTCTCCAGAACTTCCTTAATCCTTTCCTTGGGAAGGCCCATCAATCGGGTGTGAACGAGGAGATTCTCAACCGCCGTCAGATTGCCATACAAGGCCGGGGACTCGATGAGTGCACCGATTCGTTCCAGATGCTTTCGCTGCCAGGGCTCCCCAAACACGTAGATCTCGCCTCCCGATGGGCGTAACAATCCTGTAAGCATCTTTAGTATCGTTGATTTCCCGGCTCCATTGGGACCAAGCAGTCCATAGATGGAACCCCTTGGAATTCGTAATGAAACCTGATTCACCGCAAGCTGACGCCCATAATATTTTTTCAAGCCTTTCGTTTCCAGAATAACCTCCGGCATCCTTTTCAGCCCCTCCATTCATGTGTGAATATTTGAATCTCGTCTACACTCACACGATAGAGGGCAATTCTAAAGAAATCATAAAGAAGCCCGAAGATCCTCAGGGGAACTTCGGGGTTTGGAGAAACCGTAAACTCCCTTGGAGTACTTCTCGTTGGTCGCTATCCTTCAAATAAAATGTTCTTTCTGGGGAGTTTGGGCCAATGTGCAATTTAGAGCATAAAAAAAGAACCTCGCATTAAGGTTCTTCTTGCCTGACATCTTGCACAGTTTGTATATCATCTTTATCTGCCTTCGTTACATGGGGCGGTCGATGGGAATCGAACCCACGAATGCCGGAGCCACAATCCGGTGCGTTAGCCACTTCGCCACGACCGCCATGGGAATGGTGGAGGGGGACGGATTCGAACCGCCGAACCCAGAGGGAACAGATTTACAGTCTGCCGCGTTTAGCCACTTCGCTACCCCTCCGAATACCAATAAAACCGGACATCAGAAACAAGATGTCAGAAAGGATAAAATCTGTCGTTTTGATGGTGGCTCGGGACGGAATCGAACCGCCGACACGAGGATTTTCAGTCCTCTGCTCTACCGACTGAGCTACCGAGCCATAAAATGTGACCTGACAAATGAAGTGGGTCAACGCTTCAGTTAAGATGGTAGCGGTGGAGGGGCTCGAACCCACGACCTCACGGGTATGAACCGTACGCTCTAGCCAGCTGAGCTACACCGCCATAAACATGGTCGGGATTACAGGATTCGAACCTGCGACCTCTTGGTCCCGAACCAAGCGCTCTACCAAGCTGAGCTAAATCCCGACATATCGAAATGGAGCGGGCGATGGGAATCGAACCCACGCTACCAGCTTGGAAGGCTGGAGTTCTACCATTGAACTACGCCCGCAAGTTGGGGAGGCACCAGTCATCTTCGATGATTGATCAAAATATATGGTGTAATTCAGGTGTGGATTTTGGCGACGATAGGTATTGTATCATGACTTCTATCGTTTTGCAATCACTTTTTCCCGGTAGTTTCTGTAAACCTAATATTCATGCATACCAATATTTGGTATAAAAATAACATGATGTGTAGTCATAATTGAACGAAAAATCGAAACAATTGAACCTGCCCAGTCGGCTGGGTGCAATGATACGATCCCGCTGCTGCCACACTTCTTTTAGAGTTTCAATCCTCACCCAGCCTATTGGCTGGGTGCAACGGGGGTGTTGATCGTCTTATCCTGTGCGTGATACATGTTTCAATCCTCACCCAGCCTGTTGGCTGGGTGCAACGCAACCGACTGCATCGGTTGCCAATCGACTGGTATTGTTTCAATCCTCACCCAGCCTGTTGGCTGGGTGCAACCCATAGAAACCATCGTTAAAGGTCATCCCAATTATGTTTCAATCCTCACCCAGCCTGTTGGCTGGGTGCAACTCTTTGCCATAAAACCCCTTTTCAATTGATAACTGTTTCAATCCTCACCCAGCCTGTTGGCTGGGTGCAACCCTTCGCGGAAAAGCGCTGTCCACTGAGATTGAAGTTTCAATCCTCACCCAGCCTGTTGGCTGGGTGCAACCCTTCGCGGAAAAGCGCTGTCCACTGAGATTGAAGTTTCAATCCTCACCCAGCCTGTTGGCTGGGTGCAACTCATGGAGTTTGCAGCCAATGAGTGAGGTGGTGATGTTTCAATCCTCACCCAGCCTGTTGGCTGGGTGCAACTTATTATCTTTGTCGTGCAAGACGTTTTCCTTCTGTTTCAATCCTCACCCAGCCTGTTGGCTGGGTGCAACACGTTGATATTTCTCCCCGTCATCACTTTTCCATCTGGTTTCAATCCTCACCCAGCCTGTTGGCTGGGTGCAACAGATTTACACCCAGCAGCACTCAAGGATTTGTTGATGTTTCAATCCTCACCCAGCCTGTTGGCTGGGTGCAACACTTTGATTTCACCTCCTGACTTTAGTATATAGTGTTTCAATCCTCACCCAGCCTGTTGGCTGGGTGCAACCAATTAGATGTAGTGGATTGGTATCTTGATGATGGTTTCAATCCTCACCCAGCCTGTTGGCTGGGTGCAACACCTTCTTGATCAGGCGGATTTACTAGACACGGATTGTTTCAATCCTCACCCAGCCTGTTGGCTGGGTGCAACATTTAAATCAGTTACGCTTCTTTCAGGAGTATACGGTTTCAATCCTCACCCAGCCTGTTGGCTGGGTGCAACCAGGCTAGATGTCATTCTTCTTGCGTGCCTAACTGTTTCAATCCTCACCCAGCCTGTTGGCTGGGTGCAACGCGTCTTGCCCGCAGCACACCTTCCAGGTTCTCACGTTTCAATCCTCACCCAGCCTGTTGGCTGGGTGCAACGCCCACCGGATGTGGTATACTCCACCCTGTATGGGGTTTCAATCCTCACCCAGCCTGTTGGCTGGGTGCAACAAATCAAAAAAGAAACTCCGTGAATACCTTGAAACTGTTTCAATCCTCACCCAGCCTGTTGGCTGGGTGCAACGAGAATGGTCGATCGTCAGATAAGGTCCTTAATTGTTTCAATCCTCACCCAGCCTGTTGGCTGGGTGCAACAACAACAACCGCAAGAGCGTTTATTAGCCAGTTTAGGTTTCAATCCTCACCCAGCCTGTTGGCTGGGTGCAACGTGATTAATTCCCTCTCACCATCCTGGTGCAACTGTTTCAATCCTCACCCAGCCTGTTGGCTGGGTGCAACGACAAATGTTTCTATAGTATTAAAACAGATATAGAAGTTTCAATCCTCACCCAGCCTGTTGGCTGGGTGCAACATTGTCTCCCTAACCGTTTGGGAGGATCTCCTTTTGTTTCAATCCTCACCCAGCCTGTTGGCTGGGTGCAACATCGTGTGTTATACGGGCACTCCCGGTAGTGGAAGTTTCAATCCTCACCCAGCCTGTTGGCTGGGTGCAACGTTAGTTCTGTTGTATTTGTTGGTGCAAACTCTGCTGTTTCAATCCTCACCCAGCCTGTTGGCTGGGTGCAACTTGCATTGTATCATAACGTTTAGCTAATCTCTTTCTGTTTCAATCCTCACCCAGCCTGTTGGCTGGGTGCAACACTCGCGTTCAAATCCTTTAACAGGTCTGGAACTTACAAGACAAAAACGCGAAACTCAATTTTCTGCTCATAATATTGTTGGCATCTAAACAGACACGCATAATAACCAATGCATAATTACTAGTATTTTGCGCCATTGCGAACCCCCCCTTCTTTCATCATTGCTCCACGTTCGCACATATGTCGATTTCCAAACGCCAAGAATCATCTTCTACAAGTCTCCTACAATGTTTACGATTATAAAATAATAGGAGCATCATAATCAATGTAGTCATCCCTACCATAGACTCGGGTTACCCTGTTCCGATCCCCATATAGCAGATAGATCCGCAAACTGTCTCTTTCCTTATCAATAACTTTTAACAGTTGGTGCTCCATATCTTCAAGTTGCGATTGTGTGACCCTACACTCAAACACCGATTTTTGTACTCTTTGTCCATAGTTTTGACAAATAGTTGCCACTTTCCTAAGTCTTCTTTGTCCACTTTTCTCCTGGGTTTCAACATCATAAGTAACCAGAATATCCAAGCTACTCACCTCATGATAAATGGTACATAATCGGCAACATCTCCTCGCAAATACCTTGCAAGCAAACGAGCATGTACATGAGGAAGAAGCCCCAATGGTACCCTTTGATTGATAATTGGATGATGAATTTCTTCTTGTTTACGCTTTTGATATGCCGCCAAAAAAGTTCGGCGTCCTTTTTCATTTAAAAGTACAGCGCCACCAGGGCGCATGTCGAAATCACTTTTTGACAATTGCTTTCGATTTATCAAAGTGAGTACGAAACGATCTGCCAAATATGCCCGAAACTCTTCAATTAAATCCAAGGCCAAGGCCGGCCTGCCCGGACGAAGCGTATGCAGATATCCAATCTGAGGATCCAATCCCACCCCTTCCAAGGCTGAAATACAATCCTGGGTCAACATGCTATACGCAAAAGATAAGCAGGCATTGATCGGATCACGAGGCGGGCGTCTAGAGCGAAGTTCAAAAACGAAAAAATCATCATCCGTCCTTAGCAAAGAGGAAAAAGCTTCAAAGTAAACAGAAGAACCGTACCCTTCCACCCCTCGTAATTCGTCTATTGTAACCTGCTTGTCCACATCGCGTATACATTGGTTCAACTGCTTAGCTGCTTTCTCTAGCGACGTTTTGCTATCCGGATAATCACGGATCGCTCGTTGCACTACTGACCGACTGTTTCTGAGTTTGCCAATAACAAAACGTGATGCGAGTTTTAATGCCCGCTTTTCATCATTCAAAACCTGATGCTGTGCTCGTCTTAACAACACATTCCCATTAGTTCTCCCAACCGCACGAGCGGAAAAACGTCCATAAACGTCATACCAAATCACACTAATACCTTGATCAGTACACCTACCCAGCAAATATGGACTAATCAAAACATTTCCGAACATCACAATTGTACCAATATGGTGTAGAGGTACTTGCAATGCTTTTTCTCCTTCTTGTTCAACAATCACCGTTTCATGATCTAGATGCAAATAGGATCCCTGTGTCTGGACATATAAGGTATTGAGTATTGTTTTGATCATGATCCGTCCTCACTTAACCACGCGGAAATATTCAAGGAAGCAGATACTTGCGGCAGACACACCTCTTGCAGCGAACAGTCACGGCACCTGGTATCATTGACCGGCGGAGGAAGATGCTGCATCTGCAACATCTCCCGCACATGGCTGACTGTCTGCTCCACCAAATTTCGAAGAGTTCTTGTCATTTCCACTTCCAAGCGCCGTCTTGACTGGTAATAGTATAAAGCTCCTTTCGGTACAGGTAATCCAAACATTTCCTCTAGGCAAAGCGCTTGGGCACAAAGTTGTACCTGATCCGCTTGTTTGGATGCCCGCTTCCCTATTTTGTATTCTACCGGATACGGCGTTCCATCCGAGAGGAATTCAACACAATCGGCACGGCCGATAAGCCCTAGCCGTTCGGACCAAATCGGCAACGCACGCTCAACTCGCCTGTCGGGCAACTGTTCATCGTCTGGGGTATCTACCCGCTCATGTACTCGGTTGCCCCGCAATGTAAAAATATTTTCTTCAAAAGTTTGTTCCAGATGGATCAAAGCACACTGTCGTGGGCAATACACGTAATGCTGCAAAGCAGAAAGCATGATCCACCCATCATCCGCCCAATCCATTCCCTTTTCTCCTTCTGCTTTAAACCTATACCAGCCGAGTCACTGTTATCCCAGGAAATCCTTCCAACGGGACATCAATCTCCCTTTTGGACACAGGTCCCTGGATCACGTAATCCTCAAAAGAACGCGGTACTTGTACATCCATACGACGTTCCGCCTTTACCAGCTCAAACAACTGGTGTGCCGGAGCAGCTCCTTTTCCATTCTCATGTGTAAATATAAACAACCCGCGCACATTCATCTCTCCACGCGCCGCCGAACGGTCAAAATCAAATAAATTTGTCAAAGCATCCCACAAGTCCTCCAAGTCTTCCGAAGTGACACCTGTTTTCTCCGCCAAAAATGGATTGAAAAAACCATGGGTGCGGTACAATCCGTATGGGATCAAAGGCTTTCTCCCCATCTCCGTTTTCTTTCTGCGACGATCCGACTCTTTGGTAATGGCAATCCGGGTAACTGTCAAATCCCAAGGGAAAACCGGATCTATGGATCGGGAAAAAGTCAATTGCACAGGCCCTCGAACTTGTCCCGCGTTGAGACCTGTCGACATAACAGCCCCAAATACGCGAATGTCAAAGTATTTTTTGCACAATGTGTTTTGTGCGTTTCGTCGTGTTTCCTCGTCAATTTTCATGTTATTGGCTGCCTGTGCCAAACGTTTCGCAATATTTTTCAAGATCGATTCTAACTCCTGCTTAAAGCCTGCCTCTTCAAGTCCTTCAAGCAATTTATTCCGGATATCCTTTTCTTTGACATCTTCAGCCGCATAAATCAATTTATCCTCTTCCAATGTAATTCCAGCCTCTTCTAAACCGAACAACCACTCGATGAGCAACGTATTCTCTTGTTCTTCCTCACTAAGCGATATCTCTGCCAATTCGACACCAATTTCTTGATAAGCCTTGAAAATGAGCGAATTTAGTGCTGATTGGCTTTGGATAAAGATCTTCCTGTTAAGAACATTGGCCACATAGTCGCGTATCTTCCGCTTGATCGCCACATCGGTGACAATACCATGCATCGTTTCGGGATCTACGCGCGGCAGGTTCCCCGCGTCGGGATCGCCATTCGGGTTTCCATCCTTGACATCGTAAAACAAGACAAACTCATGTCGCTTTTTCGGGTCCAAATAATGTTTCGTCATTACAGATTCCTCCATGCTTATGAGTTTATTTTTTCCTTTTGCTGCTAAACTCTGCCCGTTGATGATAAAAGCCTAGCCCAAATTCCGCCTGTTGTTTCATACTGAGCGTGGAAGGAAAACCCCCCGCTTCATCCAGATGCCGGATCACCTCTTCCAACAATCGCGCCATTTCGGATGACACTTTCGGCAAATGCGCCGTTGTCGCAAGCCTCAAGAGGGGACCAAAAGTGGACGCCGGCGCGGTGGATGCCGCACCATAAAAGCGTTGGACAATGGTAGAACCCACTTTAAAACCAGAAGCCCTCTGTTGGATTTCCTCCAGGACAGCCAACAGGCGACCGCAAAGATAGGACGGTTTCAAATACCCAGGGTTGAGAGATTCCATCGTTTTCGCTTCCTCCTTTCCGTATGTGAGTACCAATTTGAAAACACTGGCCAGAGCGTGGTATCTCCACGTTTCCGTTTTATCTGTCAAGACTTGCGGCAAACGAAAGCGCTGGTGAGCGGCAATCAACAATTGATTTGGAGGGGCGTATCCCTGATAAATTGTATGCATAAATTGCCTGACCAGATTGGCGTCAGAAACCTCTAACGCCTGAAGAATAGCAGGCAACGGCAGCAACTTATCCTGCTCCCCATTTGGATGAATGATGCGTATCGCGTCCAAGTATTGACCCAAGCTGTCCAACAATCGCAAGACCGACGTATGAATCCATTCCCTGACCACAAGGCGGCCCTTGTTGGCAGAGAGGATAGCCATATAAAAAGAGGCTTCATCAATTCGTAATGCTTGCTCACGGCTTGTCCAAGGAATTTTGACCAACTCTTGCAATTGGCCAAGCTCCGGTGGAGGAACCCGCCGCTTTACTTCTTCGTCAAAAACCAGGTTTTGGATCGGGGCTGCCAATAACTTCTGGTCTACGACGATCCCGTTCCAATCCATTTTTGTTGGTTGCTTCAACCAATACACCGCGATCTGCGATCGCAAAGGATCTCTTTCATTTCGAAGTAGGACCGTGTGATGATGAGTCTCTCGCAATAAATAATTGAATGTGTCCACGGTTAGAGTGGCACAGGAAAAACAGACAGGCACATTGTTCGTCTGGTCTTTACCCATTGATTTAAAAGATGCGCTGTTAAACGAAGTCAGTTGGCACGATTGACCAAACACCATAACAGGATTAGGTATATAGCGCACATATGCCTTTTTCTTACCACAGATGGAACACTCAGCTTCATCGTCGGAAAGCAGATTCTCTGCCAGGTATTCCGACCAAAATCGTTGTATATCCGGCCTTTCAAAAGGAAGCATCTCTTGGTTTGTCTGAAATGTAACGATATCTTTTGCCTTGATTTTCTGTCGAAACTCCTCTGGAAGCGGTTGGTTTAAAAACTCCAAGATCTTGGCCAGCTCTCCAACACCGGTTTTGGCATAAGCCTCTTGTAGAAGCTGGACATATCCTTGATGCATCAACTCCGATTCATCCACTTTTGTTTTATTTTCCGGATTTTCCGGAATGCCCAACACGTACCGGGCATCGTCTAATAACAAGTAAGGCTTCAAATTATCCAATGATACTCTTCCTGAGCGCTGACGATCCGGTGCCTCAACGCTCCGATACTCTCCTTTCTTAAATGGCCCTTTAAGGTAAGGCTTGTCCCCGCTCAAATCAATCACCCAGGTTACTGATTTCGATTTATAAGAGGCGGGTGGCAACTTTTGATCCTTCTGCAGTTTTGTAGCCAATTCGATCAGTTCATAAAGCATCTTTTCCCTCCAATCGGTACAACTCCATATATTTATCCTGCGGCACATTCAGCCAGCCCTCTTCGACCCGCGCCTCGAAAAACAGCGGTTGCGCAAACCCGGAAGCTACTCGCGTTCCTGTTCCATCATGCCGTAGGAAATCCACCTCCCTTCGCGACTCATCCTCAATGAAAGCAAAATCAAACAGCATGGTTCCCACGTCTAAGTCAATTGATTGTGTTGCGGTATCAGCCTCCACCGGGGAAAAATAAGCGGCAAATTCGCGTGTTCCCAAATAGGGCGTGTGATGATACTGCCCTCGCTCCACCCTCCGGTTGAACTGATCGCGGTATTTAAATACCGGATCGGCCGCCCGCGGCTTGAGAACAATATCCGCTGTGATCAGATAAGCTACATCCTTTAGAATCAGGCTTGTCCTCTGCGCGCGGTCATTTTCTATCAAAATCGGGTTTCTGCCTTGCTTGCTCATCAACTCATTGCGCAAGATGGCTTCCTGTTTGCCAAGTTGCAGCACGCCGATTCTACGGATCTCATAGCGAAATTCGGGCTTCCAAAAGATGGATTCCAGCACTCCCCTTGCTGCGCTAGGCGTGATCAGCGGATAACTGATCCGTTCCACCTTAAACTCGGGCCGGGTAAAACAAGCATATTCTCCCCAAATCTTCACCTGCACGCGCGCGCGTTGTTGCATCTTGACCCTCCATTCCCCTACAAAACTCACACATTTGTTTACCCCATCAAATCGTATGGGTCATAAAATTCTTCTGTCATCCCCACCAACTCGTCATATCCCCCCAGCCACTGATACAAATTCCCTGACACCCATCGCAACCATCCTTCCCTTTCCTTTTTCTGCACTTCCCACTGATACAATTGGATGATGTATGGCTGCAGGAGGCGAAGGTTCTTTCGCGAAGGCTCCTTTTCCCAGTTACGCAGGTACTTTTGACTGTCTTCATATGGAACCACCACCGGAACCGTATCCTGATCAATCAACCTGTACTTCTCTGCCACACGTGGATAATCCATCACCTCCCGGTCAGTCTGAATTTTCCTCTGATCCAGATCAACCGAAGCAAAAAGTTGTTGAAAGTAGTCTCGAAAGAGATGGTGCTGGTGCAAATCCTCCGCCTGTATGCGCGCTAGCATGGCGCGGGCCACTTCCAGTGCCACCCGGTATGGTCCGCGCGGACTTCCACCCTCCTGCGTTTCAAAAATGATCACCCGGCCTCGGTTTAATTTGCCTTCGCGGTTGCAGCGGCCAGCCGCCTGAACCATGCGATCCAGCGGTCCGATTTGTCGCATAACAAGCGGAAAATCCAGATCCACCCCGGCCTCCACCACCTGTGTGCTAATCAATCGCACAGGACGGTTTTCGGTCAGGCGCGAACGCACCTCAGCAAGAATTTTGCGGCGATGAGCACCGCATAGAAGGGATGAAAGATGCAATACGTCCCCATCTTCCTTGAGAAGATCGACACATTTCTTTGCTTCCTTTCGCGTGTTAAATACCACCAAAACCTGGCGCTGCTCACGAATAAAGTCCACCAATTCCTCCAATAAAGCAGGTCCTTTCCATACCTCATACTCGACTCGCCTTAGTTGTCTAAAGTGATCGTTCACCAATTCCTGGGGAAGAATCTCTTCTACCGCCAAATCGGAGAATGCCTCAAGGAAACGGCTTTCTTCAAAAACCGGTTGCGTGGCAGTCGACAAAACCACCGTGGAACGACAGTGCTTCACCAGCATCGCAAGCGCATCCAGCGTCGGTCTTAACAGTTCAGGGGGTAATGTTTGGACTTCATCCAATAAAATGACACTCCGGGATAAATTGTGCAATTTGCGCACTTTTCCGGGGCGATTGCTGAACAGGCTGTCGAATAATTGCATCGTTGTCGTGACTACAAGCGGTGCATCCCAGTTTTCAGTCGCAAGACGTTGTCTGATCACATGTTCGTTTTGCTCCTCGTCATCTTCCATATCTACTTGGCTGTGATGCTCAAGCACCGCTTCGTCACCGAAAATCTCGCGGTACACACCTGCCGTCTGCTCAATAATGCTGGTGTACGGAATTGCCACGATCACGCGATCCAACTGGTGTTCTGCCACATGCTTGAGCGCAAAAGCCAGGCCGCTTCGTGTCTTTCCCCCACCGGTTGGCACCGTCAACCTGAACACGCCTTGTGGTTTTGCCGCCGATTCGACACACGCCTCATAAACCTGCTTCCGTACCCGATTGACGAGCGTATTTTCCGCTTTGTCAATCAATTGTTGCTGATCAGCCGCAAAGCGGTTCCATAAATCTTCCACAGAATTTAGCTGTCGTCGCGCCAAAGCAAGTGTGGGCTGAAAATGACGTTCCGTATCCAGGTAATCGGCATCGACAAGAGCTGAAAACACCATCCGGATCCACATCTCCCGTTCCGTTTTGGCCAACGCCGGCAGCTCCCATTCCTTTTGTATGTACGGAAACACATACTCGCGCAAAAAAGGCTCGGCATGTTTTAATACTTCAAGAAAATGCGACTTCTGCTTCTCGATCCGCTCCTCCAAAATGAGAGATAAGCTGCCCGATGAATTTAATCCAGCGTGGTGACCGGCAACAGGAAGCGCAAAAGGTTTCCATAGCTCGGGATGCCTCATCTTTCTCCAAATAATTTGATATGCCAAAGCTGCTCCCCATATGGCATGCGGCACACTCATCCCATTCTCTCCCTTTGCCTGCTTCTCCAAATATTCCTGAAACTCAGGATGAAACTTGCCAATATCATGCAAAAGCCCACACAAATATGCTGCATCTCCACCCTGATAGGGATTGGCAAAATCACGCGCCAAACGGGCGACGTTCAGCAAATGATCGTTGAGATCGTGCCACTTCCGCCCTTCTTCAGAAGGTGTATGAGCATAGAAATTTTCCATTTTTCATTCCCACCTTAGTTCCCCTCAGCAATCTACCAGTGAATGACAGCATGTTCGGCATAAAATGAATCTCTATCCTTGATAGAAAGGGAAATGCGATCATGCACATAGTAATTGCCAAAATAACGAGCAATCTCATTCAAATCATTGAGGTTCAAATGTTTTTCCTATCATCCACTCAACTATAGTTGGTCTTAAATAAAGACCATAAGATGACTTTAGACGTAAAAAAGACGTAATGACGATGTGCCAACTGAGTTTTTCTCCTTCTAAACGACATATGATATTTTACATTTTACCAGTTTCAACTAGTTATATTTTATATTTCGATATTTATCAGCTTTTTCCTTCTTTTTCAAAAAAATTTTTGATTTACATCCTATTAAACTTTGAAGTGGGTGGAGCCTCATGTCAGAAAGCATGTGAATGGAGTGTATCCGGAGATATTTAATCTTGAATCGATGGCCAAGTTAACTTGAAATGAACATCTTTTGTTAGCACAAGGGACGATACTGCAGAAATAAGTTTTGCCTTTTGTTAGAGATCGTAAACGAAGTTTCTAACTCTAACAGCAGTGAAAGCCCTTATGGGCTAAGATATTTAATTCCAAAACTTAAAATGTTACGTAGTAAGAATCGAATGTAATTTTCATCACTTGACGGTACACTATTATTTTTAGACTGTGATCAACTTTTAACAGAAGTCATAAACGGAAAAAAACTCAATGAAACACTTTTAAATGAAAAGATTTTTATGTACTCATGGTTGTTGAAGGCGCAAATTGGGGGCAAAATGAAGATGCATGTTTTCGGTGCCTTGACACTATCGGAAATATCGCCTGCCCCCATCTAGCTGACTACCCCCAAACTGCTCCCAATTAGAACCATGTCCCACTAGAGTGAAAAAAGACAAAATAAAAAAGCCTTATTTATCAAGGCTTTTGATGGTGCGGGTGGAGGGACTTGAACCCCCACGCACGAGGCGCTAGATCCTAAGTCTAGTGCGTCTGCCAATTCCGCCACACCCGCATGATATGGTGAGCCATACAGGATTCGAACCTGTGACACCCTGATTAAAAGTCAGGTGCTCTACCTACTGAGCTAATGGCTCATGGATTTAAACATGGCGGTGCTGACGGGATTTGAACCCGCGATCTCCGGTGTGACAGACCGGCATGTTGACCCCTACACCACAGCACCACAATCTGTCTAATTTCAAGTATCGGAATTCCCCACCTTGCAAATAGGAGGGCATCTCTCATTGAAAAAAGCCTTATAAAGAAAAAAAGATGGTGGACGATGGCGGTTTCGAACCGTCGACCTCTTGCGTGTGAAGCAAGCGCTCTCCCACTGAGCTAATCGTCCGTGAAAATGGTGACCCGTAGGGGATTCGAACCCCTGTTACCGCCGTGAAAGGGCGGTGTCTTAACCACTTGACCAACGGGCCATTACAAAGGAATCTCGTCCGTCAGCTTTTTTATGGCTCCGCAGACAGGACTCGAACCTGTAACCTACCGGTTAACAGCCGGTTGCTCTACCATTGAGCTACTGCGGAATGAGCAGGTGGTGCCGGCGAGAGGACTTGAACCCCCAACCTACTGATTACAAGTCAGTTGCTCTACCACTTGAGCTACACCGGCGGCTATTCCCTCAAAACCGGATCAGGAAAGAGCGAAGATTGCTCCTCTATGGTTAAGGGGTCGACCGATTCGTATCCGTCAGCTCCATGCATTGCTGCACTTCCACCCCGGACCGATCTACCTCGT